>NZ_JAAGUY010000025.1 GCF_010868145.1 Nocardia cyriacigeorgica
GGCACGGGCTCCCCGTGCCCTCGACCCGCGGATCAACCGATCAGCGTCCGGCGTCCTGGTAGGCCTTCACCGCGGCTTCCAGCTCGTCGAGCGCCTTACCGAAGTCGGAGAAGTTGCCCGTCCGCATTGCGGTGCGCACCGCCTCGATCCTGCGGTTCAGTTCGGCGGCCGCGGCATCCTGGGCTCCTGAGGAACCCGCTGGTGGCGGCGGTGTCGAACCTTCGACCGGCGGAGGTCCGCCATTCTCCGCAGGCGGCGGCGTCGAGCCCTCGACCGGCGGCGCGGTCCCCGGCTGCGGCCGGATCGCCGGATCACCGCCCGGCGGCGTCGCCAGTGCACCCGCACCCGGCAGGACCTGGTTCAGCGCTTCGGCCAACGTCGAGGCATAACCGACCTTCACACTGCCCGCCTGGTCGCGGTAGCTGACCAGCACGCGCAGCAGCTGCGGGAAGGTCGCGGTGTTCGGGCCGGTATTGCGTTCGTTGTAGAACGGCTCGACGTACAGGATGCCGCCGTCGGCGACCGGCAGCGTCAGCAGATTGCCGTATCTGATCTTGTTCGAGTTGGACAGCAGCGTCTTCTCCTGCGAGACCTGTGGCGCTGTCGTCATCGTGTTCTGCGTCTGCTGCGGACCCTGGGTCTGGGTGTCGGTCGGCAATTGCAGGATCCGGAACTTGCCGTACCCCTCCGGATCGGACCGCACCGAGATGTAGGCCGACAGGAACTGCCGGTTGTAGCCCACCATCGCGCTGGTCAGGTTGAACACCGGCTTGCCGGTCTCCGGATCACCGAGCAGCACGTAGTACGGCGGCTGGCTGGCCGTCACGCCCTCGACGGTCGGATCGGCGGGCACCGACCAGAACGCGTTGTTGGTGAAGAATTCGCGCGGATCGTCGACGTGGTACTTGGTCAGCATGTCGCGCTGCACCTTGAACAGGTCCTCCGGATACCGGAAGTGCTCGCGCAGCTCGGGGCTGATCTCGCTCTCCGACTTCACGGCGTCCGGGAACACCCCGCGCCAGGCTTTGAGCACCGGATCCGAGGAGTCCACCTCGTACAGGTTCACCGTGCCGTCATAGGCGTCGACAGTGGCCTTGACCGAGTTGCGGATGTAGCTGACCTCCTTGCGTGGCAGCAGCCTGCCGGTCTTGCGGTCGATGCTGTCCTCGACCGCGCCTTCCAGCGAGGAGATCTGGGCGTAGGGGTAGTTGTCCAGCGTGGTGTAGGCATCCACGATCCAGACGATCCGGCCGTCGACGACCGACGGATAGGTGTTGCCGTCGGTGGTCAACCACGGCGCGACCTTCTGCACCCGGTCGCGCGGGTCGCGGTTGTACAGGATCTTGGAGTCCTCGCCGATCGCCGAGGAGAACAGGATGTTGCGCTCGGCGTACTTGGCCGCGAAAGCCAGGCGATTGAACCAGTTACCGATCGGCACGCCACCGGTGCCCTCATAGGTGTAGCGGGCGTCGTCCTTGTCGTATTCGCGAGGCGCCTCGCCCTCGACAGCGCCGACGATCGCGTAGTCCGGGTTGGACTGCGAGATCAGTTCGCCGTAGTAGATGCGTGGCTGCTCGACCTTGATGCGCTGATCGTCCGGCTTCGTGAACAGGTCACTGACCATGAAGATCGGATAACCGGAGTCGCTACTGCCGCCAGCAGCGTTGGGATCATCCGATTGCGGCCGGTTGACGCGGTTGGCGGGCGCGGCGACGAAGCCGTTGCCATGGGTGTAGACGGTGTGCTTGTTGATCCAGTCGGTCTGGTTGCCGGTCAGCGAGGACGGCGACAGTTCACGTGCACCGACGATGAAATCCTGGACCTGACCGTTGATGGTGTAGCGGTCGATATCCAGTGACTCCGGGAAGCCGTAGAAGTTCTTCAGCTGACGCAGCTGGGTGAACGTCGGCGACAGGATGTTCGGATCGAGCAGCCGCGCGTTGGCGATGGTGGCGTTATCGACCGGAATGCTGGCCGGGTTCTTACTGCTCTCACCGGAATACGGGACGTAGTCGATCTTGTCATCTGTGATCCCGTAGGCCTTGCGGGTAGCGGCGATGTTTCGCTCGATGTACTCGCTTTCCTTCTCCGCGGCGTTCGGGCGCACCGAGAACTGCTCGACCATCAGCGGCCATACCGCACCGACCAGCACCGACGACAACACGAGCAGGGCCGCGGCCATGGCGGGCACCCGCAGATCGCGCAGCACGATACCTGCGAAGAACGCGACCGCGCAGATGATGGCGATCGACATCAGGATCAGCTTGGCGGGCAGCACCGCATTGATGTCGGTGAAGGAGCCACCGTTGAAGGTTGGCTCCTTACGGCTGCTCATGAGCAGTTCGTAGCGGTCGAACCAGTACGCAATGGCCTTGAGCAGCACAAAAGTTCCGGCCAGTACCGCGAGCTGGATACGCGCAGCATTGGTGAGGGTGCCCTCGCGACCGGACAGGCGCAGGCCGCCGAACACGTAGTGGGTCACCAGATTCGCGAAGAACGCGATGACGATGGCGACGAACAGCCAGTTCAGGATCATCCGGTAGAACGGCAGATCGAAGGCGTAGAAGCCGACATCGAGATTGAACTGCGGGTCGGTCTCACCGAAGGAGCCGCCGTGCAGGAACAACTGAACGGTAACCCAATTCGACTGCGCCACCAGGCCGGAGAGCACGCCGAGCAGCACCGGGATCCCGATGCCGAACAGCTTCAGCCTGCTCATCACGGTCGTGCGATAGCGCGCGATGGGGTCGTTGGGCCCCGCAGTGGGTACGAACACGGGCCGGGAGCGGTACGCCAGCAGCAGCGCACCCCACACCACCAGCCCGACGAACAGCCCCACCACGGCGAAGATCAAGATCCTGGTCCACAGGACCGTGACGTAGACGCCACGGAAGCCGACTTCGCCGAACCACAGCCAGTTCGTATAGGTGTCGACCAGTCGTGGTCCCACCAGTAGTAGCGCCGCCAGAACGACGGCCGCCACCAGCAGCACACGGCTGCGGCGGGACAACGAAGGTAAGCCCGAGGGGGGCCGCATGCCCACGATGCCACTCTCCAAGGTCCGGCGGCGCCAACGCCTGCACGCCGCAGTCCGATGTTGCGGATGGTCCGATTCGGACCGTTGGCGCCCACTCTACGGAAAATCGGACACCGCGCAGATGGCAGGGCGGTATCCGGTGCCGCTGCGCAAGCCGAAGGCAAGCAGCGGCACCGGAAACGCGAGACACAAGGGGGCCGCGAACACGCGGTGCCTCAGGCGGCGCACAACAAACACAGCCCCGCGAACACTCGGTGCCGCAGGCGGCGCAAAATAGACACAGTGAGCGCTGACCTGCATGCCGAAGTGGTGTTGTCCCGTGCCGTCCGGGAGGTGGCCGAATTCGTCGACTCCGAAGGGTGGGGACGTCCGCCGCAGATGTTCGCGCTGGTGCCGACTGCCGATCTGGTGGCCGCTGAGCCGGGGCTCATCGATCAGGTGGATGCCGGTGACGAACTCACTCCGGTCGCCCAGGAACCGTTCCCCGAGGACGTGACCGGTGGCTCGATTGCGCTGGAGGAAGTCCTGGCCACCACGAGCTGGCCACCCGCGGTCGCCGGATGCGTGCTGGTGCAGGAGATCGTGGTGCTGCCGCCGACTGCCGAGAGCACCCTCGATGACGCGTTGACGCCGCTGCTCGCCGATGACGATGCGGCCGACGCCGCCGGGCGCGCCGCCGCCCACTCCCATCCGGAACGCCGGGAGGCCCGGTTGTTCGCGGCGGCCCTTCGGGCGGGCACCACCCTGTGCCTGTTGCAAGTGCGTCCCGACGACGACGCCGACGAGTTCGCCGACCTCGAACTGCGGACCTACCCGAACCTGGCCGCGAATGTGGCCGAGGCCCTGCGGCACACGCTGGACTGAGCCCGCGCGGCGTCCCGTCTAGCCGCAGCCGACCGTCGGACGTCCGGCACTGAGATCCTCGAGCGACTGCACGGCGCCGGCGAGGTTGTCCACCTTCACCAGGCGCAGGCCGTCCGGGGTGCGCTGCCTGGCCTCGTTGCAGTTGGCGGCCGGGACAAGGAAGGTCTCGGCGCCCGCCTCGCGCGCGGCCATCATCTTGTACTGGATGCCGCCGATCGGGCCGACCTTGCCGTCCTGATCGATCGATCCGGTGCCTGCGATGAACGTGCCGCCGTCGAGTTCACCGGGAGTGAGCTTGTCGATAAGGGCGAGGCTGAACATCAGGCCCGCGGATGGTCCGCCGATATCGGCCAGATTGAACGTGACCTCCATCGGCGGACGTGCGCCCGCACCGGGCGTGACACCGAGATAGCCCTTGTTCGGGTCGTCCTCGCGGGCGCCAAGCGTCACGGTGACGGTCTGCTCGGCACTCCCGCGACGGGTCACCATGGTGACCTCGCTGCCAGGAGGCAGTTTTCCGATGGCGTCGACCACGTCCTTGGGTTCGACCATCGGGACGCCATTGATGCTGACGATCTCGTCGCCTTCTTCCAGCACCGCCGTGGCCGGTCCGTTGTCGGCAACTGTGCGAGCAAGCACCGCGGTGGGCAGGTCGAGGAAGTTCATCGTCGCGATCTCGGCGTTGCTCTCGGAGTCCTTGAAGTCCTGCTGGTTGGACTTATCGATCTCCTCCCGCGACACACCGGGCGGATAGACCTCCGAGCGTGGGACGAGCCCGTGCTCACCGCTGAACCAGAAGCCGATCGCCTCGAAGATATTGAGCCCGTCGCGCACCGACACCGTCGTCATATTGAGGTTTCCGGTCGTCGGATCCACCTCCACACCGGTGACGTCGACGACCTGTTTGCCGTCCACTTCGCCAAGAGTGTTGAACGTCGGCCCGGGGCCGAGAGCGACGAAGGGCACGTTGAACCAGTTCCCCGCGACGCCCAGCACGAGCACCGGGAGCAGCGCGGCGAGCAGAGTGATGATCCGACGATTCACGCGGCCAACAGTAGCGATCGCGGCGGCCACGGGGCGGCACCGGCGGAGATTTCGCGGTTCGCGGGTGCTCGGATCGACCGTCGTGAGAGTGCTCACGCGTGCGCGCGGCCACCGCGCCGATTTCGCGGCGCGCGAACATCGCCGCCGGTCCACGCCGCGTAACGTAATGGGTATGAGTGACCACCCGTTCGGATTCTCGAACCGCGACGACGACGATGACCGCAAACGCGGCGATGAGCCGAGCGGTCCCGGCGCGGGCGACCCGTTCGGCTTCGGCATGGCCGGTTCCGGTGCGGGTGGATTCGATCCCGCCCAGCTCGGACAGATGCTGACGTCGCTCGGCCAGATGCTCAGCGGTATGGGTCAGGGAATGGCCCAGCCGGGCTCGGAACAGAGCGGTCCGGTCAATTACGACGTCGCCAAGCGGCTGGCCCGTCAGCAGCTCGGTGCGAGTGTCACCCCGGTGTCCGCGGGCACCGCCAGTGCCGTTACCGACGCCGCACACCTGGCAGAGCTGTGGCTCGATGGTGCGACAACTCTGCCCGCCGGCGCGACCAAGACCGCCGCGTGGACAGCCAACGACTGGATCGAGGAGACCCTGCCGACCTGGCAGCGGTTGTGCGATCCGGTGGCGCAGCAGATCTCCGGCATGTGGACGGCGAACCTGCCCGAGGAGGCCAAGCAGTTCGCGGCGCCGATGATGGGGATGCTCGGCCAGATGGGTGGACTGGCCTTCGGTTCGCAGCTCGGCCAGGCGCTCGGTCAGCTCGCCAAGGAGGTGTTGACCTCCACCGATATCGGCCTGCCGCTGGGTCCCGCGGGCACCGCCGCCCTGCTGCCCGCCGCCATCTCGGAGTTCAGCGCGGGTCTGGAGCAGCCCGAGAGCGAGATCATGGTGTTCCTCGCTGCCCGCGAGGCGGCCCATCAGCGTCTGTTCGGGCATGTGCCGTGGCTGCGGCAGCAGGTGCTCGGCGCGGTCGAGGACTACGCGCGCGGTATCAAGATGGACTTCTCGGCGCTGGAGGAGGCGGCCCAGGGCATCGATCCGATGTCGCTGACCGATCCGAGCAAGCTCGAGGAAATCCTGTCCAAGGGCACGTTCGAGCCGCAGACCACGCCCGAGCAGAAGCAGGCGCTGGAACGGCTGGAGACACTGCTCGCCCTGATCGAGGGCTGGGTGCAGGTCGTGGTGTCCGAGGCCGTCGGCGAACGGCTGCCCGGTGCTGGTGCACTGGCCGAGACGCTGCGCAGGCGCCGCGCCACCGGTGGCCCGGCCGAGCAGACATTCGCCACTCTGGTGGGTCTGGAGCTGCGGCCGCGCAAACTGCGTGAGGCGGCGGCACTATGGCAGCGGTTGACCACCGATGCTGGGATGGAGGCGCGCGACGGTATCTGGGCCCATCCCGATCTGCTGCCCGATGCCAGCGATCTGGACTCCCCCGTAGGCTTCATCGATGCGGTGATCGGCGGCGGCACGAATGCTTTCGACGATCCACTGGCGCAGCTGGCCGAAACCGAGGCGCGCGAACGCGACGAACGCAACAAGGCCGGTGGAACGGGCGATAAGCCAGGCGAATCCGGCGGCGACACCGCCTCCTGAGCACGGGATCCACCGAGCCGACAGGGTCGCCGCGTCGGGCGATCGACGCGGCGGCGCCCTGTGGATAACTCCGGTTGTCGTCCCGGTTCGGCTGTGGGCGGATCCGCATACTGCTCGCCATGACATCGCTGTGCTTGCGCGGGCCGATGCTGCACCCGCACTTGCTGATCCTGACCCGGTCCTCCGGTGCGGTTCAACTCGGCTGGAATCCTGATTCCGCGCGTCAGCTCGCGGTCCCCGGCCTCGACCCCGATACCGTCCTGCAGTTCTTGCAGCTGCTCGATGGGTTACGTACTCGTCCACAGATCATGTGGCTGGCAAGCGAACTCGGTATCGGTGCACACCGCGCGAGCGAGCTGCTGGCCACACTCGACGACGCGGCGTTGCTGGTGTATCCCGACGCCCCTGCCGGTCGCGTCCGTCGAGTCCGGATCCACGGGCTCGGCCCGCTTTCTGATGCGGTCACAACGGGGCTGCGCCGGTTCGGGCTGCGGCCACAGCGGTCCCGCGGCCCGCGCATCGACCTACGCCAACGACCGGATCTGGTGCTGCTGACCGACACGCTCGTCCCGGACCCCCGTTTGATCGAGCAATTGCTGCGCGCACGGATCGCCCATCTTCCGGTGCGCTTACGTGACGGTGCCGGTCTGGTCGGGCCGCTGGTGCAGCCGGGGCGAACCAGTTGCCTGCGCTGCGCCGACCTGCTGCGCGCGGACTACGACCCGGACTGGCCACGCCTGGCCGCGCAACTGCTCGGCCGGGTCGGACACGCCTCCCGCTCCGGAATCGAGGCCACCGCGGCGCTGGCGCTGCGCGAACTGGAGTCGATCATCGCGTGTTCGGCCCGGCGGCCACCGGCCGTTCTGGAGGCTCAGCTGGAGCTGGATCTGGATTCGTACCGGCTCGACATCCGGCACTGGGCGCCACACGCGCGCTGTGTTTGTCGGCACATCCGTCCCGGTACCGAGGGTTCGATGTGACGCGCACCACTCCGAAAGCGGGATTCTCAGTGGATTTCAATGGCACAGCAGCGGCCCGGTCGGCCATGATGGGTACGTGTCCGAGATCGTGCGCCGCAGCTCCTCCCGCAATGCGAAGTTAGCCAAGATTCCCCTCGGGATCGCTGGACGAGCCGCCGTAGGTTTCGGCAGGAAGCTGGCCGGGGGCGATAAGGGCGAGATCAACGCGAAGCTGAACCAGAAGGCTGCCGAGCAGCTGTTCACCGTCCTCGGCGAGCTCAAGGGCGGCGCGATGAAGTTCGGCCAGGCGCTCAGCGTCATGGAGGCCGCAGTCCCCGAGGAGTTCGGCGAGCACTATCGGGAAGCGCTGACCAAGCTGCAAGCGGCGGCGCCACCGATGCCGATCGAGACTGTGCATCGGGTACTCGATCAGCAGCTCGGCACCCAGTGGCGGACCCGCTTCCACTCCTTCGACGACTCGCCCGCTGCCTCCGCGAGTATCGGCCAGGTGCACCGAGCGGTGTGGTCGGACGGTCGCGCCGTCGCGGTGAAGGTGCAGTATCCGGGTGCCGACGAGGCGCTGCGCGCTGATCTGAAAACGCTGTCGCGGATGACCGGACTCATCTCATCGGTGATTCCCGGCGCCGATGTGAAGCCGATCCTCGCCGAGATCACCGAGCGCACCGAGGAAGAGCTCGACTATCGCAACGAGGCGAACAATCAGCGCGCCTTCGCCAAGGCCTTCGACGGCCACCCGGAATTCGTTGTACCCAAGGTGGTGGCCAGCGCACCGAAGGTGATCGTCACCGAATGGCTCGACGGCACAGCGGTTTCCGCGATCATCGCCGCGGGCAATGCCGATCCCGAAGGCACTCGCGAACTCCGTAACCGGGTCGCCACCCTGATGGGCCGATTCCATTTCTGCTCACCCGAACTGGCCGGGCTCCTGCATGCCGACCCGCATCCGGGCAACTTCATGGTGACCCCGGAGGGCAAACTCGCCGTGATCGACTTCGGTGCCTGCGCACCGCTGCCCAACGGCTTTCCCGAATTGCTCGGCCGGATCCTGGCGTTGGCGGTCGATGAAGAGTTCGAGGAGCTCACCGCACTGTTGCACGACAACGGATGGGTGATCCCCGGACGGGTCATCACCCATCAGGAGATCGCCGACTATCTGCGGCCGTTCACCGATCCGATCAAGTCCGATTCCTTCCACTTCACCCGCAAGTGGATGCAGCGTGTGGCCGGGCGTGCCTCGGACTTCAACAGCCCGGAGATGAAGACAGCGCGTGCGCTGATGCTGCCGCCCGACCATGTGATGATCTTCCGGGTGCTCGCAGGCTCGATCGGTATCAGCGCCCAGCTCGACGCCGAGGTGCCGTTCATGCAGCTGGCAGCGACCTGGATGCCCGGATTCCGGGAACAGCGCGACAGCGCGTAAGTGGCCAACCCGAAAACTCAGCTACCCCAACGATAAACAAAGAACCCGCCGATCACCGGCGGGCGCAACCCGATACAACGGCCGGTCACACCTCACATTTCGAGCGAAGCGAGACCGAGCACAGTTCGCGGCCCGTCTCGCGTTTCCGCTGCCGCTGCTCGAGCCGAAGGCAAGCGGCGGTAGCGGAAACGCGAGACACCAAGGGGCCGCGAACACGCGGTGCCGGAGGCGCCGCAATTAAACACAGGCAACAACCTTGCGGGGGCGACCACGGGGCCGCTTGCGGGCGATCACGACACCCTGGTCGAAGATCTCCCCACCCCACACGCCCCACGGCTCACGGCGATCCATGGCTGCGCTCAGGCAGCCCTTACGGATCGGGCAGGATGCGCACAGCGCCTTGGCCTGCTCCAACTGGACCGGGCTCTCAGCGAACCACAGGTCCGGGTCCCCGGCCCGGCACGGCACGGTGGTGGTGACCTCCTGGTCACGGGGAGCGGTTGCCACGGTTCGGCATGTCACGTCAGTAGTGGCCGTCGGCCAGCTCTCTGCGGTGAACACGTCGTTCTCCTTCAGCTCGTTTGCAGCGGTTCGGTGTCGTTCATTCCGCGAAACCGGGGCTGCCGGCTGAAGGGCCGGAGAAATATGGCCACGGTTTCGCTTCGTGCGATCCGTGGCCAGGAGGTCGGGGAGAGTTCCCTACCTAGGTCGACATCTGTGTCGAGTCCTGATCACGGACGCTGGGTGTGCGTTGCGGAGGCGTGCTGCCAGCAGCTGCACCGGCTCATTACCGGTTTCGGCTGCGTAGGCGCCGACGACTGCGGGTGCAGCGGCCAGATGCCAGTCCGCGCTGGGCTTGTCCTGCGGATCGATGAGAATCGGGGTGAGCGTGTTATCCACGTGTGTGCCGAATGCACCGACGCCGGACAGACCGATCCCCTGCATGGCGAGGATCCCCCGGGAGGCAGAAACAGCCGACAAGGACACGTCGGTCCCGATCACGTCGAATGCTGTGATGCTGTTCATTTCGTCTGCCTCCCTCCTGTACTCGTAATCTGTCTGAACTGTCCGCGCCGAGATACCCTCCCGGTGCGTGCTTCCCACCGTATGCGATCTCGGAAGAACCGACAACCTATTTTCTACCTGCGGTTTTGTGATTCGTTGCGGTGCGGGACCTGACCAATGCGATGACGTCGGCACCGTACTGTTCGATCTTGCGCGGTCCGATACCGGAAATCGCGGCGAGCGCTGCATCGTCGGTGGGTAGCTGTTCGGCGATAGCCGTGAGGGTCGTGTCGGTGAACACACTGAACTCCTTCAGCCGCTGGTCCTGTGCCTTCTCCGCGCGCCACTCGTGCAGCGCGGCAAGCAGTTCGACGTCGAGTTCGGCCGGGCATCTGCGGCAGCGGCCGAGCATCGTGGAATAGGTGCCGATCAGCGGTTTGGCGCAGACCCGGCACAGCGGGCGGGTGCCGTCGGCGGAACGGTCGGTCGAGGGTGCGGCAATGCGGGACGCCGGGGAATCGTCGGGGACGAGCCCGTTGAGGAAGCGGGAGCGGCGCCGGGTCCGACGACCACCCGCGTTGCGCGCCAGGGCCCACGACAGCTGCAAATGCTCGCGTGCCCTGGTCACACCGACGTAGAGCAGGCGACGTTCCTCCTCCAGGGCGGCCTGATCGGCGACGGATCCGTCATCGGCGAGGACGTGCGCGATCGGCAGCGTGCCATCGGAGAGGCCGACCAGGAAGGTGGCATCCCATTCCAGCCCCTTGGCGGCATGCAAGGATGCCAAGGTGACGCCCTGGACCGTCGGTGGGTGCCTGGCCTCCGCGCGCGCGGCGAGCTCGCGCAGCAACCCCGGCAGGTCGAGGCGCTCGTCGTGAGTGGTGAGCTCCTCGGTGAGCTGGACCAGCGCGACCAGCGACGACCACTTCTCCCGAGCCTGCGCCCCCGTGGGTTCGGTGGCGGTGAGCCCGAGCGGGGCGAGCACGGCACGAACCAAGGTGACCAGGGCATCGCCGGTGCGCGCCTGGTCGGGCAGGTCGTCGCGCGCGGCGGCCTGCCGCAGCGCCTGCACGGCCTGGCGGACCTCGGCGCGGGTGAAGAAACCTTCGCCGCCGCGCACCTGGTAGGGGATGCCGCGTTCGGTCAGCGCCTGCTCATAGGTTTCCGATTGCGCGTTGATCCGGTAGAGCACCGCGATCTCGGCCGCAGGGGTACCGGCGGCGATGAGTTCGGCAATGGCGCGCGCGACCCCTGCCGCCTCGGCGGGGACATCGTCGTATTCGGCGAAGGTCGGCTCTGGCCCATCGGCGCGCTGGCCGATCAGCTGCAAGCGGGTGCCTGCGATGCGTCCGCGGGCCATCCCGATCACCCGGTTCGCCAACGACACCACCTGGGGTGTCGAGCGGTAGTCGCGCTCGAGTCGGACGACGGTGGCGTCGGGGAATCGACGCGAGAAATCCAGCAGGTGAGCGGGGCTCGCGCCGGTGAACGAGTAGATGGTCTGGTTGGCGTCGCCCACGACGGTGAGATCGTCGCGCTCGCCAAGCCAGGCGTCGAGCACCCGCTGCTGGAGTGGGGTGACGTCCTGGTATTCGTCGACGACGAAACACCGGTAGCGGCCGCGGAATTCGTCGGCAACGGCGGGATAGTCCTCGAGCGCCGCCGCGGTGTGCAGCAGTAGGTCGTCGAAATCGAGCAGCAGCCCGTCCGGTGTGGTCTTGAGTGCTTCGTAACCGGTGTAGACCTGCGCGATCCGGTTCGCGTCGAACGGAGCGTCGCGGTGGTGACGGGCCACCGCCGCCGGATAGTCCTCGGGGGCGATGAGCGAGGATTTCGCCCATTCGATCTCGCTGAGCAGATCGCGCACGCTTTCGGTGCCCGATGGCAGGCCGGCACGGTGGGCGGCCTGCGCGACCACCGGGAACTTGCTGTCGAGCAATCGCCACGGCACATCGCCGACGACCTGCGGCCAGAAGTAGCGCAGCTGACGTAGCGCGGCGGCGTGGAAGGTGCGCGCCTGCACCTGGTTGGCCTCACCGCCGAGGCCGAGCGCCCGCAGCCGCCCGCGCAGCTCCCCCGCCGCCCTGGCGGTGAAGGTCACCGCGAGCACCTGATCGGCCTTGACCTGCCCCGCGGCGACCAGATGCGCGATCCGATAGGTGATGGTCCTGGTCTTGCCGGTGCCAGCGCCTGCGAGCACACACACCGGCCCCCGCGGTGCCCGCACGGCGGCGGCCTGCTCGGGGTCGAGGGCGGTGAGGTCGAGTGCGGGCACGCGCTCCATCATGTCAGCGCACACCGACAGCGGGGCGGCTGCCATGTCACCGGCCTGCCGACCGCGCGGACTGCCCATCCTCCGGTGGGCCCCGCCGGAACAGGAACGGCGCATCGGGCGTTGCACGATCCGTGACCGAGCAGAACATCGACCTGACCATGTACTCGACCACCTGGTGCGGCTACTGCCGCAGGCTGAAGAAGCAGCTGGATGAGGCGGGAATCACCTACGCCGAGATCGATATCGAGCAGGACCCCGCGTCCGCCGAGTTCGTCGGCAGCGTCAACGGCGGCAATCACGTGGTCCCGACGGTGAAGTTCGCCGACGGTTCGACGGCGACCAATCCGTCGCTGGCCCAGGTCAAGCAGGCGCTGGCCGCCATCTCCTGAGATAGCGATCACCGCGCTCAGTCGAGCGCGGCCCAGGACTCCACAATGGTGCGGGCGATCGAGATCGAACCAGGCAGCAGCAACCTGGCACCCTCCGAACGCGTCGACCAATCGCCCGCGTCCAGCGCCGCCCGCACTTCGGCGCGGGTGAACCAGTGCGCGTCGGCGATCTCGCCGTCGGAGAAGACCAGCGGCTGATCGGGGTCGGCGACCGCACTGAATCCCAGCATCAGCGAGCGCGGGAACGGCCACGGCTGGCTGCCGAGATAGTGGATGTCACCGACATCGAGGCCGACCTCTTCGCGCATCTCACGTTCCACGCAGCGCTCCAGCGATTCGCCCGCCTCCACGAAGCCTGCGAGCAGTGAGAACAGCGTCTCTGGCCAGCTGTGCTGCCGGGCAAGCAGCACCCGATCGCCGCCGTCGTGGATCAGGCAGATCACCGCCGGGTCGATGCGCGGGAATTCCTCGAACCCTGTCTCGGTGGAGCGTGACCAGCCACCCTTGACCGACAGGGTAGGGGTGCCATCGGCCGCGTGATAACCGGCCTTGTCGTGCCAGTTGAGCAATGCCAGCGCGGTGGACAGCAGGCCCGCGGTGAAATCGTCGACGGTGGCGGCCATAGCGCGCAGGTCCAGCAGCGATCCGGCGAGTTCGGCATCGCGCACCGCCCACAGATGCACACCATCGGCGATACCGAGGAACACCGCCGCCGGATCCGGTTCGGCGGCCAGCTCGACGGCGGAGCCGAAGACCAGCGCACCCTCGTCGAAGCGCACTTGGCCGCGCCGGTTGATCCGCAGCAGTTTGGCGGTGGACCAGCCTTCCTTCAACGCCTGCGGGTCGGCGCGCACCTCCTCGGCCCGATCGACGGCGGAACGAGACAGCAGCGGAACGCTATTGAGCTGGAATGCCACAACCCGAGCTTAGTGGAGAGCTGCCGGGTGAAATCAGCGCCCGGCGCGGCGCAGATACAGCAGCTTGTCGCCGTGGTCGAGCGCATCGACCTCCGGTTCGCCGACCCTGATCAATTCGCCCGCACGCACGACACCGAGCACGATATCGCTGAGATGGCGCGGGGAGCCGCCGACCTCACCGGGATCGACCTCGCGTTCGGCCACCGCGAATCCTTGCTCCGGGGTGAGCAGATCCTCGATCATCTCCACCACCGTCGGCTTGGTGGTCGCGATGCCGAGCAGCCTGCCCGCGGTCTCGGAGGACACCACCACCGAATCGGCCCCCGACTGCCGCAGCAGGTGGGTGTTCTCGGCCTCACGGATGGAGGCCACGATCTTGGCGCTCTTGGTGAGTTCACGTGCTGTCAGCGTGACCAGCACCGCGGTGTCGTCGCGGTTGGTGGCGACCACGATGGACGAGGCGTTCTGTACACCGGCCAGCCGCAGCACATCCGACTGGGAGGCCGAGCCCTGCACGGTGACCAGACCGGCGTTGGCCGCCGCTTCCAGCGCGACGGAGTCGGTGTCGACCACGACGATCTCCGACGGCGACGCCCCGTCACCGATCATGGCGTCGATCGCGGTGCGGCCCTTGGTGCCGTATCCGATGACGACGGTGTGATTGCGCACGCTGTGCCTCCAACGCTGAATCTTGAATGCCTGGCGGGACCGTTCCGTCAGCACGCTGAGCGTGGTACCGACGAGCACGATGAGGAACAGCACGCGTAGCGGGGTGATGACGATGATGTTGATCAGTCGCGCCAGCGGGGTCACCGGCGAGATGTCGCCGTATCCGGTGGTCGACAGTGACACCGTCGCGTAGTACAGCGCGTCAAGGAACGACAGTGGATTCTCGGAGGCGTCACGGTAGCCGTCGCGGCCGATGTACACCACCAGCGCGGCGCCGAACAGCAGTCCGATCGCGAACAGCACCCGGCGCGTCAATGAGGTCCATGGGCTGGCTTGCGCTTCGGGGATGCGCAGCACACCCACGAGAGCGAAGTCCGGCTTGTCGGTCATCCGCCCCAGCCCACTGCGCGCGCGGTCACCCAGATCATCGAGCAACGCACTCACCGCTCCCTGATTCCCCGGCGCCGATTCCGGCCGAATTCACCGGCTCCGGCATAATTTCTCCCTCCGGCACAGCACCGGAGCCTACCCGGTCGGCCCACCGGACGACGGTCTCGACGCGACGGACGACGGCAGACGCAGCCGGGCCTGCCGCTTAGAGTGGGGCGCATGGCCGTTTCCGAGTCCGTCGAACCCGATACCAGCCGTAGACCGGCGCTCGCTCTGGCCGCGTTGTTGTTCGGCTCAGGCGTGCTGCATTTCGTGGTGCCCAAGCCCTACGACTCGATCGTGCCGCACAAGCTGCCCGGCCGCGCCCGCACCTACACCTACGTCTCCGGTGTGGCCGAACTCGGTGTGGCCACCGCGCTGGCCGTGCCGCGCACCCGGCGCCTCGGCGGACGACTAGCGGCCGCGTTGTTCGTCGCGGTGTTCCCGGCGAATGTTCAGTTCACGGCGGATTCGCTGAGGAGCTCGAAGGCCGGATGGCCGGTGAAGCTGATCTCGGTGCTGCGGCTGCCGCTGCAAATTCCGTTGATCACTAGCGCGCTCGCGGTGAGTCGTCGGGCGCCGCGGATCTGATCAACTCGGTCAACTCGCTCGCGCCGGGCAGATCGGCAGGCGCGACGGTGCGACCGCTGCGAACGTAGTGGAACGCGGCGCCGATCCGATCGAGCAGCTGCTCCGGATCCGCGCCGGTGCGCGCCGCCATCAGCCGAGCCCAGGCCAGCCGATACACCGCCAGCTGCACGGCGACGGCGGGCTCGTCGGCGGCGTTCGGTTCGGCGCCGGTCTTCCAGTCCAGGACGGTCCACCGGCCGTCCGGTTCGGCGAAGACCGCGTCCATCCGGCCTCGGATCACGGTGCCCGCGATGGTTGTTTCGAAGGGGACCTCCACCTCGATGGGGCTGCGGTGCGCCCAGCGCGAGGACAGGAACGACTCCTGCATGCGAGCCAGCTCCACGTCGGCACTGTCGACGGTGTCGGCGGCGCCGGGTAGTTCATCCAGGCCGAGCAGGCGATCGGCGGCGAACCACCGCTGCACCCAGGCGTGGAAGGCGGTGCCGCGCCGGGCCAACGGGTTCGGCGGATAGGGCAGTGGACGACGCAGCCGCGCCGCCAGCCTGGCCGGATCGGCCCGCATCTCCACCAGCGCGGTCGCAGGCAGTCTGGTGGGCAGTTCCACTTCTTCGGCAACCACACTGGCACTGCGGTGCTCGGCCAGCAGTGCCTCGACATCGGCGGCCCAGCCGTCGGGGTCGTCGCCGTCGACGTCATCCGGTGCGGCCCCGGCCGATGGGTCCGCCGCGAGTTCGGTCATGGCGGCCCGGACCAGCCGCGCGCCCTGTTCGATCGGGTCGCGGCGCCTGCCGAGCGGGTCGCGCGGCCAACGCGCGGTGGCAGGGTTGTCGGTGAACGGATTGACCGCCTCCGGGTCCGGCGGATCGTCCCAGCGGGCGAGTTCGGCGGCACCGTAGGCGGGGCTGTCGGTGTTCTCGTTCGCCTGCTTCAGTTCGAGCAGGAACTCCGAGGGTCCCTTGACCGACGGGCTGGTATCGGACCAGTAGTGGCCCGAAACCAGCAGTACTCGTTCGGTTCTGGTGAGCGCGACGTAGAACAGCCTGCGGTCCTCGTCGAGGCGGCGGCGGTCAAGCGCGGCCTTGTGCGCCTTGATGGCGCGGTCGAGATCGGAGCGGTCGTAGAGGTCGGACAGGTCGAGCACCGGAACACCGTCGGCGCCATCGTCGTCGTGGGCACGGTCACCGCGCAGGGTCGTTGGTAGTTCGGCGAGGGCGCCGAGCCAGCTCCCGGAGGCCTTGCCCGACGGGAAGACATCGCGCACCACATGCGGTACGGCGACGATCTCCCATTCCAGTCCCTTGGCCGCATGCACGGTGAGCACCTGCACCCGGTCCTTGGCAACCTCCACCTCACCCGGTTCCAGTCCGTTCTCCACCGATTCGGCGGCGGTGAGGAAGGCGAGCAGCCCGCTCAGCGATGCGCCGGAATCGCCCGCATATCCGGCGACGACCTCGGCGAAGGCATCCAGATGTTCGCGCCCCGCTCCCGCACCGGACATCGCCCGCCTTGCCTGGGTCTCCACACCGACGCCGATGGTGCGTTCCACGTCGGCGACCAGCTCCGTCAGCGGCTGGCCGCTGCGTTCGCGCAGGGTGGCCAGTTCGCGGCCCAAGGCCACGATGCGCCGGAACCCGTCGGCCGAATACTGTTCCGGCGAACCAGGGTCGGCGATGGCGTCGGCGAGCCCGGCCTGTTCGGCCGGTTCGGGGGCGACCTCACGCAGCGCGACGGCCAGCGCGGCACCATCGGTGATATCGCCGGTACCCGCGGTGCCGCGACCGATGGACAGATCCCTGGCCCGGCGGGCGAGCGCGGACAGATCGGACACTCCGATCCGCCAGCGCGCGCCGGTCAGGATACGCACCGCCGCGCTACCCGCGCCTGGTTCGGCGATCAACCGGAGGGTGGCCACGATATCGGCGACCTCAGGGGTGGCCAGCAGCCCACCGAGGCCGACGATCTCCACCGGCAGCCCCTGCTCACGCAGCGCTTCGGCGATGGGCGCGGCATCGGCATTGCGGCGCACCAGGACCGCTGAGGTCGGCGGCTGCTCACCCGCGTCGTGCCGCGCGGCCCAGTCCGCCGCGATTCGGGTGGCGAACCATTCCCGTTCGTCGGCAACGGTGTCGGTGAGTGCGACAGCGACCTCGCCCGGTTCGGCGGCGGGCTTGGCGCGCAGGGCGTCAACGGTGACGCCGCCCCCCTCGATCGCCTTGCTGCGCAGTGGTTCCGCGACCAGGTTGGCCAACGCCAGCGCTTCGGGTGGGTTGCGCCAACTGGTCAACAGCGACAGTGTCGGTGCGGGTACACCCGGTGCGGTGGGGAAGTCGGCGGCGAACCGCGGGAGGTTCGCCGCCGAGGCGCCGCGCCAGCCGTAGATGGATTGCATGGGGTCGCCGACCGCGGTGACCGCCGGACGGTCGGTGCCGGAGCCGTGCCCGCCGAACAGTGCGGCCAGCAGGATGCGCTGGGCATGGCCGGTGTCCTGATACTCATCGAGCAGGACCAGCCGGAAACGGGCGCGTTCGGCGATACCGACCTCGACATGCTCGGCCGCGAGCCGCGCCGCCAGCGACATCTGCGCACCGAAATCCAGTGCGCCGCGTCGCCGCAACGCCTCGGCCAGCTGCCGTACCAGCGGCAACAGCGCCACGCGCTCGCGCTGCACCTTCAGTATCTTGAGCAGTTCCTGGCTCGGCCCGCCGCGTTGGCGCGGACCCGCGGGCAGGGTATGCACCAACTTCTCCAGTTCGGTGTGCGCCTCGGCGAGGTCCTCCGGCTCCACCAGATGTTCGGCGAGCTGACCGGACAGCGCCAGCACCGCCTCGGTCACCGAGACGGGCGTGCGTTCGGTGTCGAGATCGGCGTCCCAGGCGCGCACCACCTGATGCGCCAACTGCCACAGCTGGGTTTCGGTGAGCAGCGTCGCCGACGGCTCGACCGGCAGCAGCAGACCGTGCTCGGTCAGCAGCCTGCCCGCATACGAGTGGTAGGTGCTGATCTCCGGTTCCGCGCCCGCAAGCGACGCACGCAATCCGCCGGTCGGATCGAGTTCCCGCAGCAACGGTGCCCCCGCGAGCCGGGCAAGGCGGGTCCGGATACGGGTGGTCAACTGCTGCGCTGCTTTTCGAGTGAACGTCAGGCCGAGGACCTCATCGGGCAGCACCAGCCGATTGGCCACCATCCAGACCACCCGCGCCGCCATCGTCTCGGTTTTGCCCGCACCCGCACCCGCCACGACCAGCGTCGGGCCGGGCGGTGCCGCGATCACCGCGGCCTGCTCGTCGGTGGGTGGGGGCAGACCGAGTGCCTCGGCGAGCTGCCACGGCGTGACCCGGGCGCGTACGCTTCGCTCACTCATTCGTCGGTCACCTGGCGTCCGGTGTCCTGAACCGGGCAGCTGCCCGCGACGGCGCAGTGGCGGCAGCCGTCATTGCGCATGGCGAGGTAGCTGGGGCCTTTGGTCGCCGCGGCGGCATCGTGGATGGTGCCGCGCCAGGTGTGCAGGGCTTCGCCGTCGAGCGGTTGCTGGGTGCGCTGGGTCGCGCCGTCCTTGGTGCTTGGCTTGGCGACGTAGACGAGGCGGGCGCCGCCTGGTTCGCCGAGTTCGAGGGCGGGATGCGGGTTGTTGCCGGGTTCAGCGGCGTCGATTCGGCCGGGTACGTCGTTCTGGCCGGGGTCGTTGCCAACGGCGGCACCGGAACCGGAATGTCCTTCATCTGCCGGCACGTCGTCGAATTCGCGCCACGCACGGTCTGATTCGTCAGAATCAGCGTCGAGCGCGCCGAACGCGGCGGCAACCTGGTAGGTGGCCAACTGCGCGTGGTCCTCAACGGCCTTGACCGAGACAGGGTTCTTGCCGGTCTTCACATCGACGATGACGAAGCGCCCCTGCCCATCACGTTCGAGCCGGTCGACGCGGCCGCGGATGCGCACCGGAGGTTCGTCATCGGCGCGTGGCGGCAACACACAGTCCACGGGCACCTCGATACCGACCTGGGTGAGCTCGCCGCGAGTGTTGTCGACCCAGGCCAGAAAGGTTTCCAACATGGCTTCGGTGCGGCGGCGCTCCTGCCGGGAATGCCAGCCCGCGTCTGCGTCGACCGACTGCCAGACCGCGTGCAGCGCTGCCCGCACCTGAGCGGTCGGCACCTTCCCCGCCAATGCCTGGACCAGCGTGTGCACCAGATTGCCCTTGACCGCGTGTGGGTTGTCGCCATCGGTGCCGCCGTGCCGTTCCAGCGCCCAGCGCAGCGGGCAGGTGCGCAACAACTCGACCGTCGACGGTGACAGGGCCACTGCGGATTCGTCGTCGTCCCACAGAGGCTGTTCGGTACTGAGTTCGGCGATGCCGTACCAGTCGTCGGGGCCGGTGCCGCGCACACCCGCCTCCGCCAAGCGGGCCAGATGCCGTGCGGCGCGGCGTTTGCGGTCCGGGTCGGCCTCGGGATCGCAGACCACACCGCGCAATTCGGCCACCAGTGACCCCATGACCAGTGCGCGACCGGGATCGGCCACCGGGAGCGCGCCCGGTTCGCTGTCGTCGTCATGGCCGAGCAGTTCGGCGAGGAACCGTGACGGCACCAGATCGCGATCACCCGTCACCGACTCCACCGCCGTGACCAGCAAAGATCGCCGGGCACGGCTACACGCCACCAGCAGCAGCCTGCGCTCTTCGGCCAGGATCGGCGCCGCCCGACTGACCCGTTCGCCGTCGGTGAGAACGCCTGCCGCGACGTCGACCAGGTCCTCGGTATGCAGTAGCGTGCCGCGCGGACGCGGGTCCGGCCAGATCCCCTCCTGCACACCGGCGACCGCGACCACGTCCCATTCCCGGCCCGCGGCCGAGTGCGCGCTCAGCAGTTCCACCGCTTCGACGGGATTGGTTCTCACCGCGGCATCGTGCGGGATCTCCTGGTGCAGCAGGTATTCCACGAAACCCTCGATTCCGGCTCGCGGCAGCCGGTCGACGTAGGCGGCGGCGGCATCGAACAGCGCGACCGCCGCGTCCAGATCACGGTCGGCCTGCGCACCGGCGGCGCCGCCGCGTTCGGACTGCGCGACCCAACGCCGCTCCAGCCGCGCCCCGGTCCACAACGCCCACAGCACATCCTCGAGCCCACCTCCACGCCGCCGTGCTTTCCGTGCCCGCTCCAGCGCGGTCAGCACCCGCCGCAGCGGGGCCGACTCGACCTCGGTGAGCCCGGCGACGAGCCGCGCATCACCCACACCGAGCAGTAGGTCGCGGAGTACCTCGGCGGAAGATTGTTCCGAGGGCGAGTGCTCGGCGGCGGGCTCGGCCCTGAGGTCCGGCAGGTCGCCCTGGTCGGCGCCGGTCGGCGTGTTGTCGGCGCCGTCCTCATCGTCGGCGCGAACAGTCTGCACGCCATCGAGTTCCATTGGGCGTTCGAGGATCTCATTCTCGCTACCGGAATCGTTGTCCCAGTGTGCGTCTCGATCGTCGATGGGATCCGGAACAACATCGGTATCAGGCGTTTCCGCCGTGAGCCCGTAGCGGTCTTCTTCGCGATCGGGTGGGTCGATATCGATGCCGTACCAGTCGGCATCGGCCGACATCCTGGACGCCTGTTCGATCGTCCATTCCGGGGTGAGGTCGGCGCCGGCTGGATCCGGGGGTGGTGGGATGTCCTCCGGCTCCGGTGCCGGTTCGGCATTCGCCAAGGGGATATCGGCCGCGCGAGCGGCGACGACGCGTTCCAGATCGAGTGCGGTGCGGCGGATACCGCGGCGCAGGCGGCGCAGGGCGATCTGGTCGGCGCCGCCGAGGGGGCTGGACAGCAGATCCAGAGCGTCATCGGGAGTGAACATGGCCTCATGGCGATGCGGGCCCGCCATCGAGTCACCCGCCACGGACGCTTCCGAGGCGAGGATGGCTCGCAACGACGACAACATCCACGCGGCGCCGCGCCGACGGGCCAAGGGAGTGTCCAGCGCGGGCTGACGTACCGGAACACCGGCAGCCAGCAAGGCGCGACGCAAGGGCGGAAGCGACAGCGGCACCGAGCGCACCACCACCGCCATCCGCGACCACGGCACACCCTCGGTGAGATGGGCGCGACGCAGATGGTCGGCGATCAACGCCGCCTCCTTGGCCGGGGTGGCGAGCACCCTGACCCTGACATCGGCCCCCTGTTCAGGCGTGCGGACGTCATCGTTGCCCGGCCGTGGCCGCTGCGGTGCACTTCCGGGCAGTCTGGTGGCGACCCGGGCGACGGCCAGCCGCACCCCGGGTACCGCACGATGGTTGTCGCGCAGCACGATTCGCTGCCGGGCGGGCACGTCGAGGTCGAGCAGGAAGCGCGAATCCGCACCGCGGAAGGCGAACACGCCTTGATCGGGATCACCGGCGATCACGGTGACCGCTGCGCCCGCACTGAGAACTCGCACCAGCATCGCGGCCTGCGGATCCAGATGCTGGGCGTCGTCGACCAGTAGGTAGCGCAGCCGATCACGTTCCTCGGTCAGCAGATTCGCGTCGGTAGCCAGCGCGTCGAGCGCGGCGCCGACGAGTTCGGCGGCATTGAGCGCGGGCGCGGAGGCTTCCGGCGCCGCCACTCCCACCGACCAGCGCAGCAGCATCGCCTGTTCGTAACGCGCGGCGAAACTGCCCGCCGCCACCCACTCCGGCTTGTCGCGCTCACGGCCGAGCCGGACCAGATCCTCAGGGCCGAGACCACGCTCGGTGGACCGCAACATCAGATCGCGTAGCTGATCGGCGAACCCAGCGAGTCCCAGCGCCGGATGCAGGCGCTGCGGCCAGAGATTCGTCGCCCCCTCGGCGATATCCATCAGATCGCCACGCAACATCTCCCGCAGCACGGCATCCTGCTCCGAGCCGGTCAGCAAGCGCGGCGGCGGATTGCCATGGGCGACGGCGTGGCGACGCAGGACGGCGAAGGCATAGGAGTGGATGGTGCGAACCAGGGGTTCTCTGGTCGCGCCGGGAACACCGAGGAAGTGCGCCGGGTCGGTCTCTGGATCTGGGACCGGCGCGGCGGCTTCCGGAGCCAACCCGTGCCGAGGGGCCGCGCCGAGCGGGCTGATCTCCGGCTCCACGCCCGGCCACTCGAGTGCCGCATCCAGCTCATCGACCGCGAACAGGCCCTCCCCATCCCACGGCGCCTCCGGATCGGGTGGAGGTTCGAAGAGTGAATCATCGTGATCGGTGACGACCGCGCCGTAAGCCTTCTGCTCCCCCGCCGAGCTGCTCTCGGCCGGCGCCGACAATCGCGCGGTAATCGCGTCGCGCACCACCGCGGCCGCGTTCTTGGAGTGCGCGAGCAACAGCACCGACTCCGGATCGGCACCCGCGGCGATCCGATCGGCCGCCACATCGACCAGCAGCGAGGTCTTGCCGGCGCCCGGCCCGCCGAGTACCTGCCACATACCGTTCCCCGGCCGGACCGCGCCCGGATCGGCAGCGGCGGCGAACAACGCGCGAACGTCGGCGCCCCAGACCCTTGGCCCGGGCGCCGCCACCTTCCGGCGAACCAGCCGCACCGCGTTATCCGATCGCACCACGTGGGCTATTGCAACAGACGAGGCCGACACACCCGATGTCGGCGCCGCACCGCCTGGTGCTGCGCCCGAATCGGTCAACCGTCAAAATGTCACCGTGCCCCCACTTCACGTTCACCGTTTCGGCCCACGCACCGGCCCGGTGGTGCTCGCCCTGCACGGGGTGACCGGTCACGGCAGGCGCTGGGCCGATCTGGCCGAACGGTTCCTGCCCGATGTCCGGATCCTCGCCCCCGACCTGCGTGGACACGGCCGCTCGACCTCGCTGCCACCCTGGAATTTCGAGACGATCGTCCAGGATTTGGTCGAGCTGCTGGCCGAGGAGACCGACGAGCCGGTGGTACTGGTCGCGCATTCGTTCGGCGGCGCCTGCGCGTTGCATCTGGTGCGCAACCATCCGCAACTGGCCCGCGATCTGATCCTGCTCGACCCGGCCATCGCCCTCGACCCGACGCGGCTGCACGAGATCGCCGTGTCCACCCTTGCCTCCCAGGACTACGACGACGTCGAGCAGGCGCGGATGGACAAACTGCACACCGGCTGGGGGGATGTCGCCCCCGAGCTGTTGCGGGCCGAACTGGACGAGCACCTGATGCCCACCGCGAACGGGCGGGTCGGCTGGCGCATGAGCCTGCCCGCGATCAACTCCTACTGGGGACAGCTGGCCCGCCACTTCGTGTTGCCACCCGAAGATCTGCCGACGGTGCTCGTGCAGGCCATGAAGGTCGATCCCCCCTTCGTCACGCCGGAATTCCGTGAGGCCATCACCGCCCATATGGGCCGGCACCTGACCGTGCACGAATGGGACTGTGACCATATGGTCGCCCAGGCCTTGCCCGCGGAGACCGCGACGCTCATCCGCACCGTGCTCTGATGGCCACCTCCGACGCCGAGATCGAACGAGTCCGCGATCTGGTCGCGTCGATCCCACGCGGCCGGGTGGCCACATACGGCGACATCGCCGCGGCCGCCGGGCTGTCCACCCCGCGCACCGTCGGCTGGATCATGCGCACCGACTCCGCGGACCTGCCCTGGCACCGTGTCCTCGGCGCCGCAGGCCGTCCGGCATCTCACTTGGCGGACAAACAACTGCGCTTGCTCGCGTCCGAGGGCGTCCCGGTGCACGACGGCCGAGTGAATCTGCGAACCGTCCGATTCTCCTTCCCTGACGACCTCGCACCGTAGCGGTGTCGCCGGCCAGGCAGACCGTTCCCGCACAGAACCCCGGGTCACAGACAATTCGCCCCTGCCCTCCCGATCTGCGGCTACCGTGGAGTCATGACCACCCGTCTGGCGTGTGTGGTGTTCGATGCGGACCAGCCACGTATGGTGGCGGATTTCTGGGCTCGGCTGCTCGGCTGGACAGTGACGCTGGATCGGCCGGGTGAAGTCGATGTGGCGGCGCCGGACGCCGCGGGCCCCGACCTGGCCTTGACCTTCCTGCCCGCGTCCCGGGCCAAGAACGGCAAGAACCGGATTCACCTCGATGTGGCCAGCCGATCCACCGATCATCAGCGTATGCAGGTGGACCGGGCGCTCGCGCTCGGCGCGCGGCCAGTGGACATCGGGCAGGGCGAGGTGCCGTGGATGGTGCTCGCCGATCCGGAGGGCAACGAATTCTGTGTGCTCGAACCACGCGAGGAGTACGTGGACACCGGCGCGGTGGCCGCCATCGTCGTCGACACCAAGGATCCACAGCGGTTGGCGGAGTTCTGGTCGGCCGCCTCCGGGTGGCCGGTCGCGCGTGGCGGCCCACCGGTGACGGGCCTGCGCTCGCCGACCGGTCTCGGTTCCTGGCTGGAATTCGTCCAGACCGCCGAGACGAAACAGGGTCGCAACCGGCTACGCCTGGATGTGACGGCATTTCCCACCGACGACCCGGCCGCCGAGGTCAACCGGCTGCGTGCCGCGGGAGCGAGCACGATCGAACCGCTCGGCGCCGAACCGGGCCTGCCGCTCGCCGACCCCGAAACCAACGAATTCTGCCTGCTCGCCCCCGCCAACGACAGCTCGCCGATCTGATCGGTCCGCACCCATCCGACGGCGCGGGCCGCACGGCGGCGGTTGATCGTCGAACTAGCATGGACACATGTCGAACCACAGCGAGGATCGCGGCCGGTGACGGCTGCCGATGCGATCGTGCTCGCCGGGGGCCGGGCGAGCCGGATGGGTGGTGTCGACAAACCGGCGATCGTCATCGGCGGGCGATCCATGCTGAATGTGGCGTTGGGGGCGGTGTCGGGATGCGTCCAGACCGTCGTCGTCGGACCGCATCGACCGGAGCTGGACCCGACTGTCCGGCAGGTGCGTGAGGTGCCGCCGGGCGCGGGACCGGTGGCTGCGATCGGAGCGGGACTACGCGCGCTCGGCACCGAGGCCGCACCGCGGGTCGTGGTGCTGGCCGCGGATCTGCCGTTCCTGACCGAGTGGGCGGTGGCCGACCTGCTGCGGCGCAGCGATCAATCCGGCGCCGACGCGGTGTTCGCGGCCGACGAGTCCGGACGTCCGCAGTATCTGATCGGCGTGTGGCGCCGCAGCGCGCTGACAGCCAGGCTCACGCGGCTGGACTCGTTGGTCAATCAGCCGATGAAGGCGCTGGTCCCCGACGACACGGTGATGGTGACGCTGGACGGCGTCACCGACTGTGACACCGATGAGGAGGTGCGGGCGGCGCGCGCTGTCATCGACGGCGGGCACGATCCGGGCCATCAGCGGCCGCCGCTGCTTTTGAATGAAGCGCGACAGACCTTGCGCGACAACCTCACTCGCCTCACCCCCTATCACACCGACCTGTTCGAGGTGGCAGGCGCCGCATTGGCGGCGCCGATCCGGGCGGCCGGGCCGCTGCCACGCTTCGATGTCTCGGCCATGGACGGTTACGCCGTCGCGGGCGATGGTCCGTGGCGGCTGCGCGCCGATATCGGATTCGCCGGAGGACAGCGTCCGGTCGGGCTGCTGCCCGGTGAGGCGGTGCGCATCGCGACCGGCGCGCACGTCCCCGATGGCACCACCGGTGTCCTGCGCGACGAATTCGCCGGCGTCACCGACGACCACCAGCTGCGCCGACTGCCGGACTCCCCGATCCGCAGCGATATTCGCCGCCGCGGCGAAGACCTGGACCGTGGTGATCTCATCGCCGATGAGGGCGCCCCGGTGACGGCCGCCTTGATCTCGGCCGCTGCGGCCGTCGAGGTCCCCGAGGCCGCCGTCCGCGGTCCGGTGCGGGCTCGAATCATCATGACCGGCGATGAGATCCGCGCCTCAGGCCCGTTGCACGGCGGCCAGACCCGTGACTCGATCGGCCCGATCCTGCCGGATCTGTTGGCGCGACACGGTATTCGCACCGTCGACCGCGTACATCTGCGCGATACCCCACACGGATTCGATGAGGTGCTCGCAGGCACCGACGGTTTCGATCTGCTCGTCGTCGTGGGGGCGACCGGGTCGGGCGCCGCCGACCAGCTCCGCGCCGCCCTGAGCCGCGCCGACGCCCACGTCCTGGTGCACCGTTTACGGCTCCGACCGGGCGGTTCCACCGTTGTCGCCGAATTAAGCACGGGCGCAACAGTTCTCGGCCTACCAGGAAACCCGTTCGCCGCAGTCGCGGTGCTCACCGCCCTGGCCGGGTCGCTGGTGGAAGGCCGCACCGGCTCGCCACCGGCACACCCACTGCTCGGTCCGCTGCACAACGCGAGCGAGATCGCGGGCCAGGTCCCCCGGATCGTGCCCGCCGTTGCGGACCCACGTGGCGGCTGGCGCGGCGAGCCCGCGGTCCGCACCGCACATCTGGGCGGGCTGCTCGGGCGTGACGGCATGGTTGTCGTCCCCGCCGATGCTCATGATGGCGCGCTGGTGGAGTTCTTGCCGCTACCCGGCTGAGTCCTGTCGATCAGCCCAGGTCGCGCACGATGGTGTCGATCCGGTTGACGCGGGTCTGCTCGCGTTTGGCCTCGGTGACCCGGCGTACCGCGTCGCGACGCTTGGAGTAGGACAGCTCGTCGAACCGTGGCCGCAGGCCGGCCGTCTCGAGGACCGCCGCCAGGTCGTCGGGGACGTCCACCGTCCGTTCGGCGGTATCACGTTCGACGGTGACCGTCACCAGATCGCCGGGTTCCTTCCCGAGTTCACTGCGGATCGCCATCAGCATGCCGAGGCACGGGCCTGCGCCCATCGAGACGATCGACCCGGTGTAGCCGATGTGGTCGAAGCGGGCGCGTACCGGGATCCGTCCGCCACCGCCGAGCGCGTCGATCACCTCGGCAGGCACGGCGACGTACGCACCGCCGCCGACCGCGGACTCGATTCGTGCTTCGAACTCGGCCACCACCGCAGAATATCGCGTGCATGATCAATATTCGGCAATTATTCGGCGAATGGGAGTGGCGCCCGCCACTTTCGCCGTGTTAACAAATGTAAAGCGCCCGAGAAGCGGTGGTTTCCAAAGCTTCACCGATGCTCACGGAACCGCCCGTCGGCGCGCCGTTCGCCTACCGTCCGCGGCAGGTTTCCCCAGGTCGGACCGGATGGCACGGGAGTACTCGTACCCTGCGGAATGACGCTCGGGTTGCGCCGACCTCACAGCTCACAATGGTGCCTTGCGCGCTGTGAGAGATTCGTTTGGACGCCGGTCGTGACCTCCTTACAGTCGGGACATCAGCCCGATTTCACCGCTCGAAGGGGGCGTCGTGGTTAATTCACGCACTCAGGGTTCCGCGCCCTCCGATTCGGCCCACAGGCCCGACGCCGGCGACGCGCTGCTGCGGCTGGGCAAATACTTCACCAAGGGCGAAGTATCGGCCGATCATCGGACGCTGCACAAGACCGGTGGCCGCAGTGCCGACGAGTTCTACCGCGATCGCTGGTCCCATGACAAGGTCGTGCGCTCCACCCACGGCGTCAACTGCACCGGGTCGTGTTCCTGGAAGATCTACGTCAAGGACGGCGTGATCACCTGGGAGTCGCAGCAGACCGACTATCCCTCGGTGGGCTCGGACAAGCCCGAATACGAGCCGCGCGGCTGCCCGCGTGGCGCGTCGTTCTCCTGGTACACCTACTCCCCCGCGCGGGTGCGCTACCCGTATGTGCGTGGCACGCTGCTCGAGCTGTACCGCGAGGCCAAATCGCGGCTCAAGGACCCGGTACTGGCCTGGGCCGAGATCGTCGAAGATCCCGCGAAGGCCAAGGCGTACAAGGCCGCTCGCGGTAAGGGCGGATTCGTGCGCGCGGAATGGTGGGAAGCCGCCGAGATCGCCGCCGCCGCACACGTGTACACGATCAAGCAGTACGGCCCGGACCGCGTCGCCGGATTCTCGCCGATCCCGGCCATGTCGATGGTCAGCCATGCCGTCGGCGCCCGGTTCATCTCGCTGCTCGGCGGATCGATGCTGTCGTTCTACGACTGGTACGCCGACCTGCCGGTGGCCTCACCACAGGTCTTCGGCGACCAAACCGACGTGCCGGAATCGGCCGACTGGTTCGACGCCGGCTACCTCATCATGTGGGGCTCCAACGTTCCGGTGACCCGCACCCCGGACGCGCACTACATGACCGAAGCCCGCTACCGCGGCCAGAAGGTCGTGGTGGTCTCCCCCGATTACGCCGATAACACCAAGTTCGCCGACGAATGGGTGCCCGCCCGTCCCGGCACCGACGCCGCGCTGGCCATGGCCATGGGTCATGTGGTGCTCAAAGAATTCTTCGTGGAGAAGAGCACACCGCGGTTCCTCGACTACATCAAGCGCTACACCGACCTGCCTTACCTGATCACCCTGGATGAACGCGACGGCGTCTTCGTCCCCGGTAAGTTCCTGACATCCGCCGATCTCGGCAGCGATTCCGACAGTGCCGAATTCCGCACGGTGTTGCTGGATGCCGACGGTAGTCCGGTGGTGCCGGGTGGTTCCCTCGGCGATCGGTTCGGTGAGGACGGCACCGGACGCTGGAATCTCGATCTGGGGGACGTCGATCCCCTGCTGACTCTGCACGGCCGTACCGATGACGCTGCGGCCGTGCAGTTCCCGCGCTTCGACACCGACACCCCCGATGTGCTGACCCGCGGCGTCCCGACCATGTTCCTGGCGGGCAAGCGCGTCACCACCGTTTTCGACCTTCTACTGGCCCAGTACGGTGTCGCCCGCAGCGGGCTGCCCGGTAGCTGGCCCACCGGCTTCGACGACGCCTCCGAGCCCTACACCCCGGCCTGGCAGGAATCGATCACCGGCGTGCCCGCCAAGCAGGCCGCGCGCATCGCCCGCGAGTTCGCCGATAACGCCGACAAGTCCGGTGGCCGTTCGATGATCCTGATGGGCGCGGGCACCAACCACTGGTTCCACTCCGATCAGATCTACCGCGCGTTCTTCACGCTGACGCTGCTCACCGGCTGCCAGGGCGTCAACGGCGGCGGCTGGGCCCATTACGTCGGCCAGGAGAAGTGCCGTCCGGTGACCGGCTGGTCCACGCTGGCCTTCGCCTCGGACTGGCAGCGTCCGCCGCGCCAGATGCAGGGCACCGTGTTCTGGTACCTGACCAACGATCAGTGGCGCTACGACCCGTTCACCTCCGATACCTTCGCCTCCCCACTCGGCGACGGCCGGTTCACGGGACGCACGGCGGCCGACAATATCGCGCTGGCCAGCCGTCTCGGCTGGATGCCGACCTACCCGACCTTCGACCGCAACCCCCTCGACCTGGCCGATGAGGCCGAGCAGGCCGGTAAGTCGGCGGCCGATCATGTGGTCGACGGCCTGAAATCCGGTGAACTGAACTTCGCCTGCGAGGACCCCGACGCACCGGAGAACTTTCCTCGCGTGCTCACCGTATGGCGCGCCAACCTGCTCGGTTCCTCCGGTAAGGGCAACGAGTACTTCCAGAAGCATCTGCTCGGCTGCGGCTCCAACCTGCAAACGACCGACGACACCGGTGTCCGTCCGCAGGAGCTGCACTGGCGCGAGGAAGCGCCGACCGGCAAGCTCGATCTGCTGCTGTCGCTGGACTTCCGGATGACAAGCACCACACTGTTCTCCGATATCGTGCTGCCCGCCGCCACCTGGTACGAGAAGCACGACCTCTCCAGCACGGATATGCACCCGTTCGTGCACGCCTTCTCGCCCGCCATCTCTCCACCGTGGGAGGCCAAGACCGACTTCGACGCGTTCCACCGGATCGCGCGCGGGTTCTCCTGGATGGCGGAAAAGCATCTCGGCGTCCGCAAGGACATCGTTGCGGTGCCGCTCCAGCATGATTCGCCCGACGCCATGGCCCAGGCCGGCGGTCGCGTGCTGGACTGGAAAGCCGGTGAATGCGAACCGATTCCGGGCAAGACGATGCCGAAGCTGGTGGTGGTCGAACGTGATTATGGCAAGATCGCGGAGAAGATGGCCGCGCTCGGGCCGCTGGTCGAAACGCTCGGCCTGACCACCAAGGGCGTCACCACCCTGCCCGACCAGGAGGTCGAATACCTGGCAGGCGTCAACGGCACGGTGGTGTCCGGTGTGGCGCAAGGACGCCCGTCGCTTGCCAAGGACACCCACGCCGCGGAGGCAATTCTCGCGCTGTCTGGCACCACCAATGGCAGGCTCGCGGTCGAGGGTTTCGAGGAGCTGGAACGGCGCACCGGCACCAGAATGGCCGATTTGGCCGCCGAGCACGAGGGCAAGCGGATCACCTTCGCCGACACTCAGGCTCGCCCGGTGCCCGTCATCACCTCACCGGAATGGTCGGGCAGTGAGACCGGCGGCCGCCGCTACTCCCCCTTCACCATCAACACCGAGCGGCTCAAGCCCTGGCACACCCTCACCGGACGCCAGCACTTCTACCTCGACCACGACTGGATGATCGAACTCGGTGAGCAGCTGCCGATCTTCCGGCCGCCCCTGGATATGACCGCGCTGTTCCGGGAACCGAATGTCGGCGAGGTCGGCGAACGCGGGGTGACAGTCCGCTACCTGACCCCGCACTCGAAGTGGTCGATCCACTCCGCCTACCAGGACAACCTGCACATGCTGACGCTCTCGCGCGGCGGTCAGACGATCTGGATGTCGGACAAGGACGCCGCCAAGATCGGGGTGGCCGACAACGATTGGATCGAGGCGATCAACCGCAACGGTGTGGTCGTCGCCCGCGCCATCGTCAGCCATCGGATGCCCGAGGGCACCGTGTTCATGTACCACGCCCAGGACCGGGCGGTGGACGTGCCGCGCATCGAGGGCCCCGACGACAGCGCGGCCTCCGGTAAGCCGTTCAACGGCAAGGGCAAGCGCGGCGGTATCCACAACGCGCTCACTCGGATCATGATCAAACCCTCCCACCTCATCGGCGGCTACGCCCAGCAGTCCTTCGCCCTGAACTACCACGGGCCGACCGGAAACCAGCGCGACGAAGTCACCACCATTCGTCGGCGTAGCCAGGAAGTGGAGTACTAACTATGCGCGTCATGGCACAGCTGGCGATGGTCATGAACCTCGACAAGTGCATCGGTTGCCACACCTGCTCGGTCACCTGCAAGCAGGCATGGACCAATCGCGGTGGCACCGAATACGTCTGGTTCAACAATGTGGAGACCCGGCCCGGTCAGGGCTACCCGCGCCAATATCAGGACCAGGAGAAGTGGAAGGGCGGCTGGGCGCTGAACAAGCGCGGGAAGCTGACCCTGAAATCCGGTTCGCGAATGAAGCGGCTGCTCAACATCTTCGCCAACCCGGACCTGCCAACGGTCGAGGACTACTACGAACCGTGGAGCTACGACTACGACAATCTGCTGTCCTCCCCGGCCACCGACACCACACCGGTCGCCCGGCCCAAATCGCTGATCACCGGCGAGGACACCAAGGTCACCTGGGGCGCCAACTGGGACGACGACCTGGGCAGCGGCCCGGAGCAAGTGGGCAAGGACCCGCTGCTCGGCAAGCTGGAGGACAAGGTGAAACTGGAGTTCGAAGAGACCTTCATGTTCTACCTGCCGCGCATCTGCGAGCACTGCCTTAACCCCTCGTGTGCCGCGTCGTGCCCGTCGGGTGCGATCTACAAGCGCGCCGAAGACGGCATCGTGCTCGTCGACCAGGACAAATGCCGTGGCTGGCGTCAGTGCATCACCGGCTGTCCGTACAAGAAGATCTACTTCAACCACAAAACCGGCAAAGCGGAGAAATGCACGTTCTGCTATCCGCGCGTCGAGGTCGGAATCCCCACCGTGTGCTCGGAAACCTGCGTCGGGCGCCTGCGCTACATCGGCGTGATGCTCTACGACGCCGATGCCGTGCTCGAGGCCGCGTCGGTCACCGAGACCAAGGATCTGTACCCATCACAGCTCGGTGTGTTCCTCAACCCGCACGACCCGCGGGTAGTCGCCGAGGCCGAACGGGCCGGTATCTCGCCGGATTGGATTCAGGCCGCACAGGATTCGCCGGTCTACAAGCTGATCGTCGACTATCAGATCGCGCTGCCGCTGCATCCCGAATACCGGACCATGCCGATGGTCTGGTACGTGCCGCCGCTGTCACCGGTGGTGGACGTGCTCTCGGAAACCGGGCACGACGCCGAGGACGCGGGCAACCTGTTCGGTGCCATCGACGCGCTGCGGATTCCGGTGGAGTACCTGGCCGAACTGTTCACCGCCGGTGAGATCGGCCCGGTGCGGGCCTCCTTGCAACGGCTGGCGGCGATGCGCTCGTTCATGCGGTCGGTGAACCTCGGTGTCGAGCCGGATCCGTCGATCGCGCCGTCGGTGCGGTTGGAGCCGGAGGAGATCGAGGCCATGTACCGGCTGCTTGCCATCGCCAAATACGAGCACCGCTACGTCATCCCGCAGGGCGCGACCTCCAAGGCGCACGAACTGGATTCGCTGGCCACCGGCTGCTCGCTCGATACCGACGGCGGACCCGGTATGACCGCCTTCGACCAGATGGTGGAGAAGTTCCAGCTCGCCGACACCAATGAGGCGGCGCCCGAAGAGAAGTCGGGGCGGATCAACCTGCTCAACTGGGATGGGAAGAGCACCTCGGGGCTGCTGCCGGGTGCCAACGGGAGCGCCGAAAGCAATGGTGCGGATGTGAAAGGCAATGGTCACGCCGCCAACGGCAACGGCAACGGCAACGGCAACGGCAACGGCAACGGCAACGCTGTCACCAGCGCCAACGGCAGCGAACTCGCCGACACCTCCGGTAGCGCGACGGGCGGACGGCCATGATCCGGCGGCAGCCGCATGGCTGTGCCGCGAGCGTCTTGCCCGCGCTGACGCGTAGCTTCGCGCCCGGCCGGGTGCATCCGGTGGCCGAGGCAGGTGCGTCGTCGCGGCACCCGTTCGGCTCGGCACCGGCGCCGACGGGCGCTCGCACGCCTGCGGTGGTCCCCGCCCGGCCGAGGCGCGCCTCGCACGCCATGCGACCACCGATGGATGGGGGCCAGGCATGTCCCTGTTGAGGATTCGACGACGACCGGAAGCCGTTGTCGCACTGAGTGACCGCGATCGGCGGTTGGTGTGGCGGACAGCCGCCCTGCTGCTGGACTACCCGAGTGCGGACACACTGAAGGTGCTCGATCAGCTGACCGATGCCGTGGCGCAGCTACCGGATTCGATGCGGCTTCCACTCGATGCCGTGATCGACCATCTGCGTGCGACACCGGCACTGGAGCTGGCCGCGCAGTATGTCGAGACCTTCGATATGCGTCGCCGAGCCAGCCTGCATCTCACCTTCTACGCCTACGGCGACACCCGCAAGCGCGGAATGGCGCTGCTGCGGTTCAAGCACGCCTACCGGCACGCCGGAGTCGAACTCGGCGACGAGGAACTGCCCGACCATCTGCCGGTGCTGCTGGAATTCGCGGCGACCGTCGACACGATCGGCGGCGAGCGTCTGCTCGGTGAGCATGTTCCAGTGCTGGAGTTGCTGCGGTTGTCCTTGTCGGACAACGGTTCCCCGTATGCGAGCGTGCTCGCGGCCGTCGTCGCAACTCTGCCGCCGCTGACCACCGCCGACCGGCGCAAGATCGCCGAGCTCGCCGCCCAGGGCCCGCCGGAGGAAGAGGTCGGCCTCGACCCCTTCGCCATGGATCCGACGATGTTCGCACAAGCAGAAGGCCGCCGATGAACACCCCACTGCACCTGCCGACCGAACTGTGGCTGATCCTGCCCTATATCGCCTTCACTTCGTTCGTGCTCGGCCATATCTGGCGCTATCGCAACGACCAATTCGGTTGGACCACCCGGTCCTCGCAGGTCTACGAGAGCCGGTTGCTGCGGCTGGGCAGCCCGCTGTTCCACTTCGGCATGGTCGGCGTGTTCGGCGGACATGTACTCGGCGTACTCATCCCGGAGTCGTGGACCGAGGCGGTCGGCATCAACGAGCACACCTACCACCTGATCGCCGTCGGCGCCGGTTCGGTGGCAGGGCTGTCGGTGCTGGCCGGTGTCGGCATCCTGCTCTACCGCCGCTTCACGGTGACCGCCGTCCGCAAGGCGACCACCGCCAACGACAAGCTCATGTACGCGCTGCTCACCGCCGCACTGGTGACCGGCCTGATGAACACCTGGGGCGCCAACCTGCTGTTCGGCACCTACAACTACCGCGAAACCGTCTCCCCCTGGTTCCGCAGCCTGTTCACCCTCAACCCCCAGCCGGAACTCATGGTCGACACCCCCTGGCCGTTCCAACTCCACGGCCTCGTCGTCCTCACCCTGGTAGCCCTGTGGCCCTACACCCGCCTGGTCCACATGTTCAGCGCCCCGATCGGGTATCTGGTGCGGCCCTATGTGGTGTACCGCAGCAAGGAAGTCGCGGCACCGGACAAGCGCCGGTACTCGCGGGCATGGGATTCACCGGTGACGCCGGAGCGGTGGCGGTAGCTCGGCCAACCGGCCTGGTTTGGGTTGCGTGAGCCGCTCACGCCGCGGAGCCGCATCCGGCCATCCGTCCGGCCAGAAGATTGTCGGTGAACAGCCGGATGCGGTCGTGCATCTGCTCGCGCACCGACGGCGCGGGAACCTCCACGGCAAGTACTTCTCGCATATGGTGAAGAGCCCCGTCGACGAGGTCGGATGCGGCTCGTAGGCCCCATTCTTCGATCTCGGCCACGAGATGATCACGAGTGAGCGCAGCGTGCCGATACTCACCGCCGACAGCTAATGCCATTCGGCCGTCATTCCCGGTCAGATGCGTATGTGGCACCGCGTCATAGGTCGGAGCCAGCCGTGCCTAGCTATCAGGATGATGGATCAAACCGATGTTCTTCGCATGCATGTCGAGATTTCCGATCGCAACCGCGAACACAACCATCCGAGCAAGAGTGGCTCGATCACTCGCTGCACCGACAACTTTCAGGACATCGGCCACCCGCGAGAGGCTGACAACACCACCTAATTCCTGATACTTCGCAGCACCAGAAGCTCCGAGTGCCTGGTTGAAGTCCTCTTAGTGTATCCGCCCGCCAGGCGTGGCGGGGTCACGGTCGTATCGTTCGATCACCAAAGCCGGTATGCCGGCGAAGTCATCGATGTCATCTCCAGGTGCCAACCCAGCCGCAATGTTCATGGCGGTCAGCTGATCACCTTCTGGCAGCAGCTCCTGGAAGAAACTGCGACGTCGTTTCGCCTTGGCACGGCTGGGTTTCGGAGAAAGTGGGATCGACGCTGACAACACATGACTGTTGATTCCGAAGCGGTCAATAGCATTCGGATCGGAATGGAAGTCGGCGGACGCTCTGTCGGTACCTTCCAGCGTTCCCACCAGTGTGCCGTACAGCTCGACAGCCAGGCGCCTCACTCGTCGTCATCCCATTCAGCCGTGAGCGAGACCCCACATTCGGAGAGCAGGTCGAACAATCGCTCGGCATAACGAGTGTGCTTGCCACCTTCCATGTCGCTGATCACGCTCTGCGGATAGCCGACCCTTCCCGCCAAGTCGCGCTGCGTCCATTCGAGGGCGAGTCGGGCCTGCTGAATTGCCAGCCCGAGGTCGTGGGGACTCCGGATGCGCGCTCTGCGATGTGCCACAGCCTTCACCTCCGCCATCGTGATCGCGATTCCACGATCATACTCCATGATCGCGATTTAACGATCACGCAGCCTGATCGTGATTTCGCGATCAGGCTGGAAAGGCTCGGCCACGGCGCGCACTGGGCTGATCGCCGACAACGCCAGGCTGGAACCCGAACAGCCCGTCGAGCCGAGCAAGGAAGCGGTCTCGGCCTTTTGCATCGCGCCTGGGACGACACCTTCGCGGCGCTCGTCCGGATTCCGGATAGTCGGCGTGATCGCGATATGGCGATCAATTCGGGACCGCCGCATCACTTCACCCGTCGACGACTCGATGAGAGAGCGATGGCACATCCGGATCGGCGCGATGGTGCGGCGGCACTCCGGACCCCGCATGCTCCGCATTGTGGATCGCGTCGATCACCAGTTGCCGGACGTGGGCGTTCTCGATGCTGTAGTACACCGTCGTGCCCGAGCGGCGGGTGCGGACGAGGCGGGCCATACGGAGTTTGGCCAGGTGTTGGGACACCGAGGCGGGGGCCTTCTCGACGTACTCCGCGAGTTCGTTGACCGATAGCTCTCCGCTGGTCAGGGCCCATAACACCCGGATTCGAGTGCCGTCGGCGAGCATGCGGAAGATCTCAACCACCAAGTCGAGCTCATCGTCGGGAATGCGACGCGGCAGCTTATTGCTATCTGCATCCATGCGTAGATAATAGACTTCGTAGGAAGCGGGGCCCCGATGATCACTTCGTTGTTCGCCAACCGCGACTACCTGCGGCTGTTCATCTCCCAGGTATCCGCGCTGTTCGGGACCGGGCTCACCACGGTCGCGCTCGTCCTGCTCGCCTACGAGCTGACCGGGGCCGGCGCCGCGGCGGTCCTCGGTGCCGCGCTGACCATCAAGATGCTCATCTACGTCACGGTCGCGCCGATCGTCGCGGCTTACGCCGACCGGTTCCCGCGACGGCTGCTGCTGGTCGGGCTCAATGCGATCCGGGCACTGGTGGTGCTCGCGCTGCCGTTCGTCGACCAGGTCTGGCAGATCTTTGTTCTGATCGCAGTACTGCACACCGCCTCGGCCGCCTACACCCCGACCTACCAGGCGATCATTCCCGACATTGTGCTCGATGAGCGCGAGTACACCAGGGCGCTGTCGGCCTCGCAGCTGATCGCGACGATGGAGACCCTGCTCAGCCCCGTGCTCGCCGTGGCCGCGCTGGCTCTGGTCAGCTTCCACTGGCTGTTCGTCGGTACCGCCATCGGTTTCATGGTGTCGGCGCTGCTGGTGATCGCCACTCGGATACCGGACGCGAGCGCCACTACGGACGGGTCGTTCCTGGGACGCATCTCGGTGGGTATGCGAATCTTCGCCGCCACCCCGCGGCTGCGCGGGCTGGTCGGCCTGAATCTGGTGGTCGCGGCCGCAGGCTCGGTGATCATGGTCGATACCGTCAACTATGTGCGCGACACCCTCGGCGGTGCGCAGTCCGGTGTGGCGATGCTGCTGGCCGCCAATGGGTTCGGCACCATGGTCGTCGCGCTGTCGCTGCCCCGTGTGCTCGACCGGGTCGGAGCCCGGCCCGTCATGCTGACCGGCGCCGGCGTCCTGCTCGCCGGACTCGGCTCGGCTGTCGTCCTGTCCGCCGCCGCCACCGGCGACTGGCGCTGGGGTGCGGTGCTCGCGGTGTGGTCGGCAATCGGTGCGGGCACGGCCGCGGTGCTGACGCCCACCGGTCAGGTGCTGCGGCGCTCATCGAGACCGGCCGACCGCCCTGCGTTGTTCGCCGCCCAGTTCTCGCTCTCCCACGTGGCCTGGCTGATCACCTACCCGATCACCGGATGGCTCACCACCGCAGTTGGGTTCACCATCACCTGGGCGACCCTGATAGCACTCGCCGCCTCGGGCGTGCTCGTGGCGCTGCGCGCGTGGCCGAGGCACGACCCTGCTGTGATCACCCACCTGCACGACGTGGACACCATCGACCCGGCCCGGTTGACCGACGCCATCCAGGTGAGCGAGCGGCTGTTCCAGCACACCCATGAGTTCGTCATCGACGCCGAACACCCGCGCTGGCCGAGCCGGACCTCGCGGGAAACCGTACATTCCGCCTGAGGTCGAAGCACGCGGTCCCAAACCCTCGGAAGGACAACGATGTTCCAGCCTGGAGCACGTCGAGCACCCGGTAGGCTGTCCATGGGCTCCGAGGGGGCGGGGCCCGTCGCCCGACTCGAACGTCCCCCCGCTGAACACACAAGCGAAGGGCCTTCGACATGAAATCCATCATCGTGTGCGCATCGGTATCGCACGGCAACACCAAGCGAATCGCCGAGGTCATGGGCGAGGTGCTGCAGGCTCGGGTGGTGGATCCGCAACAGGTCGATGCCGCCGAACTCGCCTCCTACGATCTGGTGGGTTTCGGCTCGGGGATTCGCAATATGGACGTCTACCCAGAGCTGCGCGCACTCGTGGCCTCGCTCGCGACGCAGCAGCGGAGCAAGGCCTTCGTCTTCGCCACCAGCGGATTTCCGGAACCGCCGTTCCGGCGCTACCTCAGCGGCCTCGCCGGGAAACTCGAGCAGAAGGGCTTCGAGGTGGTCGATACCTTCAGCTGCCGCGGGTTCGACACCTGGCTGCCGTTGAAAGTCGTCGGCGGCATCCGCAAAGGCCATCCCGACGACAACGACCTGCAAGCGGCACGCGCATGTGCCGAAGGCCTGCGCGCCGGAGCGTCAAGCCTTCGGCGGAAGTGAGCGGGCGAACTCCACGCCGCGGGTGACCCACTCGCGCAGGTTGGCGTCGTCGTCGACATGTGACGCTGTCACCCGCACCCAGCCGGTCATTTCGCGACTGCCCATGATCGCGGGGGCGACGGCCTCGTCTTCGACGATCTGCTCACTCAACTCGGCGCCGACCCGTACCAGCAATCCGCCCTTGCCGCTGACCGCAAGCGCCATATTGCCGCCCACCAGGAAGGACAGACCGCCGAACATTTTGCGTTCGCTGACCGTCGGCCCGGGTTCGATGAGGTCCCGGATGCGTTCGGCCAATTCCTCGTCGTATGCCATGGGTCACAGTGTGGACCCCGGCACCGACATCCTCGGCCCGGATCGGTGCCGGACCGAGGATGTCGCGACCGGTCATGCGCGGTCGTAAGCGTCCTGCAAGGCCCGCACGTCGAGCTTGGACATCGTGCGCAGGGCCGTGCCGACGGCGATGGTCTTGGCGGGGTCGTCACCACCCATCAGCTTGGGCAGCACCGACGGCACCACCTGCCAAGACAGTCCGTAGCGGTCGGTGAGCCAGCCGCACGGGCCGGGTTCCCCGCCCTCGGTGAGCGCATCCCACAACCGGTCGAGCTGCTTCTGCGAGTCGACGACGATCTGCAGTGAGGCCGCATCGGTATGCGGGTGGCCCGGCCCGCCGTTCATCAGCGTGACGGCCTGCCCGTCGAGGTCGAGTGCGACGACCAATGCCGACCCGTCGCCATTGCGGCTGATCTCGACGACTCGCGAGTTCGGCACCACCGACGCGTAGAACTCGCCGGCCTCCTCGGCCGCGCTCTCGAACCACAGGAATGTGTTGATGCTGGACATGATGTTCTCCTCCACTCGGTAATGGCGTGCTGTCGTCCGGTGGTCGGAGCCGGGCCGGCCGGATCGACACATCTCGACGGACTTCCTCGAGATTTCGACCGCAGTCCGCGGATGGCGTCCAGGCATAAACGGTCCACCCCGACATCGAGCACTGATAGCGTTTCGACATGATTACCGGTGCGCACTCCATCGTCTACGCGAGCGACGCCGAGGCGGCGCGAGCGTTCTTCCGGGACGTCCTCGGCCTGACCACCGTGGACGCCGGGCACGGCTGGCTGATCTTCAAGTCCCCGCCCGCCGAGCTGGCGGTCCATCCCACCGGTCCACCGGACAGTGGACGCGTCGAGCTGTATCTGATGTGCGACGACCTCGCGAAAACTATCGCTGACCTGCGTGACAAGGGTGTCGAGGTCGCTGATCAGGTCGAGGAGGCGGGGTGGGGCCGGGTCACCAGGGTGACCGTGCCCGGCGCAGGCGAGATCGGCCTGTACGAGCCGCTGCATCCGACCGCGTACGACCTGGACTGAACGGTCGGCGCCGGTCGCGATGGCGGTCACGGTCTTGCTCGGCGGGGACGTCATGCTCGGGCGTGGCGTCGACCAGATCCTGCCGCATCCTGGGCGCCCCGAGCTGCGTGAGCCATGGGTACGCGACGCTCGGCACTACGTCGAGGCAGCCGAGCGCGCCAATGGTCGGATCCCACACCCGGTCGACTTCGCGTGGCCGTGGGGCGAGGTGCCGGGCATCCTCGACGATCTCGCGCCAGATGTCCGGTTGCTCAATTTGGAGACCGCGATCACCGCGGACGGCGCCTTCGAACCGGACAAGGGCATTCACTACCGGATGCATCCCGGCAATATCGCGACCCTCACCGCGATTCGGCCCGACGCCTGCGCGCTCGGCAACAATCACGCCCTCGATTTCGGACGTCGCGGTCTGGCCGACACCCTGGCATCGCTGGTCGATGCGGACATCCAGCCGGTGGGTGCGGGTAGCACGCCGGCCGAAGCCCGTTCACCGGCGATCGTGCCGTTGGTGGGCGGGCATCGAGTGGTCATCGTCTCGGTGGCCGCACGAACCAGCGGAACGCCCGCGTCATGGGCGGCCGAATCCGACCGATCAGGGCTGTGGTGGATCGACCATCCGTCGGCCAGGCACGCCGACGAGATCGCCGCGCAGCTGTCGGCTCACCGGCGCACCGGCGATGTGATGATCGTGTCGGTGCATTGGGGGCCGAATTGGGGTTATGGGATCAGCAGGAGCGAACAGGAATTCGCACACCGGCTGATCCAGGCGGGGGTCGATATCGTGCACGGGCACTCGGCACACCACCCACGGCCGATCGAGGTTTACCGCGGTAAACCCATCCTGTATGGCTGCGGCGACGTCATCGACGACTACGAAGGCATCGGCGGGCATGAGACGTATCGACCCGACCTGCGGCTTCTGTACTTGGTCACCGTCGACGGTGAAACCACGGTGCGGATGCTTCCGCTGTGCGTCCGGCGGATGCGGTTGCAGCGCGCAGGAACGACGCAGACGCGATGGTTGCGCGACCGGCTCGGCGACATCAGCGCTCGGTACGGCACCCGAGTCCACCTCGGCGAGCACGACCTGTTGACAATCTGATCGACCGGCGCCGGTCGTGCGTCTTCAGTCGCGGAGCACCGATCCGATCCCACACAGCGAACCCTCGGGGCTGCTCGGCGAGATTCGACCGGCACTATATCGTCGGATGAATATCGGCTGCTCCTGAGCAGGACGCCTCGGAGCTCCTCACAGCCGCGGCCGGCGACGACAGTTCTTACGACGATGAGGTGCGCGGGATGTCCGAGGGCGGCGCGAAGCAATGGGCAGGCTTGTCCGATGACGACACCAGAACGGCGTTGGCCGACGCACTGAGCCTGTTCCCCCGCCGAACCGTCGCCCCTGATGATCACAAGCCCGCCGCAGTGGCGATCGCCGTCGTGACCTCCCCTGCGGGGCCCGCGATCTGGCTGACCGAACGCGCACCGACCCTGCGTGCCCACGCCGGACAGTTGGCCTTGCCGGGCGGCAGGCTGGACGCCGGTGAGGACGCGGTCGCGGCGGCGCTGCGCGAACTACACGAGGAGCTGGGAGTCGAACTACAACGATCGGATGTGCTCGGGCAGCTCGACGACTACCCCACGAGATCCGGCTACATCATGACGCCGGTGGTGGTGTGGGTCGGCGACGATCCCGGCGTGATACCGAATCCCGACGAAGTGGCCATCGTGCACCGGATCTCGTTCACCGAACTCGATGTCGCGCCCGAGTTCGGCCGGATCGCCGGATCCGATCGGCCACTCATCCGATTGCCGCTGCTCGGCGGTCACCTGCACGCCCCGACCGCGGCGATCATGTATCAGTTCCGTGAGGTGGCGCTGCACCGCAGAAACACCAGGGTCGATCACATGGAACAGCCCCGCTTCGCCTGGGAATGAGGCGGCGGGGCTGCTCCTGACGGCCCTACACCCCGAGTGCAGGCGCGAACACCGACCAGGACTGATGCAGATCGTCCTGCCAGTACGCCCACGCGTGCGTGCCCTGCCGCAGGTTGACCGTCGCCGGGATGCGCTGAGCAGCGAGGCTGTCGACGAGCGGACGGGTGCACCCGCTGACGAAGGTCTCCATGACACCGCCGACGAGCATGCGATCGGCCAGTTTGACCGGGTTGCCGTTGATATCGGGCGCGGCAAGGGTTTCGTGCGCGCCCGGTCCGCCGTTGCCGGATGAGACGTAGACCGCGAGCCCACGCAACCGGTCGAGGTGCAGCATGGGGTCGTGGTCGGCCCACGCCGGATGTCCGGGCGGCCCCCACATATTGGCGGCGTTGGCCCCGAAGACACCGAGCTGGGAGAACACCGTGGCGACGGCCATCGGGTCACTGGTTCTGGTGCAACCGCTGAACGCGCCGACCGCCTGGTAGAGGCCGGGCGAGCGGATCGCCAGGTTCAGTGCCGACGTGGCCGACATCGACAGGCCCGCAACGGCGTTGCGTCCGGTCGTCTGGAACCTGTCCGCGAGCAGCGGCGGAAGTTCCCTGCTCAGGAACGTCTCCCACTGATTGCGGCCGAGCACCGGATCGTCGGCGAGCCAGTCGGTGTAGTAGCTGGCCCGCCCACTCATCGGCACGACCACGTTGACATGTTTGTTCGAGAAGAACTGCGCCACATCGGTGCGCCGGGTCCACGGCCCACCGTCCTCACCACCGTCCACCGCGTTGAGCAGATACAGCGTCGGCGCACCGGCGCCGGGGTGCGACATCCACAGGGTGATCGGCCGATTCATGGCAGCCGAATGGACAACGACCTCGAGTTCCCGGCCCCCCAGCGGGCGCACCGACAGAATCGCGGATTCACCGGGCGCGGCGGCCGCGGGCGCGGGAAAGATCACCGACACCATCGCGGTGGGTAGCAGGAGTGCGCTGAGCGCGAGAAGGGACACCAGGCATCGCGGGAGCCGGTACATATCTGGTGTTCTATCACGCGGTCACGGCGCGTCGGCCGCAATGATCGGCGTGTTCATCGAGCGTGTCCGCGCGGGATCCCACCCCGACCACAGAATCGAATGGCACATTGCCGCAGCGAACGTCGAGTAGGAACCGCAGTCATGTACCACTCGGCAACGGCGCTCAGCGGACCCGAGTCTGTACCAATTCCCTGGCCGCGACCCGATACCGATCCGCGATCAACCGCACCACCGCCGGGTGGACGCCGATCGGCGCGGCGACGCCGTCGGCTCCCGCCTCGTACAGCCGCTGATGGAACAGGCCGTGGGCAAGCAGGTACGACGCGATGAAGACGCGCTCGGCACCGGATTCGCGCAGTTCCGCGACGACCTCGGGCACCCGGGGTGCGCCGGTGGCGACGTAGGCGATGCGGACGGGGCTGTCGAGGTGTTCGGCGAGCATGCCTGCGGCGCGGCGGACGTCCTGACGGGCGCGAGCGTCGGAGGAGCCGGCAGCCGCGAAGACCACCGCGTCGCCCGGACGCCAACCAGCCGAACGCAACCGCAGCTGCATGATCCTGGCCAGCGCGGGGTCGGGCCCCATGGCGGGTGTTACCGCGACGGCCGGGTGGGCGCTCTCGGTGATCTCGCGGGGCACGTCCTGGTAGACGTGGTAGCCGGACGCCAGGAACGCCGGAACGACCACGGCCGGAACGGAATCCGCGCGGTCGGCCAGATCTCGCAGCACCTCCGACGGTGAAGGCCCGAGCACATCGACGAACGCGGTGCGCACCCTCGGCACGCCGCCGAGTTCGTCGACGCTGCCGTCGAGGGCCGGGCGGTCGAGCTCGCGCGCGACCGCCTCGGCCAGGCTCGCGATCATCTGCACGCCCTTGGTGCTGCGGGTGCCGTGCGCCACCAGCACCAGCGCAGGCGCGCTCACCAGGTCACCGCCTGCGCAAAGCGTGGTGCCCGGGTCGGCGTTCCGACTCCGGGCACCACGGGACGCGGGTTGTTGTCGGTACATTCGGCCGGGTCGAGCGCCAATCGGTAGCCGCGTTTGACCACGGTCTGAATGGCTTTGGGCGTGCCGAGACCCGCACGTAGCCGGGCGATCGCGGTCTCCACGGCATGGGTGTCGTCACCGCCGCCGGGCAATGCCGAGAGCAGGTCCTCCCGCGACACCACCCGGCCGGGCTGGCGCGCCAGCGAACGCATCAACGACATCGGCGCGGGGGCGAGCTGACGCACGGTGCCGTCGACGACCACACAGCCGCCACGCACGCTGATGGTGTGCCCGGCCGCATGGATCCGGTTGGCCCGCCGTGGCAATTCCTCGGCGACGTGACGGGCCAGCGCACCGAGCCGTGCCCGCGCGGGCTGGGATGTCGGCACTCCGAGCTCCTCGAGCGGCGCCGCGGTGATCGGGCCGACACATGCGGCCAGCACCCGACCACGCAGTGCGTGCAGCAACCCCTCCAGCAGCCCGGTTTCCTTGGCGCGCATCAACATCGACGCCACGGCCGGGGCACTGGTGAAGGTGACGCAGTCCAGGCTGGAGGTCACGACGGCCTCGATCAGCTGGTCCATCGGGCCCTGATCGTCGGGCGGAGTCCAGCGGTACACCGGCACCGGCACCACATCGGCACCCGCGCAGCGCAGCACCTCGCAGAAGTCCGGAACCGGCTCCCATTCGGTGGTCGCGCCGTGCAATTGCACCGCGATCCGCACACCTTCCACGCCTTCGGCGAGCAGATGGTCGAGCACTTCGGCCGAGGACTCGGACGCGGGTGACCATTCTTCACGCAGTTCGGCGGCGCGGATGGCGCCCTTGGCTTTCGGGCCGCGAGCCACCACCCTGGTACCGGCCAGAGTGTCGCGCAGCTGTTCGGCCAGCCCCCAGCCCTCGGCAGCTTCCATCCAGCCGCGGAAGCCGATGCCGGTGGTGGCGACGGTGATCTGCGGCGGATCGTCGACGAGCCTGCGGGTCACCCGCTCGAGCTCGTTGTCGTCGGCAAGCGGAATGATGCGGATGGCGGGCGCCGACATGATGGCCGCGCCGCGCCGGGTGAGTAGGGTGGCGAACTCTTCTGAACGCCGGGCGGCCGTCAGTCCGACCGTGAAACCCGCGAGCGACGCGCCCGCGTCCGGAGTCGTCATGCCGATCCGTCCGCGTCCGTACCGCCGACGACGGGTTCGTTGGATACCGAGACGACGCCGTTGTCGACGCGCACCCGGTAGACCGGCAGCGACACCGAGTCGTCGTCCAGGCAGCGGCCGTCGATCAGCGAGAACGCCTGCTTGAGCAGCGGCGAGGCCACCACGGGCACGCCGGCACGGTCGCCGACGATCCCGCGCGACATCACCGCGGCACGTCCGAACGGGTCGATATTGCCGACGGCGTACACCGAGCCGTCGGAATGCAGGAACAGCGCGGCCTGGCGGCCGCCCTTCAGCAACACCGCAACGCCGCGGCCTGGGATCAGGTAGTCGAGACGGCAGGCCTGGGTCCATCCAGTGGTGGCCGGGGCAGTGCCGGTGGTTTCGATCACGGTCATCGGGGTTCTCCTCCAAACGCCTTACTCATTGGTACCGGCGCCCTGTTTCCTCGCGGTTAAGCAGTCATTTCCCGGGCGTAGCAGTTGTGGCGGGACCGAGATCTCCGGCGCACACCGCCACCACGCCGTGCCCGATTACGCGCCGCCGGCAGCTGCGGGCATATCGGGCAGACCCAGCAGAACCGGAACCTTCCGTTCGCCGCTGTCGTCGAACGAGATGGTCGGGTCGGCCTCCTCGGGCGCGTTGACGAAGGACACGAAACGCGACAGCTTGTCCTCGTCTTCGAGCACTGCGGCCCATTCGTCGCGGTAGCCCTCGACGTGCTTGGCCATCGCCGCTTCCAGATCGCCCGCGATACCGAGGCTGTCCTCGCAGACCACCTGCTTGACGTAGTCGATGCCACCCTCGAGCGATTCCTGCCACGGCGCGGTGCGCTGCAGCCGGTCGGCGGTGCGGATGTAGAACATCAGGTAGCGGTCGATGTAGGAGATCAGCGTGTCGTCGTCGAGCTCACCGGCCAGCAGTACGGCGTGCTTGGGGGTCAGACCACCGTTACCGCCGACGTAGAGGTTCCAGCCGTTCTCGGTGGCGATGACGCCGACGTCCTTGCCACGCGCCTCGGCGCATTCGCGAGCACAACCGGAGACCGCAAGCTTGAGCTTGTGCGGGGAGCGCAGACCGCGGTAGCGCTTCTCCAGCAGCACGGCCATACCGACCGAATCCTGCTGGCCGTAGCGGCACCAGGTGGAACCGACGCAGCTCTTGACCGTGCGCAGCGACTTGCCGTACGCGTGGCCCGATTCCATACCCGCGTCGACCAGGCGCTTCCAGATCTGCGGCAGCTGATCCACGCTGGCGCCGAACAGGTCGATGCGCTGGCCACCGGTGACCTTGACGTAGAGGTCGAATTCCTTGGCGACCTCGCCGATCACGATCAGCTGCTCGGCGGTGACCTCACCACCGGGCATCCGGGGCACCACGGAGTAGGTGCCGTTCTTCTGCAGGTTGGCAAGGAAGTGGTCGTTGGTGTCCTGCAGCGCGGCCTGCTCGCCGTCGAGGATGTGATCGCTCGAGGTGGAGGCGAGGATGGAGGCGACGGTGGGCTTGCAGATATCGCAGCCAGCGCCCTTGCCGTACTTGCCGATCAGTTCGGAGAAGGTACGGATACCGGTGACCTGCACGATGTCGAACAGCTCGGCCCGCGACTGGTCGAAGTGCTCGCACAGCGCCTTGGACATCTCCACGCCGGACTGCTCGAGCAGCTTCTTGATCATCGGCACACAGCCACCGCAGGAGGTACCGGCGTTGGTGCAGCTCTTGATTCCGGCGATATCGCAGGCGCCGTCGGCGATGGCACCGCAGATGGCGCCCTTGCTGACGTTGTTGCAGGAGCAGATCTGGGCGTCATCGGGCAGCGCGTCGGCACCGAGTTCGGCACCGGCCGGGGAGATCAGCGCGGCGGGCTCGGCGGGCAGCGGACGCCCGACCAGCGGTCGCAGCGCGGCGTACTGACTGGCGTCACCGACGAGGATGCCGCCGAGCAGGGTCTGCGCGTCATCGGAGATGACCAGCTTGGCGTAGGTGCCCTTGGCAGCGTCGTGCAGCACCACCGACAGCGCGCCCTCGGTGGTGCCGTGCGCGTCACCGAAGCTGGCGACATCGACACCGAGCAGCTTCAGCTTGGTGGACAGGTCTGCGCCGGGGAATTCGCCCGCGCCGCCGAGCAGCCGGTCGGCGACGATCTCGGCGGTGGTGTAACCGGGCGCGACCAGGCCGTAGCAGATGCCCTCGACCGCGGCGCATTCGCCGACCGCGTAGATGTTCGGGTCGGAGGTCCGCAGACCGAGGTCGGTGATGATGCCGCCGCGCGGACCTACCTCGAGGCCGGCCTCGCGGGCGATCTCGTCGCGCGGGCGGATACCGGCGGAGAACACAACCATCGCGGCGTCGATGGTGGTGTCGTCGGACAGGGTGACCTTGAGCTTGGTGGCCGGGTCCGCGTCGGCGAAGTGTTCGATCGAGGACGTGCCGACACCGGTGTGCACCTGCAGGCCCAGGTCAGTGACCAGCTTCTCCAGGATGGCGCCACCGCCCTCGTCGATCTGGGCGGGCATCAGGCGGTCGTTGAATTCAACGACATGCGGGGTCATCCCGAGCAGCCGCAGCGCGTTCGCCGCTTCCAGACCGAGCAGACCGCCACCGACCACGACACCGTGCGCGCCCTCGCCCGCCGCCGCGGCGGTGTCGCGGATGCCATCGAGGTCCTCGAGGGTGCGGTAGACGAAACATCCGTCGCTGTCGTGGCCGGGCACCGGTGGCACGAAGGCGTACGAACCGGTGGCGAGCACCAGCGCGTCGTAGCCGATGGTCTCGCCGGAGGAGGTGGTGATCTTGCGGGCGGCTCGGTCGACGGACTCGGCGCGCTGGCCAAGCCGCAGCTCGACCAGCTCGTCTCCCGCGTACTCGTTACCGGGCAGGGCGAGCGCGCTCGCGTCCCAGGCGCCGACGTAGGACGACAGGCCGACGCGGTCGTAGGCGGCCAGCTTTTCCTCGCTGAGGATCACGACCTGCCACTGGCCTGCCTCGTCGCGGGAACGCAGCGCTTCCACGAACCGGTGCCCGACCATGCCATGGCCTGCGACCACCACGGTCTTGCGCTGAGTGGGTTCGACTGTCGAGTTCATGACTGTCCCTCCGTGGATGATCGGTGTCAGGCGCGAGCCGACGAGTTGGTGGACCGGGTGGTGGAGTTGGCGGCCTCGGCTTCCAGAACCAGGGCTTCGGCCTCGACCACGACGTCGGTGCCGGATTCGCGGGTCCGCAGGCTCGGCCTGCGCAGGAACACCGCCCAGGTGACGATGGCGCAGGCGACATAGAAGCCCATGAACACCCAGAAGGCGGTGGTCGCGGACTGCGTGGACGCGTAGGACGAGCGCAGCACCAGGTTGATGCCGACACCGCCGAGCGCGCCGATGGCGCCGACGAACCCGATCAGCGCACCCGAGGTGTTCTGCGACCAAGCGGCCTGCTCGGCCGGGCTCGCGTCCAGGCTCTTGGACTTGGCGTCGAAGACCGACGGGATGATCTTGGTGACCGATCCGTTTCCGAGGCCGGACAGGATGAACAGGGCGACGAAGCCGAGCGTCAGCACGGTCATGGCCGCACCGGACGGGCCACCCGCGGTGCCGTCACCGATGGTGGAAGCGACCGCGACCACCACGGCAGCGACCATCATCGCGCCGAAGATGGCCAAGCTGACCTTGCTGCCACCGATCCTGTCGGCCAGCTTTCCGCCGTAGGGGCGGGCCAGCGAACCGAGCAGCGGGCCGATGAACGCGATCTGCGCGGCGTGCAGGGTGGCCTGCATCGGGGTGTCACCACCGGCCACGAAGCTGATCTGCAGGATCTGGCCGAAGGCGAAGCTATAACCGATGAACGATCCGAAGGTGCCGATGTAGAGGAAGGCGATGGCCCACGACTGCGGCACCTTCAGCGCGGTGACCATGTAGGCCAGGTCCGCCTTCTGGTTGCGCAGGTTGTCCATGAACAGGGCCGCGCCGATACCGGCGATCGCGATGAGCACCAGGTAGATGGCGCAGATGATCGAGGCGTAGTCGGTGCCGAGGGTGGCGATGACCAGCAGCCCGAGCAACTGGATCACCGGAACGCCGATATTGCCGCCGCCCGCGTTCATGCCGAGCGCCCAGCCCTTGAGCCGCTGCGGGTAGAAGGCGTTGATGTTGGTCATCGAGGAGGCGAAGTTGCCGCCGCCGAGACCTGCGAAGGCAGCCACCACAAGGAAGGTGGTGTAGGAGGTGCCGGGCTGGTTGACGAAGTACAGCGTCAGCAGCGCGGGCACCAGCAGCGCGATCGCGCTGAAGACCGTCCAGTTACGACCGCCGAACTTCGCCGTGGCCACGGTGTACGGAATCCGCAGCACCGCGCCGACCAGGGTCGGAACGGCCACGAGGAAGAACTTGCCCGCCGCGTCGATACCGAAGGTTTCGGTCGGCATGAACAGCACCATCACCGACCAGATCGACCAGATGGAGAAGCCGACATGTTCGGCGACGACTGACCAGATCAGGTTGCGCTTGGCGATGTCCTTGCCGCCTGCTTCCCAGGCCGCGACATCCTCGGCATCCCAGTGCTCGAGGTTGCGGTTACGCGTCAGCGTGCTCAACGGGCCTCCCAAAATCGGTTGGCCCCACGGTAGGAAACGGGTATTGCCGAAATGCTGCGGGAAATGACCGTCAAATCAACGGTTGCTCACGAATCCCGGGAAATCGGGGTGAGATGTTTCAGGCATATGACGCAACCGTTTCCGGACGTGTCCAATCGCCTGATCGCGCGAATCGGCGCGGTGAGGTCGCCTGCCAGCATGACGTGCGTCACGCTCGGCCGCAAGTCCTACGCGCAACCGCCGCACGGGACAACGGCGCCGCACGCCGGAAACGGTGTGCGGCGCCGGATCGTCGACTCAGCGGGCCGACCAGCTGTCCTCGAGCATGCGCGGCTTGCAGGCCTGCCAGGCACCGGCCAGCAACACCAGCACCGCGACACCGAGGAAGGCGAACGGCGCCGCGTACCCACCGGTGGCCGAGTGCAGCATGCCGAACAGCACGGGTCCGGCACACGCCACCGCGTAGCCGACACCCTGGGTGAAACCCGATAGCGCTGCCGAGCCCGCCGGGGTGCGGGTGCGCAGGTTGATCAGGGTGAGCGCCATCGGGAAGGTGCTCGGACCGAGCCCGAGCACGATCACCCACAGAATCGGAGCGCTCATCGGCGCGACCAGCAGGGCGGTGAAGGCCACGAAGAAGCACACCGCGCAGCCGATCACCACGGGGAACGGATTGGTCAAGCGGGCGGCGACGGTCGGCGCGGTCAGCGCGGCGACCAGGCCGACCACCGCGAACAGCGCGACCATGGAGCCGCCGAAGGCCGCGCTCGCGCCCGCGTCGGCGAAGATCGTCGGCAGCCAGGTGAACATGGAGTACGCCGTCAGCGAGGTCATGCCGAACATGCCCGCCATGCCCCAGGCGACCGGTGAACGCCACGCCTTTCCGGTGGTGGCGTGTCCGTCGGCAGGCAGCGCGGTGGTGTCGATCTTGTCGCGACCGCGGCGGTCGCGCAGCACCCCGAACCACGGCACGGCCGCGATGAAGCCGAGCAGCGCCCACATACCCAGCGAGATCCGCCAGCCGTGCGATTCGGCGACCGGCACCGCGACCAGCGCGGGCAGCACCGTTCCGAGCTGCACCATGGTGATGTAGAGCGCGCTGACGATGGCGAGCCGGTCAGGGAAGTACCGTTTGACCAGCGGCGGGATCACCACGTTGCCGATGCCCATGCCACCGAGGGCCAGGGCGGAGAAGACGAACAATTCCGCGGTACCCGAGACGAGCACCCGGATGAGCATGCCGAGCCCGGCCATGAGCATGGCGGCCAGTGCGGTGCGCTCCAGCCCGAGCCTGCGCACCATGAGCGGCGTCAGCAGACCCGACAGCGAGAACATCAGGGTGGGGATCATGCCGAACACGCCGACGACGGCGGTGCCGTAGCCGATCTCGTGTCCGATCTCCTCGGCCAGCGGGCTGAAGGCGGTGACCGCGACGCGCAGGACGAGCGCCGACATGATGATTGCCGCGAGTACGAGCAGCCGGCCTTCGGTCAGCGCGCGGCGGCGCTGCGCCGTCTGCGAGCCGGCGGGGCTACTGGTGGTCTCGGGCAGGGTAGCGGTCACCGAGAAATCATAGGATGACCGGATGACGGGAGCAAGCCGATGTGACGAGCGGTACCCTGTTGCGGTGCAACCCGTCCGCCGCACCAGTCTCATCGCGCAGGTCACCGAACAGCTCCGGGCCGAAATTCGCTCGGGCCGTTGGGCGATCGGCTCGCGTATCCCCACCGAGCCGGAACTCGCCGAACTCACCGGCACCGGCCGAAATACGTTGCGGGAGGCGGTGCAGGCACTCGTCCATGCGGGCATGCTCGAGCGCAGACAGGGTTCGGGTACCTATGTGATCGCCAGCTCCGATGTCAGTGGCGCGCTGGCCAAGTACTTCGCCGACGCCCAGGAACGCGACATCCTCGAGTTGCGCCAGGCCCTCGACACCACCGCCGCCGCGCTCGCCGCCCAACGCCGCGACGAGACCGATATAGCGACGATGCGGCGGCTCCTCGAAGAACGCGGTCAGTCCTGGGACGAGGACAACCCCGCCGCCATCGAGGCCGACGTCCAACTGCACCGCGCCATCGTCGTCGCCAGCCACAACGCGGTGTACCTGGAGTTCTACGACTCGCTGCTGCCGGTCATCGAAGCGGGTATCCGCTCCAGAACCTCGAAGTACGGCGATTCCTACGACGCCGAGCACCGCGAACTGGTGCAGGCCGTCATCGACGGCGACGCCGACCGCGCCGCCCAGGCCGCGCGCTGCTTCCTCGGCTCCCTGCTCGCCGAATACCCGGCACCGGGTAGCGAGAGCGCGTAACCGATAGGTCACCGGTGTGCCGGATCACCGGTGAGCCGGAATTGCCGCGAACGTCACCGCGGGCCATGTGACCGCAACACCACGCTCCTACCTTGTGATTCGACCGCTCAGGCGCCCGGCGGACGTTCATGAGGGAACCGCCGGGGACACCACACCGCTGCAATGGGGCAGCGCTGCCGCGATGAGGGAGCGGTCGTAGTGCGATCGAGAGGGAGCCGATGACCGCGATATCCGACACCGGCAAGCACACACCGACGTTCGATTATCAGAAGCGCGGACGCTGGATCGACACCTGGGAACCCGACGATCCGGAGTTCTGGGCATCCGGCGGCGCGCGCACCGCCAGGAAGAACCTGGCCTTCTCGGTATTCGCCGAGAATCTCGGCTTCAGTGTCTGGGTCATCTGGGGTTCGGTCGTGACGAGCATGGGCGCAGCCGGTTTCGGCTTTCTGTCCGGGCTCGGCCAGGGAGACCCGACGGCGGTGAGCAACGCCCTGCTCCTCACCTCCACCCCGACGCTGGTCGGTGCGGCACTGCGGATTCCGTACACGTTCGCCATCCCCCGCTTCGGCGGCCGCGCCTTCACCGCGTTCAGCGCCGCCATGCTACTGATCCCCACGCTCGGGTTGGCCTATTTCGTCAACCAACCGAACACTCCGATGTGGGTGTTCCTGGTCTTGGCGGCCCTAGCCGGGGTCGGCGGCGGCAACTTCTCCTCCTCGATGGCCAATATCTCCTTCTTCTTCCCGGAAGGGAAAAAAGGTGCGGCCCTCGGGATCAACGCGGCGGGCGGCAATCTCGGCGTCGCGCAGACCCAGCTGATCCTGCCGCTGCTGATCACCTTCGGCACCCACCTGACGGCCAAGGATCCGGCGGGGTACCGGTTCGGTATCACGCTCGCGGTGCTGGTCTGGGTGCCGTTCATCCTGATCGCGACCGTCGGGGCACTGCGCTGCATGGACAGCCTGCGCACCGCGAAATCCGATGGAAAGTCCTACCGGCTCGCACTGACCAACCAGCACACCTGGGTGATGTCGGTGCTCTACATCGGCACCTTCGGTTCGTTCATCGGTTTCTCCTTCGCCTTCCCCACGCTGATCAAGGCCAACTTCCCCGATCTGGCGAAGATCGGCTGGATCACCACACTCGGCAATCTCGCCTTCCTCGGCGCCCTGGTCGGTTCGTTCAGCAGGCCGTTCGGTGGCTGGGTGTCGGACAAGATCGGTGGCGCCAAGATCACCCTGACGGTGTTCGCCGGGATGGCCGTCGCGGTGGCGTTGATCATGGCGGCGCTGGAACTGAAGAGCTTTCCGCTGTATCTGATGTCGTTCCTGCTGCTGTTCGTGCTGACCGGGATCGGCAACGGATCCACCTATCGGATGATCCCGTCGATCTTCAGCGCCGAGGCCGCGAAGTACGCCGCAGCGCACGATCTCGATCCCGGCGAAGCGGCCGCGTCGGCGAAACGACAGGCGGGTGCGGCCATCGGCGTCATCGGTGCGATCGGCGCCTCGGGCGGCTACCTGCTCCAGCAGGCACTTCGACTGTCCAACATCAACTTCGGCAGTATGGCGCCTGCCTTCTGGGGCTACGCGGTCGCCTTCGTGGTGATGGCGGGCGTGACGTGGTGGTTCTACCTGCGCTCGGCATTCGCGGTGGCGCGGGTTCCGTCACTGGCGTACGCGAACGTCTGAGTCCCGGTCGGATCGGGTGCGGCGCCGTCACCGTCGACGACACCGCACCCGGTCTCATGGCGATCTCATCGGCAACACCGGTTCAGAGCAGGAAGCGAACCATATCCGCGGTGCGTGCCAGACCGGGCAGCGCCTCCGGCGTCGACCGCGGATGCAGCGCATGCACCGCGAGCCGGAACATGGCCGCACGCAACAACATCTGCGGCCACTCCGGCAGATCCCCCCACCGCTCCAGTAACCCGTCGTCGGCGCCGCCCCACGACAGCGCGTCCACCACCACCACCCCCGCGGCCCAGGCCGCCGGGCGCCAGTACGGGGTGATGTCGCTGAGGCCGGGAGTGTCGGCGCCGGAGAACAATACGGTGCCGAACAGGTCACCGTGCACCAGCTGCGCCGGGGTCCGCACCGGTTTACGCAAGGTGGCCAGCTGCCCGATCAACTCCATGCTGTGCCTGCCGTCCGGCGACGTCGCGGGCATCGCGCCACCCGCGCGCAGGCTGCGCAGCGGTACGGCCTCCCAGGCGGCACGATCAGCGGCGACGAACACGTCGACATCCATCCACGGCGCGACCGGCGGTTGCACCAGAAACCGCGGCCGTTCGAGCTGGGCGGTGGCCGCGTGCAATCGCAGCGAGACCGACACCACCTCGTCATGACGCGGTTCGGGCGTACCTTCCAGGAAAGTGTCCGCCCGCCAGCCGGACACCACATAGCGTCCGTCGGTGGCGCGCACCGGGCGCGCCAGTCGCAACCCGTCGACCTTCAGCGATTCCCGCACCTTCGCCGACCAGGCCGCCCTCGCATGATCGGCGACCGGGCTGAGCACCACATCACCGAGGCGCCAGCCGCCTTCCCAGTCGCCGAGCGCAATCGGCGTCACCTCGCGCAGGCCGAACGTGGCTCGCACATGCTCGGGAGGTTCCACAGACGTCACGGCCGTACCGTACTCCCGGCGCCGCGCCCGAAACGGGCGCCGCGCCGAGATTGCCGGCGATGCGCCGGGCCGGTCAGTACACCGGTAGCGAGGGGTCGACCTGGTTTGCCCAGGCGATCACACCGCCCTGCAGATGCGTGGCATCGGCGAACCCCGCGCGTTTGAGCGCGGCCAGCGCCTCCGCCGAGCGGATACCGGTCTTGCAGTGCAACACGATCGGCCGGTTCTGCGGCAGCTCCGACAGTGCCTCACCTGACAGGATGCGGTCCTTCGGAATCAGCGTCGCGCCCTCGATGTGCACGATGTCCCATTCGACGGGCTCGCGAACATCGACCAAATGCACCGGCTTACCGGCGTCGATCAACTCCTTGAGCTCACGCGCGGTGATCGTGGAGCCGGCGACGGCCGCCTGACCTTCCTCGCTCACCACACCGCAGAACTCCTCGTAGTCGATCAGCTCGGTGATCGGCTGACGTTCCGGATCGCGGCGCAGCTTGATGGTGCGGTATGTCATGTCGAGTGCGTCGTACACCATCAGCCGGCCCAGCAACGGGTCGCCGATACCGGTGATCAGCTTGATCGCTTCGGTCACCATGATCGAACCGATGGAGGCACACAGCACGCCGAGCACACCGCCCTCGGCGCAGGAGGGGACCATGCCCGGCGGCGGCGCCTCCGGGTACAGATCGCGGTAGTTGATGCCGCGGCCGTCGGGGGCGTCCTCCCAGAACACCGACACCTGGCCTTCGAACCGGTAGATCGAGCCCCACACGTAGGGCTTGCCCGCCAGTACCGCGGCATCGTTGACCAAGTAGCGGGTGGCGAAGTTGTCGGTGCCGTCGACGATCAGGTCGTACTCGGCGAACAGCTCGACGGCGTTGTCCGGTTCCAGCCGGATCTTGTGCAGCCGCACGTCGATACCGGAATTGATCTCCAGAATGGAATCGCGGGCGCTATCGGCCTTGGAGCGGCCGATATCGGATTCGCCGTGGATGACCTGGCGCTGCAGGTTGGACAGGTCGACCTCGTCGAACTCGACGATGCCGAGCGTGCCGACACCGGCGGCGGCCAGGTACAGCAGTGCTGGCGAGCCGAGCCCACCCGCGCCGATCACCAGCACCTTGGCGTTCTTCAGTCGCTTCTGCCCGTCCACGCCCACATCGGGAATGATCAGGTGGCGGCTGTAGCGGGCGACCTCGTCCCTGGTCAGCTCCGCGGCCGGCTCGACCAGTGGTGGCAGGGACTTCGGTGATGACACGTCCAGAACTCCTCGAATCGAATGGGCCGATCACGATGCGATGGGCGCACGCCTGGGTGCGCTACCGGTGCAACACCGGGGACCCGGCCGTTCTTCCCCTCCCATGGTCCCGCATCCTCGATGCCGGGCGCCAACCGGCCCGGCGGGTCAGCCGCGCGGATACGGCCAGGGATTGAACCTGCAGCTCTTACCGTCCATCGGCACCACGCCATCCGGGTCGAGGGTGGCGATGACGTTGTTCTCGACACCGAAGGTCTGCTGCATCATCACCGGCGCCAGCCCGCCGTCGGTTTCGCAGGGCTGATGCTGGTGGTACCCGACGGCATGGCCGACCTCGTGGTTGACCAGATACTGCCGGTAGGAGCCGATATCGCCCTCGAAGGCGAGCGCCCCGCGCACCCACCGGGCCTCCGACAGCACCACCCGGCCGAGGTCGGAGTTGTAGCACGACGAATCGATCTCGATCTCGAAACCGCATGAGGTGCGGGTGGTTTCACGCGAGGTGAGCGAGACCCGGAAGTCCGGATCGCCCTGATCCACCCGACGGAAGGCGAACTTGCGGTCATGGGTCCAGCTCTTCGGATTGGCAAGGGTGGAATCGACCATCTTCGCCACCGACGCGTCGCCGCCGTAGCCCGAGGTGTCCAGGCCGTCCTCGATCTCGACGGTGTAGCTGAAGACGTACTCTTCGCCCGCGCCCACCTGGGCACTCGTCCCAGGAACAACCCGCCAGGTCCCGGCACCGGTCTCCACGAACTGCCCGCCCTCCGGCAGCATGCCCGTCGGCAGATCATCGGGGAATTTGCCGTCACCGGGTGGTGCGCCGATAACGCCCGCGCTCGCGGCAGGTGGGCTCAGCCGCCCGAACCCGGGTTCCCCTGAGGCCGCGGCCGGATCGGGGCCGGCGCGCACCGCGTCGACCACCACGATGACCGTCACCGCGAACAGCACCGGTAATGCGTACGCCCGCCAGCCGTAGGTCGAAACGAATCGGCCGATGGCGCTCTGCTTCTTCACATCACGAGGTGGGCGTGGGGCGCGCGATCGAGCCTTCTCGTCCGGTGCGGTCGGGTCCCAGCGGGCACGCAACGGCTGACGGGAGCGGTCGGATGCGGGAGGATCCGGCCATGCCACACTCGACGACACTGCGGAACCGGAGTCGTCGGAACCAGGGGGGCGGTGCGCATCGCGCCCGCCACCGGTCGGCATTTCCGGTCGGTCGGTCACGGGAAACAGACTCTCACAGTGCGAAAGGCCGCTCTACCGTGCATTGGCGGGCCGGTTGATCACTAGGAGATTTCTCACCGGTGCCGTGCGGTTGCCAGAGCGCATTTCCCACCCCCATCGGAAAGTGTGATGCGAGCGGGTATCGTGCTGTGGATAACCCGGTGCACACCCCTTTTGCCGGGGAATCGACTGGGAGATCCGAAATGACTGACCTCGTGGACCGGATGACGTCCCGCAGAACGTCGTCCGAGGCCATGACCCCGGCCAAGCGTGGCACCCGGCTGCCGCGCGACGAACGGCGAACGCAGCTGCTAGCCGCTGCCAGTGAGGTGTTCGTCCTCCGTGGCTATCACGCCGCCGGAATGGACGAGATCTCGCAATGCGCGGGCGTCAGCAAACCGGTGCTGTATCAGCACTTCACCAGCAAGCTCGAGCTATATGTCGCGGTGCTGCAGAACTACGTCGACATGTTGGTCTCGAGTGTGCGTCAGGCGCTGCGCTCCACCACCGACAACCGCCAGCGCGTGCGTGCGGCGGTGCAGGCCTACTTCGATTTCGTCGACAACGAGATGCAGGGCTTCCGGCTGGTCTTCGAATCGGACCTGACCAGCGAGCCGCAGGTGCAGCGTCGCGTCGAACAGGCCACCGAAGCGTGTGTGGACGCCGTCTTCGACCTGGTGGCCCATGACTCCGGCCTCGACCCGTACCGGGCCCGCATCCTCGCGGTCGGCCTGGTCGGCGCGAGCCAGTTCACCGCGCGGTACTGGCTCGAGGCCGACCGTCCGATCCCCAAGGACGAGGCCGTCGACACCACGGTCGCATTGGCATGGGGCGGGCTGTCCCACGTGCCACTGCACCCGAGCTGGACCTCCTCTCCGAGTATTTAGGCCAGAGTTTCGGCCCCCACCAGTAAGCTTGGTGGGGGCCGAAATCATCTCCGAGACAGCCTTGCCAACGGGAGAAGAGGGTAACTCACCGGGTACCCCCAAAACGGCCCGCCGCCGAACCGCCGGCCGCCCGCGCTGGTCTCGCGGCTCTCAGTCTGGCCAAGAAACGCGGAGAGGCGGGACAGCCCCAGATCAGACGGCGGCGAAGCCGACGCGGCCGCCGGTGGCGGTACCGATCTCCACGTAGGCGACCTTCGAGGCCTGGATCAGGAACTTGCGACCCTTCTCGTCGGTCAGCGCGACGACACCGCGATCACCGCTCAGGGCACCGGACACCAGCGCCTCGACCTCGTCCGGGGTCTGCGAGCTGGTGATGACGAGCTCGCGCGGGCTATCCGAAATACCGATCTTGACCTCCACGGCCAACCTCCGAACATAGAGTCGTGTGCTGTCGCACCAAGGCTAATGCAGCCGCGCAGCGTGCAGGCACCTGACCGCCTGCGCTGTCAGCGAACAGTGCCACGCCTGCGGTGACCGGCTACTTGGGCTCGACGAGCTGGATCTCCAATTCGACCTTCACCGCGTCGCTGAGCATGCCGGGCAGCGGGCCGCCGACACCGAAATCGGTGCGCTTGATCGTGCCGGTCGCGGAGAAGCCCGCGTGGTTGTCGCCGGTGGCACCGAACTCCCCGACCCCGCCCCATTCGACCTCGAGGGCGACCGGCTTGGTGATCTGGCCGAGCGTCGCCTCGCCCTCGACGGTGAAGGTTTCGGTGACCTGTACCGGCCCGGTGGCACGGAAGGTGAGGGTCGGCCGGTTGGCCACGTCGAGGAAGTCGGCGGTGCGAATATGGGCGTCGCGATCGGCATTGCCGGTGTCGAAGGAATCGAGGTAGATGGTGGCGCCGATGGTGGCGGCGCCGGTGTCGTCGACGACGAATTCGGTCTCGAATTTGCTGAATCCGCCGCGCACCTTCGAGATGCCGAGGTGGCGAATGGTGAAGCCGACGGCCGAATGGGCCGGGTCGAGCGTCCAGGAGCCGGATCGCAGCTGCTGGGTGGCGGCAGTGGTTTCGGGAGTAGTGGTCATGGCATCCACCATGACCGGACCGCAGTCCGGTAACCAGACCGTCGTTATCCTGGACCTGGCAGGGCGCGGATAACCGGCCCCCGACGAGGCACGATGGATGTCATGGCACGAAGCAGGTTCGCCGAATTCCTGGTCGCCCGGCGCGCGGAGTTGCGCCCCGGTGATCTCGGCCTCCCCGAGGGGCGCCGCCGCCGGACGCCCGGGCTGCGCCGCGAGGAAGTCGCCGTGCTGGCGGGGGTGAGCGCCGATTACCTCGCCCGCTTGGAGCAGGGACGCGACAGCAATCCGTCACCCGCGGTCGTCGAAGCGCTCGCCGACGCACTGCTGCTGCGCGGCGAGGCTCGCTACCAGTTCAACATCCTGGCGCTGACCGCCGCCGACGGTTCGCGCTGCCCCGGCGGGGACGCCGAGCCCGAGCAGGTCCCGGAGACCGTTCAGCAGATCCTGCGTGCTCTCGCACCGACACCCGCCTTCGTAGTGGGCAGACAGCTGAACGTGCTCGACTGGAATGGCGCCTGGGCGGATTTCGCGGCGCCGCTCGGGCTGCTCGACGATTCCTCGCCCAACCTCGCCCGGTTCACCTTCACCCATCCGGCCGCACACCGGGTGTTGCGGAACTGGCCGCAGGCCGCGGATGCGTTCGCGGCGGCACTCAACCGCGCGATGGTGCGCTGGCCCGCCGACGACGCACTGCGCGACACCATCGATACATTGCGGCGCCACCCCGCCTTCGCCGAACGCTGGACCCCACAGCGACTCAATGAGCCGACCGCGACGCTGCTGCGTTTCGACCATCCGGCACTCGGTGACGTGGACGTGCCGTTCGAAACACTGGAGACCACCAGCGATCAGAGCCTGGTCGTATGGCTCGCCGACCGGGTCAAGGCCACTGGCCTGCACCTGGTCCGCGATCGCGTGGCCAACGAGTAGGGCGCCCGGCCCGCGGATTTCCGTGCCTGGTCAAGGACGAACGCATAGGCGGCCTACGTCAGTGACGCGAGGTGCGCACGTGGATTCGCTCGCCCCGTTTCCCGAAGAGGCTCAGCACTTCGACGCTCCCGCCGCCTGCCGCGCCGAACCAATGCGGAATCCGGCAGTCGAACTCGGCTGCCTCGCCGGCCCGCATCACGAGATCGCGATCGCCAAGCCGCACCCGAAGTTGCCCGCGCAGCACATACAGCCATACGTAGCCGGCGTGTGTACGCACGAACGGCTCTTCGTCATGCGCCGGAATGGTCATCTTGTAGGCACGCGGTTCGCCCTGATGCCGTGACAGTGGAATCAGCACCCGGCCGCCCGAACCCGATGCCCGCTGCGGTACCCGCGGGTCGACGATCCGGGGTGCGGACACGATCTCGTCGAGTGGGACGCCGAGCACGGCGGTGATCGGCAGCAGCAGTTCGAGACTCGGTTTGCGCTGGGCCGATTCCAGCCGCGACAGCGTACTGGTCGAGATACCGGTGGCGCGCGCGAGTTCGGCGAGGCTCACACCCCTCTTTTCGCGAATCCGACGTAGCCGCGGAGAAATCTGCTCGATGACCGCGTCGACGCTCGGCTGTCCATCCATGGTCCACAGTGCAGCAAATCCATCCCAGAATCAGCAAGGTTATTTGCCGATATCGCAAAACCGCCGTGATGCTGTCGACGGAGGTGATCCCCATGGACACAACAACAGCAATGGGCGGGCCGACGCCCGCTATCGGACGGGATGCGATCGACAGAGCGTCCTCGGGCCAGGCATACACCATCGGAGGTGGTCGCTGATGACGACGAGCACCGAAACGCTGACGCCACACGTGCAGCGGTCCGGCCGCCTCCCCATCGGGGTGTACCTGCTGGGATTCAGCCTCTTCGCGATGGGGACGGCCGAGTTCCTGCTGGCAGGTGTGCTGCCCGCGGTCGCGAACGATCTGGACATCACGCTGTCCTCGGCCGGGATGCTGATCACCGCGTTCGCGCTCGGCGTCGTATTCGGTGGGCCACCATTGGCGGTGGTCGGCCTGCGCTGGCCGCGGCGTACCGCACTACTTGCCACGCAGGCGATCTTCGCGGCGGGCATCGTCATCGGATTGTTCGGCAACTACCAGGTCTTGCTGGTGACAAGGGTGGTGTCGGGAGTCGCCTATGCGGGGTTCTTCGCGGTCGCTTCGGTGACGGCGATCAGCTTGGTTACCCCGGACCGTAATGCCCGAGCTTCCGGCGTCGTGGTCAGCGGTCTCAGCATCGCGATGGTGGCCGGCGGGCCCGCAGGCACTCTGCTGAGTCATTTCACCGACTGGCGCGGCGGATTCTGGGCGGTGGTGTTACTGACGCTCGCCGGCATGATCGGATGCATGCTCGGGCTGCCCGCCGCCGATCCCAGTAGCGGCGCGGCCGTGCAGCCGAGCGTGTCCCGAGAATTGCGCACCATGCGCACACCACGACTGTGGGGCATCTACGCGATCACGATCCTCACAACGGCCGCGTACATGATCACGTTCAACTACCTGGCCGCGATCCTCGCCGATATCACCAAGGTTCCCGAGGTCTGGATTCCGGCAATCCTCGCGCTGTTCGGGGTCGGCGCTTTCGTCGGACTTTCCATCGGCGGCCGCATCTCCGATCGACACCCGCATCGCGCGCTGTTGTCCGGCGCCGCCGTGATCACGGTCCTGTCGGGGGTGATGGTCTTCGCCGTCGACCAGGTCTGGGCCGTGGTGCCGATAGTGTTTCTGATCGGTATCGCCGCGTTCGTGCTCAATCCGGCGCTGTACGGCCGGGTCTTCGCCATCGCCGCCGATGCACCGACCCTGGCGGGCGCGACGACCGTATCGGCCTTTCAGCTCGGTATCAGCATGACGCCGGTACTGGCGGCCCTCACCCTCTCGCGAGGAGCACCACTCACCTCGGTGTGCTGGATCGGAGCCGTTCTCGCGGTGGTGGCGATTCCGGTGATCCTCGCGGATCGCGCACGGTTGTCCACACCCGGCTAGCGAGCGAGGAAGGTCCGCGCTACAGCCCGAGCACTGCCATCCGCTCGGCATGGCTGTTCTGCATGCGCTCGAACAGTGTGGCGATGCCGTTGAGGTCGCCGGTGGCGGCGAGCACCAGTTCGGTGAGCTCATCGCGCTGGGCCATCACGTACTGGGCCTGGGTGATGGCCTCACCTAGCAGCCTGCGACCCCACAGCGTCAGCCGGTCGCGCTCGGACCGGCTGACGGCCACCGCGCGGCGCACCTCGTCGACCACGAACTCCGAATGGCCGGTCTCGGCCAGCACGTCACGCACCACGTCGGCGACATCGGGGCTGAGCACACCCGCGATCTCGCGGTAGAAGTCGGCGGCGATGCCGTCACCGACATAGAACTTCACCATCGACTCGAGCCACGTCGAGGGGTCGGTGGAGGCGTGATAGGCGTCCAGCGCGCGCACGAACGGCGCCATCACATCGAAGATGTCGGCGCCGCGTTCGGACAGGGCAGCCTCGAGCAGGTTGAAATGCTCCATTTCGGCGGCCGCCATCTTCGCCACCGCCACCTTGCCGCGGACCGTTGGCGAGAGCTTGGCCTCCTCGGCGAGCCGGTAGAACGCGGAGATCTCACCGTAGGCGAGCACCGCGAACAGGTCGGTCACCCCGGGATGGTCGGCGGGAATGGACGGCGAAACCGGGCCGGTCGGCGAAACACCCAGCGCGGCAGGTGACTGTGCTCCCATGGCACACCAGCGTAGTACCCGGCTCACGGCTCGTCGCGGTTCGTCCCCGATGCGCGAGCCGGGTAGTGCGTGGCGTCAGACCCCGGTGGTGAGGAACTTGTCCAAGTAGGTCCAGGTGGTCTCGCGCGCGGTCGGGCCGGTCAGGATCCCGAGATGGCTGCCGGGGGCGGTCTCGTAGCGCACCGACGCGGCGCCGGTGAGCGTGTTCAGCCCGGCCTCGACGGCGGCGGCAGGCGTGATGACGTCGGCCGGCCCGCCGACGAGCAGGACCGGCGCGGTCACGTTCGCGAGTTCGATGCGCCGCTCGCCCAACCGGACCACACCCCGGCCGATGTCGTTGTTGAGGATGAGCCTGCCCCACAGCTGTCCGTAGAACCGTCCCGGATAGCCGGGCATCGCGGCCATGAACCGGTCGATGGTCTCCATTCGGGCCAGGGTCTCGGTCCGGGCGATATTGCTGGCGACGAACCACGGCCGCTTGAGCTCGCGTTCCCATGCGGTAGCCCGATAGGCGAGCCTGGTCAGCCCGGCGGGCACGCCACCGGCGGCGCGTACCGCGGTGGACACGGCATGGCCGCCGGTCAGCTTGGCCACCGCGCGTAGCTGCGGGATACCGGTCATCTTGTCGTAGTCCAGTGGCGCGCCGACCGCGGTGACCGATCGGATCGGCAGCCGCGCGTTCGCGGCGGCCGTCAGCAGCGACAGCGTGCCGCCCAGCGACCAGCCGATGAGGTCGACGGGCGCCCCGCCCCGATCGGCGGAGGCCCTCAGCACGGCCTCGGGCAGGATGTCGTCGATCCAGTCCTCGAAACCCATCCTGCGATCGGCGAAGGTGATCTCGCCGTAGTCGACCAGGTACGGCGCACGGCCGGTCTCGAGCAGGAAACGCGCCAGACTCTGGTCCGGTTGCAGATCGAAGCAGGTGGCAGGGGCGGCGAGCGGGGGCACGAGCAGCACCGCGGACTCGGGTTCGGGCCGCTGTTCGGCCCCGTCGAAGCGCAGCAGCTTGCGATGCGGCTGGTCCCACAGCACCGTCGAGGATGCCGGTGCGGGATCGGCCACACCGGAGCCGAAGGTCAGCGCCCAAGCGTTGCGCGCGGCGAGGGTAACGGTGTCTGCGATGCTCACCACACGAATGTCTCACATCCGGTACCGGCGGTAACGCTCAAGGCATGGCGCGAGGGCGTCCGAGGGCCGGACTGTCGTCGATATCACCGACTCGCCACGCCCGATGAATTACCGTGTCGCGCACCACGTTCGTCGGCGTGTACACGGAAAACCAACTATTGCCGCGCCATTTTCCACGCCGCCTTTTCGGGCCGAGCACAATATCACGCTACAATCACCACGGACAACGAAAATTTCGCGCCCGATCGAGTTACCCGATCATGTCCGACACAGCCGTCGGCCCGGTGCGTAAGGCGATGTCCACGGAAAATGTGCGCGCACCAGATCCGCGTCACCGAAGCGCCGCGCCGATGTCTCCCAGGCAGCCCCCGATCAGGCGGGTACCGCTGACATCCGGCAGCCGGCCGGTGAGTATCACAGGCGGATACGTGGTCGTCGCGGACCGGCCGGTCCGCCCCACGCCTCGTGCGCGCGTGACGCGATAACGAGGAAGGCACGAACCCTGAGCAAGATCACTGTCGAACAGGAACCGGGACTGGCGGACACCCTGCTGACCGCAGAACTGGACGAAACCCATACCGCCCCGACATTCACCGAATTGGGCGTACGCGAGGAAATCGTGCGCGCGCTCGGCGAGATCGGAATCGAACGCACCTTCGCCATCCAGGAGCTCACCCTGCCGCTGGCGCTCGCCGGTGAAGATCTCATCGGCCAGGCCCGCACCGGCATGGGCAAGACATTCGGATTCGGTGTGCCGCTGCTGCACCGCATCGCCACCGCCGAATCGGGCACGACTCCGCTGGACGGAACTCCGCGCGCGCTGGTGATCGTGCCGACCCGCGAGCTCTGCCTTCAGGTCACCAAGGACCTGGAGAACGCGAGCAAATACCTGACCAACCATCAGGGCCCGCTGAAGGTGGTCTCCATTTACGGCGGCCGCCCCTACGAGGCGCAGATCGAGGCGCTGCGCGCGGGTGTCGATGTCGTCGTCGGCACGCCTGGCCGTCTGCTGGACCTGGCGAATCAGCAGCATCTGATCCTCGGCAAGGTCGGCGTCCTCGTCCTTGACGAAGCCGACGAAATGCTCGATCTGGGCTTCCTGCCCGATATCGAACGCATTCTTGGCATGGTGCCGGATAAACGGCAGACCATGCTCTTCTCGGCCACCATGCCGGGTCCGATCATCACCCTCGCCCGCACATTCCTGACCCGCCCGACGCATATCCGGGCCGAAGAGCCGCACGATTCCGCGGTCCACGATCGCACCGCGCAGTTCGTCTACCGGGCGCACGCGCTGGACAAGAGCGAATTGGTCGCACGGGTGCTGCAGGCCGAAAGCCGCGGCGCCACCATGATCTTCACCCGTACCAAGCGCACCGCGCAGAAGGTCGCCGACGATCTCGCCGACCGCGGTTTCGCTGTCGGCGCGGTACACGGTGACCTTGGCCAGATCGCCAGGGAAAAGGCGCTGGCCAAGTTCCGCAAGGGCACCATCGACGTGCTGGTCGCCACCGACGTGGCCGCCCGCGGTATCGATATCGACGACGTCACCCATGTCGTCAACTACCAGTGCCCGGAGGACGAGAAGACCTACGTGCACCGCATCGGCCGTACCGGCCGCGCGGGCCGGACCGGTGTCGCGGTGACGCTGATCGACTGGGACGAGCTCAACCGCTGGTCCGCCATCAACAGCGCGCTCGGCCTCGACATCCCCGAGCCGGTCGAGACGTATTCGCGGTCGCCGCACCTGTTCTCGGACCTCGGTATCCCCGAGGGTGCCACCGGAACCATCCGCAAGCCCAAGCGGGAACGCGACGAGGACGCCGAAGTTGTCGAACGTCCCGAGCGCACCCCACGCAAGCGCAACCGCAGGCGTACCCGCGGCGGTCAGCCGATCGAGGGTGAGGCCGCAACGGCCACCGACGACAGCGCCGTCAACGAGCAGGCCGACGCCGACACCGGCTCGGGACCGGCCGAGGGCGACGCCGTAGCGGGCGCCGAGCGTCCCGCCCGCCGCAGGCGCAGGCGCCGCAAGCCCGCAGCGGAGACCGGGACGGACGAGGGCGCCTCGAACGGTGCCGCCGACGCGAACGGTACCGCGGAGACCGGCACTACCGACGCGGGTCCGTCCGAGGCCGGCGACTCCGAGGCCGCCGGTGAGCAGCCCGCACGTCGCAGGCGTCGCCGCCGCAAGCCGGCAGGCGAAACCACCGCCGATTCCGCCGCGGCGGAGGTCACCGCTCCGGTCGAGGCAAGCAGCACCGCTGGCGTTTCCGCCTGATCGAACACCACTGATGCTGGTGGGCGCGATTGCGCCCACCAGCATTTTTTGTGGCCGGATACGGCTGAAGACCTCGGGCGACCGGGCGGGTGCACCGCAAGGTGATGTCATCCGCGCTCAGGCCGATCGGCTAATCTCGCACACGTGCTCGCACCCGAGCGGCGGACCCGCGCCGACATCATCATCGCGGTCGCGATCGCCCTTGTCCTGGCGATCGCGGCGGTCGTGGTGTGGCTCGGATCCGATGTACGCGGCACCGATTCGGTCACCGCGGCGACACCGGCGGCCCCTCCGCCCGTGGCGTCGGTGCTGCCCACCGAGCTACGCGAACTCTGGCACGCACCCGACGGGGCGAGCACCGAGGCGCTCACCTCGGGTGGTGTGGTGGTCACCGGTGACGGCGGCACGGTCACCGGACGTGATCCCCGCACCGGCGAGGAGCTGTGGCACTACCGGCGCGATATCCCGCTGTGTGGCGTGCAGTCGCAGTTCGGCACCGTGATCGCGGTGTACCGCGACGATCGCGGATGCAGTCAGACCACTATGCTGCTCGGTGCCGACGGCTCGCGCACGGTCGCTCGCAGCAGTTATATGGATTCCTCGATCGCACTCTCGGTGGACGGCACCTATGTGCTGGCGCAGGGGCCGAATCGACTGGAAATGTGGCGCTCGGATCTGGTGCGCACCCTCGAGTACGGGCACGTCAACGCGAAGGAAATTCCCAAATCCCAGCCGCGCCAGGGGTGTTCGCTGATCTCGGCCGCCTCGAGTCCGTCCCGCCTCGCCGTGTTGGAGCGCTGCCCCGGCGATGCGGCCAATCGCCTGACGACACTCGATCCGGCTCCCAAGGATTTCCGTACTCCCAAGGAGTTCGGGTCGCACGTACTGACCGGTCCCGGTGCCGATTCCCCCGACGCTCGAGTGCTCGCGGTGTCGGACAGCAGAATCGTCCTGTACGAACCAGGTGCCACCGCACCCGAGCCCACACAACCACGACTGTCGGTATTCGACTCCTCCGGTAATCCCGTGATGGTGCACGAACTTTCGGCGCCGCTGAACGACACCTCGACCACCACCGAGATCAGTACGGCGTACATGGTTTTCACCGGCAACAGCCTGATCGCCCTGAACGGCAAAACCTTCGACCCGATGTGGACGGCAGCGGGCGCGCTCGGCAGCCCGGCGTTGTTCGGCAGTCACATTCTCATGCCCGTCGACGGCGCCATCGTCGAACTCGATCCGGCCACTGGCGCGCATATCACCCGAATCCCGGTCGAACGCACGGGATATGACGGCTCCCCCATCGCCCTCGGCACGATCGGTGACGTGGTGCTGGAGCACCGTAACGGGCAGATCTTCGCGCTCGGCTGAGGACACCGCCTGATTCTGTCGGTCCCCGCTGGCACACTCGCCTGTATGAGCCGGGAGACACGATCACAGCGCACCATCATCGCGTCGGCCGGCGGCTACGGCACCAACAGTGTGAACTACCCGAATTACGGGCTCACCCCGTACGGGCGCGCCCGGCTCGGTCGAGGTGGCTCATGATGGACCCCATGTCCGATCTCGAGCACGCCCGGCTGGTACTCCTGCGCCACGGCGAGACCACATGGTCGTCACAGCGACGGCACACCGGAAACACCGATCTGCCACTCACCGAACTCGGCGAACAGCAGGCGCTGGCCGCGCAGCCGTTGCTCGCGGGGTTGAAGCTGCGCGACCCACTGGTATTCACCAGCCCACGCACACGCGCGCGGCACACCGCCGAACTGGCCGGGCTCGGCGAAGCCGTCATCGACGACGATCTCACCGAATGGGATTACGGCGACTACGAGGGCCGCACCACCGCACAGATCCGGGAGACCGCACCGGGCTGGACCATCTGGACCGGCACGGTCCCCGGCGGGGAATCCGCCGAACAGGTCACCATGCGCGCCGATCGAGTGCTGGCGCGCGTGGAGCCGCGATTGCCCGAACACGACGTGGTGCTGGTCGGGCACGGACATTTCTCCCGGGCTCTCATCGCCCGCTGGTGCGAGTTCGATATCCGTGAGGGCAGGCGGTTCGCCATGTCGACGGGCGCGGTCAGCGTTCTCGGCTACGACCACGGCGCCCGTACCGTCCGTGCCCACAACCTCGTCCCCATCGAGGGAGCCGGCCGGTGACCGGACCCGATGCCGCCGTCCGCCGCGCCGTCCCCGAGGATGTGCCCGCCCTGGTGGAACTCGTCTACGACCTCGCCGAATACGAGAAGGCCAGGCAGGAGTGCACGCTCACCGCCGAGCAGCTGCACGCCGCGCTGTTCGGCCCGGCACCGGCGCTGTTCGCCCACGTCGCCACCGTGGACAGCGCGGTGGCCGGATGCGCGATCTGGTTTCTGAACTACTCCACCTGGGACGGCGTGCACGGCATCTACCTGGAGGATCTCTACGTCAGGCCGGAAACCCGCGGCACCGGCCTCGGTAAAGCGCTGATCGCGGCGCTGGCCGAGGAGGCCGTCCGCAACGGCTACAGCCGCGTCTCGTGGTCGGTGCTCACCTGGAATACCCCGTCCATCGACTTCTACGAAGCCATGGGCGCCGACGTGCAGGACGACTGGGTGGGCTACCGGCTGTCGGGGGCGGCGCTGACCGCGCTGGCGGGTGGCCGGTGAAGGAGCTGTCGCTACCGGACCGCTGGCCGGTCACCGAGACCGAAGCAGTGGCGATGCAGGACGAACTACGTCCGCTGGTCCGCACCGTGAACCCGCGGCCGCCGGAGTTCGCCACCATCGCCGGGCTCGACTCCGCCTATCACGACGACGGCACCGTCGCCGCCGCGATCGTCGTCGTGGACGCGTCGACCCTCGGCACCGTGGAGAGCACCGTCGCGTACGGAACCACCGCATTCCCCTACATTCCCGGCCTGCTCTCGTTTCGGGAGATGCCGACAACGATCACCGCGATCGAACAACTCGACATCACCCCGGATCTCCTGGTCTGCGACGCACAGGGTTTGGCTCATCCGCGGCGGTTCGGGTTCGCCTGCCATGTGGGCATCGTGACCGGACTCCCGACGATCGGCGTCGCCAAATCCGCGTGGGGCGAGTGCCCGGAGCCCGGCCCCGAGCGCGGCGCACATACCGACATCACCATCGACGGCGATGTGGTCGGCCGCGTACTGCGTACCCGCGCCGGGGTGAAGCCGGTGTTCGTCTCGGTCGGTCACCTCATCGACCTGGACACCGCATGCGCCCAGGTGCTCGCGCTCACGCCGCAGTATCGACTACCGGAGACCACCCGGCGCGCCGACCACCTGTGCCGTCAGGCCTTGCGGGAGGCGAGCGCCCGCTGAGGCCTCAGTCGGTGTCGATCCCGTATTCGCGCGCCATCCAGCGGCTGGTGGCCGGGGTGAACAGCAGGATCAGCGCACCGACCACCACCACGCCGAGCAGGGCGCCGTAGAACGGTTGATGTGAATCGGTCAGCAGCGACCACACCACCGGCAACAGCAGCAACTGCGCGATCACCGCGATGGCCCGCCCCCACCGATGCCCGAGCAGCAAACCGATCCCCGCCGCGAGCACCGCGCCACCGAGAATCACGAACCACGCGGCGGTGCCGTATCCGCTGGCCTGGCTCTGGTCGTGCCCGAGCAGGCCGCGCACCACCAGCACGATCGCCACCGTCACGGCGACGGCGCCTTCCAATGCCACCAGTCCACCGGCACCACGCACCGTGCCCGGCACCGTTCCGACGTCATCTCGCTCAGCCACCCGACCAGGGTAGGTCGCGGGCCGCGCGGCCGTGGCATCGGCCGAGCCGGTAACCCGGCTGAATTAAGGTGCGTAGGTGCGGACGTTGTTGATCGTGAATCCGAATGCCACCTCTACCACCGCGGCCACCAGGGATCTGCTGGCCCACGCGCTGGAGAGCCGGACACAATTGACCGTCGCCCATACCCAGCATCGAGGACATGCCGCGGAACTGGCCCAGTGGGCCGCGACCAACGAGATGGACCTGATCGTTGTGCATGGCGGCGACGGCACCGTCAACGAAACGATCAACGGATTCCTCCCGCTGCCCCAGGTCGACGACGGACAGGTGTGGCGTCCGCGACTCGGCGTGATTCCCGGCGGATCCGCCAACGTGTTCGCCCGCGCACTCGGCCTCAAACCGGATCCGGTCGCGGCCACCAATCAGCTCATCGATCTGCTGTCGGTGAATGACGATCGCCGCATCGGGCTCGGCATCGCCGATGATCGCTGGTTCTGCTTCAGCGCTGGGGTTGGCCTGGATGCCGATGTCTGCGAGGCCATCGACGCCAGCCGCGCCAAGGGCCACGCCGCCACACCGGTGCGCTATCTGGCGACCACGGTGCGCCAGTTCTTCCGGGCCAAGCGGCATCAGCCCGCGGCCACCGTGACCGTGCCGGGACACAAACCCGTCGAGGGCGTGCGCTACGCGTTCGTGACGAACACCAGCCCGTGGACCTTCCTGAACTCCACTCCCGTGCGCACCAACCCCGGCACCGCCTTCGAAACCGGGCTCGGTGTGTTCGCCATGCGGTCGATGGCAGTGCTGCCTACATTGCGGCTGGCCGGCCAACTTCTGGCACCGAGCGGAAACCCGAAGTCACGCAAATTGTTTCGCGAGGACGACGTCGCCACAGTGCGAATCGAGACCGATCAGGAGATCGGCCTGCAAATCGATGGCGACTTTATCGGCAAACGCAACGTGGTGGATTTCACCGTGGTCCCCGACGTCCTGGAAGTCGTCGCGCCGCGCCCGTCCTGAGACTCGCCGGGGTGAAAAACATCGCTGTTGTGCTGCGAAAACCCGGCGGAGCGAGTACAAAGGACCGGGCAGGCCCCCCTTGCGGGACCTTCAGAGCGTGAGCTTCCCCACGGTGCACCAGATACCTATTGACATCTACGGTGTTCGTGAAAGCATTCACAAGCAACCGTGCGGAAATCTTCAGGTCGCACAAGTGAACGATCCACAAACCATCGGCGCCTTTTGTGGCGCCCAGTAAAGGAGCAGAGGAATGGACTGGCGCCACAAGGCCATCTGTCGCGACGAGGATCCCGAACTGTTCTTCCCGGTGGGTAACAGTGGTCCGGCGCTCGCGCAGATTGCCGATGCCAAGCTGGTCTGCGCTCGCTGCCCCGTCACCGCCGACTGCCTGTCGTGGGCCCTGAAGTCCGGACAGGATGCCGGTGTGTGGGGAGGCATGAGCGAGGACGAGCGTCGGGCGCTCAAGCGTCGCAACGCGCGCACCCGCACCCGCACGGTCGTCTGACCGAACAGGTCAGACGAGCGATTCCGGCCCCAGCCCGGACCGGAATCGCATGTGGCCCGGCACCCATCGAGGTGCCGGGCTTGTTGTTTTCCCGGGTGAGAACTACCGCCCTGAGCGACGGCCAAGAGGAACCCGCAGCACCGCGTCGGTACCGATGTCGGCGCCGGGATGCAGGCCGATGGAGCCGCCGAGCTCCGCTGTCACCAGCGTGCGCACGATCTGCAGACCGAGGCGGTCGGAGGACTCGAGACTGAACCCGGCGGGCAGACCGCGACCGTCGTCGCTGATGATCACATCCAGCCAGCGCGCCGACCGCTCCGAACGAATCGTCACCGTCCCGTTCTCGCCGGCGTCGAAGGCGTGCTCGATGGCGTTCTGCACCAGCTCGGTCAGCACCATCACCAGCGGCGTCGCCCGTTCGGCGGAGAACACACCGAGCGAACCCGCCCGGCGCACCTTGATCCGCGCGGTGTGCACGGTCGCGACATCGGCCATGATCGGCAGCAGCCGATCCACCACTTCGTCGAGGTCGACCTCTTCGTCCACCGACATCGACAGCATCTCGTGCACCGAGGCGATGGACGTGACGCGGCGGACCGATTCGGTCAGCGCGACCTGCGCCTCCTCGTTCTCCGTACGCCTGGCCTGCAAACGCAGCAGCGCGGCCACGGTTTGCAGATTGTTCTTCACCCGATGATGGATCTCCCGGATGGTCGCGTCCTTGCTCAGCAGCGCGCGGTCGCGGCGCTTGACCTCGGTGACGTCACGGACCAGCACCGCGGCACCGGCCAGTTCACCATGCGGGCGCAGCACCAGCGTGCGCAGCAGCACCGTCGCACTCCTTGCCTCGACCTCCATCCGGCGACCGGTCCGCCCGGCCAGCGCCGCCTGGATATCGCCGACCACTTCCTGTGCGTCGAACGGATCGGTGATGAGCGAGCGGGTGGTGACGGCCAGATCCTGCCCGGCAAGATCGGCCTGCAACCCCATCCGGTGATACGCCGACAGCGCATTGGGGCTGGCGTAGGTGACGATGCCCTCGGTGTCGAGCCGGATGAAACCGTCGCCCGCGCGCGGACTGGAATGGGTGGCGGCGCGATCCTCGGTGGTCGGGAAGGTGCCGTCGGCGATCATCTGGCACAGATCGTCGGCGCATGCCATGTAGGCGATCTCCAGGGTGCTGCGCACCTTGGACCGCTGTAGATCGGTATCGCGGCTGAGCACCGCGATCACATCGTCACCGCAGCGCACCGGGATGGCTTCGCGGATGGCGTGCACCGGGTGCGGGTGGTACACGCCCTTGGCGTCGGACTCCCCGTCGGTCCGCACGATCTGCCCGGTGGTCAAGGCGTCGAACACCTGCGGATGCTCGGCCCGCAAGGCCTGGGTGCCGACGAGATCCTCGTAATGCACGGTCGGCGCGGTGGTGGGCCGGCACTGGGCCACGCACACGATATCGGCACCGTCGGTGACCGGTCCCGCCCCGACCCACAGCAGCAGATCGGCGAAGGACAGATCAGCGAGCAGCTGCCAATCGCCCACCACTCGTTGCAGATGATCCACGGCGACGCCGGGGAGGTCGGTGTGCTCGGCCAGCAGCTCGCTCAGTGTCGCCATGATCGGTCAGTCGCTTCGATTCCGGCTCGCGCCACTCAGGAGATGACGGCGATCAGATCGCCCTGTTGGAGCACCTGGCCAGGAGTGACCGCGATCGAGGTGACCTCGCCGCCGATCTCGGTGATCACCGGGATCTCCATCTTCATCGACTCGAGCAGCACCAGTGTCTGGTCGTGCGCGACCTGATCGCCGACCGCGACCTCCACGGTCAGCACGGTCGAGACCATCTCCGCACGCACTTCCTCAGCCATGACACCCCGTTCACTGTGTTGTATGGGTCGCCACCGTCGGCGGCAGGTCCCGCTGAGGGTATAGCCAATCACACCCGGCCACGACCTCTCGCCGAGGAATGCCCCCAGCCGTTGCCGGGCTGGTGTGCGGTAGATTGGCACCGGCCCCGCGCAGGCGGGGAGGACGTGTTCCCCGCGTAGGCGGGGATGATCCGAGCCCTGCGCATGCGGGGGTGATCCGGGAGGTACCGATGGGTAAACGTGGCCGTAAGAAGCGCAGCCGCAAGGGCAACGCCGCCAATCACGGCAAGCGTCCGAACGCCTGAGTCGCATTCGGCACAGCTCGAGTCAGGGCCAGGAGGCGGCAGTGCAGCGTCACCGTATAGGGCCCGATCAGGCTGAGTTCGATGCAGCGTGAGCGCTTGATCGGTCGTCGACCGATAGAGACGGGGGGCACGTCACTTCCTGATGGAAGGACGTGCCGCCCGTTTCGGTTTCCGGTGCCGGACCGCTCAGGACTCCGCCGACTCGATGCGGGTGGACTCCTGCCGGATCGTCACCGAGCGGCGAATCTCCACCGTGAGCCGCTCCCGCAATGAATCGGGGGCGCGGTCGCCGCCGCATTTGCGACTGAGCAGGCCCTTGAGCTTCTCCTCGATGCCGTAGGCCTCGATGCAGGGCGCGCAATGGTCCATATGGTGCTGCAGCCGCGCCCGGGTCGAATCGTCGCATTCGCCGTCGAGCATCAGCCACACATCGGCGAGCACCGCCGTGCAGTCGAGCTCCATATCGGGATCGTGCTCGGCGCTCACTGCTTGACCTCCTGGCGCACCGTGCCCGCGGTCGACGCGGACGCTGAATCGGACGTGCCCGCGGTGCGGTTGAATCCACGTTCGCGCGCCACATCGGCGAGCAAACCCTTCAATTGCTTACGGCCGCGATGCAGCCGGGACATCACGGTACCGATAGGGGTACCCATGATGTCGGCGATCTCCTTATACGGGAAACCTTCGACGTCGGCGTAGTACACCGCCATCCGGAATTCCTCCGGCAATTCCTGCAGCGCGGCCTTGATGTCATCGTCGGGCAGCGCGTCCAGGGCCTCGACCTCGGCCGAACGCAGACCGGTCGAGGTGTGCTCTGCGGTCGCGGCCAGCTGCCAGTCGGTGATCTCGTCGGTCGGGTACTGCGCGGGCTGGCGCTGCTTCTTGCGGTAGGAGTTGATGTAGGTGTTGGTCAGGATCCGGTACAGCCAGGCACGCAGGTTCGTGCCCTCCTTGAAGGACTTGAATCCCTGGTACGCCTTGACATAGGTCTCCTGCACCAGGTCCTCGGCGTCGGCCGGATTTCTGGTCATGCGCAGCGCGGCGCCGTAGAGCTGGTCCAGCAGCGGGAGCGCGTCGCGCTCGAACCGCTGTGTCAGCGCGTCCGAATCCTCCGCGCCACCGGCACCCACGGCGGGGGCGTCGGCTGCGGTATCTTCCTCGCCTGTCACACGTGTCCCTTCGATCGGCGTCATCGCCAAATCTACCGGCACCAGGGTATCGACTCGGAACCGCTCGTCCGACGCCTCGGTCCGGACCGGGCGTTCCTCGACCAGAACGGGCAACGGGCTCCTCCTTCACGACATTTACCGGACAGACGTGCGGCGGCCGGTGATCCGCCGAACCGTGGCCCCGTATCGCACCGACGGTCACACGGCATCGCTATTCGCATGCAACATGAGAACCGGCTCGGGTGTTCCCGGCGTGCGGCGCCGCGTTCGGACCTCCGAATTAGGGTGGCGGTTATGGCAGGAGCCTCCACACCGGCGATCCGCACCCTGGTCAAGGCGGGGGTCGAACACCGGGTACACGCCTACACCCACGACCCGCGCGCCGACTCCTATGGCACCGAGGCGGTCGACGCGCTCGCCGTCGAGCTCGGCCTCGACCCCGGGCAGATCTTCAAGACGCTGGTGCTGGAGTTGTCGACCGGCTCGCTGGCCGTTGCGGTGCTACCGGTACCGCACACCCTGTCGCTGAAGGCGGCCGCTGCCGCACTCGGGGCGTCCAAGGCCGCGATGGCCGATCGCGCCAAGGCCGAACGCGGTACCGGCTACGTGCTCGGCGGAATCTCACCGCTCGGCCAGCGCAAGGCGCTACCGACCGTGGTCGACGCGTCGGCCTCGACGTGGGACCGGATCCTGTGCAGTGCGGGCCGCCGCGGACTCGAGATCGATGTGGCGCCTGCCGATCTGATTCGGCTGACCGACGCCGTCACTGCCCCGGTAACCGCCGGTTGACAGACACGTGGTGCGCCACGCCGGTAAACCTCGCCTCGTCTCCGTCGGTGTGCGTTACTTGAACCGCCAAGTTCCGACCGATCCGAGGATGTGATGCGAATGTCCCCGCGCCAACGTCTGCGCACCACGATCGTCGCCCTGTCCGGGGCGCTGGTCCTGGCCGTTGGCCCCGCGGTGCTGGCCACCCCGGCCGCGGTCGCCGCGCCGCAGGGCGGCCAGGCTCAGCCCGCCTACCCGTTCGACGGTGAAGAAGGCACCGGAAATGGCACCAACCAGCCCAAGAAGGACGAGCGGGCCGAGCGGGCCGAAGAGTTCGGTGGCGGGCTCGCCAGCGAGGTCATCGATCTGGCCGCCAATATCCTCAAATGTGGTCTGAACGTCGTGACGCCGACGGTGGGTTGCTCGATCTGAGCTGAGGACCAGCAGTCTCCGCGGATGCCCGATGACGGGCCGGATGTCTCGGTTGCGGCCGGGATTCATCCGGCCCGTTCCGATTCGGCGTCCAGACGACTCCTCAGCGGCGCCTACGCCCGTCCCTGGGCGACCACCGGGAGCCCGGCCACAGGCAACCGACGCGGACATCACCGCGCGGGCATCCCGCGCAGCGCCGTGTACCGTTCGGCGGCTGCCTCCCGGGCAGCGGGTTACAGCAGACTGATCTGTTCGGACTGTTCCTCTGCCGTCGCCAATAGTTCAGGCCCGTTGTTGCGCACGCTGTTGACCAGCGACGACACCGGCCGCGCGGTGATTGCGGCGACCAGTTCCGGCGTAGGCGGTTCCAGTAGTTCGGCCGGAGCCGGATGATCCGGGTCCAGCCAGGCGTCCCAGTGCTCGCTCGGCATGGGCAACGGCATCCGATCATGGATGCGGGTGAGGTCGCCGATGGCGTCGGTGGTCAGGATGGTGCACGACAGCAGCGGCTCGGGCTCGTCCTGGGTGCGGTCACGCCACACCGACCACAACCCCGCCATGTACAGCCGTGAACCGTCGGCGGCCGACATGAAGTACGGGTGCTTGACGACCTTGCTCTTCGCGCCGGACGGGTCCGGTTCGACCAACCACTCGTACCAGCCGTCCATCGGCACCAGGCAGCGTCGGTACTTCACCGCGTCGCGGAACGACGGGGTCGTCGCGGCCTTGTCGGCGCGCGCGTTGAACAGCGGCTTACCCTTCACCGGAACCCCTGGCTCGGCCGCTTTGGCCCAATGCGGGATGAGTCCCCAGCGCATGCGCCGGATCCGCAACCGCGGATCGTCGTCGGGGTGGCCGTGTTCATGGCGTTCGACCACCGTCAGCACCTGCGTTGTCGGGGCCACGTTGTAGTTCGCGGCGCCGCGATCGGAGCTCGCCGAATCCGCGGCGTCGCCGGTTTCATCGATGGCGTCCAGCTCGACCGCGAGCCGTCCGGGATTGGTCGTCGTCGCATAGCGTCCGCACATATCCCGATACTGCCATCGGGCACCGACATCGGCGGCGAATGCACGACCACCGTGATCGGAGCACGGAAAACACGCATACTTCGCGGGGCGGGCGTGCAGGACAAGATTGACCCCCCAGAACCGATGACACCCTGAGAGTAATGCCATAACATTCTCTCAACGAGTCGGTACTGCATCCGACCCACTCGGCATGCGCCCGACAAGCCACGCCGCCACCCCAGCGCCCGAGCGAACTCCACCGGGCGCCCGGCATGAGGAGCCCCTGTGACAACGACCGACGCCGCCCCCGCGGACACGGTGCTCACCTCGGTCGACCCCGCCTCCGGCGCGACCCTTGACACCTACCCGATCGCCGACGAGGACGCCGTGCGCGCCGCCGTCGCCACCGCCCGCCGGGCCGCCGAGACCTGGTCCGCACTCGATTTCGACGAACGCCGCACAGCGCTGCTGCGCTGGTCGAGCCGGCTTGTCGCCGATTCCGACGAGTTCTGCGCGCTGATCCACGCCGAGAACGGCAAGCCGCTCGACGACGCCTTCCTCGAACTGATGCTCGCGCTCGAGCACATCGCCTGGGCCGCCAAGCACGCCAAGAAGGTGCTCGCGCCCAAGAAGATCTCCCCCGGCCCATTGATGTCGAACTTCGCGGCCCGGCTCGAACAGCGCCCGCTGGGTGTCGTCGGCGTGATCGGACCGTGGAACTACCCGGTCTATACGCCCAACGGTTCCATCGCCTACGCGCTCGCCGCGGGCAACACCGTGGTGTTCAAGCCGAGCGAATACTCCACGGGTATCGGCAATTTCCTCGCCGACGCGTTCGCCAAGGCCAATCCGGAACTGCCCAAGGGTGTGTTCGCCACGGTCAACGGCTATGGCGCGACCGGCGCCGCGCTCGTGCGCGCGGGCGTGGACAAGATCGCGTTCACCGGCTCGCCCGGCACCGGCCGCAAGATCATGGCCGCGGCCGCCGACTCCCTCACCCCGGTACTGCTGGAATGCGGCGGCAAGGACGCGGTGATCGTCGCCGCCGACGCCGATGTGAAGGCCGCCGCCGACGCGGTCGCATGGGGCGCCACATCCAACAGCGGCCAGACCTGCGCGGGCGTGGAGCGGGTCTATGTCGATCGCTCGGTGCGTGACGAGTTCGTCGCCGAACTGCGGCGCATCCTCACCGACGTCAAGCCCGGCTCCGGCTCGGATGCCAACTACGGCCCGATGACGATGCCGAGCCAGGTCGATATCGTGCGCCGCCACATCGATGACGCCATCGCCAAGGGCGGCACCGCCATTGTCGGCGGCCCGGAATCGGTCAAGGCCCCGTTCATCGAGCCGGTGGTGCTGCTCGACACCGACGAGGACTCCTCGGCGGTCAAGGAGGAAACCTTCGGCCCGACCATGACCATCCGCACCGTCGACAGCATCGACGAGGCTGTTGACCTGGCCAACGACTCGACCTATGGCCTGTCCTCGGCCGTGTACTCGCGTAAGCACGGGCTCGAGATCGCGCGCCGGTTGCGGGTCGGCGCCACATCGGTGAACTCGGTGCTCGGTTTCGCCGCGATCCCTGGCCTGCCCTTCGGCGGCAGCGGCGATTCCGGTATCGGCCGCATCCACGGCGAGCCCGGCCTGCGCGAGTTCGTCCGCCCGCATTCGATCGCGATCCAGCGATTCAGCATTCCGGGCATGGCGCTGCTGAGCTATTCGCGCACCCAGTCGACCATGAAACTTCTGCGACGGCTGGTGCCTGTGTTACACGGGCGTCACAAGTGAGATAGCGGACCGAATCCACGCCGCCCGCGTGTCTGCGGCACGGATAAGCGAAGATGGACGGGTGAATTTCTGGCCAGCGCCCCATGTCGACGCCCCTGTGCACGCGACCGTGACTCTGCCTGGATCGAAATCGATCACCAATAGAGCACTGATCCTGGCTGCCCTCGCCGAGGGGCCGTCGACGATCACCGGCGCGCTGCGCAGCCGGGACACCAACCTGATGATCGACGCGTTGCGAGCACTCGGCGCCCGCATCGACGGTGATGCCGAGACCCTCACCGTCACGCCTGCCCCGCTCACCGGCGGCGCGGTCGATTGCGGGCTGGCGGGGACCGTCATGCGGTTCCTGCCGCCATTGGCCACCCTCGCCACCGGCGAGGTGACCTTCGACGGTGACGCGCAAGCCAGGGTCCGTCCGCTGCGCACCATCCTCGAGGCGCTGCGTGGGCTCGGCGCCCGCATCGACGGTGACGCCCTGCCGTTCACGGTGCACGGCGATGGTTCGCTGCGTGGCGGCGCGGTCACCATCGACGCGTCGGGTTCCTCGCAGTTCGTCTCCGGCCTGCTGCTGTCGGCGGCCCGCTTCGACGAGGGGATCACTGTCCATCACGATGGCAAGGCGCTACCGTCCATGCCGCATATCGAGATGACCGTGGAGATGCTGCGCCGCGCCGAGGTAGAGGTGCAGGAGCCCGCCGACAGCCGCAAGGCACAGACCTGGACCGTCACCCCCGGACCTATCGCCGCGGTGGACTGGGATGTCGAGCCCGATCTGTCCAATGCGACGCCGTTCCTCGCCGCGGCCGCGGTCACCGGTGGTGAGGTGAGCATTCCGCACTGGCCGCGGCTGACCACCCAGCCCGGCGACGTCATCCGCGAAATCCTGGTGCGCATGGGTGCCGAGGCGCGCATCTTCGACGGCATCCTGACCGTGAGCGGTCCGGACCGGCTCGCCGGTATCGATATCGACCTGCACGACGTCGGCGAACTCACCCCCACCGTCGCAGCGCTCGCCGCGCTGGCCGATTCGCCGTCCTCCCTGCGCGGCATCGCCCATCTGCGCGGACACGAAACCGACCGGCTCGCGGCGCTGTCCACCGAGATCAACCGGCTGGGCGGCAACGTCACCGAGACCGAGGACGGGCTAGAGATCGTTCCGACGCCCCTCACCAGCGGACGCTGGCATTCCTACGCCGACCACCGGATGGCCACCGCAGGCGCCATTCTCGGACTCGTCGTCCCCGGCATCGAGATCGAGGACATCGGCACCACCGCGAAGACCCTGCCCGATTTCGTCGCACTGTGGGAACGAATGCTCGATCCCGCTGATCAGGGAGCGGTGCGCTGAGCTCGCGCGGCCGCTCCACCGCCAGCTACGACGAATCCGATGTGCGGGTGCGTCCCGGCAAGAGTTCGCGTCCGCGCACCAAGAACCGCCCGCAGCACAATGACGCCGAATCCGCCATGGTGGTGTCGGTGGACCGCGGCCGTTGGGGATGCGTGCTCGGGGGCGACCCGGAGCGGCTGATCGTTGCCATGCGTGCGCGGGAGCTCGGCCGCACCCCGATCGTCGTCGGCGATCAGGTCGATGTCGTCGGCGATCTGTCCGGCAAACCCGACACTCTTGCCCGCATCGTTCGTATCGGTGAACGTCGAACGGTGTTGCGCCGCACCGCCGATGACACCGACCCCTTCGAACGTGTCGTCGTCGGCAATGCCGAACGCCTGTTCATCGTCGTCGCGCTGGCCGACCCGCCGCCGCGCACCGGTTTCGTCGAGCGCGCCATGGTCGCCGCGTATGCCGGTGGCCTGCAACCGATCCTGTGCCTGACCAAACACGATCTGGCGGCCGACTCCGAATTCGCCTCCCTGTTCGACGATCTCGAACTCACCATCGTCTACGGCGGCGTCGACGACTCCATCGAACCGGTCCTCGACCTGCTCACCGGCCATCTCACCGCTTTCATCGGCCATTCCGGTGTCGGCAAATCCACCCTCGTCAACCGTCTCGTCCCCGACGCCGACCGCGCCGTCGGCGAGGTCTCCGGCGTTGGCAAAGGCAAACACACCTCCACCCAATCGGTAGCCCTCCCCCTGCCCGCGGGCGGCTGGGTCATCGATACCCCCGGCGTCCGCTCCTTCGGCTTGGCCCACATCACCCCCGACGACGTCATCGCCGCGTTCACCGACTTGGCCGATGCCATCGAAGATTGCCCAAGAGGATGCACCCATCTCGGCCCACCCGCCGACCCGGAATGCGCACTGGACGCACTGCCAGGAAAGGAACGCCGCGTCGCGGCGATCCGCCAACTCCTGACGGCTTTGAATTCGAACGATCCCTGGTGATCAGCGCATGACACCGTCGAGGAATTCGAGCTGATCAGCGAGAACCTTGTCGCGCATTTCCGGGTGATAGAAATCGAAGTGGCCGAACGGGTATCGACGTAGCCGGCCGTTCGTCGCCTTGTCGGCGAGCCGAGAGCTATCGGTTTCGGTTGTCTCGCTGTCGAATTCACCGACACATACGAGCAGCGGCATGCCCAACTGCGGCGCGGATTCCTCCGGCTTGTACCGCATCATGTCGAATAGCGCACGCGGCGCTACCTTGTTCTGCCAGGTGTCGCTGTCCATGGCCGCAATGGTCACTGCCGCCTCCGGTCCGGTCATGACGGCCAGGTCGTTCGGCTCGCCGACGGCCGGGATGTAGAACGGCGCGCGGCCGGTCCATCCCCGGATCCGATCGCGCACCATCGCGCCGAGCAGCGCGAGCGTCGACTTCCGCGAACGACTCTCGGCCTGCTTGGGAAACCCGTTGAACGGGATCTGCGCCACCACCGCCGCGACCTGCGGATCGGCGGCCGCCGCTGTGACCACATGGCCGCCTCCGAGGGAGGTGCCCCAGAGCGCGACTCGATCCGGGTCGACATCGTCGAGCGCACGCGCCAGCGCGATCGCCGCATGGATATCGGCGATCTGGCCGGCTATGTCGACCAGCTGCCGCGGCTCACCTCCGCTCGCCCCGAAATTCCGGTAGTCGAAGGTGACCGAGACATACCGGGACGAGGCGAAGGCCCGCGCGGCAGCCTCGATCGACGGCGTGTCCTTGGTGCCGCCGAACCCTGTGCACAGCACGACGCACGGGCGGTTCGGGGCCGCCGATTCGCGATAGATCGTCGCCGCACATTCTGTTCCCGCAGAAGAAAAGCTCACCGATTCGATATCCATACCGCCGCTCCTGTCCTTCAGGCCAATCGAGTGGCCAAGATCCGTTCGAGCAGATCGAGCACCTGCTGCCGATGACGTGGAAGGTCGAGACCCGGTTGCCCGGCATGGAATTCGTGCAGCCCCGTCAACGCACCGAGCACGGCCACCGCGGTGAATTCGGAATCGACGACATCGAATTCGCCTGCCGCCACACCTTGATCGAGCACACGTGTCAGCGCGGGACGCAAGGCAGCCGTTACCGCGTCGGTCACTCGCCGATGGAGTTCGCGAAAGCTCAGCGAATGCAGATCGGCGAGGAAACCATCGGAGCCGGGGCCCGCGGCGAGCGCGTAACTGTGATCGAGATAGGCGACCAGCCGAGCTCCCGGCGCCACCGAAACGTCATCGATGATCGACAGGTATTGCGCCTCCAACTGCTCCGAGATCGCGATGACACACGCCTCGAACAGCTCATCCTTGGACCGAAAGTGGTGATAGAAGCACCCTTTGGCCACCCCCAACTTACTGATGACCGCGTCTACGGTCGTCTTCTCGAACCCGACCTCCGCGAACAACCCGATCGCCGCCCCGACGATCTCGGCCTTACGCACCTCGGGCTTCTTGACTTCCCGCATCTCGACCTCCCGGGGGTCACCCTAACCGACCGACCGTCGGTCTGTCATGCTGTTCACCCTTGCCGCAAGCCGTATTCAGACGAATGGTCCCGCCGGCCTGCGATCGGGCTGCGGTCACCGTCTGGCCTCAGCAGGTGGGCCGAAAACACGTGAGTGAGTGGCGGGCACCGCCCACCACTCACTCACTGTCACAACAAAGCCTTATCCCCCAGACGTCAACCCCACCACAACGGCCGGGATCGGCAATCGAGGTCAGCCGCCACTAGCAGGTGGGCGCCCACAGCGTGCCGCACCACATGCGGTTCAGCGCCTGGGCCGAACCGCTGGTCAAGAAATCGACCACGCCATTGACAGCCGTGCCGCCGCCGTCGATCCGCTCGGTCACGGCGGACGGGGATTCAGTGAGTTGCAGGCCGGTTTCGGCGTGCGCGGGAGCGATGGCCATCAGCATCGCTCCGCCCAGAAGTGCGCCGGTGACTATGTGCCGGTTAATTCGAGTCATCTCAAACCTGTTCTTCTTCAGTGACTTCCGAGCTCACGGACTGCGATCCCGGCAAATGTGATTGCCATCATTTAATGGCGCGTTACGTAGCGGGCCACTACTACCGTCACCCGCTCAACATCCCGTGTTCACGGCAGGTGACCGACCACCCCGTCGGCGACGAGGCGAGCATGGCCACATGCCTCACCAACGGTGGCCTTGTTGTGCATACGCACCGAGAACATCACGCTGCCGTCGGGAACCACCACGCTGACCGCGCAAGTCTTGTTGTCCACGTCCTGGATCGAGATGTACTTGAGGGCATCACGGCCGCCGACGAATACCTGAGCGAAATGCTTGAACTCGGGGTCTTGCCGAATCGCGTCCAGCGAACGGTCGGTGGATTCCATCGTCAGGTCGAAGGCGCCACTGCTGGACTCCCATCGACAGGTCAGCCAGTTCGGCCGCCACGCACCGGGAATTTCCCGCTTGGTCGAGGCGTCCAGTCCTGCTGCGGACACATCGGCATCGGAAAGCCCGCAGGGATCCCATAGCCCGGTCGAGTCCTCGGTCGGCGCCGTTGCGTCCTCGGTCGGCGCCGGAGCTGGCGCCGTTGCGTCTTCGGTCGGCACATTCGCGGAGTCCGGCGCCTCGTTCCCGGAGTCTATTGCCTGACCACCGGTTTCCGCCTCGCCATCCGGTCCCGCGTTCTCGGCCGGGGCGGTTGCCGGCCGCGCCGTAGTTCCCGCCGCGGCCACGGTCGTGCTCGCCGCGGCGCCGCCCTCCACCGGTCGCGCCTCACCGGAGCCGCCGCCGCACCCGGCGAGTATCAGCGCCGAGCAGGCCAGTAGCGCTCCAGTGACGATGTGGCGGTTGATTCGAGTCATCGCAAACCTGCTCTTCTTCAGTGGCTTCGGTCCACGAGCGTGAATCCGAAAGCTTGATCGGCAGCATTTAACGGGCCGTTACATAGTGGTCCGCTGTGTGCGGCGCGTCACAGAATGCGGTCCGTGCGCAGCATCAACGGGCGCTCATATTCACATAGCGGACCGATCGGTCACAAAGACGACCTATTCCCAAACATGGTGTGTATCAGCCGTTTCGAGCTCACTGCCCGTCAGGTTGGCCAGGGGCGAATGGCCATTCCTCGAACCAGGTGCAGCGGCCGACGGAGTCGAACCGCAGCACCCACAGATCACGCCAGCGGGCGGGTGTATCGCGCAGATACTCGACTTCGACCCGGACGACCGCGGTAGAGCCATCGATGGCGACGACCTCGGAATCCATGGCGAAAGCTTCATCCGGGCCGTCGCGGCCGTTGTCCCAGAATTCGGCGAGGGCGGCCGAACCTCGGATCGGATCGGCCCACGGGGACACGAGATACCCGATGTCGGGGGCGAAGAGGCCGTCGAGCAATTCCGTGCCGGGCGAGCGCCAGGCTCGTTCGTACTCGTCGACCCATGACTCGACAGCGTCGCGGTCCACAACGCGCAGCTTATCGGCCATTTTCCGGGCGGATCGCCAATGACGCGCCGGTGAATTGCGTGCAGGGTGATGTGTCGGTGGGATCAGTCGCGCGCTGGGTGGTGCGACGACCATCAGTTCACCGCCGCTACGGCCGGTGGGTATCGAACGCGACAAAGGCGCCCATGGATTCCCATGAGCGCCTTTGTCGTTCAATACCTAGTGCTTGCGACGCGACTTCGGTGCGCGCTTGCCCTTGGCCTGCGCGCGGGCGGCTTCGCGGCGTTCGCGGCGGGTGGCGTGCGAATCGTCGCCGTCGCCGTATTCCTCCGACGCGCTGTGAACGGCCGCGTGACCGCCCTCGTCGGGGCCGGAGTAGCTCAGGCCGCGGGGGCCCGAGGTGTCGATGCCCTTGGCGCGCAGTGCGGCGGGGGCACCATTGGCGGCGGGCTGGGCGCGGTGCCGACACC
>NZ_JAAGUY010000026.1 GCF_010868145.1 Nocardia cyriacigeorgica
GTCCACGTGGTAGGCGGCGAAGGTGGGGTCGATCACCTGCAGCAGGCCCTTGGACGGGATGCCCGCGCCGCCGGTCTACCCGGACAACCTCGACGGCTGGATCCGCCAGTCGCTCGACATCATGGCCGCCAGAGGCATCCCCGGCTCCTACGACGGCATCATGCGCAACATCATGCGTGAGTCCACCGGTAACCCGCAGGCGATCAACCTGTGGGACTCCAACGCCGCCGCGGGCATCCCGTCCAAGGGCCTGCTGCAGGTGATCGACCCCACCTTCGCCGCCTACCACGTGGACGGCACCCCGTTCGACATCTGGAACCCGGTGTCCAACATCGTGGCCGCCTGCAACTACGCGGCGCACCGCTACGGCTCGATGGACAACGTCAACAGCGCGTACTGACCCGGACCCGGCGTCACCGGCCCGACGTACACTGCGCCATGGCCGATTACGCCCACTCCGACGCTGCGGCCAGGAGCCGCGCCGAGAAGGCGCGGCGCCTGGCCGGTTTCATCTGGGAGCGCGGTATCTCCGGCGCAGAGCTGCTGGCGATGTCCACGGCACTGCGGCGCAAACTGGCCCGAGCCGCACAGACCAATCCGCCGAGCACCGATGAGACCTGGCAGTCGGTGGCGGCGTTACTCGATGAGAAGGACGCCTGGGCCGATCGGCATCCCGATCATCCCGCGGCCCTGCGTGCGCACCGTGACGAGAAATTGTTGTGGGTGAAGCCACCGATCACGCCATGGTCCTGACGCCGGTCACACCGCTTCGGCGTCGCTCGAAGGCGATGCGAACTCCGCGCCAGGTCCCACCCCCTCGCGCTGCGAGCGCTCGGCGACGCGGGCCGACAGCGCCCGCAGCGCCCGTGACTCCTCGTCGGTGATGTGATCGACGAACATCTCCCGGACGAGCGCCACATGATGCGGCGCCGCACGAGCGAGCAGCGCACGCCCCTGCGGTGTCAACCGCACCAGGACGCCGCGGGCGTCATCGGCCACCGGCCGCCGCTCGACGAGTCCGCGCGTGGTCATGCGCGCGAGGTGCTTGGACAGCCTGCTCTTCTCCCAGCACACCTTCGCCCCGAGCTCTTTGGCCCGCAGACAACCGTCCGGAGCGTCCGAGAGCGGGACCAGCAGCTCATAATCGGCCATCGACAGCCCGTCGGCCGCCAATCCCGCCGTGATCGCCGCATCCATGCGCTGCCGCAACAGGATGTAGGCCTGCCACGTGGTTTGTTCCTCGTCGTTCAGCCATCGGACCACCACCCGATGCTATCGACAATTGGTTGACATAGACACCAATTGCGCGGCTGGTGCGGCCTCGCTCACCACCAGCCGGTTGTCGCGCCGATCTGGCGTTCCAGCTCCGGGGTGATGGTGCGGACGTAGCTGGCGGTGAGGTGATGCTCGTCGTGATAGACGAGCACATTGCCCACCACGACCCGGCAGACCTCCGGGCCGCACACCGCATCACTGAGGTCGAGCAGGTGCACATTGGGGAAGGACGCGGCAGGCTCGATGGCCGGGTTGACCGCAGACAGCGCCTCACGGCGGGCGATGCCGCAGTTCTCGGCGTCGCCGCCGGCGGCAAGGCAGTCGACCGCGCGGTACCTGGTGCCTTTGTCGTTGCGCAGCCACGGCGTGTCACGGATGGCCATGACCTCGAGATTGCGCTCGGCCATTGCCGACCACACCTCGACGAACTCGTCGGGCGTCTTGTCGCCGCCGATCGGCCACTCCGGTTCCGTCGCCGTGGTGAACACCCAGTCCGGCTGTTCGACGCCGAGCCGATCGACCACCGCCCGCGACCAATCGCGGCAGTCCGGAATATCGAGTCCGCGATACTTGGCGTCCTCACGGAGATTGAGCGGACAGCCCATCTTCAGCAGGACGACGACCTTCACCCCATGCGCGCGACCGAGCGCGTCCAGCGCGGGCAGCCAGTGCTCGGCGTGCGAATTGCCGACCACGGCCATGGTCCGCGCGCCGCCGGGATCACCGTAGACGCAGGTCGTGATCTCGGTGGTGAACCAGTCGGAGATGCAACCGTCGATAGTGGACGGGGGCAGGTCGCCCGGCGCCTCGAGCACCGAGGGACGCACCCGGGCGGGCGGGACCGTTGCGCCGGCCAGCAGCGCTTCGGCACCGGGATACACCACCGGATCGAGCGCCCCGATGGGACGGGCGGGGTTGTTGATCAGTACTCCCTGCCAGAACCCGGACACACCGAGCACCAGCACACCGACGACAGTCACCGCGACCGCGGCACCGCGACGCAACCAGACCGGTGAGGTGACCGATCCGCCCGACCGCAGCCGTAGCGGTTCCTCGATCAGCCGGTTGGTCACCACCGCCAGCACCAGCGACAGTCCGATGATCAGCAGCCCGCCCCGCAGTGTGACCTCGGTGGTGTCGGTCTGGATCAGGTAGTAGATGAGCAGCGGCCAATGCCACAGATACAGCGCGTAGGCGACGGCGCCCAGCTCGACCATCGGCCTGGTGGCCAGCAGCTTGGAGACCGCGGGCTTCCAGCCCGATTCGGTGCTGCGACCCGCGAGGATCAACGCGACGGCCGCACCCACCGGGAACAGCGCCGCGGGCCCCGGGAACTGACGGGCGCCGTCGAACAGGATTCCGCAGGTCAGCACGGCCAGTAGGCCTGCGGCCGCGAGCAGCGACATGGTCACCTTCGCCCACAGCCGGTCAGGAACCCGCAGGAAGGGTACGACCACCGCGAGCAAGGCGCCGACCAGCAGCTCCCACGCCCGCGCACCGCTGTCGTAGTAGATCCACTCCTGATACGAGCCGGAGCCCAGCGCCGCATAGACGAAGGAAGCGATACCGAGCACCACCGCCAGCGCCCCCACCACCGGACGCACCGCCCACCGGCGCCCGGAGCGGCGACAGATCCAGGCCACCGCGGCCAGCAGCAGTGTGATCGCCACGTAGAACTGCCCCTGCACCGCCATCGACCACAGATGCTGCAACGGGCTCACCGAGGGATCGGCCGCGAGATAGTCGGCGGCGGCGTTGGCCAGATACCAGTTCTGGTAGTACAGCGCCGAGGCCACGGTCTGGCCCGACATATCCGCCCACTGGGTGTAGGGATGTTCGGCGACGGTCATCACCACGACCAGCGCGAGCACCACGAACAACGCGGGCAGCAGCCGCCGGGCGGTGCGGCGGAAGGTCTGCCACAGGCCGATCCCGCCGTCCCCCTCGGCGCGGCGCAGCAACATACCGGTGAAGAAGAACCCGGACAGCACCAGGAACACGTCCACACCGCCGGACACCTTGCCGAACCAAACGTGGAACGCCACCACCAACGCGATCGCTACACCGCGCAGACCATCCAGATCCACACGGTAGTCGGCAGTTTTCGCGTCCCGTGGCATCGAAGCGGCGGCCGCCGTGGCGACCGCCGTGCCCTCGCTGATCCGTACCAACTGCCCTCTCCCGATTCCAGCTCGCTCGCCCGTGTACCGGGCGCGCGACGCTCGTTGCAAGATCCCTACCACAACCGGCCGTTTCACCGGAATTCACCGAACTTCGTCCCAGCACCGTGTCGCCCCTGGTCGTCGACGCAGAACCGCCGGTCGCGGCTGGCATTTCGGTGCCACCCGGTTGACAAGTGCGTGGGTCGTCACAACAGTGGATGCGGCGTTCGGACTCGAGAGCGCCAACTCCACTGCAGCAGACATAGAGGAATACATGAACGTTCGCCGGCTCACCGTCAGCGTCGCCGTCGCGGGACTGACCCTCCTCGCGGCGCCCGCCGCGCTGGCCGTCCCCGCCCCTTCCGGTTCCGCAGGCACAGGTTCGTCCGCCGCCGACACCGGCTCGGCCGCCACCGGCTCCGCCGGGACCGCGCAGACCGGCTCGGCCGGTGGCGCCTTCGCCAACTGCGAGGACGTCAAGGCAGCGGGCCGGGCGCCGATCTTCCGTGGCGAACCCGGTTTCGGCCCGCATCTGGATCCCGACGGCGACGGATTCGCGTGCCCGACGGTCTGACACGCTCGAAAAGACGAACACCCGGTGCGGCTTCGGCCGACCGGGTGTTCGTCTTTTCGGGTCCGGCCGCGATCAGCGGAAGATCTTGATCAGCACCAGCCCGGCCAGCAGCACACCGGCACCGATCAGGGTGTACTTCACCTTGGGCTCGTTGACCTTGGCTACAACCAGTTGCTTGGTGTCGTCGGCGATCCGCTGCGGATCGGCCCGCACCGCGATCTCGTCCAGCGTGCTGGCCAGTCGCGTCCGCGCGGCCTCGATCTCCTGCTCGATCCGCTCGGTATCCCTTGCCACTTGGCGCCTCCTGTAGACGATCGCCGCGCCTGCGCGCGGTCCGGTGCTGTGTCGTGCGTCGCCGCGCGGTGCGCGGCAAGTTCGCGGACCCCCGCCCGGCCGTCGTACGCGGGCCGGTCCAGGGCTCGCCGACGAGTGTATCCGCGGTCGCGGGCATGGCCTTCGGTTACGGTTCGGTGGTGACCGACAACCGTCTCTCCCCCGGCGATACCGCTCCCGATTTCACCCTGCCCGATGCCGACGGCAACGACGTCTCGCTCGCCGACTACCGCGGCCGCAAGGTGATCGTGTACTTCTACCCGGCCGCGAGCACCCCCGGCTGCACCAAGCAGGCCTGCGATTTCCGCGACAACCTGGGCGAGCTGTCCGGTGCGGGCCTCGACGTCATCGGCATCTCCCCGGACAAGGCGGCCAAGCTGGCCAAGTTCCGCGATAACGAGGGCCTGAACTTCCCCCTGCTGTCGGACCCCGAACGCAGCGTGCTGACGGCGTGGGGCGCGTTCGGCGAGAAGATGATGTACGGCAAGAAGGTGACCGGCGTCATCCGCTCGACCTTCGTGGTCGATGAGGCGGGCAAGATCGAGGTGGCCCAGTACAACGTCCGCGCCACCGGCCATGTCGCGAAGTTGCGGCGGGATCTGTCGGTCTAGTCAGCGTTCGAAACCGCGCAGGAAGCTCTCGAAGCCGTCGAGCAGCCGCTCCAGCCCGAACTCGAAATCCGCCGCATCCCAGTCGATGTCCTCTTCATCGAAGGCGCGGTTGGCGAGCGCTGACAGCAATGCCGGGAACCGCTGCGGGTCGAGCAACTGCCGCAGCGGCTCGGTGAAATCGGCATCGGAATCGACATCGGCGGCGATGTCGCGAGCCATCCGGCGCCGACCCATCACATAGAGCGACATATTCATCACCAGCTGAAGCTTGACTCCCTCCGGTACCGGCAGATCCCGCATGGTGCCGAGGCCGGCCTCCAGCCACGCCATATTGTTCGGTCCCAAGGGCGGTGACCCGAGCGGGATATCCAACGTCCATGGGTGGCGGCCGAGGACCTCGTATTCGGTGCGTGCCCACACCGTGAGGCCGGCGCGCCAGGACCCACCGGGCTCGATCTCCGGCGGCAACCCGACGACGCGGTCGAGCACCATCTCCACCAGCGTGGCCTTGCTGTCGACGTAGCGGTACAGCGACATGGCCGTGAAGCCGAGCTCGCGGGCGACCCGGTTCATCGACAGGGCCGCATATCCCTCGGCATCGCCGACGGTGATCGCCGCCTCCAGGATTTGATCCAGGCTCAGCCCGCGTTTCGGGCCGCGGCCACCCGGCTGCTCGAGCCCCCACATCAGTTCCACCGACCTCGGCAGCGCGCGTTCCCCGGACGTCATCCGTTCACCCTCCTTTGCTCGCGTCGACTCTATCCGTGCGGTCGCCAGCCCTTCCCTTGCGCTGAGCAACTGTTTATTCTATAAACTAAGTTTAGATCATAAACAGTTTCGATCGGAGATTCGATGACTCCCCACCTCCCACCCGCGCTCTCGCTCCAGCACCTCGGCAAGTCGTTCGGCGATCATGTGGTGCTCGACGGCATCGACCTGAACATCGCCGCGGGAACAGTCTTTTCGCTGCTCGGCCCCAACGGCGCCGGCAAGACCACGCTCGTGCGCATCCTGGCCACCCTCAGCGTTCCGGATCAGGGCGCGGCTCACGTCTTCGGACACGATGTGGCCGTCGAACCGGAGGTCGTGCGCCGGCTCATCGGCGTCACCGGCCAGTATTCGGCGGTCGATGACGTTCTGACGGGCGTCGAAAACCTCCACCTCACCGGCAAGCTGCTGCACCTGGACCGCGCCGAAATCCGGCGCCGCACCGCCGAACTGCTGGAGCGATTCGACCTGACCGATGCGGGGGGCCGCCGCGCAGGCACCTATTCCGGCGGCATGCGCCGCCGTCTCGATCTGGCTATGAGCCTGATGGGCGACCCGCGCATCGTGTTCCTCGACGAACCGACCACCGGCCTCGATCCGCGCAGCCGACGCGATCTGTGGCAGGTGATCCAACGGCTGGCCGCCGACGGCACCACCATCTTCCTGACCACGCAGTACCTGGAAGAGGCCAATCAGCTCGCGGATCGGGTCGCGGTACTCGACGGCGGCAAGCTCGTCGCCGACGGCACGCCAGACGAACTCAAACAGCTGGCCCCCGGCGGCCATATCCGGCTTCGTTTCGCCGACCGCGACCTACTGGCCGCCGCCGCCCGCGCCATCGACGACCGTGTCGTGGCCGCGGGTGATCACGCCCTCGTCGATATCGACCAGTTGACCTTGCAGGTGCCCTCGGACGGCAATGCGGGCGATGTGAAGCGCCTGCTGAACCGGTTCGACGATCTCGATATCGCCGTCGATCAGCTGACCGTGCACCTGCCGGATCTCGACGATGTCTTCTTCGCGCTGACCGGCCACCCCACCCATGCCGAATCCGCTGCCTGACAGCGCCCGCACCGAAACGAGATGACGATGACAACCCTGTCCCCCGCCGCGCGCACCGTGCGCGCCGCCGTCGATTCCGGCACCATGCTGGATCGCAATATCCGCCACACCCTGCGCAGTCCGGACACCATGATCATGACGATCGCGCTGCCGGTGGTGATCCTGCTGATGTTCGTCTACGTGTTCGGTGGCGCGATGGAGGTGGGTCCCGGCGCCTATATCGACTACGTCGTGCCGGGAATCATTCTGCTGTGCGCGGGATTCGGAGCGGCGATGACCGCACCGGCCCTCGCCACAGACTTGCAGAACGGCATCATCGACCGCTTCCGGACGATGGATATCGCCCGATCCGCAGTACTCACCGGACATGTTGCCGAGAGCGTGATCCGCAATTTGATCACGACCGGCATCGTCATCGGTGTCGCGGTGGCGTTGGGCTTCCGGCCCACCGGGGATCCGCTGCGCTGGTCGGCTGCCATCGCGGTGATCGCGATGTTCGTCCTGGCCTTGTCCTGGGTCGCGGCGGCGCTGGGCCTGCTGGCCCGCAACCCGGAGGCCGCGAACGGATTCACCTTCGCGTTCATGTTCTTGCCGTACGTGAGCAGCGCGTTCGTCCCAACCGAATCGATGCCCACCTGGCTGCATGCCTTCGCCGAGCATCAGCCGGTGACACCGGTGATCGAGACGATGCGCGGACTACTCATGGGCACGCCGATCGGCAACAGTGCGGTACTCGCGATCGTCTGGTGTGCGGTGATCGCCCTGGCCGGCTACCTCTCGGCGCGCGTGCTGTTCCGTCGGCGCACGATGAACTGAGCCGCTCGACGGCCGCCGGTCAGCTCGGCAGCACCTGCTCGGCGGCCCATTGGGCGAGCATGCGCACATGCTCGCTCCACCAGGCGTAGGACTCGGCGGTGAAGGGCGGCGGCGGTGGAGACTCGCCGGGGAACAGGAATCCGTGCGGTTCGCCGACCTTCACCTGCGGTTCCGGGACGATCGAATTGCGGCTCGGATCCCACGCGGCGGGTGCGGTTTCTGGTTCCGCCGGAACCAGGGGCACACGGCCTTCCTCCGGCCACGAATTCCACTGCGGGGCCGCGAACTGGGGGCGGGGGGTGGTGTGCAGGCTCCCGGTCTCCGGGACCATCGTCGCCGAACTCGGCTGGAAGGCGATGGGTTCGGGCGCACGTACCGGGGCATGCGGTGGATGGGCCGGGACACTCGGGCGGGCGACATCGGTGCCCTCGGCGTCGACGGTATGTGAGTTCGCGGCCGACATCGCGTCGGTGGCAGCTGGGCCGGAGTGCCGATTCTGCTGGCTCAGCAGATAGACCCCTCCCCCGGCCAGGCCACTGGCCAGCACACCCGCGACGGCGACCAGTGCGACGCCGCCACCACGCTGGCGACGGGCCTGCTCGATCGGGACCACGACATCGACCAGATCCTCCATGGCGAACAGCGCGGCACCGATGGCTGGTGCGGATCCGGCGATCATGCACGGAATCACCGGCGCACCGAACCCGGCGACCGCCCCGGTGACCGCGGGCTGGTCGGCACCCGAGCCGATCAGCACCACGGCATCGGGGCGGACTTCGGCGGCGTCGAGCTGATCGCGCGCCACCGTGACCGCCGCGCGCATGGTGTCCATCGTGACCGCGGCGCCGGAATGGCCCGTCGCCGCGAGCACTCGCCTGCGGCCGGGATCCACAAGGGTGAAGGCTTGATACCCGGGCACGACCTCACAGATCAGCAGATTGTCGAACTCGTTGAGCCAGGTCATCGCCCCGGCCACACTCAGATGCGCGGACTTGGTTGACACCATCGAGGCGCTGCGCCACGGCCCCGACGCGAGCCGCGTGACGATCGCGCGGCGTTCGGCGGCGTCGCGGTAGGCCACCGCGATGCCCGCGATCTCACCGGACGAGCCGATTTCGGCAGCGATCCGATCCAATGCCCGTGACACGGTCTCGGCCAACTCGGCCTTCCCGTCGCCCTCTGCCGCGGCGACCCGGTGCAGCAGCACCCGGTCGGATAACTTCGCGCCTTCCTCGCCGAGGGCAACCGCGTGTACTGCACCACGCTCTGTGGACACGCCGAGAGTAATGACAGATCGAGCTGATTCGGATCGAGCTACCACAGTTCACGCCTTCCCTGTGCCGCCACCGGCTCACGGACTCGCCGAAACCCGTGAGCCTGGAGAGATTTCCCTGCATTTCCCCTGGATCCCTGCCCTGAACACCCGCCGAAGGCACGTGCCCTTGGTATGTGTTCGATACCACAGGAGGTACGGATGGGAGGTGACGAATACCAGTTTCAATCACCAGGAACAGCGGTCGTGTGCCGAGGAGGAGCGGGTACCGCTAGCCTGGATACGTGGACGTGCGCACGGAGACCAGGTCGAAACGACGCCTGGACCCTGCGTTGGATCTGCAGGACGACCCGCAGGAGCTCATGCCGCGCAAGCGCCCGACCCAGGAGCGCAGCAAACGCAAGTTCGACGCCCTGTTGCAGGCCTCGCGCGAACTGCTCGTCGAGGTCGGGTTCGAATCGTTCACCTGTGAAGAGGTGGCGGCGCGAGCCGAGGTGCCGATCGGCACCCTGTATCAGTTCTTCGCCAACAAGTACGTCATCGTCTGCGAGCTGAATCGACAAGACCTGGTCGCGGTTTCTCGAGAACTGGCCGACTTCCACGGCGAGGTCCCCTCGCTGGATTGGCTGCGCCATATGAACCAGTTCGTGGACCATATGGCCGGCCTGTGGATGACCGACCCGTCGCGCCGCGAGGTGTGGCTGGCGATGCAGTCCACCCCGTCCACGCGAGCCACCGGAGCGATCCACGAGAAGGAGTTCGCCGAGGTCGTCTCGCAGATGCTGCGTCCGTTGACCCCGCGCACGCCGCGGGCACGGCGCACGATGATGGCCGAGGTTCTGGTGCATGTCGTCTATTCGATGCTCAACTTCTCGGTCCAGGACGAGCAGAGCCATGCCGACGCCGTCGCCGAACTCAAGCGCCTGATGGTCGCCTATCTGCTCGTCGCCGAGAAGGAATCGCGCACGGCCAGCAAGACCTGAACCGGCGTCGAAGCCGCCGCAGGAGATCGGCCGCGGCGCCGAAACCAGCCGATGCCGAACACCCTCGCCCTGGGTCGGCAGCGCGAGATCTCGCACCACTTCCGAAAATGCGAAAGGCGCGCATTCGGTGACAGCCCGTGCGGACCGACACCCGAATGCGCGCCATGCGTAGAGATCAGCTTTCGGGCACCCGGCCCGCGATCAGATCGGCAATTTCACCCGGATCTTCCAACACCACCATCGCCGCGGCGGTATCGCCGTCGTGGGTCAGCGACAGATGCACCCGCGCACGCGGCAGGAACTCCGCGGCCAGGCCGTGCAACTTGATGCTCGGCCTGCCCCAGGCGTCGTTGACGACCTCGATCAGCGGATACGGGTTGTCCCCGATCTGCGGGCGACGCGCGAAGCGAGACGATGCCCATGCCTTGAGCACCGCCTCCTTCGCCGCCCATCGCGCCGCGTAGCTGCGCGCCGGGTCGGTGCCCTTGCTCTGGCAGTATCGACGCTCACCCGCGGTGAAGCTCTCCCTGAGCATGGTCGTCCCGGACTTTTGCAGCTGTTCGGCGAACTCGGAGATGGTTACCAGGTCCAAGCCGATTCCGAGGATTGTCACAGTCGCGCAGCCTACGGTGTGGCCTGCCCGGCGGTGTCGGAACCGTCGGTAACGAGTTGCCCGGTCTCGCAACCACGTCCACCGATCCGGTACACACCGTCGGCACCCAGCCTGGCCTCACCCGAGAGCAACATCCCCGCCTCGAGTCCGCGCACCTGCGCCGCGGGTGTGCCGTCGCCGCCGAGGCGCCGGTCGGCGGGCCGCTCGTAGAGCGGGGCACCACCGCACATGGCCTCGACGATCCGCTGACGGCCTGCCAGCTGACGCTGCTCGGCCCGGCGCTGGTAGTCCTCGCGCTTGTCCGGGTCGATCGCCTGAACGAACGCCTCCGGATGCACGACCGCGAGCAGCCCGGACACATGCCCGAAGCCGAGCGAGGTCACCAGGCCCGCCTTGAGCGGGAACCGGTCGCCGAAGCGCAACGCCTCACGCGCCCACACCAGGTGCGGGTACTCGCGCATCTTCTCGTCGACGCAGTCCAGGCTCCGGTTCGGCGGCACCACACCGTTTTCCAGCACCTGGCACAGGCCGATCAGCTGGAATGCGGCGGCACCGCCCTTGGCATGCCCGGTCAGGCTCTTCTGCGAGACGACGAACAGCGGAGCGCCTTCGGAGCGTCCGATGGCCGCAGCGAGGCGTTCGTGCAGTTCGGACTCGTTCGGATCGTTGGCCGCTGTAGAGGTGTCGTGCTTGGAGATCACCGCGATGTCGTCGGCGCCGACGCCGAGCTTGCGCAGTTCGGCGGCGAACCGGGATTCCCGACCGCCACGTCCCGCACCAAGCGCGCCGAGTCCGGGTGCCGGGATGGAGGTGTGCACACCGTCGGCGAACGACTGTGCGTAGGCCACCACACCGAGCACCGGCAGGCCGAGCTCCACGGCGACATCACCGCGGGCCAGCAGTACCGTGCCACCACCCTGCGATTCGACGAACCCGCCGCGGCGGCGATCGTTGGCACGGGAGAAGTACCGGTCGCTGATGCCCTTGGCGCTCATGGCCGCCGAGTCGGCGGTGGCCGACATGTCACCGAAGCCGACGATGCCCTCGATACCGAGATCGTCGAATCCGCCGGCAACGACCACTTCGGCCTTACCGAGCTTGATCTTGTCGACGCCTTCCTCCACCGACACCGCGGCGGTCGCGCACGCCGCCACCGGATGCACCATCGCGCCGTAGCTACCGACGTAGGACTGCACCACATGCGCCAGCGCCACGTTCGGCAGCGCTTCCTGCAGGATGTCATTCGGGCGCGGCTCGCCGAGCAGGTTGTCGACGTAGAGCGAGCGCATGGAGGACATGCCGCCCATACCGGTGCCCTGGGTGTTGGCCACCAGGCTCGGATGCACCCAGCTCATCAGCTCGGCCGGGCTGAACCCGGAGCCGACGAACGCGTCGACCGTGCAGGCGATATTCCACAGCGCCACCCGGTCCACCGAGGACGCCATATCCGCCGAGATGCCCCAGACGGTGGGATCCCAGCCGGTGGGGATCTGGCCGCCGACGGTGCGCGACAGCTTCGCCTTGCGCGGCACCCGGATCTCGGTGCCCGCCTTGCGGGTCACGGTCCAGTCGCCCGATTCGGCGACCGGGGTGACCACGGTGTGCTCGGGATCGGCGGCGTGGAAGGCACGGGCCTCGGCCTCGCTGCCGACGGTGAACGACAGGTCCTGATCGAGGAACACCGAGGTCATCAGCGGGCCCGCGTTGTCGACCATGGCGCCGTCGTCTTCGTAGCGGCGGATACCGCAGCGCGCTACCACGGCGTCGTGGTACCGCTCGGCCAGCTCCGATTCGGGGACGTAGTCACCGGATTCGGCGTCGTACCACCCGGGCTTGGGGTCGTTCTCCCAGGCCACCATGCCGGTCGTCCACGCGAGTTCCAGCACGCCTGCGGCCGACAGCTCGTCGGAGACCTCCATCTCGAAGCGAGTGCGCGAGGAACCGTACGGTCCGAGCTCACCGGCGCCGACGATCACGACCATATCGGCGAGATCGGCGGTGACCCGGCCCCATTCGGGCACCGGAAGCGCCGAGGTAAGCGTCGGCGGGGCGGGCAGCGCGGGGATGAGCCGAGCCTCGTCCGCGGTGGCATCGGACGCGGCAGCGGCGGCTTCCTCGGCCTCCTGCGCCTGCTTGGCCAGCGCGGGCAGATCGAGCTTGGCGCCGGCCAGTCCGCCGGTCAGGTCGATCTGCTGCGGGCCGTCCGCGGTGACTGCGCGGGCCCGTCCGGTGGCCCACTTGAGCAGCTCATCGGCCATCTCATCGGTAGACCAGGTCTGCACACCCGCCTGTTCGACGGCGTCGACCATCGGGTCGTTATGACCCATCAGCCCGGTGCCACGCACCCAGCCGATCAGCGCGTGCACCAATGTGACCCGAGTCGACCACGACTTCTCGGCCCGCCACTTGGCGACCACGGCGTCGAGCGCGGCTTTCGCCTCGCCGTAAGCGCCGTCGCCACCGAACAGGCCGCGGTTGGGCGACCCCGGCAGAACCACGTGCAGCGTGGCGTCGACATCGTGATCGACGCCGAGCTTCGACAGTCCGCCGATCAGTCGCTCAACCGACCACAGCAGTACCCGCATCTCCATTTCGGAGCGGGCACCGGCGTCGGACAGATCGCCCGCCACCCGCGGCGCCGCGAACGGGAACAGCAGGGTCGGGGTCAGCGCGTCCTTGATCTTGATCTTGGCGCCACCGGCATTGTCGACCTGTTCGGTGCCGACCCACTCGATCAGCGCGTCGAGATCGGTGTAGGAGGCCATATTCGCCGGAACGACCCAGAGCGCGGCGCCGTTGCGGGCGTTATCGCGGTAGAGCTCGCGGTAGAAGGCCAGGCGCCTGTCGTCGAGGGACGAGGTCGTGACCACGACCGTGGCGCCGCCGCCGAGCAGCCGTCCGGTGACAGCCGCGGCGATGGATCCCTTGCTGGCGCCGGTGACCACGGCGACATCCGCGGACCATACGCCGGGCTCCTCGGTGCTCAGGGCGGCCTCGGCAATCCGGCCGTAGTGGCCCGCCAGCACCGAACGCGCTTCGTGCATGGCACGCTGCCGCCACCAGCCTGCCTGCGCGGCAACGGCTTCGCCTGCGCCGGTGAAGCCCGTGACGGACTGCTGAGCGGTGTCGGCGTCGTCGGCCAGCCACAGCCGGGCCAGGTCCTCTCGTGCGGTGGCCCAGCGGTCGTCGATCAGCACCGCCTTGCGGGCATCGAACGCGGGGGCGACCAGTCGCGGCCAATCCGAACCCAATTCGGCCGACACCAGATCGACCAGGCCGTCGTCGGTGGCCTCCGGGGCGGAGACCTCCTCGCTGAGGCCGAGCTGCTCGAGGACCAGGCGCGCGGCCGAGGCGAGCACGCCGTCGCGGCCGGTGATCTGCTCGGTGAACTCGCCGAGCGCGGCGGCGTCCACCGTCGCGCCACCGCCACCGCCGGCGGCGGGCAGTGCGACGGAGATGCCGCGACGAGCGGCCACCGACTGCACGGCGGCGTCGATGGCTGCGTCGACCGAAGCGGCGTCACCAAGGGCACCGGAGACGAGGCCGCCCAGATCACCACCGCGCACACTGGCGCCCTCGCGGGTGCCGAGCGACACCTCGGCAGTGACATGGCTGGCCCAGCCGTCACCGAGTTCCCACACCTTCTTGACCCGCTCGGCAATCGCGGCGGGCCGCTTACCGGACGGGCCGAACACCTTGCGCAGGTGATCGCCGATGGAGTCCGAGAGCACCGAACCGAACGGCTTGTAGGTGCGGGCGAGGCGCTCGACGGTCGCCGCGAGAGCGCCCATGTCGGCATCCGCGGCACCGTCGATGGCGCCGAGCGACAGCTCCGCGCCGAGGTCGACCAGCAGCTGGTTACGGCGGGAGGAGACGCCGTCACACAGGCCTTCGATAGTGTCGACCGGACCGATCTGGTCGATGCGCAGTTTGGTCCACAGCGCGATGAGCACGCGGGTGGCGTCGGCGGCGGTGAAGACGATGTCGTCCGGACGCGGACCGCCCGAGGCGGCCGGTGCGGCGACCGGCGCAGGCGCGGCGGCGGCCGGTGCGGCGGCGGCAGTCTCGACGGGCGCCTCTTCGGGCTCGTCGACCGGTGCCGGATCGGTGTCGGTGGAGTACACGACGCCGGACTCGCGCTCGATGTTGAGCACCTCGACCGTGGTGGTGCCGAAGGTGGGCAGCTTCAGGGTCTGGCTCGCCAGGTTCGCCACCGTCGGTGTCGCACCGAGACCGATCTCGACGAAGCGCTCCACGCCGAGCCCGCCGTTGGCGGTATCGGTGAACAGCAGATCCTGAGTCTCGATCCAGCGCACCGGGCTGGCGAACTGCCAGGCAAGCAGCTCGATCAGCACAACACGGCACAGCTCGGCGGGCCGCTGCGCCCAGGAGTCGAAGTCGGCGAGCACCGCGGCCAGCGGCTCGGACGGCACCAGCTCGGCGATCTCGGTGACGAACTCGCGCTCCAGCGAGAACGGCCGCGGCACCAGGTTCGGGATGTAGCGCCCGACCAGGACCTCCGGGTGCAGATCCTGCGGCAACAGCTGTTCGAGCTTGTGCCGGAACTCGGGCACGCCCTCGCGCAGCACCGTCGAGTGGAAGGGCACATCGATGCCCGGCACCAGGATGAACGCGCGCTTACCGCCGAATTCGGTGCGGCGGCGATCGATCTCGGCTTCCAGATGCTCGAGACCCGCCACCGTGCCCGCGATCGCGTACTGCGAGCCGCGCAGGTTGAGGTTGACGACCTCGAGGAATTCGCCGATCTGCTCGGACAGGCCGGAGACGAAGCCGACCACCTCGTCGTCGGGCAGCCCGAACTGCGAGGGCCGGATCGCGGCCATCCGGTAGTCGCTGCGGCCCTTGGCATCACGCGGCACCAGCTCGTGCATGGCCGAACCACGCTGGAACACCACCTCGAGCACCGCCTCCAGCGGCAACACCCCGGCGACCGCGGCGAGCGCGTTGTACTCACCGACCGAATGTCCCGCCAGCAGCGCACCTTCGACGAAGGCGCCCGCCTCACGCAGTTCTGCCACCTGCGCCACGCCGAGGGTAGCCATCGCGACCTGGGTGAACTGGGTCAGGTGCAGCACGCCATCCGGGTGCCGGTGCTCGACGCCACGTGCCTTGAGATAGGTGGGATTGTCGCGAACAACGGCGAGGATGGAGAAGCCGAGTGCCGCGCGGGTGTGCTTGTCGGCGCGGTCCCAGATCTCCTTGGCGGCCTTGGACCGCGATCGCGCGTCCAGACCCATGCCCTTGCGCTGGATGCCCTGGCCCGGGAAGGCGTAGACGGTCTTGGGGGCCGCGGTCCGTCCGGTCGCGGTCATCACCAGATCGCCACCGGTACGGCAGGACACCTCGACGATCTCGCTGCCATGATCGACCGCGACGCGCTCGACCCGCACATCGATCTCGGCGCCGGGACGCACCATGCCGAGGAACCGTGTGGTCCACGCGGTCAGCGTGCGCGCGGGCACCGAACTCTGCGGATCCAGCGCCGACACTGCGTGCTGGGCCGCGGCCGACAGCCACATGCCGTGCACGATCGGGCTGCCGAGGCCGGCCAGCTTGGCCGCGGCATCGCTGGTGTGGATCGGGTTGTGATCGCCGGAGACCGCAGCGAAGGCGGCCATGGTGCGCGGCGCGACGATGGTGACGTCGCGACGACGACGTCGCGGGGTGTCGGCGGCGCCCTCCGACAGCGAACCACCCGCGCGCGGCGGATCGGCCAGTTCACCGGAGCCGTTGCGGCCGCGGATGGCGAAACGCTCGTTCAGCCGGGCCAGCGGGACCACATCGAGTCCCTTGTCACGCATCTCACCGACAACGACCTCGACCTCGACGACCCGGCCCATATCGGTGTCGAGCACCGACGTCGATTCGGCGCGTACCACCAGAATACTTGTGGTGGTAGGCAATTCGCGCACCAGCTCGATCCGGTGATCGAGATGCACCAGATCGAGCATGCCCTCGATGACCGACTCGGCGGCCTCGGTGCGGGTGGCTCCGAGCACCGCGAACACGGCGGGCCAGCAGGCGCCGACCAGGACGTCGGGGACGGTGCGCCCGATCGTGCTGAGGTTGCGCGGCAGACCGGAGCCGGTGACGCCGGCGTGGTCGGCGATGAGGTCGGGGGTCCAGGCCAGGTTGACGTGCGCGACACGGCCCTTCACCTCGGGCAGCGATTGACCGGCGGCCACCGCGAGCAGCGCGGACATGGCGGCGTCGGCGTCCTCGGCGGTGACGACCGGCGCACCGCCGTTGTACACCGAGACCGGGACAGAGATCCGGATGCGAACCACGTTGCCCGCGTACAGCGGAACGGTGAGTTCGAGGTAGCTGTTCTCGGCCACCGGTCCGGAGGTTTCGACCAGCGTGGCGCCGGTGGGCGGATGCACGGCACCCTGACCGTCGACGGTCCAGTCGGCAAGATCGCCCAGACGGTGCACCGGGTTGATGGTGGTACGACCCGACCATTCGACGTCGGGTGCTGCCAGCACCACGTCGATCGCGCCCGCCGTCACCGAGGCGGTGCGGCGCGCGTCCACCGCGGCAGGCACGACGCCCGCGCGGACCAGCGAGTAGGCGGTGTCCTGTTCGAACCGGTCGAGCAGCTCGCCGACCGGCTCGTCGACCCGGGTGATACCGGCGACGGCCACCGTGCCGGGGATGATGCACACCTGATCGGCCGAGTAACGCGGATCGTGGGCCTGCCACAGCGAATCCGAACGCCACCAGCGACGTACATCGGCGTCGACGACCGGCACGAAGTTCACCGGCTTGCCTGGGGTCTTGCAGAGCGCGACGAAGAACGGCACGTCCGCCGGATGCAGCAGGGTGTCGACGGCCGCCGGGTACTGCTTGCGCAGCGTGCACAGTGCCGCGACCGGGTGTTCGAGATCGTCGTCGGAGAACAGTGTCGGGATCTCGCCGCGGTCGGCGGGGTTGAGCCGGGATTCGGTGCGGCGCAGCATTTCCGCGAAACGGTCACGCCAGGTGATGTCCAGCCACACCGAGCGGGTGGCGTCGAGGATGGCCTCGCCGAGGTCGCTGCCGCAGTCGAAATCCTTGCGGCGGTCAAGGCCGACCGCGAGTTCGACGTAGCGCTCGAGCCATTCGACGTAGGTCATGGTGCCGAGGTCGCCGAAGTACGGCTTGGCGGTGGCGTCGAGGGCGGCAATGATCTCCGCACGACGGTCGGCCACCGCATCCGCGTCACCGGCGACCTCGTCGAGCAGACGGCCGGTCCGCGAGGCGGCGTTGTCGATCTCATGGATATCGGCACCGAGCTGGCTACGGCCCGAGGCCATACCGCCGGTGGCCGTGCCCGCACCGACCCAGTCCGGGGTACCGGGGGTGTCGACCAGCATCTGCTTGACCTCGGGGGCCGTGGTGGCCTCGAGGGTCGCCATGGCGGCGGTGCCGATCAGCACGCCGTCCAGCGGCATCACCGGGTAGCCGTGCTGTGCCGACCATGCGCCGGTGAGGTATTCGGTGGCCCGTTCCGGGGTACCGATGCCGCCGCCGACGCAGACCACCACGTTGTCGCGAGAGCGCAGCTCGGCGTAGGTCTCGAGCAGCAGGTCGTCCAAGTCTTCCCAGGAGTGGTGCCCGCCGGCCCGGCCGCCTTCGATATGCATGATCACCGGGTAGCCGGGGACCTCGTCGGCGATCCGCAGCACCGCGCGGATCTGGGCGACGGTGCCCGGCTTGAACGCCACGTGGGTGATCCCGGCCTCGGTCAGTTCCTCGACCAGCGCGACGGCTTCCTCGAGCTCCGGGATACCGGCGGTGACCACGACACCGTCGAACGGAGCGCCCGCCGCGCGAGCCTTCTGCACCAACCGCTTACCGCCGAGCTGCAGCTTCCACAGGTACGGATCAAGGAACAGCGAGTTGAACTGCACCGAGCGACCCGGATGCAGCAGCGTCTTCAGTTCGGCGACGCGGTCGGCGAAGATCTGCTCGGTGACCTGGCCACCACCGGCCAGCTCGGCCCAGTGGCCCGCATTGGCGGCGGCGGCGACGATCTTCGCGTCCACCGTCGTCGGTGTCATGCCCGCGAGCAGGACCGGCGAGCGACCGGTCAGCCGGGTGAACGCGGTCTCGACCACGATCCGGCCGTTGGGCAGCCGCACCGGACGCGGCGCGAACGCCGACCACGGCTGAGCCACCTCGGGTGCCGCACCCGGGGTCAGCAAGCTGCGCTGACCCGCACGGGTGGCCGCGGCGACGATGCCGACACCGGTGCCCTTCAGCGAGCCGCCCGTGACGCGGGACAGCAGATCGCCGGGACCGAGATCGAGAATCCATTCCGCGCCTTCGGACACCACCGCATCCACCGTGGCGACCCAGTCGATCGGATCGACCAGGATCTGCTCGGCCAGCGAGCCCGCCAGCTCGGTGTCCAGCCCGCACTGGCCCGCCCAGCCCGAGACGAGGTCGACGGTGTCGGCCAGCGCCGGGTGGTGGAAGGCGACATCGACATCGATGTCCTCGAAGATCGGCGCGAACACCGAACCGCCGCGCGTCTTCGCGTCACGTTCCCTGGTCTGTTCGGCGTGGATCTGCTCGCACCGCAGGCGCACCCGCTCCAGCTGGGCCGGGGTGCCCGACAGCACCGCACGCCTGCGACCGTTGCGAATCGAGACCACCGCGGCAACCGCGGGATCGACGCCCTCGGACACCTCGGCGACCACCGCGCGCAGCTCGTCGGGATCGACATTGGACACGGCGACCATAGGCGAGCGGTCACCCACCGGCATCAGCCCGCGTCGCCGGGCCACCAATCCCGCTGCGGCACCGATCAACTGGGCGATGGCGAGCAGTTCGGCATCACGGGTGCCGCCGGCCTCCACCGCCGAGGCGGCCAGCCGGCCCTGCGAATGCCCGATGATCGCGGCGGGGGCATGCTCGGCCGGGTCGAGGCCCTGCAACCGCAGCGCGCGCAGCGCCGCCAGCTGGGTCAGCATGACACCGGGCATCGACACCGTCGCCGAACGCAGCACCTGATCCGAGGGCGCCGCCGAGGTCTCCCCTTGATCGGCGTCGACCAGCTCGTCTTCCAGCATCCAGCCGATCGGATCGAATCCCACCGGACGCACCACCAGCAACTGCGCGGCAACGGGCTCGAGCAGCGCGGCGGACTCGTTCACCAGCGCGGTGAGCTCCGGCTCCAGCGCGGCGTCGCGGCCGATCTCCTCGAGCTCACCCAGCCACTGGGCACCCTGACCGCCGAACGCCAGCGCATAGGGCGCTCCGTTCAGCAGACGATCCAGCAAGGGCGATCGCGTTCCGTCGGATGCGCCCCTACCCGCATGTGCGCGAAATCCGGTCCCGGCCGTGGTGCTCTCGTTGATCGTCAAGACGCTTCGACTTCCTTCTCGTGGCGACATGCCGTCCGGGGATGCCGCACGTCCTCGTGCGGGCACTCCTCACCCAACTGGCCCTGATATGGCGAGGATCGCACAAAATCATGAGGGAATCCTCACGTTTGCCTCGCCACCCTCCCGCTACCGTCCAGTATTTCTGCACGGACGTACCAGAAGGACGAGAAACATGACTCGTCCTCATGTTTGAACCCGCAGGTCCCCCCGCTGTTTGCCCGAGTGAAACATGAGTCCCCCTCATATTGGCCGTTATGCAATCGTTATAATTGCTGGTGGGGTTACTCGTGAGTACGCCACGCCAGCCCATAGCTTCGCGATCCGCTCCGAGACCGGTAGAGTTTGCACGGTCGTACCATCAGCGCGAGTGGCGAAATTGGCAGACGCGCCAGATTTAGGTTCTGGTGTCCACGGACGTGGGGGTTCAAGTCCCCCCTCGCGCACAACCCGAGACCGGACCGTCCCGCAGGGCGGTCCGCAGGTTTCCGAGGCTACGCAGCCCATCACACCGACCAGCGGTTACGCATTCTCAGCGCTGGGAACCAGGCCTTCATCCGACTGCCGGTACACGCGTGGCTATCGCGCAGATTCCCGCCACAAGCCTTGCGATATCGGCGGCGCAGCTATCGAATTCGGTGTAGACCGCACTCGGTCCAGGCCACCGAGGAACTCGATCGCTACGACGACGTCCGGCACGGGGGCACCGATCCGAGGGCTCAGGCGGGTTGGCGATCGCCCAGCGCGGTGTTCTGGCGATCGCCGCTGACCCGGGCGACCAAGGCCGAGCGCAGGTACCACAGGCCTTCGGTCGGTGACAGGTCCAGGCCGGTGAGCCGGCCGATACGGCGCAGGCGATAGTCGACGGTGTTGGGGTGCACGTGCAGGATGCGGGCCGTGCGCTGGCGGTTGAGGTCCATGCTGAAGAACACGCGCAGGGTTTCCATCAGCTCGGGGTGATCATCGAGCGGCGCCAGGCGGGCGTGCAGGATGTCGCGGCCGATGCCGGGGCGGGTGAGCTGGTAGTGCAATGCCAGCTCGGCGAAGCGGTACAGACCGGGGCCGCGGCCGAGTTGGTGCACGGTGTCGAGCAGGTCGTGGGCACGGTCCGCGGCGGCGGCCACGTCATCCGCGGCCGCGGCGAGGATGGTGGCGCGAATCGGCACGAGCGCCGCCTCCGCCAGCGTGCGCACCATATCGTCGAGCTCGGATTCGGCGCAGGTAGTGGAGGGGACCAAGATGGTGCCGCCGTCGACCGACAGCAGCGATAACGCGGTATCACCGAACTGGTCGGCCAGCGCGGCCTGGACCCGGCGCAGCTTGCGGCGCGCGACGACGTGCGGATCCAGTCGTGGATGGCCCTCGTCGGGATGCGACGGCAGCGAGACCGCGAGCACGAAATATTCGGCGGCGATCTGAATACCGCACTCGCGCGCCATCTTCGAGGTCGCATGGCCGCCGAGCAGTGCGGAGGTGAGCGTGTGCACGGCGGTGTGATGTTCGGCGGCGCCGGCGCGGTGCTCGCGGACGTAGGCCTTGCTGACCGTCGAAGTGATCAGATTCAGCAATTCCAGTGCGGCGGTGGTGCCCTCGACGATGTCGTCGCTCCCGTTCGCATCGGTCCGCGCGAACAACAGGTCGAGGCCCGCCTTGAAACCCGCATGGACGGCGTGCAATACCGCGTCGATGGGGATGCCGTCCCTGGCCCATGTGGCCGCCGCGTCATTGAGCCGGTCGGCGGGGGCCGGCTCGTTGTCGCCGTTCATGCGCTGAATCGACCACTCAACACAGGCCCGGACCAATGCCGCCACCTCCCCTGCCATCACCTCCGCCCTGAACGTGGTGAACGGCGGAACCGAGCTGGCCAGGTGATCGACCAGCCTGCGGGACAACCGGCGGGCATCACGCACGGGCGGCGAGATCGGCCCACCAGGAGTCCGGCGGCCGGGGCGAATCGCATTCTCGATCGTCACGAGTGACCTCCCTGTCACCTGTACTACGCAACGAACACTAATGCGAGCACGCGCTCACCTTCCACTCCTCTTTACATCTCCTACTGATTGCCCCTGAACATGGCCTCTACCTTGCAATACAAGCGGTATGGCCAGAGAAAACGACAAGCCTGAACAGAGATACCTAGGCGACCGCTCACTTTTTGCTATCCACCCGAGCCGCCGGACCAACCTGCCGGATACCGACACCGGCCAGCCCGTTGAACCGCGTCTCGCCGAGTCCGCGGGCTGCCGCTTCGACCTCGAACCAGGCGCCGATCATGCGCGCGGTCATCGCGATCGCCTCCTGGCGCTCCTCGATGGTCACTTCGAGGGCCGATGCCCGCAGCACGGCAGCGAAACCGGTGTTGAGCACGACGAAGGTCATCAGGTCGTATTCGTGATCATCGCCAGGGCCGAGGACTTGGATCAACAACACCTTGACCAGTAGTCGCAGCCGCGGCTCGAATTCGGGAATTCCGCTGTTGTAGAACTGAACTCCGGCAACGAGGGCGCGCACCAGTTCCGCATTGGCGACGAGTTCCTCGGTGATCACCTCGAGCACGCCGACGGTCACATTCTCGATCGAATTCTCCGACAGATCGAATACCCGCTGGGTGAAGCGTCTTTCGATGTCTTCGAGCAGCCTCCCGAGCAGTTCCTCCACGATGACGGTTCGGTCGGAGAAATAACGGTAGACCGTGCCGATGCTCAGGCCGGCTTCGGTGGCGATCCTATTGGTCGAGGTGTTGGCGATGCCGCGTTCGCCGAACAAGCGCGCAGCGGTGTCCAGGATGTGTTCCCGCGTCGCCTTGGCACGCTCCTGGCTAGGACGTCGACGCTGACCAACTATCTTCGCGGGCATCGCACTCCCCTGCCGTTCTCGCCGAAAATGAGCACCGCTCACCTTAGCGGCTCAACCACTGCGCCGTGGCGAGTCCGATCTCGGTGACGGGCGGTTCGTCGTAGAGCCATTCGCGAGCGATGCGATGCCAATTGTTGGTCGACCCGAGCTGGCCGAGTGCGGCATAGGTGAACAGGTCGGCGCGGCGGGAGAACACATGCTCCGGCGGAAGGAGCTGATGACGCATCCCCTTGAACTCGGATGCCCGCGGGTCGACAGCGAGCACCACCGCCCCGGTGGCGAGTTCGGGGGTGATGGTGATCGGTTCGTCGAGCAGATGCCAACCCGCGGCAGCCCAGACGTATTCGAGGCATTCCCGCGGGCTGACGCCTGCGTCCGGGGCGATGATGCCGCGCCCGACCCAGGCGTCGTACAGGTCCTCGGCCCGCTGCTCACCGGCGAAGCGCATACACATGCGCTCGAAGTCGACGTGGACCGGATCCATCCGGTTGTAGAGACCGAAGTCCACGAAACCCACGCGCCCGTCGTCGGCGAGCAGGATATTGCCCGGATGCGGATCACCACAGAATTCGTGGTCGGCGAACAGCGAACTGACGTAGAAGCGGTAGATGAGCTCGCCGATCCGATCCCGTTCGGCCTCCGGCAGCTCCCGGATCTGCTGGAACTGCCTGCCTTCCACCAGTTCGGTCACCAGAACGTGGCGCGTACAGAGTTCTTCGACGCTGTCGGGGACCGTGATGAACGGATGATCACGGTAGCGCGCGGCCACCCGATGCTGGGTCCGCGCCTCGCGCGGATAGTCCAGTTCACGTTCGAGATTGCGGGTGATCTCGTCGAGGACGGCAGCATCGGCCGCGCTCGGCAGGATGGACTTCCACATTGTGCTGAAGAACTCGAGGTTGCGCATGTCAGCGGCAATGGCCTCGTCCACGCCGGGGTACTGCGCTTTGACCGCGACCGCGCGGCCGTCGTGCAATCTCGCCCGATAGACCTGACCGATGGACGCCGCAGCCACCGGCGTCTCGTCGAAGTCGGCGAAGGCTCTGGCCAACGGGCCGAGGTCGTCTTCGATGACCTTGCGCATCTGCGCGAAGGAAACCGCGGGTGCGTGATCGCGGAGTTCGGCGAGTTTGAGCCGGAACAGCTCGCGGTGCGATTCCGGCACCATCTCGATATCGAGCACCGACAGCATCTGGCCAAGCTTCATCGCCGCGCCCTTCATACTGCCGAGAACGGTGACGATCTGCTGTGCGGTTTGCAGGGCCGACCGTTCGGCGAGCACCTGCCGCGCCTGCTCGGTTCGGCCGACCATCGACAAGCGAGTACCGACACCGCGCACCGCTTGTCCCGCCGCCAACCGGCCGAGCCTGCTCCCCCGCGCGAAACGCCCCTTCGGCACGCGACCGGCCACCTTCTCCCACCTCCCTCGGCCGCGCGCCGTATGACGCGCGTCACGCCACTCTCGCGCGTCGCCCCGATCCTTGTCGACCATCCGGCGCGAATCTGTGCTCGATCACTGCGCCGCATCACGCCCGAGGTTGACATCCTTCACTCATGTAGCAACACTCGTTACCCAGTACTGGCGGTACTGCATATGTACCGGGTGGCGACGGGCAACGAAGCCCGAGGGAAGGGGCCTGATGACGGGCGAACTGAAGACCGACGACCGGGCACCGCAGCGGCGCCGCGTCGTCGGAAACGGTGATATCGACATCGCCGTCTTCGAGTACGGAAACCCGGAGGCGGAGCCGGTGGTGCTGGTGCACGGTTGGCCGGATACCCACCACCTGTGGGACGGGGTGATCCCGCTGCTGGCGCAGCGGTTCCACGTCATCGCCTACGACACCAGGGGCTACGGGGAATCCAGTGCGCCGAAGCAGGTGGCGCGGTACCGGCTAGAGGAGCTCGCCACCGATTTCTTCGCCGTCGTCGATGCCGTCAGCCCGGATCGGCCGGTGCACGTGATCGCCCACGACTGGGGATCGGTGCAGGTCTGGGAAGCGGTGTGCGAGCCGGACGCCGATCGACGGATCGCGTCGTTCACCTCGATCTCCGGACCCAACCTGGATCATCTCGCGCACTGGGTGCGTACCCGGCTGTCGAACCCGACGCCGCGCAACATGTGGGGCCCGCTCACCCAGCTGGTCTCCTCGGCCTACACCGGGTTCTTCATGGTGCCGGTGCTGTCGGATCTGGTGTGGCGCGCCTTCGGCCGGGCCCGGTCGTGGCGGCTGTTCCTCCGGGTGGTCGAGGGCATCCCCGGCGAGCGGGTGCACGTGGCCGATTCGCTGAACCGCGATATGGTCTCGGGCTTGAAGTTCTACCGCGCCAACATCATCGCGCGGATGACCCGGCCGCGCGAGCGCTACACGAAGGTGCCGGTTCAGCTGGTGGTCAATACCCGCGATGTCGCGGTACGGCCGGTGGGCTACGACGACACCGGTCGCTGGGCTGCGGATGTCGTGCGCCACGATGTGCCGTTCGGGCATTGGCTGCCGTTCAAGAATCCCGAACTCGTGGTCGAGCTCGGCGCGGCGTTCATCGACGACCACCGCACCCGATGACCAGCAAGGAGCATCCGCTGTCCGACTTCGACCTCGTCATCACCGACGGCACCTGGTTCGATGGCACCGGCGCCGCGCCGCTGCGCCGCGATCTTGGCATTCGCGACGGCATCGTCGAGCAGGTGTCGGCCGACCCACTACCGGTCGGCGCGAATACCGAAGTGATCGACGCCGGCGGCAAGTGGGTGATGCCCGGATTCATCGACGTGCACACCCACTACGACGCCGAAGTGCTGATCAAACCCGAGCTCTCGGAGTCGGTGCGGCACGGCGTCACCACCGTCGTCGTCGGTAATTGCTCGCTGTCGACGATCCTGGCCTCCAACTCCGACTGCGCAGATATCTTCAGCCGGGTCGAGGCGGTGCCGCGGGATGCCGTGCACGGTGTGCTCGAGCGCGAACGCACCTGGAGTGATCCGGCCGAGTACGCGAAGGCGCTCGACGCCTTGCCGCTCGGACCGAATGTCGCTGCTTTCCTGGGTCATTCGGACCTGCGCACGCATGTGCTCGGGCTGGACCGCGCCGTTACCAGGGACACCAAGCCCTCGCGCGCCGAACTCGACCGGATGCAGGCCTATCTCGACCAGGCCGTGGACGCGGGATTCCTCGGGATGTCGTCGATGTCGAACACACTCGACAAGATCGACGGCGATATCTACCGTTCACGTTCGCTGCCGTCGACCTATGCGCGCCGTGCAGAGATCCGGGCATTGAACAAGGTATTGCGCAGACGTGAGCGCATTCTGCAGAGCGCGCCGACAGTGAACTTCCGGCCCAATATCTGGAAGTTCTTCCTCGCCAGCTCGGGGTTGGCCGGGCGCAAGAAGCTCAAGACCTCGCTGTTGTCGGCGGCCGATTCGAAGGCCTATCCGCCACTGGTCTACTTCATGATGTACACCGCACCGCTGTTGAACCGGTTCGCGCGCACCGAATTCCGCTGGCAGCATCTGCCGGTACCGTTCACCGTCTACGCCGACGGCATCGATCTGGTGGTGTTCGAGGAATTCGGCGCTGGTGCTGCGGCACTGCATCTCGAGGACGAGGTCGAGCGCAACGAACTGCTGCGCGACGAGGATTACCGGCGCTGGTTCCGCAAGAACTACGACGACAAATTCTCGCCGCGGATCTGGCATCGCAACTTCTTCGACGCCGAAATCCTGGCCTGCCCGGACGAAAGGGTGGTCGGCAAGTCCATCGGGCAGGTCGGTGTGGATCGCGGAATCCATCCCGTGGACGCCTATCTGGACCTGGTCGTCGAATACGGAACCGAGCTGCGCTGGCGCACGACGGTGGCCAATCACCGCCCGAAGTACGCCGACAAACTGGCCGCCAATCCGGGCGTGCAGATGGGCTTCGGCGACGCAGGTGCGCACCTGCGCAATATGGCCTTCTACAACTACCACCTGCGGTTGCTGGAACGGGTCGCACGAGCCCAGACGACCGAGCGGCCGTTCCTTTCGATCGAGCACGCGGTGCACAGGCTGACCGGCGAACTCGCGCAGTGGTACGGCATCGATGCGGGCTTCCTGCGTCGCGGCGACCGGGCCGACCTGGTGATCGTCGATCCCGCCGGGCTCGACGAGTCGGTGCACGAGCTCCATGAACACCCGATGCCGGAGTTCGGGCTCGATCGGATGGTCAACCGCAATGACCGGGCCGTGCTGGCCACCGTCGTCAACGGCGTACCCGTCTTCCGGGACGGTGTCTTCGCCGAAGGGCTCGGAAAGAACTGGGGCACCGGGCAGTTCCTGCGCGCCGGGCAACAGTCCCGACGCACACCAGAATCCGCCGCCGCGCGCGCCTGAGACCGGATGGGACGACAGGGAATGAAACTTCGCAGGAAGACCGAGCAGTCGAGCGTCGATCCCGGCGCCGTGTCCTTGCAGGCACGCAATGTTCGTTTCGACTGGATCGATACCCCGCTGAACTGGATGCCGGACGAGCCGATCGCCTCACACGTGATGAACTCGCTGAATCTGCTGCTGCCCGAGGGTGAGCGGATGTTCTGCCAGACATTCAACGAGGCGCTATCGATGGTGCGCGACGAGAAAGTGCGCGAGGACATGATCGGGTTCATCGGCCAGGAGTCGATGCACGCCGAAACCCACAACGAGGTGCTCAACACGGTACTTGCGGGCCAGGGTATCGATGTCGAACCCTATGTGCGGCAGGCGGAATTCCTGTTCCGCAAGGCAGCCGGTCCGCGACCTGCACGGACCGAACACGCGCGGCGCCAGCATCTGATAGAGCGCCTGGCGATTATTGCGTGTCTCGAGCATTTCTTCGCCTTCCTCGGCGACTGGGTACTCAATGCCGATCTGGAAGGTAAGGACGCCGATCCCCGGATGGCGGACCTGTACCGGTGGCATGGGGCCGAAGAGGTCGAACACCGCCATGTCGCCCACGATGTCGCGGTGTATTTCGGCGCCGGATATCTGCGGCGAGCGATTCCGATGCTGCTGGTGTTTCCGCTGTTCATCGTGCTGGTAGCGCGCGGCACCAAGTTTCTCGTCACGGCCGATCCGAGCCTGCCGAACATGGGCTACTGGCGGCTGACGATGAAGCTGTTCGGTGCGATGTGGCGCGGTGCGCTACCGGGTGTGCCGTCGTTGCTGTGGAGCGCCCTGTCGACGTTCAACCCGCGCTATTCGCCGGAATCTGTGGGTTCGACCAGTCAGGCGGTGGCCTATCTGGCCACTTCACCCGCGGCCAGGGCAATCGCGTCGTGAACGCGCTGTACCCCGCACCGACCGAGGTACCGCCCGCGCTCTACGGCACACGTGATCGCGACATCCTGATGCGGACGATGGCGCGACTGGCGACACTCCGATTGGGCTGGGCCGGCCTGGTACATCGCCGCGAACGAGCGCTCGCCGCCGACGATCTGCGCACCCCACTGACGATCACCGAACGGCACTCGGTCGCCCACGACACCGACGTGGTCAGCCTGTCGCTGCGAGCAGCGGAGGGCGGCGATCTACCACGGTGGTTCCCCGGTGCGCACCTCGACCTCGAACTGCCCTCCGGTCGGGTCCGGCAGTACTCGCTGTGCGGCGACCCCGGTGATACCTCCAGCTACCGCATCGCGGTGCGCCGGATTCCCGGCGGCGGTGGTGGTTCGGTCGAGGTTCACCAGGATTTGTGCGTCGGTGACACGGTGTGGATACGTGGACCGCGCAACGCGTTTCCGTTCGTCGTGCCGGGCCACAGCGGATCACGATCGGTACGAGCGCATTTCGTGGCCGGAGGCATCGGGATCACGCCGATCCTTCCGATGGTGCGGATGGCGCAGCGACTGGGCGTGGAATGGACGATGGTGTACGCCGGGCGTAATCGTGACACCCTCCCGTTCCTCGCCGAGCTCACGGAATTCGGCGACCGCGTCACCGTGCGCACCGACGATGAGCACGGCCTGCCCACCGGTGCGGATCTGCTTCCCGGCGTGGGTCCCGGTACCGCGATCTTCTGCTGCGGCCCGGTCGCCATGACCGACACCGTCGCGGCCGCGGTCCGTGAGCTGCCCGATGTCGCGCTGCACTCCGAACGGTTCTCCACTCCCCCGATCGTCGACGGCAAGCCCTTCCAGATCGAGCTGGCCCGCACCGGCACGATCATCGACGTCCCCGCCGACCGCACCGCCCTCGAGACCGTCCTCGACACCCGGCCCGCCACCCCGTACTCCTGTCGTCAGGGCTTCTGCCGCACCTGCGTGGTCCGGGTACTCGGCGGCGCCCCCGACCACCGCGACACCGCTCTCACCGAGGCCGAACGTGCCGCGGGCGCCATGCTGCTGTGCATCTCCCGCTGCGACGGTGGCCGCCTGGTTCTCGACCTCTGAATCGAGCGAACCCTGTCCAGGCGTGCGCCCGAGTGGTTCACTTGGTAGACGCCGACCAGGTTCGGACGGTCGGTTTTCCGACTCGACTGCCAGGGAGGATCTGCTGATGCCTACTCGTGACGATGCCTGGCCGGAAGGAACGCCGTGCTGGGTGGACAGCCAGGTCGACGATATGGCTCGTGCTCGCCGGTTCTATGCCGATCTGTTCGGCTGGGAGATCACCGATATGCCGCAGGAGGCGGGCGGGTATCTCATCGCGCTGCGCAATGGCCGTCCGGCGGCGGGTATCGGCCCCAAACCCGCCGGGATGCCGATGCCATCGGTGTGGACCACCTATATCGCCGCCGACGACGCGGATGCCGTGGCCGCGCGCGTCGGCGCTGCCGGGGGTACGGTCGTGATGCCGCCGTTCGATGTGCTCGACGTGGGCCGCATGTTCATTGCCTCCGACCCGACCGGCGGCGTCTTCGGGGTGTGGCAGGCCAAGGCCCACCGCGGTGCGGGCGTGTACAACGAGCACGGCGCCTACTGCTGGAACGAACTGCACACCGGCGACTACCGTCGCGCACAGGAGTTCTACGCCTCGGTCTTCGACTGGAACTACACCGAAATCGGTGACGGCGAGAACTTCGTCTACTCGACCTTCGCCTCCGACGGAAACGACCGCCCGCTCGGCGGCATCAACGACGTGACGAAGATGCCCGGCGATAACAGCTCGTACTGGTTGGCGTGGTTCCAGGTGGACAACGCCGATACCGCACTCACCCGAGCGACCGAGCTCGGCGCGACCGTGATCAGCGGTCCGGGCGACAGTCCGTTCGGCCGTCAGGGTGTGGTGCGCGGGCCGCAGGGCGAGACGTTCGCCATCATCGATCCGACCAGCACCGTCGGCGAACCACCGACCGGGCAGTCGGGCTGACCACAGCGGCAGGCGCTCGAGGCGCATCGATTCGAGCGCCCCCCGGTGGTCGCCGGTCAGTCGCAGACCGCACCGAACGAGGCCGAACCGACCAGCTTCGAATACTTCGCCAGCACGCCACGGGTATAGCGGGGCGGCAACGGAGCCCATCCCGCGGCCCGGCGTTCCAGTTCTTCGGGCTCGATGAGCAGGTCGAGCGTGCCGGCCGCGACATCGAGCTGAATCCTGTCCCCGTCGCGGACGAACGCGATCGGGCCGCCGTCCACCGCCTCGGGCGCGACGTGACCGACACACAGCCCGGTGGTGCCACCGGAGAATCGGCCATCGGTCAGCAGCAGCACGTCCTTGCCAAGGCCGGCGCCTTTGATCGCCGCGGTGATCGCCAGCATTTCCCGCATGCCCGGCCCGCCCTTCGGACCCTCGTAGCGGATGACGACGACATCGCCCGCGGTGATCGTGCCGTCTTCGAGCGCATCCATCGCCGCCCGCTCCCGATCGAAAACTCGCGCGGTACCGAGGAAGACATCCGAATCGAAGCCCGCCGACTTGACCACGGCACCGCCGGGGGCCAGCGATCCGGCGAGGATCGTGATCCCACCGGTCGGATGAATCGGCTCCGACATCGCGCGGACCACCTTGCCGTCCGGGTCGGGCGGTGCGATCTCGGCCAGATTCTCGGCGACCGTGCGGCCGGTCACGGTCAGGCACTCACCGTGCAGCAGACCGGCGTCGAGCAGCGCTTTCATCATCACCGGCACTCCACCGATGCGGTCCACATCGGTCATCACGTGCTTGCCGAATGGTTTGACGTCGGCCAGATGCGGAACTCGGCGGCCGACCCGGGCGAAGTCGTCGAGGGTGAGATCGACATTCGCCTCGTGCGCGATCGCCAGCAGGTGCAGTACCGCATTGGTCGAGCCGCCGAACGCCATCACGACAGCGATCGCGTTCTCGAAGGCTTCTTTGGTGAGGATGTCGGAGGTGGTGATTCCGCGCCGGATCAACTCGACGACAGCCTGGCCGCTACGGCGGGCATAACCGTCCCGGCGGCGGTCGGCCGCGGGTGGTGCCGCACTGCCCGGCAGCGACATCCCGAGCGCTTCGGCGGCGCTGGCCATGGTGTTCGCGGTGTACATGCCGCCGCATGCACCCTCACCGGGGCAGATCGCCCGCTCGATGGCGTCGACATCTTCCCGGCTCATCAACCCGCGCGAACAGGCGCCGACCGCCTCGAACGCATCGATGATCGTCACTTCGCGTTCGCTGCCGTCCGACAACTTCGCGATTCCGGGCAGGATCGAGCCCGCGTAGAGGAAGACGCTCGCCAGGTTCAGTCTGGCCGCCGCCATCATCATGCCGGGCAGCGATTTATCGCAGCCCGCGAGCAGGACCGAGCCGTCGAGACGCTCTGCCTGCATGACCGTCTCGACGCTGTCGGCGATCACCTCCCGCGAGACCAGGGAGAAATGCATCCCTTCGTGTCCCATGGAGATGCCGTCCGAAACCGAGATGGTGCCGAACTGCATCGGGTACCCGCCGGCGGCGAAGACGCCGTCCTTACATCCCTGGGCGAGCCGATCCAGCGAGAGATTGCACGGGGTGATCTCGTTCCACGACGAGGCCACTCCGATCTGCGCCTTCTCGAAATCGTCGTCGCCCATACCGACCGCGCGCAGCATCCCGCGCGCGGCGGTCTTCTCCAGGCCATCGGTGACATCACGGCTGCGGGGTTTCATATCCGGGTTCTCAGGAAGGTCGGCCACGATCCTCATCATGCTCGCCTCGCGCCGGTTCCCGCAGCCATCCACGCCGATGTCACGATGTCGGCTCCGGCGACTCAGGAGGCGCTTCCGGTCGACGGGAACATGATGACGGGCCACATGTAGTACCCGCCGTAGCTCGGGTAGCCGTAACCGCCGTAACCGTAGCTCGGGTATCCGTAGCCGTAACCGCCGTAACCGCCATAGCCGTAGCCGCCGTACCCGTAGCCATAGCCGTACACGGCGTCGGCCGAGGCATCCGGCGCCGCCTGCTCGACGATTTCGATGGGCTCGAGCACGAGCGGCTCGGCGACGGCGGGGGCGACGACAGCCGCGGCGGGGGCAAGGGCGATCGCGGCGATGGCGGCCGCGCGGGCGACGCCACGGCGGGTGCGTGCGAGGACGGTGGTTCGGTTCATCGGAACTCCTTGTTCAGATTGCACCGCCGCATTCGTTCGACGATGCCCTGGCCGCGGTCCGTCTGGAGTCTCGGACTCGCGTTGCTGATCGACGTTTAATGTACCGTTAAACAACGGCACGTTCAATAGGTTTCACACTACTCCCAGCAGCCCTCGCATCCGGGTGCTGCGCACCTCGTATCTGTGGCAGACTCGGCCCGATCACCCGGACCGGCCGATCGGCGACCGGAGACGGAAGGTGATGCGGGAGTTGGGATCGCGATGGATCTGAGCGCCGTCGAGCGCCGGGTGGCCACGGATCGTCGTGCGGCCATGGATCGTTCGGCCGAATCCGAATTGCAGTTGGCGACATCGCTGTGCGAGCTGGCCACGGCCCTCGCCGCGACCAAAGGCGAGCCCTCCGCACGCGACCGTTCCGCCGCAGCCCTCGAGCCCGCGCAAGAGGCGGTACTGATCCGCCTGCGCTGGCTCACCAATGGCCATGTCTCCGCGCAGTTCGCCGCCAAGGTTCAAGACGCGCTGCGCATCCTGGAACAGGCCGCACGCGGCATCGGGCACCGGGAACTGGCCACCGCCACCATTCGCGATGCGTGCAACGCCTACCGCCAGGTGGCGTCCACCCACCCCAACGCTGCGGGCGTTTGCGCCGACGGACTGTCCAAATGCGGTGTGTGGCTGTGCCGTCTCGACCCTGGCGCGGCAGTCGCGGCCACCGAAGAGGCGGTGCGGATCCGAGCCGGACTCTTCGCGGCCGATCCCGATCAAGCCAGCAAGTACCTGGCCAGCTTGAACACCCTGCTGCGCACGCTGATGGTCGGCAGGCAGCGCAAACAGGCCGTCGCGATGTATCGCGAACGGTACGCCGCGCTCACCTCCCCCGCGATGACCGCGACCATGCGCGAGACCAAGATCGGCGAGATCGGTTTCACCAGCAAAACACTCGGCGCGCTGACCAAGCTGGATTGCCCGACCCTGGAGCGCGCCGGTCGGCTCACCCAGCAGCAGATCCTCTATCAGAGCGCGGGCGATCTCTCCACGATCGAGGAGATCAACTGGAATCTGGCATTGGTCGGCCTGAAGCCACTCGCGGCCGGCGCACTGCCCGATCCGCCGTCCAAACCGGTGGATATCGCGACGTCGTTCGGCGCGCTGGCGGTGCGCTGTTCGTCGGCGGATGCCCTCGCGCAGATCCGCGCCGCGGTCATCGCCGCCTACGCGACCGATGATGCGCACCCCGTCGATATCTCCGCCTTCCACGGCGTGGACCGCACCCACTGGAGCACACCGGATCCCGAACTGAACACCGCGGCCGAGCTCGGCGACGATCTGGTGCTGATCGAACGACTGTCGGGCAGCTGGGTCGCGGTACAGAGCCTGAACTGGGAGATCGCGCCGGTCGGCAGGCATCCGCTGGCGCTACGGCTGTCCGCACGCTGGCCGGTGGTCAGCGTGACGACGGTCGAGCGGCTGTCGTATGAATTGTGCTGGTACGACCAGGGTGCGCCGACCCAGTACGCCGCGCTCGGCCGCCCCGCCGAACCGACTCCGCTGGATACTCCACTGGCGCCGTTGAACTTCGGCGTGCTGGCCGATTACGGCGCCGATTACGCTTCGGAGACGCAGGTCCGCGCGGCGTTCGGCAATACACCCATGTTCGCGAAGCTGACCCAGCTGCCTGCCAGCGGCATCCGTCAGGCCGTCGAGTCGCGTCCGCTCACCGATTACGGCGATCACGCGCTCTCGTTCCGTGGTGGAGCGGGACGGAAGTCGTAGCGTCAGAACAGGGTCATCGGCTCGGCCGAGATCGGTTCCGGCAACCGGTCGAGCTCCGGGATCAGCGCGCGCACGTCGTCGTGGAATCGGCGCGCCAATTCGGGCGCGGCAGCATTGTCGGGGGTGTGCAGGAACACCGTGGGCGACCTGCCCTCCCGCAGCCACTCGGCGACGGTATGGACCCACGGCTGCCAGCCAGCCACTGTCAGCTCGGTGGCATCGCGGCCGTGATAGCGCATGATCGGGTATTCGGTGAGGGCCAGCATGCGGCGCGGGAGCCGCGGCTTCTTTCCCCACGCCTCACGCTCACCGTCGCTGGTCGGGGCGGCATCGAAAAGCGTTGTGGTGTCGAACGGTACCCATTCGGCGTCGACGCGCGCGAGCACCCGCTCCAGCTGGCGCGCAGGAGTTCCGTCAGTGAAGAACCCGCCGTGGCGCACCTCGACCGCCACCCGATACCCCTGCGGCACACCGCGCAGGAAGCCGGCGAGCATACCCAGATCGTTGGGTCCGAACGATCCGGGTAGTTGGATCCACAGTGCATGGTTGCGCGGGCCGAGCGGTTCGATCGCGTCGAGGAAGGCACCCAACTCGGCGTCGGCGCCGTGCAGACGGCGGTCATGGGTGATGGTGCGCGGCAGTTTGACCACGAACCGGAAATCGGGGTCGGTCTGCGCGGCCCAGGCCGTGACGGTGGACCTGGACGGGGTCGCGTAGAAGGTGGTGTTGCCCTCGACCGCATTGCACCAGGTGGCATATGACCGCAACCGCTCCGTCGCAGGCAGATGACGCTGCTGCCACTGCGGATGCGTCCACATCGCACATCCCACATGAAGCCGCATGCTCCGACGCTAGCGCACCCGCCCGACAGGGTGTAATCGGTACATGTAATATCCCTTTCATGCGCATGGGCGAAGGCGTCGAATGGGGCATCCACTGTTGCCTCACCATCGCTTGGCTCGAGGATCGAGGACCGATCTCCACAGCCAGGCTGGCGCAGTGGTTCGATCTGCCACAGCAGTATCTGAAGAAGCGGCTTCAAGCCCTTGTGCGCGCCGAGATCCTGACCTCGATACCCGGTGCGCGCGGAGGATTCGAACTGGCGCGACGGCCGGCGCGAATCACCCTGATGGATGTGGTGACCGCGATCGAAGGGCCCGACGAGGCATTTCGCTGCACCGAGATCCGCCGCGACGGCGTCGGCACCACCGCACCGTCCACCCGTTTCGCCAAACCGTGCGGCGTCTCCACCGCGATGCGCAAGGCTGACCTGGCCTGGCGGCGTGAACTCGCCGCGCAGACCATCGCCGACCTGATGGCGCAGACGCCCGACTCGACCGTCGAATGGACCCGGCGGACCTATGCGCAGCTGACCGTCTGACTTATCCACCACCGCCCGGTGGTGCACACATGAGGAGAATAGGGATGTCCAATATCCCGATTACGGCCGCCGCTCCCGACACCGACCCGACCCGAACGGGTACAGGTGGGCTCGGCGCGGTGTGGATGCTCGGGCTCGGCACATTCGCCGTCGGTACCGACGCATTCGTCGTCGCGGGATTCCTGCCAGATATGGCCGAGTCCCTCTCGGTGTCGACGGCGAAGGCAGGGCAATCCATCACGGTCTTCGCCGTTGCCTACGCGCTGACCGCGCCGGTCCTTGCGACACTGACGGCACGGATTCCACGGCGCGCCTTGCTGGTGGCGGCGCTGATCGTGCTCGGTGTGGCGAACCTCGGCTCCGCACTCGCTCCGGGCTTCGGATTCCTGCTGGCCACCCGGGTGCTCGCGGCCATCGGCGCGGCCGTCTACACGCCGAACGCGGGTGCGGTGAGTGCGGCGCTGGTGCGGCCGGACATGCGGGCGCGGGCCTTGGCGATCGTCGTCGGCGGGTTGACGGTGGCGACCGCGCTCGGCGTGCCACTGGGCAATGTTGCGGTGCACTGGCTGAACTGGCGTGCCGCGCTGGGGATCGTCGCGATGCTGTGTCTTGTGGTGGCGGCCTGGCTGTTCCGGCTGATTCCGGCGCTGCCGGGGAATCCGCGGGTGCCGTTGCGAACGCGGCTGGCGGTGCTGACGAAACCGGCGGTCACAGCGATCTTGCCGCTGACCGCGATCGGTATGGCAGCAGGCTATGTGGCCTACGCGTACACGGTTCCCGCGCTGGCGAGCGTCGGGGTGGCGGAGCATTCGGTGACGGTGATGCTGTTCCTGTACGGCGCCGGTGCGGTCATGGGCAACCTGCTGTCCGGCTATGCCACCGATCGTTGGGGCCCGACCCGGGTGCTCGCGATCGGCTACACCACGATGGCCGTCGCGCTGGCATCGCTCGCCCGGATCGCCGCGACAGACGTGCGATTGCCCCTGCTCGTCGGACTGTTGGTGCTGCTGTGGGGTGCGGGCACCTGGTGCCAGACACCAGCACAGCAGCATCGGCTCATCGCCGCGGCACCCGGCGAAGCTCCGCTGGTGGTGTCGTTGAACGCCTCTGCCATCTACGCCGGAATCGGGTTCGGCACCGTCGTCGGTGGCGCTGCGGTGGGCGCCCACGAGGGCACGATCTTCGGCCTCGGCGCCTCGATCGCCGTGGTGGCGTTGATTTTTGTCGTGGTCAGCAGCGTGTATGCGCCCCGACGCACGCTCGACGCCGAGTCAGCGACGCAGGCCGTGTGAGCGGGCCACGACCTTCTCGATCACCGTCGCGGGCAGCAGACGCCGCAGGGTGAAGACCAGCGGTGCGCGACTTCCGGTCGCGTACAATGGCTTCGGCTTATCGGCTTCCACGGCGCGCAGGATGAGCGCCGCCACCTGCTCCGGCGGGATGCCTGCCTGCTCATTGCGGTCGAGCCGGTCGATCATGGTGTGGAAATCGGCCAGGTAGGGCGAATCGTCGGCGATGTATTTGGTGCGTCGTTCGCCGATGCCGGTGCTGATCGAGCCCGGCTCGACAGTGGTGATCCACACCCCGAACGGTGAGGTCTCCAAGCGGGAAGCATCGGCGAAGCCCTTGAGCGCGGCCTTCGCCGCCACATACGAGGAGCGGTAGGCCAGCGGGAAACTCGCCAGCATCGACCCGACCATCACGATGCGACCGTGACCACGGGCCCGCATACCGGGCAGCACCAACTGCGCCAGCCGGACCTGGCCGAACACGTTGACCTGGAACAGCCGCTGGATCGCTTCCTGCGGCAGCTCCTCGATCGGCCCGGATTGGCTCTCCCCCGCATTGTTCACCAGCACGTCGACCGGGCCGAGATCCACACCGAACGCTTCGATCGATGCGGGATCGGCGAGGTCGAGCGCGCGGTACTCCACGCCGGGGATCCGCTCCTGCTCCGCGATGGTGCCGGGGTTGCGGCTGGTACCGATCACCCGATACCCGCGTTCGGCCAGCAGGTGTGCGGTCGCCCGGCCGATACCCGACGATGCCCCGGTCACCACTGCGGTTTTCGTCATTGCTGCCTCGATCCTCGCTCGCCGGAAGTCGCGGCGGACTCGGCGCCGTCGCGTCACTACGCGCTGTTCGATACAGAAATGTATCGGATGCGTTCGCGGCGGGAAAGCGGCTCGTGCCGGCTCAGAGCAGCCGCAGCGTCGTCACCTGCCAATCGCCGCGCCTGCGGGCGATCCGGCCCGCCATCGCGAAGGTCCGCTCGCCGCGGGTGTAGGTACCGCATATTTCGGCGGTCCGTTCATCGACCATCATGACCCGCACCCGGGCGGGCACCGCGATGCCGAGGCCGAGGCCTGGTGCGGATTCGCCGGCGATTACGGTGCGCATGGCCGCGGCGACGAGGGGATCTGCGAGGGTGGTCAGCTGCGCGAACGGCCGTCTGCCGTCGACGACTTCGAGCACTATTCGCATTGTCCGCATGGTGAATTCGCGCGCTTCCACCGCGCAGGCCGGTGTCGCACCGGCTGCGCACGCGCCACGCATGGCACGGCGCACGCCGGCGGGCGCCGCGCGGGCCGTATCGGATTGTCGCGGTACCGGACGCGCGTGACACCACTTGCTCGCACTGTATGCCGCGGGCGCGACTGTCGCTTCGGCCGACGCGGGGCCGTCGATCGGTGCCGCGGTATGTGTTCGAACGCCCGCCCGCACCCTGCGGCGTTCCCTCTCGGGCACATAGGCCGATGCCGGCGGCTCATACCGTGGAATCGGCGTGAGCCACGGACGCTGTTCCTTCATCCCCCAACCCCCTTGCACTCGACTCGCGGTGGCGCGATCGAACGACACCAGCGTGACAGAGGTGCTCGGCCCGGTATCAGCTTCGGGCGGTATCGGATTCCGCTCCGCCGTCGCAGCGGCGAGTCCGTTCCCGCCGGGCGTTTCGATGCGGCAACCGGCCGTTCACTCGCGCCGCGGCAACGAATCAGCAGGTCGACGCGGCGAACCGAACCTGTCTGTGAGTGTTGCTAAGTTGTTCGGGCACATGACGGTCCACCGGTTGGGGGGAACAGAGAAGAATGCTCGGGCACTCGCATGCCACCAGCGGGGCGCTGGCCTTCGCGGCCACGGCGACCATGGCGCCGGTCGCGGCCTTGGAGTTGGTCCATGGCCCGGTGCGGGTGAGTGCTATGGAGTTGGTACTCGGCACGATCATCACCGCGGGCGCGGCACTGGTTCCCGATATCGATCATCCGAAGGGCACCATCTCGCATTCGCTCGGGCCGGTGAGTCATCTACTGTCCAAGGGCGTTTCCGCGGTGTCCGGCGGGCACCGGCACGCCACCCACAGTTTCGCGTTCGTGCTGCTCGCGGGCTGGGCCACCTGGGCGGGACAGCATGTGTGGGGCAAGTACTTCACGTTCGGGCTGATCTTCTTCATGTTGGCGCTCGGCGCGCGGGCGCTGCACCTGTGCCCCTCGGGTGATTCGCTCAAAGCCTATGGTCCGTGCATCATGTTGGCCGGTGGTGGGACGTTGCTGATGGCACGCTGGCTACCGGACGTGCCACCGTGGCTACCGTTCGCGATCGGCTTGGGCGCGCTGATCCATCTGATCGGTGACTGCCTCACCGACAAGGGTTGCCCACTGCTGTGGCCACTGAACAAGCGCATCGGTATTCCGCTGATCTCGCGTACCGGCAACAAGATCGAGACCTGGCTGCTCACGCCCGCGATGACGGTGGCCACCATCGGCCTGCTCTACGTGCACACCGTCCCGTAGCCGAACGCCGTGGCGGTCACGGGGCGCGCGAACGCGACGGCTTGTTGCGGTACATGGCGGTATCGGCTGCGTGCATGGTCTCGTCGACGGCCGCGGGCGGCTCCTCCAGATATACGGTGCCGATGCTGGCGCCAATGGTGATGGGTCGTTCACCGATCACCATCGGGCGGGTCAGCTCGGTCAGCAGATCCACCCGCAATGCGGTGAGCTGGTCCTCGCCCGTGCATTCCTCCACCATGACGATGAATTCGTCGCCACCGATGCGCGCGGCGAGCCCGCCGACCGCGGCGACCCCCTCCTGCAAACGTTCACCCACCACTCGCAGCACCTGGTCGCCGACTGTGTGCCCCCATTCGTCGTTGACCTCCTTGAAACCGTCGAGGTCCAGATAGCAGACCCCGACGGGTGGCGTGGCGCACGCGAGCCGGTCGAAGAACAGGCCGCGGTTGGGTAGGCCGGTGAGGCCGTCGTGATTGGCGTCGTGCCACAGCTGGTCGGCCAGCATCTTCCTGTCGGTGACGTCAACGGCGACGCCGATCAGGAAACGTACCCGCCCGGTGTGGTCGCGGACCGCGGACATGGACAGGTCGATGCAGGCCACGGTGCCGTCGGCGCGCAGATGATCGGTTTCCAACCGGAACCGGTCGACGGTACCCGCGAGGAGTTCCTTCATCTGAGCGTAGGCCAGCCCGATATTGGCCTCGCCCACCACCTCGGCGACCGGACGCCCCGGCATGGTCTCCGCCGACAGGCCGAGCATCTCGGCGAGTGCGGCGTTCACGTCCAGCACCCGCCCGTTGACGTCGACGGTGCCGATGCCGACCGACGCGCCGGCGAAGACCGCGGCGAAACGGGCTTCCGACAGCTCGCGCCGGGATTCGGCCGAACGCGCGGCGCCAAGCGCCGCGGCTAGCGTGGTTTCCTGTTCGGTCAATGCCGCCAACCGCAGGGCGGCGGTGAACCCGGTGGCGAATTCCGCCGCGACCAGGATCGCCCGTTCTCGGACCGTCGCGGGATCGGTCCCCTCGGCGCGTCCGGCATGGTCGGCCATGGCGCCGAAGATCAGCGGGATGGTGCGGCCGACCGTCTGCGGATCGCGATAGTTCGCGGTGACCAGGGCGGCTGCCGTCGCCCGGACCGACTGCAGTTCCGCGCTTCCCCGCAGCGCCGCGACGAGTTGGCCGGCCAGCCCGGCCAACAGTTCTTCGATACGGTCACGGTTCAGTGGCGGCGCCACCGCACCGTCGAGCGCGTCGGCCCACACCACCGCAAGCTCACCCGCGCACACGGTCACACCCCCTGCCGTATCCCCTGCCGCCCCGAGTCAGACCTTCCGCGCGAGCCCGGCCAGGCCGAGCGAGCGACCAGGAGCCTCGTGGTGATCGCGCTCGGATTCGGGCCGCCAGGCAGGCAGCTCCACCACACCCGGCTCGACCAGGTCCCATCCATCGAACATAGCCTCGATGGCTTCGCGGGAGCGGAAGTGGATGCCGACGCGGCTGTCATTGGCCGCCGACGCGCCGAGCTGCGCGGCGTCCTCGGGCCGCAGCGCCGAGGTCAGATGAGAGATCGCGACGTAGCTGCCCGCCGGCACCGCGGCACGGAATGCGGCAACCTTGCCTGCCGGATCGTCGGTATCGGCGACCAGGTGCAGCACCGCCACCAGCAGAACGCCGACCGGGCGATCGAAGTCGATGAGACCGGTCTCTCGAACCCGGGCCAGCAGCTCATCGGGCTTGCGAAGATCTCCTTCGATGGCCGTGGCCCGCTCCTCATCTCCGAGGATGGCCCGCGAGTGCGCCACCGCGACCGGATCGATATCGACGTAGACCACCCGGCTGCTCGGGTTCAGCTCCCGCGCGATCTCGTGCACGTTGCCCGCGGTCGGAATCCCGGAGCCGATGTCGAGGAACTGGGTGATACCGGCGCCGGCCAGATACCGGATCGCCCGCCGGAGGAAGGCCCTGTTACTCAGCGCGAGTCGCGGTAGGTCGGGCACCAGCTCGGCACCCATCTCGGCGGCCCGCCGGTCGACCTCGAAGTTGTGCGATCCGCCGAGTAGTGCGTCGTACATCCGTGCCGGGCTCGCTTGCTGCATATTTACGCCCTCGGGCGCCCACGCCGGCCTGTCCATCGATACCCCTCTGCGCTCGACGATCGCGATCGGCCCGCCTGCCGACGATCGCACAGGTCGCGGCCTGTGTCCTCGTTCACCCGAACGGACTCAGCGCATGATAGCCCGGCCCACCGACAACAACGCATCAACGGTCCGACACACCGGCGAACCGTTGCGCATTCAATTACTTTGCGCTGGTTCGGTTTTCATTCGCACACGCCGACCACCGCTGTCAGCGCACCGCCGGCTCGGCCGGCGTGCGTACCGCCGACCGTGGCGTCGGGGCAAGGGTTTTGCCGAGATCGGTGCGCATCGTGGTGGCGGAGTCGAGCAGATAGTTCTGGCGCACCTTCCAGGGATGCCTATCGCCCTGGCGCGGGAAGTCACCGATGGAGCGCTGGATGTAGCCCGACGCCAGATCCAGCAGCGGACGCTCGTCGAGCTTGCCGTCGGGCCGCGGTACGACGGCCGCGTACCCGTTGCGGTCCATATGGTTGATGACCTTGCAGACCAGTCGCGAAGTCAGGTCGGCGCGCAGCGTCCAGGACGCATTCGTGTAACCGATGCAGACGGCGAAGTTCGGCACGCCGGTGAGCATCGCGCCCTGCCAGACGAACTGGTCGGACAGCTCCACCTGCTGCCCGTCGACGACCGGGTTGATGCCGCCGAAGGCAAGCAGCTGCAGGCCGGTCGCCGTGATCACCATATCCGCGGGTAGCACCCGGCCCGAGGCCAGCCGAATACCCTCGGGCACGAAGGTGTCGATGCGATCGGTGACGACCTCGGCCTTGCCCTTGCGGATGGCCTTGAAGAAGTCGGCGTCCGGCGCCGCGCACAGTCGCTGATCCCAGGGGTCGTAAGTGGGCGTGAAATGCTCTGCCACCGCCTGCTCGTCCTTCAGGATCCGGGCAGCCAATCCGGTCAGCAGCTTGCGCGCAGCCTCGGGACGTCGTCGGCAGTACTGATAGAAACCGACGCTGAACAGAATGTTCTTGGTGCGGATCAGCCGATGGGCGAGATTCGGCGGAAGTGTCGCCCTGATCCGGTCGGCGATCTTGTCTCTGCCCGGCACCGGGCTGATCCAGGTCGGCGACCGCTGCAGCATGGTGACCATCTCGGCGTCGTCGGCCAGATTCGGCACCAACGTGACGGCGGTGGCGCCACTGCCGACGATGACGACACGCTTGCCCGCGTAGTCCAGTTCCTTCGGCCAGAACTGCGGATGCACCACGGTGCCCGCGAAGGAGTCGATCCCGGGGAACTCGGGCGCGTGCCCGTGGTCGTAGTTGTAATAGCCGGCACAGGCGTAGAGGAAATCGCAGGTGAGGGTGCGCGGTTCGATGCTGCCGTGCTCATCGCGCTGATCGAGGGTGAGTCTCCAGCGCGCGGTCGCGGTGGACCATTCGGCGCCGATGACCTTGGTCCGGTACCGGATCTTGCGATCGATCCCGTTCTCGGCGGCGGTTTCGGTGATGTAGCGCAGGATGGACGGCCCGTCGGCGATCGACTTGGCGTCACGCCACGGCTTGAACGGGTAGCCGAGAGTGAACATGTCCGAATCGGAACGGATGCCCGGATACCGGAACAGATCCCAGGTGCCGCCCATGGCCTCCCGCGCCTCGAGCACGGCGTAGGACTTGCCGGGGCATTCGGTCTGCAACCGGTAGGCGGCGCCGATGCCGGATAGGCCGGCGCCGACGATCACCACATCGAGGTGTTCCGGAGCAACAACGATCTCGGTCATACCTCCAGTGTGCGAGGTGGCAGCCCCAGCTACTTGACTTCGCACGACAAGTATTTGATTCTAGGCGACATGTCGGTGATTCGTTCCGCTGGACTGCGCGGATTCCGGGCGACGGTCGCCGAGCTGGGCGGTGATGCCGAGGAGTTCGCTACCGCCTGCGGGCTGCCGGTCGCGGCCCTCGACACCGACGACATGCTGGTTTCCGATCAGGCGGTGGCCGCTGTCCTCGAACTGGCCGCGCACCGGCTCGACTGCCCCGACCTGGGCCTGCGCATCTCCGTGCGCCAGGACCTGGCCATGCTCGGTCCGCTGGCGCTGGCCATTCGTAGCTCACCCACGCTGGCCGACGTGCTCGAATGCAGTTCCCGGTATCTGTTCGTGCACGCCCGATCGCTGAGCCTGGTGCTCGAACCCGATCCGTACGGCGACCGCGGTGTGGTGGCGTTGCGCTACGGCGTGCGGGCCGCGACGGCGGTACCGATCCAGGGCACCGACCTCGGCTTGGCCTTCGTACACCGTGCGATCCAGCGGTTGACCGGCGACCGGTACGGCCTGCGTTCGGTAGAGCTGCCGTATCGGCCACCCGCCCCGCTGTCGGTGTACGAGGAGTTCTTCGGTGCGCCGGTACGGGCCGGCCGGCGCGATGCTCTACTGCGGGTACCCGGCGCCCTCGCGGCACGCCAGCTCAGTGGCGGTGACGAGAATCTGCACCGGCTGGCCATGGAGTTCCTTGCGCAACAGACCGCCGATTACGGCAGCTCCATGGTGCCGACCGTGTGCGCGGCGGTCCAGCAGCTACTCGGTACGACCCCGCCCGAAATCGGCGTGGTGGCCAGACTTTTGACACTGCATCCACGCACATTGCAGCGCAGGCTCAGCGCCGAGGGCACCACCTTCGCCACCGTTCTCGATGACGTGCGCCGCGCCGAAACCCGCCGCTACCTCACCACCACCGATATCTCGATGAGCCAGATCGCCTCCCTCGTCGGGCTCACCGAACAGGCCACGCTGACCCGCTGCTGCCGCCGTTGGTGGGGTAGCCCGCCCACCGCGATCCGCAAAGATCCGGCCCTGGCTCGCGAACAGTCATCGGCACAGACAGCCGCACTGGCATAGGCTGCGGCTATGGACTCATCGAGCGGGTCGAGCGAGATCGAGACCACGCGGCCGCATCCGCACGAGCCGCATACCGAGCAGCTGGCGACGCGGCTGAACTGGCTGCGCGCGGGCGTCCTCGGCGCGAACGATGGCATCGTGTCGACCGCGGGTCTCGTGGTCGGTGTCGCGGCAGCCAACACTGCCACCAGCACCATCTTCACCGCGGGCATCGCAGGATTGAGTGCGGGCGCGATCTCGATGGCGGTCGGCGAATACGTCTCGGTGAGCACCCAGCGCGATTCCGAGCGAGCGCTGCTGGCCAAGGAGCGCCGGGAACTGCGCGATGAACCGGAGTCCGAACTCGCGGAGCTGACCGGCATCTATCGGGCCAAGGGCCTGTCGCCGGAGACCGCGCGCAAGGTGGCCGAGGAACTCACTGCCCACGATGCCTTCACCGCGCACGCTGAGGCCGAATTGGGCCTCAACCCGGATGAGCTCACCAATCCATGGCATGCGGCCCTGTCCTCCGCGGTTGCCTTCACCATCGGCGCGTCGCTACCGCTGTTGGCGATTCTGTTGCCGCCCACCCAGCTCCGGATTCCGGTGACCTTCGCGGCGGTGCTCATCGCGCTCGCCCTGACCGGATCGATCAGTGCCCGCCTCGGCGGCAGCCGACGGGGCCGGGCGGTGGTGCGGGTCGTGATCGGTGGCGCACTGGCCATGGCGATCACCTACGGTATCGGCCAGATCGCGGATGTCTCCGGAGTCTGAGGCCGATTTGCCCCGAGTGGCGGGTGCCGCTCGGCTCGTTAGTGCTCTACTTGGCGGGTGAGTTCAGTGTTCGCCGTATTACCTGCCGCCGCAACGGGTTCGCCGGAACGGGCTTTCGAGCAGTACGAGGCGATCCTGGCAGGCAGGGAATCCACCGTGCCGCTACCGGTGGTCGGGATCGTGGCAGCCCAGCTCGGACGGCAGGGGACGCCCCTGTCGGTTGCGCGACCGGCCGATGCACGCGGGGTCCTATTACGCGGCGAGTCCGATGATCACCTCGCGTGCCTGTGCGCCGTGTTGCGACTGACCGCCACCCGCGACCTCGCGGTGTTCGATGTCGCCGACGGCCGGTTGCACGATCCACGCACCGGCGTACGACTGTCCGTGACAGCGGGGGCGCACACTTTTCCCGCACTAACCGAATCGCTGGTGGAGATCCTTATCCCCGAGGACGGGGATCTCGATAACCCTGCACTCACAGTCGCTCACAGCAGCGCGAGCTCAATCCGTACCAGACAATTGCCCGACGGGATCTACGAGCTGACCTGCCATACCGGCAGCGACCATGTCCGCCTCCTCACCGACGACGCCCCCTTGGCCCGAAAGGCGGTCTGGTCCTGGGCACGGAGGGATCCCTGGTGGCGTCAGGCGATCGCGTGGCAGCCCTGCGAACCGCCGACCGCAGCCGATCACGCACCTGCCGTCGACGAGGTCGCGGCGCTACGAGCCGAACTCCATGAGCTGCGCGCCGAGGCGGCCGAGCTCGAGACCCTCGACGTCGGCGCAGCCATGGCCGAACTGGATGCCCTCACCCAATCGGTCCTCGATATCGATATCCCCGATCTCGAATAGCCGAGGCACGGGCGCGAATGACCTTCCGGCTCAGCAGAACTGGTGCGCCGCGCTGGGCTCGCAATCCACCCATTCCAGATACCCGCTCCCATCGATCGCCCGCCCACGCCAGCTGCCCGTATACGTGAAGGCGCCCGCGTATCCGCGTCCGTGCCCGTAACGCAGAGGTGAGTCGACGGACGCGTGCAGGGTGAAGATCTCGCGGCTGCCATCGCGGACCGACCAGCGCAGTTCGCGAGGTACCCGCATGACCCGGCCGAGTTCGTCGATGGCGGGGCGGTCGTCCAGCACTTCCATGTGGACGTCGGTGTAGGCGCGGGCGTCACCGTCCAGCGAGCGCAGGTGGGCCATGCGGCAGGCAGTGGTGCCAGCCGCCCGGACGTCGGTGAGCAGCAGCTGGGTTCGGTGGTCGAGGTTGATGATCTGGTAGGTGAAGAAGTCGACGGGCAGTTTCAGGCATTCGGGCACGGGCCGGGCGGTCAAGGCCTGGGGTGACACGCAGCGGGCGTATTCGACCGTGCACAGCGTCTCGAACTCGACGCTGCCGTCGGCGTCGGTGAGGGTGCCGCGGCAGGTCGCCAGCAGGCTGACGTGGTCATAGACCGGGGTGCGGACGAACCAGGAGGCCTGGGCGGTGGCGGTGATCTCGGCATCCACGCGGAAGCCCGAATAGCGCCCGGCCAAGGTGAAATTCGGGTAGGTTCCGGCGATTTCGAGGTCTTCGCCCCAGCGCAGCACCGACCCATCCGCGGCGAATTCGCATTCGGTGCGGGTGTCGTAGGCGCGGTAGTGGCGTTGTGCGGCATGGGCGGTCGAGGAGAACACCGTGCTGGTGTGCCTGGCGTCGGCGACCGCGAGATAGTCGTTGTCGAAGCACACCGAGCCGGTGGCGCCGATCAGCGTCATCGTGTTCAGGTAGCGGTGCCTGCCCGGCAGCCGCGGGATGAAGATGCCGTAGTGCGTCCATGCCCAGAGTGACGAATCCTGATGGGGACGCATCATATCCGGACGATCGAACGGCCTGCTGGATTCGATGACCCGCCGATCCACTCGGGGCGCGAGCCCGGACAACAGTGCCCGGGCGGCCATTCGCACCGGCAGACTGCGCTGTTCGTTTCGGTCGGTGATACTGGTTGCCGACATAGGAAAACACCCTCTCGACCAGCTCCGGTACGCCCGATCACGGGCCTCCGGTCCGCGCCACGTTGCGCGACGATCGGTTAATTTACCGATCGGTCATAAAGGGGTCAAGACCATGCGCTCCGATCCCGCGCGCCGGCCTCGGCCACCAGATCGAGAATGCGCATCGACCTCGCCGCCATATCGGCCGCCGAATGTTCCGGATGACGCAGCCACCACCGCACCACCGAGCTCACCATCCCGGTCCACACCTCGGTCAGTACCGCGAGGTCATCGGCATCGACCGCACGCCCGTCGGCCATCCCAACCACCGCCACACCGCGCGAGGCCTGCTCGATCAGCCGGGCGCGCACCCTGGCGGCCTCGGCCGGCGCATTCCCCTCGTCGGGCAGGCTGCGATCCCACAGGACGTTCCAGTCGTTGGGCCGGGGCTCCAGGGCGGCGAAGATGGCGGTGAGCACCATGGCGGGCAGGCGTAGTCCGGTGACGCCGTCGGTCATCGCGCCCTCGATATGGGCGGACAGGTTGTCACCGGCACGCCGCACGCACGCCGTGTACAGCCCGTCCTTGGACGAGAAGTAGGCCAGCACCATCGGCTTGGAAACCCCGGACCGGGCCGCCACGGCAGCCAGGGAGGTTCCCGCATAACCGAACCGGCCGAACTCCTCGGTCGCGGCGTCCAGGATCTGCCGCTCCCGCTCCGCCCGCGGAACACCCTTCGTACCTGCCGTACCCATCCATCTATCAGACCACCCGGTAGACCGCAGAGCGAACAGGACGCCGGTCACAATTACTTCATGCACTAACTATTAATGCGCTAACGTGGTGGAGGTGAACGGAGAGGTGATGGACACCGAGATCGACGATCCGCTGCGCCTGGACCGCCAGGTGTGTTTCGCGCTCGCTGTGGCCAACCGCGCGGTGCTCGCGGTCTACCGGCCGCTACTGGAGCCGATGGGGCTGACCCATCCGCAGTATCTGGTGATGCTGGCGCTGTGGGGTTCGGCGCCGATGTCGGTCAAGGAGATCGCCGAAGCCATCCAGCTCGACTCCCCCACGTTGTCGCCCCTGCTCAAGCGGCTGCACAGCGCCGGACTGATCACCCGCGAGCGAGACCCGCGCGACGAACGCAACCTGGTGATCGATCTGACCGAACAGGGCCGCGCCCTGCGCCGGCAGGCCGAGGCCATCCCACCTGCCGTGGTGCAGCGGCTCGGCGTCAGCCTGGCCGACCTCGAGGAATTGCATACCGTGCTGACCCGCGTGAACGACGCCGCGCGCCGATCCGTGCTCGCGGAGTCGACCCCGTCTGAAGCGGACCGAGCCCCCACCGAAACGGACCTGGCCCATACTGAAGGAGCGCGCTCATGAGCGGCGAACGACGACGCCCGAATCCGATCCAGTGGCTCGGCTACGCCTGCGGGCGTCGGCTTCCGGATTCCATGCGCGATTGGGTCCGCAACGACCTCACCGGCAAGTACGCCTTCCCTCGCCACGTCGTGCGCGGCCTGGTGCCGTTCGTCCCGCTGTTCGTGGTGTTCCTGCTGTTCCCGGGCGAGCTGTGGTTGCGCGGCTCGATGGTGCTGCTGGCCCTGCTACTTGCCCTCTTCTACACCGTTGCCTTCATGCCGATGAACCGCGGGCACCGCCTGGCCAAGCACGGTTTCCCCCAAGACCTCGAGAACCCCGAGCGAGCCGACCGCCGCGCCCGCGAACGCGCCCGCTACGCCGCCAAGCACCCGCACTGAGGCACGAGCGGTACCTGGCCGCGTCGTTGCTGCGAGTAGACCCCGCAGCCCGGTACCACTCGGTGAACTAGTTGACGGTGACGCGGACCTTGACGGCGTCGTCGTCGGTGGCCGCGAGCGCCTGGGAGATGAGGGCCGAGATGTCCAGGCGTGGCCCCGCGGTGGTGACGGCGTCTGCCAGTGGTTGCAGGCCGGGGAGCAGGGAGGCGAGTTCGGGGCCGACCTGATGCACCCATTCGGTGAGTCGCTGCAGGAACGGCACCAGGCCGTTGCCCTCGAGGTACATCTCGGGGGCATTGCCCGTCTGGATCAACCGGCCCACCGATTCGACCAGCTCATCGAGCCGCTGGGCGAACTGGGTGAAGGCGGGTGCGGCGGCCGCGGTGGCAGGCCCGGCCCAATCGATATCCTGGGAGACGGTCTCGAAATCGTTGAGCAGCTGGGCGATCTGCGGTTCGCGCGAGACGATGGTCGAGGCGAGCAGATCGGCGGCGCGGGTGAGTTCCGGCATGACGGCATCGGTGCCGTGCAATGCGACGCTCATGGTTTCGGCCAGCGATCCGACCACCGCGGGATCGAGCTGGTTCATCGTATTGGTGACCATCCGGGCAGCCTCGGGGATCGACAGCGGGGTGCGCACATCCTGCGAGTGCAGCTGCTGCCCGTCCTCCAGGTACGGTCCAGCACCGGTTTTCGGCCGGAACTGCACATACGGCTCGCCCAGTGCGGACAGATGCTCGATGGTGACGATGCTGTCGGTGGGCACCTTGTGGTCGCTGTCCACCCGCAGCCCGACCTCAACGCCGGAGGCGGTGCGGTCCACCGAGGTCACCCGGCCGACCTCGATCCCCGCCAGCAGGATCGGCGAACCCACGCCGAGCCCACCGGAATTCGTCAGCACCATCGAGGCCTCGGTGTAGTCGGCGAACGGATCGACCTGCACCACACCGAAGGTCAGGTAACTCGCGCCGAGCACGGTGATGGCTGCGATACCGCCGAGGGATGCCAGCGGGCCGATTTTCATCGGATGGCTCCGATCATGCGCAGGGTCTGCAGGATCCGGTCGATCTGGTCGTCGGCGGAGATCGGTGCCCCGCCGGCCGGTGTCACGCTGACTCCGGAAACGTTCACCTTCGCGCCCCGCTCGACGAACGGAATGATCTTGTCCCGCAACAGCGCGGTCAGCAGCGCGAGATTCGATGGCGAGGCGGTATTCAGCGGCGCACCCGTGATCATCGGGGCGAAGGCCATCGCGGCCGCGTCACCGGACCGGACCAGCGGCGCCAGCCATGCCATCGAATGACCGACCGGCCCCAGCGCACCGAAGATTTCGGTGACGCCGGAGATGGAGGTGGTAGCGGCAGTCATCTGCTCCACCGATTCCGGGTGCAGAATATTGTCCAGCTGGGGCTGGATCTCGTGCAGCACACTCGAATTCATCTCGAGGCCGTACAGCAACCGGTCCACCTGATCGAGATCGGCGGCCAGGTCGACGGCATCACCGGCCATCACCTGGGTGATGCGCTGGGTTTCCATCGGGTCCTGTGGCAGCACCGAGTTGAACCGATTGATGATGTCCTGCAACTGGCCGACCGCGCCGCCCTGCACGAACACCGCCATGGCGGCCATCGTGTCCTCCAGCTGCACCGGCGGTTTGGTGTGTTCGAGGGTGATGGTGCCACCACGCGGCAGCAACGAATCGAACCCGTCGGGCGGGGTCGTCAGGGCGATGTGGATATCGCCGAGCACGGTGTTCTGGCGCAGTTCGGCGATCGTGGTGTCGGGCAGGCGCACGTCATCGGAGACCTCGATGTCGACCACGACGTACCCGCCACGGCCCTGCGGCGCCTCGGCGGCAGGCACGACGCGCACCGATTCCACCGACCCGACCTGCGCGCCGTTGGCGATGACCTTGGCCCGCGCAGGCAGATTCAGCACGTTCGCGAACTCGATGCGAACCTTGTAGGTCGACCCCGACACCGAGGTACCGGGCACCGGGACCTGGGAGGGATCGAACCCACAACCCCCGACGGTCAGCGCGGCCGCCGATACCAGCGCGATCGCGGCGTAGCGCATCCGCTTGCCGAGCAGCGCGGTCATCGCGCACCTGCCAATCCCAGCACCAGCTGAACGAGTTGGACATCGACCATGCCGTTGTCGGCGCCGGCGCAGCGACCGGGCGCCACGGCATTGATGGCGGCGCAGACCTGTTCGGCATCGCGGTGCGCGATCGCCACCCGCGGCGGGGCGTAGACCACGCCGGGCGAGCCGGTCGCCGGATCGGTGACCGAGCGGAACGCAGAGGTCAACGCCGGTGCCATGAGGACGATGTCACGCAGCGAACCGACGTTGGCGCGCAACATCTTCACCAGCGGAACCAAGCCATCCAGGGTGCCCATCAGCGGGTCGGCCAGGATGGTGGTCAGATCGTTGAGCATCGGCAGCACCTCGCGCAGCCCGTCGAACAACGCCGCTCCCGGCACCAGCAGATCATTGCTGGCCTGGTTCAGCACCGGCGCCAGCCGGGTGAGCATGGACTTCAGGTCGCCCCAGTGCGCGCTGACCTTCTGCGATACCGAGGAGAACGCGTCGAAGATGCCCGCGAGATGGCCAATATCGGCGTCCGGGGATTTCAACGTCGAGCCGAGCTTCATGACCAGCTCGTTGATCTGCGCACCGGTGCCAGCGGTCGCCGAGTCCAGCGCGGCGAGGCCACCGGCCAGCGCATCCGGCTGGGTCTGCGGTGTGCCGCCGATCTGGTCGGACAGAGCGGCCAGCGCGGTGATGGTTTCGGTGAGGCTCTTGGGTGTCAGGGTTTTGGTGATGCACTGTCCGGCATCCCACTAGTCGGCGGTCCTACCGCTGGCCAGCACGGCCAGTTCGCGATCGGCGACGACACTGTCGGACAGCGTTGTGGCCGAGGCGTCGACGTAGACCGGATACTGCGCATCGACGTCGAAATCGACGCGCACGGCCGCACCTTCGGGCCGGATACCGGTCACCGTGCCGACATTGATGCCGCGCATCGAGACCTGGTTGCCCTCGTACAGGCCCACGCTGTCTGGCATGATCGCGCAGTAGGACCGCGTCTCTTTGATCGGGTCGAATACGATCACGTACCCCGCGACCGCGAGCAGCGCGATGACGACCGCACCCGCGATCGACATGAATGCCTGCGAGCCGAGAATCCGCTTCAGCATCAGCACACCTTCCCCGGCACCGGAACACACACCGGGCCGAGCGCGGCCCCCGGATCCAGACCCGGTGGCGCGGTGACCGTTTCACCGGAGCGGTCTATCGTCACGGGACCGTCCGGGATCACCAGTCCGCTCAGCCGGTCGCCGAGCCCCTTGACCGCGGTGATGAGCGGCTCGAGCTGGGTGTCGAATTCCTGGAGCCGCGGCAGCGCATCGGCGAGCTGTTGCGCCTTCGGCTTCAGCGTGTCATCCCAGGCGGGGACAAGGGTGGCCAGCCGCTGCACCACCGACGACAGCAGCCCGACCGCTTCTTTCAGCTCGGCGCGCTTGTCCTGCAGCAGGGTTTCCATCAGGTTGACGTTGTCCATCAAACGGCCGAGGTCGGACTTGGCGCCGTCGTACATGGTGACGTACTCGTCGGCGACGGCGATCGCGTTCGACACCTGGGTGCGCTGACGTTCGATGGCATCGAGGTACTGGCCGAGCGTATCCAGCGTGGTGCGCAGGGTGTCGGGGGCGCCGTCGATCGAGGTCTGGATCGAGGCCAGATTGCGGCGCAGGGTGTCACCGTCGGTGGCCTGGAGCGGCGTCGTGGCGTCCTGGAAGGTTTCGATCAGGCTGTAGGGCAGGCGAACCCGGTCGGCCGGGATGGTCTTCTCCCCCAGCGGCTCGTCACCGGCCGGGAACAGTGCGACGTAATGGCCACCGACGATGGTGAGCATGCGGATGTCGAGCGAGGTCTGATCACCGACGAACACCTCCGAGTCGACGGTGAACTCCATGACGACCCGGTCCGGTTTCAACTCGAGCGATTCCACCGTGCCGACCGAAATACCGGCCAGTCGCACATCGTCGCCCACCTTCACCGACTGCGCTTCGGTGAGTTCGGCGGTATAGGTGGTCTTGCCGAACGGCACCACGTACACGACCGCGGCGGCGACGGCGGCGATCAGCAGCGCAGCGGCGCCGATGATGCCGAGGCGCAGCTCCTTACGCAGCCGGGTCGATTCATCCATGATCGGTATATCACCGCTGAACACGCGGCGAATCCGGGCAGCACCGGGGAGTTTCACGCGTTGCATATCGCGACCTTCTGTCCGCCGATCAGCACCTGCACCGGCTCGGGCAGTTCGGCTTGTCCTTTACTGCACTCGGGCTTCCAACCCGCGATGGTGCGCGGCAAGGCGTTGTCGACCGCGGCGAGCAGACCGGGCAGCCTGCCGAACACTTCGACCGCCTGCTGCGGGTCGGGGAACAGTCCGCGGATCATCGCGTCCACGTCGGTGCTGCCGTCGGCGGTCAGGCCGAGCGCGTCGAGCAGACGGTCGATGGGCGCGAGCACCGAGGGCGCGGTCATGGCAAATTCGGCCAGGCCACCGACATTGACGCGCAGCGCCTCGAAGATGTCGGACAGTCGCGCGAGCAGCGGGACCAGATGATGCACCCGGCCACCGACCCGGTCGGCGAGATCGGACATGTTGCCGACCAGCGTGGCGATCACTTCCTGCCGGTTGCCGACGTGTTCGCTGAGCTTGCCGATGGCATCAAGGGCCGGGCCGAGACCGGCGCCGTCACCCTCGATCACCGCGAGCATGCTCTCGGTGAACTGGTTGATCGCCTCCGGAGACATGGTGGCCAGCACCGGCTTCAGACCGTTGAACAGGCTGGTCACATCGAAGGACGGCAACGTCATCTCGGTGCCGATGGCCGCGTCCGCCGGCAGCCGGGTGCCCGGGTTCGGCTGCTGCTGTAGGTCGATATAGCGCTGGCCGGTGAGGTTCTGGTAGCGGATGGCCAGCACGCTGTTGTCGTAGATCGGGGTCGAGGTCGTGACCGTCAACCGCACCTCGGCCTGGTATCCGCTGAGCTCGATACCCTCGACCTTGCCGACCTGTACGCCGTACATGCGCACGTCGTCGCCGACTTTGAGACCGGTGGCGTCGGTGAACAGCGCGCTGTGCGCCTCGGTGTCACCGCCGACCGGTCGCTTGATGGCCGTAACGACCACCAGCAGGATCGCCACCATCACCGCCGCGAACAGCACCAGCCGCCAGGCCGCGCCACGTACCGTCATCGCGCACCTCCCTGTGCGGGCAGCCCGAGCAGCGGCACCGCGATACCGGGGACACCACGCAGTTCGAGTTCGAGATCGAGGACCGGACCGTCCGGGGTGTCCTTCATGGCAGCACCGAGCCGGGCCAGCAGGTCGCGCAGTTCGGCGGCGGACTGCTGCGGGCGTGGCACCGTGCGCGCCAGCACCGTGAGCAGCGGCGCAAGCATGTCGGTGTAGCCCGACAGCTGACCGGCCTCGGACAGCGTGGTGGCAAGCGCGGGCAGGATCTGCCCGGTCAGCGCGCTCACACCGGCATCGAGATGTGCGCGGTCGGTACTCAGCACGTCGATCTCGACGAACTGATCGATGACCTCGATGGTGGCGCCGGCGAACTTACCGCCGCCGTCGAAGGCTCCGCCAAGGCGGCCGAACAGTTCCGAGGACGGCATGGACTGGTTGTCGGCGATGGTGCGCGCGGCCGCGATCAATGCCTCCGCCAGCGGCGTGAACGCCTTGACGTCCGCGGCGGCCTGCGCGATGACGGTCGCCATCTGCGGCGTGAACACCGTCGCACCGACCTGCGACATACCGCGCAGCAGGCTGCCCATGGTGGCGTCGTAGACGTCGGCGGCCCGATCGCCGGTCAGGTCGATCACCATGTCGGCACGCAGCGGCGCACCGCCGGCACCGGGCAGCAATTCGAGTTCGCTGACGCCGAACAGGTTGGCCGGTGCGTAATCGACCTTCAAGCTGTCGTCCAGCCCGGACAGCTTGGAGTCGTCGAGTTCCAGTGTGATGCGCTGGGTTCCGAGCACATCGGGCACGATCTCGGCGACCTCACCGACCAGAACACCGTCGACGCGCACCTGGGTGCCCGCGACCACGCCGTCACCGATCTGTTCGGTGTGCAACGCGATGCGAAGTCCGTCCTCCGAACGCAGCGCGCGGTAGCAGACCGTGGCCAGCAGCACCGCGACGATCACAGCCACGATCACCGCGCCGACCGTCATCGCGCGGGCCCGGTCGGCCGCGACCCCTGGCATTCCGTATTTCGGCATCTGTCCTACCCCGTGAAACTGATCGCCGAGTTGAAGCCCCACAGCGCGATGGACAGCACCATGTCGATCGCGATGATCGCCACGAAGCTGGCCCGCACCGCACGGCCGGACGCGATTCCCACGCCCTCCGGGCCGCCGGTGGCGAAGAACCCGTAATAGCTGTGCACCAAGATCACCACCGTGCCGAAGATCGCCACCTTGATCACCGCGGCGATCACATCGAACCCGGACACGAACTGGAAGAAGTAGTGGTCGTAGACGCCCGCGGACTGGCTGTGCACCAGCGTGAGCAGGCCACGGCAGGCCAGGTAGCTCAGGATCAGCGCGATCAGGAAGGTCGGCACGATGGCGATGGCGCCCGCGATGACGCGGGTGGTGACGACGAACGGCACCGACCGCAGACCGAGCGCCTCGATGGCGTCGATCTCCTCGGAGATACGCATCGACCCGATTTCGGCGGTCATCCGGCATCCGGCCTGCGCGGCGAACCCGATCGCGGCCGCGATCGGCGCCAGCTCACGGGTGGTGGCGAACGCCGACACGATGCCGGTCACCGGACCCATACCGAGCATGTCCAGAATCGCGAACGATTCGACACCGACCGAGGCACCCATCACCAGACCGAGCACGATCATCATCGGCACGGTGCCGCCACCGACGATGACCGAGCCACGGCCCCAGGTCATATCGGTGATCGCGCGCATCGTCTCCTGCCGGTACCGGCGCACCGTCAGCGGGACCGACGACAGGACCTGCCACACGAAGACCGCGACGAATCCAAATGATTCGACACCGCGCAGCAGCCTGCTGCCGCGACGGACATAGCGCACGGCCCAGCCGAGCCCTTTCGGGGCGTAGGACGAGGTCGACATCAGACCAGCCTTGTCGGCATGAACATCGCGCTGATCTGCGACATCGCGAGGTTCACGATCACGATCGAGACCACGGACAGCACCACCGCCGCGTTCACCGCATCGGCCACACCGCGCGGACCGCCCTTGGCTTCGAGCCCTCGCTGGCAGGCGATCACGACCACGAGGAACCCGAAGATCAACGCCTTCAGCAACGACACCCAGACATCGGCGACCGTCGTGAACGAACCGAAGGTCGCCCAATACGAACCGGGCGTAACGCCCTGGCCACCGATGGCCACCAGGTATCCGGCCAGCACGCCGACGAAGATGATCAGCACGTTCAGCAGCGGTGCGACGATCAGCATCGCGACCATGCGCGGAATGACCAGTCGGTGGATCGGGCTGATGCCCATGGTGTTGAGCGCGTCGATCTCTTCCCGGATCGTGCGCGCGCCCAGATCGGCCGCGATCGCCGCGGCGCCGGCACCGCCCAAGAGGAACCCGGTCGCCATGGGCGCGCCCTGCTTGATCACCCCGAGACCACCGGTGGCACCGAGCAGCGAATCCGCGCCGAGAGTATGGATCAGGTTGCCCACCTGCACCGACACGATGACGCCGAAGGGGATGGCCATCAGGATCGCCGGAATCGCGGTGACGGTGATCAGCCGCCACGCCTGGATCAGCGTTTCCTGCCACTGGAATTTGCCGCGGGCGATATCGCTCGCCGCGCCCGTCACCGACTCCTGCGCGACACCGACCGCCCGGCCGAAGGTCCGCAGCGACGACACGATCGTGCCGGAGAAATTCTTGCGGACGATCGCGACCGCCGAATCGCTCCGCGGCGTCCGGGTATCCAGCGTCATCAGCGAAGTCCTCGCGCCGCGATCGCGGCGCTTGCGCACCAGCGCGGGCGGCAGCGTGTTTCGGGTTTCATGGCGCACTCTCTGCTCTCGGCGTCGATGCCAACCCTCAGGAAGCTAATCGTTACGAGAGGTGACATACAAATTGACCACGGGGTGACCATCAACACAAAGAGGCTCGATTCGACATCGCGCGAGAAGGTTCGTGTTAGAGATCACGATCCCCTGGGGATGTTCTCCGGGCCCTGCGAGCAAGGGCCCGCGCACCCTCGGCTCAACATCTGTTTGCACAGTTCACACGGGCTTTTCGGGCGAAACCACCGCCGGTCGTGGCCCACAACAAGCACGCCTGCCCGATTACTGCTCGAGATGTGGGTATGTCCGCGTGAGCGAGCGAACCACGAGCGACACCGACGGAGCGATCATCTCCCGTGAAGCCATCGGTCATATCTGATGAACCCGGCGACCGCCCAGCGAACCTGGAATGCGCATCGATCCGGCGACTGCCCATCAGGAAACGAGGGCACCCAACGGGCACAATGGCCGACGGTCGCGACCGGCGGGTCGGTCACCCCGACAGGGATGCCCGCGATCGGCGATCTAGCGGTCGCCGCCATCGGTACGAGCCTGGCTCGCGGAACCAGCGGCGTCGCCAACGGAACCGGCGGCAGCCTCAGCGGAACCGGCGGCCACGCCCGGACCAGCCGAACCGGCGGATGTGTCACGGCCGGCGCTCTTCGCCGCGGCGACCACGCGGCCAGCGGCGTCCCACCTTTCACGCATGGCCGACATGCGTGCCACCAGGCTGCGTGGTTCGGCCGCACGGCCGACCAGCCATTGGCTCACGGCTGCGAGCGCGGAGGCGACCGCGATCACGGCGCCGGCCACAGCCGAGGGCGTGAACTGCGAACTGGCGACGTACTGTCCCTGACTCGCCCCGGGCAGAACGAACTTGCCCTGCCCGTTCACCCAGCTCAGGAACTGGCCGACCTGACCTCCCAGGTCGAACCGCCGCGATGTCATCGCCTTGAGTTCCGCGCCTTTGCTGTCGAGATAGAGCATGGTGAACAGCACCAGAATCGCCACGGCCACCGATGATCCCGCCACCAATCGGGCGTAGTACTCCGTACGCATGCGGAAGTAGAGCACGACGAAACAGATGGTCAGCACGATCACCGCCGCGGTTACGAATGCCCACAGACCGCTGACCTGCGGGGTCTTCGGCGGTGACTTCGACCAGACGGTCATGTATTTGGTGGACACATCGACGCGGCCGAACGCGGTGGATTCCACGGATCCGTTCGCCCCCTTGGCCATCAACCACGGCCGGGTCATCAGGATCAAAGTGATGAACGCCCCGACGGCCGCCAGCAGGTAGCCCCAATGCCCCTGCAGCGGAGCTCCCACGCCACGCGCCGCCGCCAGTTGCCCGCGAACCGCGCCCACCTGCCGTGCGACCCGGGACCCACCCGACCCCGCGTCCTTTTCGGGTGGGTCCGCAGCCGCTGAATCGGTCGACCTCGCGACCGAGCTCCCAGCCGAACCCGCCGCCCTGGCACCAGTTGCACTCGCGCTTGCAAGCTCCCCAAGACCGACCGCCGTCGATTCGGCCGCGGTGGCAGCCGCCGATTCAGCAGAAGCGCTCGTTGCGGGCTCATGCGGACCTACAGCTGCGGATTCAGCCGAACGCGCCGCTGCGAGTGCGTCAGAACTCGCCTCGTCGGCTCCGGTGTCTCGGGCAGCCTTGTCCTGCCAGGGGGTTGAGCCCGCCATTACCGCAGTTTAAGGTGCCCGCACCAGTGGGAATACCTACGCGGCAGCGGTCGGGCCCTTACGCCGAGCATCGGACCGTGCACACCGGATTTGCGCCGTGCGGCAGTGCATCTCGGACGGTCCGGCAACGAAGATCACGCGATCAATCGACCGGCGGGGTACACATAGGCGACAATTTGGCGCGTGCGGACCCAGTTCACCAATGAGCTCGTCGCGTTGACCGATGAGTTGACGCAGATGTGCCGGCTCACCCAAGACGCCGCCGAGCGCGTCACCGATGCGCTCGTCGATGCCGACCTCACCGCGGCCTACGAGGTCTTCGCCCTCGATGAGCGGCTACAGGCCATGTACGCGGCATGTGAGGAGCGGACGGTGGTGCTGCTCGCGCTACAGGCGCCGGTCGCCCGCGATCTGCGGCATGTGGTGACCGCCATTCAGATCGCGGGTGAGCTGTCCCGGATCGGCTGGCTCACCAGCCGGGTGGCCGATCAGGTCTACAAGAGCAATCCGGACCCCGTCGCGCCCGAGCCGGTCGTGGCGTTGCTCGCCGAGATGGGCCGACGCGCCGCCCGCGCGACCGCACATGCCCTGCGCTCGGTCGCCGCAGGCCAGCAGCCACCCGAAGAGGCGCCCGAGCCGCAGGCCGACACCATGGAAGAGCTGAACCACCAGCTGCATTCCGCTCTCAGCGCCCCCGCGTGGACCGGAAGCACCGACACCGCGATCGAACTCGCCCTCCTCGGCCATCATCTGGAACGCTGCGTCGACCACACCGCACGCATCGAACGCCTGATCCGCTTCCTCGACACCGGTGTTCCGCCGACCGCACAGCCCAGCGAGGAAGAGGTGGACTGAGCGCCCCGGTACTCGGCGAGCCGACGCGGCGGCGAATGCGCGCAATCACCGACCTGTCTCGGCGGTAGACCGGCGGGCGATCGCCAGGAGGTCGCGTGCCGGCCCCGTCGGCCGGGTACCCGCGGGCCATACCGCACGCAGCACGCGGTCGAGTTCGAGCCCGGTCACGGTGGGTGCCACCAAAGTCCCCGCCGCCACCTCGGCCGCGACCGCGAGTGAACTGAGCACAGCGGGCCCGACACCTGCGGCAACGGCCGATTTGATCGCGGTCACCGACGACGCCTCCAAAGCCACAGCTGGACGCGCGCCCGGCCGCGCCCGAGCCAGCGCGTATTCGAACCAGTTGAGCGTGCCGGACCCGGCTTCCCGTTGCAGTAGTGGCGTTTCGACCAGCTCATCGATCCCCACCGAACCCCGCCGGGCCCATCGATGCCCGGGCGAGACCACCACCACCAAGCGATCCTTGCCCACCACCCGGCTGTCCAACCCGGCGAAGCTCTGCCTGCTCTCGATGAACCCGATCGCCGCCCGGCCATCGAGTACCGCTTGCGCGACCTCCGCCGAGTTGCCGGATTCGAGTGCGATGGTGAGGTCGGCCGTCGAGGCACGCAGCGTCGTCAGCCAGCCGGGGAACAGGTATTCGGCGATGGTCTGGCTTGCGGCGACGCGCAGTCGGGAGTCACGTTCGGCGCGCAAGGTGTCGATACCGGCGTCCAACTGGCCGGCCGCGTCGATGACGGCACGCGCCCATTCCACGATGAGCGCGCCCGCGCGGGTGGGGCGGGAGCCGAGCGTGGTGCGTTCCAGTACCGGTACACCGACCAGCTTCTCCAGGGTGCGGATGCGTGAGGACGCCGACGGCTGGCTGATCCCGTGCGCCTGCGCAGCACGGCCGAGGCTGCCGAGCTCGACCACCGACAGCAGCAGGTCGAGCGCGGCGAGATCCGGCACCCGCGGCGACAAAGGCATAGAACCATTCTATGTACCCATAGGACTGCGGCGACTACCCGGCACAGCGGTGTCGCGCGAGCCTGGTTTCATGACCCTCACCGCGACCCGCGTCTCCGACGTCGGACGCAGCGCACCCGCGCGCACCGACGCGCTGGCCCATATCGGCCTGAACTGGTTCGCGATCGTCATGGGCACCGGGATCGTCGCCAATGCCGCGGCCACCTTGCCGATCCACGTGCCCGGGCTGCGTGCAGCGGCCACGGCGATGTGGATACTGGCCGCTCTGCTGTTGGTCACACTCGGCGTGGCGTGGGCGGTGCGGGGAGTTCGTCACCGCGGGCACGTCCGGGCCGAACGCGATCATCCGATCCTCGCCCACTTCTCCGGTGCGCCGCCGATGGCGCTGCTCACCGTCGGCGCGGGGGCAATGCTGCTCGGCAAGGATGTCATCGGCGAGACAGCGGCCGTGACGCTGGACTGGATCCTGTGGCCGCTGGGCACCGCCCTTGGCTTGGCGACGGCGTTCGCGGTGCCGTATCGGATGATCACCCGCACCCCGGCGGGCACCGGGGACGCGGCATTCGGCGGATGGTTGATGCCGGTCGTTCCACCGATGGTCTCGGCGGCCACCGGAGTATTGCTGCTCCCGCACACCCCGCCCGGCCAAGCGCGCCTGACGTTGCTTGCCTGCTGTGGCGCCATGTTCGGCCTGAGCCTGATCGCCGCTCTGGTCACCACGACCATGATCTGGTCCCGGCTGATGCATTTCGGCGCACCGGCCGCAGGTCTGGTGCCCACGCTGTGGATCGTGCTCGGACCGCTCGGTCAGTCGGTGACCGCGGCCGGCGCGATGGCCGATGCCGCGCCCGCGGTCGTTCCAGCACAGGAGGCGGGCGGGTTAGTTGTCGCCGCGACCGTCTTCGGCATCGCGACGTGGGGTTTCGCCATGCTGTGGTTGGCGCTGGCTCTCGCCGTCACCGTGCGAACGATCCGCGCGGGTGCGCTCGGTTTCTCACTGACCTGGTGGGGATTCACTTTCCCCCTCGGCACCTGTGTCACCGGCAGCACCGCCCTGTTCCACCACACCGGCGCCGACGTGTTCGCCGTCGCGGCAGTGGCGTTGTACGCACTACTGGTCGCTGCCTGGTGGACGGTCGCACCGCGGACGGTGCTCGGAGTGCGCGACCATTCCCTGCTACGACCCGCCGCCCCGACGCCGGCGTGATCATCGCCACCGGATAACCGCAGCTCACCTGGTGCGCCCTTGGTGAGTGAACGGGCGAACCCCCAGCCTGACCACCATTTCCGTACCCGAACAGTAGATCCACCCCTGCGGAGCTGGGCAAAACTCCCAATCATGGGAAGTAGGTACGGTGTTTGCAGACGCGAAATCGGACATCTACTATTCAGTTACGTAGATGAAAGCTTGGTCTGGACGGAAGCCCAGACCGCCAGCGTCACGACGAGTTCGCGCTCGTGCGACACGACACCCCGGGACTACCCCCTCATCAGCCTCGAGGTGTCGTGGCGCGGCCGGTCTGGACAACCGGCGGCCCCTCAGTCGCGCGGGCGGTCACCGAATTCGCCCGTGGCAAACCATCCCCGGATCGGCGCCGGCACGCCGGTCCGGGGATGGTTCACGTGACCACCGGTTGCGATGTGCGTAATCTCATACCTGTCAGTGCCTTCGACAGCACGCGGCACCGGGTAGCTTGACGCCCGGTAATTTTCGGCGCAGGACAAGGAAGTCAGTTGAGTTTCACCGCACTCCAGATCGGTTCCTCCGTCCGCGCCGAGGTCACGCGGTGAACGAACTACTCTCCCGCACATCCGGCCGGACCCGCACGATCATCGCCGCCGCCGTCTGCCTCATCGCGCTCGCCATCGTTGGCTACGGCTATGTCGACGATATGTTCGCCAAGCGTGGCGCCGGTTCCGCTGGCGCGGCAACGACTTCCGGGCGTGATGTCAGCGAACTGCTCGGCCGCCTCAGCGTTGCCGCCGAAGGTTCGATGAACGGCTACAGCCGGGAGAACTTCCCGCACTGGGATTCCAACAAACCCGAACACGGCTTCGGCCCCGAGTTCGCTCAGTACAGCAAATGCACCACCCGCGAGGTGATGATGCTGCGTGACGCCACCGGCAAGGTCACTCTCGATGCGAAGACCTGCGACCTGACGGTGGGTGCAGACGGCGGCTGGCGCGACCAGTACGGCTTCACCGACCGTAAGACCGGGCAACTAAAGCCGTATAAGTGGATGACCGACCCCGCCTCGGTCGATGCCGAGCACATCGTCCCCCTTGCCGAGGCCTGGCGTTCGGGCGCGGACAAACTCGACGAACCCACCCGCCGCCGCATCGCCAACGATGCGGGCAACCTCATCGCCTCCGACCCATCGGCCAACCGCTCCAAGGGGGACCAGGACGCCGCACACTACCTCCCACCGGGCAATTTCCGGTGTGGCTATATCGATCACTACATCAAGATCAAGGTAAAATACGGCCTCACCGCCGACCCCGACGAGCAGAAGGCCCTCCGCACCGCCGTGGACGACTGTGTCAAGCGAGGAGAATTCCTATAAGCGACATCATCGAGCTCACCACCGCGGCTGCCGTCATGACCGAAGAGGAAGGAACGGTATCCGGCGACCTCGATGTCACCGTCGACGCATCCGGTAAGGGCCTGGTCCGCTACCGCGACACCGAAACCTGGTACACCATCGGCAACCTCGACGCCGAACCCACCCGCGTCTGGTCCTCGGTCACCCAACTCGTGACCGCGATCGAAGCGGGGATCGGCGCTCGCGACGCCGCGGGCAACACGATCCCGTTCGAGGCCTGACGCCGAAAGGTGGACCGACAGTGTGCCGGTCCACCTGAGCGACGATCAGCAGGCCACGCCAACCGCCACGTCGTCCTGAACCGGTGCGTCCCAATCAATGCGGTAGCGCTGCTCCGCCCCCGATGTCTTCTCCGGGTTCATCACGGTTTTCACCATGATCGGCATGAGCATCCGCATGATCTTGCGGACGATCGGGCCGGGGGTTTTGGAGTGGTTGATCTTGGCGGCACGCGCGGCGACGCCTTCCACCCGACTGCGCCGCAGCCTTTCGTAGATGGCGAAAGCGTCGGTGGCAGTGGGCAGATCCCGCAGGCACCGCGCCAACTGCACGGCGCTCTCGATCGCCAGCGACGCACCCTGACCAGAGCTGTTGGACGGCGCGTGCACGGAATCGCCCACCAGCACCATCCGTCCGCGATACCAGTGCGGGACCGGGGGCATGATGTGCAGGGCGCCGGTGATCTGGAGCTGATCCGCGGTGGTGGCGCGGGCCAGCTGACCACCGGGAGTGTCCTCGGCGTAGGTGTCACGCAGTACCGACAGCCAGTGCTCGGCCGGGATCGCGCGGGCGTCGGTCAGCGACAGGTACTGCTTGTGCGGCAGGTTCGCACCCCACGCGATCCGCCCCTCGCCCTCGGGCCAGTACAGGTAGTAGGCGCGCTTGCCGAACGCGAAAACCATGGTCTCGGACGGGGTGTCGATGGCGGCTTCGGTGAGCGCGCCGAAGCCGAGCATGCCGGTGTACTCCGGTCCCGGTGCATCGGGATCGATCAGTTCACGCACGGTGGAGCGAATCCCGTCGGCGCCGATCAGCACCTCGGCGGTGGCGGTGCTGCCGTCGGTGAAGTGGGCGGTGACACCGTCGGCGTGCTCGTCGACGGCGACCAGCCGCTTGTCGTATTCGAACGGCACGCCCGCTTCGATCGCGTGATCATGCAGCTCCCGGTGCAGTGCACTGCGGTCGACCACCTGCAACGGCTCCACATCCGACAGCGTCGGCACCGGCAGCCGCTTGCCGCCGACCGACAGATTCATCTTCGGGACGGGCACCGCGACCGCGCGGACACGATCACCGGCACCGACCACGTCGAGGGCCGCGAGGCCATTGGGTGCCAGCGCCAGCCCGCTGCCGATATTGAATGACGGGCCGGAATAGGCCTCGTAGACGCGGGCTTCGATACCCGCCTTGCGCAGTGCGGTGGCGGCCACGGGACCTGCGATACCCCCGCCGATGACGAGCGCGGAACGAATGGTGGACATGAGTAACTCCTGATGGGTCGCGTGTGTATACGGCGGACCACCCTGCGAATCACCCACCCGGTTATCCTGTGGTTGCCAAACTCTGGCCGGGTGTGCGTACGCGGGCACGGTCCGAGACGGTTCCCCGAGTTCGGCGGTGGTGTTGCCGCACCTCCGCCGGACTCGGTCTCGGTATCTATGGGTGTTGCGAGCCCCCCTCCATGAGATCGTCGACGTCCGCCTGGTTCATGCCTTCGGCGTGCCAGTTGCGCCAGCCGTCGAGGCCGGGGAAGTCCCCGGCCGCCAGCTCGTCGCGGAACGATCGGGTCCAGGTTCGTTCGGCTTCCAGCATGGCCATCCCATATTCGGTCTCGACCATGAACAGTCGTGGCAGCGCCCCGGAGGTCGCCTCGAATTCGCCGCGCACGGTGGCGATCTGTTCGTCGAGCGCGGCCAGCCTGCGGCCGAGGAGTTCGATGACCTCGTCCGGCGGCAACGCCGCGAGAATCGACAATCCCGCAAGATATTGACGCTGTTCGGGCTGCGGTTCGGCGATCAGTTCGCGGGTCCAGTCGATCAGTTCGGCGCGGCCGGCGTCGGTGATCTGGTAGATCACCCGCTCGGGCCGGGCGCCTGCACGCTCACTGCCGACGATCTCCAGAAATCCGGCTGTGGCCATGTTCTGGACGACGGTGTAGAGCGAGCCCCATTTGATGGCCATATCGCGGTCTTTACCGCGGTCGCGCAGCGTGGAGGCGATCTCGTAGCGGTGCATGGGCCGTTGGACGATCACCGAGAGCACCGCTAGGGCCAGCAGATTGCCGACTTTGCGTTTGGCTGCCATGCACACCTCCTTACTCGTCTACGAATATACGTGCACGAGTATCGTGCTGGCAAGGGCCGGCCATGGTCGATGCCTCAGCGGTTTCGAGCGACGCTCAGCGGACCGGCGCGAACTCGGATTCGTGCACGCCTTGGTCGAGCAGCTTGGTGGCAATGCTCTCCAGGGCCTGGTCGAGCAGCATCCGATCGGCGGGGTCAGTGCGGTCCCAGTCGTCGAGCCGGACATCCAGCCAGCGCCGCCAGGCTGCCTTCACCCGGTCGATCTGCGCCTGGCCTGCGGCGGTGACGGTGAGCATCGGCCCGTCTTGCGCGATATACCCGGCGTCGCGCACCTCGTCGAAGACCGGTGCGATGACCTCGTCGGGCAGCCGGTGCACCCGCGAGATCGCATCGATCGTGGCGTGTCCGCGAATCCGATTGTGCAGGTAGACCTGTCCGAGCGCCCACGCCTGACCGCGCGTCAGGTCGGTACCCGCGTCGGCGAGGATCACCGGGCCGATCGGGCCTTCTCGGCGCGCCGAGCGCATGGTCGTGGCAATGGCGCGTTCCAGCAAAACGACTCGGTCGGCCGAATCCGGCACCGAGAATCCCTCGCCGACATCTCCCGCGTCGGCGCGGGCACTGTCTCGCAGCGGCACTTCCTTCAGGAACAATGCGACAACGACACCGGCCAAGGCAACGGGAACAACCCACAGGAACACGTGATCGATAGCCGCCGTGTACGCATCGATGATCGGTGCGGCCAGTTCGGGCGGCAGCATCCGCAACGCCTCCGGATTTGCGGCCACTTCTGGCGGCACCCCCGGCGTCTGTGCGAGCGCGCCGGCCAGCTCGGGATCGAGTTTGTTGGTGTAGAGCGTGCCGAATACGGCGGTACCGAAGGCGCTGCCGAGGGTGCGGAAGAAGGTGACCCCGGAGGTAGCGGTGCCGAGCTGGGCGTAGGGCACGGTGTTCTGCACGACGATCGTCAGCACCTGCATGGCCAAGCCGATACCGAGACCGAGGATCAGCATGTACAGCGATTCCTGCCAGATGCTGGTGTCGCGACCCATCGTCGACATCAGGAACAGGCCGAGCGCCATCACCGCCGTACCCGAGATCGGGAACCATCGATATCGCCCGGTTTTTCCGACGACCTGGCCGGACAGGATCGAGGTGGCGAACAGCCCGACCACCAGTGGCAGTGTGCGCACGCCGGAGGCAGTGGCCGACACACCGTCGACGTATTGCAGATACGCGGGCAGATAGGTCATCGAGCCGAGCATCGCGAACCCGACGATGAAGCTGAGGATCGAGCACACGGTGTAGACCTGGCTGCGGAACAAGTCCATCGGCAGCATCGGTTCTTCGGCCCGCAACTCCACGAAGACGAACGCCGACAACAGCACTGCCGCCGCCACGAACAGCCCGATGATCTGCACCGAACCCCACGGGTATTCGGTGCCACCCCATTCCAGGCCGAGGATCAGACTCGACACACCGAGCGCGACCAACCCGATGCCCGCATAGTCGATGATCGGTTTGGCGATCGCCTTGACGTGCGGGATGGTGCGCGCGGCCAACGCGATCATGATGATCGCGAGCGGCACATTGACGTAGAAACACCAGCGCCAGCTCGCGTTGTCGGTGAACAACCCACCGAGTGTCGGTCCGATGACGGTGGTGACGCCGAATACCGCACCGAGTGCACCCTGATACTTACCGCGCTCGCGCAGCGGGATGATGTCGGCGATCAATGCCATCGAGGTAACCATCAGCCCACCCGCGCCGACCCCCTGGACGGCGCGGGCGATGATCAGCAGCAGCATTCCGTTGGCCAGGCCCGCAACCATCGAGCCAACAATGAAGATCAGCGCACTGAGCTGGAAGATCAGCTTGCGCCCGAACAGATCGCCGAGCTTGCCCGCCAGCGCCGTCGCCACCGCTTCGGCCAACAGGTACGAGGTGACCACCCACGCCATATGCCCGGCCCCACCGAGATCGGCGACGATCGTCGGCAATGCCGTGGACACGATGGTCTGATCCAATGCGGCCATCAGCATCCCGAGCATGATGGTGCCGAACACGACATTGGTCTTGGCCCGGCTCATCGGCTCGGGGGCCCGTTCAGCGACTGCGACCGCACCGCTCATCGGCTCAGTATGGGCCGCGGCCCCCTGGGAAGGATCGCAGCGACACGGCAGCGAATACCGGCCCGGCGCATGCCTGATGCGCCGTCGGCAGTGACCTGCGATTATGTTGAAACAACGACATTTCGCATCTTTGCTGGCTAGATTCCGTGCTACGCCGAACAGTCGGCGATGAGAAGTCGGAGGAACACCGTGGAATATGTAGGCTCTGTCGCCGGGATCTTGCAGATGATCATCGGCACCATCCTTGCCAACACCGGATCGGGTGGTTCGGGCTCCGGCTGGTGAACCCCGCGGATTCGGCTCGTCATTCACGAGCCGAATCCCCTTCCGATTGCCATGCCGCGGACGCCATCCGCGCCTTGGGTCGGTTGAGATGTCGCGGTCGCGCACACCCAGCCCTGCCATTCGTCGCAGGACCAGGTCGGTGAACGCGTCGCTCGTCAGCGCACGGTGGTGATCTCGGGTTCGGTCGGTTTCTTGTCGAGAAGGGTGTCCTTGCGATCGCGCAGGAACTTGTCGAACATGGCGGCAACGTAGTTGCGGGTCAGGATGGAAGCACGGTCGGCGGCGATGGGGCCGATGTAGGTCTTGGCTGCGTCGCGGGCGAGACCTGGCACGATGAGGGGGAAGTCGGTGTAGTCGTAGTGCGCCGAATCCCGCATGGTCAGCTGGCGTTTCCAGCCGGTGGAGTTGCGCCAGAACTCGTCCAGCGAAGGATGGGCGTCGCCGACCTCTTCGGCTTGCTCGCTCGTCATCACCAGGACGGGCCGGTCGACGCCTTCGGTGACGGACTTTCCGAACGCCGCATCGACGCCGATCTGCCCGTCGAGATTCACGGCCGCGTCGAGGCGGCGGTCCAGGTGCATCGACTCGACCGCGACGTAGCCACCGGACGAATGGCCGACCATGCCGATGCGGTCCATGTCGAGGGCTTTGTCGAGTCCGGCGGGCAGCTTCCGCTGTTCGGCGTCGGGATTCGTGCCGCGCGCCAACCGCTCCAGCGAGTCGAGCACGAAGCGGACGTCGGGCAGCCGGGCGTCGACGTACTTCTGCCGAATCACGGTGTCGAATGACCCGGCGGGCTCCCATGCGGCGGTGCGGCCGCCGGGAAACTCCACGACCGGCGCCTCGTAGGTGTGATCCATGGTCACCACCACATACCCGCGGCTGGCCAGATCTTCGGCCAATCCGGTGCCGAGCAAACGCGTGACACCGGCACCTGGGCTGTACAGGATCACCGGATGAACACCCTCGGCGACGGGTGCCCCGGTGTACGAATTGGTGTGCAGGCCCGGTAGCTCGACACCGAACTGCTGCTCGAGCGACGGAATCAGCTCCGTCGAGATGTAATGCGCCCGCGGATGACCGTCGACCTGCGCTGCCGGATAGAACACCGACACCATCAGCTCGCGCGGGCGGTCCGGCTCGAACGGGTCCGGGCGTTTGTCGTCGACCAGATGCAGAACTGTAGTGCCGACAGGGGATTCACCACCGGGTCGCGGGAGTACGGTCACTCCGGGTGGTTCCGCGGCGGTAACAGCTGTGTTCGCTGCCAGTACTGCGACTGCGGACATGACGACGACGGCGATCCGACGCAACAACACTCCCCCTGGGTTCGATCGGCGACCGACACCGACCGCCGGATTGGACAGTAGCAGCAAAGGTGTTGCCGCACAGAGCATCAGGAGGGACACGGCCGCTGCTGATCCACGCGATCGGGGTCCGCCGCAACACCGCGAGCATGCGCAGGTGCGAATCCGGTACACGACAGCAGCCGATGTCGCAGCTCAGCGCACCGCGTAGGAGCCGAGCGATGGTTCGAGCGCATCGAATGCGGTAGCGATGTCACCGGTGAGCGCTGCGGCGATCTCGTCGTTGGATTGTCCATCAAGGGTGCGGCGCATGGTTTCGTCGAACAGCACCCGGTGCACTCCACCGAACTGCGCGGCGGCGATCCGCGGCGTGATGTCGTCCGGTGGGGCGCCGGTTTCCTCGGCGAGGGTGCGGGCCAGCGCGGCCTCGCGCTCCTCGTGGAACTCTCGCAGGCGCGCGACCAGGGCGGGACTGGCGGTGATCATCTCGGCGAAGACCGGTCCAGAGAACCCGACGACCGGGTCTTGTTCGGCGGCCGCCGCCAGATACGTGCGCCGCAATGCGGCCAGCGCGGATTCACGAGGCTCACGTTCACGGACGGTGCGGGCCAGCTGGTCGACGAATACCTCCCCCAGGTCCAGTGCCAGGTCCTCCTTGCGGGGGAAGTAGTTCGTCACAGTCATCTTGGCGACCTGCGCGGCCGCGGCGACGTCGGCGATCGTCACCTTGTCGAACCCGCGCTCGAGGAAGAGCAGGGTGGCCTGATGGGAGATGTTTTCCCTGGTCTGCTGCTTTTTCTTGGCGCGGAGCCCCTGCGGCTCTGCCGTCTCGTTCGTCATGCGAACCCACACTACCTGATCTCGTCATAAATTTATGCTTGACATATTTTTATGCCTGTCATAAGTTTGTTCTCGCGTCGCCACGGCGGCGCCGACAGTCGAAGGAGAACGCGCATGACTCACGGCCCCGACAGCACCACCCGTCCCGCCACCATCCACCGAACCGGAGCAGTCACCTTGGCCGACAAGTCCACCCCGCGGTCCGCGTTCGACACCGCGATCCAGCGAATGCTCACCGAAAGCACACAGCTCCCGGCCCCCACGACCGCACCCCGCGCCGGTCGCATCGAACCCGCCGTCCCGATCACCGGGCGCCGGCGCCACACGCGTGAGCAGCGCAGCGTGCACAGGAGCCAGCGGTTCCGGGCAGTTCCGCAGCGCCCATTGCGCATCCCGGGCCGGTAATCGGACAAGGCGCCGCGATGGCCTGCGCCCTGCACATCTCCGGCCCGCCGTGTGGCGAACACGCCTGACGCGTCGCCCCGCACGCCGACCCGCGCACTCCCCGACTCGAGAGGAACCCTGTGACTACCCGATGCCTCCCCTCCCGCGGCACCGCTTCGCCCGCCCTCGGCACCGTCAGCGACGACCCGGTGCGCGACTACCTGCGCGGTATCGGCCGCACCCCGCTACCGACCGCGGCGCAGGAAGTCGAGCTGGCCGAGCGGATCGAGGCGGGCACCCACGCTCAACGGCAGCTCGACGAATCCAGTGACCAGCTGTCCCCCACCGACCGTCGCGCCTTGCACCGCACAGCAACCGACGGCGCGCGAGCCACATCGCAGATGATCGAAGCGAACCTGCGCCTGGTCGTTTCGATCGCCAAGCGCTACCCGACGCCGACCGGTATGTCGCTACTGGATCTGGTGCAGGAGGGCACCTTCGGCCTGATCCGCGCGATCGAGAAGTTCGATCACCGGCGCGGCCTGAAGCTGTCCACCTACGCCACCTGGTGGATCCGTCAGGCCATCGGCCGCGCCCTCGCCGACCAGGGCCGCACGATCCGCATCCCGGTCCATGTCGTCGACGTGATCAACCGGGTGACCCGCACCCAGCGCACCCTGTCCCAGCAGCTCGGCCATGACGCGACCGCCGCCGAGATCGCCGCCGAATTGGACATGCCGGAATCCCAAGTGACGGAGGTACTTCAGCACGCTAGGGACCCGATCTCCCTGCACACCCCGATCGGGGATGAGGCCACCGAATTCGGCGCCCTCATCCCCGACACGGCGCCCGGCCCCGACGACCTCGCCACCGCCGCCACCATCGGCGTCCAACTGCGCGCGATGCTCGGTGCCCTGTCCGACCGCGAGGCCGAGGTCCTCACCCTCCGCTACGGCCTCGACCACAGCGAACCCCGTTCGCTCGCCGAAATCGGCACCGTCCTGGGAGTTTCCCGTGAGCGCGCCCGCCAGATCGAGGCGAAGGGGCTCTCGAAGCTCCGCACGCCGGGGCGGTCGAAGACGCTGGCCGGGATGCTCGGATAGGCCGAACACCGACCCCGCGACGGCGTCAACCTGTCGGCGCGGGGCGACCGCTAGTGTGCTGGGTGCAGGAACACGGCGTCGGCCGACTTACGGTTCCTTGGCGAATTCCGCCGCGAACCGCATCTCACCCAGCATCGAGCGAACCCGTTCCGCAACGCGTTCGACGTCGCCGAGCTCGGCCGGCGGCAGGGTGGCTCCGATGGCGGCGCGGGTGCGGGCGGCGCTGCCGAGGAGGCGGGCAGCGAGCACGGGAGCCCCGGCGAGGGAATGGGCGCCGGCCAGCCCTTCATTGGCCAGTGCGATCGCTCGTGGGTCGCCGGTGCGCTCGGCTGCGGCCATGCCCTGTCGGTGCAGTTCGAGAGCGCCCTCGACGTCGCCGCATTGCTCGGCGGCGAATCCCAGCTCAGCGAGGATGAGCGCGGCGCCGTTCGCGGCGTCGAAACCGAGGTTCCAGTCCAGCCACCGCCGCAGCAGCGTTTGCGCTGTCTCGAACTTGCCTTGACGGCGAGCGCTCATCGCCAGGCCCACCTCGGCGATCTCCATAGCGGGGCGGTCGGCATGGGCGACGGCCAGTTGCCGTGCGCGGTCGTGCAGTTCGTCGGCCAGCGGGTAATCGTGGCGGAGCAATGCGATCCGACCCAGTTGGGCCCAGCGGGACGCGGCCTCGGACCACAGACCGAGGTCCTCGGCGATGCGCAATCCGTCGCGATGGCGCGCTTCGGCCTCGGGGTAATCGCCGCGGATCTCGAGCAAGGTGGCAAGTACTCCGGTGGCCTGGAGTCTGCCCCATTGTTCGCCGATCTCACCGAACAAGGCGAGGCTCTGCTCGGCGGCCGTCCAGGCCGTGTCGAGATCCCCGCGGGACAGGCGTTGGATCGCGCGGACCGTGAGCGCGGCGGCGATGCCCCAACCGTCATCCAATTCCCGAAGCTCGTCGAGGGCACGGTCGATGATCTGCACCCCGGCCTCCATCGCGCCGAACATAGTGACGGCGTAGCCGAGGAACCATCCGACGACAGCGCGCTCGCCTGGCCCGCGAATCTCTTCGACAAGCCGAAGGAAAGCACCGTCTTCCCGGAGGGATTCGGCTCCGTCACCAGCGAGCAGCGTCATCGCGGCCCGCCAGGACGACAGCCGTGCACGCGCGGAGACGGTCCGGTGCTCGTCGTCCACCACGGCGAGCACATCGGCAATCGAACGCCGCGCTTCGCCGAGGCGTCCGCGCAGGAACCAATACCAAGTCAGTGCCAGCGCGATCCGCTGAGCCAGCAGCGCGTCGCCGGTCGTGGTCGCAGTGTCGAGGGCGCGGCGCAGGTTCGCGGACTCGGCATCGAGGCGAGACATCCAGTAGCGCTGCCGCGGGCCGCGCAGGTGCGCATACGCTCGTTCGGCGAGGTCCGCGTAATAGCCGGCATGGGCGAGGCGGAGCTGTTCGAATTCAGCCGGGACCTGGCCGGTGGATGCGCGCAGACGTTCGGCGCAGTACGCGCTGATCGACTCGAGGAGCCGGTAGCGCGGTTCGTCGTCGTCATGGACCACCACCAGCAACGAGCGATCCACCAATCGGGCGAGCAGATCGAGAACCTCTTCGGACTTGACGCCTGCTGCGGCGCAGAGCGTTTCGGCCGCGTCGAGTGTGCAGCCGTCCGCGTGGATCGACAGCCGCCGCAGTACCACCTGCTCGGCGGCGGTCAGCAGCTCCCAGCTCCAATCGATCATGGCGCGCAAGGTCTGCTGACGAGGCGGCGCGTCACGTCGCCCGCCGGTCAGCAAACCGAAGCGGTCGTCGAGCCGTTCGGCGAGCCGGGCCGGGCCGAGCGCCCGGACACGAGTGGACGCCAGTTCGAGAGCAAGCGGAAGACCGTCCATCCGTCGGCACACCGTGGCCACCGCGGCGGCGTTATCGGCGCCGAGGGTGAATCCCGGTGCCGCCGCGGCGGCTCTCGCCGCGAACAGCCGGACAGCCCCCGAGGCAACGATCTCGTCGAAGGTCGCCGCGGGCCCCGGCAGATCGAGGGGCGGCACCTGCCACAGCCGTTCACCTTCGATGTCGAGTGGTTCCCGGCTGGTCGCCAGAACGCGCACCGACGGAGCCCGACGAACGATCTGCCGCACCAGCAGCGCCGCTGCCCCGATCACGTGCTCGCAATTGTCGAGAACGATCAACGTCGTGCAGTCCTGCAACGCATCTGCCAGGCGGTACTGCGCGGATCGTGACCCGCGACGGGCCGGCTGCGCGTTGTCGCGGATTCCAAGAGCTGCCGCGACGATGTCGGCAAGGCTGTCCACGGCTGCCGAAGTCACGCTCGGCAGGACGATCCCGCCCAGTTCCACCAGCCAGACACCGTGGGGATACGACTGAGCGGATTCGCTCGCCGCCGCCACCGCGAGCCGGGTCTTGCCGACGCCGCCGGGCCCGGTCAATGTCACCAGCCGTTCCTGGTCCAGCAGCTCGAGTACCTGACGCAGCGACGATTCCCGGCCGATCAGATCGGTCAGCGGGGCAGGCAGATTCGACGGCGGACGCGCTGAGCTGTCCGAGCCGACCGCTGGTTCGGCGGGCAAGGCGGCGGGGTCCGCGCGCAGGATCTGCTGGTGCAGTTCTGTGAGTGTCGCCCCCGGTTCGAGGCCGAGTTCGGCGTCGAGGAGGCGCCGCACATCGTGAAATACCGCCAACGCCTCGTCGAGGCGCCCGGCTCCGTACAGGGCCCTCATCTGAGCACCGCGCAACCGTTCTCGTAGCGGATGCCGCTCGGCCAGATCGGTCAGCTCGGCGGCGACGGGCCCGTATTCGCCCATGAGCAGTCTGGTTTCCGCGAGCTCCTCGACGACCAGCAAGCGCTGTTCGGTCAGGCGTGCCACGGCCGGCTGGGCGAAGAGTTCGTCGGCGAAATCGGCGAAAGGGTCGCCGCGCCAGTGGCCGAGCGCCTCGGTGAACCAGGCCGCGCGCTTGCGCGGGTCGCCGGTCTGTCGGGCCTGCTCGACCAGGGCAGCGAACGTTGCTTCATCGACGGATTCCGCGGGGACGTCGAGCACATATCCCATCGCGCGATATACCACGGCGTTCGAACCGGCCTCGCTCAACGCACGCCGCAGCCGAGAGACCAGGGTCTGCAACGCCCCCGCGGGGCGAACCGGAGCGGATTCACCCCAGATACCGTCGATGAGCCGGTCCGCCGAGACGACCCGTCCCCGGTCCAGCAGCAGCATCGCGAGCAGCGCACGGACTTTCTTCTCCGGCACCGCCACCACCGCACCGTCCTCGGCCCACACCGTGAGCGGACCGAGAACACCGAAACGCATCCGACCAGGGTAATGCCGACCGAATGCCAACCGAATGCCGGCCGACAGCGAACCGAGAGCGCAGGCGCGCACAGTCGTCCCTGTCAGATGACAGAACGACCAGGGAGAACTCCATGAGTAAGAACCTCGCAGGCGCCAAGGCCGTCGTCACCGGCGGAACCCACGGCATGGGTTTGGCGATCGTGAAGGCGTTGCTGACCGCGGGCGCCGAGGTCGTCGTTACCGGGCGCAACGAGAAGACCCTCGAGGACGCACGCACCGAACTCGCCGGGCAGGCGGCGCATGTCGTGCGTTCCGATGCGGCCAGCATGGCCGACATCGCGGCGCTGGCAGAGTTCGTCGGGCATAAGCTCGGCCGGATCGACCATGTGTTCGTCAACCACGGCGTCGCCGCGTTCGCCGAACTCGCCGAGGTGACCGAAGAGGACTGGGACCGGCACTTCACGATCAACACGAAGGGCGCCTTCTTCACTGTCCAGGCCCTCGCGCCGCTGCTCGCCGACGGTGGGTCGATCGTCTTCACTACCGTCGGCAACGACGTGATCTTCCCCGGGTTGAGCGCCTACTCCGCGTCCAAGGAGGCCGTGCGCGCCTTTGCTCACGTCCTCGCCGCCGAACTGGTGCCGCGCAAGATCCGAGTCAATTCCGTCGCGCCGGGGTTCATCGAGACACCGACCATGGGTGTGCCGGGGTTGAGTGCGCGGGAACGCGCGGAATTCGTGCAGCAGGGTTATGACTCCACTCCGCTGCGCCGGACGGGCACTGTCGAGGAGGTCGCGGCCGCGGCGCTGTTCCTGGCCGCCGACGCGACGTTCACGACCAATGTGGAACTGGCGGTGGACGGCGGATTCGCCCAGGGCCTGCCCGTTGCGCACTGAGGCGTCCGCCATGCCACACGACATCGATTCCGCACAAGACAGCCCTGATCTCTCGGTGGCCGAACACGTGCGCCGTTACCTGGCGACCAACGGCTCCAGCGGCTACCTGGAGGGAGGGTCACCCAATCTGATCCTGGCCTACCGCGGCCGCACCACCGGCAAGCTGTATCGGACCGGCCTGTTCTTCGGCGAGGACAACGACCGCTATATCCTCATCGCCTCTGGCTCGTCCATCACCCACACCCACCCCCAGTGGTATCTGAACCTGCTGGCCAATTCAGAAGTGCAGGTTCAGGTTCTCGCCGAACGCTTCATCGCCCATGCCCGCACCGCTGAAGGCGCTGAACGGCAACGACTCTGGGACCTCATGACCGCTCAGGCCCCTGTGTACCACACCTACGCGGCCCGGAGTCGGCGAACGATCCCCGTCGTCGTGCTGGAGCGGGTGCGGGGCGTCGGAACCCGTCAGCGACCCGCGTGCAGGAACTCGGCAGCCGCTCGAGCAACGGTCTCGGCAACAAGCGCGAGTGCAGGCACGTCGAGTTTCCACTGCTGCCAGTACAGCGGCACATCCACCCACTTGCGGCGGCCGAGCTCGATCAACGTGCCCGAGCGCACCAATGGCGCGGCTTGCTGCTCGGGGATCAGGCCCCAGCCGAGACCGGCGGTGACCGCATCGTAGAAACCTTGTGAGGTCGGGATGTAGTGGCGGAGCCTGCCCGCGTCCGCGCGGCCGCCGGTCAGTGTCCGGACGAAGCGGTCCTGCAATTCGTCACGGCGGTCGTACACGATGACCGGCGCACTCGGTAAGCACTGCCGTAGCGGCCCCGACGCCAGGTGCCGTGCCACGAACTCCGGATTCGCGACCGGCAGATACCTCGCCGAGCCCAGCAGCCGTACGGTGCAGCCGGCGATCGGCTCGGCAGAGGAGGTCACCGCCGCCATCACCTGTCCCTCGCGCAGCAGCGTCGCGGTGTGCGATTCGTCCTCGCGATAGAGGTCGAAGCAGATCGGAGGGTCCTGCGGTACACGGGTCAGCGCGGGCAGGAACCAGGTGGCCAGCGAGTCGCCGTTCACGGCGATCGACAGCTGCGTTGGCCCCGACTCGTCCGCGATCCCCAACTCCCGCTGGGTATCTCGCTGCAATGCCGCCAGCTGGCGCGCGAACCTGACGATCACCTGACCGGATTCGGTCGGTTGCGCCGGTTTCGTGCGCATGAGCAGTACCCGCCCGGTGCGTTGTTCGAGCGCCTTGATGCGCTGACTCACCGCGGAGGGCGTCACGTGCAGCGCAGCCGCGGCCGCGTCGAAGGTGCCCTCGTCGACGACGGCGAGCAGCGTGCGCACCTGGTCAGCAGGAAGATCTGACATCACAACAGCTAATGATAGTTAAGAAACTTTAGCTGTACTGATTCCGTAAATCTTCCTACCGTCGGACATCGTGAACAGCGATTTCCTCCCAGCGGCGCTTGCCGGATTCGGTACAGGCCTGTCCCTCATCGTGGCGATCGGCGCACAGAACGCCTTCGTGCTGCGCCACTGCGCGCGTGGGCATGCCGTCTTGTCGGTAGTCGTCATTGCCGCTGTCTCCGATGCCATCCTCATCGCGCTTGGAGTGGCCGGGCTCGGCGCCGTGATCACCGCATGGCCTTCCGCACTCACCATGATCGGCCTCGCCGGCGGCGCATTCCTGCTCTGCTACGGCGCCATGGCCGCACGGCGCGCCTGGCGACCAGCGCTCGACAATGCCCTCCACAGCACCAGCACCACAGCGGTGACGGTCCGCGCCGCAGTCCTCACCTGCCTGGCCATGACCTGGCTCAACCCGCACGCCTACCTGGACACGGTGCTCCTGCTCGGTAGCGTCGCCGCCGAACGCGGTTCGCTGCGCTGGATTTTCGGCCTCGGCGCCATGCTGGCCAGCCTGACCTGGTTCTTCAGCCTCGGCTATGGCGCCCGACTGCTCGGCCCTCTCCTGTCCCGGCCCGCCGCCTGGCGGACAATCGACACGCTCGTCGCCATCACCATGCTCGGGATGGGTGCCGCGCTGCTCATTCGAACTTTCTGACGCCGCCGCGCATCTGGGGCCCGCATCGGCGTGCGCCATGATCCATGACGTTCAGGTGAGTTGTCCGGTCGGCGCGGACTTCACACCACAGACGGGGCCGGCAACCGCCTGGAGTTCTCCGGCCGGCGATAAGGGGGGGGCGGTTCGTCCTTGGCTCAGATGTTCAGTGGAGCGGCGGGTGGGAAGGTGACGGGTAGTTCTGCCAGGGCGCGGTGGAAGGGGCCGGGACGCCAGGCCGGTTCGCCGTCGGGGAAGTCGAGGCGTAGGTCGGGGAGGGCGTCGAGGAGTTGATCGATCGCGTCCTGCGCGATCAGGTAGGCCAAAGATTGTGCCGGGCAGGCATGCTGACCCACACCCCAGGCCAGATGCGAGCGATTGCCGAGCAGTTCACCGCTGCGGACCTCGGGGTCGTTGTTGCATGCGGCCATACTGATGACGACCGGTTGATGCGCGGGCAGCCAGACCTCGTCGATCAGGATCGGCTGCCGCGGATAGGTGATCAGCAGGTTCGCCAGCGGCGGGTCGTTGAACAACACCTCGTCCAATGCATCACGGGACGACAGGTTCCCGCCGAGGACGCTGCCGCCGAAGCGTTCATCGCGCAGGATCAACAGCAAGGTGTTCGAGATCAGATTCAACTGGAATTCGATCCCGGCGCCGTAGACCTGCGAGACGTGGTGCGATGCCTCCACATCGTCCAGCGCAGCTTCGTGCTGCAACAGCACGGAAGTGATGTCGTTGTCCGGCTCGGCACGTTTGAGCACCACCAGCTGCATCAGCGCCTCGCCGAGCAGCTGACTGCCTTTCTCGGCGTCGACGCCCTCGAGCAGCGCCGCCGTACCCGCCGCAACCTGCTCACCGATCTCGCCCGGGCAACCGAGCAGGAAATTGACCACATCGAAGACCAGCGGAAAGACATACTGGCGGATCAGATCCGCTTGGCCGTCGGCACAGAACCCGTTGATCAGCGGAACGGCGATGTTCTCGACGACGCTGTTGAGCGTGTACAGATCGACGATGTCGATGCTCGAGGTGATCGCTTGCCGGTAGCGCACGAAATCGGCGCCCGTGCTCCGGCTCGCCATCGGCCGCCACTCCAGCAACGGCAGGATCGGACAGTCGGCCGGGATGTTCTGCTGCCAGGCACGCGGATCGGCGGGAAAGTGTCCCGGATCGTTGAGTATGCGCACCGCGGTGCTGTAGCCGAGCACCAGCGTCGCAGGCACATCCGGTGCCAGTTCCACCGGCGCCAAGGAACCGTAGCGCCTGCGCATCTCCCGGTAATGATGGTGCGGATCGTTGGCGAATTCAGGTGTGTACAGCGGCACTCGTGGGTCGTCGTCGGCAGCGGTCGGCGCTCCGTGGAGGACCGGACACGCGCTGGCCTGCGCCCAGGGGTTGGCGGTACTCACGTGAGAAGTCCAGGCCTTTCGCAATGTGGGTCAGACACCGAGGGCATCCAACGACTCGTGATCATCCAGTGCGGTGGTGATGCGTTTCAGCAGCGTCAAGCAGGTCTCGACCGACTGCATCTGGGGCTGATAGGCCGCGCGGCCGATGGTGAAAGCCCATGCCGCGTAGGCGAACATGGACTGCTGCCGGTAGGCCAGCCAGGCCTCGTCGAACGACGGCGCCGAACCTCGGACCTTGGCCAGCTCGTCCAGATAGGCCTCGAGCAGTTCTCGATCCCACGCGCGCCGGTCTTCTGGTTCGCATCCGGAGTTGACGGTGTAGGCGAAGTCGTGCGCCCAACCACCCCGCATGACCACTTGCCAGTCGACGAAACCCATCCGACCGGCGCCGGTCACATAGGTCTGTCCGATATGCGGATCGCCGTGCAGCAGGGTCGGCGGTAGGTCGTTGGTGGCCAAATCGATCGCCCGCTCGACACCGGCCCACAACCGTTCGCTCTGCCCCCGAAGCGATTCGGGAACGACTTCCTCGGCTCGCACCAACCCGATTGCGCAGCGCTTCTTCATATCGATCGCGGCCAGGTAGGCCTGGAGCATGTAGCTCGGGGTGTTGAGCGATTCGACCGCCGGATGCTCCCAGAACGTGCCGTGCAGGCGCGCGAGATTGCGTACCAGATCTTCGATCTGATCTCGTTTCACAGGCGTATTCGGCTCGATGAACGTCGCGTCACGGGTGGCGGCGATGTCCTCCATCAGGACGATGGAGCGCCACGACGAGTCGTCAGCGGCGCCCCAGTATCCGATCGGTGCCTCCATGTCGACCTCGGGCCGGAAGTCACGGAAAAAACGTGTTTCGCCGGTGATCATCTTGCCGCCACCGAGCAGAATGCGCTGACTGAAAGCCGTAGTCGTCTTCGCGAACAGTTCGATGGGCAATCCGGCCTGCGCACCAGCATCGTTGTACTCGACCCGGATCGCGACGCGAGTGGAGGTGCCGCGACTGCCGTTGGAGGTCTCGAACGACACCACCTCGGCACCGGGAACCTCGCGGCACAGTACCGAGGTCAGCCACGCCGGCGTCATCGTTTCCCCCGACACCGGAACGTCGTCGATGGTTCGCGCCTTCGGCCGGAAGAGCTTCTCCCCCAGAATATGTCCGCCGACTGCCATCGATCGCCCGAGCAGCCAGAGCTTGTGGTTCATACGCTTGCCTCGATTCCCGAATCATGTCGAACTGGTCCGAGCGGTCGACCTCCAGTGCACGGGCCCGGACGACAGTACGCTATGCAAGCGAAAAAACCTGCCTGACAACGTATTAAGACTGACCGGCCTGTTTGTGGGGCCAGTTGACGACCGCCCTGTCCATCCTCAGCTCACATGTGGATCCCACGGGGAGCCCGGCTCGCGGGCCAGGACCGGGAATCCCATCGCGGCAGCAGCCATCCAGCGCAGCTTTCTCAGAATCGATCGATTCCCGCGACGAGCGTCGCGATCCCCGACACCAGCAGCCCGCCGACCAGCAGCGTCGCACCCAACCAAACACTGGCGATCATCCGATTCGGCCGCTGCGGATCGCGTCCGAGCACCGACAGGAAGAACCCGAGCGGCATCAGGATGGCGGCGACAAGTACGGCGATCGCGCCACCATTTGCCCAGCCCGGACTCGCACCGGCCGCGTTGCCGAGCACACCGAGCAGCACGCCGAGCATCACCAGCACGCCCGCATGCGCATGACCCGCGCGGAAGAAGGATTTCTGCAGGTCATTGACCTCTTGGACGCCGGTGAAGACACGCAGGAGGAAGGTGCCACCGAAGGCGATGGTGACGACGGACAGGATTGTCGCTCCGAGCGCAATGCTCATGAACGGGGTGATCAGCGTGGTGTTCATGGTCGCTCCCTGGAGTCCATTAGATAGCGTTACTGTCCAATAATGGATAGCGGTACTATCTAATGTCAAGGGCGAGTCGGAGAAGGAGCAGATGCGATGCTGATGTCGGAACTGGCGACGCGCACCGGAGTGCCGGTGCCGACCATCAAGTACTACCTGCGCGAGGGCGTCCTGATGCCCGGCCGCCCCACCAGCGCCACCCGCGCCGAATACGGCGAGCCACATGTCAAACGAATCGCACTGATCAAAGCGCTGTCCGGGCACGGGCTGTCGCTGGCGAAGATCAAAACGATTGTCGGCCTGATCGATTCACCCGACGAATCCCTGCTCGACGCCCTTGGCGCGGCCACCTACACCCTCCCCCCAACCCCCGAATCCACGACCGACACCGAATTGCCCCGCGCCCGTGCCGCATTCGCCACCCTCGGCCGCCCACTCCCCGAGGGCCTGCCCGCCGTCGCGCAACTCGAGCAGGCTCTCACCGACGCCGAAGCCGCGGGCCTGCCCATGACCGAAGACCGCCTCCGCGCCTACGCCCCCCATATCACCGCCATCGCCGAGTTCGAAATCGACCGCATGCCCCTCGAATCCCCCGCCGCCGCCATCGAATACGCAGTCCTGGGCACAGTCCTCTACGAACCCATCCTCGCCGCCCTCCGCCGCATCACCCACGCCGAACTCACCGCAACCCGCCTCGCCAACCTAGCC
>NZ_JAAGUY010000027.1 GCF_010868145.1 Nocardia cyriacigeorgica
ACGGCCCGCCCCCACCCCCAACAACCCCCGGCTGCTCGGGTGGTGACCCACCTCGCACACCTTGCGCTCCCCCGAGGACCTACGACCTGTGCGACATCGCCACACCATGTGCGAGGCCATATACCTAGCCCTGGGCTTCAGTGCCGAAAGCCTGTGTGCCAGGCCCGTAGCCATATGTGTTGATACCGGTACGCCGTGGGCCACTAGAGGGGGCGCACGCTGGTTGGTAGCGTGTATCGACCAAGGCACTATCAGGGCGGGGTGGGATGAGCGACGACTACGAGGAGTACCGGCGCAAGGTCATCGATGCGCAGCGTCAGTGGAACTACGACCGGTCGGCGATCTATTTCGCGCAGGCATTTGTCGCTTCGAAATTCGATGGCCAATACGAGGATCCACGGATCAAAAGTCCGGATGATTACGACACTCTGACTCTCGCCCAAATGGTGGAGAAGGTCAACGGCATGAAGCCGGAGCTGGTCGAGGCTGCGGGGACGGCTTGGATGCAGATCAGCAAAGACATCAAGGACGCGGCCGCCGCGTTCAACACCGAGTTCCAGAAGACTGTCGGCGGCGAGGGCAAGAACCCGGCTTGGGGTGGTGCTTCCGGCGCGAAGGCTGTCGAGGCCGTGAATAACTACGCGGAACGCACCGAACCCCTCGGCACTGCCGCCCACCTGATCGGCATCAAGCTGAACGAAATGGTGACCGGCCTGCATCAGACCAAAGCCCTGATGCCCACCGCCGAACCGCCGAAAGACCTGGACGGCAAGGTTCTCCCGCCCGACGGGATCATGAAGGAAGGCGACTACACCACCGAGGAAGCCGAGGACGAGGGTCGGCGCATTCTGCGCACCGTCTACGGGCAGGTCGCGAATCAGACCGACCACAACGTCCCGGTGCTTCCCGCCGCGCCGAAGGTCGTGGATGACGGTGGTGGCCAGCCCTACGTTCCGCCCGGCACCGGCGGCGGCGGTGACGACAACAGCGGCGGTGGCGGCGGAACCGGCGGGGAGAACGGCGGCGGTACCACTTCCGGCGAAACCGGCGGCGAGGAGACCGGCGGCGAGACGACCACGGAATCGGACGACCCAAGCACAACTGCGGCCGGGACCGATACGCAGAGCACGCCCCAAACCACCAGCACACCAACGGATACGAGTAAGGCCGCGACCACCGGTTCGACCGGCTCGCCCACCGGCACCGGGTATGTCCCTGGCGGGTCGGGGCGTTCGGGTGGAGGTTCCGGGTTCCCCGGGCGCGGCGGCGGAACCGGCGGCGGGTCGTCCAGCGGCGGCGGCACCCCTGGCGCGGGGCGCAGCCTGCCCGGCGGTGGTACGCCACAGGGCGCATCGACACCCGCTGCGGCGTCGGCCGGGAAGTCCGGCGCGGCCGGGGCCGGTCGGATGGGCGGTATGCCGATGGGCGGTATGGGTGCCCCTGGGCGCGGTGGCGGTCAGGATGACGAGAAGTCGGGGCAGTCGGCGATCAAGGAGTACCTGATCACGCAGCAGAACGGCGACGAGCTCACCGGGTTGGATTCGATGCCGAAGACGGTGCCGCCGGTGCTTGGCGCCGAAGGGTGATCCGATGAGCGAATGGCGTTTCACCGGACTGCAATTCCAGATCCTCTGGTCCGCTTACGGTTCCGATCGGCTCCCTTATCCGCTGCGGTATCGGCCGGTCGCGGACAGCTTCGAGGATCTGCGGAGGCAGCGTGAGGCGGCGGTGGCGCAGCTGCTGGACGGGTTCTACTCGGTCGAGCTGATGCGGGTGCTCGAGGTGTTGCGCGAACCCGAAGCGCGGGTGGAGATCAAGGGGTTCGGCGAGAAAGGGTCGGGGACGACCTACCGGTTCCACGGTGCGGTGAACGGTTACTCCGGTGCCGCGCTGGTGCAGCTGGCGGGGACCTCCGATGACATCGGTGGTGACGTCATCGTCCGTGGTTGTGCTGCCGATGACCTTGCGGCGCAGGCGCTCGCCGCACTGCCGACCGCGCAGGCGGGGACCGCGCCGCCGGTGGAGGTGCGGCGCGAAGATCTGAATGCGGACCGCTCACGGTATGTGCGCAGCCAGGGCGAAGCCAGCCTCACCCAGCAGTTGGACCGGGTGTTCAAACGCACCCGCAAGGCGTTCGGCGAGGTCATGGTGTTCCCCGGGGCCGCCGTCGATTCCAGGCCCGCGTTCGGGCGCAGCTTCTGGTGGATGGACTACGAGGACGGGCGCTACTACGTCAAAACCGGTGATCCGATCATCGCGAAACCGGCGAGTCCGGCGGCGCTCGGCAATGAGATCGGCCGGCTGATCTCGATCACCCAGCGGTTCTATCGGGAAGACCGCGACCACGACGAATACCTGCGGTCGCGCCGATAAGGCTGCTCAGCGGGGCGCGGACAGGGCGCCCATCGATCACGACCCGAGCGGGCCGCCGGTATCACCGCGATCTCATATGCGGCGAGCCCGGACCCAACCGGGTCCGGGCTCGCCGATGTACGCCTGTCAGCGGGCGTTGGCGGTGCAGACGACCTCGACAACCTTGGCGCCACTCAGGTCGGCCGAGCCGACGTTGGCCAGCAGCGCGGTCGGGTGGACCTCCGCGAGCTTCCGGAAGGCGGCCTGCTCGGCCTGTTCCCGGTTCGCGCCGGACGCCGCGGCCACACCTTCCTTGTTCTCCACCAGCGCACCGCAGCCGTTGGCCCAGGAAATCAATACCTGGCAGTCGGACTGGCCACAGTTGGCGAGCGCCGCGCCGCGCGCAGCCTCGTCACTGGCCTCGTCGACACTCACGCCGTACAGCACGGTCTGGCCACTGAACGCGATCGCCGCGTACTGCCCCGCCGCACTCGCCGAGCCCGCGCCGAGCACCGACCCGGCCGCAAGGCCGAACGCCACCATGGAAAAGCCGACCTTGTTCATCACGCTCATCGATTGTTCTTTCCGCTCGAACAAACCTCCGGAACCGGAGTCGCAGTATCTTTACAACTTTCTGAGAAGTTGGCAATTCATATCCCGAATTCTCCACACACCGGTATCATCTCGGCCCTGTTTAGTTCCGATCCGCTGTGCTACCGCTGTGGTACCGGCCGGTCACCGACAGCTTCGAGGATCACGCAGACACCCTGCAGCGGGCATCGACCAGGGAATACGCGCAAGGCTCGGCACATCGCGGTTCGGTCTCGACCGAAGCGTGTTTCGTTGGCGCGGTGTCGAATCACCCTCTGCCCGAGAAACATCGACTCCTGCACGCCTGCCGCACCCAGATGTACACCGACCATCCGATGCTGCGACTGGCATATCAGCTGACCGCATTGCACGAACGCCGGCTGTGCGGCTCGCGCGAGACGATCGGCGACCGGGAGGCAATCGACGATATCGATACCGAACGGCGACGGCTGGTCCGCGATATCGACAGCTGGGTCACCGCCCAACTGCCACCGACCCCCGGCTCCGCCCGGCTGCACACCGAAACCCTCGGCGCGATCGTCGACCGACTGGCGCGATACACCGCCGACGCCTACGCGGCCCTCGCGGACGCGTCGAACGACCTCGGCGACGCCTGGGAACGGCTGGCCGAACTCGCCGTGGGTTACGACGACCTCGCGTCGGAACTGGTGGCCGGGCGGCGGCGGCTACCGGGGGCGCCATAGCGGCCAGCCAGATGCGCCGCCGCATGCCGGAAGGGTCCGCGTTACGCCGAACCATGTTGCACAGCCATGCGATTTAATCGGTGCGTCTCGCTCAACAACTCCGGCGCCCTGGTCGGGAAGGGCCGACGAGGGTGCGTCGGCGACCGCCCGGCTAATGCCGGACACCCTTGGTACCGTATTTCGGCAAGAGTTTCGGTATGAGGGATGGGCACGTTGGCGCAGGTCGATGCGGGTCGCGGCGGGCTGGAGGATGTGCTGGCCGGACTCCAGTGGCGGTTCGCCGGGCGGGATGTGTTCACGCTAGCGGCCGGACAATTGGTGTATCCGGGCGGCGAGTCGAGTGCGCTTGTCGTGACCGAAGGGCTCGTTCGCGTCGAAGGCCTCGGTGACGCAGACGATCTGACGCACGGGGATTTCCTGTTCGTGCCGTGCGCGCGGCGGTATGCGGTCAACGCGCTGTCGGAGGCGACGGTGCTGTGTGTGCGGCTCGCGCCGGTCGGGTCCGGTAGCGCCATGGACGCGCTGCCGTCGCGGGTGCTGCTGACCGATTTCGTGCAGCACGCGCCCCTGGCCGCGACCATGATGCAGCACCTCGTGGAGCAGTGCCCGGACCCGGAAGGGGTGCAAGGTGATCGGGTCGCCACCTTGATGGCGTCGATGGCGATCGAATCCTGGCATGCGCGCGGATGCGCACCGAAACGGTGGCTGTTGCGGGTGAACGAGCCGGGAGTGGCGCGGGCGGTGGCGGCCATGCACGCCGATCCAGGGCAGGAGTGGACCGTCGAGGCGCTGGCCCGCGTCGCGTTGGCCTCGCGGTCGGGATTCGCCGCACGATTCCAGGCCGCGACCGGGCTCACGCCGGGGCGCTATCTGACGCGACTGCGGATCGAGCGGGCGCAGCGCTTCCTGATCGAGCAGGACGCCGCGATCGGCACCGTCGCTCGACGCCTCGGCTACTCGTCGGAGACCGCATTCGGCCGGGCATTTCGCAGGCATACGGGCCACACCCCGTCCGAATGGCGGCGTGCGGCCCGTGTGCCCACGGTGTGATCGGTTTATGTGAGGCGGCGCGGCTCAGCGGGCCGTCCTCGGACCGAGTAACGGCGTGCGGAGCGCGTGCCCACGGCGTAGGCGGGATGCGTCAGGCGGCACGGCTCAGCGACCGCCGGAGCGCGACCCCGCCGAGCAATGCCGCCGCGGCGGCGAGAACGAAGGTCGCGGTCGGGCCGAGACCGTCCACCCCACGCCCACCGATCGCGGAACCCGCGATGATCGCGAGCTGGAAACCGCCGACCACCAGACCACTTCCGGCCTCCATCCGATCCGGCAGCACCCGCGACACCCACACCTGCACCAGGTTGAGGATGCCACCGAACGCACCTCCCCAGAGGATCACCGCGACATAGGCGAGCGGCGCGAGCGCAGCAGAAGCGATGATCGCGACCAGCGACAGCCCGATCGCCACCGGAACCGCCACCAGCAGAATGCCCAGGTGTCGATCAGCGAGCGACCCCAGCACGAAATTGCCGATCAAGCCGCCGACACCGAACAGGGCGAGCAGCACGGCGATCGCGGTGGGACCTGCGCCGAGCAGCTCATCGAGAGCCGGACGGATGTAGGTGTAGCCGGCGAAATGCCCGCCGATGACCGCGACCAAGCCGACCAGCCCCAGCATCACGCCCGGCGCCCGCACCGCGCCAGCCATCGCCGACCAGCCAACTCCCTGCGTCGGCGTGATCGGCGGCAACGCCACCCGCACCGCGACCGCCGCCACCACCGACAGCACCGCAGCGACCACGAACACCACGCGCCATCCGGCATAGGTGCCCAACAACACGCCGAGCGGCACACCGGCCACCGTCGCGACCGTCGTCCCCGCATTCACGATCATCATCGCCTTGCCGAGCCGAGCGGCGGGCACCAGCTGCGCCGCGATCACCAGCGCCATCGACCAATATCCGCCGACCGCAACGCCGAGCAGCAACCGCGCGATCAGCAGCAGCACGATATTCGGCGCGAGTGCCACCACGATGTTCGATACGGCGGCAGCGATGGTGAGCGCCACCAGCAGCGTGCGGCGATCGAGGCGCGGGAACAGCGAACCCAGACCGAGGGCGGCCAGCAGCGCGGTCAGTGCCGTCGCGCTCACCGAAAGCCCGACCACGCCCTCCTGCACACGCAGATCGTTCGCGAGCGCGGTCAGCACCCCTGGAGGTAGGAATTCGGCCGTCACGAGGGTGAAGCTGCCGAGGAACATGGTGAGCAGGGCCGGCCAGGCCCGGCGGATGGACTCGGGTGCCGAAGTTGTGGCGGTGAGCGTTGTCGTCATGCCAGATGCAACAGCCGCGCCGCGGCCCGCACGCGCCCCAAACGCCAGGGCAGTCGACTCAAACGCCAAGGGTTCGGCGCGCGAGTGGACCTGGCTGCGGGGCTCTCGGTCAATGCCGCAGTCGTCTGCCGCTCGGCCGGGTCGTACGGGCGGCACTGGTGCGGCGCGGTCGGATCAGCTGCGCGGGTTCGAGCCTGACGTCGAGCCCGATTGGAACTCCACGATCGCCTCGGCGTTGGTCGCCACCCAGCCCAGCAGCCCACGGAGTCGCTCCGCGGCTTCCTCGCCCATCGGGGTGAGGGTGTAGGTAACGCTCGGTGGGGAGGTGGGTTCGACGCTGCGTTCGGTGAGGCCGAATTCGGTGAAGCTGCGCAGGTTCTGCGACAGCATCTTCTCGCTGATGCCGCCGATGCGGTCGCGCAGGACGTGGAAGCGCAAGGGGCCGTCGCACAGGGCCGACAGAATCAGGACGCCCCAGCGGCTGGTCAGCTTGTCGAGGACGGTGCGGGCCGGGCAGTCGCTGTCGAATACGTCACTGCGGGCCGGAGCGGCACCCGTGCCTGCCCGGAAACCTACCTCCATGGCATGAGCTTACCTTCAGGTAGGGCCTTACCGATCGTAAGCTTCCTGCGTACGTTCGGCGCATGACGCGAACACAGCGAGTTCTGGTGATCGGGGCGACCGGGCACGTCGGTGGGCAGGTCGTTGCGCAGCTCGCGCCGACCGGGGTGGCCGTGCGGGCGCTGGTCCGCGATCCGGCCGCGGCATCACTGCCGGCAGGAGTCGAGATCGCGCACGGTGATCTGGGTAGCCCGGACACTCTGGCCGCGGCGCTGGACCGGGTGGACTCGGTGTACATGACGTGGCCGATGCTGTCCGCCGACGTCGCCGATTCGGTCGTGGAGGTGATCGCGGAGCACGCGCGGCGCATCGTGCTGCTGTCATCGGCCGCGGTGCGCGACGACCTCGTCGAGCAGGACAACCCGATCGGCCGGGCGCACGCGATCATCGAAAAGCCCCTCAGGGAATCCGGCCTGGAATGGACTTTCCTGCGACCGCATGGCTTCGCGACCCTCACCCTCGAGTGGGCGCCGCGGATCCGCACCGGCACTGTTGTGCGCGGGGCGTACGGGGCGGCGGCGATGACCCTGCTGCACGAGGCGGATATCGCTGCCGTCGCGGTGCGGGCGCTGACCAGCGACGGGCATGCCGGAGCGCGCTACGAGCTGACCGGTCCAGCGCCGCTGAGCAGAGTCGAGCAGGTCACGGCTATCGGTGCGGCACTGGGGCGTCCACTGGAGTGGGAGCAGATCACGCCCGCACAGGCCAAGTCGGAAATGGAGTGGATCGCACCGGAATACGCGGACATGATTCTCGATGGGCTCGCGTCGATGGTCGAGGCACCAGGGCAGCCGACCTCGACGGTGCGGGACGTCACCGGATCGCCTGCGCGGACATACGCGCAGTGGGTCGACGACCATATCGCGGACTTCCGCTGAGCGGACGGCCGATGCACATGCCATGATCGTCGGATGACACCGAGAAAGGCCCATGGCGCCTAACCGCCCGCTGACGCTCGCGGCGGAACTCCCCGAGCGATATGGCGAATTCGATGTTCTCGCTTCGACTATCGACCATCAAGGTCGGTTGGTCGCATTGCTCGTGGATCCCCGGCGACATACCGCGCCTGGACAGCATTGGCGTCTGCCGGTTGTGCGCTATGACGCGGTCGCCGTGATCTGCGACGGACGCGCTGTTCACGAGATCGCGCTGCGGGATCTCGATCAATGGTTCTCCGAGATCGATACCGTCGGCGACGGTGTCGTGATCGCCGCTGCACGCTGCCATCCCGTCGACATCGACTACGAACGGTGGCTGGATTCGATTCCCGAGGAAGAGTTCCGGCTACCGGCGAACCTGCGGATATTCGATGCCGATGGGAAGGCGTTGGCGGCGTTCTACATCGGGGACGCGATCGAGCAGCTCATGAGCGATCCCTACGGCCGCATCTGGACCGGGTACTTCGACGAATCGAGCTACTGGGCACCCAACCCGGACGGCACCCGCTCGCACGTATCCATGCCCGGCCTCGCCCGCTGGGACAGCTCCGGTACACCGTGGTTCGCGCCGCCGCACACGCCGGGTGTGGTGTGGATGGACTGCTATGCGATGAATGTCGGGCGGGACAGCGTCTACGCCTGCCCGTACACCGACTTCCCGCTGGTCGAGATCGATTCCTCGGACACGGCCGTCGTGACACCGAATCCCGTCACGCGATGCGGCGGCCTCGCCGTCTCGGGCCCCGACCTCGCGTTCCTGGACCAGCGGCGCGACGGGGAAGGGTATCGCTGGGAAATCCGGCGGGCGTCCCGGGGGAACGGGACCATCACCGAAACCACCCGCGAGCCTCTGCTCCTCCCGGGCGGGCGGCAGCCCAACGGGTGGGCGCGCGGAAAGATCGGGCGCGACGAGACGCTGTGGATGCGCGAGGACGGGGACGAGCGGCGGTGGTACCGCTACGAACTCGAGGGGTAGACGCATCCCATCTGGCGAGCTATTCGTTGCCGGGTCAGACACCCGGTAATGACTAAGACCTGCGGGCGGTGAGTAGCAGGTACTCCCATTCCATCCGGCCGTTCGTATCGCGGAAGCGGTCGGCGACGTCGTCCAGCGCCTGGTCGAGGGCGGCCACACGATCGGGATCGTTCGCGAGGCTCTGATAGACCGCGATGGTCGGGCCGTAATGCGACTTGAAGTATTCACGGAAAGTGGTCCGGTCCGAGAAGGCGTCGACCAGGACGGCCTGCCGGACAGCCACGACATCACGCACCCGATCACCGAGGAGACCGCGAACGTGATCCTCGTTTCCCCACAGTGGCGGCGGTTGCGCGCCGGGCGGCGGAGGTGGGGCGTAGGGCTTCATGGTGGCGAACATCTGGCCGATGAAGCCTTCCGGCGTCCAGTTGATCAGGGCGATAGTGCCGCCCTGGCGGCAGACCCGGGTCAGTTCGTCGGCGGCGGCCTGGTGGTGCGGGGCGAACATGACACCGACTGCGGACACGACGGCATCGAACTCACCGTCGGCGAACGGCAACGCCTCCGCATCGGCCTCCCGCCACTCGAGCTCGGCGCCGCTGCGTGCGGCCAGGCGCTGCCCGGCGGCGAGCAGATCCGGAGTGAGGTCACTGGCGACGACCCGCGCACCGGCGAGCGCCGCCGGAATCGCCACATTCCCGGAACCGGCAGCGACGTCGAGTACCCGATCACCCGGCCCGACCCCGCTGGCCTGCACCAATGTCGGTCCCAGGTCGGAGATGATCTCCGTCGCGACCGCGGTGTAGTCGCCGAGGGCCCACATTTTGCGGTGCTTGGTCTTCAGCTCGCGGTCTGCGGTGATGTGCTCATTCATGTCCTTCTCCCATCCGATGATGGTTTCCAGCATCTCGCTACCACCGCCGCAGTTCCAGACCCCGCCGGAAACCATCACCTGGTTATGGCCAGGCTCGATCCGTCGCGGTAGTCGACGCGGGCGGTGATCAGGACTATGGCGTCAGGCCCTGTTGGTCGAAGAGGGATCGGCGATAGCCGCGAGGGCGGCGTCGATGACGTCGTCGAGGCGATGGGGATCGAGTTCTGCCCGTGCGGTCACGTGCAGGCCGGTCATCAAGGCGACGAGTAGCCGCGCCTGTGTTGCGCAGTCGATGTCGGCGCGGACCTCGCCGGATCGCTGGGCCCGGCGCAGGGCCGTCTCGATGCCCTGTTCCAAGGCTTGCAGGCCCGAGTGGACCAGTTCACGAGCCTGCTCATCATTCGGCAGGAGCTCTATCGCCGAGTTGCCGAGCATGCAGCCGCGACCGGGGGTGACGGCGGCGGCATCCAGCACAGCTTCCAGCAGGGCGCGGACGGCGTGAAGTGGTGAGCCCCCTGCGATGAGCTCGGCGGCGGCGCGCGAATCATCGACGTAGTCGCGGAGCGCACGCAGGAACAAGTCGTGCTTGCTGCCGAGGGCGCTGTGCAGGCTGCCAGGGAGTACGCCGAGCTCATCGGCCAGCTCGCGCATGGACGTCGCCGCGTAGCCGCGGCGCCAGAAGAGTTCTTTCGCCCCTCTGACGACTGCTTTTTCGTCGAAGCCGCGGGGACGACCGGTCCGTGTCACATGGTCGAGCCTACTACTTATTGACTGTGCGACCAAAAACTGCGAAGGTCTTTTTGGTCACCCAATCAATAAATCCGCCGCGGGGCGATCTCGCGGCAAGTGAAGGAGCACACCGATGCGGGACATCTTCTTGCACATCAACGTCTCGTTGGACGGCTACATCTGCGATGCGGCGGGCGATATCGACTGGGCCTTCGCCGACGCGGAGTTCCAGCAGTACCTCGACGACCTACTCGGATCCATCGACGGAATGATCTTCGGCCGGGTCGCCTACGAACAGCTCGCCGCCTATTGGCCGACCGCCGGGGACGAGGCGACGGCCACGCAGCGGAAAATGATGCACGAGCTGCCCAAATTCGTGCTGTCGCGGACGTTGAAATCCACCGACTGGCACAACTCGCACCTGCTCGGCGCGGACCCGTTCGCGGCAATTCGTGAGCTCGCGCAGCAGCCGGGACGGCCCATCGCGTTGTTCGCCGGCGGGTCCGCCGCCACAGCCCTACTCGAAGCGGGTCTGCTCGATGAACTCCGACTCGTGCTCAACCCCGTCCTGCTCGGCGGAGGCACCCGTCTGTTCGATGGCAGTTACCCGAAGACGAACTGGTCGTCGACCGAGACTCGCCAATTCGCCGGAGGCGCCACACTACTCAGGTACGAGCGAGCGAACCGATGATCGGTGGGAGGTCCCGGCAGACCAGTCGGCCCACGTAGTCCTCTGCCCCGAATCCCCGGATTTCCGCTCACCTGGCGGCGATTCGGGGTTCGGTCCCGTTGGCCGAGCGGCGGGCGAGGCTGTGGATGAGCAGGCTGAACAGCAGGATCACCAGAATCGGGGCGGCTATCGGTGCCCACGCTTGGTGGTAAGGGAGGAGGGCCGCGGCTGCGGCGATGACGGTGAAAGCGACGGCGCCGGTCACCGAGGGGATCGTCGTCGGAACCACGCCTACCGGAGCGGTGACAGTGGCGGTGTTGAGCAGGTAGGCGGTAGCCACCAGACCTGTTGCGGCGGCGGCGAGTACACCGGAATCGGCCAAGGCGAGGACGCCGACGGCGAGCAGGACGGCGGCGACGGCGGCGGGGCGGAACCACCAGCCCGCGGCGACAAGGGCCATGGCCGGCACACCCGCCCATGGCGTCATCAGAGTGATCGAGCCGATCAGCAGGACACCGGAAAGGACGGCGAGGAAACGGATCATCGGCGCACCCGGACGGTTCGGCGGTGCTGGGGAAGCAGACGCATGATCTGGTCCAAACGGGTGTCTTCCGGCCACGACACGATGTCGACGCCGACCGTGCCCATATCGCGGTACATGGTGGCGCGCTCGAGCTGCCACATCCTGGCCAGCGTCGGATCGAGGCCCTCGGCGAACGGGGTACCGCGCAGCACATCCACCACCACTACGACATGGCCGCGTTTGCGCAGGTCGATCAGGGCGAGCGCGAACTGGGTGTCGAGCAGGGTGGAGAAGGCGATGATGATCGCACCCAACGGAACCGCGGCGTGCGGGGCCAGGGTGCCGGTGGTGGGGATGTGTTCGTCGCCGACATCGAGGACGGTATCGACGATGCGGTAGAACTGCCGGCGCCCGATATCGGGGCGCAGCCAGCGCGGATCCTGGCCGAGGCAGACGACGGCGGTGCGGTCGCCGGCCTGCAACGTCGACTGCACCACCTGCGCGGCGCCGCGTACCGACAGCTCCAGCGAATCGGTCGCCGGGCCCGGCGCCTGTAGCGAAGTATCGATCAGCACCACGACATCGGCGGACCGGTTCGTGAATCGCTCGGTGACATAGAGGCGGCCCCGGCGCGCGCTCACCGCCCAGTTCACGGTCCGCAACTGATCACCCGGCGCATAGGCGCGAATATCCGCGTACTCGACACCGGGGCCGTGCTTGCGGGTCAAGTGCACGCCGAGACGTTCGGGGAGTTCCGTGCGCGGCAACCGCATTCGCTGCGGATCGGTGATCGGATAGACGAACAGCTCCCCTGCGGGCCGACGCACCGTCGCCACGGCGAGACCGGCCGGACTCAATGCCGATACCCGCACACCTACCGGATAACGCCCCCACCGCTTCGCCGATAACGCCAACCGCAACCCGGCCGGCGCCGCACCGGAATCGCTGGCCTCCTCGACGAGGGTCTCCAACCCCGGAGTCGGCTCCGGGGTGCACCGCAGCAGGGCATGACCTTCCTCGACGAACGCGGCGACCGTCAGCACCACGTCCTCGGTCTCGAAGCAGCGCTGCGTCGGGCCGCCATCGATCTGGATGCGAGTACGCGACTGCTGCCACGGCGCGGTCGCGAGCACCCCGAGCAACGGCGCCGCGAACACTACGAGCTGCCAGCTGTTCGCCGCGATCGCCAGCACCAGCGCGATCGCAGCGCATCCCGCCAGCATGTAAACCAATGGTGCTGGGCGCCACTGTAATTCAGCCTCGAGCGCGGTGCTCGAGTCGCGATGCCTCATGGCGTGGCAGCTCGCGGGACAGGCAGGCGACGCAGCAGTTCGGAGATCACATCCTCGCCCCGGATCCGGCGCACCCACATCTCCGGACGCAGCGTGATCCGGTGCGCCATGGCCGGAATCGCCAGCGCCTTCACGTCCTCGGGTATGACGTAGTCGCGGCCGAGCAGCAGCGCACGCGCCCGCGACATCTGCACCAGATCCAGTTCCGCGCGCGGACTCGCACCCACCTCCACCTGCGGATGCCCACGAGTGGCTGTCGCGAGCGCGACGACATAGCCAACCACATCGGGATGCACGGTGACGAACTCGACCGAATGGCGCATCTCCATCAGCCCGTTCGCATCCACCACCTGGCCCACCTTGGGCTCGGTCGCGCCGCGTTCGAGCCTGCGCCGGATCATCTGGGTTTCGTCCCGCTCGGACAGATAGCCCAACTGCAGTTTCATCGCGAATCGGTCCAGCTGCGCCTCCGGCAGCGGATAGGTGCCCTCGTACTCGATGGGGTTGTCGGTGGCGAGCACGATGAACGGCTGTGGCAGCGGGAAGGTTTCACCGTCGATGCTGACCTGCCCCTCGGCCATCGCTTCCAGCAGCGCGGCCTGAGTCTTCGGCGGGGTCCGGTTGATCTCGTCGGCCAGCAGCATATGGGTGAACACCGGGCCGCGACGGAAGGTGAAGCGTCCGGTGGACATGTCGTAGATGGTCGACCCGAGCAGGTCCGCGGGCAGCAGATCCGGTGTGAACTGCACCCTGGCGAAGTCGAGACCGAGCGCGGCGGCGAACGATCTGGCGATGAGCGTCTTGCCGAGGCCGGGCAGGTCCTCGATCAGCACGTGCCCACCCGAGAGCACCGCGATCAAAATGAGCTGCAACTCGTCTCGTTTGCCGACCACGACACGGGATAACTCCCGTAACACGGCCTCACTGCGTTGGACGGTCACGTCCAAAGGCATGGTCATTTGTCTACCCGCACTTGCTCAACCCGTTTCACATTCTCTGCAGGCGGCGCAGGATCTCGTCCAGCGCCTCCCGTCCCGGTGCGCGACCGACCTGATCGCGCAGTTCCGAGTTCGCCGGATCCACCCAACACCACAGTTCGGGACCGAACTGGTGGATTCCGGCGGCCTCGATCGCCTTGCGGTTCTTGGCGACCCGCACTCCGGCCGACAATTCGAACTCCTTGGCCAACAGGGGACGTAGGTAGCGGTCCCAGTCCGCGCGGGTGCCGTCCGCGCGGTCGGCGAGCATCTGGGCCCTGGCATGCCAACGGTGCAACATTTCGGCGGGACCGTTCTCGATGTCGTCGGGCAGGTCGACCTCGCGCGGACCCGAACGCCCAAGCAGCGACCACACCAACCAGGCCAACGCGACGGCCACCGGAACACCGGCCGCGGCGAGCATCGCCTCGCGGGCACGGCCGAGGGTGACCAGTTCGATCACGATCACGACAAGCACCGCGGCAATGACCATGCCGAGCCGCGTCATGAGCGCACCACCTCCCCCTGGAGATCGGCGAGCACGATGCGCAGCAACTGTTCGGCACGCATGCGCTGCCATTCGAGCATCGAATGCGGGCTGAACCTGGCCTCCTCGAACAGCGCGACCAACTCCCGTGCCGACGCATCGTGCAGGGCGCCGCGCTCGAACGCGCGGGCCAACACCTCCATCGGAGTGTCAGAAGCCAGCGGTGCGGCCGAGCGGGCCGCGGACAGGCCGCGTTCCATGGCGACATAGCAGGCGATGATCGCCGTACGTGGGTCCTGACCGGGCGCGCTCATCGCGGCCAGGCCCATTTCCGCGGCGCGGGCGAGGGAATCAGCGGCCGTTTCCACGGCGGGAGCAAGCGGTTCGGGTTCGGGTCCGGGCTTGCGGCGGGTGGTTATCGCGACCACCACCAGCCCGGCGATGGCCACGACGACGAGGGTGACGGCGGCGATGATGGCGAGGACCAGGGCCGTGCCCGCCAGTTCGGCGGGTTCGGTCGCGGTGGACGGATCCGCCGGTGGCGTTTCGCCGGAGTTTGTCGGTGTGGCGGTGGTGCCTGTCGGGGGTGCGACGGTGGATTCGGTCTCGGGCTGCAGGCCGACGAAGAAGATCGCCGAGGTGATCGCGAACAACAGCGCCACCGCCGCGATCATGGCGAGCACGATCAGCCCTGCCCGGCCCAGACGCCAGGGTTGGCGGTCGGTATCCGGATCGGGTTCGGGCATGGCGAGCGGCAGACGATGCTGGCTGGCGATGACGCCTGCGAGCAGGATGACGATCGAGACCGTCAGCAGGACCGGCATGAGCGCAACGGCGAGCGCGGACGGAGCCGAAGGACCGTCCTCGGATTCGGTGAGGCCGGGCAGATAGCCGCGCAACGCTATGACGGCGCAGACGAGCAGCGTGATCACGACGATCACGCGCGATATCGGCGCTCGCGACCCGACCACTGCGTTACCCCATACCTGTGTACTGCCCAAAACAGCCACATAGTTACATGCCGAACGGTCCGCTCGGGAGGGAATCGATTACTTCGGAGTACGTCCGTTTTAAGCGCCTCGTCCCAGGTCGGAGTGGGGGCGCCGGTCATCGACTCAGCTAACCGACAGCGACCGCCGCGTTTGTGACAACTCACCAAGCCTGCTCGCCGCCCTGGCGATATCGGGGACGCTGTGTGCACCGTCGACAAGATCGGCGACAGGGGCGTCCGCGTAGACGGTGAGGGGCCGATCGGCGTCGTAGAGGACGTCGACCAGGTTCACCAGACGCATCGCCCAATCGGGTGGGACCTCACGCAGCAGCGGGACGCCGAGGAGGGTCCAGGTGTGGAAGCGCTCGGCCAGGTGGACGTAGTCGGCGGCGGAGGTCGGGGTGGCGCACAGGTCGGCGAAATCGACGGTGATGGCGTCGGCGTCGGCCGATCGGGCACGGATCGTCCGGTTACCCACCGCGACCTCGATCCGCGGATCCGAATCGGTCGTCTCGACGACCTCGCGCGCTCGCGCTCTGCCGCCCCAGTCGGCCGCTTCGGCCGAGGTTCGGTCCAACCTGTTCCCCCGCGAGCTCGGCGGCTCGGGCCGCGCGCCATTCGGTCCGGTCGAGCTCGCAGGACAACCGCCGAGCCAGTCGGAGACCGGGTCCGGGCCGACGATGTAGCGACCCGCCCGGAATCCGGTGGCGGCGCCGCCGGTGATGGTGCGGTAATCGAGCGGTCCGTCCAGGGTGAGCACGTCGAGTTCGGCGACGATGCGGTCGATGGTTGGGACGAAGTGGTCGTGGAACAGGGGGTTCGGGAGCAGTTCGGACGGTGCGTAGTTCGAGGTGACGACGAGCGTGAGATGGCGGGCGAACAGAGCGTCGAGCATGCGGGTGATGAGCATGGCGTCGCCGATGTCGTGCACGTGGAATTCGTCGAAGCACACCAGCCGGGCCTTGCCGAGCAGGGTGTCGATGGCGGTGTCGATAGAGCCGCTGGCATGCACCTCGGTATGCAGTGCCGCGAAGAAGGTGTGGAAGTGGAAGCGGCGCTCGAGATTCGAATCGACGGTGGCGAAGAAGCGGTCCATCACCATGGTCTTTCCGCGGCCGGGGCGTCCGTGCAGGTAGACCCCGCGATGACGTTTCAGCGGGCGGCGGCGCCGATCCAGCAGACCGTCCAACCAGGTGGCCGCTCGTCGTTGATCGGCATCCAGCCGGATCGAATTCGCTTCCATCACGCCTCCCATTTCCTCTACATTTGTAGAGTAGCGGGTCGAGAAGCCCGGCAAGAGTTACCTTGACCACTGCACCCGCGACGGCCGCATGCGGTTCCAGCACCGCACCTCGGAGACGGCACACAACGAAGACAGAAGGGCGACGATGTCCAGCACAGATCGGCGCATGCTCATCGTCGACGCCGCAATCGAACTGGTCGCCGCCCAGGGCATTCGCGCGCTGACACACCGCGCCATCGATACCGCGATGGCGCTGGCCCCCGGTTCCACCTCGTATTACTTCCGCACGAAACGCGCGCTGCTCGAGGCGATGGTCACCCACATCACCGAAGTCACTCGCGCCGATTTCGCCACCACGTTCACCGAGCTCCCGCCGACGGACCGCCCGCGTGAAGTTGTGCTGAACGACATCGCCGAGGGTGTCGGCACCTGGCTGGACCGCATGCTGGCCCACCGCCGCGCCCATCTGGTGGTCCGCTACGCCCTCACCATCGAACTGAGCGCCGACCCCGAACTCCACAGCCGCCTCGTCGGCAGCCTCTTCTCCCAGCCCCGCGCCCGCGAACTGTTCGAGCACCTGGACGCCGAGGAACCCGACACAACCGCCGCCGACTTCATCGCCGTCATCGAGGGCGCGACCTTCGACCGCCTCGCCGGAGCGCGGGCTGCCCTGCCGGCGGGCACACCCGCCAGTACCGCTCAGTTGACCGGCCTGCTCGCGGCCTACCTTCGCGGCGCGCTACCGGGCCGATCACCCTGACACTCCGGAATCCGGCCGATTGACACACCACGGGACGGCCGGGCTCACACTTCGACGACGTCGACCATGCTCTCCAACCCCCTGAAGTCGGCACCATTACGTGTGTACAGCGCGAGGCCACGAGCCGACGCGGTCGCCGCGATGAGAAGGTCCATTCGGCGCGGCATCGGATTGCGGCCCGCGGCGATGGTCAAAGCCACCAGAGTCCCGTATCGAGTCGCCGCAGACTCATCGAACGGAAGCGGGTCGAACTCGACAATGGCCGCCGCCAACTGCTCGGTTCGGATTGCCCGCGAGGATGCGTCACGCGCCATGGCGACACCCTGTTGCAGCTCCGCCAGAGTGATCGCGGTGATCTCGGGCAGCACCGGCAGTACATCGGGATCCAGCACGCCGAGGTCCAGATATGTGCAGGTATCGAGGACACCCGTTTCCCGGCGGTCAGCCACGCGAGCGCTGCCACGGGTCGTCGTCATCGACGCGATCCTCGGTCCCGAAGAATTCGTCCGCCTCTTGCCGCATGGCCGCATAGTCGACACGCGGCAATCGCCGATGCCGCGCAACCAGCTCATGTGCCGTTATCCGCCGCCGTCGAGCGACCGGCCGCACCTCGGCCACCTCGACCCCATTGCGGGTCACCACATACGTTTCACCGGCCTCGACCGCGTCCATAACAGCAGCCGAGTTGTTCCGTAGCTCACGCTGGGTGATCGTCTTCATCCCACCAGTGTAGCCACGTGTAGCACACCGGGCTACATGTGGCGGAACCACTGGGCCGCCAGTGACTCGGTCACCGGAGCGGTACCCAGTCGCGGCGATCGACGGCCACGCCGGGTACCGCACTGACAACTCAGTTGGCGGACAACACCAACCCCGAGGTCGGGACGCCCGTGCCCGCGGTGACCACAATGTTGGTCAGGTCGTCGACTTGGTTGACGGAGGTGCCACGAATCTGGCGGACGGCTTCGGCGATGCCGTTCATTCCGTGGATGTAGGCCTCACCGAGCTGGCCGCCGTGGGTGTTGAGGGGCAGGCGGCCGCCTAGTTCGATGGCGCCGTCGGCGATGAAGTCCTTGGCTTCGCCGCGGGCGCAGAAACCGAGCTCCTCCAGCTGCATCAGCACGAACGGGGTGAAGTGGTCGTAGAGGATGGCAGCCTGCATGTCCTCCGGACGCAGGCCGCTCTGCGACCACAGTTGGTCGCCGACCAGGCCCATTTCCGGGAGTCCGGTCATGGCATCGCGGTAGTAGCTGGTCATGACGTACTGGTCGGCGCCGCTGCCCTGGGCGGCAGCGGTGATGACGGCCGCGCGGTTGGGCAGATCCTTGGCCCGCTCCACACTCGTCACCACGATGGCCACGCCACCGTCGGACTCCTGGCAGCAGTCCAGCAGATGCAGTGGTTCGGCGATCCAGCGCGAATTCTGGTGATCCTCTAGCGTGATCGGCTTGCCGTAGAAGAAGGCATCCGGATTCACCGCGGCATGCTTACGGTCGGCGACGGCGACGCGGCCGAAATCGGCACTGGTGGCGCCATATACGTGCATATACCGGCGCGCGACCATGGCGACCTGCGCGGCAGGCGTGCCGAGCCCCTGCGGGTACGACCAGCCCGCATCCACACCCGATGAGGTGGGCGCGGCCGCCAACGCGGTGGAGAACTGACCGAACCGCGACTCCGACCGCTCGTTGAACGCCCGGTACGCCACAACGACATCCGCCACACCGGTGGCCACGGCCATGGCGGCCTGCTGCACCGTCGCACACGCCGCACCGCCGCCATAACCGATGTGGCTGAAGAACTTCAGCTGCGGAATACCCACCGCACGCGCGACCGCGGCCTGGGTGTTGGTGTCCATGGTGAAGGTGGTCAGGCCGTCGACATCGGCCGGTGTGAGCCCGGCGTCGGCGAGTGCCGCGGTGACCGCCTCGGCGGCCAGCCGAAGTTCGCTGCGGCCGGAGTTCTTGGAGAAGTCGGTGGCGCCGATACCCACGATCGCCGCCCGGCCCGACAGGGCCGACTGTGCACTCATCTAGGCACCTGCTTCCGAAGGCCGAATGGCGATAACAGTGGTGGCGACGATGTGGTCACCGAGGCTGTCGCGCCCGGTGACGGCGATGTGGATGTCGTCGCCCTCGATGGCGGTCACCTTGCCGGTGAGGGTGAGGGTGTCGCCCGCGTAGAGCGGCACACCGAGGCGCAGCGCGATCTTCTTCACGACCGTGCGCGGGCCCGACCAATCGGTGACGAAGCGCTGCACCAGACCGGTATCGGTGAGGATATTGACGAATATGTCCTTGGAGCCGCGCTCGACCGCCTTGTCACGGTCGTGGTGCACATCCTGGAAATCCCTTGTGGCAAGAGCGGAGCTGATGACGAAGGTGGGGTCCGCGTGGATCACCAGCTCCGGCAATTCGGTACCGACCGCGATGGTGGCCGGTTCGATGGTGGCGGTCATGCGTCGATCACCTTCCAGAACGGCAGGGCCGTCTCGTCGTCGAGTTTCTCGAAGTCCACCTGCACCGGCAGCCCGACCTCGACCTTGTCGGGGTCGATCCCGCGGAGCTCACCGAGCATGCGCACGCCTTCGTCCAATTCGACGAGCGCCACCACGAACGGCAGCTGCCTGCCTGGCACCTTCGGTGCGTGATGCACGACGTAGCTGAACACCGTGCCGCGGCCCGAGGCGACCCGATAGCCGGTCGGTTCGGACTTGTCCTGCCAGATCGCTGGGATCGGCGGATGCCGCAAAGTGCCATCGGGCAGCTGCTGGATCCGCAGCTCGCCCACCAAGGTTCCGGCCCAGAAGAATTCGGTATCCCGCGAGACCAGTGGCCGCACCCGGTTGGCGGTGTCGGGCTCCGGCTCCTTGGCGTGGGTACCGGTGCCGGGCGCGAACTTCAGCATGCGGAACAGCATTTCGGTGACCAGCTCGTCACCGACGTACCAGCGCGTCTGGAAGGTGATGAACCAGCCCTCGCCGAGCCCGGTGCGCTTGGGCCCGGTGATATCGGTGAGCGCACTGGTGACGGTGACCCGCTCCCCCGGCACCAGGTACCGGTGATAGGTCTGCTCACAGTTGGTGCCGACGATCGAAGTGAAACCTGCCTCGTCGAGCAGCTCGATGGTGGCGTTCATCGGGTCATCGGCGGCACGCTGACCGTGCAAGCCGGGCATGGTCCACACCTGCGCCATCGCGGGCGGGGCGACGATGCCCGCGAAACCCGCAGCGCGGGCGGCCTCCTCGTCGGCGTAGATCGGGTTGTTGTCGCCGATCGCCTCCAGCCAGTTGTTGATCATCGGCTGGTTCACCGGGTCGCGGCCCGCGCGATGCGAGGACTCGCCCGTCGCGATGATCCGCTCGCCGGCCGCGGTGATCTGTTCCGGAGTGAGTGTTTCCGGCACGCGCTGCTCCTTTGTTCTCGTTGGCTATCTCGGCACGCGCGGCAGGCGCAGACCGGCGGAGGCGACGAGTTCACGCATGACCTCGTTGACGCCGCCACCGAAGGTGACGACCAGGTTCTGTTTGGTGCGCCGGTCCAGCCAGGTCAGCAGTTCGGCGGTGGCCGGTTCGGCGGGATCTCCGTAGCGGCCGACGATCTCCTCCACCAGCCGCCCCGCTTCCTGGAGCGATTCGGTGGAGTAGATCTTGGTGGCGGAAGCGTCCGCGATGACCTGGGATTCATCGCCGCTGCCGTGGGTGGCGGCGACCTGCCAGTTCAACAGTTCATTCAGCCGCACCATGGCGTGGATGCGGCCGAGGGAGCGTCGGATGTCGGGCTCGTCGAGCAGGCCGAGCGGGCGAGCCCACTGGACGACCTTGTCGTAGAGCTGCTCGATCTTGCCGGACGGTCCGAGGCTGACCCGCTCGTGGTTGAGCTGGGTCGTGATCAGCTTCCAGCCCCGATTCTCCTCGCCGACCAGCATGTTCGCCGGGACGCGGACACTGTCGAAATAGGTGGCGTTGGTGTGGTGGGCGCCGTCACAGGTGATGATCGGCGTCCAGGAGTAGCCGGGGTCCTTGGTGTCGGCGATCAGGATCGTGATGCCGCGATGGCGTGATTCCACCGATCCGGTGCGGCAGGCCAGCCAGACGTAGTCGGCCTCATGCGCGCCGGTGGTGAAGATCTTCTGCCCGTTGACGATCCAATCGCCTGACTCGTCACGCACCGCGCTGGTGCGCAACGACGCCAGATCGGTACCGGCCTCCGGTTCGGAGTAGCCGATGGCGAAATGGATGTCACCGGACAGGATGCCGGGCAGGAACTTCTGCTTCTGTTCCTCGGTACCGAACTGCTGCAACGTCGGGCCGACGGTCAGCAGAGTGACCAGCGGCAACGGCACATCGGCACGGACGGCCTCGTTGAAGAAGATCTGCTGCTCGACCGGGCCGAAACCCTGGCCGCCGTACTCCTTTGGCCAGCCGACACCGAGCCAGCCATCGCGGCCCATCCGGCGCACCACCTCGCGGTAGGCGTCGCCGTGCCGGTTCACCGCCATGGCGGCTTCTTCTTCCGGGGTGACGAGATCGGCGAAGTAGGAACGCAATTCGTCGCGCAGCCGCCGCTGCTCGACGGTCAGATCGATGAACATCTGGCCCCCAATCGGTCGAGGCGCAGGGACTCCCCGCCCAGCCAGCGGGCGATGTCTTTGGCCTGGGAGTAGTAACGGTGCATCGAATGCGTCACGTCGACGCCGATACCACCGTGCAGGTGATGGCACTTCTGCATGACGCGCGGCAGTTCCGCGGCCACGGTGTAGGCGAGTACATCCAGATCGTCGTCGATCCTTGACTCGTGTTCGGGACTCGGTTCTTCCTGAGCCAGCGCCCAGTTCGCGGAGACGGCGGCGGCATGCAGGGTGCGCGAAACCACGTAGATGTCCGCGATCTGCTGGGCCACCGCCTGGAACTCCGCCAGCGGCCTGCCGAACTGCTGACGAGTGCGCACATGCTCGGCGGTGAGCTTCAGCGCGCCATCCAGCAGGCCGTCGGCGACGGCTCCGATCGAGGCCAGCGCCGACCGATGCAGATCGGCGAGACCCTCGGGCAGCAACCAATCGGCCGGAATCTCGACCGAATCGAACCGCAGGGTGAATTCGGGCATCGCCCCGGAGACCGGTGATGCGGTGCGGGTGATGCCGTCCGCACCGGAATCCACCACGGCCACACCGGCATCGGTGGGCACCAGGATCCAGCGCGCCTGCTCGGCGTAGGGCACACCGACCTTGTGACCGGTGATGCGCACCTTGCCGCCATCGGCGACGGCCTCGGTCTCCGGCTTCGTCGTGAAGGGGGCACCCGGCTCGTGTAAGGCCGCCGTCAGGATGGCGCCCTCCGCAACCGCGGGGAACACCGCCTCCGCCACCGAATCCGGTGCACCGAGCAAGGCGAGCACGCCGAACCCGAAGGTCGGCAAGGCAGGCACCGCGACGGCGTCGGTGGCCAGTTCGGTCAGCAGCACCGAAACCGCGGCCACGCCCATCTCGTCACCACCGAAACGCTCCGGCAGGGCCACCGCGGGCAGCCCGGTATCCACCAGGGGCTGCCACAATTCGACGTCGCGTGCCGATTCACGCTCCAGCAAACTCACGACGACCTCGGCCACGGCGTCCTGGGCCTCGTCTCTGGTGAAGTCCACGCTTATCTCCAGTCGTTCGTACTCGAAGCCCAAGGCCACATGTGCTGTTCGCGCATCCGGCTACCCCGCATCCCGCGGCAGCCCGAGGATCCGCTCACCGGCGAGGGTCAGCAGGATCTGCTCGGTGCCGCCAGCGATCGACAGGCAGCGGGTGAGCAGGAACTCTTTGGTCGCCTCGGTCTCCAGCGCGCCTGCCGCGCCCGTCACTTCGACAGCGAATTCGGCGACGGCCTGCCGGTGGCGCACACCGACGAGCTTGCGCACGCTGCTCTGCGGGCCCGCGTCGGCGCCGGCCAGAATCCGCGCCGCACCCCGCTGCTCCAGCAGCAGACCGGCGATCGCGTCGGCGACGAAACCGCCGAGACGATCATTGATCAACTCGGCGCCAGGGCCGGTCGCGGGAAGTTTGTCGACGAGTTCCTCGAGCACCTGGCCGATACCCTTGCCGCCCATCGCGATCCGCTCGGCAGACAGGGTGGAGCGGGAGATCTTCCAGCCGTTGCCGAGTGCGCCGACCACGCACTCGTCGGGCACGAAGACATCGTCGAGGAAGACCTCGCTGAACTTCGCCTCACCGGTGATCTGCACCAGCGGACGGATCTCGATGCCCGCGCTGCGCATATCCACCAGGAAGTAGCTGATGCCCTTGTGCTTGGGCGCCTCCGGATCGGTGCGGGCCAGACAGATGCCCCAGTTGGCGGCGTCGGCCAGCGAGGTCCATACCTTCTGGCCGCGCAGCATCCAGCCACCGTCGACCTTGGTGGCGGTGGTGCGCAATGCGGCGAGATCGGAACCGGCCCCCGGCTCGCTGAACAGCTGACACCAGATGACGTCGCCGTGCAGGGTCGGCCAGACGAACCGCTCGATCTGCTCGGGGGTGCCGTGTTGCAGCAGGGTGGGCACCGCCCAGCCGCCGATCGCCAGATCCGGCGCCTCCAGTCCGGCGCGGGCGAGTTCCTCGGAGATGACCAAACCCGTCATCGGGTCGGCGCCGCGGCCGTAGGGCGTTGGCCAGTGCGGCATGGCCAGGCCGGCCTCGACGAGGGCCGTGTGCTGTTGCTCGATGGGCAGTGCCGCGATCTTGGCGACCTCGGCGGCGAGGCCGCTGACCGCCTCGCCCGTTTCCAGCGAAACAGCGGCGACGTTGCCGACAGCCGCCGCCACACCCACCGCGGCGCCGATCCCTTCACCGGACGATCCGGTGTCGGCGGCCACGTCGGCGAGGATGCGATCGGCACCGGTGGTCCGGCGTGCACCCGCCCTTGTGAGTTCGGTGACGCGGGCGCGCCAGTACCCGGCGCCGCCGAGCAACTGCCGCAGCGCCACCGCGCGGCGCAGGTAGAAGTGGGCGTCGTGCTCCCAGGTGAAGCCGATGCCGCCGAGGACCTGGATACAGTCCTTGGCGGTGTCGACCGCGGCGTCGAGCGAGATGGCGGCGGCGATGGCCGTGGCGATCGGGAGTTCGGCGCCGGAACCGGCACGAGCATCGTCGGCGGCCGCGGCGGCGTCGGCGGCGGCCGCGCGGATCAGTTCGGTCCGGCACAGCATCCACGCGCAGATGTGCTTGACGGCCTGGAAGGTGCCGATCACCTTGCCGAACTGCTCGCGCACCTTGGCGTATTCGACCGCGGTCTCCAGGCACCAGCCGGCCACACCGGCCAGTTCGGCGGTGGCCAGCAGCACGATCAGGTCTTCGACGGCGAAGGCGGGCGCGAACACGTCGGCGGTGGGCACCGGCACATCGGCACAGCGCACCCGGGCCAGCGGGGTGCTCGGGTCCAGCGGCTCCAGCGGTTCGATGGTCAGACCCTCGGCGTCGGCGGGAACCAGACACCAGCGCGAACCGTCGGCAACGCGCACCGGCAGCAGCACCGCGGTGCCGGGGGCGGCGCCGAGCACCGTCTCCCAGACGCCGGTGAGCACCAGGTCGCCGTTCGCGCTCTCCCGTACGGGTGCGACAGCGGCTAAAGTGCTTCCCGACTCGACAACGGTGTCGAGCGCGACACCGCACGGCTGTTCCTCGTCCAGTCGTCCGCCGGTCACCACACCGGCCAACGCGGTGGTGAGCACCGGTCCGCCGACCAGATCGTGCGCGGCCTGCTCTACCAGCACGGCGAGATCAGTGATCGATCCACCCGCGCCGCCCGCATGCTCGTCGACCGCGACCTGGAAGATCCCGAGTTCGGTCAGCGGACCCCAGTACGTGCGCCAGAAGCCGGTCGTGTCGTCCCGCATTGTTGCAATCGGACGTACCGCTGCAGCCCATCCGCTCATCGACTCCTGAACGGCTTTATGCTCGTCAGTGGTGGCGATGGTCACAGTACATACCGCCTTTCCGGCGTGACTCCCACACCTAGAACATGTTCTAATATCCTGGCCGGGCGTAAGTCAAGCGTTGCTTTCGTCCAGCAGGATCGAATGCGCACGACCCACCGACCCGAGCGGGTCCGGCGCGAGTGGCAGCCCGCGAATCCACGTGGGCACCGCACTCCGCCGCGCCCGACACGAAAGGACCTGCACCAATGGCCAGCCCCTCCCGTTCGCAGCCGGCCGACTCGAACGGGGCGCCCGCATCGGGCACCCGAGCCGCCGTGACCACGCTCAGCGAGGACGAGCTGAGCTCCACCGCGCAGCGCGAACGCCGCAAGCGCATCCTCGATGCGACGCTGGCACTGGCCTCCAAGGGCGGATACGACGCGGTGCAGATGCGCGCCGTCGCCGAACGCGCGGACGTCGCGGTCGGCACGCTGTACCGCTACTTCCCCTCCAAGGTGCACCTGCTGGTGTCGGCGCTGTCGCGGGAGTTCGAGCAGATCGAGGGCAAGCGCAAGCCCCTGGCCGGGCAGACCCCGCGCGAACGGATGCATCTGCTGCTGACCCAGATCACCCGGATGATGCAGCGCGACCCGCTGCTCACCGAGGCCATGACCCGTGCGTTCATGTTCGCCGACGCCTCCGCCGCCGCCGAGGTCGACCGAGTCGGCAAGGTGATGGACCGGGTCTTCGCCCGTGCCATGAACGACGGCGAACCCACCGAACGTCAGCTGGCCATCGCCCGCGTCATCAGCGACGTGTGGCTGTCGAACCTGGTGGCCTGGCTCACCCGCAGGGCTTCCGCGACCGACGTCACCGAACGCCTCGAGCTGACCGTCGACCTGCTGCTGGGAAACAACTCCTGAGCAAGCGATGCTGCACGGGCATCGCCGCGTGACGGTGATGAGAATTCAACCCAGTATTGTCATGCGCGCCCCCTGAAAAAAACTCCTCCGTCCATAAGGTTGGATGCGTGAGCGCACAGGATCTGCCACTGGAACTTCGCCGTGCATTGTCGACAGTCGCGCGGGTGCCACGACTTCTGGTCGCATCGGATTACGACGGGACGATCGCCCCCATCGTGTCCGATCCGGCGAAGGCGTACCCGCACGGCGAGTCGGTCCGCGCATTACGCGCGCTGGCCGGATTGTCGGGCACCACGGCCGCCGTCATCTCCGGCCGAGCGCTGCGAGATCTCGCGGCGCTCTCACGGCTGCCCGTCGAGGTGCAGCTCATCGGTAGCCACGGCTCCGAATTCGATGTCGGCTTCGTGCACGCCATCGATAACGACGCCAAACAACTGCTGCAAGAACTGACCACCGCACTGACCCAGATCTCCGCCGAGAATCCGGGCGTGACGGTCGAGACCAAGCCGGCCAGTATCGCGTTGCACGTGCGCAACGCGGGCCCGGAGATCGGCCGGCGCGCGCTGAACCAGGTCCGCCAGGGCCCGGCCTGCTGGGTCGGGGTTCAGGTGACCGAGGGCAAGGCCGTCATCGAGCTGGCCGTCATCCCCACCGACAAGGGCAGCGCCCTCGACACCATCCGGCATCAGGAAGGCGCGTCGGCGGCGGTGTTCTTCGGCGACGACGTCACCGATGAGAAGGCCTTTCGCATGCTGTCGGGCCCGGATGTCGGCATCAAGGTCGGCGAGGGTGAGAGCCTGGCCAAGTACCGGGTGCCCAATACCGAGTCCGTCTCGTATGCGCTTGCCTTCCTGCTGGAGGAGCGCCGTACCTGGCTCGCGGGCGCCAGCGCGCCCCGCATCGAACGGCTGAGCATGCTGTCGAGCCCGCGCTCGGTGGCGCTGCTGACCCCCGACGCGACCGTCACCTGGTTCTGCCATCCCGAACCTGATTCGGCGGCGGTCTTCGCCCACCTGCTCGGCGGCCCGCAGGCCGGGCATTTCAGCGTCGCGCCGGAACGTCCGGGGCTACCGCTGTCGCAGCGCTACATCGACGGCACCATGACCGTCGAAACCCGTTGGGCCAAGCTGCAAGTGGTCGACTACCTGCCGCACGATGTGGCGCCCGACCGCACCGATCTGACCCGCGTCATCACCGGTGACACCAGGGCCGTGGTGACCTTCGCGCCGCGTCCGGAATTCGGGCAGGTGCCGGTCACCATCGAGGCCGAGCCGAACGGTCTGCGGGTGCGCGGCACCAACGACCCGACCGTACTGCGCTCCCCCGGCGTCGAATGGCAGATCAAGACCGACGGCGTGCACAGCTCCGCGACCGCCGTCATCGACCCGTCGCAGGGGCCGGTCGTGCTGGAACTGCGGTGCGGCACACCCGATCTCGCGCCCGCGATGACGAGCGAACCGGAGCGCAGGCGTATCGCCGAGAGCTACTGGTCGACATGGGCGGCCGGGCTCGAGTTGCCGCCGCTCAAGCCGGATCTGATGAAGCGGTCCGCGCTGACGTTGCGCGGTCTGGTGCACGCACCGTCCGGTTCCATTCTGGCCGCGGCCACCACCTCGCTGCCCGAGGACATCGGCGGCGTCCGCAACTGGGACTACCGCTACTGCTGGCTGCGCGATGCCTCGATGACGGCGTCGGCGCTGGTCTCGCTCGGCTCGCTGTACGAGGCCGAGGAATTCCTCGGCTGGGTGCATCGGGTGCTGGAGACGCTGCCCGGCCCCGAGCGCCTGCACCCGCTGTACACGCTCTACGGCGAGACGCTGCCACCCGAGGCCGTTATCGACCAGCTGCCCGGCTACGCCGGTTCGCGGCCGGTGCGTGTCGGCAACGCCGCGAACATGCAGGTGCAGCTCGACGTCTTCGGCCCGATCGTCGACCTCATCGCCACGCTGGCACACGCCCGCGAGCAGAAGGGAATCAGCGATCCACGCCAGGCCCTGCCGGATCAGGACTGGGAGCTGGTCGACGCCATGGTGTCGGCCGTGCAGCGGCGTTGGCACGAACCCGACCACGGCATCTGGGAGATCCGCGGCAACCCGCGCCACCACGTGTACTCGAAGGTGATGGGCTGGCTGACCATCGACCGCGCGCTCACCCTCGCCCAGAAGTTCGATCGCCCGATCCATCCGGAATGGGCGGCGCTGCGCGACCAGATCGCCGACGAGGTCAAGACCAAGGGCTGGAACGACGATGTGCAGTCGTTCACGGCCGCCTACGACGGCACCGACCTGGATGCGGCCACCCTGCACATCGGGTTGAGCGGGCTGATCGATCCCTCCGATCCGAGGTTCGCGGCGACCGTCGTGGCCACCGAGGCCGAGCTGCGCAGCGGATCCACCGTGTACCGGTACCACCACGACGACGGTCTGCCCGGCGGCGAGGGCGGATTCCATCTGTGCGCGGCCTGGCTGGTGGAGGCATACCTGTTGATCGGGAAGCGTTCCGATGCCGAGGCGCTGTTCGCCCAGCTCGTCGACGTAGCCGGGCCGACCGGCCTGTTGAGCGAAGAGTACGACCCGGTTGCCGAACGCTCGCTCGGCAACCATCCGCAGGCCTACAGCCACCTCGGTCTGCTGCGCTGCGCTCAACTGCTGAGCCAGCCGGTGGACGCGCTCGTCAGCTGATCTGTCGTTCGGCCCACGTCGGTGGCCGGCTCCGCGCCGGTCGCTGACGTGGGCCGATCCCCGTCGAGGGAACACAGATCACAGGGATTCGGTTCGTATCCGCAGAATCGCCCTGATAAAGTAAAACGGGAACGATTTCCATTAAGCTTTCCGGGAGCCCGCGTGAGAACCAGATTTGCCACCACCTTCGCAACGGTCGCGGCGGGTCTGGCTACCACGCTGAGCCTCACCGCGTGCGGCAGCGCCGCCGACGGCACCTCCGGTAAGCCGTCTGTGGTCGCCTCCACGAACGTCTGGGGCGATATCGCGGCGACCGTCGCCGGTCCGGATGCCGCGGTCGAATCGATCATCACCGATCCCGCCGCCGACCCGCATTCACATGAGACGTCAGCCGTGGAATCGGCCAAGATCATGGACGCCGACCTGGTCGTCTACAACGGCGGCGGCTACGACGAATTCATGGAAAAGGCCGTGGCGGGCAAGGACAAGCGCGCCGTCGACGCCTTCGCCTCCCGCGCCGACGACATCCGCGACGATGACAACGAGCACGTCTGGTACGACGTCGACACCGTCGCTGTGGTCGCCGACAAGATCGCGGCGGCCCTCGGCGAGATCGATCCCGAGCACGCCACCGCCTACACCGATCGGGCCGCGGCGCTGCGGGACCAGCTCAACAGCATCCGCTCCTACACCACGCCGTTCGCCACCTCTGACCCCGGCACACCGATCATGCAGACCGAACCGCTCGCGCACTATCTGCTGCTCGACGCGGGCACCGAGGATCTCACCCCGCGCGAATACCAGGAAGCGATCGAGCAGGAAACCGACCCGGCTCCGGCCGCGGTGGCCGCAGCCCGCGATCTGGTGACGAACAAGCAGGTCCGTTTGATGGTCTACAACGTCCAGACCGAGGACAAGACCAGCAAGGAACTGCGCGCCCAGGCCGAGGCGGCGGGAATTCCGGTGGTCGAGGTGACCGAAACCCTTCCGGCCGGTGTCGATTACGTCACCTGGCAGACCGCCAATGCCCGCGCCATCGCCTCGGCAGTGGACTGACGCCATGGGAACCGAACGCCGGATCGTGCAGGTCGATCACGTGGGTGTGGAGGAACCGGAGCTGTCCGGAGCCTCCGATGGGTCTGCGCTGCCCGCGGCGCCCGACAGCACTGCGATTGCCGACGACGCCGCGCCTGCCGCCGACCACATCGGCCGGACCGGCGGCGCGGGGCCGAGTGCCGCGTCAGGGACTACGCGGAGTCTCGATGGGCCGAGCCGGCCGACCTCCGCCGAACCGAGTACCGCGAACGAATCCGAGGGTGTGGCAGCGCATTCCCGAGTACCCGCTATCACACTTGATTCCGCGCGACTGTCGTTCGGTGATCGAACGTTGTGGCAGGGACTCGATCTCGAGGTCTCGCCCGGTGAGTTCATCGCGATCCTCGGGCCGAACGGGTCCGGGAAGACGTCATTGCTGAAGGTGCTGCTCGGGCAGCTCGGGTTGAGTTCCGGCACCGCCGAAATCGCCGGGGTGCCCGCGCGGGCGGGGCATCCGGATATCGGCTATATCCCGCAGCAGAAGACCATCGACGCCGGGGTGCAGTTGCGCGGCACCGATCTGGTCGGGCTCGGGGTGGACGGGCATCGCTGGGGGCTCGGCTGGCGTAGTCGCCGCGAGCGCAACCGCAAGGTCGCGGCGGCAGTCGCCGATGTGGGGGCGCAAGCGTTCGCCGACGCGCCGCTGGAGAGCATGTCCGGTGGTGAGCAGCAGCGGCTGCGGGTGGCGCAGGCGCTGGTCGGCGACCCGCAGGTGCTGCTGTGCGACGAACCGCTACTGAGCCTGGATCTGGCCAATCAGCGACTGGTGTCGGAGCTGATCGACCGCCGCCGACGCACCCACGACACCGCCGTATTGTTCGTGACCCACGAGATCAACCCGATCCTGCCGCTGGTGGACCGGGTGCTCTACCTGGTGGACGGCAAATTCCGGATCGGCACACCGGACGAGGTGATGACCTCGGACGTGCTCTCGGAGCTGTACCAGACCGAGGTGGATGTGCTTCGGGTGCGCGGGCGGCTGGTCGTCGTGGGGACCGGGGACACGATGGATGCGCTCGGGGCGGCTGGGGCGCACTGCCATGGCGAGCCCGGGACTCCGCACGCCAGGCCGAGTGAGGTGCGGGCGTGAACGAGAAACTCGCCGAGGTGGTCTCGAAGATGTTCGACTTCGACACCACCATCGACCTACTGGCCTACGACTTCGTGCAACAGGCCGTCCTGGCGGCGGCGCTGCTCGGGCTGCTTGCCGGCGTGATCGGGCCGTTGATCATCAGCAGGCAGATGTCGTTCGCGGTGCACGGCACCAGCGAACTGTCGCTGACCGGTGCGGCGGCGGCACTGCTCGCCGGAATCGGAGTCGGGCTGGGTGCGATCGCCGGATCGGTGGTCGCGGCGGTGCTGTTCGGTGTTCTCGGAACCAAAGCCAGGGAACGCGATTCAGTGATCGCGGTCGTGCTCTCGTTCGGTCTCGGGCTCTCGGTGCTGTTCCTGTGGTTGGGTCCCGACCGTGCCGGATCGAAGTTCTCCCTGCTGACCGGGCAGGTGGTCAGCGTCGGCAACAGCGGACTCGGCCTGCTGGCGTTCTGCACCATCGGTGTGCTGGCGGTTCTCGCCTTCGTCTACCGGCCACTGCTGTTCGCCAGCTCGGACCCCGAGGTCGCGATCGCGCGCGGTGTTCCGGTGCGCGCACTGTCCATCGTCTTCGCGGTGCTGCTCGGCATCACCGCCGCATTCGGCGTGCAGATCGTCGGCGCACTGCTTGTGCTGGCCCTGCTGATCACTCCGGCCGCCGCAGCGGCCCAACTCACCGCGAGTCCGGCCAAGGCGACTGTACTGACGGTGGTGTTCGCCGAGATCGCTGCGGTCGGCGGCATCCTGTTGTCGCTGGCGCCCGGCGTTCCGGTCTCCACCTTCGTCACCGGGCTCTCGTTCCTGATCTACGTGGTGTGCCGCGTGATCGGCACCCGCAGGCGTCGGACGGCGCGTGCGCCGAGATCGAGCGCGGCGACTCCGGTAGCCGTGACGCAAGGGGCTTGACCCGCGGCATCCCGATCGCACCATCGATTGAAGGCGCCCGCCTTCAGTCTGGTCGCTGGGGTTTCGTATGCTCGTCACACCTGCCGCCGAACGAATGGTGACCACTGATGATCGACTTCAGCATTCCCGCAGACCTCGCCGCCGAACGCGATCGAATCCGCCGGTTCGTCACCGAGAAGATCGTGCCGTTCGAGCGCGATCCAAGGCTCACCGCGCACGGCCCGACCGACGAGTTGCGGCAGGAACTGGTCGAACTGGCGCGGGCGGAGAAACTGCTGACCATCCAGGCGCCCGAGGCGCTGGGCGGGCGTGGACTCACCCACGTCGAGCAGGCGGTGCTCTACGAGGCTGCCGGCTGGTCGACGCTCGGCCCGATCGCGATGAACTGCGCCGCGCCCGACGAGGGCAATATGTTCCTGCTGTCCAAGATCGCGAACCCGGAGCAGACCGAGCGCTACCTGATGCCGGTGATCAACGGCCACCAGCGCTCGGTATTCGCCATGACCGAACCGGACGGCGCGGGCTCGGATCCGAACCAGCTGGCCACCACCGCCACCTTCGACGGCGAGAACTTCACCATCGAGGGCCGCAAATGGCTGATCACCGGCGCGAACGGCGCCAAAACCTGGATCATCATGGCCCGCCTCGCCGCCAACCCGCATCTGCCGGAAGGGCCGACGCTGTTCCTCACCGACGGTGATCAGCCGGGCATCGTCATCGAACGCACGATGAACACCATGGACCGCAACTACGTCGCCGGACACGGCGTTGTCCGCTTCGACAAGCTCACCCTGCCCAAAGACGCGCTGCTCGGCGAGGCCGGCCAGGCCCTGCGCTACGCCCAGCTGCGACTGGCTCCCGCGCGGCTCACCCACTGCATGCGCTGGCTCGGCGCGGCCGAACGCGCCCATTCCATCGCCGTCGAGCACGCCAAGACCAGGACCGCCTTCGGTAAGCCGATCGGCGAACACCAGGGCGTGTCGTTCATGCTGGCCGACAACGAGATCGCGCTGCACCAGTGCAGGCTGACGATCTGGCACGCCTGCTGGCTGATGGATCAGGGCGAGAAGGCACGCCATGAGAGCTCGGTCGCCAAGGCGTTCGTCTCCGAAGAACTGTTCAAGGTCACCGACCGCTGCGTGCAGGTGCTCGGCGGCATCGGCATCAGCGATGAGACGGTCGTGGAGATGATCTTCCGCGATATGCGCGCCTTCCGGCTCTACGACGGCCCGACCGAGGTGCACAAGTACGCGATCGGCCGCAAGATCCTGCGCCCCTGAGCACCACGCCGAGCTCCCACCGGCCGGGGCACGGTCGTCTACGATCCAAGGCATGAGTTCGGAATTGCTCGTCGATGTCTCCGCGGGCATCGCCGTCCTCACCCTGAATCGCCCCGCCAAGCAGAACGCCTTCACTCCGGCGATGATCGCCGAGCTGAGCGCGGCATTGCAGCGCTGCGATATCGAGGACGCCATCCGTGCCGTCATCATCACCGGCACCCCACCCGCGTTCTGCGCGGGCGCCGACCTGTCCGACCGGGTCGGCGAGGTCACCGGCACCATCGATCCGCCGCCGTTCCGGGTGCGTAAGCCGGTGATCGCGGCGGTGAACGGACATGCTGTTGGGATCGGGCTGGCGTTGGCGCTGCAATGCGATCTGCGGTACATGGCCGACGATGCGGTGTACGGGCTGAGTCAGGTCCGGCGCGGTGTCCTCGCCGACGGATACGCGCACTGGACGCTGCCCCGTCTTGCGGGCATCGCCAATGCCGCCGACATCATGCTGACCGGCCGCACCTTCGACGGCGACGAGGCCAAGGCGATGGGCCTGGCCAATGCCAGCCTGCCGGGTGCCGAGGTCCTGCCGACGGCACTTGCTGTCGCGCACGATATCGCCAATGGTTCGGCGCCGCTGACGGCCGCGCTGTCCAAGCGGCTGCTGTGGGAGGGCTTGGATATGACGCCGTCGGTGGTCGGGCGGCTGGAATCGGAGCTGAACCAGCACGTCAGCAAGGGCATCGACGGCGGTGAGGCGATGGCGGCGTTCCGAGAACGCCGCCATCCCGACTGGTCGGGTTCGGTCGCCGAAGAGTGGCCGGCCTGGGACCATCCGGACGAGCCGGAGCATCCGAGCCTGCACTGAGCGCTAGGCGTACCTCCGCATGCGCTGCGGCCGTGCGCAGCCTGCGAACTGACTGCGTCCGGCTGCGTCCGTTACGCGTTTCCGCCGATCATGACCAGCAGGAACAGCAACGCCCAGATGATCATCATGATGGTGCCGATGACGCCGAGGATGTAGCCGATCATCACCTGAGCACGACCACTCAACGCACCACCGGAGGCATTGATCTGGTCCAGTGCCTGCTTGCCCAGCGCCCAGGCCACCGGCCCGAGAACCCCGCAGCACATCAAACTCACAACGCCGAGGACCAACACCAGCGTCGCCCGCGGATGCTCGATCGTCTGACCGATGGGCTGATTGGGTATCACCACGAGCCGAATTGTACGGGGGTAGAGCGCATTTCTCCGTCGGCGCTCCGCGTTTCGTCTCGATCGACGAGCAGGCGCGGCGTGTCGCGCGGAGTCGGCGACCGATCGTGAGCCGGGCGAACCCGGCCGCACAATGGATTCAGACCCGCCGCTGACGAGCGACTTCCGCGAGAACGACGCCCGCGGCCACCGAGGCGTTCAGCGATTCCACCGGGCCCGCCATCGGGATGCTCAAGATGGAGTCACAGCTCTCCCGAACCAGGCGGGACAGGCCCTTGCCCTCCGAGCCGACCACGACGACCGTCGGGGCCGTACCGTCGAACTCGTCGAGGGTGGTGTCGCCGCCCGCGTCGAGGCCGACGATCTGGTACCCCTTGGCCGCGAAGTCCTTCAGCGTGCGAGTCAGGTTCGTGGCACGGGCGACGGGCAGCCGGGCCGCAGCGCCGGCGCTGGTACGCCACGCCACCGCGGTGACGCTCGCGCTGCGCCGCTGCGGGATCACCACACCCTGTCCACCGAAGGCCGCGACCGAGCGGATCACCGCACCCAGGTTGCGCGGATCGGAGATGTTGTCCAGCGCGACGAGCAGTGCGGGCTGACCCGAACCGCGCACACCCTCGACCAGATCGTCGGGGTGGGCGTAGCGGTAGGGCGGCACCTGCAAGGCGAGACCCTGATGCAAACCGTTGGCGCTGAGCCGATCCAGATCGGTGCGCGGCACTTCCAGAATGGAGATGCCCGCGTCGGCTGCCATCCGGACGCTCTCGGTCAGCCGCTCGTCGTTTTCGGTACCTACCGCCACATACAGCGCCGTGGCGGGCACGCCTGCGCGCAGACATTCGACGACCGGGTTGCGGCCGAGCACCATCTCCGGCCCGTCATCGGTCTTGCGCCCGGCCGGACGGGTCTGACGGCCACCCGAACCACCCTGCGCCGCTTTGGCTTTCGCCGCAGCGCGCTTGGCTGCCGGATGGTACTTGCGCGCCTCCGCGGGCGGGGTCGCACCCCTGCCCTCGAGTCCGCGCCTGCGCTTGCCGCCGGAACCGACAACCTGGCCCTTCTTGGTTCCGCCCTTGCGGATAGCGCCTCGGCGCTGCGAATTGCCTGCCATCAGTCGGCCTTTCCTGGCTGTGGGGTGACCAGCGACCATTCCGGGCCGTTGGGAGTATCGGTCACTTCGACACCCGCGGCCTGCAACCGATCCCGGACCGCGTCCGCGGTGGCCCAGTCCTTATCGGTGCGCGCCTGCTGACGCCGCTCGAGTTCGGCCTCGATCAGTACGTCGAGTGCGGCGGTAGCGGCGGAAGAATCACCGGGGGTGTGCCACTGCGGGTCGAGCGGATCGACGCCGAGAATGGCAAGCATGCCGCGCACCTGGCTCGCATGCTCACGCGCGGTGTCGAGCACACCGGCGTCCAACGCCTTGTTGCCCTCGTGCACCACGTGGTGGATTTCGGCGAGCGCCTTCGGCACCGCCAGATCCTCGTCGAGGGCGGCGGCGAAGGCGTCGGTCCATTTGCCAAGGGGAACGTCACCGCCGCGTTCGGCCACCCGCTGCACGAAAGCCTCGATGCGCTGGTAGGTCTGCGCGGCATCGTGCAAGGCCTTCTCGGAGTACTCCAGCATCGAGCGGTAGTGCGCACCGCCGAGGTAGAACCGCAGCTCGACCGCGCGTACCTGCTTCAGCACATTCGGCACCGACAACGTGTTGCCCAGCGACTTGGCCATCTTCTCGCCGCCGAGGGTGACCCAGCCGTTATGCAGCCAGTACTGCGCGAAACCATCGCCTGCCGCCTTGGACTGGGCGATCTCGTTCTCATGATGCGGGAATACCAGATCCATTCCACCGCAATGGATATCGAACGAGGAGCCGAGATAGAACTCCGCCATCGCCGAGCATTCCAGATGCCAGCCCGGACGGCCGGGACCCCACGGTGACGGCCAGGTGGGCTCACCGGGTTTGGCCGCCTTCCACAGGGTGAAGTCACGCGGATCGCGTTTACCCTCGCCCGCGCTCTCACCCTGGTGCACGTCATCGAGACGGTGCCCGGACAGAGCGCCATATTCGGGGAAGCTGACCACATCGAAGTAGACGTTGCCCGCCGAGGCATAGGCGTGCCCGCGGTCGATCAACCGCTGCATGAGTTCGACCATCTGGGTGATGTGGCCGGTGGCGCGCGGTTCGGCCGACGGCGGCAGCACGCCGAGCTGCCGGTAGGCGTCGTCGAAGGCGCGTTCGTGGGTCGCGGCCCACTCCCACCACGGCCTGCCCGCGGCGGCCGCCTTGTTCAGGATCTTGTCGTCGATATCGGTGACATTGCGGATGAACGCGACATCGTGACCGCTGACCGTCAGCCAGCGACGCAGCACGTCGAAGGCGACGCCGCTGCGCACATGTCCGATGTGGGGTGCACCCTGCACGGTGGCGCCACACAGGTACACCGAGGCATGGCCGGGGACCAGTGGCGTGAAATCACGCATGGTCCGCGTCTCGGTGTCGAATAGGCGCAGAGTCACGGCAGTCGATCCTAGCTGGTATATGGGGTTGCACTGCGGGCGGAGTCATCTATTCCGACTGCTCCCGGCAGGTAAGGCGAGGGGTCGGAGGGCGGGACTAACGACAGTGCAGCAGTGCGGTCGCCATCGCGGCAACCCCTTCACCGCGTCCGGTGAGTCCGAGACCGTCGGTGGTGGTGCCGGACACCGAGACCGGCGCACCCAGCAGATCGCCGAGGACCTGCTGCGCTTCGGCCCGCCGCGGGCCGATCTTGGGGCGGTTGCCGATGACCTGGACCGCCGCGTTGACCACGTCATATCCGGCCTCGTCGAGCAGCCTGCGCACTTCTTTCAGCATGGCGGCGCCGGTGACGCCAGCCCACTCGGGGCGGCCGACGCCGAAAACCGCGCCGACATCGCCGAGGCCGGCGGCCGACAGCAGTGCGTCGCAGAGCGCGTGCGCGGCGACGTCACCGTCGGAGTGGCCGGCGCAGCCGTCGGCGCCGTCGAAGAGGAGACCGGCCATCCAGCACGGACGCCCGGGCTCGATGGGGTGGACATCGCTGCCGATGCCGACACGCATATTCATCGGACACCCGCCACGGGGAGGTCGGCGCCGGCCAGTACGGCCTCGGCCAGACGCAGGTCGAGCGGGGTGGTGATCTTGAAAGCGAGCGGATCGCCTGGCACGGTGCGGACCGGGTGGCCGAGGCGTTCGACGAGTCCGGCATCGTCGGTGGCAGCGATATCGGTCGCATAGGCGGCGCGCAGCAAATCGGCCGCGAATCCCTGTGGGGTCTGAATGGCGCGCAGGGCCGACCGGTCGGGAGTTCCGGTGACGTTACCGTCCGCGTCGACCGTTTTGACGGTGTCGACGACAGGTAGCGCGGGCACAACGGCCGGATGACCCGCGCGCAGCTCAGCGGCCACCCGGGCGATCAGCTCGGGTGGGGTGAGCGCGCGGGCGGCGTCGTGGACCAGGTAGTAGGCGGCCTGCGGTGCGGCCGCGATTCCGGCGCGGACCGAATCGGTGCGTTCGGCCCCGCCGACGACGACGCGAACGGGCGCGGAGGACGGCAGGAGGGCAACTGCGGTCTGCACCAGTTCGGCCGGAACCATGACAATTATCTCGTCTATGGCATTCGAGGCGAGCAGCCCGTCGACGGCGGATCTGACCATGGGTCTACCGCCGACCGCGACGAACGCCTTGGGTGTCGATTCACCCAGGCGCACGCCACGGCCAGCGGCAGGTACCAACGCGACCACGCGGCCGCGGCCGTCAGAGCTGTTCACGGGTCAGGAAGCCGCTGCGAGGACCTCGTCGAGCAGCGTCTCGGCCTTGCCGTCATCGGTTCCCTCGGCGAGCGCGAGCTCACCGACGAGGATCTGCCGGGCCTTCGCCAGCATCCGCTTCTCGCCCGCGGACAAACCGCGGTCCTGCTCCCGACGCCACAGATCGCGAACGACTTCGGCCACCTTGTTCACATCGCCGGAGGCGAGTTTCTCCAGGTTGGCCTTGTACCGGCGGGACCAGTTGGTCGGCTCTTCCGTATGCGGTGCACGTAGCACCTGGAAAACCTTGTCAAGGCCTTCCTGCCCGACGACGTCGCGGACGCCGACGTATTCCGCATTCTCTGCGGGAACCCGAACGGTCAGGTCACCCTGGGCGACCTTCAGGACCAGATACTCTTTCTGCTCACCCTTGATGGTGCGAGTCTCGATTGCTTCGATCAGCGCCGCTCCGTGGTGGGGGTAAACGACGGTGTCTCCGACCTTAAAAATCATGTGTCCCGTGCCCCTTTCGATGTTCACAGTTTAACATGCGGCTCGATAACGGCGCGATCAACTGTGCAGGTCAGGGCCACAACGGGCCAACCCTGGGGCTTGACAGAATCTGGGAGATGTGCATTACGTTGTGCCAGAACGAGTTATCTCCTGGCACTTTCCGTGCCGGGAAACCCAGCGGGACAGTAGCACTGCGCGCGCCCGCGCGCACAACTGTGAATCGTGACCACCCCGAGACAACCCCTCCGCGCGTCGCCTTCGCGCGCATCCGGGCACGCGCACACGTGAGCGCGCCGACAATCCGAACGCCAACACCTACTCCCCGCGCGCCCGGTTCGCGGCAGCAACTACTACAGTCCCTAGTTGGAGTGAGCCCGCTCGACATGGAGGACAACCCGTGACTGCCCTGAAAGCTGTGACCGCCCCGGCGGCAGGTACGACCCCGCGGCGTCGCATGACGATGGTTGCGGCCCTCGCGGCCGGCGCGGCGCTCGCCCTGACCGGCTGCAGCGCCGGCCAGATCTCGCAGACCGCCGACCAGGTGGCCGCGATCAACGGCAACCACGCGGAGGTCGGCAAGATCTCGCTGCGCAATGTGCACATCGTCTTCCCGCCCAGCGGCGAGCACACCAATGTCGCGGGCGGTAAGGCCCTGCTCGCGCTGTCGTTCGTCAACAACAGCGAGACGACCGCCGACGAGCTCACCAAGATCAGCACCGATCTGGGCGAAGTGAAGATCACCGCGCCCGACGGTGGGTCAACGGTGAAACTGCAGCCGCAGCAGACCGTCGTCGCCGCGGGCGCCGACACCACCACCGCCGCGTCCGGTGAGCACGGCGCCGAGGGCGAGCACGGCACCGAGACCACCACGGCCGCCCCGACCACCACCGAGGCGCCGAACCAGCCCGCCGCCGAGGGCGAGGACCCCGAGGCCGATCCGGCGCGGATCGAGATCACCGGCCTGACCAAGGACATCGTCCCCGGCCTCACCTACACCGTGACCTTCGACTTCAAGGAGAACGGCACCGTGCAGATGGAGGTGCCGGTCGATGCGGGCACCGTGGCCGAGCGGCACGAGTCGGACCTGTCCAAGGCGAGCGAAGGCGGTTCCGGCGGCGGACACTGAGCCCACCGGACCCACAGCTCAACGGCCGTCACACCTTCGGGTGTGGCGGCCGTTCTGCCCTGTCGGTCCTGATGCGTAGGGTGCGCGTGTGGCAAAGAGCAAGCCGGTGTTCCAGTGCTCCGCGTGCGGGCACGAGGTGGCCAAATGGGTGGGTAAATGCCCCGACTGCGGTGCGTGGGGCACCGTGGAAGAGGTCGCGCCCGCGGTGGCGGCACCGGCCGGGCGGCGAGCCATGCTGCCGAGTACGGCTGCCTCACCCATCTCACAGATCGACTCCAAGCTCACCGCGGCCCGGTCCACCGGTGTCGAGGAGCTGGATCGGGTACTCGGCGGTGGTGTGGTCGCCGGATCGGTGGTGTTGCTGTCGGGTGAGCCGGGGGTCGGCAAGTCGACGCTGCTGCTCGAGGTCGCCCATCGCTGGGCCGCCGCCCGTGACGAGCGGGCCCTGTATGTGACCGCCGAGGAATCGGCCGGGCAGGTCCGGCTGCGTGCGGACCGGACGGGCGCGGTGCACGAGCGGGTGTACCTGGCGGCGGAATCGGATCTATCGATCGTGCTCGGGCATGTCGAACAGGTGCGCCCGACGCTGCTGGTGGTCGACTCGGTGCAGACCATGCTCGCTCCGGACACCGATGGTGTCATCGGTGGCGTCACCCAGGTGCGCGCGGTGACGGCGTCGTTGACGGCGCTGGCGAAGGCGAGCGGTATCGCGGTGCTGCTGGTCGGCCACGTCACCAAGGACGGTGCGGTCGCTGGTCCGCGCACGCTGGAGCATCTGGTGGATGTGGTGTTGCAGTTCGAGGGCGATAAGAACTCGACGCTGCGCATGGTGCGCGGGATCAAGAATCGCTTCGGCAGCGCCGATGAAGTGGGCTGCTTCGAACTGCACGACGACGGCATCACCGGTGTCGCCGACCCGTCGGGGCTGTTCCTGCACCACCGCACCGATTCGGTGCCCGGCACGGCGGTCACAGTGGCGTTGGACGGTAAGCGCCCGCTGGTTGGTGAGGTCCAGGGGCTGACCGTCGACACCCAGGTGCCCGCACCCAGGCGCGCGGTGAGCGGGCTGGACTACAACCGGGTGGCGATGATCCTGGCGGTGCTACAGAGCCGCTGCGGCTTCTACGTGGGCAAGCAGGACATCTACGCGGCCACCGTCGGCGGTATGCGGTTGATCGAGCCCGCCGCCGATCTCGCGGTGGCATTGGCGATCGCGAGTTCGGCACGTGACACCGCGCTCGAGCCGGGCTGGGTGATCCTCGGTGAGGTCGGTCTCGCCGGCGAGGTCCGCCGGGTGACCGCGACCGCGCGACGCCTCGCCGAGGCCGAGCGGCTCGGTTTCACCACCGCGATCGTCCCGCCGGGAACGGACGCGAAATCATCGCCGATGAAATTGATCGAAGCGACGTCATTGCGCGGCGCGATCCGGCTCGCGGGCCTGAGTAAGGGCAAGGGTTAGCGCCCCTCAGGCGATGTTGAACGGCTCCGCCGCGCTGCGAATGGCGCCCAGTTGGGCGACGACGTTGTACGCGCCCGCCGGGACCTGCAACCGCTCCCCTGCGCATTCCGGCTGGGAGGTGTTGCCGGTCCAGGTGACGGTGAAGGCGGCCTGCTCGCCGGGCTTCAGCGTGCGCTCATCGGGTTCGCCGTCGGGGTAGCAGTCGGTGCTCGCCCACAGCCTGCGCTGACCGTCGAGGGTGTGCACCGAGACCTGCTGAAGTCCGGAACCCATATCGCGGGTGCAGGCGTCGGCGGAGATATTGGTGATCACGATGCCGAATACCGGCTGCTCACCAACCCGGTAGGTGGGCTGGGCGACGGTCACCTTCACCGCGAGCGACTGATCCGAGCACTGGCCAGCGGCGACCGGCGCACCACTGCTCGGCGTAGCCGGTTTCGACGATGTCGACTCGGCGGCGGCCGACGATTCCTTCTTGGTCGAGACCTGACCCGCGGGCTTGTTCGTCTCGGTCGACGAATTCGCCGCCGCCGTCGTATCGCCGGGCGAATCTCCGCCGCGCGATACCGTAACCACCAGCCAGATCACCAGCACGAGCGCGACGACCAGTATGCCGATGGCAAAAACACGACGCCGCCAATAAATCTCCGGAGGCAGCGGTCCATTCGGTTCCAGCACGACTCAACGGTAAGCGCACCGCTCGGCACAGCAACTCAGGGGCACGGCGTGTCGGGGGCTCAACCGTGTCGAGGACGACCCGCGCACCCACTGAGAGCTGGGCGTATCCGAGCGTTCGAGGGTCAGGCGACCTCGCCGATATCGCCGATCGAACCGTGCAGCTTCGCCTTGCCGTCGGCCAATGTGTAAGTGACACACGCGATCGCGCATCGGCCGTCGGCAACGCGCTCGGCGATGATCGACGAACGCTGGCGCAGCAGCTCGGCGGTCTCCTGGACGTGGCGTGCTTCGAACTCGTCGACGGTGGACAGTCCTTCCCGGCGACCGAGCAGGATCGACGGGGTGACGCGCTCGACGAGGCTGCGGATGAAGCCGCCCGGCACATCGCCACCGTCGAGAGCGTCGAGGGTGGCCTTCACCGCGCCACAGCTGTCGTGGCCGAACACCACGATCAGCGGCACGTTCAGGATTTCCACGCCGTATTCGATGGACCCGAGCACCGAGGAGTCGACGACGTGGCCAGCGGTGCGCACGACGAACATATCGCCGAGCCCCTGGTCGAAGATGAGTTCGGCAGCGACGCGAGAGTCTCCGCAACCGAAGAGGATGGCCGTTGGATGCTGGCCGCCGACGAGCTTGGCTCGGTCGGCCGCACCCTGATTAGGATGCTGCAACGTGCCGTTGACGAAACGGTCGTTGCCGTTGCGAAGGGATTTCCAGGCGCTGATCGGGTTCGTCTGAGGCATGTGTCCATTTTGCACAGATTGCGTGTTACCGACGAGTCGGTTTTCGTTACGGACCCGCAAACACCGTCTGGCCAGGCCCGAACGAGCGCTGTGAGCAGCACATGAGATCGACACCGAACGGAGCGCACAACCCGGTGGACGCCGACGCCCTGCTGGACTGGTACCGAATCACCGCACGTGACCTGCCGTGGCGACACCAAGGCGTGAGCGCCTGGCAGATCCTGATGAGCGAGATCATGCTGCAGCAGACCCCGGTGGCGCGGGTCGAACCGATCTGGCGGGAATGGGTGGCGCGCTGGCCGGTGCCCTCGGCCATGGCGGCGTCCTCGCAGGCGGAGGTGCTGCGGGCATGGGGCAAGCTCGGGTACCCGCGGCGCGCGCTGCGGTTGCACGAATGCGCGCGGGTGCTGGCAACCGAGCACGGCGATCAGGTCCCAGAGGATGTCGAGGTCCTGCTCGGCCTGCCCGGAATCGGCGATTACACCGCGCGGGCCGTCGCGTGTTTCGCCTATGGGCAGCGAGTCCCGGTGGTGGACACCAATGTTCGTCGAGTAGTCGCCCGCGCCGTACACGGCCGTGCCGATGCGGGAAACCCATCGGCGCGGGACCTGCGCGAGACCGAGGCGCTGCTTCCGGAACCGGTCCCCCGCGCCGCCACCTTCTCCGCCGCGCTGATGGAACTGGGCGCGCTGATCTGCACCGCACGCACCCCCGGCTGCGACGACTGTCCGCTGCCGCGGTGCGCGTGGATCGAGGCAGGCAGACCTGCGTCGCAGGTGGTGCGGCGGACACAGAAGTACGAGGGTACCGACCGGCAAGCCAGGGGACGGCTCATGGACGTGCTGCGCGACTCGTCCGGCCCGGTGGAACGGGTGCGGCTCGATATGGCCTGGACCCGCGATCCTGGTCAGCGGGATCGGGCCCTGGATTCACTGCTGGTGGACGGGTTGATCGAGCAGACCGCCGACGGGCTGTTCGCACTGGCGGGCGAGACCGGGCACACCGAACCAGGCAGCTGATCCGGCACCGCCGCTCCTTTGCGACGGCGAAGGGAGGCCCGCTTACGCGCCGTTGATCAGGCCTTCGTCGGTGCCGGCGGCCGCGAGCACGCGGTCGAGGAACCGGCTCACTTCGGCGCGATAACGCCCGGGTTGATCGTCGTGCACCAGATGGCCCGCGTCCGGAACCAGCACGTACTCGGCGCCAGGGTGCGCGGCCGCCATGGCCCGCATCTGACCGGGCGGAGTGATGGTGTGCTCGCCCTCGAGCAGGAGCGCGGGCACGCGGATCGTGCGCCACTGGGTCCAGAAGTCCCTCGTCCCCCATTCCTCGGAGATATCGCGGAATGTCGCCACCGAGCCGTGCAGGCGATAGCCGTCGGGGCCGTGCTCGAACGAGGCGAGAAAATAGCGTCCGGCGACCGGGCCGAAGAAGTCGAGCACCGCCGCCTCGTCCGGGAACGGCTGCGGCCAGGCCTCGATCATCGCGGCCCAGTGCGCGGCGGTCCGGCCGGTGAAATCAGGCGCCATATCCTCGACAACCAGCGCTTTCACCCGTTCCGGATACTGTGCGGTGAACATCCAGCCGTGCAATCCGCCCATCGAATGCCCGATCACCACCATCGGCTCGGTGATGAGTGCGGTCGCGGCCGCCAGATCGGCGACGAACGCCTCGGTACTCAGCTCGGCGGGCGCGGGCCTGCCGTGCCCGGCCGCGTCGAAGGTGTACACGTGCCCGAAGCCGCGCAGCCAGTCCAGGTGATCACGCCAGGTTCTGGCACTTCCCATCAGGCCGTGCAGCAGCACCAGCGGCGTGCCCGTCCCGCCCTCGTCGTACAACACGTCCGCGATTGTGCCGCACCGGTCGGTGATACCGACCGCACCTGCCGGTCGCCGCAGCGGGAAGGGGCACAATCGAGGCATGTCTGTTGTGAAGATCAATGCGATCGAGATTCCCGAGGGCGCGGGCCCCGAGCTGGAGAAGCGCTTCGCCCACCGGGCGCACGCGGTGGAGAACTCGCCGGGCTTCCTCGGCTTCCAGCTGCTGCGGCCGACCGCGGGCGAGAACCGCTACTTCGTGGTCACCCAGTGGGATTCGGAAGAATCCTTCGCGGCCTGGCGCGATGGACCTGCCCGCGAGGCGCACGCGGGCCAGCAGAACAAGCCTGTCGCGACCGGGGCCTCGCTGCTCGAATTCGAGGTCGTCCTGGACGTGACGGGCAAGGCCTCGTCCTCCAGCTGAGACCAACCCGCAACGGCAGCCGTCGCCACACTGTATTGACGACGGCCGCCGTTGGGTGTCACAGTTCGAAGGACAAACGCGAAGGTGACGCGGTAATCCGGTGTAAATCCGGAGCGGTCGCGCCACTGTGTTCCAGCCACCGAGCTCGGTGCCGGAAAGCCAGACACCGGCACCTCCGCGACCACTCGACGGGACGCGAGTATCCCAAGGAGGACTGGAATGGCCATCGTGCACTCCCCTGGCGCATCCGCCCGGATCACCGATTCCCTGGCAACCGTGCTCATCACGGTCGGTGTCGTACTGCTCGCTCTGCTCACGCTCTACCTGGTCGGATTCGATCAGGGCGCCATCTCGCGCAGCGGGATGTACATGCATGAGCTGATGCACGACGGTCGTCATCTGCTGGGCCTTCCGTGCCACTGATCGGAACTCTGCGCACCCTGTTGCTCCGTGGTCTGCTGGCCGGCTTGATCGCCGGTCTGTTGGCGGGCACCGTCGGCTATTTCGTCGGCGAACCCAAGGTCGAAGCGGCGATCGCCATCGAGGAGGCCAATGCGGCCGCCGAATCGGCACACGCCGACGGTGACGCGGCCGCCGACGGTGGCGGCCACAGCCATGGTGACGAGGAAGAACCGCTGGTCAGCCGCTCCGGTCAGAAGGCGGGCCAGTTCCTTGCGCTCGGGCTCGCTGGAATGGCGTTCGGCGCGATCTTCGCTGCCGTCGCGCATGTCGCGCGCCGCTACACCGCACTGTCCGGGCCGAAGCTCGCGCTCGGGCTCGGCATCGGCGGCTGGGCCGCGATCATCGCGGTGCCGTTCTTCAAATACCCGGCCAATCCCCCTGCCGTCGGTGATCCGGAGACCATCAACGACCGGACGCTGCTGTGGGTTGCGGCGGTCCTGCTCGGCCTGGTTGCGGTCAGCGCCGGTGTGTATGTGTGGAAACTGCTCGCCGGTCGGCTCGATACGCTGCGGCTGACGGCCGGCGTCGGCACGTTCGTGCTACTCACCGCGATCGGCTACATCGTGCTCCCCGGCGTGAACGAGGTCAGCGCCGACTTCCCGGCGAGCCTGCTGTGGGAGTTCCGGGTGTCCTCGCTGGCGGTATCGACGACGCTGTGGGCCTGCCTCGGCCTCGGCTACGCGCTGCTCACCGAGTTCGCCAACCGCACCGATACACCGGTGCCTGCGGCAGCAGCTGCCGTCGCGGACTGATCCGCATCGAGAAGCCGAAGGGCAGTGTCGGTCCTGGACCGGCACTGCCCTTTCGTCGTTATCGGGTCTGCCCGGCGGCAACCGGGCGATCCGGCTCAGGACTCCAGTGCGGCGTCCAGTGCGATGTTGTCGACGCCTGCCAGCGCCTTGCTGACCGGGCAGCCCGCCTTGGCGGCCTCGGCTGCGGTGATGAAGCCGGCTGCGTCGAGACCGTCGACGCGGCCGCGGACGGTGATCTTCACCCCGCTGATGCGGAAGCCGCCCGCCGGGTCCGGCCCGAGGGTGACATCGGCAGTGACATCGAGGCTTCGCGGTGTCGCGCCGGCATTGCCGATCTCGGCCGACAGGGCCATCGCGTAGCAGGACGAGTGCGCCGCGGCGATCAGCTCCTCCGGGCTGGTGGTGCCGTCAGCGGCGTCGGCGGCGCGCTTCGGGAACGACACGTCGTACTTGCCTGCACCCGAGCTGGCCAGCTCGACCTGTCCGGTGCCATCCTGCAGGCCGCCGGTCCATGCGGTGCGCGCGGTACGTGTGGGCATCACAGTCCTTTCCACAATGAGATTTCTAGCGTTCTCGCTCGAACCTACCCGCAGCGCTCAGCTCGCGGCAGCCGTTCGCTTGTCCAGCTGTTCCAGTACCGCCGGCCAGGCGGCACGATGCCGATCGCAGGCTTCCTGGTTCGGAAAACCGCTGTGCCGCAGTTTGATTCGAATACCACGCGGCTGGTGGACGAAATCCACTCGCACCACGGTCTCCGCACCCTCGGTGCCACCCTCGCCGCTGACCCAGGTCAGCTCGACGAGCCGATCGGGTTCGAGCCTCAAAAAGCGGCCATAATGCGGGACGGGCGTGCCCTGATTGTCGGCTTCGAAGTAGAAGGGTTCACCCACCTGCGGACGCATGCGGACCGATTCGGGTATCGCGAACCAGATATCGAAGCCCTGGGTCAACGCCAGGTACAACAATGTCGGTGAGGCGGCCATGACACGCTCGACAGTGAGCTCGTAAGGCCGTGCCGACAGGTCCGGAAAACGCACTTGCTGATCGACCATCAGACCGACCTTACCCGCGCTCGCGGGACCGTCGAACCGTTTGCCGGACCAGTCATCGATCAGCCGGGATTGGTCACCTTGGCCAGCACGATCCCGCCGACGATCAGCGACATCGCCAGAAACCGGCCCGCGCTCAACGGATCACGATGCACGACCATGCCGAGCACGATGGCACCGACAGCGCCGATACCGGTGAAAACCGCGTACGCGGTGCCAACCGGCAGCGACTGCATTGCCCGCGACAGCAGGTAGACCGCGAATGCCCCGAGTGCGAAGCACAGCAGCGTCGGCAATGGACGAGTGAAATTCTCGGTCGGTTTGATGCTCTGGGACCAGGCGATCTCCACCAGGCCCGCAAAACCGAGGATCAACCAGCTCATCGTCAGTACTCCCCTGCCAGCTCGCGCACCGTTGCCAGGGCGAGGTCATAGGACTGTTCATACTTGTCGCGCAGATGCGCCAGCGCCGGGTCGAGGCGTGAATTGGCCAGTTCCGCATTGACGAATACCGCGTCCCGCACCGCGAAATGGCCGGCGAAGAAATCGCGCAGATAGCGTTCCTGGTGGTCGAACTCGGCCTTGGGTGAGCCGGGTGAGTACGCACCGCCGCGCGCGGTGGCCACGACGAATCGGCGCTGCCCCAGCGACATTCGCGGGAAGGCCACCTGATCGATCCAGGCCTTGAGAGCGGCCGGGACCGAATAGTTGTACATGGGCGTGCCGATGAGCACGACATCGGCGGCGAGCAGCTCGTCCAGCAGTGGACCAGCGATCCGCCATGCCGCCCGTTGCGCCGGGGTGCGCGCCAATTCCCCGATGCGCTCCAGATCGGTATCGCCTTCGGCGAGCACCAGATCGCAGATCTCGGTCCAGCCCTGGTCGATGAAGGGCACCGAATCCACCGCGAGATCGCGGTATCGGTAGTCGCCGTCCGGGTTCCCGGCGCGCCATACGTCGGCGAAGGCGGCGCTCAATTCACGGCTGATCGACTGGCTCCGCGCGCTCGCGTCGAGGTGCAGCAGTGTGGCCATCGGATACCTCCCATTAACCGGACATTGCGTCCGCTTGTTACTGAGAGCGACTGTAGAGCACAAGTGGACATCTTGTCCACTTAATCTTCCTTCGGTTACAGTCGTTGTCATGGAACCCCCTGCTGACCTGCTCGCCATCGGTGCGGGCGGCCCACCGGAAGCGCCCGTCGAGCGCGCCGATGCCGCGCGCAATCGGGCCAAGGTACTCACCGCGGCGGCCGAGCTCTTCGCCGAACGCGATCCGCGCACGGTGACCATGGACGACATCGCCAAGGCCGCAGGCGTCGGTCGCGGCACCCTGTATCGCCGGTATCCGGACACCAATTCGATCGCCGTCGCTCTGCTCGACGAACACGAACGGGCGCTCCAGGAACGACTACTGCGCGGCGAACCGCCACTCGGCCCCGGCGCGGCCCCCGCCGAACGCCTGGCCGCCTTCTACGCGGCCATGCTCGAACTCCTGGAAACCCATTCCGGGCTGGTGCTCGGCGCCGAAACCGGCGGCGCGCGATTCGGCACCGGCGCCTACGGGTTCTGGTTCGCCCATGTACGGGCATTGCTGCGCGCGGCCGAGCTCGACCACACCGACGCGCTGGTCGATCCCCTGCTCGCCCCGCTGGCCGCCGAGGTCTACCAGCAACAACGCGCACGCGGCTTGACCCAGGCAGAGATCACCGTGGCCTTGCGGCAGCTCGCGCACGCGCTGCTCGGACGCTGACATTCAGACCAGATCGCGCCTGCGGATCAGCCAGACAGTGGCGATCACGAAAGCCGCCGTGTAAATCGCCAGCGCGATCACGGACTCGGTACGGGTCAGGATGTCGAGCACGCCGGGTGTGGGTGGACCCACGGTCGTGCGCATCGCGCCGGCCAGCGAACCCGCCGCGGTACCGGGCAGCCGATCGGTGACCACCTCGATCGGCCCGAAGATGCCCGCGACACCGCGCAGTAGGTTCTCCACCACCAGCACCCAGATCAGGCCGAGGCCGACGGCGAGGGCAGGCCCGCGGGCGATCGCTCCGATCAGCGCACCGGCCAGTGTCCACATCCCCAGAATCAGGCTGCCGCTGACGATTCCGACCAGCGAATGCCCAAGCGACGGCAGGACCAGCTGTTGCGATTCACTGCTCGAGATCAGTGACGCCGCACCGAGATCGACAGCGAAGGCAGCGACCACCAACCCGACCACCACCACCGCGAGGCAGATCAGCGTCCCCGAGATCGCGACGATCCGCGACGGCCCCTGAGTGAGCACCGTCTTCCAGGTCCCCCACCCGTAGCCGCTGCCGATCGTCAGCGCACCGAGGATCAGCATGAGCGCGCCACCGAACATGGCCATGCCCTGCGTGAACACCTCCGGCACCGCCGCGGGCAGCATCTGGTGCAGCAGTTGGTCTTTCGGCAGGCCATCCGACATCGCTGTCTGCTCACCGGACCGATAGGCCAAATAGTTGAACAGGTAGGCGAAGGTGAGGTTCAGCAGGATCCAGGTACCGATAATGATCCAGAACGCAGGCCATCTGATCAGCCGCAGGCGTTCGGCCCGCACACTGGCGATCAGATCCGACATCGTCGTCGCGGTACGCACACTCATTTCACGGCCTCCAGCCCGGTCATCTCGAAGAACACTTCCTCGAGGGATTTCTCGTCGACACGCAGTTCGAGCAGATCGGCGCCGGATTCGACCACCGCGCGCGCGACCTTGGGCGCCGCGTCGGCACCCGCCTCGACGCGGATACCGGCCGCGGTGAACATCACCGGCTCACCGATCACCGCGCGGATCGCGGGGAACACCAGCTCTGCGGGCTCGGCGCGGACCAACAGGGATGAGGCGCCACGCAATTCGGTCACCGTCGATTCTGCGAGCAATCTGCCGCCGGAGATGACGCCGACCCGGTCGCAGATCTCCTGCACCTCACTGAGCATGTGACTCGACAGCAGCACGGTGTGTCCGTCTGCGGCCAGATCGGTGATCAGCGAACGCATTTCCGCCATGCCTGCCGGGTCGAGACCATTGGTCGGCTCGTCCAGGATCAGCAGGTCGGGTCGGCCAAGGAGAGCGCAGCCGACCCCCAACCGCTGCTTCATGCCGAGGGAGTAGGCGCGGTAGCGGTCATCGGCTCGCCCGGTCAGCCCGACCCGGTCGAGCGCTTCGTCCACCTCCGCCCGCCCCAGCCCGCGATAGCGGGCCATGACCAGCAGGTTGTCCCGGCCGGAGAGATAGGGATAGAAGCCAGGGCCCTCGATCAGTACACCGATTCTGCGCACCACCGCGGGATCGCCCGGCCGGTGGCCGAGTACGGTGGCCGCACCCTCCGTCGGGGCGATCAATCCGACGAGCATGCGCAACGTCGTCGTCTTGCCGGCACCGTTGGGGCCGAGGAATCCGTAGATCTCCCCCGGCTCCACCCGCATATCCACCCGATCCACCGCGCGATGGGTGCCGTACCGCTTGGTCAGCTGAGTTGTCACCACAATCGAATCCGTCATGACCGAAACCCTCCTCGCCGCACGCCGCGATCACATCCGTCCCGCGACGCGGCTTCGAATACGTCCGGCGTCGTAGGAGATCGGGCGGAATCGGGGTGTGCGCGGCGCGTATCGGGGAAATACGTGTCGGTACGGATGGATTCCGGCTGCTGGGCGAATAGGGTGCATAACGTGCGGGAGTTCGGGATGGCGGGTCGGGGCCTGGTCGGATGGGACTGGGGGGTGGCGCTTGTCGTCGCTCTGGTGCAGGTGTTCGGCGGGCGCGGGGCCAACTTCGGACAGACCGGAGTGCGGTCCCTCGACGCCCTCGGCTACGCGCTGCTGCTGGTCGGGCCGGTAGCGCTGCTGTTCCGCAGATATGAACCGCTGCCGGTCCTGTTCGTCACGCTCGCCGCGTGCGTGACCTATCTGTCGCTCGACTACGGCTACGGGCCGATCTTCCTGTCGCTGGTCATCGCCTTCCTCACCGCGGCGACCCGTGGATCACGGTGGTGGACCTACCCGCTGGTTCCGCTCGGCTACCTGGCGATGGTCTGGCCGCTGCCCGCGCTGCTCGGCCGGCCGACAGGGGTATGGCAGATCTTCGGGCTCATGGCCTGGCTGGCGGTGCTGGTCGGTATCGCCGAAGGGATTCGTCAGCGTCAGTCCGTACTCGAAGCCCGCAGGCAGCGCGCGGAAGCGGCCCGGCGCGATGAGGAGGCGCAGCGGCGACGGCAGGCCAGCGAGGAGCGGCTGGCCATCGCGCGGGAACTGCACGATGTGCTGGCCCACAGCCTGTCGCTGATCAATGTGCAGGCCTCGGTGGCGTTGGAGCTGTTCGACCGCAAACCCGAGCAGGCCGCGTCAGCGTTGGCTGCGATCAAAGGCGCGAGCAAGGACGCGCTCGCCGAGGTGCATACGCTGTTGCACACGATTCGGACCGGAAATCCGGTCGGTGGCGAGGCCATCGATGCCGAGCCGGAATCGCTGTCGGACCCCACCGAACGGGCTCGCCGGGGCCGACGGCGCCGGGCCCGAGCTCGACGGCGCAGTACCGAGATGCGCCGTGCGGCCCGCCGTGCGCAAGCGACCGGCGCGTCCACCGAGGCAGCGCCCCAGCGGGGCGATAAGCCGACGAGCGATGCCGAGATGGCGCCTACCGAACCACAGCCCGCTGCGCCGCGCACCCCCGCACCGACCATCGCCGATCTGGACGAACTGCTGCATCGCATCCGCGAAGCCGGGCTGACAGTGCATACCCGGGTGCTCGGCACGGTGACGCCGCTGCCGAGCGTCATCGATGTGGCGGCGGCCAGAATCATCCAAGAATCGCTGACCAATGTCGTCCGGCACGCACCGGGCGCCGACGCGACCGTCACCGTGCGCTACACCCCGGACTCGGTCGACTTCACCATCGACAACACCCGCCCCACCAGCGCACCCGTGCGCACCGGAACCACCGGCGGCAACGGCATTATCGGGATGCGCGAACGGGCCCATGCGCTCGGCGGCGCACTCACCGCCGGGCCGCGGCCGAGCGGAGGCTTCCGGGTGGCGGCACGATTGCCCGTTCGTGCGGTGTCGGCTGAACGTCCGGAACCGCGACGCGCCGACAGGGACTCCGCCGCCGCGCGCGGGTCGGCGGCCTCTGCCGAAGGCATCAATCCGCCTGCGGCCGGGGGTGCTGGGGCCGAACCCGCGTCGCCGGGCACCGGCGGTTCGGAACCGTCCAGCGACGCACGGCGCCCCAACGGCGACGGGACCACCGGCACGACGATGCCGGAGAATTCGGCTGCGAGCCACACCGACAACGACGTCGAATCCGCTGACTCCTCGCGTCCCGAGCCCGGCGGCGCCGACCGCGGTGATCGCACGGGCCACGCGTACGACCCGTCGCCCGGACTCGCCTCCGCGGCGCGAAAGGCTGCCTGCTCGGACAGCTCATCGACGACGGTGCGGGCAGGTGTGGGTGGACAGGTACACCAGGATGCGGCCGACGGCCATGGCGAAGCGGAGCTGCGATGACCATTCAGGTGCTGGTCGCCGACGATCAGGCACTGGTCCGCGGCGGGTTCGTCGCGCTGCTCGACGCCCAGGACGGTATCGAGGTGGTGGGCGAGGCCGATAACGGTGAGCAGGCCGTGCGAATGACGCGCGCGCTCACCCCCGATGTGGTGCTGATGGATATCCGGATGCCGATCCTCGACGGCCTGGCCGCCACCCGCATGATCGCCGACGATCCCAAACTGGCCGAGGTGAAGGTGGTCGTGCTGACCACCTTCGAGCTGGACGAGTACGTCTTCGAGGCGATGCGCTCCGGGGCGACCGGATTCCTGGTCAAACACACCGAGCCCGCGGATCTGGTGCGCGCGGTCCGGGTGGTCGCGGCCGGTGACGCGCTGCTGTCACCCGGCGTCACCCGCCGCCTGATCGCCGAATTCTCCGAGCACGCCAAACAGCCGCCGCCCGCGACCTTTTCCGAGCTCACCGACCGAGAACGCGAGGTCCTCACCCTGGTCGCCGAAGGCCTCACCAATGCCGAGATCGGTGAGCGACTGTTCATGAGCCCCGCCACCGCCCGCACCCACGTCAGCCGCATCCTCACCAAACTCGACGCCCGCGACCGCACCCAATTAGTGGTGCTGGCATACGAATCGGGGCTGGTGCGGCCCGGCTGGCAGTAGACCGGCTGTCGGCGTCAGCCTGCTGAAGCGCCCGCGGCGACCAGGCAATCATCGGGTTCGCCTGTGGCGGGTTGTGCGGCGGCGATGATCGAATCCAGGATCGAACGGGTGGCCAGCAAGTCGGCCACTGCCTTGTCGATCCGTTCCTGTTCGCGGTACAGGTCCGGCAGCATGCCGGGACAGGCGGGCGCCAGGACCGTGCCCTCATCGATCATGCACGGGAGTACATCAGCGATCATCCGGGTGTTGAGGCCTGCGGCCAGCAGGGTGCGGATATTGCGCACCACCCGGATGTCGTCCTCATGGAATTCGCGGTAGCCGCTCGGCTTGCGCACCGGGCGCAGCAGCCCCTGCTCCTCGTAGTAGCGCAGCAACCGGACACTGACGCCTGTGTGATGGGCCAGGTCTCCGATTCGCATATGCCGCTCCCCGCCTCACCCAGACTTGACTCTCACATCAATGTGAGACTTTGCCGTAACCGTCATGGCGACACAGCATTCGAACGACACGCAACCTGTCACTCTCGTTGGCCTCGGCCCAATGGGCCTGGCACTGGCCCACACCCTGATCCGCAAAGGTCACCCGCTCACCGTCTGGAACCGCAGCCCGGACAAGGCCGACGAACTCGTCGCCCGAGGTGCACGGCGGGCAGCCACCGTGGCCGAGGCGATCGACGCGAGCCCACTCACCATCGTGTGCCTGGCGGACTACCCGGCGATGTACAAGGTTTTCACCCCTGCCGTCGCGGCGCTCGCCGGACGCACCCTGATCAACCTCAATTCCGGCACACCCTCCGAGACGAAAGCGGCTGCCGCCTGGTCCGGTGAACACGACATCGACTACCTCGACGGCGCCATCATGGTGCCGCCACCGATGGTCGGCGAACCCGGCGCGGTGTTCCTGTACAGCGGCGCGACCGAGGTTTTCGATCGGCATCGTTCGACGCTGACCAGCCTGGGCGACCCACGTCATCTCGGCGACGCGGTCGAACTCGCGGTGCTGTACAACACCGCACTGCTGCACATGATGTACGCGACCATGAACGGCTGGCTGCAAGCGACCGCCATGGTCGGTTCGGCGCATGTGTCGGCACAGCAGTTCGCCGACTTGGCGCTCGACTGGTTCATGCCCACTGTCCTCGACCCCGCATCCCTCGCCGCGCGCGCCCCCGACCTCGACGCCCGCCGGTACCCGGGGACGCTCGGCACCATGGTGATGAACCTCAACGGCCTCGAGCACATCACCCGCACCAGCGAGGAACAGTCGGTCGATACCGAAATGCCAAGGGCAATGCAGCGAATCGCCGAACGGGCCATCGCCGAAGGGCATGGCGCCGACAATTATCTGTCCACGTTCGAGGTATTCAGGAAGGCCACTCCATTGCCGTGATCCGTCGTGCGCGGGACCACACAGCCGACAACGGGCCCGCCCCCACCCGGGGGACGGGCCCGTTGCCTATTCGCGTACTACTCGCCGGAGGCGGCCTCGGTGGTGCCTTCGGCAGCACCGGTCAGCACGACCTCGGGCTTCTCCTCGGCGCCGGCCTTGGTCAGCTTCGCCTTGCCGACAAAGGTGAACTTGGCGTCCTCGCCGGAGCCTTCGCCGTCCCAGCCCTCGACGTCGACCGAGACGGTCTGGCCCGGGCCGATCTCGCCGAAGAGGATCTTCTCCGACAGCTGGTCCTCGATCTCGCGCTGGATGGTGCGGCGCAGCGGCCGGGCACCGAGCACGGGGTCGAAACCACGCTTGGCCAGCAGGGCCTTGGCGTTGTCGGTGAGTTCCATCGCCATGTCTTTGTTCTTCAGCTGCTTCTCGACGCGGGCGATCATCAGATCGACCATCTCGACGATCTGCTCGGTCGTGAGCTGGTGGAAGACGATGACGTCGTCGATGCGGTTGAGGAACTCCGGCCGGAAGTGCTTCTTCAGCTCGTCGTTGACCTTGAGCTTCATCCGCTCGTAGTTCGAGCCCTCGGCGTTGGACTGGGTGAAGCCGAGACCAACGGCCTTCGAGATATCCGAGGTACCGAGGTTCGAGGTGAAGATCAGCACCGTGTTCTTGAAGTCCACGGTGCGGCCCTGGCCGTCGGTGAGACGACCGTCCTCGAGCACCTGCAGGAGGGTGTTGTAGATCTCCTGGTGGGCCTTCTCGATCTCGTCGAACAGCACGACCGAGAACGGCTTGCGGCGCACCTTCTCGGTGAGCTGGCCGCCCTCCTCATAGCCGACGTAGCCCGGAGGGGCACCGAACAGCCGCGAGGCGGTGAAGCGGTCGTGGAACTCGCCCATATCGATCTGGATGAGGGCGTCGTCGTCGCCGAACAGGAAGTTCGCCAGTGCCTTGGACAGCTCGGTCTTACCGACACCGGACGGACCGGCGAAGATGAACGAACCGGACGGACGCTTCGGATCCTTCAGGCCTGCGCGGGTGCGGCGGATGGCCTTCGAGACCGCCTTGACGGCATCTTCCTGGCCGATGATCCGCTTGTGCAGCTCGTCCTCCATGCGGAGCAGACGGGTGGTCTCCTCCTCGGTGAGCTTGAAGACGGGGATACCGGTCCAGTTGGCCAGCACCTCGGCGATCTGCTCATCGTCGACCTCGGCCACGACATCCAGATCACCGGAGCGCCACTGCTTCTCACGCTCGGCCCGCTTGGCGACGAGCTGCTTCTCCTTATCGCGCAGCCGCGCGGCCTTCTCGAAGTCCTGCGCGTCGATGGCGCTTTCCTTCTCGCGACGAGCGTCGGCGATCTTGTCGTCGAACTCGCGCAGGTCGGGCGGTGCGGTCATCCGGCGGATGCGCATGCGCGCGCCCGCCTCGTCGATGAGGTCGATCGCCTTGTCCGGCAGGAACCGGTCGTTGATGTAGCGGTCGGCCAGCGTGGCGGCGGCCACCAGAGCACCGTCGGTGATGGACACCCGGTGGTGCGCCTCGTAGCGGTCGCGCAGACCCTTGAGGATGTTGATGGTGTGCTCGACGGTCGGCTCGCCCACCTGGACCGGCTGGAACCGGCGCTCCAGGGCGGCGTCCTTCTCGATGTACTTGCGGTACTCGTCGAGGGTGGTGGCACCGATGGTCTGCAGCTCGCCACGGGCCAGCTTCGGCTTCAGGATCGAGGCCGCGTCGATGGCGCCTTCGGCAGCACCCGCGCCGACGAGCGTGTGCAGCTCGTCGATGAACAGGATGATGTCGCCGCGGGTGTTGATCTCCTTGAGCACCTTCTTCAGGCGCTCTTCGAAGTCACCACGGTAGCGGCTGCCCGCGACCAGGGAACCCAGGTCGAGGGTGTAGAGCTGCTTGTCCTTGAGCGTCTCGGGCACCTCGCCGTTGACGATGGCCTGGGCCAGGCCCTCCACCACGGCGGTCTTACCGACACCGGGCTCACCGATCAGCACCGGGTTGTTCTTGGTGCGACGGCTCAGCACCTGCATGACGCGCTCGATTTCCTTCGAGCGGCCGATGACGGGGTCGAGCTTGCCCTCGAGCGCGGCCTGGGTCAGGTTGCGGCCGAACTGGTCGAGCACAAGCGAGGTGGACGGGGTGCCGGTCTCACCGCGGGAACCGGACTCGACCGGCTCCTTGCCCTGGTAGCCGGACAGCAGCTGGATGACCTGCTGGCGCACCCGGTTGAGGTCGGCGCCCAGTTTGACCAGCACCTGCGCGGCCACGCCCTCACCCTCTCGGATGAGGCCGAGCAGGATGTGCTCGGTGCCGATGTAGTTGTGGCCGAGCTGCAGGGCCTCGCGCAGGCTCAGCTCCAACACCTTCTTGGCGCGCGGGGTGAAGGGGATGTGACCGGACGGGGCCTGCTGGCCCTGGCCGATGATCTCCTCCACCTGACTGCGCACGCCTTCCAGCGAAATGCCGAGCGACTCCAGCGACTTGGCCGCGACGCCCTCACCCTCATGGATCAGCCCCAGCAGGATGTGCTCGGTACCGATGTAGTTGTGGTTGAGCATCCGGGCCTCTTCTTGGGCCAGGACAACGACGCGCCTCGCGCGGTCGGTGAACCTCTCGAACATCGCTCCCTCACTCTCCTGCTCCGACATTCTGGCAACAGACGCCGCAGTGTGCTGTCGAACAAACCTGGGCGCCAACCCGACGAACCTAGCCGTCAGCCTGCCATGAAGCCCGGGGGTTGCGGCCCCCGCCTCCACTCTAGTTGGCGGAGGATTCCGCCGCCGCCGGTCCACTCTATTGCCGACCGGTGGCAGCACGGTCATTCACTCATAACGCGGCAGTTGCAGGTTTCGTTTCCGGCTCGGTTTTGCCCTCAGCGAACAAAGTGGGAGCGCCGGTCACATCCGGCGTCCAGGGCGAACATCCCATCCGGCCGGACTCAGCCGGTGAAGGGTGCGACGAACTGACACGGCACTTCCCTGGGGTGGGCAGGGTCGAGGGCATTGAGCACGTGGGCAGCGGCACGTGGGCTACCCGCGATCGCGAGATGTTCCGAGTAGTCCTGGGCGCAGCCGTCCTGGACGACGATGTTCGTGGTGTTCGGGCCGGCCGCCACCGCCGAAGTATGGGGCACCACGATCTCCTCCATGCTGCCCACGATGTTGGTGTAGGTCACGTCCGGGTGGTAGATGCCGTCGGCGTTGAGTTCGGCGAGGAACGGCCCACCGGCCGGCATCTGCGCGCAGGCCAGGCACGGGATCGAATTCCACGCCGCACCCAGCCCGACCGCGCGCGCGAACGCGGCGATATCGGCCATTCCGAACGCGGTGGTGCCGAGCCAGGGCACCGCGAGCGCGACGAGTTTGTCCACCTTGTCCGCACCGCCGAGACGTTTGACGAAGTAGTTGCCGACCAGCCCGCCCTGGGAATGGCTGACGATATCGACCTTCTCCGCGCCGGTGGCCGCGAGCACGCGATCGACGAATGCACCGAACTCCGCGGCGTTGTCCTGGACCGGCATCATCCCGCCGAGCGCCGAGATCGGCCACGGCAGGTCGTAGGCGCCGTAGGTCAGCGAATACACGCAATAGCCCTCATTGGCCAGCAGCGCGACGTAGGTGCCCCAGTTCGTCTGGGCTCCGCCACCGGTGCCGTGCGCGAGGACCACCGGGTTCGGATGTTCGGCACTGGGTCGGCAGGACCAGTCGTTGGAGCCGGGCAGGGAGCCGCCTGGGTTGGTCAGTTCTGCCGGTATCCCGGCGAAGAAGTTGTAGACGACCGGATACCGTTCGGCGTGCGCCGCCCCCGCCGAGCTGATCCACAGCGCGGCGAGGACGGCGGCGATGACGGCGGTGGCGGGTGCTCGGCGCATGGCCCCTCCCAAGTTCTAGAACGCGTTTCAGAACGGTACGTCGCGACCAGGGCAGATGCGGCCATTACTGACGGGTAAGTTCGGAAACGAGTTCCACTCAGGGCATCGGCTGGGCGACCGCCATTCGGGTCGGCGCCTGCGCGTTCGTCGCCTCGTCACGCCCCTGCTGCAATCCCGCGGCGAACAGCGCGCCCGAGAGCACCACGAATGCCAGCGTGTGCAGCACACCGCGGACAATATTCCAACGCACCCAAGCGGATTCGAAATCCGCACGCACGGCCGCCGGGTCGGCGATGGCGGCCGGATCACCCGCAGCCATCAACTGATCGTTGAGCGGGACGTTCAGCCCGGCGGTGACCGCGAACGCGATCACGTTGAGCACCAAGGCGACTCCGATCCAGATCAGTGTCATGCGACGGTCGGCCCCGAGGTGCAGCAACGCGGCCAATGCCGTGAACCCGACCGTGCCGAGGAACCCGATCATGAAGGCCGGGTTGATGATCACGACGTTGATCTTCTGCATCGTCTCGATCACCGCGCGGTCGTCCATCCGCGCCAATGCGGGCATCACCGAGATCGCATAGGCATAGAAAACCCCCGCGATCAATCCGGTCGCCACCGTTGCGACCACCAGCGCGACGATTCGGCCTACCGACATGATCTGCTCCTCTCCATCCGGCCGGAGCAGCAGCGCTCCGATTCCGTCTTCGAGTCAACACGGAACGAGGCTGCGCAACCATCGTTGAGAAGCTCGCGCCCATCAGTGAGCGTCTACGCGTACCTCCGCCTGCGCTGCGGCCATGCGCAGGCAGATGGCGGACTTCGTCCGGCAGCGCCCGCTAGATCACAGGTCGCGGTCGGAGATGAGGCCGCTCTGCATGGCGAGGGCGGCCAGGCGGACCCGTTTCTGATTCTGCGGCAGATCCTCGACGCCGAATTTGGCGAACAAGGCGCGCAGGTGGGTTTTGATCGCGTCGACGCTGAGGAACAGCTCCTCGGCGATCTGCTGATTGGAGGCCGGGGTGGCGAAGCCCGCGCCGTGTTTGTACGGGCGGCACAGCGCGACCAGCACCGAACGCTGGGTATCGGTGAGCGAGCGGGCGGTGGGAATGGCCCCGGTGGAGGCGCGGGTGGCATCGTCGGCGACGGCGCCGAATTCGTGGAAGGAGACCAGCGAGGTGCCGACCCGAATGCGATCGCCGGCCATGAGCCTGCGCCTGCCGGTCAGGCGCTCACCGTTGACGAAGGTGCCGTTGCGGGACAGGCCGTCGTCGACGATCGTCCACTGTGCGCCCAGATATTCGACGGCCGCGTGCAGCCGGGAGACCTCGGCGTCCCAGCGCAGGGACAAATCGGCGTGTGTGGAACGTCCGATGGTGACGCGCGGGTGGTCGGGGGTCAGCATGTGTTCGTGCCGATGCCCCTCCGCGTCGGTGAACCGCAGAATTGATCCGACGAAAGCTGTCACGGTGCCATTACCCCAGCTCGACGGGACGACACGGCTCTGGCGGTTACGGACCTGCGCACAGGTCTATCGTGCCGTGTTTCGGCTGCTACAAACAAGGCTGCCGCCGGGGCGTCGCACGATTCGCCCGGCGGCAGCCCTCAATGAATCAGCTCTTGGCTGCCTTGTTGTAGGCATCGGTGATGTCCGCGGAGATACGTCCACGGGCATGCACCTTGTGACCATTCCGGCGAGCCCACTCACGAATTGCCGCGGTTTGTTCGCGGTCCATCGGAACACGGCTCTTGGTGGTGCCACCGGTGGCCGCTGCGGCCTTCACCCGACGCCGGCCACTGACGCGGCGAGCGTTGGCAACCCACTGCTCCATCTCTTCCCGCAGCTTGGCCGCATTTGCCGACGACAGGTCGATCTCGTACGAAACACCATCGATAGCGAACTCGATGGTCTCGTCCGCGATGGACTCACCGTCGACATCGTCGATCAGGCTTACGGTGACCTTCTTTGCCATGAGATGAACGTCCTCTCGAAATCGTGCGACCCGCATACTAGGCCGATTGCCCGAGGCAAGAATACCTCTAATTCGAAAAATGCCAAGACGAGCTGGAGTCGTGCAATCCGATCGCTCAGCGAGCGGCCGGACGCACAATTGGGAACAGTATCGTTTCCCGGATTCCCAAACCGGTGAGCGCCATCAACAAGCGGTCGATTCCCATACCGGTTCCTGTGGTCGGCGGCATGCCGTGTTCCATCGCGGCGAGGAAGTCTTCGTCGAGCACCATGGCCTCGTCATCACCAGCCGCGGCAAGCCGAGCCTGGTCGACGAAGCGTTCACGCTGGATCACCGGATCGACCAACTCCGAATAGCCGGTGGCCAACTCGAAGCCGCGCACATACAGGTCCCACTTCTCGGTGACACCCGCCTTGTCGCGATGCTGCCTGGTCAGTGGAGATGTCTCGACCGGGAAGTCACGCACGAATGTGGGGGCGTACAACTTGTCGCCGTACTGATGCTCCCACAGTTCCTCGACGAGTTTGCCGTGGCCGTAGCCCTTGCCTTCCGGAATTTCCAAACCGACCCGTTCGGCCAGTGCCAGTAATTCCGGAATCGTCGTTTCCGGGGTGACCTCCACACCCAGTGAGTCCGACAGCGACGGATACATCTCGACAGTCGCCCACTCACCACGAAGGTCATATTCGGTGCCGTCGGCGAGCATCACCACCTGGGTGCCGAACGCTTCCTCGGCCACTTCCTGGATCAATTCCCGGGTCATGCGAGCCGAGTCGTCATAAGTGCCGTAGGCCTGATACGTCTCCAGCATCGCGAACTCCGGCGAATGCGTGGAGTCGGCACCCTCGTTGCGGAAGTTCCGATTGACCTCGAACACTCGCTCCAGACCGCCGACAACACAACGCTTGAGGAACAACTCCGGCGCAATACGCAGGAAAAGGTCCATATCGAGGGCATTGGAATGGGTGACGAACGGCCGGGCGGCGGCGCCGCCGTGCAACGTCTGCAACATCGGCGTCTCGACCTCGAGGAATCCGCGACGTTCCAGCGCGTTGCGCAGGGCACGCACGACCGCGACCCTCGTCCTGGCCATTTCCCTGGCCTCGGGGCGCACGATCAGGTCGACATAACGCTGCCGGACCCTGGACTCCTCGTTCATCTCCTTGTGCGCGACCGGCAGCGGGCGCAGCGACTTGGCGGCCATGCTCCATTCATCGGCCATGACGCTCAGCTCGCCGGTACGCGAGGAAATGACCTCACCGTGTACGAAGACGAAATCGCCGAGGTCGACATCGGCCTTCCAGGCCGCCAGCGCGTCGGCGCCGACACCGTTGAGGCTGATCATGGCCTGCAGCTTGGTGCCGTCACCTTCCTGCAGGGTGGCGAAGCACAGCTTGCCGGTATTGCGCATGAAGATGACGCGGCCCGCGACACCGACAATGCTGCCGGTCTGGGTATCGGGCGCCAGATCGGGATGCTCGGCACGGATCTCGGCCAGGGAATGCGTGCGCGGCACGACCACCGGATACGCCTGCCCGCCTTCGGCAAGTAGGCGTTCCCGCTTTTCCCGGCGAATCCGCATCTGCTCCGGAACGTCGTCGACGTCGTCGGGGCGATTGGCGCGGCCCGCGGGAGCCGATGCCGCGGAGCTACCGGTGGAAGGGGAGTTCGGGGTGCTCACGTTGAACTACCCTAGCGTGCACCGGAAACCGTTTCGCGCGCCGCCCGGCCCTGCTGACCCGCTGCTCCCGGCCCGGCGACGCCCGGTTTCTACAGCGAGGCGAGCGCCGCCACCTCACGGGCGAAATGCGGGGCCCGAGACGCCACGGTGAGCAGCCCGGCCGCCTTCAATGCCTGATAGCCGCCGACCAGGTCGGTGGCCCGGTGCAGGCCCAATTGCTGCAGTGATGCGGCCGCGAGGCTGGAGGTGTAGCCCTCCGAGCACAGCACGATCCATTCCACGTCGTGGCCGGTGGCCAGCGCGAGCCGGGCCGAGCTGGACGGGTCGAGGCGCCATTCCAGCACATTGCGCTCGATCACCAGGGCACCGGGCATGGTGCCCTCACGAATCCGCTGCGCCTGCGGCCGAATATCGACCAGGATCGCGCCGCGTTCGAGCGCCTGCGGCAATTCGAACGCATACAGCCTGCGCAGCTGCGTGCGCGCGCTGTCGAGCATCTGGTCGATGGTCTGCGGGCTCATCACATATCACCTTCGGGCTGGTCGGTGAGGACGGTTCGGGTACGCCGCAGACCGCCGTGTCCGGTGAGTTCGTAATAGGACATGGCGGTCAATGGCGGGGAGTAGGCGTGCACACTGAGGGTCGGGTCCAGCGGGCCGATCGAATCGGCGACGGCGATCGGCACGTCGACGCCGGACACCGCGGGCGGCTCCGGTGCGCGCACGACATCGTGCACCCAGCCGATCGGGAACGAGGCCTGATCACCGGCGACCAGCGTGCGGTGGCGTAATTCGGTTCCGTTCCAACGGTATTCGGCGAGCGCCCCACTGAGTACAGTGAGCGCGCCGATGGAACCCGCGTGATCGTGCAGTTCGGTGTACCTGTCCGGGGTCCAGCTGATCAGCCAGACGTCGACCTCGTCATCGGAGAGCAGCCGGGCGGCCCAGCGCTCCTCGGTCGGCCAGTGCCCGTCGGCGGGCAGCAGATGGTCGTAGCGGCCCACCAGCACGTCCTCGGCGCCCTCGTCGGTCAACCGGAGCAGGTCTGCCGGACGCAGCCGAGTGGGCAGCGCGGGCGCGATCGAACGGGTCGGCAGCGGGTTGGCGGCGCGTGCGGCGCGCGCATTCAGCGTGCGGGCGTCACGGGCGGGCGAAAGGGAAAGAACAGAAGAACGCATGAGCGAATCTCCAGGAAGTGTGCAGCGGTCGAGGACATCGGGCGTGCCTCGAACGGTCGAGGCAGGTCAGCCTCGACAACACTCCTGGGTGCTCACACGGAAATACACGTCGATGAGTGTAGCAGGCACATCGGCGCCGAACCGATGACCTGCACCACAGCCGGTCGCGACCACGCTGTCATACGCGGCGGTTGCGCTGATTGCGCTCGTAGACAAGTCGCAGGCCGGTCAGCGTCAGGCGCGGTTCATGATGTTCGATGGTTTCCGATTCCGGCACGATCAGCGGGGCCCCCGCGCCCGTGGCCACGATCGCGACATCGTCACCTGCGAAGGCATCGAAATCGTCGCGGATGCGGTCCACCAGACCGTCGACCAGGCCGGCGAAGCCGAACACGGCACCGGACTGAATGCACTCCACGGTGTTCTTGCCGACCACCGACCGCGGGCGCGCCAGCTCCACCCGGCGCAGCGCGGCACGTTCGATGAGCGCCTCGGTGGAAATCTCCACACCGGGCGCGAGCACACCGCCGAGGAACTCCCCCTTGGCCGACACCAGGTCCACACAGGTCGAGATACCGAAGTCGATGACGATGGCCGCGGAAGCGAACTTATCGAAGGCGGCGAGGCTGTTCACGATCCGATCAGCGCCGACTTCCTTCGGATTGTCGACCAGCAACGGAATACCGGTGCGCACACCGGGTTCCACCACCACATGCGGTACGTGATTCCAGTACCGCTCCAACATCAGTCGCAGCTCACGCAGCACCGGCGGCACCGTGGACAGCGCCGCGACGCCGACCACCTCGTCCAGATGGGTGCCGACCAGCCCGCGCACCTGCATGGCGAATTCGTCGGCGGTCAGCAGCGGATTGGTGTGGATTCGCCAGTGCCGCGCCAGTTTCGCGTGCGCACCGCTGCCGGAGAACAGCCCCAGCTCGATGCTGGTGGTGCGGACGTCGATCGTCAGCAGCATATAAGGATCCCGATCCTCGGCCTCGCCTGCGGCTATCAGACGAACGACAGGTCGCGTGGGGTGAGCAGGCCGGAACCCTCGGGTGCGTGCGCAGGATCGGAACCGAGCTCGACCGGACGGTTGCGGTCGTCGACGAAGACGACCTTCGGCGAGTACTCCTTCAGCTCCCGCTCGTCCATCATCCCGTAGGCGATCAGAATGACCAGATCACCCGGGTGCACGAGATGGGCGGCGGCGCCGTTGATCCCGATGACGCCCGAACCGCGCTCACCGGCGATCACGTAGGTCTCGAGGCGGGCGCCGTTGTTGATGTCGACGATGCAGACCTGCTCACCTTCGAGCAGATCGGCGGCGTCGAGCAGATCCTGGTCCACTGTCACCGAGCCGACGTAGTGCAGATCGGCGTGGGTCACCGTGGCGCGGTGGATCTTCGACTTCATCATGGTGCGCAACATCGTCGTCGCCTTCCTATACCGATACCTGGGCGGGCGGGGTGCTTGGATTGGGGTGGCCGTCGATCGTGGCGCCGAGGGTGACCGGCATGTTGTCGATCAACCGGGTGGCGCCGACCTTGGCCGCGATGAGCAACCGGGCATTGCCGGAGGCAGGCGCGGCGTCGAGGTTCGACGAACGCAGTTCGAGGTAGTCGATCTCCAGACCGGAAGCGGCTTCGAGGACGGCACGCGCGGCCCGCAGCACACCATCGGCGCCGAGTCCGCCCGCGCGGGCACCGGCGATCAGCGCGGCCGACAGGGCCGTGGCCGCCTCGCGCTGGCCGGCGTCGAGGTAGCGATTGCGCGAGGACAGCGCAAGGCCGTCGGCTTCACGCACGGTCGGCACGGCGACGATCGACACGTCGAAGTTCAGGTCCCGCACCATCTGCCGGATCAGGGTGAGCTGCTGATAGTCCTTCTCGCCGAAGAATGCCTCGCTCGGCCTGGTGATCTGCAACAGCTTGGCGACCACGGTCAGCATGCCCGCGAAGTGCGTTGGGCGCGTTCCGCCCTCGAGCTCGACACCGAGCGGGCCGGGGTGCACTGTTGTGCGCGGACCCTCGGGGTACATATCCGCCACGCTCGGCGCGAAGACCAGGTCGACGCCCTCCGCGCGCAGCAATTCCACGTCGGCGTCGAGGGTGCGCGGGTATTTGTCCAGATCTTCGCCCGCACCGAACTGCAGCGGGTTGACGAAGATCGAGACGATCACGACGGTATTGGTCCGCTTGGCGCGGCGCACCAGCTCGAGGTGGCCTTCGTGCAATGCGCCCATGGTCGGCACCAGTCCGACGGTGCGGCCGACGCCGCGCAGCGCCTTGGCGACCGCGGCGACCACCGACGGGTCGTGGTGCACGGTCAGCTCGCCCGGCTTATAGGCGCCGCGCAGGTTCGGGTCCATCATCGACGCTCCTCCAGCATTTCGATCAGGGCGGCATCGGAATCGACCCGCTCGGCGGTGCGCAAGGACAGCGCCCGGTAGCTCGCGGCCAGGCGCGGGTCGAGTTCGTCGAGGGCGCGCAGATGTGCGGCGACAGCGTCGGCGTCGCCCCTGGCCACCGGACCGGTCAGGGCGGACTGACCGCGGCGAAGGGCATTGTCGAGGGCGGCCGAGGCCAGCGGGGCAAGCAGCCGTTCGGCCAGGCCACCGGGCTGATCATCGACGGCCTGCTGGCCGAGCAAACCGGGTCCGTCGAGGGCGGCGCGCAGCGCGGCGACGGCGTCGACGATTACCGTGACCAGGTGATTGCTGCCGTGCGCGAGCGCAGCGTGGTAGAGCGTGCGGTGCTCCTCGGCCACCCGCACCGGCTCTCCGCCCATCTCGATGACCAGCGACTGCGCGATGGCGTAGCCGATCTCGTCGGCGGCGGTGATACCGAAGCAGGAGTTGGCCAGTCGGGCCAGGTCCTCGTCGTGGCCGGTGAAGGTCATGGCGGGATGGATGGCCAGCGGGCGGGCGCCGAGTTCGGTGAGCGGTGCGAGCACGGCGACGCCGTTCGCGCCGGAGGTGTGCGCCACGATGGTGCCTGGCCGGACCACACCGGCCGAGGCGAGGCCACGCACCAGGCCGGCCAGTTCGTTGTCGGGTACGGCGAGGATCAGCAGTTCGCTGCTTGCCGCGACCTCCTCGACCGGAAGCACCCTGGATTCGGGCAGACGGGTACGTGCCCGATGCACCGACGCGTCGGAGATCGCGGAGACGCCGAACACCACGTGCCCGGCACGTTCCAACGCGACGCCGAAGGCCGAACCGACGCGTCCCGCCGAGACGATTCCCACCGTCAGTCGTGCGGGCGCGGGATCGGGTCCCGACGCGGCGTTGCCAGAAGTCACGCTTGGCGAGGTCAACAGTGTCCTCTCGGATGTCGTTCCAGTCCCGCTCGGCGGGTACCAGACGTTACGTCACGAGAATATGGGCAAGGTCCGCCATGCGCCATGGCCCGGCCCCGTGATCTACGCCGCAGTCAGCGCGACCCGTTGCTCTGCTCGGACTGCAGATTCGCCAGGATCTCGGCAACCGACAGCCGCTTGGACGAGGAATCGTCGGACTCCGATTCGGCCCGTCGGCGGCGCCGCGAGCTGGCCGAACCGAAGGTCGGGGCGGTCTGCGCAGGGCGGGCGGAGGTGGCTGGGCCGGCCGACGCTTCAGGCGCGGTCGGCGGCCCGGCAGGGGCTGTCGACGGGCCGGCAGAGGTGGTTTCCGGGGCGGACGCGCCCATCGGGGCCGGTGTGCCGGACACCGAAGTCGGCGGGGCATCGGTTCCAGCCGATGTCGATCCGGCCGCGACGTCCGGCTCGGATTCGGCTTCGCGCGGGGCCGGCGGACCCATCACCGTCCGGGACTGCGCCGCAGGAGCTGGTGGGCCGACCACGATGTGGTCTGCCGCACCCCATGCAGCGGCCCCGGATCGGTAGGCGTCCGCCAGCGCGGCGTCGGCGTCCGGGTCCGAGGAACTCTCGGCGAACGCGTCGGCCCAGCTTCCGCTCGCGGCTGTCGCGTCGGCGGCGGTGTCCGCCTCGTCGCGGTCGAGGGTGATGATCGAGGTCTCCGCCGTGACCGGATCGTCGAAGGGGCTGGCGAAGACCGGCGGCTGTGGATGATCGGTGTCGTAGACGGGGGTCACCGAATCGCGAGGCAGCCGCGGTCCGACCCAGCCGTCGGCATTCGCCGAGTTAACGTTCGCCGAACCGGCCGGTCGGCCGGTGAGTTCCTGGATGCGCGTTGAGTCGGCCCGCAGCGCCGGACGATCCATCGGCAGATCTCCGTCGAAGAGCCGCTGCAGGTTCTGCCGCAACACCGTCAGCTCTGCCCGCAGCGCGGCCATCTCGGCGGCATCGGCGCCGACTTCCTGACGCACACGCGCCTCGACACCGAGCTCGTATTCGCGCCGGGCCGAGATCTCGCGGTCGAGCTGCAGCTCATAGACCGTCTGCAGGTCGCGGACCTTGGCCTTGTCGACTGTGGATTCCTTGCGGTACTTGGTCGCGGCCAGCGCGCCGAGCACAGCCGCCCAGAGCGCCGCTACCAAGCCGATCCGAATGAATTGCAAGCTATCGCTGAAAATCAGGAAAATACTGGCAACCAAGCCGAGCAGAATCAGCGCACCGACGAACATTTTTCCCGCATAGTCCCGCCGTAGAGGGGAGCTGCTGGTACGGGAGGGTGAAACCATGCCCGCCAGGGTAGCTTGGATGTCGATGGCGGCCCAGGTTCCGGGGTGGTGATTCACCCAACCATGTTAGCTATGTGGTAGCTGGATCATCGGTCGGATCGTCGGGCGCGCGGCAGCAATATTCGAGCCACAGCGCCGCCGCCACCAGCGCCACCGCGGCACCCAATCCGATCAAGGCACCTGGCACGTCGGCGTCGGCCGCATTCAAATCACCACGCTGGGGAAACACCCAGATGAGGAACCCGAGCCAGACCCCCGCCGCCAACGAACCCACCTGCGCCGAAGCCTTGGCCATGGCGACCGCCCGCGCCGCGGTGATCGGATGCAGCTGATGCGGTCCGTCACCGATGCGATGCTCATTGATCCTGGCGCGGATGATGAAGCCGAGCGCCACCTCGATCGCCGCCACCGGATACAGCGATGCCCCCGCGAAACTCGAGATCGGCGGGAAGCTGCCGTAGGCGATGCGAGTGGCGGCCCAGGCCAGGGCCGCCGCGATCACGAGGTTCGCGGTGAGGTCGAGGACGCGTGTCGGCTTCAGCTGTTGCACTGGTTCGCTCCCCCGGCGACCAAGGTCAGGGCGGTCCGGTGCACACCGTCGCGTTCGGCGGCGTCCAGCTCCGCCACCAGATCACACACGCGGCGCACGTGGCCGTCGACCTCGAGTTCGGCTCGCGGCTCCACCTCCAGCCATGGCACCAGCACGAAGGCCCGGCGATGCGCCTGCGGATGCGGCAAGGTCAGGTCGGGGTCGGCGCTGCGGCAGGCCACCGGACCCGACGGCCCGTCCTGCGCGCACCACACCACGTCGACGTCCAATGTTCTTGCACCCCAGCGCACCTCACGCACACGGTCGGCGGCTTGCTCCAATTCCTGCCCCCTGCGCAACCAGTCGACGCATTCGAAGTCCGGATCCGCCACCACGACTACGGCGTTGAGATAGTCGTCCTGCTCGACCCCGCCCCACGGCGCGGTCGAATACACCGGCGACACCGCGACAACGCGCGATCCGAATCCTTCGATCACACTGCGCAGATAGCCGAGGCGGTCACCGAGATTGGAGCCGATGGACAGGACCGCGCGACTCATCGGGCCGCCTGTTCCCGCTGCCGGGTGGTGACCACGCGAACGTCGGCGAAGGTGTGCGGGATCGGCGCGGACGGTTTGTGCACAACGACTTCCACGGCATCGATGCGCGGCTCGGCCACCATCACCGCATCGGCGATCTCACTGACCACGGTCTCGATGAGATCTCGCGGCGGTCCGGCGACGATGCGCACCGCGAGTTCGGCGAGCGCGCCATAGTCGACGGTGTCGGCGAGATCATCGGAAGCCGCCGCGGCGGCGAAGTCGACCCAGACCGTCAGGTCGATCAGGAACTCCTGGCCATCACGCTTCTCGTGGTCGAACACACCATGATGACCGAAGACGCGCAGTCCGCGCAGCTCGATCCGATCGGGCGCACGCCGCGACGACGCGGGCCCTCCTACCTCGGTCAACGAACCACCCCTGCCGAGCCCGCCGCGCGCTGCCAGGCATCGGTCACCATGACGGCATCCAACGAGGCCCGGACATCATGCACCCGGACGCCCCAGGCGCCGTGCAAGGCGGCCAGCGCCGAGATGGTTGCGGTCGCGGTCTCGCGGCCGTCGGGCGGGCGCGGGCCGGCTTCGTCGGCGAGCAGCGTGCCGAGGAAGCGTTTCCTGGAAGCGCCGATCAGCACCGGGAAACCATCGGCGATGAACTGCGGCAGCGCGCCGAGCAGCGCCCAGTTGTGTTCGGCGTTCTTGGCGAATCCCAAGCCTGGATCCAGAATCAGCCGCGCCGGATCGACACCGGCGGCGATGGCATGACGCACCTGCGTGCCCAGCTCCGCACGCACCTCGGCAACCACATCGTCGTAGTGGTCGGCCGGACCGGTGTGCCGGTAGTCGGCGCCCGCCCGCCAGTGCATGAGAATCCACGGGATATCGGCACCCGCAACGACCTTCACCATATCGGCGTCGGCGCGGCCACCGGAGACATCGTTGACCACGGACACCCCGGCGGCGATGGCAGCCTCGGCGACCTGTGCGCGCATGGTGTCGACACTGACCGGCACCCCAGCGGCGACGAGTCCACGGATGACGGGGACCACCCGAGCCGTCTCGGTCTCGGCATCCACCCGGACCGCGCCTGGCCTGGTCGACTCACCGCCGACGTCTATGATGTCGGCGCCGGCTTCGAACAACTCGATCCCGTGCCGGATGGCCAGCTCCGGATCGAGGTAGCGGCCACCGTCGGAGAACGAATCGGCCGTGACGTTCACGACTCCCATCACCACGCACGATCGGCCCGCGCGCGGCGTCACCCCTGGCTGCGGTGTGTGACTCACTTGCGCAGGATCAGATCGAGCGCCTCGGCGCGCGAGGCGGCATTGGTCTGGAGCAGTCCGCGCACCGCCGAGGTGGTGGTGCTCGCGCCCGGTTTACGGATGCCGCGCATGGCCATGCACAGATGCTCGGCCTCCACGACGACGATCGCGCCGCGCGGATCCAGCTTGCGCATGACGGCGTCGGCGATCTGGCTGGTCAGCCGCTCCTGCACCTGCGGTCGCTTGGCGTACAGATCGACCAGCCGGGCCAACTTGGACAGGCCCGTCACCCGGCCGTGTGTGCCCGGGATGTAGCCGACATGCGCCACACCGTGGAACGACACCAGATGGTGTTCACAGGTGGAGTACAGCGGGATGTCGCGCACCAGCACCAGTTCCTGATGTTCCTCGTCGAAGGTGGTGTTGAGCACCGCGTCGGGTTCGAGGTAGAGCCCGGCGAACATCTCGCGGTAGGCACGCGCCACCCGGGCCGGAGTATCGCGCAGACCCTGTCGATCCGGGTCCTCACCGACGGCGATCAGCAGTTCCCGGATCGCGGCCTCGGCGCGCGGCTGGTCGAAGGGCTTACCTGTGTGCAGCGCGACGAGCGCGGTCCCGTTCACCTCTGGTCCCGGATCGTCCAGGACGGGCCGACCGGGCGCGATTGGGGCTTGGCCGTAGCTGTGATCGTTGGCCGACAATCGAGGACACCTCCAAATCTCAGGGCGCGGGCAGATCGCCCGGCCCCGAGGATCGAGCGTAATCGGCGCTGGTCAACCCCTGCCGTTCGGTCCTTCCCAGTCCCGATTCGCGCCCTCGGGACCGGAGTTGTCGGGGTAGCCACCACGATCGTCGTAACCGCCGCGATCGTCGTAACCGCGTTCGGGCTGGTAGCCGTGCCGCGGCCGACCCTCACCCGGGTCGGGCCAGGCACCGAAACCGCGCTCGCCGGAGGGCTCCTGCGGTTCCTCACGCGGCGGCCAGCCGGGCGCCGACCAGCCGGCGGGCGCGCCGTAATCGGGACGGGAACCGTGCGTGGCCCCCGGGCGCTGATAGCCCGGCTGCTGCGGCATCGGATACCCGGCGGGCTGCTGGACCGGACGGCCGTGCTGCGGCTGCGCCGGGTAACCACCCGCTGGCGGGTACCCGTTGGCCGGCGCCGGTTCCCGAGCCGCGGCGGCTGCGGCGGGCAGCGGCGGCGCGACGGGCTCCGGCGGCCACGGCTCTCCGCGCTCGGCGGCCAGTTCGCCCGGGGTCTTCACCGGCGGCTTGTCCGAGGGCACGCGCTCGCCGAAATCGTTGAACGCGGTGATCCGCGGACGCTTGACCACGGCGGCGAGGATCTGCTCGAGATCCTTGCGGTGCAGGGTCTCGCGCTCGAGCAGCGCGGTGGCCAGATCGTCGAGGACGTCGCGGTAGTCGTTGAGAATGGACCAGGCCTCGGTGTGCGCGGCCTCGATCAGGTTGCGCACCTCCTCGTCGATGGCACCGGCGACCTCGTGCGAGTAGTCCGACCCCTGTCCCATCGAACGGCCGAGGAACGGATCGCCCGCCTCCTGGCCGTAACGCACCGCGCCGAGGCGCGCGCTCATGCCGTATTCGGTGACCATCGCGCGGGCGATCTTGGTGGCCTGATCGATATCGGAGGACGCGCCCGTGGTTGGCTCGTGGAACACCAGTTCCTCGGCCGCGCGACCACCCATGGCCATCACCAGGCGGGCGATCATCTCCGAACGGGTCATCAGGCCCTTGTCGTCCTCCGGCACCGTCATGGCGTGACCGCCGGTGCGGCCGCGGGCGAGGATGGTGACCTTGTAGACGGGCTCGATATCGGGCATCGCCCAGGCCGCCAGCGTGTGGCCGCCCTCGTGGTAGGCGGTGATCTTCTTCTCGTGCTCGCTGATGATGCGGCTCTTGCGGCGCGGACCACCGATGACCCGGTCGACCGATTCCTCGAGCGATTCGCCGGTGATCGCCGAGCCGTTCTCACGCGCGGTGAGCAGCGCGGCCTCGTTGATGACGTTGGCCAGGTCGGCGCCGGACATGCCGACGGTGCGCTTGGCCAGACCGTCGAGATCGGCCTCGGGTGAGATCGGCTTGCCCTGCGAATGCACCCGCAGGATGGCGCGGCGACCGGCGAGGTCGGGATTGCTGACCGGGATCTGCCGGTCGAACCGGCCAGGGCGCAGCAGCGCCGGGTCGAGAATGTCGGGACGGTTGGTGGCGGCGATCAGGATGATGCCGGTGCGGTCGCCGAAGCCGTCCATCTCGACGAGCAGCTGGTTGAGGGTCTGCTCACGCTCGTCGTGGCCACCGCCGAGACCGGCGCCACGCTGACGGCCGACCGCGTCGATCTCGTCGACGAAGATGATGCAGGGGCTGTTCTGCTTGGCCTGTTCGAACAGGTCGCGCACACGGGAGGCGCCGACACCGACGAACATCTCGACGAAGTCCGAACCGGAGATGGTGAAGAACGGCACGCCCGCCTCGCCAGCGACCGCGCGCGCAAGCAGCGTCTTACCGGTACCGGGCGGACCGTAGAGCAGCACGCCCTTGGGGATCTTCGCGCCGAGTGCCTGGTAGCGCACCGGGTTCTGCAGGAAGTCCTTGATCTCGTAGAGCTCTTCGACGGCCTCGTCGGCACCAGCCACATCGGCGAACGTGGTCTTTGGCATGTCCTTGGACAGCTGTTTGGCCTTCGATTTACCGAAGCCCATCATGCCGCCGCGACCACCGCCCTGCATCCGGGACATCACGAAGATGAACAGGCCGAGCAGGATGATCATCGGCAGCACGAACAACAGGATCTGAGTGAGCCAGCTGTCCTGTTTGACCACCGTGTTGTACGGAGCGCCGGACTTCTGCACCGCGTCGAAGACCTGCGCGGAGGTCTGGCTGCCACCCGGGTACTTGGCGATGATCTTGGACTCGCCGCCGGTGGCGTCGTTGCCGTTGTTCAGTTCGATCCGCAGCTGCTGCTCGCGATCATCGATCTGAACGTTCTTGACGTTGCCTTGGTCCTGGAGCTGGCTCAACGCCACCGAGGTGTCGACGTTCTTCCAGCCGCGCGTGTCGTTGCCGAAATAGCTGAACAGATAGATAACGAGCAGAATGCCCGAGACTATCGCCAGGGTGCGAAACACAGTCTTGCGGTTCATAGAGCGTCGGCCGGGCGGCCAGTCCTTTCCGGTGTCTCCGGTTCTTGCCTAGCGATGCGTGCGGATGCGGACAAGCCACGTTACCGCGTACGGTCGACCCGATACATCGCGCAGTTCGGCCGGTGATGCAGTTCAACAGGTAAACGGCCGGAGAACGCCCGTGGTTCCCGATCTCGCCGGCCTGGTTTGTGCCGAGTGGTCACAATCATGGCACGTTCGGCCTATCGTGAGCGACGGCACAGTGCAGTGCCCGTGAGCACCGTGCTCCGGCAACGCGTCGCGAACCGCCGCAGGCGCAGGCTTGTGCACCAGGTACGACCCCGAGAGCACCCCAACCACATAGAGCGCAGGGGGTATGGACATAGTCGAGCTACGGACACCCACAGCGATAGTGCGTCACGGCCGGGGGCGGCTGATCGTCCTACGACCTGGCACCGACGGCGAGCGTGTGCTCGACGTCCCGGTGACCGACCTGTTGAAGGTCCGCCTGAACCGGCGCGCCGACGATGCGGTCGTCATCGAGATCTATCTCCGATATCCCACCCCCGTCCTCACGGGTGTGCCCGCCGACCGGACGCCGCTACCGGTGCTGATCGCCGAGCACGATGTGCCCGCCGCGGTCGAGATCGTCGACCGGATCAATGATCAGATCCTGGATTTCCAGCGTGTCGACGTCGCGGCACCGGATCTCACCCCGCCCGCGCCGGAATGGAACTCGGGAGTCCCCGTCCGTGCCGATGTGGAGCGCGCGGTGCGCCGGATGGCGCCGCGCAAGGAAGCCAAATCCGCGATCAACGCCTTGCATCGATTCGCGACGGCCGACGAGTACGTGCTGGAAACGGCGCTGGCCGTCGCGCACCCCCCCGCTGGCCACGGTCAGGGACTGCTGGCCGCCACCACCGCGCGGCTGCTGTTCATCTCCATCGGCACCGGCGAACGCTATGCCCATGAGCTGGCCGTCCCGGCCATCATGTGGGCGCGCAGCACCGACGGCCCGGCGAGTGCGCCCGGCGAGATCGGCACCGTTCGCACCGATACCGGCATCGACGTGCACGACGGCAATCAGTCGCTGCACTTCACCGGCCTCGATCGTGCCGACACCCAACGCGTCACCTGTGCGGTGAACTTCGCGATCCGGCTCGAATCCGCCGATGGCGCTGCAGGCCCCGCCGACCCCGGCACCGCGCAGCTGTACGCGGAGTGGGAGCTGCTGGTTGAACGGCATTCGCTCGGCATGGTCGACGACACTCAGTTCCAGCGGTACGGCCGCGGGATTCTGCGTTCGCTACCGGGGGTGTAGCAAGGCTCGGGCGGCGGGCTCCGGTATCGCGGGGCCCGCCGTTCAGTTCAGGCCGATGCGCCGCCACGGGCTGGTCGGCCGCGTCCACAGGCGCAGCAGCTCCATCCTGCGGTCGACGCCGCCCTCCTTGAGCACGGCGAGATCCTCGGTGGCCTGCCAGTAGGTCCAACCGGTCAGGTAGGCGTCGCCGAACTGACGCCAGTTGCGGTAACGCCTGCGCGCCAGCGGTAGCGCACGAGCAAGATAACCCCAGGCGATATCGGCCTCGAGGTACCCCGCGGTGAAGGCCATCCGCGCGACCGCGACCACCCGTGCCAGATCCCACGCGTAGATATCGCCGGGAAGCGGCCTGGATAGATGATCGGTGAAGCCGATCTTGATCGCCTGGGACCAGATGTCGTAGTCACGGACCAGCGCTTCGGGATTCTCCATACCGCGGAACGAGCCGACCTGACGCAGAAACGCCCGGTGCCGATCGGCGCGCTCACCGAAGCGGTCGCGCTCGCTGGCATTGATCGAGGCCGAGACCAGCGGATGCACCAGCGCATAGAGCGGTGCGTGCATGCCGTCGAGCAGCTGTTCCATCGACGCGCGCGCCTCGGTGCCGTCGGTGATGCCCCACGCGCCGGTGAGAGTATCGATGGCCAATTCGCGGCGATCGCCGAGCGGGTGCTCACGTTCGGGGCCGAGCAGCAATTCGTCGTGGAACGCGTCCCAGCGGGCCGAATAGAATGCGCCGAGCGCCAGCGCGCGTAATTGATCGTCGGAGATCTGCGCACCGGACCAGTGGTCATCCTCGCGCTGATCGAGCTCCTTGTACGGGAATGTTGTCAACGTGGGTAGCGCGCGGGCAGGCATAGGGCGAGTGTAGGTGCCGACAGCCGCATGGTGGCCTGTTCGCCGAGCGCGTTCAAAGGTTTTTCACATCATCGAATTCTTGGCCTGCCGAGGGCGGTACCGGAGGGCTAGTGTGCATTCATGTGTAGAAACATCACCGTCTTGCGTGGTCTGGAGCCTGCCGCGACCGAGCAGGAAATCTATGCCGCCGCATTGCAATACGTGCGAAAGGTCGGTGGCCTGACCGGCCTGAGCTCCACCACCAAACCCGCAGTCGACAAGGCCGTCGCCGCGATCGCGGCCGCGACGACCCAGTTACTGGCGGAGCTGCCCGATCGCCGGGTGCCACCGAGCACCGAACCACCGCTGCGCCGGATCGCCGCCCGCGAAGCACAGGCATAGCAGGCGCTGCCGGCGCCGGCCGTCCGCAGACCGCGCATAGCCGCAGCGAAGGCGGAGGTACGCACAGAAAACGCTGCCGGCCCCGGCCGTCCGCAGACCGCGCATGGCCGCAGCGAAGGCGGAGGTACGCCTGGCGGATCAGCTGGCTTCGGGCAGCACGTCGGCCCCGTAGGCCGCGACGCAGGCGAGCGCGGTCTGCAACGGCAGCGCCCGCTGGTCGATCGGATGACCGAGCAGTTCCTCGATCCGCTGAATGCGGTAGCGGACCGTGTTCTTGTGCACGCCCAGCTGTTTCGCGGCGGCCTCTGGGCTGTGCTGACAGCGCAGATACGCATGCAGGGTCTCGCGAAGCCGGGCCGCGTTCGCGTCGCGCCGGGCAAGCGCCCGCAACTCCCGTGCGATCAGTGCGCGCATCGCCGCCTCGTCGACGCCGGCCAGATACGCGACCTCCACCTCACGGTAGGCCGTGACCCGCGGCCCGTCCCCCGCCCCGCGTTCGGCGACATGACGTGCCGCCATCGCTTCGGCATGGCTGCGCCGGAAGCCGGTGACCCGATCACCGGGAACACCGAAAGCGATCCGCACCGGCGCCTCGACCACCCGCGCGACAACCTCCGCAGCCGGCGCCGCGCCCTGCTGGGCATCCAGCCCGATCCAGGCCCACATGCTGCTGGCCCCCGAGGCGACGGTGAGCACGCGGTTGCTGCCGAGTTCGGCCGCCAGCCGTGCGGTCACGCGGTCGAGCAATCCACTCATCTCGCCGTCACCGCCCGACTCCGCAGGCTCGTCTGCCCAGAGCACCACACCCAGATGCTGCTGGTTCAGCCGGTAGCCGAGCCGAGTCGATGCCTGTTCGACGTCGATGTCGTCGCCGGCGAGTAGGGCCCGCACGGTTTCGGTGCGGCGGTTGAGCGCGGCGCGCAGTACCCGTTCGCGCTCCTCCATGTAGGTCTCGGTCAGGGTCTCCACCGACGCGCCGACCCACTGGGTTGCCCGTTCGAACATGCGCAGCATCACCACACGTTCGATCGGATACGGCGTCGGCCGCTGATCGAGGGCATCGGTGAAGAAGTCGAGTACCGCTGCCAGCCCGACGTTGTAGGTGCGCAGCAACAGCCTGAGTTCGAAGCCACGGCGGGCGACGGTTCTGGCGAACGCATGCGCTTGTTCGGGAAGCACCGGATCGATGGTGTCGCTGGTGAGACCGCTGAGCACGACCCTGGCGTGCGCGCGGGTGCTCGCCGCGAGATCGCGGCGCATATCTCGGTCGGCGAGTTCGGGGATGCGCGCGACGATCGCGGAATCGAGCCGGTCGACGATCTGGTCGAGTGTTTCGGTCCGCATCGTTTCGTAGACGAATTCGGCCAGCCAATATCGGACCCGCTCGTTCATGGAGGCCGATTCACCGACGGCGAGCCGGTCGGGTGGGTCGAGCGGGACGGGAGGCGCGTCGTGCACCGGATTCGTCATCTGTCACCTCGCGGTCGGCGCGACGCACCGAATTTGTATCGAAAGTCCAAACCAGTCCGCACCGGTTGACATATCGAGCCAAGAATGTCGCCGATAATTGTGCCACGATCATAGTTCAGTGAGCTGATTCACAGCGAACAGCCGCCGAGGAAGCCCGAGGCCACGACGCAGTGGGAGAGCAGACAGTGACCGACACCGAATCCGCAGGCACGACGAAACGAACGACAACGCGTAAGAAGGTCTCCGCCGCTGCCGCGGTGATCGAGGTGCGTAATCCGGCCACCGGCGAGGTCGTCGGCACGGTGCCCGACGTCTCGGCCGACGATGTGGCGGCCAAGGTCCGCGAACTGCGGCTGTACCAGCAGGAGTGGGAGGCCATCGGCCCCGAGGGCCGCAAGGAATGGTTGCTGAAACTGCAGGACTGGCTGATCGACAACACCGAACAGCTGGCCGACGTCCTGCAGTCCGAGACAAGCAAGCCCCGGGTGGATGCGCTCATCGACCCGGCCTTCTCGGTCGATCTGACCGGCTACTACGCCCGTCGCGCGGCGAAGTTCCTCGCCGATGAGAACCCGTCCCCGCACAGCCCGCTGGCCCGGGTCAAGAAGCTGTCGATCGCCTTCAAGCCGTATCCGGTCGTCGGGGTCATCACGCCGTGGAACTTCCCGCTGGCCATGCCGGTGATCGATGTGATTCCGGCGCTTGCCGCCGGTGCCGCGGTGATCCTCAAGCCATCGGAGGTGACACCGCTGTCGGCACTCGAGCTGGCGCGCGGCTGGGCCGAGATCGGTGCACCGCCGGTATTCGCGGTGGTCACCGGCGCCGGGGCGACCGGCGCCGCGGTGGTGGACAACGCCGATTACATCCAGTTCACCGGTTCCACCCTCACCGGTCGCAAGATCGCCGCCGCCTGCGTCGAGCGGATGATCCCCTACAGCCTGGAACTCGGCGGCAAGGATCCGGCGATCGTGCTGGCCGACGCCGATATCGATCGGGCCGCGAACGGCATCGCCTTCGGCGGCATGTTCAACGCCGGGCAGGTCTGCATCTCGGTGGAGCGGGTCTACGTGGAAGCGCCGGTCTACGACGAGTTCGTCGCCAAACTGACCGCGAATGTCGCGGCCCTGCGCCAGGGTCTCGACGACCGCACCCCGAACCACGACGTGGGCGCGCTGGCCAACGAGAACCAGGTGAAGATCGTGCAGCGGCACGTCGACGAGGCCGTCGCGGCCGGTGCGAAGGTGACCACCGGCGGTAAGCGCACCGGCGTCGGCACCTTCTTCGAGCCGACAGTGCTGGTGGACGTCGACCACTCGATGTCGTGCGTCGCCGAGGAGACCTTCGGCCCGACCCTGCCGGTGATGAAGGTCGCCGATGAGGCCGAGGCGATCCGGCTGGCCAACGACTCCATCTACGGCCTGTCGGCCTCGGTGTGGACCGGCGACAAGGACCGCGGCGAGCGGGTCGCGCGGCAGCTGTCGGCGGGCGCGGTGAACATCAACGACGTCTTCAGCAATATGTTCAGCTTCGCCCTGCCGATGGGCGGTTGGGGCAACTCCGGCGTCGGCGCCCGCTGGGGCGGCCCGAACGGGGTGCGCAAATACTGCCGGGCACAGGCGATCACCAAGCCGATCCTGCCCACGCAGGAAAAGGAACTGATCTGGTTCCCGTACGAAGTACCCAAGATCCTGTTCGCGCTCGGCGCGATGCGGGCGGCGGGTGCCCGCGGTCTGCGCCGGCTCGATGTAGCGGCCCTGCTGCGACTCAAGGGCAATGCGAAAGGTGAGAAGTAAATGGCAGACGCGATGAAGATTCGCGGCAAGGTCGTCGTCATCACCGGCGGCGCGCGTGGCATCGGCTTGGCCACCGCGACGGCACTGCAGGCGCTCGGGGCGAAGATCGCCATCGGCGATATCGATGAGACGACGGTCAAGGAGTCGGGCACCAGCCGCGATTTCGACGTGTACGGCCGCCTGGACGTCACCGACTCGAGTTCGTTCGAGGCCTTCCTCGACGAGGTCGAACGCACACTTGGTCCGATCGATGTGCTGATCAACAACGCGGGCATCATGCCGACCGGCAAGCTGGTCGACGAACCCGATCAGGTGACCCGCCGCATCCTCGACATCAATGTCTACGGCGTCATCCTCGGGTCGAAGCTGGCGTTGGCGCGGATGCTGCCGCGACGCAGCGGGCACGTCATCAATATCGCGTCACTGGCCGGTGAGACCCATATTCCCGGCCTGGCGACCTATAACGCCAGCAAGCACGCGGTGCTCGGATTCACCGACACCCTGCGCGAGGAGTATCGGGGCTCGGGCCTCAGCTTCTCGTCGGTACTGCCGACGCTGACCAATACTGAACTCGGTTCCGGTGTCAGCACGCCGAAGATCTTGCGTCCGGCCGAGCCGGAGGAGATCGCCGACGCGATCGTCGGTCTGATCGCAGCGCCGAAATCCAAGGTCCGGGTGACGGCCGTGGCGGGGGCCATCGCGCAGGTGGTCAATCTGCTGCCGGAGTCGTGGGCCGACGGGTTGGCACGGGCGCTGGGGTCGACCAACACCTTCCTCGACGATGTGAACACCGATCAGCGCAAGGCGTACGAGGAGCGCGCCAGGAACGCCTGATCTGTGGCGCGGACTACCCGGCGCCGTGGCCGTCCCCGTGATGGTCGCGGCGCCGTTTCACGTTCCCAGTTGTGGTGGTCATGACGTTGCGCAAACCAGATTGTGACCAACATCACCAGACATCGGCGCCCCGTCGGATACCTGCCCGGACGCACGGCTGCACGGCCCGTATCCGACCCTCCCG
>NZ_JAAGUY010000028.1 GCF_010868145.1 Nocardia cyriacigeorgica
GGCCAACCCGCCATCGACGCCGCGGTCGCGTACCTGAACCGCACGCCCTGACGCCGACAACAGACTTCGGCCGCCGATCACTGACGAACCCGGCCAACGACAGCATTCGGCCCCTCGCTCCCATGGCGGAGCGAGGGGCCGAATGCGTATCGGGACCGAAGCGCGACAGGCCTTGCGTCAACTGACGGCCATGACCACCAGACCGAGCAGCGCCGCCCCGAACACCACCACATTGCGAACGTTCTGCAAGGTCCAGGTCCATGCCGGGAACCCGGCTTCGGCAGCCTTCAGCAGCGCAGGCACGTCGATACGGGCCAATTCCGGATCGCCCTTGCGCTCGAACGCGGCCTGGACCGACCGCACAGCCGTGAGGTTGCTGTAGACGATCACGGCATTGCCGAGCAGCACCAGGATCAGGACCGCCCAGTTCACCGGCCGCACCCAATCGGCGCCTGCGAGGTTCGCACCGGCGAGGGCGATCAGGATCGCCGCGATGCTGATCGGCGCGGCGGATTCGTGGCCGCTCGCGTCGAACCGCATCCCGTGCTCGGACAGCGCCGTCGTGCGCACGCCCTGGCGAGCCAGCTCCGACTGCGCCTGAACCATTGCACCTCGGCCGTAGCGGTTCCGAACGATCGGCATGCTGAGGAATGCGGCCGCGATTGCCAGAGCCATAACAGCGACGAAGGCGTTCATGATGGGTTCTCCTTGCCCAGGTGCACTCTCCCGTGCACCGACTTGAACTAAGTACAAGTAGAGAATACGCACAGACTTGCACTAAGTACAAGTGATTCCTTGAACTTTGTGCAAGAGCTGGGTTCGCGCATAGAGTGCAGCCATGTCCCGGGACACGCTGACCAGCGAACAGATCGTCGCGACCGCCATCGAACTCCTCGATGAGGAGGGCCTGGACGGGCTCAACATGCGCAGCCTCGGCAAGCGACTCGATGCCGCCGCCACCGCCATGTACTGGCATGTCAAGAACAAGGACAACCTGGTCCGACTGGCGGCCGACGCGGTGTGGGCCGAGGTCGACCTACCCGACCTGAGCACAATGGACTGGCGCACCGCCGCCGAGACCATGGCCACCGGGATGTACACCATGATCACGACACATCCGTGGCTGGTGCAGGCGCAGTCGTCGTATCTGCTCTACGGCCCCAACAAGTCCCGCCACGACGACCATGTCCTCGCCGTCTACGACGAGGCGGGCTTCGACGAAGCCGACGCCGACAACGCCGCCGCCACCGTCTTCATGTTCGTCCTCGGCAACGCCGTCGGCGCCGCAGCCAACGTCTCCCTCCATCGCCGCCTGGCCCAGAAAGGCAACGATCCCGAACACGAACTCCGCGAAGCCATGACCGCCGCCACCGACGTCGCCGCCCAATTCCCCCGCCTACGCCGCCGCATCGAATCCGCTGCCGCCTCCACCGGTTACAACGCCGCCCCCGACTCCGGCTTCACCTTCGGCCTGACCACCCTGCTCGACGGACTGCGCGACCGGCTTGCCGCCAGCGAGTCCGCCTGACGTACCCACGCATCGTCATCGGTGGGGACACCGTGACCTCCTGACTTCCCATGGCCGACTACGGTTCACGCCGAATTACGTGTGCAAGGAGGGGCAGCGTGCGGGTGCTGTTGTCGGCGAGCGGGACGCGGGGCGATATCGAGCCGGCCTTGGCGCTCGCACTGGGAATGCGCGAGGTCGGGGCCAAGGCACAGGTCTGCGCGCCGCCGGACTTCGCAGGGCGCTGCGCTGAGCTGGGCGTATCGATGGTCCCCCTTGGGCCGCCGATCCCTGGGCTGCGCGGCGCAAAGGTCTCGCCGGCGGATCTACTGGAATACGCCGACCAGTGGCCCACAGCTCAATTCGACACGATCCCCGCAGCGGCCGCGGGATTCGACGCCGTAGTAGCGACCGGCATGACCGAAATCGCCGCCCGGTCGGCTGCGGAACGTCTGGGAATCCACTACCAGTACGCGAGCTACCAGCCGACCAGCCTGCCCTCACCGCACCATCCGCCCATGCCGCGGATGCCGGGCGATCGGCCCGCACCGGAGGCGATCGGCAACGGGCTGCAGTGGGAGATCGACGCCCTCGGGTGGAACGCACAGTTCGGTACGGCGCTGAATTCCGGCCGGTCGACGCTCGGACTGCCACCGGTGGACGATGTGCGCGACCACGTCGTCACCGACCGGCCGTGGTTGGCAGCGGACCCGGTACTCGCACCATGGACGGAGTCCCCCGGTCTGGACATCGTGCAGACCGGTGCCTGGATCGTCCCCGATACGCGTCCCCTACCCGCCGACCTGGCGGCGTTCCTGGATGCGGGTACGCCCCCGGTATACATCGGCTTCGGCAGTATGCGGGTGCACAACGGCATCGCCCGGGTCGCGATCGACGCAGCCCGCGCGCACAACCGCCGTGTCCTCCTATCCCGCGGCTGGGCCGAGTTGTCCCCGGTCGACGGCCAGTCCGACTGCATGGCCGTCGGCGAAGTCAACCACCAGGCGTTGTTCCCCCGGGTCGCTGCCGTCATCCACCACGGCGGCGCGGGCACGACAACGACCGCCACCCGAGCCGGCGTGCCGCAAGTGGTGGTGCCCCAGATGATGGACCAGCCGTACTGGGCCCACCGAGTCACCGACCTCGGCATCGGCACGACGTGCGAAGGCCCCGCCCCCGACCTGGCATCGTTGTCTGCTGCCCTCGACACAGCACTGACCTCGACCACCCGAGACCGCGCGAACGCAATCGCGGGCATGATCCGCACCGATGGTGCGACGGTGGCAGCGAAGTTGTTGGCCGACGCGATCGGATAGCAGTTCCAGGTAGCACTTCGGCCCCGCTCCAAACCGGAGCGGGGCCGAATGCTGTCTCTACCTACCGATTACCGGTAGTCGCTGAAACCGTAGTCGTCCAGCGGGACCGCGGCACCTGTGGTGGTGCCGAAGCCCTCCGGGCTGTAGTAGGTGTCGTCGTAGGACGGCACCGCGTACGCCGCGGCACGTGCCTCTTCGGTCGGCTGAACCTGGATGTTGCGGTAGCGGTTGATACCGGTACCGGCGGGGATCAGCTTACCGATGATCACGTTCTCCTTGAGACCGATGAGCTTGTCGGAGCGGCAGTTGATCGCCGCATCCGTCAGGACTCGAGTGGTCTCCTGGAACGATGCCGCCGACAGCCACGAATCGGTGGCCAGCGACGCCTTGGTGATACCCATCAGCACCGGACGTCCGGCCGCGGGCTCGCCACCCTCGGACACGACGCGACGGTTGGCCGCCTCGAACTCGGCGCGCTCGGTGAGCGAACCGGGCAGGAACTCGGTGGCACCGGAGTCGATGATCGTCACGCGACGCAGCATCTGACGCACGATGGTCTCGATGTGCTTGTCGTGGATCGACACACCCTGCGAGCGGTAGACCTCCTGGACCTCGTGGACCAGGTGGATCTGCACCTGACGGGGGCCCATCACGCGCAGCACCTCGTGCGGATCCGCCGCGCCTTCCAGCAGCTGCTGGCCGACCTCGACGTGGTCACCGTCCGAGAGCAGACGCTCGGTGCCGTCGTCGTGCTTGAACACGCGCAGCCGCTGACGCTTCGAGAGCTTGTCGTAGACGACATCCTCGCCACCGTCATCCGGGATGATGGTGATCTTGTAGAAGCGATCGTCGTCCTCGAGCCGCACGCGACCCGAAACCTCGGCGATCGGCGCCTTGCCCTTCGGCACGCGAGCCTCGAACAGCTCCTGAACACGCGGCAGACCACCGGTGATGTCGTCACCTGCGACACCACCCTGGTGGAAGGTACGCATGGTCAGCTGGGTACCGGGCTCACCGATGGACTGCGCGGCGACGATACCGACGGCCTCACCGATGTCGACCAGCTTGCCGGTCGCCATGGAGCGGCCGTAGCAGGTCGCGCACACGCCGGTGCCGGTGGTGCAGGTCAGCACGGAGCGGACCTTGACCTCGGTGATGCCTGCGTCGAGCAGCGCCTCGATGGCCGGGTCGCCCAGGTCGGCGCCCTTCGTCACCACGACGTTTCCGTTGGCGTCGACCGCGTCGGCGGCCAGCGTACGGGCGTAGGTGGAGGTTTCCACATGCGCGTCGCGGATGATCGAGCCGTCGAGCTGCTTCTCGGCGATCGGCACCAGGATGCCGCGCTCGGTGCCACAGTCGTGCTCGCGCACGATGACGTCCTGCGAGACGTCCACCAGACGACGGGTCAGGTAACCCGAGTCGGCGGTACGAAGCGCGGTGTCGGCCAGACCCTTACGGGCACCGTGGGTGTTGATGAAGTACTCGAGAACGGTCAGGCCCTCACGGAAGGAGGACTTGATCGGACGCGGGATGAACTCACCCTTCGGGTTCGTCACCAGGCCCTTCATACCGGCGAGGGTACGAGTCTGGGTGAAGTTACCCGTGGCGCCCGAATCGACGATCGTGATGATCGGGTTGTCGGCCGGGTAGTGCGCACGCAGCGCCTTACCGACCTCTTCGGTCGCCTCCTGCCAGATCTTGACCAGGGCGTTGTTGCGCTCCTGGTGATCGAGCGCACCACGCTGGTACTTCTTCTCGATCTGATCCGACTGCGCCTCGTAGCGCTCCATGATCTCGGCCTTCTCCGGCGGAACGAGAACGTCCGACATGGAGACGGTGACACCCGAACGCGTGGCCCAGTAGAAGCCCGCGTCCTTGAGCTTGTCGACGGTCTGCGCGACCACGATCATCGGGTAGCGCTCGGCGAGATCGTTGATGATCGTCGCCTGCCGCTTCTTCGGCATCTGCTCGTTGATGAACGCGTAGTCCGCGGGCAGCAGCTCGTTGAACAGCACCCGGCCCAGCGTGGTCTGGGTGGTCCAGGCCTCGCCGCGACGCCAGCCCTCGGGGAACAGCTCCGCCTCGACGTCCTTGGGCGGACGCTGGTCGGTCAGACGCACCTTGATCAGCGACCGCACGGTCAGCTCACCACGGTCGACCGCCATCTGCGCCTCGGCGGGCGAGGAGTACACGCCCTGCTCCGGCGCGTCCTTGGTGGCAGGCTGGTACTCGCCCTTTGCGCCCTCGTGCAGGCGGGTCAGGTAGTACAGACCGGTCACCATGTCCAGACGCGGCATGGCCAGCGGACGACCCGAAGCCGGCGACAGGATGTTGTTCGAGGACAGCATCAGGATGCGGGCCTCGGCCTGCGCCTCCGCGCTCAGCGGCAGGTGCACGGCCATCTGGTCACCGTCGAAGTCGGCGTTGAACGCCTCACAGACCAGCGGGTGCAGCTGGATGGCCTTGCCTTCCACCAGCTGCGGCTCGAAGGCCTGGATACCGAGGCGGTGCAGGGTGGGTGCACGGTTGAGCAGCACCGGGTGCTCGGCGATGACCTCTTCGAGGACATCCCACACCTGCGGCCGCTGCCGCTCCACCATCCGCTTGGCGGACTTGATGTTCTGCGCGTGGTTCAGGTCGACCAGCCGCTTCATCACGAACGGCTTGAACAGCTCCAGCGCCATCAGCTTGGGCAGACCGCACTGGTGCAGCTTCAGCTGCGGACCGACGACGATGACCGAACGGCCCGAGTAATCGACACGCTTACCGAGCAGGTTCTGACGGAAACGACCCTGCTTGCCCTTGAGCAGATCCGACAGCGACTTGAGCGGACGGTTGCCCGGTCCGGTGACCGGACGGCCGCGGCGGCCGTTGTCGAACAGCGCGTCGACCGACTCCTGCAGCATCCGCTTCTCGTTGTTGACGATGATCTCGGGCGCACCGAGGTCGATCAGTCGCTTGAGGCGGTTGTTGCGGTTGATGACGCGGCGGTACAGGTCGTTCAGGTCGGAGGTGGCGAAGCGGCCACCGTCGAGCTGAACCATCGGACGCAGCTCCGGCGGGATCACCGGAACGGCGTCGAGCACCATGCCCATGGGCGAGTTGCCGTTGGTCTGGAACGCGGCCACGACCTTGAGTCGCTTGAGCGCACGCAGCTTCTTCTGGCCCTTACCGCTGCGGATGGTCTCGCGCAGGTTCTCGGCCTCGGCCTCGATGTCGAAGTTCTCCATCAGCTTCTGGATGGACTCCGCGCCCATCGCGCCGGTGAAGTATTCGCCGTAGCGGTCGGTCAGCTCGCGGTAGAGGACCTCGTCGACGATGAGCTGCTTCGGGGCCAGCTTGGTGAAGGTGGTCCAGATCTCGTCGAGCCGGTCCAGCTCACGCTGGGCGCGGTCGCGCAGCTGCTTCATCTCACGCTCGCCGCCGTCCTTGACCTTGCGGCGGACGTCGGACTTGGCGCCTTCGGCCTCGAGCTCGGCGATATCGGCCTCGAGCTTCTGGGCGCGGGCCTCGAGATCGGCGTCGCGCTGATCGGCGACAGCCTTCTTCTCGACCTCCATCTCCGCCTCGAGGGTGGACAGCTCGTTGTGACGGAGCTCCTCGTCGACGGTGGTGATGACGTAGGCGGCGAAGTAGATGATCTTTTCCAGATCCTTCGGCGCCAGGTCGAGCAGGTAACCCAGGCGCGAGGGCACGCCCTTGAAGTACCAGATGTGGGTGACCGGTGCGGCCAGCTCGATGTGGCCCATCCGCTCACGACGCACCTTGGCGCGGGTGACCTCGACGCCACAGCGCTCACAGATGATGCCCTTGAAGCGGACACGCTTGTACTTGCCGCAGTAGCACTCCCAGTCCCGGGTGGGACCGAAGATCTTCTCGCAGAACAAGCCGTCCTTCTCCGGCTTGAGCGTGCGGTAGTTGATGGTCTCCGGCTTCTTCACCTCACCGTAGGACCACCGGCGGATGTCTTCGGCGGTGGCAAGGCCGATCCGGAGTTCATCGAAGAAGTTGACGTCTAGCACGTAACTTCCTTTCCCCTGTGCGGGTCGAATTCGAGCAAAAGTTCACTAGTGAGTCGAGCGCGGAGGCCGGATGACGTCCGGAGACGGCACCCGGCCCGCCGCCTAGTTCGCCAAATCGTCGACGGTGGCCGCTTCGTTCCTTGACAGGTTGATGCCCAGGTTGGCCGCCGCCCGCTCCAGATCCTCGTCGTCGCCATCGCGCATCTCGATCGCGGCGCCGTCGGACGACAGCACCTCGACGTTGAGGCACAGGGACTGGAGTTCCTTGAGTAGCACCTTGAACGATTCCGGAATGCCCGGCTCCGGAATGTTCTCGCCCTTGACGATCGCCTCGTAGACCTTCACACGGCCCACCACGTCGTCGGACTTGATGGTCAGCAGTTCCTGCAGGGTGTAGGCGGCGCCGTAGGCCTGCATGGCCCAGCACTCCATCTCACCGAAGCGCTGACCACCGAACTGCGCCTTACCACCGAGCGGCTGCTGGGTGATCATCGAGTACGGGCCGGTCGAACGGGCGTGGATCTTGTCGTCGACCAGGTGGTGCAGCTTCAGGATGTACATGTAGCCGACCGCGACCGGGTACGGGAACGGCTCGCCGGAGCGGCCGTCGAACAGGGTCGCCTTGCCGTTCTCGTTGACCATGCGGTCGCCGTCGCGGTTGGGCAGGGTCGAGCCGAGCAGACCGGTCAGCTCCTCCTCGCGGGCACCGTCGAACACCGGGGTGGCGATGTTCGAGTCGGCCGGCGCACCCAGCATCTGCTCGGGCAGGGCCTTGGCCCACTCCGGACGGGTGCCGTCGGCGGCCACGTCGACCTGCCAGCCCGCCTTGCCGATCCACCCGAGGTGGGTCTCCAAGATCTGACCGATGTTCATACGACGCGGAACACCGTGGGTGTTCAGGATGATGTCGACCGGGGTGCCGTCGGGCATGAACGGCATGTCCTCGGTGGGGAGGATCTTGCCGATGACGCCCTTGTTTCCGTGCCGACCGGCCAGCTTGTCGCCGTCCTGGATCTTGCGCTTCTGCGCCACGTACACGCGCACCAGCTCGTTGACGCCGGGAGGCAGATCGTCGTCGTCATCGCGCGAGAACACGCGGATGCCGATGACCTTGCCGGACTCACCGTGGGGCACCTTCAGCGAGGTGTCGCGGACCTCGCGGGCCTTCTCACCGAAGATGGCGCGCAGCAGCCGCTCCTCCGGGGTCAGCTCGGTCTCGCCCTTCGGGGTGACCTTGCCGACCAGGATGTCGCCGTCGCGGACCTCGGCACCGATGCGGACGATGCCGCGCTCGTCCAGATCGGCGAGCACCTCGTCGGAGACGTTCGGGATGTCCCGGGTGATCTCCTCGGCGCCCAGCTTGGTGTCGCGGGCGTCGATCTCGTGCTCTTCGATGTGGATGGAGGTGAGGACGTCGTCTTCCACGAGGCGCTGCGACAGGATGATCGCGTCCTCGTAGTTGTGGCCCTCCCACGGCATGACCGCGACGAGCAGGTTCTTGCCCAGCGCCATCTCACCGTTCTCGGTGCAGGGACCGTCGGCGAGGACCTGGCCGGTCTCGACCCGCTGCCCCTCGTCCACGATCGGACGCTGGTTGGCGCAGGTGCCCTGGTTGGAGCGGGCGAACTTGCGCATCCGGTAGGACTTGCGAGTGCCGTCGTCGGCCATCACGGTGACGTAGTCGGCGGAGACTTCCTCGACCACACCGGACTTCTCGTTCACCACGACGTCACCGGCGTCGACCGCGGCGCGCAGCTCCATACCGGTACCGACCACAGGGGCCTCGGAACGGATCAGCGGCACGGCCTGACGCTGCATGTTCGCACCCATGAGGGCACGGTTGGCGTCGTCGTGCTCGAGGAACGGAATCATGGCGGTCGCGACCGACACCATCTGGCGCGGCGAGACGTCCATGTAGGTCACCTCGGGCGGGGCGACGAACTCCATCTCCTCGTTGCCCTTGCGCGCGAGCACCCGGTCGTCGAGGAAGTTGCCGTCGGCGTCGATCGGCGAGTTCGCCTGGGCGCGGACCTCGCGGTCCTCCTCGTCGGCGGTGAGGTACTTGACCTCGTCGGTGACCCGGCCCTCGACGACCTTGCGGTACGGCGTCTCGATGAAGCCGAACGGGTTGACCCGCGCGTACACCGACAGCGAACCGATCAGGCCGATGTTCGGGCCTTCCGGGGTCTCGATCGGGCACATGCGGCCGTAGTGCGAGGGGTGGACGTCTCGGACTTCCAGGCCGGCACGCTCACGGGACAGACCACCTGGGCCGAGCGCGTTGAGGCGGCGCTTGTGGGTCAGGCCCGACAGCGGGTTGTTCTGGTCCATGAACTGCGACAGCTGGGAGGTTCCGAAGAACTCCTTGATCGCGGCGACGACCGGGCGGATGTTGATCAGGGTCTGCGGCGTGATGGCCTCGACGTCCTGGGTGGTCATCCGCTCGCGGACCACGCGCTCCATGCGGGACAGGCCGACCCGGATCTGGTTCTGGATCAGCTCGCCGACGGTACGGATACGACGGTTGCCGAAGTGGTCGATGTCATCGACCTCGACCGGAACCTCGGCACCACCGGGCGCGGTCATCGCGCGGTCACCCGAGTGCAGGCGCACCAGGTACTCGATGATGTTGACGATGTCTTCCTTCGTCAGCACCGAGCTGGTGACCGGCTCGCCGAGGTGGATACCCAGCTTCTTGTTGATCTTGTAGCGACCGACGCGTGCCAGGTCGTAGCGCTTCTCCTTGAAGAACAGGTTCTCCAGCAGGTTCTGCGCGGACTCCTTGGTCGGCGGCTCGCCCGGACGCAGCTTGCGGTAGATGTCCAGCAGCGCCTCGTCCTGACCGGCGGTGTTGTCCTTCTCGAGGGTGGACATCATGATTTCGGAGAAGCCGAAACGCTCGTGGATCTCCTCGGTGGTCCAGCCCAGCGCCTTGAGCAGCACGGTGACCGGCTGACGACGCTTGCGGTCGATGCGGACGCCGACGGTGTCGCGCTTGTCGACGTCGAACTCCAGCCACGCGCCACGGCTCGGGATGACCCGCACGCTGTGCAGATCCTTCTCGGTGCTCTTGTCGACGGAGTGGTCGAAGTAGACACCGGGCGAGCGCACCAGCTGCGAGACGACGACGCGCTCGGTGCCGTTGATGATGAACGTGCCCTTGTCGGTCATCATCGGGAAATCACCCATGAAGACCGTCTGGCTCTTGATCTCACCGGTGTTGTTGTTGATGAACTCCGCGGTGACGAACAGCGGAGCCGCGTAGGTCATGTCCTTGTCTTTGCACTCATCGATAGAGGCCTTGACCTCTTCGAAGCGCGGATCCGAGAAGGACAGAGACATCGACCCGGAGAAGTCCTCGATGGGCGAGAGCTCCTCGAGCACCTCCTCGAGCCCACCGACCAGGCCGACGTCGCCGCGGGCAGCTGCCCGCTCACGCCATTCGGGCGACCCGATCAGCCAGGCGAAAGATTCCGTTTGTAGATCGAGAAGCCCGGGCACCGCAAGCGGCTCCCTGAGCTTCGCGAAAGACACCCGCAACGGGGCCCCGGGGATAGACCCCGCAACTCCCAGCTTCGAATTGGCGCTTGTCTGGGTGGAGACTGCCAAGATGCGTCCTTCCAGCACCTCACGCGCGTCGCGTGGTGGTCCGCGACCGTCGCTTGTCTGCTACGAATTCCGCTGGTTACAACCCGAACGAAACTCGAACAGGCACCAACGGAAGTAACACCGGAAGGGTGGAACTTACGTGTGCAAATCGAGGTATGGACAGGAGGCAGCCAGCGCAACGTCCAAACTTACACCTACTGACACGGAGGTGTCAAAGTACCAGCCGTGCGAATTTTCGCGTGGCTGACGCGCCGTGTCCGGCCCACCCTGCTCCGGCCGTGTCCGATTCCGCTGGCTGCGTCGTGAACCACGGTGAGCCGAGTGTCATATGTGACGGATTACCGCCACGGTGACAGCTGCCGCTGCTGTGAATAGCGTGACGGGTCCAACGAGACTCGTCAAGTGGCAGCACCGGGTCGGCAGCCGGCGAGATCGACTGCCCCGCTGTGCTTATCCAGGCCGTGTAACGGCTCGGATCAGCCGGTTGTCATCGGTCGATGATGTCTTCGGCCAGCCAGCGGCCATCCACCTTCCGCATCTGCAGCACCACCGGTCCGGCGACACTCTGCTGCGCGATCCCGTCCTTCTCCGCACTGACAACGAGGTTGACAAGGACCTCGGCTCGGTCGCCGGACAGCAACGTCACACCGATCGGCTCGGGATGGGCTTCGGTGCTGGTCCCGGCCTGTTTTATGGCCGAAATGGTGGTCGCGGCATAGCTGTCGAGCTCCTCGCGCATAGTGCCGGTGAGCACCTGCGAGACGGCCTCCTGATAGCCGTCGATGTCGTTGACCTCATAGCCGTAGACAGTGCGCAGGGCGTGCTCGGCGGCGGCCCGCACTTCTTCGGTGGTGGCGTTGTCGACGAAAGCGGAGTTGTCGTCGGGGACACCGGGTCGCAGGGCGGCGACGATGGCGAAGGCGGCCAGCGCCAGCGCGGCGATACCGCACGCCAGTGGGAGGGTCCAAGAACCGGCCCGACCGGAGCGGGGGCGTCTGCGCGACAGGAAATGGCGGCGATCCCGGCCGCTCTGCGTCGGACGCGACAGCCGTGCAATGCGCGCGGCCTTGGTGCGGGACGCGCGGGTGGTGCTCGCTCCGGTCAGCGCGGCGGGGCCGCGGCTGTCCGCGCGGCGTGCTCCGCCGGCGCGGCTGCCGGTCGAGCGAGCGCCGGACGCGGCGATGCCACGGGTTCCCGTCGACGGCGTACCGGTGCGGCGGATCGGACGACCCTGGCGTTCGGCCGGGCGACGAGAGGAGATCTTGTTGACGGATCGACGTTCAGCCATCGCTGTTCCTCCTTGGCACCGGCTATCGACTGGAGTTGTGGGACGGGTGACGCGCCCGGCCGCCGAGCGCACCCCGGGGTGTCACCGGGTTCCGCCCGGACGGAGCGAACCGGTGGGCTCCGCCGGGGCGGGAGCGGCGCCCGACTCACCCGGTGTGGAAGCAGGCCCGGAGCCAGGCGACTGGCTGCCCGGGGTGGCGCCACCCTGGCCGGGCGCCGGCGGGTCGGCGGGAATGGTTCCGGCATCGTTCAGCGGCACCGGCTGACCCAGCGACGCCACCTGCTCGGCTTTCCAGGTCTGCCCTTCCTTGGCCATGTCGAGGCTCCAGGTGTACCGATACCCGGTCGGCCGCTCCCCTGGCTTGGCCTCGGTGACACGCAGCACCACCAGCGCCGATGCCCGATCCCGCTCGGAGTTCAGTGAAGTCAACGCCGCGCCGAGCACGGTTGATTCCATCCGCACGCCCGCCTGCGTCGCCATTGCCTCGGCCTGCTGCTGATGTTCGGTCGCCGAGGCAAGGATCGGCCCGGTCATCGACGACCGCGCGATCGCCAGCGATCCCGGCACATCGTCGAGATTCATCGAGGTCATATTGATCGCCGCCTGCTGCGCGGCGTCCAATGCGGCATCGCGCGCGGCCGCCCGTGGTCCATCGGTGAAGTAGGCGGCCCGCACCCAGCCCGCCCCGAACCACACGGACGCGGCCAACGCGACCACCAGCGCACCAACCGCCGCAGCCGTAACGAGCCTCGTCGGACCGGACCGACCGGGCCGATCATCTGCCATGTGTGTTCCGCGCTCGGCGGCGACCGACGACTCCGTCCCGATCTCGCCGTCCTTCTGGTCGGCGGCTTCGGTGCGAGACTCGGGGGCGGTGGAGGACGGCACCGGCTCGGCGGCACCAGGCTGCGGGTTGTGGCCGGGACCGGTCTGCGCTTCGCTCCGGGGCGGACGCTCCGGGCTTCCCTCGGGATCGAGCGGGTCGAGATTCACTACACACCTCGTGTCATTCGGTCAGCGTTTCGGCGTTACTCCCAGCAGGGTCGAGAGCTGGACGGCAATGGGGGTCAGGTTGAGCTTGTCGGGGTCGACCTTGGGGTTGTCGTCCCACGGCTGGACGATGGCTGGATCGGCGAGGTCGGCACGTTCACCACCGCGGACCGCGGTCGGATTGCCGAACGGCACCGTGCAGGTGGCCTCGGTGTTGAAGGGGAACTCGTCGCGGGTGTCGTCGAAGTCCGGGTTCTGCGCCTTCATCTGGTCGAGGATCACCTGGGTGCCCTCGTAGCCGACGGTGCAGGCGGGTGGGTTGTTGGTCTCGAGCACCAGCCCGAAATGGCTGGTGCCGTCGCCGGGCGCGGTGGCGGAGGCGCCGATGGACAGCTGCGGCAGCATCTGTAGCAGCGGTTTGATCGCGTAGAACTGCGGGGAGATGGCCAGCAATAGCACGCGCAGATTCGTCAGATCGGTGGTGAGCGCGCCGCCGCTCTCGTTCAGCAGGGCACCGATCTGCTGACCGGCGTCGGTACCGGTCCCGATGAGCCGGCGCACCGCGGGATCGCTGGCTCGCAACTGTGCGGCGAGCTGGTCGAGGCCGGCGCTGAACTCCCGAATCTCGGCCGACTGGGCGGCCTGCGTGCCAAGGGCGACCCGGCCGTCACGTATCAGCTGCACCGTCTGCGGCAGCGCCTCACGGAAGGTCTCGGTGAAGGTGCGCAACGAATCGAGCAGCCCGCGCAGATCGCCGCCCTTGCCGTCGAGCGCACGGCCGAGTTCGGTGACTGTCGTGCTCAGAGCCGTCAGGTCGACGGTGCTCGCGAGGGTGTCAACGCTGCCGATCAGTTCCTCCACCGGCACCGGTGTGGTCACCGTATCGATGATCGACCCGTCCCGCAGGTACGGTTCGCCGACGGTGTCGGGTTGCAGGTCGACATACTGTTCACCGATCGCCGACCGGTTGGCCACCACGGCCCGCGCTGATGACGGGATCGGCGGCGAACTCGCATCGATCACCAAGGTGATCAGCACTCCGTCATCGGTCAGGTCGAGTCCGCCCACCCGGCCCACCGGCACCCCGCGATAGGTGACCTCGGCGTCGGTGTAGGCACCGCCGGTGTGCTCGGCCCGCACCATCACCTCGTACTGGCCGAACCCGAGCATGTGATCGAGCCGGATATAGCGGGCGCCGACATAGACGACGCCGAGCACCGCAACGATCGCGAACGCGATCAGCTGATACCGCACCATGCGCGTCATCGCGGACCACCCCCGGCGCCGAACTGTTCGAGCAGCGGCCCGAGCTGCGGCGGAAGTCCTGGCACACCCGGTTGCCCCGGCACGGGCACGACCGCCATCGTCGGCGGCAAGGGCAGCAGTGACACCGTCGGCCAGCCGGGTCGCGGTCCGTTGCCGTTGTAGTACGGGTTGCTCGGGTCGACATTCACCGGCGGCCCGATCGGCGGGATGTACACCGGGTCGGGTTTGCCGACGCCGAGGTTGCTCAGTGTCACGCCGATCTGCTGATCCACCGACAGCCAGGTATTGACCTGCCCGCCGAAGGTGCCCTCCAGGGTCGAATCCGGGAACGGATAGGTGGGGATCAGCGGCAGCGCGGTCACCAGGTCCGGCGCGGCGCGGCCGAGTTCCTGCAACGTGGGCCGCAGGGCGCGCAGATCGCGGATGAGGTCGTCCTTGGCGGTGTCGATGACGTCGAAGCCGGCCCGCCCGACCCGATCCAGCTGGGCAAGCAGCGCGATCAATTGCGGCCGCTGCTCCTCCAGGATCCGGATGCCCTCGGGTAGTTCGTCGATGATCGCGGTGAGCTGCCCGGTCTGTGCGGCGACTCGATTGCTCAGCGTCTCCAGACCATCGAGCGCCCTCGTGATGTCGTCGACCTGGTCGTTGAGCCCGCCGATGAGGGTGTTCGCCTCCTCCAGCACCGCACGGACCCGATCCTCGCGACCACCGAGCGCCTTGTTCAACTCACTGACAATCGGCTGCAACTGCGCCACCCCACCGCCGTTGAGGAGTAGTGACAACGCTCCGAGCACCTGCTCGATCTCGGTGGCGTGCCTGGTGTTGGTCAACGGGATCACCGCGCCGTCGGTCAGTCGTGGCCCCGACTCACCACCTTCTGGTGCGGACAGTTCGATGAACTTCTCGCCGAGCAGATTCGACTGCCGCACCTCGGCCAGCGCGTTCGCGGGCAGATCGACCGACGAATTCACCAGTGTCGCGACGTTCGCGGTCCAGCCGTCCGCGGCGAGGGTGATGTCCTCCACTCGTCCGACCGGCACGCCCTCGACCTTCACCACGGACTGTGGCACCAGATCCAGCACATCGTCGAAACGGATATCGATACGCATGGGATCCGCACCGACGTCCGCACCGCCGGGCAACGGAATGCTGTAGATGCCGTCCGACGAACACGACCCGAGCAGTAGTCCCGACAGCACGACGGCAGCAGCTCCCGCGATCCGGCGACGCATCATCGCTCACCTCCCTGCGAAGGCGGCAGCCGATCGGATGGCGTGCCCGGCACGGTGCCCGGCACGGGGGCACGCTGCTGGTTCTCGCCGCTCAGGATGCCGAACGGCAGGATCAGGGTCGGGGTCTTGACGGCCGCGGTGATCTGGTCGGCGATGATCGTGCAGCGTTCGAGCAGCGGCCGCATCTGTTTGCCGATCGCCTCGAACTTCGGATCGCCTGGCATGAGCTTGCTCAGATCGAGCATCCGGCAGATCGCGCCGAACGGGTCCTGCAGATCGGGGAAGTTGGCGCGCATATCGAGCGTGCCGGATTCGCCGTTGTGGATATTGATCAGGTTGCTCAAGGCCACCGGCAGCACCGGCAACGCTTCCGCCAGCGCGTCACGCTGGTCGGCGAGGGTTTGGGTGAGGGTGATCAGCGAGTCGGCATTGCCCTGGATCAGCTGCCGGTTCGCGTCGATGAACCTGGCCACATCGCCGAGCGCGATCGACAGCAGTTCCAGCGCATTACCGAGGTTCTGCCGTTCACCGGCCAGAAACGACGACAGGTCCGCGAGCTGGGTGTTGAACTGACGCACCTGCTGGTCGTTGCGGGCAAGCATCGTGATGAACGATTGCAGGTTCTTGACCGTGTCGAAGATGTCGCCGCGCGAATCCGACAGCGTGCGTGCCGCCGCCGACAGTTCGGTGATGCCATCGGCGATCGCGGCGCCATTGCCCGCCAGATTCTGCGCCGAGGTCTGCACCAGCTGATCGAGTGCACCGTCGGCATTGGCGCCCTCAGGGCCGAGGGCCCGCGATAGTTCGGTGATACTGCGATAGAGCTGATCCACTTCGATCGGCGTCACCGTCCGGTCGCGCGGGATCGTCGCGGTGCGCTCCATTTTCGGTCCGCCCCGGTAGACGGGTGTGAGCTGGATGTAGCGGTCCGACACGATCGACGGGGTGATCTGCGCGGCCCGTGCGTCGGCGGGAATGTCGTAGGAACGGTCGACGCTCATGACGATCTTCACCTGATCGCCCATCGGCTCGACCGAATCCACCGACCCCACCGGAACACCGAGGACCCGCACATCCGAACCCTCGTAGATGCCCACCGAGCGGTCGAAGTAGGCAGTGATCGTCGTGGTGTTCAGCCGGTCGAACAACCACCACAGCGCCCCGCCCGCGACCAGCGCGATCACCACGGCCAGCGCGATCGCGATCTTGCTGCCACGTCGCATCGCCATCAGTTGCCTCCCAGCGTGCGCACCGGCGGCCGATAACCGGGAATCTCCGGCAGACCCGGCGGCGTGACGTTGACGATGACCGCGTCGAACCATCGTCCCGTGCCGAGCACATTCGCGTACACCCCGTAGAACGGTGCCGCGAGTTCCAGCGTCGTGGCGATGTTCTGCTGATTGGCATTGAGCAGGTCGATCGCGGCTTGCAGATTCGTCAGCGCCGGACCGATCTGTTTCTCGTTATCGGCCACCAGCGCACTCAGCTCGGTCGATACCGTCTGCGCGCCGGCCAGCAGCTGCGAGATGGACTGCTGGCGGATATTGAGTTCGGCGAACAGCTGACCGGCCGAGGTGAGCAGACGCTCGAATTCGGCATTGCGATCGGCCAGCACCTGGGTGGTCTTCGCGGTCGCGGCGAACAGTTTGCGCAGTTCGTCGTCGCGTTTGGCCACGGTGTTCGACAGCCTGGTGACCCCGTCGATGGCACTGCGAATATGCGGCGGCGTGGCGGTGAACGCGTCCGAGAGCACCCGCATCGAGGTGGCCAGCTGGGTGGTATCGATATCGTCGAGGGTGCGCGCGGCATCGCTGAAGGCGTCGATCACGTCGTAGGGAGACACGGTGCGCGACAACGGGATCGGCTCACTGGGATCGGCCACCCGCGAACCCTGCGGATCCAACGCCAGATACTTCTGCCCGAGCAGCGTTTTGATCTGGATGGAGGCGGTGGTTTCGTCGCCGATCCAGGTGTCCCTGGTGCGGAAGTCGACCAGCACCCGGTCACCGTCGAGCCGCACGCCCGATACCGAACCGACCTTCACTCCGGCGACCCGCACTTCGTTACCGCGTGTGAGGCCTGCGGCTTCGGAGAATTCGGCCGAGTAGGAGATGCCTGCGCCGATGATCGGCAGCCGGTCGAGGAAGAACGCCGACATCGTCACCAGCAGCACCATCACCAGGCCGAGCACGCCGATAAAGGCGGGGCTGCGTGTGCCGAGCAATACCCGGTCGTCCATCAGCGGCCCCCTTCCCCATGACAGCGCGGGGCGGCATTGGTGTAGAGCGGCTGATTGATCGTCGGCATCCCGGCGGGCAGATTCAGCTGAGGGGCGTCGGGGACACCCGGCCCGGCCACGATGTCGATGCCGCACAGATAGAACTGGAACCAGGAACCGTAACTGCCGACACGGCCGAGCTTTTCCATCTTGATGGGCAGATTCACCAGCGCCTGGTTCACCTCGTCGCTGCGTTCATCGATGACGCCGGTCAGCTGACTCAACCCGGCGATGGTGCCTTGTAACGACGGACGGGTCGGCACCAGCAGTTCCGAGGTGGCGGTGGCGACGTCACCGAGCGAGGTGACCGCGTTACCGATGATGTCGCGTTGGGCGGCAAGGCCGTCGATCAGCGCCGCGGTATTGACGATGAGCTGGTCGAATTGATCCTCGCGCGCGTTGATCGTGTCGAGCACCTCGGTCAGGTCCCGGACCAGCTCCCCGATGACCGCGTCCTTGTCGGCGATCTTGTTGGTCAGGTTCGCGGTGCTGGCAACCAGGTCTGCCACGGTGCCCTGCTCACCCTGGAAGACCTGGATGATCTCGTAGGACAGCTTGTTGACGTCCTCGGGCTGCAATGTACGGAACAGCGGCCGGAACCCGTCGAACAAGGTGGTCAGATTCAATGCGGGCCGGGTGCGCTCCAGCGGGATCGTGGCGCCCTCGTTGAGCTTGCGCCCCTGTTCGCCGGGGCCGCGTTCGAGCTCGATATAACGTTGCCCGACCAGATTGCGGAACCGGATGGTCGCGGTGACCGACGCGGGCAGCCATTCCCGATCGGTGAGCTCGAACTTCACCTCGGCCAGGCGCCGGTCCACGATCGAGATGCCGGTTACCTTGCCGACGCGCACACCGGCGATCCGGATCTCATCACCCGGATTGAGCGAGGTGACATCGGTGAAGCGGGCTTTGAACAGCGTCCCGCCGCCGGTGTAATTGGCGATCGACAGCCCGAGAAACGTCGTCGCGAGCAGGGTCACCACCACGAAGATCACCAGTTTGGTGAGCGGACCACCCAGGCCGCGCAGCTTCGCCTTCATCGCACACTCACCTCGCTGCCGCGGAAGGCGGGTGCGGCGATCCTGGTCACCCAACCCGGCACCTGATCCGGCGAAACCCCTTGCACGGCACCGTAGATCGCGCCGAGGGCATGCTGTTCACCCGGCGAGCCGGCGAGGGTCGGGGTATTGCCCGCGGGGAAGACACCGAACTGCGGCGCTTGCATGGCGCCGATCTGCTGATCGCCCGGATTACGGCTCGGCACCTGATAGGAGCCGTCATTGTTCGGCCCGCCCGGATACTGCCCGGCATCCACACCCAGCGGAAACTCCGGGAAACAGGAAGGACCGCGGGTATCGAGCCAGCGCGGTTCGTCTTGATTTGGCAGGTAGCGACCGCGGGTGTTGATCAGCTCGATCGTCACCCTTGAGCCGGGGCGGTCGGTGCCCATACCCATGATCTGGTCGATGCGCGGACGCATCTCGGCGAAGTTGGCCAGCGCGCAGACGTAGGTCGGCGAATAGGTGGCCAGCAGTTCCAGTGCCGGGCGGGCGTCGGCGGCGATATCGATGATGTTGTCGTGGTTGGCGATCAGGAAGTCGGCGGTCGCCGCCGAGGTCGGCGTCAGGGTGGCAAGCAACACGTCGATATCGGTGCGGCGCTGCACAATCGTCGCGTTCGTGGTGCGCAGGTTGTCCAGGGCGTCGATCAGCTGCGGTGCGGCGTCTGCGTAGGTGACCGCGGTTTCGGCCAGACTGCGCAGGCCCTCGCGCAGCTCGGGCAGCACCGCATTGACGTCGGTCAAGATGACATCGAGCCGATCGAGCGTCGCACCGAGCCCCTCACCCTGGCCGGACAGCGCTTGCGACAGCGCGCCGAGTGTGGCTGCCAGATCCTGCGGCGGAATCGCCTGCAACAGTGGCAGCAGATCGTCGAGCAGCTGGCTCACCTCGATCGCATTGCCGCTGGCGTCCTGATGCAACGTCACCCCGGAGGTCAGATGCTCCGGGCTCGGATCCTGCGGGATGACCAGATCCACATAGCGTTCACCGAACAGGGTCTTCGGCAACAACCTGGCAGTGGTGTTGACCGGGATCTGCTCGGCGCGATCCGGATCAATGGCCAGCTCGAGGGTGACCTCACCGCCCTCGGCGCGGCTGGACCGTACCTCGCCGACGTTGACTCCGCGCGCCTTCACATCGGCGTTCTTGGTGAGCGAGTTGCCGACGCTGTCGGTGATCAGACGGACATCGACAGAGTTCACGAACGTCTTGTTGTAAATGGCCACAGTCGTCCAGAGGAACAGCGCCACCAGCACGAAGAACGCGATACCGAGCAGTCTGTTCCTGACCTTGGCCGTCGACCGCCACCACTGCACCCGGCTGCTCATCCCGCCACCCGCACCGTCGTCGTGGTGCCCCAGATCGCCAGACTGAGGAAGAAGTCCAGCACATTGACCAGCACGATCGCGGCGCGGACCGCCCGCCCGACCGCGACGCCCACTCCAGCGGGACCGCCGGTGGCGTGGAAGCCGTAATAGCAGTGCACCATGATGATCACGAACGCGAACACCAGCACCTTGAGGAACGAATACAGCACGTCCTCGGGTGGCAGAAATAGCCCGAAATAGTGGTCATAGGACCCGCTGGACTGGCCGTTGAACCAGATGCTGATCATCCGCGAGGCCAGGAACGTCCCGAGCAGGCCGACGACATAGAGCGGAATGACGGCGAGGAATCCCGCGATCACCCTGGTCGTCACCAGGAACGGCACCCCGGGGACCGCCATGACTTCCAGCGCGTCGATCTCCTCGGATATACGCATGGCGCCCAGTTGGGCGGTGAAACCACAGCCCACTGTCGCCGACAACGCCAGTGCGGCAACCAGCGGCGCAATTTCCCTGGTGTTGATATAGGCGGTGAGAAATCCGGTCAGTACCGAACTTCCGAGCGAATCGAGCGCCTTGAAGCCCTGCAGCCCCACCACCACACCGACCGAACCGGACATGAACACGATGACGCCGATGGTCCCGCCGATCACCGCGAGCGCACCGCTGCCGAAGGTCACCTCGGCCAGCAGGCGCATGACCTCCTTGCGATAGTGCACCGCGGTCCGCGGAATCCATGCGATGGCACGGGAGTAGAACGACATCTGCTCGCCCGCGCGATCGATGACATTCAGTGGCGCACGTGCGAAATCCCCGGCCCGGCGGGCCGTCTTGGCAAGGGCTGGATTCCGGTAGCGGACAGCCACCGGTCAGGAACCCTTTGCGGGAACAATCTGCAGATAGATCAAGGTAAGGACCAGGTTCACGAAGAAAAGCACCAGGAACGTGATCACCACTGATTGGTTCACCGCGTCGCCGACTCCTTTCGGCCCCCCACTCGGATGTAGCCCCTTGTACGCGGCGATCACGCCGGCGATAAGCCCGAAAACAGCTGCTTTGATCTCGCCGATCCACAAATCGGGCAGCTGCGCCAGCGCCGAGAACGACGCGAGATAGGCGCCCGGTGTACCACCCTGCAACAAGACATTGAAGAAATAGCCACCAGCAATGCCGACCACCGACACCAGGCCGTTGAGCAATAACGCGACCAGCATCATGCCGAGCACGCGCGGCACAACCAGCTTCTGCACCGGGTCGACGCCGAGCACCTCCAACGCGTCGATCTCTTCCCTGATGGTGCGCGAACCGAGGTCGGCGGCCACCGCCGAACCGGCGGCTCCCGCGATGATCAACGCCGTCACCACCGGCGCCGCCTGCTGGACGGTCGCGAGCACACTCGTGGCACCGGTGAACGATTCGGCGCCCAGCTGTTTGATCAGCGAACCGGTTTGCAGCGCAACGACCGCGCCGAACGGAATGGCTACCAGTGCGCTCGGCAGAATCGAGACACTGGCAATGAACCATGATTGCTCGATGAACTCACGCCATTGAAACGGCCGGCGAAAGACCTTGCGCGCCACATCGAGAAACAACGCGAAGATCTTCCCGGCCTGAGCGAACCCTGACTCGACCGGAGTCCGTAAACGCTCATGCGTTGGGTTCACGATCGCAGATGTTACCTGCGTTACACCCGCGGACGGTCATGCATAACAGCCGTGTCGCCGGGTTTATCGACATCGTGCGCCGAAAATGCGAATACCGCGCCGGTGATCCGGCGCGGTATTCGAAGCGGTGATTACGCGTTGGGCGTTTGGTGGTGCGGCACCGTGGCCTCGTAGGCGCCGCCCTGCGCGAGCTCGGCGGTGTTGTACGACATCACCTGGGTGTCGTCGTTCTCCTCCAGCGACTGCTGGATGGCGACCTGCGCGGCGTGCGGCAGGGTGTGCATGATCTCGCGCACCCGCTGCTTCCGGCGATGCACCGCCTGACGCACCGGCATGCCCGGGGTGGCCTTCATCTGCGGGATGATGCCCTCGATCTCCTCGGCGCCACCGTGGTGGTGACCGGCGTCGACCATGGCCTGCTCGCGGGCCATCTGCGCCTCGTCCTTTTCCTCGGACATACCGATCGGACCGATCATCCGGCCGTTGAGGAACTGCTTGACCACCGGCTCGTCGGAGGTGAGCAGCACCTCACGAGGGCCGAACATGACCAGCTGGCGGCGGAACAGCATGCCGATGTTGTCGGGCACTGTGCGGGCCAGGTTGATGTTGTGGGTCACGATGAGGATCGTGGCGTCGATCTGAGCATTGATGTCGATGAGCAGCTGGCTCAGGTAGGTGGTGCGGACCGGGTCGAGACCGGAGTCCGGCTCGTCGACGAGGATGATCTGCGGGTCGAGCACCAGCGCGCGCGCCAAACCGGCACGTTTGCGCATACCACCGGAGATTTCGCCGGGGAGCTTGAACTCCGCACCGAGGAGACCCACCATCTCCATCTTCTCCATGACGATATTCTTGATCTCCGACTCCGACTTCTTCGTGTGCTCACGCAACGGGAAGGCGACGTTGTCGAACAGATGCATGGAGCCGAACAGCGCGCCGTCCTGGAACAGGACGCCGAACAGCTTGCGGATCTCGTAGAGCTCCTTGTTGGAGCAGGTGGTGATATCGGTGCCGTCGATGTAAATCGAGCCACGCTCGGGGCGCAGCAGACCGATCAGCGACTTCAGAAAGACGGACTTACCGGTACCAGAGGGGCCGAGCAGCGCACTGACCTCCCCGGACGGCAGGGTGATCGAAACGTCCTGCCAAATCCGCTGGGAACCAAAGGACTTGGTAATGCCTTCGGTCCTGACCTCGACGCCCACGCCAACCTCCACATTTCTCAGCGAGCCGCCCCACCGGCGAACCGCGTTTGCTCGACATCGCGGTGTGTCACGTCACAGTGGGTGCGGTCACTCTATCGCATGGGCATGTCGCCGCACACCCCAACCTGACCGAAGAGTAACCCCCGAACGGTCCCGTTATTCGCACGAACCCGACATCCTGCCGGAAAAAAACGAACGGGCGGCCCCTGAAAAGGGACCGCCCGTTACGGCGTTTCGCTCGGAAATTACTTGACCGAGACCGAGGCGCCGGCCGCTTCCAGCTTCTCCTTGGCGGCGTCGGCGGCGTCCTTGGCGACCTTCTCCAGGATCGGCTTCGGGGCACCCTCGACCAGGTCCTTGGCTTCCTTCAGGCCCAGGCCGGAGACGATCTCGCGGACCACCTTGATGACCTGGATCTTCTTGTCGCCGGCACCCTCGAGGATGACGTCGAACTCGTCCTGCTCCTCGGCAGCCTCGGCCGGAGCAGCGGCACCACCGACGGCGGCGACGGCGACCGGAGCAGCAGCGGTGACCTCGAACTTCTCCTCGAACTTCTTGACGAAGTCCGACAGCTCGAGCAGGGTCATGTTGCCGAAGGTCTCGAGCAGTTCGTCAACGTTGGCCATTGTTGTTTCCTTTCGGTAGATGATGTCTGGGTTGGGCGAGGATCGCCCGGGTAACGGCGCTTATTCGGCGCCTTCGGCCCGCTTCTTGTCCTCCAGCGCGGCGGCCAGGCGGGCCACCTGCGAAGCAGGAGCATTGAACAGACCGGCAGCCTTGGCCAGGTTGCCCTTCAGCGCACCGGCCAGCTTGGCCAGCAGCACCTCGCGGGTTTCCAGGTCGGCGATCTTCTCGACCTCGGACACGGACAGCGCGTTGCCATCCATGTAGCCGCCCTTGATGACCAGCGACTTGTGGTCCTTGGCGAAGGTCTTGAGCGCCTTCGCCGCGTTGACCGGCTCGCCCGTGATGAAGGCGATAGCGGTCGGTCCCACGAACAGGTCGTCAAGGCCCTCGACACCCGCCTCTTCCGCGGCACGCTTGACCAGGGTGTTCTTGGCGACGGAGTACGTGGCGTCGGCACCGAGCGCGCGGCGCAGGTCGGTGAGGGCACCGACGGACAGGCCACGGTATTCCGTGACAACGGTGGCCGTCGAGCTCTTGAACTGCTCAGCGATCTCCGCGACCGCGGTGACCTTCTCGGGTTTTGCCATACTTCGCCTCCTCTCTGATGTCGGTTCGGACCCGAACTACCGACCAGGGGTGGCGACACAACAAACGCCCCGAACGCAGACAGAGCGTTCCGGGGCGCAATAGGATGAACCGATCCGAGCCTTGGCTCGTAATCGACTCCCAGCCTCGGCTCTCCCTGCGTGGGCCGCCGGCTGCTGCCGGACCTTCGACCGAACCCATGCGGGATCGGCGACCAACGGTCTTCGGTAGAACGGATTGGGTAGTGATCGAACACGTCGATAACTTCGCTTTAGAGTACCGGTAGGTCCGCCATCTGGCAAAACGGGCCCCGGGAACGCCCGAGGAGGCCGCGATCTCGGCCAGATTCAGTGTCGTACATCACAATTGACGACCAACAGTGAGCGAGATCGCAGCAATTAAGTGTTACGACGGGTAACGGTTACTGCTTAGCTGCTGGCATGACAACCTTCACAGTCGATCCACCGGTGCTGCTGGAACGACGCGCGCACCGATTCCTCGCGCTCGCGGTGATCTGCCTCGCCGAACTGCTGGTCGTACTCGACAACACCATCGTCAACGTCGCCCTGCCCTCCATCGGTGTGGAACTGTCCACCGGGGTCAGCGGCCTGCAATGGGTCGTCGACGCCTACACCCTCACCTTCGCGGGCCTGCTGCTGGCCTTCGGCAATCTCGGCGACCGCTACGGCAGGCGCCGGGTGATGATGATCGGTTTGATCGGCGTCGGCGTCATGTCGGTGGCGGGTGCGCTATCGACCTCGCTCGACGGCGTCATCGCGGCTCGCGCCGCCATGGGCGTATTCGCCGCCGCGGTCTTCCCGGCGACGTTGGCGCTGGTCATCAATATCTTCACCGACAAAAGAGAACGGGCCCTTGCCATCGCCGCCTGGACCGCCATGGCCGGCTTCGCCATCGCGATCGGCCCCATCTCCGGCGGCTGGCTGCTCGAGCACTTCTCCTGGCATTCGGTGTTCTGGATCAACGTCCCGGTGGCGCTGGTCGCGCTGGTCGCGACGATGCTGTGGGTGCCCGAATCCCGCTCCTCGGAGGTCGGCAGGCTCGATCTGCCCGGTATCGCGCTGTCCATCGCGGGCATCACGCTGCTGGTCTGGGCGATCATCGAAGCGCCGCGCTACGGCTGGCTGTCGGCGACGACACTGACCGCAGCCGCGGGCGGTGTCCTGCTCCTCGCCGCCTTTATCGCCTGGGAATTGCACACTCGCGCACCGATTCTCGATATGCGCCTGTTCCGCAATCGTCGATTCTCGCTACCTGCCTTGGCGATTGCGGTCGGCTATTTCTCGATGTTCGGTTTCCTGTTCCTGATCACCCAGTATTTCCAGGGTGTGCGTGAATACTCACCACTCGAATTCGGTATCGCCTCATTGCCGTTCGCGTTCTCCGTCGCTCTCGGTGCACCCATTGCGACACTGCTGGCCCAGCGGCTCGGCACCACACCGGTGATCGTGTTCGGTCTGCTACTGACCGGGCTCGGGCTGTATCTGGGCGGTCAGGTCACCGTGGACAGCGGATACGTCACCGAGGTCCTGCCGTCGATGGTGTCGATGGCGCTCGGCCTGGCCATCGTGCAGGGCCCCGCGACCGAATCGATCATGTCATCGCTGCCGTTGAACGAGGCGGGCGCCGGATCGGCGGTCAACGACACCACCCGCGAATTCGGCGGCACGCTCGGTGTCGCGGTACTCGGCTCGATCGTGGCGTCGTACTACACCACCAAGGTGGGGCCGCTCGTCGACCGCGTTCCCGAGAGCCTGATGTCGGCCAATGAGAAGGACTTCGCGAAATCGACGCCGCTCAGTGTGCTGGAGATGCGCAAACGCGAACTCGCGCCCTTCTTCGAGTCACAGCGCGAGAACATCATCACCGCGATGAAGGCGGCCTGCCTCGAAGGCTCGCATGCCGCCTCACTGGTCGCTACGGGAGCGGTCGTGGTCTGTGCGGTAGTCGTCGCGATCTTCCTGCCCTTGGGCGTGCAGGACGGGGAATCGGTGCTGCTCGGCTGGCGGAAGAACAAGGACGCCGATTCGGATTCGGTGCGGTAGCGAAGCGATCCGACGCATGCCCAACGCCGACCCCCACGCCCTTGCGGGACTCGGGCTATCGTCACCGGGTTCGGTTACTTGCGATGCCGTCCCGTTCGTGTTTCCGACGGCGGAGTATCGGAGTGATCGTCCCGGTTACGGTCGCCTTCACCGTCGTCGCTGGACCGGTCTCCGATTCGGCGAGGTTTGGGCAGGCGTCGACTACCGACGGCTGAGGTATCGTCCCCGGCTCGCTTCCGACGCAACTCGGCGAGATCGACGACGCTCCCGTCCTGATCGGCGCTGTGCGGTTCGGCCGCCGCCATCGGCGGCCATGCCGCTGCGGGGTCGACCGGCCACGACCCGGTTTCGCGCTGTAGCTCCGATCGCAGCACCGGCCGGGTCGGTGCTGGATCGTAGGCGGTGCCACTTTCCGAACGCCACGTTTTCGCCGGCGCTGCCTCTGCCACACGCCTTGGGCGGCGCGGCAGGGGTATGACCCTCGAGGACCGCCGGTCCGGTACTTCCTGATCCGACATCGAACTAGCAGCCGCCGAATGCCGAGGTACCGGTCGGGGCACTGAATCGCTGTCTGATTCTTGTGCTGACTCTGTTGCTCACGTCCATATTCTCCCTCAGGATCGCCGCAACGTCAGAACGGGTCGGCTCTGCCCGGTCGGCTCTCGAGTGCCGACCGGGTGGGTCGCCGAATACGAAACGGCGGGAACGCGATCGCGTTCCCGCCGTTTCGGGTCTTGCTCAGGTGCTGCTTACGCGTCCTCGTCCAGGAGGTTGCGGGTGCGGTTCGGGTCCACCGGGATGCCCGGTCCGGTGTTCGTCGAGACCGTCACCTTCTTGACGTAGCGACCCTTGGCGGTCGACGGCTTGACACGCAGGATCTCCTCCAGCGCGGCGCCGTAGTTCTCCACCAGCTTGGCATCGTCGAAGGACGCCTTGCCGATGACGAAGTGCAGGTTGGCCTGCTTGTCGACGCGGAAGTTGATCTTGCCGCCCTTGATGTCGTTGACGGCCTTGGTCACATCAGGGGTGACCGTGCCCGTCTTCGGGTTCGGCATCAGACCGCGCGGGCCGAGGACGCGCGCGATGCGGCCGACCTTGGCCATCTGGTCCGGGGTGGCGATCGCGGCGTCGAAGTCCAGCCAGCCGCCCTGGATCCGCTCGATCAGGTCCTCGGCGCCGACGGCGTCCGCACCGGCGGCTTCGGCCTCGGCGGCCTTGTCGCCGACCGCGAACACGATGACGCGGGCGGTCTTACCGGTGCCGTGCGGCAGGTTGACGGTGCCGCGGACCATCTGGTCGGCCTTGCGGGGGTCCACACCGAGACGAACAGCGACCTCGACGGTCGCGTCAGTCTTGGTGGTGGCAGTCTCCTTGGCCAGCCGCGCGGCGGCCAGCGGGGAGTAGAGCTTGTCGCGATCGACCTTCTCGGCCGCGGCGAGGTACGCCTTGCTTCGCTTTGCCATGTTTTCTCTGTCCTTAGCTGTGGTTCAGAAGTGGTTATCGGGCCTGGCCGGCCCTCCCACCTTGCAGGGGCTCAGCCCTCGACGGTGATACCCATCGAACGAGCGGTACCGGCGATGATCTTCGCGGCCTGCTCGATGTCGTTGGCGTTCAGGTCTTCCTGCTTGGTCTTGGCGATCTCGCGCACCTGGTCCATGGTCACCGTGGCGACCTTGTTGCGGTGCGGCTCCGCCGAACCCTTCTGCACGCCTGCGGCCTTGAGCAGCAGCTTGGCGGCGGGCGGGGTCTTCAGCTTGAAGTCGAACGTCCGGTCCTCGTACACCGAGATCTCGACCGGAATGACGTTGCCACGCTGCGACTCGGTCGCGGCGTTGTACGCCTTGCAGAACTCCATGATGTTGACGCCGTGCTGACCGAGCGCGGGGCCGACCGGAGGGGCCGGGTTCGCCTGGCCGGCCTGGATCTGCAGCTTGATGATCCCGGCGAGCTTCTTCTTCTTGGGGGGCATCTTTCTTCCTTGGTTTCGGTTCCTTACGGTTGCCGTAAGCCTTGCGCGGGCATCCACCCGCAGCCGGGCGCACCCGGCTCCGCGCGACGAATCCGGTGGAAAGCTCCGATTCTCACGCGAACCATGACACCTTACCGGGATCGCCCGTGCGCCTGATCGAGTGGGGCGGGTGGCCCGCCCCTGATCAGATCTTCGCGACCTGGGTGAATGCCAGTTCGACGGGAGTTTCGCGGCCGAAGATCGACACCAGCACCTTGAGCTTCTGCTGCTCGGCGTTGACCTCGGAGATGCTGGCGGGCAGCGTCGCGAACGGACCGTCCATGACGGTGACCGACTCGCCGACCTCGAAGTCGACCTCGATGACCGGCTTGGCGACAGCCTCGGTAGCGGCTTCCTGGCTGGCGGACGAGGCAGCGGCCGCAGCGGCCGGGGCCTTCTTCTGCTGCGAGGCCGGCACCAAGAACTTCACCACATCGCTGATGGTCAGCGGCGAAGGCCGCGACGTCGCGCCGACGAAGCCGGTGACACCGGGAGTGTTGCGCACCGCGCCCCAGGATTCGTCGTTCAGTTCCATCCGGACCAGGATGTAACCGGGCAACACCTTGCGGTTGACGTTCTTGCGCTGGCCGTTCTTGATCTCGGTGACCTCTTCGGTGGGCACTTCCACCTGGAAGATGTACTCCTCGAGGTCGAGGTTCTGCACACGGGTCTCGAGGTTGGCCTTGACCTTGTTCTCGTAGCCCGCGTAGGAGTGGATGACGTACCAGTCACCGGGCGCGCGACGCAGCGCGGCCTTCATCTCTTCCACCGGATCGGCGGGGATCTCCTCCGCGGGGGCTTCGGCGGCAGCGGCGTCCTCGTCAGCGGGCGCGGATTCGTCGACAGCCACGGACTCGTCGGCGGACTCCTCGACGGAGCCCACAGCCGACTCGGCCGCCGCGTCGTCGACCGGGAACTCGTCGTTTGTGTCGTTCTCCGGGGTGCTCACTGGGGCACTCGCTTCCTGTGTCGTCACGTACATCCTCTGCGTGCCGGGGCCGGACACGGTGAAAAATGATCCGTCCGTCCCGTCCCGGGGGTCGGCTTCCGGCGTCGGCGTTCGCTAGCCGAACAGCCAGTCGACACCTTTGACGAACGCCACATCCAATCCCGCGATGAACGCGACCATGAAGACCACGAACACCAGAACAACGCTCGTATAGGTGACCATCTGCTTCCGGTTGGGCCAGATGACCTTGCGCAGTTCCGCGATCACCTCACGCAGGAACTTGATCAAACGCTTGATCGGATTACCCGACTTGTCGCGTTCGGCCCGATCGGAGGTCTTGGCTGCCTTGCGCGCCGGTCGGTCGATCGTGGCAATCGATCCGTTATCGGCCGACGACGAACCGGCACGGGCCCGCCGGGCGGACCTCTTGCCGCTCGGCCGACTCGCCGCGGCGGTGCCATCGCCGTCGTCGCGAGTGTCCCGCTCGTCGGTCACGTCAACCCTCTCTCGTCGCTGGCATCCAGGGCAGGGGCGACAGGACTTGAACCTGCAACCTGCGGTTTTGGAGACCGCTGCTCTGCCAATTGAGCTACGCCCCTTCGGCTGGACGGTGATACGGACGTCCAGCCACATGTGCTGTATTCAGTTGTTCGCTGGTGTCACAAACACGCGCGCCGCTCCGGCAGTTGCCGGCCCCGTCAGCGGATGTTCCGGAGCTGCGCCCCGGGCCGCCTGGAACCAGCCTTGCAGAGCAGCGCGCATCGGCTGGTGACCCCAGAAACCCGAGTGTACGTGAACACCGGTGGCATTAGCCAATCCGGGGCCACGCGAGCAGGTCAGGCCAGCTGGACCGTCGCTGTTGCGCGACCGAAGATCTTGCGGCCGGCGGACTTCGCGACGATGGCCACGACCGCGGTCCTGGTCTCGGGATCGACCGACTTCACCTTGCCGGTGAACTCGACCTCGGCAGGCTCGTCCACGCCCACGTACACCGGGCTGGTGAACCGCACGTTGTACTCCTTGACCGCGCCCGGGTCGCCGAGCCACGAGCTGACGAATCCGCCACCGAGGCCCATGGTCAGCATGCCGTGGGCCACAACATTGTCCAGGCCGACCAGCTTGACGACTTCGTCACTCCAGTGGATCGGGTTGGCGTCACCGGATACACCGGCGTAGTTCACCAGGTCGCCGCGGGTCAGGCGAACGGTACGCGGGGGCAGCTCGTCGCCTGCGCTGAGCGAGTCGAAGGCGAGGGCGTGTTTGCTCGGTGCGACCTCGGGGACGCTTGCCACCGGCGCGGGGGCGGCGGTGGGCGCCGTGCGCGGGTGATGATCAGGAGTGTCCTCACCGAGGCCGTGCATGAGCACATTGCGGACCGCGCCGGCCAGGTTCGGGTCGATATCGCCACCGCTGCGGCCGATGAGTGTGGTGTAGGTGGTGAGCACCAGCTCATCGCGCTGATCGGTGACGATGTTCTTGGTGACGATGATGTCGCCGCCGAACGCCTGCCGGAACGAATGCAGGTAGACATCGCAGGTCAACTGGTCGCCGACCTTGATCGGCCGGTGGAATTCCAGGATCTGGTCGGTCTGCATGATCTGGCTCAGGTCGTAGCCGGTGACGACCTCTTCGAACAGCTTGCGCTGGGCCAGAATGCCGACCAGGGAGATGAAGGTCAGCGGCGCGAGCAGGCCGTCATAGCCGTACTCCTGCGCGGTGTCTTCCTCCCAGTGCACCGGGTGGTAGTCCTGCACGGCGCGGGCGTATTCGCGAACCTTCTCGCGGCCGACCTCGTAGTAGTCGTCGACGCGGTAGTGGTGCCCGACCATGGCCGCCGCGTGTTCCGCGGGGTCGAATGTCTCGCCCGACGCGACTGCTTCGTCTGTACCGGTGTTCATTGTCACGGGAGGACTGTACCTATCTGACCCCGCTGCGGGCAGGGTCGGTGGAGCGTTCACCACCGCTAGAGAGGCACCGTGGAAAAGCAGTCGGGCCGGACATCGCGTCCGGCCCGATGGCTTGTGTCACGGCGGTTGTGTCCCGGCTCGTGAGGCCGGGATCAGTGTCCCGGCGCCGATACACGCGGCAGCTTCACGCGTGGATGGCTAGCGGGACTCGCGATGCGCCCGGTGGGTGCCGCAGTTCGGGCAGAACTTCTTCAGCTCAAGCCGGTCCGGGTCGTTGCGCCGGTTCTTCTTGGTGATGTAGTTGCGGTGCTTGCACTGCTCGCAGGCCAAGGTGATCTTTGGCCGGACATCGGTGGACTTCGCGGCCACGATATGCCTTCTTTCCGGAACTGGGCTTGATCGGTTGTGGTAGCGATGGCCGGACTTGAACCGGCGACACAACGATTATGAGTCGTTTGCTCTACCGACTGAGCTACACCGCCACGGGTCGCATTGCCGCGGCGCCGCGCCCAGCCCTCCAACAAGCGGGAAGCGATGCCGAGTCGGTCACCACCGGCAATCCGGCGAGCCCCCTAACGGAATCGAACCGTTGACCTTTTCCTTACCATGGAAACGCTCTGCCGACTGAGCTAAGGGGGCACGACCTCTTGCGCACCGGGACTCGACTTTCTCGACCCCGGCGCTTCGAAGTCTTGAACGAGGTTACACACTCACCGGTCCTCGTACCAAACCGGCTGGTCAGAGCCGGTATTTCCGATCTCTGAGCCCCTGCCGAGCCGGCGAAGACAGAGCAGGCGCCGAAACGGAAGAACCCCCGCGGATCATGTGATCCGCGGGGGTTCTCGGTGGCAGATGTAGGATTCGAACCTACGTAGGCTTTCACCGACAGATTTACAGTCTGCTCCCATTGGCCGCTCGGGCAATCTGCCTTTGCGCTTCTCGGCGCGCAGAGCAGAATACAACGAACCCACACCCCGAATGCAAACCGGCTGGCTGACGGCATGATCACGTCGGCACCCGACTATGCCACCGGCGACACAGCCCGCGCCCGGCGACTAATGTCAGGCGGCCGGGTAGAACTAGGTGGGTGCGGCGAACCATCCGGCGCGACCTCGAACGCCGGACCGTCAGGACAGGAGCGCAGTGTGGCCGATTCGTCTTTCGATGTCGTCAGCAAGGTCGATCGCCAGGAGGTCGACAACGCGTTGCATCAGGCGGAGAAGGAGCTGAACACCCGCTACGACTTCCGGGGCACCGGAGCGGCGATCGAATGGTCCGGTGAGGAGAACATCGTGATCAGCGCCGAGGCCGAGGAGCGGGTCAAGGCCGCGCTCGAGGTGTTCAAGGAGAAGCTGATCCGCCGCGATATCTCGCTCAAGGCGTTCGACGCCGGCGATCCTGTGGTGTCGGGCAAGACCTACAAGATCACCGGTTCCCTGGTGCAGGGCATCGACTCCGAGCACGCGAAGAAGATCTCCAAGAAGATCCGCGACGAGGGCCCCAAGGGCGTCAAGGCCCAGATCCAAGGCGAAGAACTGCGCGTCAGCAGCAAGAAGCGCGACGATCTGCAGGCCGTGATCTCCCTGCTCAAGGGCGAGGACTTCGGTATCGCCCTGCAGTTCGTCAACTACCGATAGGCATCAATCCGTAGACCAACGTTGGCCGTGTCGCCGCGACATCGCGCCGACACGGCCGTACACGTTCGGGGCGCTGGATCAGCCGTGGTGCGGCCGCCCGGCCAGCTCTTCGAGGCGGGCGATGCGGTCTGCCATCGGCGGATGGGTGGAGAACCAGCGCGCCGCACGCTCACCCGGGCGGAACGGGTTGGCGATCATCAGGTGGGACTGGGCGGTGAGCTGTGGTTCCGGAGGTAGCGGGGCGGCCTGCACGCCACGTTCGAGCTTGCGCAGGGCCGAGGCCAAAGCGAGGGGATCGCCGGTGAGTTCGGCGCCGGACTGATCGGCCTGGTACTCCCGTGACCGCGAGACGGCCAGCTTGATCAGGGTCGCCGCGATGGGGCCGAGCAGCGAGACCAAGATCACGCCGATGATGTTCGGGCCGCCCTCGCGGTTGCCGCCGAAGGCGGTGGCGAAAAAGGCCAGATTGGCAAGGCCGGAGATGACGGCGGCCAGCGCGCCCGCGACCGAGGAGATGAGGATGTCGCGGTTGTAGACGTGAGACAGCTCATGACCGAGGACGGCGCGCAGCTCGCGCTCATCGAGAATCTGCAGGATGCCGCTGGTGCAGCACACTGCGGCATGACGGGGATTGCGGCCGGTGGCGAAGGCATTGGGCGCATTGGTCGGGCTGATGTAGAGCCGCGGCATGGGCTGACGGGCCGCGGTGGCGAGTTCTCGCACGATCCGATAGATGACCGGCGCCTCCAGCTCGCTGACCGGCTGCGCGTGCATGGCCTTCAACGCGAGCTTGTCACTGTTGAAGTAGGCGTAGGCGTTCATGCCGACGGCCAGCAGGATCGCGATGACCAGGATCGTCGGGCTGCGGAACATCGCCCCGGCGAACACGATCAGCGCGGAAAGGCCGACCATCAGCCCGAACGTCTTGATCCCGTTCGCATACCCATGCCCGTGCATAGTTCTCCTTGCCGCTCCCCCGTTCGTTGCGTGCTTCCTGGAAGTTCAACGAAACGGTCCCGAAGCAAAGTTCCTGGATACTCCACCGGACGCGATGGTTTACGCACAATCGTGCCCCATTCGCGCCCTCTGGTGGATGACCTCGAGCGACACCGGTTGTCGGCCGCACTCGGGCCGCCACCACCGTGCTGCGCCCCTGGGAAACTCACGCTCGGGGTGGCGCAGCACGGCGCCGCGGCCACCGCCCTCGGAGAGCGGCTACCCCACCCGTTCGATGGTGTAGCGGACCAGCCGCACCAGGGCATCGTTGGCGGGGCCCGGCGGTAGGGCGGCCAGCTCGGCGTAGGCGAGGTCGGCGTATTCCTGCAACTTCTGCTTGGCCTGCGCCATACCGGGGGAACGACCGAGCAGCGTCAGCGCCTCCTCCACCTCGGCATCGGTTTCCAGCGGGCGCGCCAGCAGGGTGCGCAACCGGTCGCCGTCGGCGCCTTCGTCGCGCAACGCGTACAGCACCGGCAGGGTGTGCACCCCTTCGCGAAGATCCGTGCCGGGGGTCTTACCGGACTGCGCGGATTCGGAGGAGATGTCGATGATGTCGTCGGAGATCTGGAAGGCGGTGCCGACGGCGTCACCGAGGCGGGCCAGCCGCTCGACATGTTCGGTGTCGGCGCCGGAGAAGGTGCCACCGAACCGTCCGGCGGCGGCGATCAGCGAACCGGTCTTCTCCCAGACCACGCGCAGATAGTGCGCGACCGGGTCCTTGGACTCGGCGGCGCCCATGGTTTCGCGCATCTGCCCGGTGACCAGTTCGGCGAAGGTTTCGGCGATGATCCGCACCGCGTCCGGGCCAAGCGTGGACACCAGCCGCGACGCGTGGGCGAACAAGTAGTCACCGGCGAGGATGGCGATGCTGTTGCCCCAGCGCGAATTCACGCTCGGCGCACCGCGACGCATGGTGGCCTCGTCCATGACATCGTCGTGGTACAGCGTCGCCAGGTGTACGAGTTCGACGACGGTGCCCGCGGTGATGAGGTCGGGATCGGTCGGACGCGGCCCGAGCTGCCCGGTGAGGATGGTGAACAGCGGACGGAACCGCTTACCCCCCGCTTTGGCCAGGTGCAGGGCCGCTTCCTGAAGGAACGACGCGCCGTCGGACAGCTCCTCGATCAGTAGCTTCTCGACGTCGGCCAGGCCGTTGCGCACCGTCGCGGCGAGTTCGGTATCACCGAGGTCCACCCCAGCTACCACCGTGCTCTCGTCGCTCACAGCAGATGTGCTCATTTCTTCTCCCAGCGATGCGTCCGACCCACGGTCAAAGAACCTAGCGTGTCCACGCTAGATAACCCCATGAACACCGTCACTCCCGGCAATATCCACTGGGGCGCACCGCACACCTTCGCACACCTGGTCGGGTATCGGACGGCGAGCCCGGCGGCGGGTCGGAATGCACCGGCCGCACATCACACACTGCACCGGTCACACATCACACGGCACCGGCGTCGACATGGGTGCGGCCGCGCTGCGAGTATGGAAACCATGGGTGCACCGGATGTCACACCAGCGGGCGGGGACGAGCAGACACATGGCGCGATACCCGCGCATGCCGACGTCCTTGTGGTCGGGGCCGGACCGGCCGGGTCGGCCGCGGCCACCTGGGCCGCACGCGCGGGCCGCGATGTCCTACTGGTCGACTCGGCGGTGTTCCCGCGGGACAAGACCTGCGGTGACGGCCTGACACCGCGGGCAACCGCCGAAATGGAGCACCTGGGTCTGGGTGACTGGGTGCGCGCGCACACCGTCAATCACGGTCTGCGGATGACCGGTTTCGGGCGCGAGGAGCTGCTGCCCTGGCCGGGCGGATCGTTCCCCACCTATGGAAGTGCGGTTCCGCGAACCGAACTCGACGACAAGCTGCGCGAGACCGCGGTGAAGTCCGGAGCGGGAATGCTGGACGGCACCAAGGTGGTCGATGTCACCCGCGACGGCGAGCGCGTCACCGGCGTGACGGTCCGCACGGGTGAGGACACCCACTCGATCACCTGCCGGACCCTCGTCGTCGCCGACGGTGTGCGTTCACCGGTCGGCAAGATGCTCGGCCGCGAATGGCATCGGCAGTACGCCTACGGCGTCGCCGCCCGCGCCTACATCACCTCCGGTCGCTCCGCGGATCAATGGATCACCTCGCATCTGGAATTGCGTGATGCGAACGGTGAACTGGTGCCCGGCTATGGCTGGGTGTTCCCACTGGCCAATGGCGAGGTCAATATCGGCGTCGGATCGCTGGCCACCGAGCGCAGGCCCTCCCATATCGCCCTCAAGCCGCTGCTCGAGCATTACACCGGGCTGCGGCGGGACGAATGGGAGTTCACCGGTTCGCTGCGTGCGGTCGCCTCGGCACTGCTGCCGATGGGTGGGGCGGTATCGAATATCGCGGGCCCCAACTGGGTCTTGATCGGTGACGCCGCCGGTTGTGTGAATCCGCTCAACGGCGAGGGTATCGATTACGGCCTCGAAGGCGGGCACATGCTCGCCGACCTGCTCGATGAACCTGACCTGAGCACGGTGTGGCCCGAACTGCTGCGCGCCCGATACGGGCGGACGTACTCGGTGGCACGCCGGATCGCCGGGCTCGCCACTCACCCGAGGATGGTGCCGCTGGGCGGTCCGCCGGTGATGCGGTCGAAGTTCTTGCAGCGCACCGCCGTTCGAGTGATGGGCAATCTGGTCACCGACGAGGACGTGGATCTGGTGGCACGCGCTTGGCGGACCGCGGGCCGCCTGTCCGCGCGCCTCGACGAGCGGCCGCCGTTCTGTTAGCCGCACCGGCCCGGGCAGCTTTACCCCGCTGAGCCTCGGCTAGCGCACCGGCGATGCGGCACACCAGGCGCCGACGCCAGAGCGTCCGACGACCGGCAAGCGACATACAGTGGTCTGGTGACGCCGCGACCGGTGCCGGAAGATCTGCTCCCCCATCTGCGGCGGGCGCGGGATCTGGCCGACCGCGAATACGCGCAGCCGCTCGACCTGGACGGGCTAGCCGCCGCCGCGGGGGTATCGAAATATCACTTCCTGCGCTGTTTCGCGGCCACGTACGGCAAGACACCGGCGGTGTATCTGGCCGAACGCCGTATCGAGCGGGCGCAGGACTTGCTGCGAGCCACGAACGTCACCGTGACCGAGACGTGCATGCTCGTCGGCTACACCAGCCTCGGTTCGTTCTCCCGGAAGTTCACCGAACTGGTCGGGATGTCGCCGTCGGCGTATCAGGCCAAATTCGCCACCGATGGGGCGCCACGCATCCCCGGTTGCTATGTCTTCATGCACGGACTCTCCGACCGGGCACCGCGCCCCGACAGCGGCCTCTGAGACCGATCCGGCACCGAGCAATTTCGGAGAAGCTCGGGCCGCGACCTTCGCCCTAGCCTGAACTCATGACTCCGATCAAGAACATTTCGCTGGTCACGGTCTATGTGACCGATCAGGACGCGGCCAAGAACTGGTACGTCGACAAGCTCGGCTTCGTGGAGACCGCCGACATCACGATGGGTGACAACGGCTTCCGGTGGGTCAGCGTCAGCCATCCAGATCACCGTGAACTCGAGGTGACGCTGATGCTGCCCGGGCCGCCACTGGACGAGAATATGGCCGAGGCGATCCGGCGGTCACTCGCCAACGGTACGCACGGCGCCTTGGGTCTCAATACCGACGACTGCCAGAAGGCATATGAGGAACTGTCGGCCAAGGGTGTCGAATTCGTGCAGCCGCCGTCCGAGCGCCCCTATGGCGTCGAAGCGGTGTTCCGCGACAACTCCGGCAACTGGCTGGTGCTGGTCGAGCCGAGGGAATACGACCCGACCATCGCGGCACCGGAGTAGATGTGCGACCGGATGCGCACCGGGCGGCACGCATCCGGTTCACCACAGATCAGGCCGACGCCTGCCCGGCGAACCACTTCTCGATGAACTTACGTTCGCTGTCGAGCACGCGGTGGTGCAATTGTTCGGCCAGCGGTTCGATGGCGCCGCCGACCAGCGGAACCTTCACCTTGACGGTGCCGACGACCTCGATCTCGCAGCCTTCGGCGGTCGGACGCAGCTCGTAGGTGCCCGACATCTCCGAGTTGATCCCGTTGGAAGTGCCTTCGAAGTTGCCCTTGGCGATCTCGCCGGTCAGGGCCTGCCAGGTGTCGGTGCGGGAGACGACCAGATCGCTCTTGAGGACCTTGCGCACGATGCCGGGAATCTTGTCGGGTCGGATCTTCTCGCTCATCGCGAGGCGCACGGTGCCCTCGCCGCCTGGGTGGGCCAGATCGAGGGTGGCCGTCTCGGCGCCGGCGAACCGGGCCTGCCACAGCTCGTCGCCGGTGAGTGCCCGGTGCAGGTCTTCCACCGGGACGGTGTAGGGCACCGTGAAGCTGAATTTTCGGGACATGGGCGAAACCATAGTCAAGACGGCCTTGCGCGGCCCATCATCAGGTCGAGCGAGGCCCGAGTACGCGCGACGGCGATGCCAAGTAGCCTGTGGCGGTGTCGGAAACCAGTCATCCGCAGCGGCGTCCGCAACGCCTGCGGCGTGCCCGGATCGGCGTGCTGACCGCCGCGACAGTGGTCAGCGTGCTCGTCGGGCTGCTAGTACTGGCGGCCTGGCGCAACGACCATCTGATCACCTCGGATATGGGCCGAACCACCGGTGAGGTGCTGTCGGCGGGCAGGCTGCGTTCGGCGGTCATGTACGTGACCCCCGACGGAGTGACACACAATCCGAAGGTCGGTGTCCTCTACCCCACCAACCTCACCGCGGGCGAGCACATCAATGTCGAATACAACCGCGCCGACCCCGACCTGGTGCGGGTCGCCGGACGTGACGTCCGGGTGGCCATACCGCCCGCCCTGTCGGTGATCGCGGTGACCTGGGCGCTCGCGCTCCCGACGCTGTGGATTCTACGGCGGGTGAGCAGGCGGCCGGTCACGGTGTCGACTGCGAAGGTCTGACCTCGGCACACCGTCATGCGCGACCCTGGCAGTGCCGCTTCGGGTTGGTATTCGCCGGAACTTCGCACGGACGTCACGTTGGTGTGGCCGAGGTGAGAAGGCCGGCACCCAGACTCGAGTGGTGCGCGTAGCCATTGTGGCGGAGTCGTTCCTGCCGAATATGAACGGCGTGGTCAATTCCGTGCTCAGGGTGCTCGACTATCTGGACCAGCACGGGCACGAGGCGCTGGTCGTCGCGCCGGACACCTTGCGGGGGCAGGCGCCCGCGTCACGCTTCCACGGGCGTTTCCCGGTGTATCGGGTACCCGCGGTGATGGTTCCGAAAGTCAGCTCGCTGCCAGTCGGCCTGCCGCAGCCGGGGATCGTGCGTGCGATCGCGGATTTCGACGCCGATGTGGTGCATCTGGCCTCGCCGTTTCTGCTTGGCGCTGGCGGGCTCGGGGCGGCGCTGCGACTGGATCTGCCCGCGGTGGCGGTGTATCAGACCGATGTGGCCGGGTTCGCGAAGAGCTATGGGCTGGGGCTGGCCAGTCGCGCGGCCTGGGGGTGGACCCGGCGGATTCACGAGGGTGCCGCGCGGACGCTGGCCCCGTCGAGCGCGGCCGCGGCAGATCTCGCGCTGCATGGCATTCCCCGGGTGCATCGCTGGGGGCGAGGGGTCGATATCGCGCGGTTCACACCCTCCGCGCGGCGAGCGTCGTTGCGGGAGACGTGGCTGAATGGTTCGTCGGCACTGATCGTCGGTTTCGTCGGGCGGCTCGCGCCGGAGAAGCATGTCGAGCGGCTTGCGGCTCTCGCCCACGATCCGGACATTCAGCTGGTGATCGTCGGCGACGGGCCCGAGCGTGGCAAGCTCACGCGGCTCCTGCCGAACGCCATCTTCACCGGTGAACTCGGCGGGGACGAACTCGCCGAGGCTTACGCCAGTCTCGACGTGATGGTGCACGCGGGCGAGCACGAAACCTTCTGCCAGGGCGTCCAAGAAGCGCTGGCCTCGGGTGTTCCGGTGGTCGGCCCTGATGCCGGCGGCCCGCGCGACCTCATCGCCCACTGCCGCAACGGCTATCTGCTGCCGGTGGACCGGTTCAGTGAATTGCTGCCGAGCGCCGTGGCCGCGCTCCGCGATCCGGCCCTGCGCGTCAGGTTCGCCGGGGCCGCGCGCACATCGGTGCTGCATCGGACGTGGCCCGCCATCTGCGATGAATTGATGGGGCATTACGCCGAGGTGACCGGCCGAGAATCTCGGCTCCCGCGCACCGCGTGATCTGGCCCACCTCCACGTGGAGACGTCCATCCAGGCCGGAAACTAGAACAAGCTACGCAGTGCAAGGAAGCGAAGGCCGCCGACCGCGGCCATAATGGCGAGCACCGCGCCCGCCCGGGTGATTTCGCCGAGGCCTGGTGCCATGAGCTCGAGACCGGCCAGGGCGGCCGTGCTGATCAGCAGGCCGACCAGCGCCAGCCCGCCGCCCTCCCACTGCGCGGTGAGCCAGCCGACACGGCCCGCAGCACGGAAGGTGAGTCTGCGGTGCAGTTCGTTCGCGATCATCGTGCTCACGATCGAGCCCGCGGCATTGGCGGCCAGCGGGCCGAGTCCGCCGCAGGCGAGGAACAGCAGCAGGTAGGCGATATTGCTGGTGCCGCCGACCAGGGCGAAGCGGAGCAGTTGCGCGAAGGCGTGATCGCCGAGCAGACACTGCCGCGCGCGGGCGCACCGACCGGCCCATTCGCTGCTCAGCATCGGGACGAGGGCAGGGCAGGCGATGGGGGCCGCGAAGGCGGTGCTGTTCACGAGAAGAACGGTCGCCGACCCCGCTGACGGCGACCTGACGCCCGACTGACATGACACCCTCGCGTCTCATGAGACGTCAGATCCGTGTCAGGTCGGTGTCAGCTGCTCCCGCGACAGTAATCACGTCAACGAAACAGCAACCGCGGCATACGGACCGCGGGAGCGGCATCCGAGCTCGAGGAGAGAGCCCATGTACACCTTCCAGACCCCGCAGCCGATCTCCGTCACCGTCGAGGTCCTGGCCGCCGACGTCACCGTCGTCGCCTCCGACCGCACCGACAGCGTCGTTGTGGTCCGCCCCGCCGACGAGTCCAAGAAGGCCGACGTGCGCGCCGCCGAGCAGACCGAGGTCGATTTCACCGACGGCACTTTGAGGGTGACGACGCCGAAAAGCTGGCGCACCTACACTCCGTTCGGCGGCAACGCGGCGATCACGGTGACCATCGAGGTGCCGACCGGCTCCGAGCTGACGAGCACCACCGGAGTCGGCCATGTGCGTGGCGCCGGCGCGCTCGGGCACTGCGAGCTGACGGTGGCGCTCGGCGACATCACCGTCGAGCGTCCGCAGGGGTCGGTGACCGCGAAGGCCACCAAGGGAAATATCCGCATCGGTGCCGCGACTCGCGGCGAGCTCCGGCTGGAGACGTCCGTCGGTGAGTTGGAGGTCGGTATCCGCCCCGGCAGTGCGGTGCGCCTGGAGACCGATGCCACCGTCGGCACCGTGCAGAACACGCTGGCGCCCGTCGGAGCGGAGCCGGTGGACACGGTGCAGGTGTTCGCACGGAGCTCGCTCGGCAACGTCATCATTCGGCACGCCGAGGCCGCTTAGGTCGTGTGCCCGAGCAGCGGGGACGGGCCGGCCATCCCCGCTGGTGTCGGAACCATTGGTGATCGGGGGGCCGAGCCGCTGCACGTGGAATGGATCGTCGCCGACGGCTAGGAGATCTGGGCCCGGGTTGCCACGTAGACCCCCCGTACGGCCGCATCAGCTGTCGATTCCGCGGCAGCACGGACGGCGAATTCGTCGATCGGGTCCCCGCTGGCGAGCATCCGGTAGTACAGCGGGCCGGACACTGCCGTGAGGACAGCGCGAGGGTCTGTTCCGGGCGGGGCTTCCCCGCGGGCAATGGCGTCGGTGACGCACCCCGACCACTCGGTGAGCCGGACATCGTAGAACCGGCGCAGGGCGGTGGCGGTGGTTTCGTCGCAGGTGGCTGCGGCTATGACGGCGCGGAACAGGCGGCCTTGGCGTCGATCGGTGAGAGTTTTCGCGACCAGGCGAGCATTGGCAGTGAGATCGTCGAGCAGGGAACCTGTGTCCGCGCGCGGAAGTGACTGTTCGGCCATATCGACCAGAAGATCGGCGATGAGCCCGGTGGGGGTGCGCCAGCGCCGATAGACGGTGGTCTTGCCGACCTCGGCGCGCGCGGCGACTTCGGCCAGGTCCAGGTGGGCGAATCCGTGTTCGGCGAGCAGATCGCCGGCAGCGCCGAGTACGGCCGCACGGACCCTGGCAGTGCGCCCACCTGGGCGAACCGACCCCGGGGCGGTTAAATCTTCCGTCATAACGGGACTCCAGTTTCATTTATCTTCGAACGGGTGTATGTTCGAATCCGTTAACGGAACTATAGACCCTTTAGGAGTTGTCATGGAGTACCGGCGGTTGGGTGCCTCAGGTCTGCTCGTCCCCGCGTTGAGCTTCGGTGCGGGTACTTTCGGCGGCCGCGGCGAACTGTTCAGCGCCTGGGGTGACACCGACGCCGCCCAAGCGCGGCGCATGGTCGATATCAGCCTGGAGGCCGGCGTCACCATGTTCGATACGGCCGATGTCTATTCCGACGGCGCTTCGGAGGAGGTGCTCGGTGCAGCCATCCGGGGGCGGCGCGATCAACTCCTGCTGTCCACCAAAGCGAGCTTGCCCACCGGACCCGGCCCCTACGACGCGGGTTCGGGCCGGTCCCGGCTGATCGGTGCCGTGGAGGCCTCACTGCGCCGGCTCGGAGTCGACCACATCGACCTGTTCCAGCTACACGCCTTCGATGCGCACACCCCGATCGACGAGGTATTGCGCGCACTCGACGATCTGGTGCGCGCGGGCAAGATCCGCTACCTCGGCGCATCGAACTTCGCGGGCTGGCAGCTGATGAAATCGCTGGCCGCCGCGGACCGCAACGGCCTGACCCGCTACGTCGCGCACCAGGTCTATTACTCGCTGGTCGGGCGGGATTACGAATGGGAACTCATGCCGCTCGGCCGCGACGAGGGCGTGGGTGCGGTGGTCTGGAGCCCGCTGGGCTGGGGCAGGCTGACCGGCAAGATCCGTCGCGGACACCCGCTCCCGGAAGGCAGCCGCCTGCATCAGACCGCCGCGGCAGGCCCGCCGGTGAACGAAGAGCTCCTCTACGATGTGGTCGACGTCCTCGACGAGATCGCCGCCGAGACCGGCAAGACCGTTCCGCAGATCGCACTGAACTGGCTGCTCACCCGCCCGACGGTCGCCACCGTCATCGTCGGTGCCCGCAACGAGGACCAGCTGCGCCAGAACCTCGGCGCCATCGGCTGGCAGTTGTCCGCCGATCAGATCGCCCGTCTCGACAAGGCGAGCGCCGTCACCCCGCCCTACCCCTACTACCCGTACTACCGCCTCCCCGATTTCACCCGCCTGAACCCGCCGGCGGTGTAGGAGCACGAGTGGTACCCGGCTGCGGCATTTCGCGAGAAGGCCCCGCAGCCGGGTACCACTCGTCACCACGTCTGCGGCGTCCGCAGGGATAAGTGGACGGTTGTACTATTATTTTGCTCGGGGGAGGAAGGTGGACGGCATGGTTGGCAACGGCAAGGTCGACGGCCGCGTGCGCCGTGGCGAACAGTCCCGGCGCGCCATCCTGGATCGAGCGATGGATATCGCCTCGGTCGAAGGGCTGGAAAGCCTGTCGACTCGGCGACTGTCCGCAGAACTCGGACTCAGCAACAGCGGGGTTTTCGCGCAGTTCGGATCCAAAGAGGAACTACAGCTGGCCACCGTGCGGGCCGCGATCGACGTGTTCGCCACGCAGGTGGTGAAACCCGCCCGGCGAGCGCCCGCGGGAATGCGTCGGGTGCGCGCACTGGCCGAGTCGTGGATCGATTACGCAGCCAAACCCATCTTCAGTGGCGGATGCTTTTTCCTGTCCACGATCTCGGAGTTCGACGCGCGCCCAGGGCGGGTGCGCGGCGCCCTCGCCGCGGCTCGGCAGGACTGGCTGCGCCTGTACGGATCCACTGTCGCCGAGGCGATATCGCTCGGCGAGATCGATCCGGACATCGATCCCGCCGATCTCGCCTTCGAGCTGGACGCGGTCGCCAGGCTGGCCGCACAGGACGCGTTACTCTTCGACGATCCCGCCCGTTACGAGCAGGCTCGTCGGATGATCGATGCCCGGCTGGCCACCGTGGCGACCACGTGACGCCTCACGCGGCGTCGGCGATATTCAGGACGATCTTTCCCGTGGTTGTGGCCCGCGCGACGAGCTCATGAGCCTTTGCCGCTTCCGCCAGCGGCAGTTCCTGGTCGACGTGCACACGCAATCGTCCGGTGCGGACGAGATCGGCCAGGGCCTCCAGCCCCGCATCGTCCGGATCTACGAGGTAGCCCGCGGCGCGCACGCCGAGCTCGTCGGCACGTTCGTGCAGGCCCGGCGTCCAGGCGGCCTGGCCGCTGACCAGAATCCCGCCGGGGCGTAATGATTCGAGGGCAGCGAGCCCATGCTTACCGCCGAACATCTGAATCACTACATCGGCATCGGGTACCTCGGTCGCCACATCCGAGGTGGTGTAGTCGATGGTCTCGTCGGCGCCGAGCTCGCGCAGGAACGGGTGTTTGACGGCACGGGCGGTGCCGATGACGTAAGCGCCGCGCGCCTTGGCGACCTGAACGGCCAGATGGCCGACCCCGCCGGCGGCGCCCGCGATGAGAACCCGCTGCCCCGAGGCGACATTCGCCACGTCGACCAGCATCTGCCACGCGGTAAGACCGGCCAGCGGCAGCGCGGCGGCTTCCACGAAACCGAGTTCGTCGGGCATCAACGCGAAGTGGCGTGCCGGGGCCGTGACGTATTCGGCGTAGGCGCCGGCCTCGCGCGGAAACCACGGCATACCGAAGACCCGATCGCCGGGCTGGAATCGAGTCACGCCGTAGCCCACCGCGCTCACGACGCCTGCCGCGTCCCAGCCGTTGATGAACGGAAGCGTGAGCACTCGGTTATACGCGTGGCCTTCGCGCGTGTAGTAGTCGACGGGATTGACCCCGGCCGCGACCACCTGCACCAACACCTCGCCCGGCCCGGGCTGCGGTTGCTCCACCTCGACCAGCTGCAACGTCTCGGGACCGCCCCATTCCCGCTGCTGTATTGCCCGCATCTCGCATACCTCCAAACTATGTGGACGACTGTACTGTAAATTTTGCGGCGTGCTGGCGTCAATATCCCACTAGCGTGGATATTAATGAGGACGGTCGTACTAATTCACTACGTTCAGGCAGCTGGGTAGGTGATCGTCGAGCGGCACATGGCTGAGGCATCACGCGAGTAGCCCCTCGCTCATGTGCCATTCGGCATACCCGAGAGGTGGCACGTGGCCGACAGCCGGCGGTTGACGAGCTCAGTAGACGTCGCGGACGTAACGCTTTTCGGCGACGAGCTGCTTCTTGAAGGCGAGGGCGCCGTCTTCGTCGAGTTTGCCGTGGATCTGGGCGATCTTGAGCAAGGTGTCGTCGACATCCTTGGCCATACGGGCGGCGTCGCCGCAGACGTAGAAGTGGGCGCCCTCGCGCAGCCAGGACCACAGTTCAGCGCCGTGCTCGATCATGCGGTGCTGGACGTAGATCCGTTCGCGCTGGTCACGGGAGAATGCGAGATCGAGACGGGACAGATGCCCGGTTCGGAACATATCTTCCAGCTCGGCACGGTAGTAGAAGTTGTGCGCGGCATGCTGATCGCCGAAGAACAACCAGTTGCGCCCGGTGGCACCGAGTGCGCGACGCTCGTGCAGGAACCCGCGGAACGGTGCGATACCCGTGCCAGGGCCGACCATGATCATGGGCACGCTCGGGTCGAGCGGCGGCCGGAAATGCGGGGCGCGCTGCAGGAAGATCGGCACTTCGGTGCCGTCGGCACGGTCGGCGAGGAACGTCGAGCTGACGCCACCACGACGGGCGGCAGACCCCGCGGCGGCCGGATCGCCGTAGCGCACCACGCCGACGGTCAACTCCACTTGATCCGGGCTGATCAACGGACTCGACGAAATCGAATACTGACGCGGCTGTAGCCTTTTCAGCGCACCCAACCAATCGACCAGATCGGCCCGCACCGGGAAGTCGCGCAGCACGTCCACGGCCTGGCGATCCCACAGATACCCGGCCAGCTCATTGCGGTTGTCGCGCCGCAGCAGTTTGGCCAACCGTTTGTCCGGATTGCGTCCGGCGACGAACTCCAACAGATCGTGGGAGATCTTGGTGATGTCGTAGCGGGTGCGCAGCACCTCGGCCAATGGCAGCTCGGCCGAGTCGACCTCGACGTTCCAGCGGCCGTCCAGACCGGCCGCGGCGAGCCATTCGTCCACCAGTGACGGGCAGTTCGTCGGCCACACCCCAAGCGAATCGCCGACCTCGTATCCGGCGTCAAGCCCGCGCAGATCGAAACCGAACCGGCGCACCTCTTTCGAGGAGTCCGCGGTGGTCAGCACGTCATTGCGCACCAGCGGTGCACGCAACGGGGCATTGCGACTGAACGGTGCGGGCGTGCGGCGTGCGGGCTGTGGTGCGGGCGCGGTGGTGACGGTGCGATCGAGCACGGCGGTGGCGGCGCGGCCGGTTCCGGTGGGCGGAGGAAACCCGGCCGAATCGGGCGGGTTCGAGCCGGAGGACCCCGCGGGCGGATCGCTGTCTGCCCCGCCGAGTGCCACTATCACCTCATCCAGCCACGCCTGGCCGGCATCGGAGAAATCGGGTTCGCAGTCCACCCGCGGCAGCAGCCGGGTCGCACCGCGTTCGGCGAACTTCTCGTCCAGTTTGCGGCCGTGTCCGCAGAAGTCGTCATAGGACGAATCACCCAGCGCGAAAACGGCGTAGCGCATACCGGTGAACCGGGCCGCGCTGTCGTCGAGGCGGACCCAGAAATCGTTGCCATTGTCGGGTGGACCGCCATCGCCGAAGGTGCTGCTGATGACCAGCACGTCGCCGGTCAACGCACTCAGCTCGCAGGAATCCATATCGAGCAGCCGCGGGCCGAAACTGGATTCGGTCAGCCGTTGCGCGGCCATCGCCGCGAACTCTTCGGCATTGCCGGTCTGCGACGCCCACAGCACCGTCACCGGCCGTGGTTCGGAGACAGGTTCGGCGGGCATCGAATCACCAGCGACGCCACGTGAATACATACCTGCCAACATTCCGTCGACCCACAGCCTGCTCTGCGGCGAGAGCGGCGCCGACGCGGGCAGCACCGGCTGGCCGGTGACCGGAAGGGAATGCAGGGCCGCCAAATAGCCGCCGAGGTAGATCCGTTCTGTCTCGCTCAGGGTCGGAGTGGCAGGCGCATCAAGGCCGAGCATCGCCGCCAACGGATGGGTGCCACTCGGCGGCGTCGATTCCGGCTGCGCGACCGGAGCTTCCCGCGTCGGCCGCGCGACCGGAGCGACCCGGCGCAACGCGACGGCGCAGGCCTTGAACTCCGGTTGCAACGAATCGGGGTCGACGGCGTCGTTGGTGACGGCATTGATGGTCAGATACTCACCCTGTTCGTCGTTCCAGTGGAAAGGCGCGAAGCAATCGCCCGGCCGCACCCGGTCGCTGATCTGGACCGGAAGCACGGCCCGGCCACGGCGCGAGGTGATCTCGAGCTGATCACCGGGAGCCAATTCGAGTAGGCGTGCGTCGTCGGGGTGGACCTCGACGAATGGTTCGCCATTGAGCTTGTTGAGTTTGTCGATCCGGCCCGTCTTGCTCATCGAATGCCACTGATGTTGCAGCCGGCCGGTATTGAGCAGGAACGGGTAGTCGTCGTCCGGCATTTCTTCCGGCAGCAGATGCGGCCGCGGCCAGAACATCGCGCGACGGCTCGGTGTGGGGAACGCCAGACGCGGTCGGTGGCCATCGGCGTCGACGAACTCTGTCTGGCTCACCCCGTCGTTGACGTAGCGGATCGGGTTTCGACGCTGCTCGGGGTTCGGGCACGGCCACTGCATCGGCCCCTCGCGCAGCTGTTCGTAGCTCATCCCGCTCAGGTCGTAACCAGTCGCCGGATTGGCGAACTGACGCAACTCCGCGAAAACCTCCGCGCTGGAGGTGAAATCGAAGCCGGGGAATCCCATTGCGGTGGCGACCTGCGCAATGAGCTGCCAATCCGGGCGAGCGTCACCCGCGGGTTCGACCGAACTCTGCAGCAGGGTGACATTGCGTTCGGAATTCACCATGACCGCATCCGCCTCGGCCCACAAGGTGGCGGGCAGGAGCAGATCGGCGTAGGCGTTGGTGGCGGTCTCGGTGTAGGCGTCCTGGGCGATCACCAACTCGGCGGCCTCCAGGCCCGCGATGACCGTCTTCCTATTGGCCACGGTGGCCACGGGATTGGTGCAGATGATCCAGGCCGCCTTGATGCTGCCCGCGGACAGGCCACGGAACATCTCGATGGTGCCTGGCCCCGACTCGGCGCGGAGGGTGCCCGGTGCGATGCCCCACGCCGATTCCACGAACGTCCGGTCGGCAGGAGACAGGACACTGCGCTGGCCCGGCAGGCCAGGACCCATGTAGCCCATCTCCCTGCCGCCCATGGCGTTCGGCTGACCGGTCAGCGAGAACGGCCCGCTACCCGGACGGCAGATCGCGCCGGTGGCCAGATGCAGATTGATCAGGGCATTGGTGTTCCAGGTGCCGTGGGTGGACTGGTTCAGGCCCATCGTCCACAGGCTCATCCATTCACCGGCCTCACCGATCCAGCGGGCCGCGGTGCGCAGATCGTCCTCGGCCAGGCCGGTGATCGCGGCGACCCGGTCCGAGGGGTAGTCGGCGAGGAACTCCGGCATCGCCGCCCAGCCCTCGGTGTGCTCGGCGATGAAATCGGCATCGATATCGCCTGCCTCGACCAGCAGATGCAGCAGCCCGTTCAGCAGAGCGAGATCGGTACCCGGCGCGATCTGCAGGAACAGGTCGGCACGGGCCGCGGTATCGGTGCGACGTGGATCCACCACGATCAACTTCGCGCCCGACTTCAGGCGGTCGGCCATCCGAAGGAACAGGATGGGGTGGCAGTCGGCCATGTTCGCGCCGATGACGAAGAACAGGTCGGCGTGATCGATATCGTCGTACGAGCCGGGCGGTCCATCCGCACCGAGTGACTGCTTGTAGCCCGTGCCCGCACTCGCCATACACAGCCGGGAATTGGCCTCGATATGCACGGTGCGCAGATAGCCTTTGGCCAGTTTGGTGGCCAGATACTGCGCTTCCAGCGACATCTGCCCGGAGACATAGAGGGCGATGGCGTCGGGGCCGTGTTGGTCGAGGATGCCGCGCAGGCGGCTGGCGGCCTCGGCGACCGCGGCGTCCACGTCGATCGGTGTGGGCGTCTCGTCGCGGCCGTCACGGCGGTAGGCGGTGCTCATGCGGCCCTCGGCGCGCATGAGTTCGGCGTGGGTGGCGCCTTTGGTGCACAGCCTGCCCGCGTTCGACGGATGCAGTTTGTCGCCGCTGACCTTGGCGATCACGGTGGCGCCCGAGGTGTCGCGGCCGGTCTCGACGGTGATGCCGCAGCCAACGCCGCAGTACGAGCACGCCGTCCTGGTCGTGCCCGGCTGCCGGTTGGTCGCCGCATCGGACATGCCACCGATCATTGCTGCGCTCGGTTTCGGCAGGTTTGCCCGATGTTATCGGCAGATGACGTTTCTGCTCACCGCCGATTTTCCGGCCGTGACCAGGGGTTCACGTCGGTGAGACGTGCATCACCCCAGCTTGTAGGCCCGATGCAGCGCCACGGCACCGAAGCTGAGGTTGCGCCATTTGACTCCCGACCAGCCCGCATCGGCGATCCGCAGCGCGAGCTGACGCTGATTCGACCAGTCCGGAATGGACTCGGCGAGGTAGGCATAGGCCTCGGGATTGCTGCTGGCCACGCGCGCTATCTGCGGCATGACCTTGGTCAGGTACTGGATGTAGATACCGCGGAACGCACGCACCACGGGCGTGGAGAACTCGCAGATCACCAGCCGTCCGCCCGGCTTGGTGACGCGCAGCATCTCCCGCAGGGCCAGATCCGGGTCGGCCACATTGCGCAGACCGTAGGAGATGGTGACGGCGTCGAAGGAGTTGTCGGCGAAGGGCAGCGCCATCGCGTCCCCGGCGACCATCGGTACGTCGCGGAATCGACCGGCCTGCAACATGCCCTGGGAGAAGTCGGCCGCCACGCACCACGCACCCGATTTGCTGAACTCCGCGGTGGACACCCCGGTACCCGCGGCGAGGTCGAGCACCCGCTCGCCGGGGCGGGGTGCGATCGCCTTGCGGGTCTCGCGCCGCCAGTACCAGTCCTGGCCGCCGGAGATCAGGATGTTGGTGGAGTCGTACTTCTGCGCGACCTCGTCGAACATCGCCGCGACCTCATTGGGCTGCTTGTCCAGCGAGGCCCGGACCGAGTGTGTTTTCGCCACGCCACCGACATTAACCGGCGCCGACGCCGCATCGGCGCTCGCATCTGTGTTGCCTTGGTTACCCGCGTGGCTCACCACAGGTGCTCGTAATGGATGCCCGCATCGACAAGCAACGCGATGCCGAGGATTACGAAGATGACGCGGACCGAGAGAGGGCCGTAGCTGGTGAGGACCCGCACCACCTTCCGATAGATCCGCTGGGCGGTCGGTGTGCGGCGGGTGGCCAGCGCCAGGACGAGCAGCGGCGGCAGCAGGGCAAGGGCGCAGTAGGCGACGATGATCAGCGGCCACAGCGTCGGCAGCGGGTCGCGGGCCGAGATCATCGCAAGCCCGGCCAGATACGGGATGGCGGTCGGGGCCTGCGCAAGCCCGATGGCGACGCCGACGATGCCGAGCAACCAAGGTTTTCGACGGAATGCCGTCGCCCAGGCCGGGGGTTCGGCGCGGGCGCCTGCGGGCAGGCAGGCGACGGCGATGAGTGCGATGCCGATTGCCAGTTCACCCCAGGCCCGGATGGTGGGCGTCAGCCGGAAATCGAACAATCCGGTGAGGAAGTTGATCCCGAGCACGGCCAAGAGGCCGAAGGCCGTGGTGACCGCGAAAACGCCCGCGATGAAACTCAACCCACCCGGAACCGGCGAGCGACGCCCCAGCTTGCTGTCGAACACGATCGCCGTGGTGACCCCGACGAGCAGCAGATCCATGGAATCGATGAATGCGAACCCGGCGAGTGCGAAAAGAAGGGCCAGCATGACCCAGCCAGCGTACGCGGCCGTCGGCTTTGGGCGCCGACCCCGTCGAACCGATGATGACGCTCCCGCCGTGGTGGAATGTCAGACCGTCGAACCTGTCTCCACCGACCAATTCGCCGCACGCCCGGTCAATGCCAGTACGCGGTCCAGACGCGGCGCGTCCTCGGCGACCGAAACGACCGGCCCGAACATCCCGGGAGTCCCTTCGGAAGGGGTGCCGTGCAGGAACTCCAACAGAATCCCGAGGTCGGTGTCGGTCGCCGTGAGGTCCTGGCCGGTGGCGCGGGCGAGGTCCCACGCGTGGATCACCACTTCGTCCAGGGCGACGCGGGCCATGACGATAGCGGGCATGCTGACACCACCGGCTTCGGTGTCGCCGTCCCAGGCCGAACCCTCACGCCAGGCCAGGACCAGCGCGTCGAGCTGCCGGGGAATACGCGCACGCCAGTCGGGGACGAGTGGATTCTCCGGACCCGTCGTCGGCGCGACCGAACCGCCGACCGCTTCTTTGGTCGCCGACTGGCGAAAAGCTTCGGTCAGGTCGACGACGTGGGCGAGCAGATCGCGCACCGTGGTGTCGGCGCATGGGGTCGGGGCGTCGAGCTGGTCGTCGGTGATGCCGGCGACGACGGTTGCCAGGGCGGCGGCGGCGGGCGCGAAATCGAACTCCGGTGTCATCGTGGCTCCTGGGGCGAGGGGTGATGGGCGTCCAGTCGTTGAGACGAGACGGCTCGCCCGAATTCATCGCAGCCACGCAAACGCCTGGTCATCGGGGTTGGTTGCCGGATCGCGGTAAGCGGAGCATGCTCGACATCGTTGGACTGTTGTCCGCCCCGCCGCGGCACCGCGCGGGGCATTCGCGGAGAGGAGCCCACGATGATCCCGAGTACACCCGACCCGGTCCCGGCCGCCAACCCCGCCGATCTGGCCGAGCAGTCCGTCCTGGTCGAGCCCGAGGACGACACCCCTGACGGCGCCGAGCTCCACACCCGCGACAACTGGAACGCCGACCCCGCCGACCTGCTGGAGCAGTCGATCTCGGTACCGATGGACGACGAATACGACGAGGAGACCGAACCTCCGGCCTGATCGCACCGCTACGCGGCGCCGGATTCAGCTCTGGATCTTGGCGCGTACCGTCGCGTGCAGCTCACGCAGGCTCGACCGTTCGGTCACCACCTCGAGCACCCGGATGCCGTGCGCGTTGCCGCCAAGCTCGACGGCCAGCTTCTCCGGCGTGACCTGCTGATGCGGTATGCGGTACGCCGCGCACAGGGCCGCAAGGTCCATACCGTGCGGGGTGCCGAAGACCCGCTCGAAGACGCCCGCGTAGTGCGGATCTCCCTGTTCGAGCAGTTCGAAGATGCCGCCGCCGTCGTCATTGGCGACCACGATGGTCAGGTCGGCGGGCCGCGGCTCGCCCCGCCCGATCAACAGCCCGGCCGCATCGTGCAGGAAGGTCAGGTCACCGATCAACGCGATGGTGCGACCCGGGTGGTGCAGGGCCGCGCCGACCGCGGTGGAGACGGTGCCGTCGATGCCTGCGACGCCACGGTTGGACAGCACCCGCACGCCCGGACGAGGTGACGACACCAGCGCCGCGTCACGCACCGGATTGGAGGCGCCGAGCAGCAGCTGGTCACCCTCGCGCAGGGCGTCCATCACGACGGCCGCCACGTGCAGGCCGGTCGGCTTGGGATGACCCGCCAATTCGTCGCGCACGACCTCGCTCGCCTTGGCGTCGAGGTCTCGGCAGTGCGCCAGCCATTCCGGGCGCGGCTGCCCCGTGGTGACCGCGCGGGTGCCGGTTCCGACGACGTTGCCGGACACATCGGGCCAGCGCGGGCCGGTGGTCAGCGCGAATACGGTGACATCGGGGTCGGCCAGCACCTTCGAGACCTGACGATGCAGGGTGGGCCGTCCGGTGATGATCGCCTGCCGCGGTTTCAACAGGGGCAGGGCCAGCGGATGCAGCGCGGGGCCGTGCATCGGGGCGGTCGGCTCGGCGACGGTCGGCAGCTGCGCCAGTTCCGGACGCAGGCCGGCACCGTGGCCGGAGATGACGACGGTGTCGGGGGTCAGATCGATATCGAGCGGGACGTCGAGGGTCGCGTAGCGGGTCGCGGTCCAGGCGCTGCCGTCGGGGCGGCCCTGCGGCAGCGATTCCCCCTTGGCGAGATCGGGAACCAGCGGTTCGCGCAGCGGGATGTCGAAATGCACCGGCCCCGCATTGCCGGATCGGGTGCCGCGCGCGGCGGCGAGCACCCGGCAGACCGCCGAGCGCCAGACGCTGTTGTGCTGGTCGTATCCGCCGCTCGGATCGTCGGTCTCGGCCAGCCCGAGGCTGATGGTCGCGCGCACCTGGCTACCGAACAGGCCGAGCTGTTCGACGGTCTGATTGGCGCCGGTGCCGAGCATCTCGTACGGCCGGTTCGCACTGAGCACAATGAGCGGCACCCGCGCGTAATTGGCCTCGAGCACAGCAGGACCGAGGTTGGCCACAGCGGTGCCGGAGGTCATCACGACGGGCACCGGGCAGCCGGAGGCGATGGCGAGGCCGATCGCGAGGAACCCGGCGGTGCGTTCGTCGATCCGCATATGCAACCGCAGCCGTCCGGCGGCGTCGGCGGCCTGCAATGCGAAGGCCAGCGGCGCATTGCGCGAGCCTGGGCACAGCACGACATCTCGGACGCCCCCGCGCGCCAGCTCGTCGACGACGACCTGGGCCTGTGCTGTTGACGGGTTCACGCCTCCAGACTCTCAGACCGCGCACCGCCGCGGTGCGTCAGCCTGCTCACACCCGAATCAACTTAGGGCTTGCTAACCTAAGCCGCATGGCCAAGCGCACCAAGTACGTCAAGCCGGAGGACCGGCGGATCTGCACCGCTGAGGTCGTAGCGAGCAAACGGCTGAGCCCGCACTTCGTGCGTGTGACCGTCGCGGGAGCGGACCTCGGTGACTTCACCTCGATGGGCTACGACCAGTGGTTCCGGCTGTTCCTGCGCCGCCCGCAGCAGAGCGAACTGCGCCTCCCGACGGCTGCGAACAACCTCTGGTACGCCCAGTATCTGATGATGAGCAAGGACTCCCGGCCGCTGGTGCGCAACTACACGGTGCGCGATTTCCGCCCCGCGGGCACCGGGCAGTTCGGTGCGCATCCAGAGATCGATATCGATTTCGTGTCACACGGCGATGACAGTCCGGCCTCGGCATGGGCGAACAACGTCAGCACCGGAACCACGGTCGGTCTGTTCGACGAAGGCGTGATGTATCAGGCGCCGGACCACACAAGCTGGTCGCTGCTGGTCGGTGACGAGAGCGCGCTGCCCGCCATCGCGGGTGTGCTGCGGTCGGCACCTCGAGATCTGCGGGGCGCGGCGTACATCGAGATCCCGCACATCGATGACGTTCAGGAGTTGGACGAACCCGAAGGCGTGACGGTGCATTGGCTGCCACGCACCGACGAAGCGGCGAAGATCGGGGCATTGGCGACGGCCACGGTCCGCGAGGCCGAACTGCCCGGCACCGGCGTGTACGCGTTCATCGCGGGCGAGCAGGCACTCGCTTCGGGAGTGCGCAGGCATCTGGTGAACGAGCGGGGAATTCCCAAGGCGGACGTCACCTTCACCGGCTACTGGCGATTCGGTAAGGCCGCACCCAGCTGATCCGCACCGGAAACATGCCACCGAGTGAGGAATTCGGCGGCGGACCCCCGGCCGGTACGAGAAGCCGGAGGCCGCACGGCATTGCGGTACCGCCGCGAGATTCCGCGGCGGCACCACCGGGCTGAATCAGCCCGCGTGCCGCTGCACCAGGTCGCCGACGCGCGGAAGCGCCTCGATGACATTCTTCTTCGCCGACGAACGCATCGAGGAGTAGACCTTCTTGATGGCGGGCCGGGTGGAACCTTCGGCACGCTCGTCGGTCACCACGAGCAACGCCTCGGCGACCTCGTCGGACTTGGCCACGAGCAGGTCGGCGAAACTACCCGAACCGGCAGCGGTGTACTCCTGCCAGTACGGCTCCAGCTGCGCGAGCAGCTTGGGCGCCAGCGACTCCAGCGCGTCGGGCACGATGGACGGGCTGATCTTCTTGACCGCCGCGTATCCACCCTTCACAGCCAGGCCGGACGCACCACCCTTGTCCGAGACCTCGGCGTCCAGAACCTGGACGGCCTCGGCGAGAAAGGCCGGACGCTTGGCCTCGTCGAGCAGGGATTCAGACAGTGCTGCAACCACTTTCAGGGTCCTCCGGATCGTTATTTCGATGGACGAGCAGCCGCAACTATACGCACCGCCTGCGGGCTTGCGTGGGCTATGGCTGCCATGGCAGCAACTGCACCATCAGCCCTTCACAATCGGCGAGCACTGTGCCCTGCTCATCGGCCAATTCCGCGCTGATGAATGTTTTGCGACCTTCGATTCGTTCGACTCGCCCGCGCACGGTCAGCGGGGTCTCCAACGGAGTCACCTTGCGGTAGTTCACGTGTAGGTAGGCGGTGCGGCTGATGGGCCGTCCTGAGTAGTGCACGATCATGCCGAGCAGGTCATCGAACAGCAGCGGCAGCACCCCGCCGTGCGCCGCGGAATTGCCGCCGAGATGGAACCGGCGGAACACGCCGGTCATCACGATGCCGTCCGGCCCGGCCTCCACGGTCTGCCATGGGAGCAGCAGCAGACTGCCTCGGCCGGGCAGCTCGACCGCGCGACCGGCCGGGCCCTGGCGTTCGGGTGCGCGGTAGGGCTCGAGCAGGTCGATCAACCGGCGCGCCTGGTCGAGCGCGGCACCATAGACCGCATCCGGTGCGTCAACGGAAACGGTGAGGTCCTGCAAGGTGCGCATGGCCTCGACGAACGGCCCGAAGTCGGGGCCGACCTGTGCGGGGGTGATCTTCGGAAACCCACCGTGTTCCTCGTACCGGGACACATCGACCGCACCATCGTCGATAACCGGTTCCACTCGCTCACTCATACCTGCACGCTAACGCGATTTTTTACACCGTCAAGTCGATGTGTCCCATACGCCGGGAGTCTGGCCGCTCACACCTGCGGCCGAACTCGGCGACCGCAGGGCCATAATCACTGGCGTGACGTTCAATCCGACGCTGTGGCGGCCCGTACCCGGGTTCGAGAACCTGACCGACATCACCTACCACCGGCATATCGATCAGGGCACCGTCCGGATCGCGTTCGACCGGCCCGAGGTGCGCAATGCCTTCCGCCCGCATACCGTCGACGAGCTCTACCGTGCGCTCGACCATGCCAGGATGACCTCCGACGTCGGCGCGGTCCTACTCACCGGCAACGGGCCGAGCGCCAAGGACGGCGGCTGGGCCTTCTGCTCGGGTGGCGACCAGCGCATCCGTGGACGCAACGGATACCAGTACGCCAGCGGCGACACCGCCGACACCGTGGATCAGGCCAGGGCGGGCCGGCTGCACATCCTCGAGGTGCAGCGGCTGATCCGGTTCATGCCCAAGGTCGTCATCGCGCTGGTCAACGGCTGGGCCGCCGGTGGCGGACACAGCCTCCACGTGGTCTGCGATCTCACCCTGGCCAGCCGCGAGCACGCCAGGTTCAAGCAGACCGATGCGGATGTGGGCAGCTTCGACGGCGGCTACGGCAGCGCGTACCTGGCCAGGATGGTCGGACAGAAGTTCGCGCGGGAGATCTTCTTCCTCGGCAGGCCCTACACGGCCGAGGAAATGCATCAGATGGGCGCGGTGAACAAGGTCGTCGACCATGCCGAACTCGAGGATGTCGCGCTGGAGTGGACCGCGGATATCAACGGCAAATCGCCCCAGGCCCAGCGCATGCTGAAGTACGCGTTCAACCTGCTCGACGACGGCCTGGTCGGCCAGCAGCTGTTCGCGGGCGAGGCGACCCGGATGGCCTATATGACCGATGAGGCCGTCGAGGGCCGCGACGCCTTCCTGGAGAAGCGCGCACCCGACTGGAGCCCCTACCCCTGGTACTTCTGACCTGCCACAGCCCGAACCCGGGCACGACGGCGCGGACCTACACCCCGAGGGAGACGGATGGACATCCTGAGTAGCCGAATCCTGCTGCGACCGGCCGATTACGACCGGACGCTCGCCTTCTACCGCGACGATCTCGGGTTGGCCATCGCCAGGGAATATCCGGGCGGCACGGTCTTCTTCGCCGGGCAGTCGTTGATCGAGATCGCCGGGCACGGCGGGTCGGGCGGGTCGTCGAGCTTCGATGGAGCTCTCTGGTTGCAGGTCCGCGACGCCTCGGCCGCCGCGGTGGAGCTCGCACTCAAGGGTGTGGCCATCGAACGGGCGCCGGTGCAGGAGCCGTGGGGATTGATCGAGATGTGGGTGCGCGATCCCGACGGTGTGGCCATCGTGCTCGTCGAGGTACCCGACGATCATCCGATTCGCCGCGATAACCGCAGGCAGCCGGAATGAACGCGGCCGCGCCCTGCGACTGTAGGCAGGCAACCGAGTTGCCATTCGGACAGCCGAGGGGAACGATAGCGCTCGGATGGCCGCCCGACCGTCGATGCCCGGGTGACCGTAGCCCGCGTACATCCGACGAACGAATCGCAGTTTCGATGTTTGGCCTATCCGAGCCTTCCTTTTCCGCGCCGGTTGCCGCTGGTACGCACCCTCACGGCAACCCGTTCCGCACCCGATCGCAGACGCATGACACGATCCCTATCGTGAGGGAGCGCAGCGAGGTGGAGTCATGAGTACCCTGCGTACCCTGCCGATGCCTACCGGTTCGGGAATGGGCGATGTCCTGCCGCATCTGCGTGAGGCGTTGGAGGGCAACGGCCCTGCCTGGCTACCGATTCCGACCAGCGATCGCCGCGAAGCCCGCAGGCTGAGCAGCGCACTGTCTCCCGGTGAGCCGATCGAAGACGATGTCGCGTTGGTGGTCACCACCTCCGGCACCACCGGCGTGCCAAAGGGCGCGATGCTGAGCGCGGCCGCCCTGCGCGCCAGCGGCACCGCGACCCACGACCGGCTGGGCGGGCCGGGTAGCTGGCTGCTCGCGCTGCCGACCCACCACATCGCCGGTATCCAGGTTCTGCTGCGCAGCATTCTGGCCGGGATCGAACCGACCGTGCTCGATGTCAGCGGCGGTTTCCTGCCGGAGGCGCTGGCCGGCGCCGTCGCGAGCATGCCGGGCCCGCGCCGCTACACCTCACTGGTGCCCACCCAGCTGATCAAGGCACTCGACGCGCCCGCGGGCGCCGCCGCACTCGCCCAGCTGGACGCGGTACTCGTCGGTGGTGCGGCCACGCCGATTCCGGTGTACGAACGCGCGAAAGCCGCCGGTATCAATGTCGTCCGGACCTACGGTATGAGCGAGACCTGCGGCGGCTGCGTCTACGACGGTGTACCGCTGGCCGGCGCGAAGATCCGCATCGAGGACGGCCGGGTGCTGCTCGGCGGCGCGATGCTGGCCTCGGGCTACCGCGGTCTGCCCGACCATCCCGCCTTCGCCGAACCCGGCTGGTTCCGCACCGAGGACGCGGGCACCTTCGACGACGGCGTGCTCAGTATCAGTGGACGCCTCGATGAGGCCATCATGACCGGTGGCCTGCTGGTCATCCCGCAGGTGGTGGAGGCCGTGCTGGTCACCCATCCGGCGATCAGCGAATGCGTGGTGCTCGGCCTCCCGGACGAGCGGCTGGGTCAGCGCGTCGCGGTCGCGGTGGTGCCCGTGTCAGGTGCCACCCCGACCCTCGACGAGTTGCGTGATCACGTGCTGCGCGAGCTGGATCCGATCGCCGCCCCCAGGGAGCTGGCGGTGCTGGACGAGCTGCCGCTGCACGGCCCGGGCAAACCGGACCGTGCGAAACTGCGCGAGATCCTGATATCGGAGTCGACACACTAGAGGAACTCCACGTCCGATCCTTGCCTGTGCCTGCCCGCGACCGCTGTGTCGCTCAGGCGGCAGAGCGCTCGCCGATCCCGTCGTGGCGGCCGCGACCGTACATCAGGCCGGGTAGGGCACCCGCTCCTTGGCCGTGCGCAGCGCGTCGGCCCACCAGAGGAGCTGCCGCGCCATGACGTGCAGTGCGTCGGTGGCCGGCTTGTCCGCATAGCCGTCGGCCGTATCGGCGGCCGACCATGGATTGTGCAGGCTGACGGTCTCCCGAACGGTCACCGCATGCAGTTCCGCCAGTACCGGGCGCAGTGCCTCCACCGCACGCAGCCCGCCGGACAGTCCGCCGTAGGAGACGAATCCGACCGGTTTCGCACGCAGTTCGTGCCCGAGCATGTCGATGGCGGTCTTGAGCGGCCCTGGGTAGCTGTGGTTGTACTCGGGCGTGATCACGATCAGCGCGTCGGAGCGGCCGATGCGTTCGGTGAGAGTCGTGAAATCCTCGTGCGCGCCCATCGTGTGCGGGATGGTCGACTCGGCCAGATCGATGAGGTCGACGTCGATCCCTGAAGCGGTCAGTCGGTCGTGCACCCATGTACCGATCCGGGTACCGAATCGGCCGTCGCGGACACTGCCGATGATCGCGGCCACGCGGAGATCGTTCACTTCGGTCTTGGGGTTCATCAGATACCTTCGCTGGTCGGATTGTTCGACGGTGGTCGACCGTCACCGCCGACGGTAGAAGCTAAACAATTGTTTAGGTCAAGTCGGCGGTGGCGACCACTTGCACCCCGCTTGCACGGCCAACGCAATAGCGGTGCAAGTGGGGTGCAAGAACGGGCGCGCACAGTCATCGGCATGACTGATTACGCATCGACCGGCCCCCTCGCCATCGAGGCCGACGGCCTGGTCAAGATGTTCGGCGCCCAGCGCGCCGTCGACGGGGTGAGTCTGGCCGTGCCGCAGGGCGCGGTGTACGGGGTGCTCGGCCCGAACGGCGCGGGCAAGACCACCACCATCCGCATGCTGGCGACCCTGCTGCGCCCCGACGGCGGCAGCGCCCGGATCTTCGGCCACGACGTGCTCGCCGAGCCGGATGCCGTGCGCTCGCTCATCGGCGTCACCGGGCAATACGCCTCGGTCGACGAGGATCTGACCGCTTCGGAGAATCTGATGATCTTCTCCAGGCTGCTCGGACTCTCCCGCGCGGACGCACGCCGCAAGACCGCCGACCTGCTCGAGGAATTCGATCTGACCGAAGCCGCGGACAAGGCGCTGAAGAACTTCTCCGGCGGTATGCGCAGGCGGCTGGACCTGGCCGCGAGCCTGATCTCGACCCCGCCGCTGCTGTTCCTGGACGAGCCGACCACCGGCCTCGACCCGCGCACCCGTGCGCAGATGTGGGAGACCATTCGGCGACTGGTCCGCGAGGGTGCGACGGTGCTGCTCACCACCCAGTACCTGGACGAGGCCGACCAACTGGCCGACCGGATCGCGGTCATCGACCGGGGCCGGGTGATCGCCGACGGCACCGCCGACGAACTCAAATCCTCGGTCGGGCAATCCTCGCTGCACCTGACCCTTGCCGAGCGTGACCAGCTCGCCGAGGCTCGCCGCATCATCGGCGATTTCCTCGGCACCGACGCCACCATCTCCCCCGAGGCAGGCCGCCTCACCGCAGCGCTGCCCGATCCGGGTGTCACCGCCGATCTGCTGATCCGGCTGCGCGAGTGGGAGATCGGCATCGAGGAGATCTCGGTCAGCAAGCCGAGCCTCGACGAGGTCTTCCTCACCATCACCGGCCATCCGGCCGAAGACAACACCGACGAATCCGACCTCGAACGGAGTGCGGCATGACCGAGTCAGGGCTCGGAGGCGGCAGCTTGCGTCACCACGTAGAGCCCCTCGGACATGCCAGAAAGGACACAGCGTGACCACTACCCTCACGGCCCCCGCGCACACCAGGCCACTACCGCAGCCTGCTGGGCCCATCACCCTGAAACAGACCTTCGACAACACCCTCACCATGGCCTACCGCGGCCTGCTGAAGATCAAGCACAATCCCGAGCAGCTGTTCGATGTGGTGATCCAGCCGATCATCTTCACGCTGATGTTCACCTACATCTTCGGCGGCGCCATCTCCGGTGACGTGAACAGCTATCTGCCGGTGATCATCCCGGGCATCCTGGTGCAGACGGTCATCATGACCTCCATCGTCACCGGTGTGCAGCTGAAGGAGGATATGGAGAAGGGCGTCTTCGACCGCTTCAAATCCCTGCCCATCGCCCGTATCTCGGCACTGTCGGGCGCGCTGACCGCCGATATGGTCCGCTACGCCATCGCTTCGGTGCTGACGCTGGTCATGGGCGTGATCATGGGGTTCCGGCCCGATCCGCTCGGCGCGATCGCCGGCGTCGCGCTGGTGATCGTCTGCTCCTTCGCGACCAGCTGGATCTGGGCGTTCTTCGGTGTCATCGCGAACAAGGCCTCGGCCGTGCAGGGCTATTCGATGCTGGTGATGTTCCCGCTGACCTTCGCCTCCCCCGCGTTCGTGCCGAAGGAGACCATGCCGGGCTGGTTGCAGGCATTCATCGACGTCAATCCGGTCTCACATCTGGTGTGGGCGTGCCGTGACCTGATGAACGACGGGCATATCGGCTCACACGTGGTCTGGTCGCTGGTCGGCGCCGCAGTGATCATGGCGATCTTCGCCCCGCTGACGGTCCGCGCCTATATGCGGCGAGTCTGAACCTGTGCCGCATCTGACCGGGTCCGCTCGCGAGTCATCATGCGAGCGGGCTCGGTTCGTTTGTGCGGGCGGCTATCTGCTTCAACAGCACCATGATCCGGTCGGCGGCTACCAGCCTGCGCAGACCCGCCACCTCGGCCGTCGCCCGATCGATGCGATCGACGCCGACGGTATCGCGGTGCAGTTCCCGATGCCGTGCCAGCGACATGACCGGATAGTCCTGCCTAGCCATGGCGGCCGGTGCCAATGCGAGCAACTCCAGCCCGGTGCGCGAATCCGGATCGATCATGAGCCGATTCGAACCCACCGCGCAGGCAACGGCGCCGATCTGCGGCACATCCCAGAACTGGATGAGGCGCTCCACCGCGATATCGGCGAGCTGCGCGGCCATCGTCTCGACCTCGGGCGCACGCCCGTAGAGGGTGTACGCGTCGAGCATCGCGCTACACAGCATCATCACGCCGGGTCCCGGCATGAAATCGCTTCCAGGCCAGCCGACGAGCTCGAGCGAACGACGGAACAGCCACAGGCCGCGATCTGTAGCGCCCTCGACCAGTTCGATCTCGGCCAGGCTCGCGGCGATCGTCGACAACCGGTGATTGCGGCGGACGCCGGGGTCGTCGAGCGCGGACAGCCGGGAGGTTGCGGAATCGGTGAGGCCGACAGCGAGTTCGATTTCGGCCCTTGCCCGCCCGCTCTGCCCGGACGCGGTCAACGACGCGGCGAGAAAGCTGCGCATCTCCAGGCTCTCCTCATAGGCGCCCAACCTGCGCAGCTGCTCGGCGGCGAGTTCGTAATACCCTGTCGCCTCGCGGTAGCGGCCGTTCTGTCCGGCCAGGCCACCGAGATGCTGGTTGATCATGGCGCCGGCCCAGACATCGTGGTGGGTGATCTGCCCGGCCGCGATCATCGCGTCTCGTGTCGAGCCGCGCAGCTGGCCGTGGTTCTCCCAGGAATTGGCGCGGATGATCAACGCCGCGACCTTGGTTTCGCGATCCGGCGAACGCGCGCCGGTGGCGAGCAGCCGCGCCAGCGCCCATCCGTCGACGGTGCAGGTGATCAGCTTGCCGAAGAACTGGCTCAATGCGCCGAGCCCGCTGTCGCGGCGCAGCAATCGCCGCGCGCGGATTCGGACGATCGCCGCGTCACGGAGGCTGCTTTCCATGTACATCAGGTGCAGACCACTGAACACGTACCCGAGCATCTCCAGGTCGGCGTCGGTGCCGTGGCCGTCCGGCGGTTCCATGGTGAGCATCCGGCGCACCCAGCCGACGAGCTCCATATGCGCGCCGCGCATCACCCACAACAAGGCGGTCACCGGGAAGACGGTGTACATCGTGCGCGCGTCTCGGCGTTCGTCGGCCAGTCGCAGTACCGCGGTCAGGTTGTCCATCTCGGCGGCGACGGTGAGGACCAGGCTCACCTGGTCCGCACCGCGGTAGCGGCTGGTGGCCATGAGCGCGAAATCGCATGCCCATCCGCACATTCGGGTGGCAACCAGTTCCGCTTCGCTGAGACCACGGGCGTCGTCGACGGCACCGTGCGAGTCGATGGACTCAGCGCACGGATCTGCGGCCGCCATCTCAACCCCGAATTCCCCGGTGGCCGGTCCGGTCTCGTTTCCGATCGCCGCCACGGGCCTGTCGACGCGGTGCGGCGACGCCGCCAATTGCTCCTCGCCGAATTCGCGGACCGTCTCCAACATTCGATAGCGCAGCGGAAGGCTGACGTCGGGATCGGGACGGTCGTCCTCCAGCACGGTGAGCAGCGACTGCCCGACCAGCCCTTCGACGGCGGCGACCACATCGCCGACCTCCGGTCCGCCTGCCACGAATTCCGCCGCGTCGAGGGTGAAGCCGGCCGGAAAGCGGCACAGCCTGCGCAGCGCGATCTGCTGCGGTTCGTCCAGTAGATTCCAGCTCCAGGCGATCACCGCGTGCAGGGTGCGATGCCGTTCCGGTGAGGACCGATCTCCGCTGCGTAGCAGGGCGAATCGATGCTCGAGCCTGGTGTCGATCTCCTCGACGCTCATCGTCCGGACCCGCGCGGCGGCCAATTCGATGGCCAGCGGCAGGCCGTCGAGCCGATGGCACAGCCGCGCGACAACGTCGGGATTGAGCCGCGCGGTCGGACGCACGGCCTTGGCTCGGGCGATGAACAGTTCCGTGGCGGGCGAACCCGAGGCATCGATGGTCAACGGGGCCAGCGGATAGACGGTCTCAGCGGTAATCGCCAGCGGCGCCCGGCTCGTAGCGAGCACCGTCAGCTGATCGCAGCTGCCGACCAGGTCGGCGACGACCTCGGCCACCGCGTCGATCAGATGCTCACAGTTGTCCAAGATCAGCAGCATCGGGCGCTCCGACAGCGCATCCCTGAGCCGCTGACGCAGCTCGATCCTGATCCCCGACCGGATCAAGACCGGATCCCGTGCGAAATCACCGAGGCCGAGCACCGCGCCGATCGCCGCCTCGACCTCGCCACGCGCATCACCGGGCGACCCGCCATCGGCCCGCACCGAGGCCAGCTCGACCAGCACCACCGGTTCATCACGCGCCACCCGCGCGCCGAGTTCATTGGCGATCCTGGTCTTCCCGGTGCCGCCGGGGCCGAGCACGGTGGTCACCCGCGCGTTGCGCAGCGACTCGGCCAGGGCAACCAGATCATCCTCGCGACCGAGGAGCGCATTCGGCGCGGCTCGGACACCGATGGCGCGACCGGAGGACAGGGCTGTCGGCGCCTCGGTCGTCCCGTGCGGTCCCGCTGAACCGGATCGGTTCGCGGCCACCGCACCGCCGATCGGCGACTTCCCCGATCGGCCCGCGGCCGCGCCGGATGGGCTTGCGAGGCCGGTCCTCGGATCCGGTCCGTGCGCATCGGGGCCGCGTGGTGGACTCGGCGCCCGGTCAGGCGGCACCTTCGAGCGAACGGATCTGTCCACCTGCCCGCCGCGCGGCTCGGCGGGCAGGTGTTGGCCGGGACCGGTCGCAGTCTCGTCGGCCGCGGACCGCGCGTAAGGCGTGGGCTCGCGGCGCGGGTTCGCGATCGCCCCGGACTCGGGCGAGAGCGGCGACAAAGGCCCGGCGCCGTTCGGAAGTGGCATCGAGTTCGCCCGGAAGCTCCCGCGCAGGATCGCGGTGTTCAGTTCGACCAGGGCTGGGCCGGGGTCGCTGCCCAGCTGATCGGCCAGCGCGGCGCGGATGCGCGCGAAGACGTCGAGGGCCTCGTTGTCGTTGCCGACGGCAGCCAGCAGCCGCATGAGGGTGCGGGCGGCGGGTTCGCTCAGCGGGTCGGCGGCGGCGGTGCGCCGTGCGAGGGCCAGGGCACCCTCGAGATCGCCCGTGGCCTCGCGGGCGGTGAGTTCCAGCGCATCCAGTGCGGACCAGAGCTCCGCCGCCGCAGCGACGAGTTCGTCGGCAAGGGCGCCCAGTGGCAGGTCGGCCCCGGGCGCACCGCGCCACAACGCACGAGCCCGCACCACCAGGTCGAGGCACGTGGTGTGCTCCCGCACCGCACGGGCCTGGCGCAGCAGCTCTGATACGGCGGCGAGATCGACCTGTTCAGCGCTCAGCCGCAGCCGGTATCCGGCCGGCCCGATCTCCAGGGCTCCGTCGGGCAAGGCGGTGCGCAGCCGCGAGACCTGGGTATGCAACGCGTTCATCGGGGCGCGTGGCGGCCGCTCACCCCATACCTCGTCGATCAGCGTCGGCGCACTGCGGCTGCGGCCCGGCGTGACCGCGAGCGAGGCCAGCAGCGCCCTGGCCCGAATGCCGGGCACCGGCACCAGCACGCCGCCCCGACGTAGCGCGACCTCGCCCAGCAGGGCCACCACGACCGATTCTGCGGGCGTCACCACTGGTATTCGGCCGCTCGGACCGCTCAGCTCAGAAACCATGCCGTGGCCATCGTATGCGCTGGTCCGGCCGCGAAGCGCGGCGATTTGCCTGCGGTCCGACCGGTCGGTCGCATACGCTGGGCCAATGGCCGAATTCGAGGTGGTGCGCCAGATCGTCATCGCGGCTGAACCGGCACGCATCCATGGACTGATCAACGACTTCCACAACTGGGTCGAGTGGTCGCCATGGGAGGATGTCGACCCCGAGCTCCGCCGCATGTACAGCGGGCCCGACGCGGGTGTCGGCGCGCGCTATGCCTGGGAGGGCAACCGCAAGGCCGGGCGCGGCAACATGGAGATCACGTCGAGCACCGAGCAAGAGATCCGGATCACGCTGGACTTCGAGAAGCCGTTCAAGTCCACCAACTATGTCGTCTTCACCCTGGCACCGGCGGAGGGCGGCGGCACCCAGGTGGTGTGGCGGATGAACGGCGAACAGCGCGGGCTGATGGCGCTGATGGGCAAGGTCATCTCGATGGACAGCCTGGTCGGCAAGGATTTCGAGAAGGGTCTTGGCCGGCTGCGAGTGGCCGCCGAAGCCGCACCCGAGTAAGCGGCCAATTAGGCTGCGGTCATGGCTACCGCAGCGCAATGGATCGAGGGCGCCCGGCCCCGCACCCTGCCGAACGCAATCGCCCCCGTCATCGCAGGCACCGGCGCCGCCGCGTCCATCGACGGACTGGTGTGGTGGAAAGCGATTCTTGCGCTGCTGGTCTCGCTGGCGCTGATCATCGGCGTGAATTACGCCAACGACTACTCCGACGGTATCCGCGGCACCGACGATGAGCGCGTCGGCCCGTTGCGCCTCGTCGGTTCCGGCCTCGCCTCCCCCACCGCGGTCCGCAACGCCGCGATCATCAGCCTCGCCATCGGAGCGATCTTCGGCCTGATCCTCGTCGCGCTGACCGCCTGGTGGTTACTGCTGATCGGCGCTGCCTGTTTGGCCGGCGCCTGGTTCTACACCGGCGGCAGCAAGCCCTACGGATACAGCGGTTTCGGCGAGATCGCCGTCTTCATCTTCTTCGGGTTGATCGGCGTGCTCGGCACCCAGTTCGTGCAAGCCGAACGGATCGACTGGGTAGGCGCGGTCCTCGCGGTTGCGGTGGGCGCGTTCTCGAGTGCGGTCCTTGTCGCCAACAACCTGCGCGATATCCGCACCGATACCGAATCGGGGAAAGTCACCCTCGCGGTGAAGCTCGGTGACCCTCGCACCCGGACGTTGCACCTTGTGCTGCTGGCGGTGCCGTTCGTCGCGACGCTGCTGCTGGTGGTGCGTTCGCCGTTCGCCCTGGTCGGCCTGCTGGCGGTGCCGTTGGCGGTGCGAGCCAATGCGCCGGTGCGTTCGGGGCGAGGTGGTCTCGAATTGATTCCCGCGCTCCGCGACTCCGGGTTGGCTTTGCTGGCGTGGTCGATCGTGACCGCGCTCGCGCTCGGACTTGCGTCCTGATCCTCAACGACCGGTCGCCGAAAGCCATCTGAGCGGCACCCGCTCGCGATTCGCCACGCTCAGATGACTCGGGCGGTGCGGTCGGCGCGTAGTTACGATTCATCCTCGATTGCCGGTATGCACGGTGAAAGCCCCTCGTCGCGAATACTCGACACCATCCCACGTCGCATCACGAGAACTTGAAACGCGTTCGCATAGCCAGTCGAATCTTCATCGTCTCTAAAATAGAGGACGCCGTACGAACCTGCCGCAACCCGTCCGATTCGAGCGAAAGTATCGATAACTTCCTGCCCCTGCCCTGTACGCCGATTAAGAAATCCACCCAAGTGCACCTGCCCTTCCCCGTTGACACGCCTCACATCTACGAGCCCGGATCCCGAGCGTAGCGGCTCGCATAATTCCTCCGCGGCGCGGAATGCATCCCTGTTCTGGCTGCCCGTCTCGTCGCCAGCGGAATACTGGACCGTCAGCCATGCATGATATTCGAACAGTTCCTTCTCCTTCCTACCAAGCGGCCGTGTCGACAACTGCATCCACGCCGTGCATGTCGGCACCCGGATCTGATTTATAGACTCGCAGTACCGGTCACCTACTCACAAATTCTTCCGTCGACCGAATCGGAGACCTTCCGCGAAGACCCGAGGAGGAATGATCCCGACTACGCGGGTCACAATCAGCAGCCGCATGCCAATCACTTCTTTCCTCGAGGCGGGCAACGGTCCAGACTCACTCCGCCGCCCGGTCGTCGTCAGATGCAAGTTAGCGCTTGCAGAATTCGGATCGTAGGCTCTGTTCATCAGTTCGTCTAGCCGAGAATCGGGAGGGTAGGCCGGATTTTGGTTTCGCACTCGGTAGGTTCCGCCCTCGTTCCTGTGCGGCGCCAGACCGAGTGGGTCGATCCAATTGGTCGGATTCAGCACATAGGTGCTCGGGTTTGGGCTCGGCGCCAGTCCGAGGGGGTCTGCAGTCAAATACCGACCGGACTGTGGGTCGTTAACTCGATGAAGGTTGTAGTGGAGGTCGGATTCTGAAACGAATTGTTGGCCAGGGAATTGAACAGTTGTTTGCGATACCCCTCGCCAGAGGCGAATACGATATCCGCTAGATGGTGCAAAAGATCATTTCTACTTCCCTTAGATTGCTCACATCCCCGGTTAGGTGAATCTTTGCGGAATGCGGAGGGTCGACGAACTCGGTCGAGCGGCCGTAGCGCTCTATGCTACTGACTCTTAGATCTGTTTCAACTCGTGATCCACCGTGCAGTTCGACGCTGTCAACATGTCCGCCGACGCGTATGACGCCATCGAGGCATCGAATGATGCACACTGCATTTCCCTCTGGGAGAATTATTGTTTCGTGTACTTCAGCTGAGCTACTATCTGCCATAATTCGCTGCTCTCTCTACGAACTGGTTAATTTGACCGGGAGTAAGTTTCGGAGTATCTCTGAGTAGGGGCGTGAGATTGTCGATACCAATAGAATTCGGCAGACTTATCCCGATATCGGACAGGATTGAACGTGCCGCAGAGGCGGGTATTTCGATACTAGCGCGCGAGGCGAACTCTGATGGAGACATCCCGAGGCCCACCTCTGCCTCGGATGGAATATAGCCCGAGTAGCGCTCGACGCCGGTGAGGTCGCTCGAGCGAGCAATTTGTACCACGGATTCTCCGAATCGTTCAGAGTGTATCGCAAATATTGTAGCTACTCCTGGGTCGGTTGATGTGGGTGTAATGCCGACGCGCTGGGTTCCCGGGCTGCCTTCATACCCGGTGGTCGTCCCGCGAAATAGGGCACAACTATCTGGTGTGAGACCGAGCGGATCCGCCCATACGGTTGGATTGTGTGGATATGAATGCGGGTTGGCGGCAGGGAATAATCCGAGCGGGTCGGGTGTAAGGAACCGACCTGTTGCGGCATCGTAGGACCGATACAGAGTTTGGTTCAGTCCGGACTCTGGGTCATGAATCTGCCCTCGAAACCGGAGTGGCGATTGGGCGCGGCCATCCCAGGTTGTGTTGCCCCAAAGGTCGTATCTTGACACACCAATCGTGGTGCCGAAGTTCGGATCGATCAATGCGGTCGGCATACCGACGATGTCGGCTACTATCGCGGCGAACTCGAACTGTGACGGAGACGTGGAATCTACTGCCTGGGTGATGGCGAGGCCGTCATCGGGAAGATATCCCCATCGATGGGTCGACCTGTAGTCACACTGCTCGGTGAGATGTGCTCCGTCCCAGGTGAAGTTGACCCGCTCGACGAAGTTGCGCCCACCGTTGCTGAGGTGTTGTTTGGTGGCGCGGCGGCCGAGGGCGTCGTAGGTGTAGTGCCACCATTGCTGGTCTGGTGTGTAGACGTCGATGAGTTGGTCGAAGGCGTTGTAGCGGTAGTGCCAGGTGTCGGGTTTGTGGGATAGGCGGGTGGTGGTTTTGCGGATGAGGCGGCCGGCGGGGTCATAGGTGTAGTGGTTGCGGCCGTCTCGGATGAGGAGGTTGTTGTGGTATTCGCGGCGGGTGGTGGTGGGTGAGTGTTGTTGGGGTGGCGCAGGGTTCGGCGGGAATCGGGGTTGGGTGGCGAACCCTTGGTTGGTGTGGGAGTGAGCGGGCGACGTGGGCGCGCCGTCGGGGCCTGGGCCGCTGGATGTGGTTGCGTCGGGGTTGAGGACGCCGCCGGAGGTGATGTTGCTGAGGTGGTCGTAGGTGTATTGCTCGGCGAGAGACCCGTTTCGGGTGATGGTTGTGACTCGGCCGATGGGGTCGAGGGTGTATTGGCGCTGGTCGGGGGTGGCGCCTGAGTGGGTCGTGGTGTGGGTGGTGAGGTAGCCGTCGGGGCGCCAGGTGTAGTCGTCGCGGCGGAGGATGCGGGTCGAGGAGGGCGGCGCGGCGGGAGGTGGTGAGGGCTCAATACCTGCCTGGCCACCGGGTCCGTATTGACCGATAACCCCGGCGGCATGTGGATCAGCGGGATGCGCGGGTAGGCCGTAACCACGGTGCGGGCCGCCGGCTGCGTCCGCATTCCCGGCCGTGTCAAGCTGCGGGTTGGTCGCGACGGGATTCGCCCCGCCCGGTAGATACGCGGTGACGATCTGATGAGTCGTGTGCCCGACGGGTGCGAAGGCTCGCTCGATCGACACATTCCCGATACGCCAGCCGGTGGTCCTCCCCAGCGGGTCGTGGGAGAACGAAATCGTGTGGCCATCGGTGGTCATCACTGTGACGCGGCCGGTGTGGTCATGGGACCAGGTGGTCACGCCACCAGAGGGGGTGGTGCGGGAGGTGCGGCGGCCGTATTCGTCGTGGGTGAAGACCATGGGTGGTTGGTCGTCGACTTGTTGGGTGGCGAGTTGGCCGGTGGGGGTGTGGGTGAATTGGAGGGTGTGGGTTCGGGTTTCGCCGGTGCCGTTGACGGCGGTTTTCAGGCGGCCGGTGGTGTCGTGGGTGTAGTGGATCCATTCGCCGGTGTCGGCGGTGATGGAGGTGAGGCGGCCGAGGATGTCGTGGGTGTGGTGGCGTGTTACTCCGGTGGCGGGGGTGACGGTGGCGACGCGGCCTGCTGGGTCGTGGGTGTAGTGGGTGGTGGCGCCGGTGTAGTCGGTTTCGGCGGCCAGGCGGCCGGCGGGGTCGTAGGTGTAGTGCCAGGTGTGGCCGATGGGGTTGGCGACGGCGGTGAGGCGGCGTTGGGTGTCCCAGTGGTAGTGGGTCATGGCGCCGTCGGGTTCGGTGCGGGCCGATAGTAGGTCGAAGGCGCCGTAGGTGTAGCGGGTGATGCCGCCTGCGCGGTCGACATGAGCGGTGAGGTTGAGTTCGCCGTCCCAGACCCAGGATTCGCCGATATCGTCGGGGTCGATGCGGCGGGTGAGTTTGCCCTCGCCGGACCAGATGTATCGCACGGTCGATCCGAGGGGGTCGGTGACGGTGATCGGGCGGCCGAAGTGGTCGCGTTCGATGGTCGTCACGGCACCGTGCGGATCGGTGACGCGGATCGGGAGGCCGGCCGCGTCGACGTCCACATTCGTGACCGCACCGGTTGTTTCGGTGACCGAAGCGACCGCGCCGGACGGGTGGTGGGTGTATTCGGTGCGCAGGCCGGCCGGGTCGATGACCGCTGTGAGGTTGCCGTCGGTGCTCCACTGCTGGCGGTGGATGCTGCCGTCGACATTGGTTATGGTGATGGGTCGGTTGCGGGCCTGGTAGTCGATGGTGATCGACAGTCGGTCGGGGCGGGTGATCTGGTAGATGTCGCCGGCGGGGGTGTAGCGGTAGGTGGTGACCGCGCCGTCGGGGGCGATGACCTGGATGGGTCGGCGGTCGGTGTCGTAGTCGGTGCGGGTGCGGGCACCGGACGGGTCGATCTGCTCGATCAGCCGCAGGTCGGCATTGAAGACGAAGGTTGTTGCCGCGCCGGTGGAGTCGGTGTGGATGGTGCGGGAGGTAGTGGCGTCGGGGGTGGTGAAGTAGTCGAAGGTTGCGTTGAGGATGCCGGAATTGCCGTGCTGGGCCGCGACACGTCCAGCGGTGTCGTAGGTGTTGACCATCCGGTTGCCGTTGGAATCGGTCCATCCGGTCAGGCGATAGGCATCGTCGTAGTCGTAGCGGGTGACCGCGCCGACACCATTGGTGACCGACACGAGCTCGCCCGCCTCATAGCCGAAAGCCCGTACCTGCGTCACGACGTCACCCGCAGCAGAACCGGCACTGGCACTGGCACCGGTGACAGGAATGCCGGGGTCGGAGCCAATCACCCACAGCCCGGTGATACGCCCGTCTTCGGTGGTCACCCGGACCCGGTATCCCCCGGAGTGGGTGATCTCGACCGGTGCCCCGTCGCGGTCGTAGTGAAAGCGGATGTGGTTGTGATGGCGATCGGTGATCGCGGAGATCGCGTAATTGCCCAGCAGGGTATCCAGTCCGCCGAGGGCAGCGGCAGGAGCGAAGTGCCAGGTCAGTTCGCGATCAGGGTCGTGGACGCGGTAGCCGCCCGCCTCGCTGCGGGTCAGGGTCCAGCGTTGTCCGCCGTTGCTGGGGCGGACGGGCTTGTCGGGTTCGGCGTGTGGGTAGACGAGGAGGAGGCCGTGTTCGCCGATGAAGGTGACGGTGGCGTCTTCGACCACGACGCGCATGTCCAGCGTGGAAGACCAGGACGGTCCGAACCAGCGTCCGAACCGGTAGCTCGAGCGGTGCCGACGATGCAGCACCAGCGGCAGCACGCCGGGCAGGTTCAGATCGGTTTCCGGGAGTAGGAATTCACCGGTGGCGACGTCGACGGGGTCGTTGCATTCGGTGACGTCCTTGGCGTCCTGGGTATTCTTCGGGCCGCCCTCGGTGGCCTTGTCGCCGACACCGTCGTCGGCTTTGGCCTGGTCCTGCGGTTTCCCAGGCTGGTCGGGTGTGCGCTGCGTATCCGGGTCGCCGGTCTTAGACGGAGGATCCGTCGACGCTGTGCTCGTGTCGGGAGACTTGTCGCCCGGCTTGCTCGGGGTATCGGTGTCAGGCTTCTTGTTCGGTGCATCCGTGGATGCGGTCGTGGTGTCGGTGGAGGTCTTCTTCGTCCCCGAAGGGGTGGATTTGCCGCCCTTGCCGAGGATCTTCGTGATCGCCTTCCACGCGTCCTTCAGCTTCGCCAGCAGCGGCTTCAACTTGGCGAAGGTGGAGGCGACCTTGGAGAACAGGCGGGCGATGGTGGTCATCGTTTTCGCGACGTAGGTCGCGGCCTGCGCGGCGATGATCGGGGTCGCGGTGCCGAGGGAGAACACCGCCTCGGCTGCCCATACGGCGAGGCGGCCGACGGCTTGGGCGACGATGTCGCGCACCGTCATCCGGACGGCGGCAACGATCCCGCCCGCCATCTCGATCGCCTGGGACGCAGCGGTCGCCGCCGCCGACGCCGCCGCCAACGCATCCGAGGTTTCCGCTGCCCGCGCCCGATACGCGGTCGCCGCAGCCCCGGACCAATTCGCGATATCGGCCGACACCGCCTGTTTATGTGTATCAACGGCCGAACTGACCTGGGTGGCAACGTTTTCCCAGGTCTTGGCGTAGGCGGTGATCTGGTCCGGATCACCGGCCACCCAATCCAATGCGTCCGACAACGGCTGCACGTGCTCGATCAGGAAACTGACACCGAACCCGGCCAGCGTGCCGATCGGATCGACCACCATCGCCGCGACCTCGAGCCCGGCCGCCGCGATCCCAACCCCGGCCTCGATCCACGAGCCCGACGAAATCGCGTCCCCGACATCGGCGACCGACTCGAACAACGTGACACCGGAATACCACTCGGTCGAATCCTCACGCGCCGCGATCAACGGATTCGACTGCGTCTCCGTCACCGCGAAACCCCGCTATCGGCCGACTTCACCGCCACCACCGCGGCACCGGTTCCGCGTCTCGATGTCGCCGAATTCGCATGATCGACGTCGGGGCCGGGCGCGAACGCTCCCCCACCCCGCGACAATTCGATAGAGCCGTCCTTGTCGATGACCGTCGAGTTCGCTGACACCGACTTCATTGCGACACCCCGCTACCTGCCGCTTTGACCGCCGCCGCGTTCGACCCGTCGGCCTGCGCGAACGAATCAGCCGACGCCCGCAGCTTCGCGGCGTCCTCGGTCAACGCCGTGATCGCGGTCTCCAGCGCGGTGATCCCGTCGGTCTCAACCGAATCGACGAATAGCGGCGGCAGGAACGCGCACAGCTTTCCGAACGCATCGCTGGGCGCAGACACGGCCTTGGCGGCCTCTAATGCTTGACCCATCGGGCTGTTCAAACCCTCGACATTGGTTGCGTGGGTCCGTAACTCGTCCGGTTCGACCTGCACCGATTGCGCGTCGGTCATGGAAATCCCCCGATCATTTCGAACTGTTGGTCAAGCGTACCGACACCGAACTTTCGGGGCCGGTGGTGAGCGCACGAAGCTGGGCGTGCTCGAACTCGATGATCGCCTCCGCCAACTGCGCCTCCACGACCCTGCCCCTGGAGGTCGGGCCGACCGGTGCGGTCAGCGTTGCGGCGAGCCGCCGACGTGGGCGGATGAGCAGCGGAACCGGTGGGACTACGTGTCGATCAAGAGCGAGGAGCAGTGCCGCGCGAAGTTGGGCGGTCAGTGATTGGCTGCGCCTTGATCACATGGATGCCCAGTTTGTTCAGGTAACCGAACCACGTGGCACGATCCAGCGCTGACGCAAACCAGGGTACGCGGCGGATATCAGCTCGAAGTGCTTGTCGTAGTGCAGGACTGTGGCCCCGTGGTGGACTGCGGTGGCCGCGATGAGGAGGTCGGTAGCCTGTGCTGAGCGCCCCTGGCCCGCGGCCCGCATCTGCTGCCGGATCGAGCGGACAATCGGGTCGATGGCTTGATCCATCGGCAGGTAGCGGAAGGCCTCGGTATAGATCTGCATGATCTTGTGAAGCTCGCCGGGGTTGCGCGCGCTGAAAGCGGCTTCGTCGGTGGTGCGGCGCAAGAGCAGATCACTCCGGCCGACTCGTTGAGATGCTCGAATGCCTCACGGACGTCCTCGTGACGCTGAATGCGGGAGACTGCGCTGTGGTCGGCCAGATACAAGGCGCGGACTGGTTGGGTCACCGTGGTGACTGCCGATTGCTCTCCTCGGCGATCTCGTCTTCGGATAGGAAGGGTTCGTGATCGGCGAACCATGCGATGGCGTCAAGCTGCTGCTGGCGGACAAGGAGCCGCAGGGCGGTGCGTACGGTTTCCGTCTTCGTAGCGCCGCCAGTGATCTGCCTGGCCTGCTCCATCAGCTCGTCAGGGATGTCGATCGGGTCTTCGTCACAGCCCTTCCATGTCGGATATACAAATCTCTTCGAGAGTAGATCCTGCGGCCTGGTGGTTACCACCATTCCGTGACGCAGCGCGAGAATCAAGGGGGAAGATGAGCATCACCCCGATCCAGCCGCGGGCGCTGACCGATCTGGAGGCAGCAATCGTCAGGAAGTTGCTGTCGTCAGGCGCGCGGGGGCGAGTGGATACCTGACGCAAGTGCCGTATGCACGGATGGTCAGCATGTGGGGCGCGGGATCGCCCAGCGTGGACTTGGCGGTGGACCCTACCGAATTGACGAACAACGGCGGCAGGAACGCGCACAACTTACCGAACGCATCGCTTGGCGCGGACACCGCCTTCGCGGCCTCCAATGCCTGCCCGTCGGGCCGTTCAATCCCTCGACATTGGTTGCGTGGGTACGTAACTCGTCCGGTTCGACCTGCACTGGCTGCGCATCGGTCATGGAAAATCCCCCCGGTCATCTCGAACTGTTGGTCAAGCGTACCGACACCGAACTTTCGGGGCCGGTTGGTGAGCGCGCCGAGCTGGACGATCAGTACTGGTTCGATTCGGACCGCGACTTCTGACTTCATAGCCTCGGAGATTGGAGAGGCAACGTCGGGGTGGACGGGTGCCCAGCGGTAGCGGGTGCACGCGTTGAGTATCAGCCTGCACACGGTGATGATTGCGCCCCCATTCGAGCACGATCGTCGAGTGGCACCTGAGCGTGGCGCCTTCTCGCGATTTGCCACGGTCAAGGTGCCACTCGCGCGGTGCGATCGGAGTGCTGGGCGCTAGCGGTTGAAATCGCCGGCGCGCACGGTGCTGGTGAACCTGTTCCACTGGTTCGGAGCCAAGACCAACGCGGGCCCGGCTGGGTTCTTCGAGTCACGTACGCCGACGCGACCACTCCCGAGCCAAGCCACCTCAACGCAGTCGGTCTGGCCACCGCTGTGGCTGCTCTTGAACCATGTTGCACCGGCTAGATCCGTATTCACGCTTCATACTCCCTTGCAACCCGCCGGAGCAGGTCTCGTGACTTCACTTCATCGAGCGCAGTACTTCGTACGGTCGAAGCAAGCTCATCGTAGCGCCGGTAGTCATCGGCGCTCTCCAGGTAGATGTCCGGTTTGCCGTGACCTTCGAAGTAGACCAGCGGTGGTTCTGTCGGCCTGCCCTTGGCGTCACTACCGAACTTCAGGATCACGAATGGGCCGTGCAGTAGTCCGCGGGCATACCCAGCACTGAACGGATGGATCCGAATGCTGATGTTCGGCCGTTTTCCGATCTCGGCCAAATGTCGCAGTTGCGCCGCCATCACGCGGGGGCCGCCCACGACACGGTGGAGCGCAGACTCGTGGAGCAGCAGTTCGAGACGAACCGGGTCAGCCTTTCGGGTGACGATCGGCTGTCGTCGCATACGGAGCTCCACACGACGTTCAATGTGTTCCGGGCTGTCGTCTCGGTAGAAGTCGCTGATCAAGGCGCGCGCATAGTCGGGAGTCTGCAATAGGCCGAGAACGATCTCCTGATACGAAATCAGCTCGTGCGCTGAGGCTGTCAGCTCGACATGCATGTTGAAGGTCGGGTCGCTGTAGAGACCAGCGAACGCCGTGTACCAGGACGTGACCCTCGACTGCTTGGCCAACTCCACCGCATGGGCTGTGTCGGCTTTGGGCACCTCGTAGAGATCGCATAGAGCTTGCACATCGACAGCTCGGACTTTCTGGGTCTTTGCTGCCTCGATGCGTTGTAACGCCGCTTGGCTCAGTTCTACGAGCGCTGCCGCCTTGGCGATGCTCAATCCCACGCCTTCGCGCTTCTCGCGCAGGAACCGGGCGAGCTGCCTTCTGGGCAAGGTTGATGGCTCGGTTGCGTCTTCACTGGTCATCGGTGTGTCTCCGGTGCGAAATCGAATGAAGCTGTGACGCGAAATCGAATCAATCCACGACCACGATCGAGTCGCATCGTGGAGGTTTCCATCAGCTGGATTGGGCTCACTCGATTCTCCTTGGCGATGAGTAGCGCACGTGATGTCCTGGTTCCGGCGTTCGAGCAACACCGCAGGTCGTAACCCCCATGAATCCCCCTGATCCACAACACCATCGGTGGGCAATCCAGTTCGACGGCAAATGTGCCGATAGATCTGCCCTCCTGGAAGGTGATTCGTTGCCGTGGACCGCCCGGATGCCCACAGATCTCACCCAATCGATCAGGTTCCGGGAGGGGCCATGTCCAATCCGCACAACGTCGTGCCCACGCCGGACCCGATCCGCCACACCGCAATCGGGTTCGTTCGCTCCGAAATCTCCGGTACGCATGCCTGCCGCCATGCCGACGAAATACACCGGTACGCACTCCGATCGGGCATCAGCTACGCGTACACGGTTCGCCCGCCGACCGACAGCGCCGACCCGATCGGCTACGCCCTCGCCATTGCCGCAGCTCTGGCCGCCGACACCATCGTCGTCTTCGACCTCGAGCACACCAACTACAGCCCAGCCCGCATCTGCGACGCGGGCTACCACCTGGAAACCGTCTGCCCACCCACCCTCTGGACC
>NZ_JAAGUY010000029.1 GCF_010868145.1 Nocardia cyriacigeorgica
GGGCTCGGCCGGCTCCGGTGTGGACGGCTCGGTCGCGGTGCTCGCCTGCTGCTCGGCCGGGGCCTCGGCGGCGGTTGGGCCGGTGGAGGGACTGGAAGCGGTGGTTCGGACGGTGTGGGAACGGGCAACGGAGGCGCGATCGGCGGGGGTGCGGCCGGTGGCGGCACGGGTTGGGACGGCGCCTGCTGTGTGGGCGGAGCGGGCGCCGTCCCGCCCTGCGGGCGCTCAGTGGAGGGAGGGGTGTTCAGGCTAGGTGGCTGCGGGGACTGGGTGCCGGTTTCCGGTGACGTGGACCGGGGTGCGGTGGCACCCGGATCATCCTGGTCCGGTGCGGGATTCGACGGAGCGGAACCGTTCGGGGGCGCGGCCGGGTCCCCGCGCAACGGCTGTGGCGGAGTTGCCGGTGCCGCCGGGACCCCTGGCGCTCCCGGCGGCGCGGGCAATGCGGGCACCCCGGACCCCGCCAGCCCATAAGCCGGCTTGTAGATCATGTTCATTGCCAGCACGGCTTCCTGACGCAACGCTTCCTGGGCCATCTGCGCATCGATGACGTTGGCGGCTTCCAGCAGCTTGGCGATGGCGCCGATGGGACCCGATCCACCGGGCGGCACGACAGCGAGCTTGACCGCCTCCGCCGCCGCGGCGACCCCGCCGATCCTGGCGCCGACCTGGCCGAGGACCCCGGCCAGGTCGTCCACCGACGCGGCGAAACTGCGGGCGCTGGCGTGGGCGGCATCGGCGGCGGCACCTTCCCAGTCCATCGAATCCATCACTCGATCCACGCTGTCGCGGGTGAGCGGGAACGACGTCGACAGGCCTGCCGCGGCTTCCAGCCAGGCGGCAGAGGTCTGCAGGATCGCGGCCGCGTCGATCTCCTGGGTTTTCGCGTAGATCTCCTCGTGCCGCATCGACTCGAAGTGTTCCATGGCGCTGATGTATTCGGGGTCGGTGCCGCTCATCGGGGCAGCCTCGACTCGATCGCACGGATCGCTGCGGCGTTGGCGGCGTCGGCTTCTTCGTAGAGTCCGCCGCTGATCAGGAACGCCTCTTTCATCCGGTAGGCGGCCTCGATGTAGTGATCGAGCAGCGCCGCAGCGTCGCGGGCCTTGTGACCGAATCCGGCCTGCAGTTGCTGTGCCGAGACGAGTCCGCCGAATCCGCGCGGCTCGGCCACCGATTCCAGCCGTTGTTGCAGGTGTAGCAGGCGATCGACCTGATGGTCGTAGAGTTCGGCGCAGCGCCGCGCCGCGGCCGGATCGAACTTGACTGTGCCCGCGTGCGCCGCTTGCCGAAAACGGGCGATTTCGGTTCGGCTGGTCTCGATCGTCATCGCTGTCCCCTCCGTCGGTCCGATTCAGAGTAGTCGCAATCGAGGTCACCGGTCAGGGGGTCATGGGCATCAGGAAGGCACCCGCTTCTGCAGTTGCGCGGCCAGCTGTTCAGTGCCCGCGGGCACGATATGCACGGTGTCACCGGCTTTGATCAAGTAGCGGCCGTCGCCCTCGACATCGATCCAGGTGTAGTGGACCGGTGCGGGTGGAGTGGGGCGGTCCAAGCGTGGCTCGATCCGGATATGTCCTTCGGCGGTGTGTGGTTTCAGCAGTAGCCGCCGGATAGGCAGCGCCGCGCGCTGGGTGGCGATGACGACCTCGTCGTCGCGGATCGCGTCTGCCGCCGCTGCCCGTGCGGGCTCGCGCCCGGCGGGGGTCTTGGGCAGCAGCGCGGCGATCCGTGCACCGAGTTTGGCACTGTGCCCGATCGATATCCGCACCTGCCCACCGAAGTCCGGTGTGCGGCCGGGTTCCTGGACGGCGAGCACCGCGCGATCGAAGACCGCGGTGGCCAGCAGACGGATTTCGCTGCCCGCGGTGTGTCCGCCGCCGATAGCGACGATTCGGGTATGCGGTGCGGCGAGAATGCGCAGGCAGGCCGACAGATCCGGGTCGGTGCCCAGCGGCAGCCGGGTGGCAAGCTCGGCGCGCAGCGTCTCGGCCTCGTGTTCGGTGCGCGGTGTCTCCAGGATGCGCAGCGGATACGGGTGACGGTCCTGGTCGGTTTCGCGCCAGATATGGGCGAACTCGTCCGGAGTGAACGTCCAACTCACGACCCGATCACATCCTCACCGCACCCACCGACGCTGCCCGACAGCTTAGTAGGCGCGACATAAGAGGGTGCGATCGAAGTCGGACAGCTCGACACTGCGGGGGCACCCGAGGATTGTGAGCTAACACCATGGTCAATTCTCGGATATACAGACAATGCTCGGATTAACTCGGTCGCGGGCCCCGCGATCACGGAGGGCCGAGAAATATGAGCTGCCCGGCACTGCCGGCAGCGTTGGGAGGAAGCGTGCAGCTGCTCGGACCGTGGACCGACTCGGGGGCCGTCACGGCCTTGGCAGGCGGTAAGGCCCGCGGATTGCACACCCTGCACAACAGCGGTTTCGCGGTGCCGGAGTGGACGGTGCTCGGCACCGATGTCTTCGACGCATTCGTTGCCGGTGCGGGCTTGGGCAAGCATATCGAGGCGTTCGCCGCCGCCGACACGCCCGAGACGGCATCGGCTGCCGGCGCGGCGTTGCGGACAGCGATCGATTCCGCGGCCCTGCCCGCCGATGTCGCCGAGCTGATCGCCGACGGTTATCGCCGTCTCGGCGGGGCGTCGATCGCGGTGCGATCCTCGGTTGCGGCCGAGGACGGGCCTGCGCATTCGTATGCAGGTCAGTTCGATTCGTTCCTCAATGTCAACGGCGAGGACGCCGTGGCCGACCGGGTGCGTGCCTGCTGGGCATCGGCGTTCTCGCAGCGGTCGATCGACTACGCGTTCGCGCACGATCAGCCGCGGGTCGCGGCCGTCGCGGTGGTGTTGCAGCGGCTGGTACCCGCGCGGATCAGCGGGGTGATGTTCACCGCCAACCCGGTGAGCGGGTCGGTCGATGAGCTGGTGATCAGCGCCGTATACGGCTTGGGTGAGGGTTTGGTGTCGGGTGCCGTCGACGCCGATTCGGTGGTCGTTGACCGCTCCGGCGTGGTACTGGACACCGTCATAGGCGACAAGGACCGGGCGTTCCTGCCCGACGACGTCCAGGGCTCGACAACGAGCGACGTCGACGCAGCGCGCCGCGCACGCCTGGCCTTGACCGAATCGGAGATCGCCGCCCTCGCCGAGCTCGGCCGCAAACTCGAGGCCGCGCTCGGCGCACCGCAGGACATCGAATGGGCCATCGACGATGACGGCATCTGGTTTCTGCAGGCTCGTCCCATCACCACCGCACTGGCGGCGGTGGCCGCGGACCGGGCGATCGCGGACGCCTCGCTGATCCGCGGCGCCGGTGAAGACGTTCCCGACGGGCAGACCCGGATCTGGGACAACTCGAACATCATCGAAAGCTTCAGCGGTATCACCTCACCGCTGACCTACACCACCGCCGCCGATATCTACGGCCGGGTCTATCGCGGCTACGCCGAATCGCTGAAGGTACCGGCCGAGCAATTGCGCCAGACCGACGAATGGACACCGGTCCTGCTCGGCTACTTTCACGGCCGCGTGTACTACAACCTGCTGCACTGGTACCGGATGGTCGGTATCGCGCCGGGCTATCCGCTCAATCGCAAGGTCCTCGAGGCCGCCCTCGGTGTGGACGAGCCACTCGCCGACGAGATCGCGAAAACGCTGCGGCCCTACACCTTCCGCACCAGCGCCGCCCGCGTCCGGTCCAGGACCGTCACCACCGTCACGTATCTGCGCAGACTGTTCGGTATCGACGACATGGTCGAGCAATTCTTCACCGAGTTCTACCGTGTCTACGACGAGTACGAGGCCATCGATTACACGACCCTGACCGGTGAGCAGGCCTACGCGGCCTACCGCAGGGTTGATCGCGATCTGGTCCAGCGCTGGGGGCCGCTCATGGTGCTCGACGCGATCCTGCTCACCTGCACCGGCGCGATGTTCCTGCTCACCAAGCTCTTCCTGCCGAAGGCACCCGAATGGTTCCTGTACGCGGTCGTCGGGCCGGGCGCCGACGTCGAATCGGCGGAACCGGCACGAGCCCTGACGGCGATGGCCGAGACCGTGCACGCCGACCCGGAACTGACCGCCCTCATCAATTCGACCGAGCCGCAACAGATCTACCGGAAGCTGCACGGCTCCGACGCCTACGCGGGGTTCCGCGCCGAAGTCGAGGCCTATATCGACCGCTACGGCTACCGCAGCCTGGACGAACTGAAACTGGAAACGCCCGATCTGCGCGAGGATCCGGCGAGTCTCTTCGTCATGCTGCGCAGCGCCCTCGGCCGGGTCGGTCAGGCCGGGCAGCAGCCCGATCGCGGCGCCGAGGCTGACTCCTACCTCGACGCACGTCTGAACGGATTCCGCAGGCGGATCTATGAACGGTTGCGCGCCAAAGTATCTCGATGCGCAGCGCATCGGGAACGGTTGCGGTTCTGCCGGACAAGGGCGTTCGGCATGGTGAAGCGGATGATCCGGGTGATGGGCCGGGATCTCGCCGCACGCGGGATCATCGACGAGTTCTCCGACGTGTTCTACCTGACCGTCGACGAGCTGCGCGGAAGCTACGAAGGCGCTGACACGGCCGACCTGCGTGATCTGGTCACCGCGCGAAAGGTGCAGCGCGCCAAAGATGCCGAGCTCGTAGCTCCGGCGCGGTTCACCACCATCGGATCCACGTTCGGCCGACAGGAGCTGGCTTCCCAGGGCTGGGTTCCGGTGACCGACACTCCGCCCGCGACGACGGGTACCGTCCTGGCAGGCACGCCGTCGGCCTCCGGTGTAGTCGAGGGCGCAGCGGTTGTGGTGGACGAGCCCCGTGACGTCGCCGGTGGCATCCTGATCGCCTACCGCACCGACCCCGGCTGGGTGGCGGCGCTGCCGTCCGCGTCGGCGCTGGTGATAGAGCGGGGCAGCCCGCTCACCCACGTCGCAATCGTGGCACGTGAACTCGGCGTGCCGACGGTCGTTCAAGTCAAAGACATCACCAAGCGAATACGGACGGGCATGCATATACGGGTGGACGGAACCAACGGGACGGTGACGGTGCTGTCCGGAGGAGCATCGGACGATGAGTGAGGCCGAATACGTTGCGACGGTTCGCCAGTGGCTCGTCTCCCCGGATGCGGACACCGGTATCCATTTCGCCGACGAGGCCGACGGCTGGGACTACCGCAGCTACGCCGAACTGGCGGACCTCACCTGGTCCATCGCGGAGCTGATGCGCGAGCACGGTATGGGCAGCGGTGACGGCGCCTGCGTCGTCATGCCGACCGGATTCCCGTGCACGGCCGCGTTCTACGCGGTGTGGGCGTGCGGCGGTGTGTTCACGCCGGTCGCGCCGCCGATGTTCGGTGATATCGACCAGTACATCAGCCATGTGGCCGCGATCCTGGAGCAGGCACAGCCACGTGTCGTTGTGACCTCGGTCGAGTTCGAACAGCTCGCGCGCCGTGCCGTGGTGGAAGCCGGCCGCACCGACGAACCGGTCGTCATCGACCCGGCGACGTTGCCGCCCGCACCTGCGGAACGGGTGTTCGGCGCGCCGGACCCCTGTGCGCTGCTGCAATTCACCTCCGGTTCCACCGGCACCCCGCGCGGAGTGCGGGTCAGCTGGCGCAACCTGGCCAACAACATCGCCATGATTTCGCAGCTCATCGACTGGCATCCCGGTGAGGCGATGGTGTCGTGGTTGCCGCTGTACCACGACATGGGCCTGGTCGGGGCGTTCTTGACCACCGTCACCAACCAGGGCGAGCTGTACCTGATGCGGCCGGACCAGTTCGTCCGTGACCCGATCCGGTGGTTGCGGGCGATGACCCGGGCCCAGCATTCGCCGTCGCCGTCGTTCGCGCTCGGCTACGTGGCGCACAGGGTGCGGCCGGAGGACATCGCCGACCTGGATCTGTCCGGCTGGCGCACCCTCGCCGTCGGTTCGGAGCCGGTGGAGGTCGCCGATCTTCAGTCCTTCGCCGAACTCACCGGACCCCGCGGGTTTTCGATGAACGCCTACACACTGGCCTACGGGCTGGCAGAGGCGACACTGATGGTGACGTCGTCGGCGCGCCGCCGCCCGGTGACGGCGCTGCGGGTGGACAACGCCGCCCTGCGATTCGGCCTGCCGGTTTCGGTGCTCGCCGAAGAACCGCTCGATGACACCCACCGGGTGGACGGGGCGGGCTGGATCACCGGCCTCGGCTATTCGACGCCCGAATCGACGGTGCGGGTGGTCGACGAGGAGGGCAACGACCTGCCCGACGGAACACTCGGTGAGATGGCGGTGGTCGGAGATTCGGTCGCGCTCGGCTACTCCGGCCCGCCGAGCCCGGGATCGTCCACCCGGATCGAGAACGGCGTGCTCTGCACCGGCGACGCCGGATTCCTGCATCGCGGCGAGGTTTTCGTCCTCGGCCGGATGGGTTCGAGCCTGAAGGTGCGCGGCCGTTCGGTGTTCATGGAGGACATCGAATCGCGGGTCGCGCAGGAGGCCGGGATCACGAAGGGCAAACTGGCCGCGGTGGCGATCACCGAAGCGGGATCGCAAGGGATCGCGCTGTTCGCCGAATCCGCACCCGGGGGGTGGATCACCGAGGCGCGCAAGATCATTCGCGGCGAACTCGGTCCCGCGCAGACGGTCACCGTCGTCACCGGTCCACGCGGGCTGATCCGGCGCACGTCCAGCGGCAAACCACGGCGTCGTCACATGTGGCAGCTGTTCGCCGACGGTGCTCTGGAAGGCGCGGTGGTGCACGAGGCGGATGGCACGGCGTCGGCGGGTACCGCCGATAACGTCGCCGCTACTCCGGTCGAGGCCGAAACGCCCACGCCGACCCTGCCCGCCGACCGCACCCGCGAACTCCTCGACGCCGCCTTGGCGCAGGTATCCATCCCGGCCGATTCGGCGGTGCTGTTCGAGGGCTCACTGGCCGAGGGTTTCGGTAACGAGGGCTCCGACGTCGATTTCCTGGTTGTCGCACCGGGGTCCGAACAGATGCCGACCCTGCCGACGGTGCTGTTCATCGACGGCCGCCGGGTCGAGGTCCGCACCCGCTCCCATGCCCAGCTGCGGCAGCAACTGGAGGCCGTGGTCGCGGCCGCAGATGTCACCACCCTCGACGAAGATCTGCTCAACCGCTGCCAGCGGTTCCTGCGCGCCACCCTCGTACGCCCCGGCGCCCCGGATATCGCCGAACTGCGCGCGCTGCTGCCGCACACCACCTTCGCCGCACGGCTCGCCGACTGGTGGGCCGCTCGTGCCCGTCAGGCACTGCGCTATGCGGTGGCGTTGCGCACCCTCGGCGCTGACACCGAAGCCCGTGACTGGGCCGAGGACGGTCTGCGTCAGGCGATGAAGTCCTGGGCGGCAGGCGTGAACGAGACATATCTCGAAACCAAATGGTTGCCACAGCAGTTGACCCGCATCGGCACCGACGACCGGATCACCCGGTTCCAGGACCTGCTCGCACCCGTCGGCCGACCGGCGATCGCCTGCGCGACCGGGGAGCCCGCCGGTGCAGAGGTCGGATCGGCACGGCCGCAGGGCATCCTCGGCGCGGCGGCAAAACGCGCACTCGAGCAGCGTGTGTGCTGGGATCAGGTCCTCGAACTGGCCGCCGATCTCGGCGTCACCGATGTCACCGACGACGCGGATCAGATCCTGTTCGCGCGCGTCCCCGGGGTCACCACCTGGAAGATCGGCGAGCGCATCCACGTCATCCGCGGCGATGAGGACGTCTTCGTCCTGTCCGAACGCGGCGGCCGCGCCTGGCGGTCGGTGGTGTTCCGGCATTCCCTCGCCGCGGTCCTTGGCCGCGCGAGCACCGATATTCGCGCCGAGCTCGCCGAGTTCCTGCGCCTCGGCGTGGTCGGATTGCAGTGGCGCGGTGGTGAATCCATCGAACCAGCGCTGGCGATGTGTAAACCGTTGCGGCCCTACACGCCGGTGCCGTCGTGGGCGGCGCCAGCGCTGGGAGTGACCGGTGCGGTGAGCACCGAGCCGGTTGCGACGCTGTCACCGCTGCCCGCGCCGCGGTTCACCGAATGCGCGATGAACCTGGTGTGGTCGAACATCGTGCTGGAGAACGCCCGCGAAGATCTGGCGGGTGCGGTGAAGAACGCGCAGGGCGGCGTCGCCGATATCGCCGCACACCGGATGATCGCCATGGCGGTACGGGTGCTGTTGTCGGCGTTCGGTATCCACCCGTTGCCCGCTGATGTGGCGCCGGTCGAGACGGTGCGGCGGCTGCTGCCGCCGCACGCAGGGCGTCGTGGTGAGCTGATGGATGCGTTGGAATCCGCGCAGGCGGTGCAGTTCTCGGCGGCACTCGCCGCCGGCGCCGATGCGATGGCCGGGTTCGCCACGATCGACGATTTCGTGGTCCTGGTGCGCGCGGTCGCCGGTGGTGCCGACTTCCCCGCCTCCTTCGATTCGCGTGAACAATGGCGGCGCACCCTCGCGATCGGCTACGACTGGTTACGCATCGCCGGCTACCTCGATACCGATCTGCCCCTTGACGAGGCCCGTGACCTGCTGACCACCGGTGGTCAGCAACCCCATCTACGCGAAAGCGAGCCGTCATGACCGCCACCGACACCGCCGTCGCCGACCGGGTGCGCGCCCTCATCCGTGCCATGGCGCCGGACCAGGACGCCGCCATGGCCGATGACCAGCGGCTCATGGAGGACATGGGTTTCGATTCGCTGCGGCTGATGGAACTGACCGTCGTGCTCGAGCGCGCCTTCGAGCTGCCACGGTATCGACCCGAAGAACTGGCCGGTGTTCGCCGCGTCGGTGAGGTCATCGCCCTGATCAGTGGCAGTTTGGACAGCCGATCATGAGTGACCGCGATACCGCCCTCGTCACCGGCGCGACCGGTTTGGTCGGCGCCGAAGTGGTGGCCAGGCTGGCTGCGGCCGGCCGTCCCATCGCCGCGATACTGCACCGCAACGGTGAGGTCATCCGCAACGACGGCACCCCGCTCGAACCGGGAACGTCGGTCGCCGGGGATATCCGGGCCGCCGGATTCGGTCTCGCCGACCGCGACGCCGAGGACTTGGCCGAGCGGGTCGGCGTGATCGTGCACTGCGCGGCCACCACCGCCTTCGACGCGACCGATACCGACTACGAGCAGCTCAATATCGCGGGTACGGCCAATGCGATCGAGCTCGCGTTGCGCTGGCAGGTGCCGCTGGTGCATGTCAGTACCGCCTACGTGTGCGGGATGCGTGGCGGCACGATTCGGGAGGACGAACTCGAGGCCGGGCACGGGTTCGGCAACGGCTATGAGGACAGCAAGTTCCGCGCCGAACAGCTGGTGCACGCGGCCACTGAGCGCGGCCTGCAGTGGGCGATCGTGCGACCTGGCATCGTCACCGGTGCGAGCGATACCGGCGTCATCCGCGAGTACAAGAACCTCTACACCGTGGTGAAACTGATGGTGGAGGGCAAGCTGCGGTCACTGCCGGGCCGCTACGACGCGACGCTGTCGCTGGCGCCGGTGGACCATGTGGCCGACGTGGTCGCCGCGGCCGTCCTCGACTTCGATTCGGCGTCCGGGCGCACCCTGCACGCGCTCGGCCGCGACACCTTGTCTTTGCGCGAGGTTTCCGACGTGCTGGCCGAGTACCCATCGTTCGAGGTGGCGACCTTCGTACCGGAGACGAGCTTCGCCGAATCCGATCTCGCGCCGATCGAACGCGAGTACTACCGGCGCATCGGCTCGCTCTACACCAGCTACTTCCGGCGCAGGCTGGTCTTCGACACCGAGAACGCCGATGTGCTGCTGGGTCGTCGGTCACCGGCCACCGGTAAGGAGTACCTGCGCATTTTGCTCGACTACTGTCTGGAATCCGGCTATCTCGGGGTCCCGCTGCCCTCGATCGAGGATGTGCTGGCCGGCAACGGTTTCGGTGGGGTGGGTGGATGAGCGAGCAACTGCGCGAGCTGCTGAGCGCACTGACCACCCAGCCGGAGAAGGTGCGCGCCTACCTGGGTGACACCTATGTGCAAGAAAGTGTCGATCAGCTCGACCGGGCCGGAGTGGATGCGGCGAAGTTCGCCAGGGAGCACTCCCTGCTGTTGCTCAAACCCGATGCCATTGTGGCACGTTCGGTGAAGCCGACGCTGGCGTGGCTGTCCGACAACGGATTCCGGGTCGTCGATGCCGACCGCGTGCCCGCCGACCGGCTGCTGGCCCGTGCGCTCTGGTACTACTCCTGGAACATCGCTTCGACCGAGCGGCGGCGACTGGCCGATCTGCTGGTCGGCATCTGCGATGTGCTGGTGCTCGTTGTCGCCGCGGAGGACGCCGAGCTGCCCGTCCCGGTCCGGCTGACCGACGCCAAGGGCCCGACCGACCCGCGCAAACGGCAGCCGGGCGAACTGCGGCACCTGCTCGGGCGGCACAGCTACCTGCTGAATCTGGTGCACTCGCCCGACGACCCCGCCGACGTATTGCGTGAGCTGTCGATCCTGTTCGACGAAACTCGCCGCGCCGAGGTGCTCACCCACGCGGCCGCAGGCGTGGACCGATCCACCGAGGCCGCCGAACTGGCCGCAGACCTCTACGCGAGTACCCCCGCCCGTGACTTCGGCCGGGCCGAGGCCGCCCGCAGGTTGGCCGACGAACTGGAGCGCGCGAACGTCGCTCTCCCCAGCGGATTCGACCCCGAGTCCGATACCGACTGCGCACGGTTGCTGGCTACGGCATGGGATCGGGGCGTCGAGCTCGACCCGTGGTCGGTGATCGTGCTCGGGTCCTATGTACTACCCATGCGGGTGGGGACGCAACCACAAACGTTGCGCCCGGTGTCCGCATCCGACTGGTTGGAGGGCCGGCCGTGAGCGTCGAGACAGTGAACGCCGACAACACCGCATCGCATGTTCGCACCATCTCCCGAGAGCTTGCGCACCGCTGCGCGGTCTCCGAGGTGTTCGTCACCTCGCTCGACACTGTCGGTGAGGACCAATTCGTCGCCGGTGCGCAGCTACCGCGCATGCACTCCTACTACGGCGACCACGCGGGCACCCTCGCCCTTCGCCACGATCCGCTGGTGGTGATGGAAGCCGCGCGACAGGCGGCGATCGCACTGACCCACGAGTTCTATGCCGTCCCCACCGACCGGGCGTTCCTGGTACGCACGTTCAACGGCACCGGCTCCGATACCGCGGCGTGGGATGTCGGGTTCGCCCCCGCCGATCTGGTGATGGCCGTGCGGGTTCCACGCAAACACCACGACGGGACCGATATGCACGGCGTCGATATGGTGCTCGACATCTCCTGCGGCGGCGTGCCGATGATGACGGTCGACGGGTCGTTCTCCTGGACCACCGGCGGGCGCTGGGACCGGATGCGCAGCGCATTCCGCGACAGCCTCGGTCTGGGGCCGTTCGTCGGTGCGTCCGCGCTGACCGAGCGCGCCGAAGCCGCCGAGGTGGGCCGGGAGAACTGGCGTAATGTCGTGGTCGGTCCGGTGCGCAGCGACGGCGACACCGCCTGCGCCACGCTGGTGCCCGATATCGGCCACCCGATCCTGTTCGATCATCCGCTCGACCATGTGCCCGGCAGTCTGCTGATCGAGGCGTGCAGACAGACCGCACTGGCCATGGTGCTCACGCAAGCGCCCCGGCTCATGGGGGTGTCGAGCACCTTCGACCGCTTCGTCGAACTCGACAGTCCCGCGGAATGCCGGGCCGAGGTCATCGCCCGCACCGGCGACCGCACGGTGGTGCGCTGCGAGATCCACCAGGCAGGCGCCGTCGCGGCACGCGTGGACGCCGAATTCGCCGAGGACGTCGTCGTCGCCGAATCGGATACCTCGATCGATAGGTCCGGTCTGTGATGGGTGGTGCCGAACTGCTCACCACCACACGTGCTTTCCGGCGCAGGCTGGACCTGACCCGCCCGGTCGAGCGCCGAGACCTGCTGGAGTGCCTCGATATCGCGGTACACGCGCCGAGCGGGACGAACCGTCAGCCGTGGCGGTTCCTCGTCGTCCAGGACGAAGCGACCAAACAGCAGATCGCCGAGTACTACCGCAAGGGGTTCGCTGCCTACCTGTCCGCGCGCACTCCACGCCCGGATCAGCTCGGCGACCTCGCCTCCGGGCAATACCTGGCCGCCCATCTACACGAGGTGCCCGCACTGGTGGTGGTGTGCTCGCTCGGCCGTCCGCCGGCCGAGGCTTCATCGTTGCTGTTGGCCAGCTTCTTCGGGTCGATCTATCCGGCCGTGTGGAATTTTCAGCTGGCACTGCACGATCGGGGCCTCGGCTCCTGCTTGACCACTGCGCACCTGGCCTATGAACGCGAGATCGCCGAGCTGCTCGACATTCCGTTCGACGAGGTGACCCAGGTGGCGATGCTGCCGGTCGCGCATCTGCTGCCCGGCGATGCGAGCCCCGGCCGGCGGGCGCCGGCGGCCGAGGTGACCATGTGGGACCGCTGGAGTCGGAGTGAGTCAGGTGCCTGAGGGCGGGAGCGTGCGTGACCGGACAGCACCTTCCCAGGCGGAGGCCATGACCTCGCCGGCGGGCCCGATCGGCACGGTGGTCCGTATCGCGCGCTTCACCGCCGTGATGTACAAACCGCACTATCTGCTCTATGGCGTGCTGTGGGTATTGGCGCTGGAAGGCACTGCCGCGCTGGTCACCCAACCGGATTCGAGCTGGCATCCCACCTGGGCGACGGCGCTGCGGATCGTGGTGGTCGCGTTCGTGCTGCTGTATCTGCGGATGGTCGACGAGCAGAAGGACCTCGACTACGACCGGGTGCACAACCCGGATCGGCCGCTGGTGACGGGCGCGGTCACCGCACTGGATCTGCGTGCCGCGATGGCTGTCATCGCGGTCGGTGCGATCGCGGCGAGCCTGCTGCTGTCGGTCGGTTCGGCTGTCGCCATCGCCGCGGTGCTCGTTTATGGTCTCGGGCTGTGGGGGCTGGAGCAGCTCTCCGAACCGATCCGCACCAGTATTCTGCTGAATCTGCTGGTGACCTATCCGGTGCAGTTGCTGGTCACCGCCTATGTCGTGGTGTCTGCCACCGACACCGGCGAGGTCGAATCCGGTTGGCAGGCGGCGGCTGCCGCGGTCATCTTCGCCGGTGCCTTCCTGCAGTTCGAATTCGCGCGTAAGACCTCGCGGACACCGCGGCCGGGGGAGATGTACTACTCCAACACACTCGGCACGGTCGGATCGGTGGGCGCGGCGCTCGGCTGCGCGATCGTCGCTGTCGCTGCCGATCTGGTGCTGGTCCGCCCCTGGGAGCACGACGGCGCACGCGCGGTGATCAGCTGGATTCCGCTGGTGCTGCTGGTGATTCCGTTTCTCGGCGGCGGGCGTTTCCTGCGCTCGCAGGACGAGGACTATCCGGTGATACCGGCGGTGCTGTTCATCCTCACGCTCTACCTGGCGCTCATCGGCCAGGCAGTCGTGCCGGGCTGAGCAGGATCGACCGGCCGATGCTCAGCGCACCGGGACGGCTTCGAGCACGTTCTCCGGGGACAGGGTCGGGGTGACCGAGGCGAGAGTGAAACCGCATTCGGCCAGCAGCGCACGGTATTCGGCGGCGTTACGTTCCCTACCGCCGGTGTTGACCAGCATCTCCAGATCGATGTACTTGCTCGGATGCGGGCGAGCGTCGTCGGGGAGGACGAGCTCGATGAGCAACAGCCGCGCCTGCGGCGACATGGCAGCGCGGACATTGCGCAGAATCCGCGTGGCCTGATCGACGGGCCAATCGTGGATGACATGCTTGAGCAGGTAGGCGTCACCGCCTTCGGGAACGGCATCGAAGAACGAACCCGCGACAACGGCACACCGGTCGGCCACCCCGAGCTCGGTCAGCCGGGGCCGGGCGTCGGCCACCACCTCCGGAAGATCGAACAGGATGCCGCGCGACTGCGGTGCCCGCCGCAGGATCTCGGTCAGCAATGCGCCGCGCCCGCCGCCCACATCGACGAGGGTGCGATAGCGGCCGAAGTCGTAGGCCGACAGCAGCGGCAGCCTGCCGAGATCATCGATACTGGTCATCGCGCGGTCGAACAGCGCACCGAGCTCGCGGTCGGTGCGCAGATAGTCGAACAGCGGGATCCCGTCGACAGTGCCGCCCACCGCGTCACCGCTGCGCACCACGTCCACCAGCTGGGTCCAGTTGTCCCGGTGGATCTTCGACCCGAAGAACAGCGCGGCATCGCGCAGGGAGACCACGGAGTCGGCCCGCAAAGCCTGCGCCATCGGCGTGAGCGCGTACCTGCCGTCGCGGCGCCTGGTGAAAATGCCGTGACTGATCAGCAGCCGCAGCAGCCGATGCAGCGCGTCCTCGTCGGCTCCGACCGCCTGCGCCAGGTCGGCGCCGTCGCGTGGTCCGTCGGCCAGCGCGTCGGCGACCCCGAGATCCGCTGCGGCATGAATGGCCTGGGTGAGCCATCCGGCCGCCAGCATCTCCAGCAGCGCCACATGCCCGGGCACCATCCGCCGGTGCGCCGCAGCCATCACAGTGCGTGCCCGTTCCGCCACCCGCACCAGCGCCCGCGGTGGCATTTTCGCTCGATCGGAGATCATGAGACTCCATTCATCGGCATCCGCTTACCGAAGACATTACGGCCGCCAAGGTCCCGGCATACGGAAATCGACGCTCGAGCGGCTACCGGCGTCCCTCGGATTCATCCGAATTCGCCGCGGTGCGTTTGCGTTCGCGATCGGCGGCGGTTTCGAGGTATTCACCCAGTTCACGGCGGAGATTGGTGTCCAGCGAGCGGGCCAGGGTGCTGTGCACGGATGCGACGCTCAGTTCGCGCATCTTGTTGAGCATGGCCGTCGTCTGGGCGATCTCCTCACTGGTTTCCGGTAGCCAGCCTGGACCGTGCTCGTCGACGATATGTTTGCGCGCCGCGGTGATCATGATCTTGGTGATGTCATCGATGTGGGCGGCGACCTTGGTGTGCACGCTGATCAGAGTGCGCAGGTCGAGGCCGTATTCGTCGAGTTCGGCGAAGGAAGTCAGCAACTGGGTGTCGGTGAAAACGACGGTGTCGTTGTCGATGCGGACCAGACCCATCCGGCGCAACTGTTCGACGAGCTCGTCGGTATCGGGCCCGAGGATGGAGCCGATCAGCTCCCGCGACACCTCGAACGGCTCCTCCTTGGCCCACGTCGCCGTCACCGCGTGTTGCAGCCCGAGCACCTCGGTGAGATCCTTACCGGTCTCCCAGCTGGTGATGAAATCGGCGATATGGGCGGTGGTGAAACCACGCTGCAGCAGTGAGTCGATCAACCGCAGCCGTTCCAGGTGCGTGTCGTCATAGATGCTGGCGCGGCCGTTCTTCCCGACCGGCGGGGGCAGCAGCCCGCGCTCCTGATAGGCGCGGACATTGCGGGTGGTGGTGCCTGCGGCGCGTGCGAGGTCATCGATGCGGTAGTTCGGCATCGGTGCACCTCCTCGCAAACCCCACCCGCGCGCCGGACCGGCGGGCGCAACGGCCGTCGACCGCCCGAGTGTAGCGCCCACCGGCAGCTGCACCGGACACCGCCGCGCGACGGTCAGTAACCGTGTTCCTGGTCGATAGGTGCCAACAGCTCCGAGCCCGCGGCGAAACGGGTGACGTTCGCCGTCACATGCTGGGCGAATGCCGCCATCCGCAACCCTGGTGGATTCGAGTCATGCGGTGTGACAATGGCATTGGGCAGCTCCCAGAGCGGATGGCCGTCGGGCAACGGTTCGGGCTCGGTGACGTCGAGACCCGCGCCGCCGATGACGTCGGTACGCAACGCCTCGACCAGCGCGTCGGTATCGACGAGGCTGCCACGCGCCACATTGATCACCCAGGACGTCGGTTTCAGCTGCGCCAGCTCCTTCGCGCCGACCAGATGGCGGGTCTCGGCAGTGGCCGGGGCCGCGATCACCACGTGATCGGTGCGGGACCACACACCTGCGAGATCGTCGGCGCGCACTGTTTCCACCGAATCGGGGGTACCAGGCCCGGCGATCGGACGTCCGGACCGGTTGACCGCGATGATCCGCGCCCCCAGCGGCGTCAACATCGGGATGAGCGCGCGCCCGATCCCACCGGCTCCCACGATGGCGACGGTGGCGCCGCGCAGCGAACCGACATGCGGGAAGAACTCCCGCTGCCGCCAGCGGTTCGCCCGCAAATGTTCTGGGAGATAACGGACTCCGGCCAGCAGCAACATCAACGTGTGCTCGGCGACGCTGGCGGCGTATGTGCCTGCGGCGGAAGTGAATCGGACCCGAGGGAAGCGGTCGAAGACGCCGGCGTCGAACCAGTCTTCGACCCCGGCCGCGTTCAGTTGCACCCATTCGATGCCGGAGGGGAGCCGATCCGGGAATTGCGTCGGTGGACCGTTCCAGATGAGAGCACGGGCGTCGGCCGGGTCGGCGATGCGGGCGCCCGCATCGGTCACCGCCTGCTCGAGCATCGGTTGTTCACCGGGGCCGATCGCGATCGCCACACCTGTGCCGCTCATCCTCGAACCTCCTCCGTTCCCTCGCTGCCGCCCGCGTGCGGCCGTTCTCGGACCGAACTTACTCGCGGACCGTCGGGACTCGGGTCGTCGCGTGACCAGGACGCCGCTCGATCTCCACGGCAACCGGCGATCGGTTCGTCTCGCGCCCGGCCGGGGGGTCGGTCACGTGAACGGCCTGCTGCCGGTCAGTCCTCGTCCTCGTCCAGCTCGACCTTGTCCCGGTCGGCCCACTCGATCAGGTGGTCCAATTCGAAGACGGCGTCGTCGATACCCGCATGCAGGTCGCCAAGCGTGTGGTAGCGGGCGGGCACGGTGGCGATGGTGAAATCGCGTGGGTGGATATCGGGGATCTCATCCCAGGTCACCGGGGTGGACACAGTGGCTTCGGGGACGCCGCGCACCGAGTATGCGGCGGCGATGGTGTGGTCGCGGGCGTTCTGGTTGTAGTCGACGAACAGCTGTCGTGGATCGCGGTCCTTTCGCCACCAAGTGGTAGTCACGTCCTTGGGTGCGCGTCGCTCGACCTCGCGGGCGAAGGCCAGCGCCGCGCGGCGAACGTCCTGAAACCTCCAGTCCGGCGCGATCCGGACATACACGTGCAACCCATGCCCACCCGAGGTCTTCGGCCAGCCCACCGCCCCGATCTCGTCGAGCACCTCCCGCACCACACCGGCCACCCGCTGCACCCGCGACCACGGGCAGTCGGGCATCGGATCCAGGTCGATCCGCCACTCGTCGGGGCTTTCGGTATCGGCGCGCCGTGAATTCCACGGATGGAACTCCACCGTCGACATCTGCACCGCCCAAATAACATCGGCCAGCTCGGAGACGCACAGCTCGTCGGCATGCCTGCCATAGCGGGGGAAGAACACCCGCACCGTGGGCACCCAATCGGGCGCACCCGCAGGCAACCGCTTCTGATGCACCTTGTCCCCAGCCAGTCCCTTCGGAAACCGATGCAACATGCACGGCCGATCCCGCAGCGCATTGACGATCCCGTCCCCGACGCTCAGGTAGTACTGCACCAGATCGAGCTTGGTGGCACCGGATTCGGGGAAATACACCCGATCAGGGTTGGAAACACGCACCACCCTGTCCCCGACATCCAGCTCGACAGCCGCCCCCTTACCACTGGCCATGACCTCGACCATAACCCGAGCCTCGACGATCGACGCGCCACCCACGCGGTGGTCCCGACTCGATTCGGCTCGGGACCGTCGAGCCGAGGTGGACGCCCACTGCCGTCAACCGCGGCGAGTATCGAGAGCTTTCCGAATCAACTCACGCGCCCGCTCGCCGGTCACGGACTGGCCGGCCAGCACATCGAACGCCCGGCCGTAGAGGGCGATCTCCCTTGGCTGGGTGATGGTGAGTTCGGCGGTGACTGCTTCGACGAAGACGACCCGCTGGTCGAACATCGAAAAGTTCGTCGGTGCGAAGGGGATGCCGGCAGTGTTCGGGAGGATTCCGAGCGTCACTCGCGGGAGTCCGGCAACGGCCAGCAACCGATCCAACTGCCCTACCATCACGTCATCGTTGCCCACCGTGGTGTACAGAGTCTGTTCACCGATCAGGAAGTGGAATCGGCGGGTTCCCCGGTACATGAGCTGCTGACGCTCCATGCGCTTCGCGACACCGGCTTCGACGTCGTTGGGTGTCTGGTAGAACGAGACGGCGTTGTGCAGGACGGCAGCGGCGTACTCGGCGGTCTGGAGGAAACCAGGGATGAAGTAGGGATTGTAGATCCGGATGATCTGGGCATCCTCGGTCAGCTTGACCAACGCATGCTGCCGTCGTTTGGTGCCGAGACCGACGACCTTCCGCCATTCCTGGTATGCGCTTTCGATATTGCGAAGCGAAGCGATGAGGTCGGCCAGCTGGTGGTCATTGCCCGTGTGGGCACAATAGGTCCGTAGGTCTGCCTCGGTGGGACTGCGATCGCCGGTTTCTACCTTGGAAACCTTGGATTCGTGCCAACCCGCCAGGGCTGCGAGCCGGCGTGCGGTGAGTCCGGCGTCCTTGCGCATCTCGCGCAGACGCTTGCCGAGCGCTTCACGCTGCTCATGAACCGAGTTGGTCACTGGGAAGATCGGGCCGCCGCGTAATTTTCGAACGGCGTAGCCAGCTCCCATAGTCGGCGTTTCATGCCGACGCAATGGTCAACGATCCACGCATCCGAGGTCATGGCTACCCCGAGCCCACGCCCGTCGGCGTCGCGGGCGTGAAACGCCACCCGTTCCTCGTCCAACAGCCAGTAGTCCTCGGCCGGAACATCTCCGGCCAGGTGCCGCGGCAAATACCGAATCTCTTCCCCGGCCTCGATGTTCTGTGGAGTGATCGTCAGCATCCACCGGTGATAGTCGCTGTGCGGCTCGGTGAGTACTCGCACCCGTCGCACGGCTACACCCCGGCTCGTCGTTTCCTCAATCAGCGACTGCCACGGCTGGAACCAAGCGAAATCGGTGGTCGGCTCCCCACTGAGGAACCGCTGCAGCGGCTCGGATTCCACGGCGACACCGTAGGAGTCGCGAACCTCCAGGTGAAATGCTTCGCGCCGACAGGAACGAAGTAGGTCCGGATACGGATCACCTTGCAGCAGACGCACCGTAAAAGTTCCTTTCGAGCTTCGGCACCTCGATCGCCGTCTCGTCCTCGGCCAGGTCGAGCTGCGCCAGCGTGTCCGGTTCGGTGACCGGTCGGCCGGACAGGGTGAAAGTACCTCGACCGGTAGCGGCCATCGTCGATCCGACGAACGTATCCGGTTCAGCGAATCCCAGCAGCAGATGCGGTATCTCGACTGTCTCGGGTTCGTCGGTGCGCCAGCCCTGGACGAGGTAGCTGCCCTGATCGGTGGCGTACAGCGTAGGGCACTGTTCATTGCTGCGGTCCGAACTGGGTGGTGCGGGTCGCGGCGTTCGGGGTGTCGACGGTAGTCACCGAGAAGCGGGCGATCGAAGCGGCGGCTCGCGCCATGATCGCCGGATGCGGTGCCGCCGCACCGACTTTCGATATCGACCTCGATCTCGGTCGCGTGATCGACCCCGGCGACGCCAGGCTGCTGTGATCGGCGGAACCGGTGGTCAGGTCGGCGTGGCGAGGGCGAAGGGTAGGACGGCGGGCGCGCCAGCCGCGCGCAGCTCATGGGCTGCGACGGTGAAGGTCCAGCCGGTGTCGGTGAGGGCGTCGACCAACAGAATCGGACCGTCCACCGAACTCAGGTCGGGTAGATCCCACAGGCCGTGCAGCGCCGCGACCCGATGGGCGGAATTGACCGCCGACACCGGTGGGCGGTCGGGCCGGATCGGCATCGTCCCCAGATCGCGGAGCTTGCCGATCTGCGCCAGCCGCTGTGCGAGCGTCGCGGTCAGGATCGGATGGGTGGGGGATTCCAGGGCGAGAACCGAGGTGGGCCGGGTGGCCCAATCCCAATCGCGCAGCACCGCGATACACGCCTGCACCACGGCATCCGGAACCGGCGCATCCGGACCGTCGAGCAGCGCGCGCAAACGTTGTCCCCAACCGAGCGCGCTGAGTCTGCCGATCACTCGGCCGGTCTCGGCGCCATCGGAGATCTTGCCGGACAAGGGGATACCGAGCTTCGCCATCCCGGTCGGCCACATCTTGCGCGGGGCCAGGTCGATTCCGGGCCGGTCCAGACGTTCCCGGGTGGCGGCCATCGCGTCGGCGTCGATCGAGGTATCCAGGTGGGTGCCGGTGCAGTTGTCGCAGCGCCCGCACTCGGAGGTGCCGGGGCCCGCAGCGTGCAAACCTGGATCGTCGAGCTGGCCGCGCAGGAACACCATGCGGCAGCCGGTCGTCGATTGATAGTCGACCATCGCCTGCTGTTCGGCGGACCGCGCCGCTTCCAAGCGCTCGTACCGTTCGGTGTCGTAGGTCCACGCCTGGCCGGTGGACAGCCAACCGCCACGCACCCGCCGCACCGCGCCGTCGACGTCGAGAACCTTCAGCACCATCTCCAACCGGGACCGGTTCAACTCCACCAACGGCTCCAACGCAGCCGTCGACAGCGGGCGCTCGACATCCAGCGCCGCGAGCACCGAACGCACAATGTGTTCACGGGGGAACGCGACGGAGGCGAAATAGCTCCAGATGCGCGCGTCCTCCGGGCCCGGCAGCAGCACCACCTCGGCGCGTTCGGTGCCGCGCCCAGCGCGACCGACCTGCTGGTAGTAGGAAATGGGGGAGGACGGCGCACCGACGTGCACGACGAACCCGAGATCGGGTTTGTCGAATCCCATGCCGAGGGCCGACGTGGCGATCAGTGCCTTGACCTCGTTGTTCAGCAGGGCCGACTCGAGTATCTCGCGCTCGGCCGGATCGGTCTGCCCGGTGTAGGCCGCGACGGTGTGCCCCTGCGCATTCAGCACATCGGCCAGATCCTGCGCGGCGGCCACTGTGAGCGTGTAGACGATCCCCGAGCCCGGCAGTTCACCGAGATGGCGGCTCAACCAGGCCGTGCGCTCGACCGCATCGTCGAACCGCACCACCGACAGATGCAGCGATTCACGGTCGAGGGTGCCGCGCAGCACCAGGGTGTCGGTGCCGATCTGGGTGGCGACGTCGGTGACGACGCGGTCGTTGGCGGTGGCGGTGGTGGCCAGCACCGGCACATCGGACCCCAGGTCGGCGATCAGCGTGCGGATGCGCCGGTAGTCGGGCCGGAAATCATGCCCCCAGTCCGAGACACAGTGCGCCTCATCGATCACCACCAGGCCCGCGTCGGCGGCGAGTTTCGGCAGCACCTGATCCCGGAAGTCGGGATTGTTGAGCCGCTCCGGACTCACCAGCAGGACATCCACCTCACCTGCGGAAACCCGCGCGTGGATGTCGTCCCATTCGGTGACGTTGCCGGAGTTGATGGTCGCCGCCACCACCCCGGCACGTTCGGCGGCGGCCACCTGGTTGCGCATGAGCGCGAGTAGCGGCGACACGATCACCGTCGGACCGCGCCCCGCCGCGCGCAGCAGCTTCGCCGCGATGAAATACACCGCCGATTTACCCCACCCGGTCCGCTGCACCACCAGCGCGCGCCGCCGATGCACCACCAGCGCTTCGATCGCGGTCCACTGGTCCTCCCGCAACCGCGCCCCGCTGCCGGCCAGCTCCCGCAGCAGACCCTCGGCCCGCTCCCGCAGCCCGGCAACGTCGATACCCGCCGTTGTCGTCCCCTCAGCTGTGTTCATGTGGGCCATGGTGCCCCACCCCACCGACAAGATCACGGGAGGGCCGCGAGTCCGAGCCGTGACCGGCGGATCTGGGTACTCCTGGGGACAATGAGGTTGATGACGGGGGCCACCGGGCGCCGTAGGACCTGGTAGGAGGACGTGATGCCGGATAGTTTCCAGTCGCCGGCGGGGTGGTCGCCCCCCGGAGCCCAGTTTCAGAATCGTGGCTCGTTCGGTCGCACTGCGATCGGCACCGTGGTCGGGCTGATCGTGACGCCGATCGGCATAGGCATCGCCGCGCACGGCTCGCTGACCACCAGCCGATGGTGGGATTCCGTCGATCGTTGGAGCGCACCCGGTCAATCCGTGCTCGGCGCGATCCTGCTGCTCCTGGTCGCAGTGCTGGCCGCGTACTCGCCCGCAGCGACCATGATCGCCGGCCTGATCTGGGGCATCATCCCCGGCATCATCCAAATCCTCTTCCCCGACGACACCTTCCGCCTCATCGGCAACATCCCCGGCCTCACCGCCGAACTCCACGTCGCCCTACACGCCTGGCTCGCCAGCGGAATGGTGCTGATCGTAGGGACTTTGTTGTTCGGCGCGGGTGTGGTGGCAACTCTCAAACGCCGCTGAGGCCAGCGCCCATCATCTCAGACAAGACCTATCAGGACCAGCCAGAGTGGAGCCGGATGAAGCCGTGACGCAGAGCCTCTACGCGGGCGGCACGACATCGGGCAAACCTGTAGCGTGACTTTTTCTGTGCGGGTATTGTTGTGCACGAGGGGATCTCGCACCATCGCATCTGCCACTGCGGTAGATCGTGCCTGCCTTTCTGCGTTCGGAGTCGCGATAACCAACAACGATGGCGCTGTGGTTTGCGCTTAAGGGGGAGCCTTGCCAACGCTTGACCCGATGGAGCCTGGTGTGGCTTACATGATCGGACTGTTGCAGACCGACGGTTCGCATGAGGGAAGCATCGAGGCCAAAGGCAGAGTTTCGCTCGAACTGGCGATCCGAGACGAGCGGATTCTGGCTCGCGTGGCCGAGATCCTGCCGTGCTATTCATCCATCACCTATCGAACTCGCGCAACCAACTTCGCGGACAATTATCAAACTGCAACATCGCGATTCTTCGATCAGGAAGTACGACAGTCGATTGCAAGCCTGGGTGTGACCGTTGGCGCGAAGTCGTGGACCATTCATCCACCGGACCGACCGTTTGCCGAAGCGGACTATGTTCGCGGCTTGCTCGATGGCGATGGCTCGGTCGGATTCACATGTAAGGGTGAACCATTCATTAGTTTCGTGACAGCCAGCCCCGCAGCGGCCGCGTTCTTTTGCCGAACAATAAGACGGGTCTGTGGGGTGACGAGGACTGCTAGGCCCAACAGACGGGACGGAGTCTTCAATGTAATGGTCCAAAACGTGGCGGCAGCTCAACTCGCGGCGTGGGTGTGGTACTCGCCTGGCGTGATCGGGATTGATCGTAAACGAGCGGCCGCGAAGAAGGTCGCCGCCTGGGTGCCCGCCGCCGAGAAAGCCGGTCGATACGGCGTGAGGAGGAGGGCGTGGACGGCTCACGAAGATGAGATCGTTATGACTCACGGGCAGGCGATGGCCGCGGAGATCTTGGGACGCACCATATCCAGCGTATCGGTTCGCAAGTGGAGACTTCAGAAGATGAGGCTGTGGATAGTTTCCGAACAGGTCTCGAAGTCCGAATAATGGCGCGCGCTACCCCGGCCCAGCCGCAGTGGCTCGGCCGGAGTGCGGATCATCCCTTGACGCAGAGAACCTGACGCAGGGTCGCTACCACGTCCACCAGGTCGCTCTGCGCAGCGATGACCTCGTCGATGTTCTTGTAGGCGGCGGGGATCTCGTCTACTACACCGGCATCCTTACGTGACTCGACACCCTCGGTCTGGGCAATGAGGTCGGCGACGCTGTACCTCTTCTTGGCCGCCGTACGGCTCATCCGCCTGCCCGCGCCGTGGGACGCGGACTGGAACGAGTCAGGGTTTCCTTTGCCTCGCACGACATACGAGCGAGTGCCCATCGAACCGGGGATCAACGCGAGATCCCCTTTACCCGCCCGAACAGCACCCTTTCGAGTCACCAGCATCGGCATGCCGTCGATGATCTCCTCCGCCACATAATTGTGATGACATGAGATCGGCTCGTCGAACCTGACCGAGCGATCGGCGAACTCGTCGCGGACCGCGCGGCACACCAATGCCAGCATGACTGCGCGGTTGCGGGCCGCATATTCTTGAGCCCAGGTGAGATCGTGACGGTAGGCGTCCATCTCCTGAGTTCCAGAAAGGAATACGGCGAGGTCGCGATCCGGCAGGTTTGCATTATGCGGCAGCGCCCGAGCTACAGCCATATGCCGCTCGGCGAGCTCTTTGCCGATATTCCGGCTTCCGGAATGCAGCAGAATCCACACCGCATCGTCCTGATCGAGGCAGAGTTCAATAAAGTGATTTCCTTGGCCTAGCGTCCCCATCTGCTTATGCGCCTTGGACTCGCGTGAGCGCACACTCTTATCCAGATCGGTGAACGAACCCCAGAACCGGTCCCAACCCGAACGCAGCGTCGCGGTGCTCGCGCCGAGTCCGGAGATCTCCGCGCCTATCCTGCCCACATTGACCGGGTCATCGTGGCCGTGGAAACCCACCGGTACCGCGGCCTCGATTCGGCTGCGCAACGAGTGCAGATTATGCGGCAGGTCTGCAGCGGTGAGGTCGGTTTTCACGCTTTCCATACCGCAGCCGATATCCACGCCGACGGCCGCCGGGGCGACCGCATTCTTCATTGCGATGACCGAGCCGACAGTTGCCCCCTTGCCGAGGTGCACGTCCGGCATGACGCGTACGCCGTGGACCCATTCCAGTTGCGCGATATTGCGCAACTGACGCAGCGCGGCGTGCTCGATATCGTGCTCGGAAGCCCACATCAACGTCCGCGCCCGGGTACCGGGCAGCTCGACGGGAAACATTGTTTCGGTCCTTTCACTACATGCGAATTCGCTTCGCCTTACACGTTCAACGGTAGGCACCGCAGCCGCAGGGCGCACCTGAATATCGGTGGTGTCGGACGATCACCGGTGATCCGAGATCGACCGAACCGGCGAACGATCGACCGGCCGAATGCCACCGACACCCTCGACTGGACTCGTTTCTCGGGGCGCCGAGCCGGCAGGCGGCCGCGGCGACCAGGTTCACAGCGCCCACCGGACCGTCGCTCAGATCAGGGCACGCCCGGCGAGGTCACGGGAAGCCGGTCGCGGGCATCGGCTCGCCCCGACCTGGCGCCCGCAACGGTCGGGATGGGTGCCGGTGCGGCGGCTGTCCAGGCAGCAGGCGGTCACGGCGCGAAGTCGGCGGCGCGTAGCGCGGCATGGATCTCATCGCGCCGTGGGATCGACACGCTCGCACCCAACCGGGTGGTCGCGAGCGCACCGGCCGCGCAAGCGAAGCGCAGGGCCTCTGCTGGGCCGCGATCCCAGGCGACGGCGAGAGCCCCGGTGAAGGTATCGCCAGCGCCGGTGGTGTCGACCACCTCCACCGCCGAACCGGGGACGGAGAGTTCGACGCCGTCGGGCCCCCGGTGGCGGGCGCCGTCCGCCCCGAGCGTCACCACCAGGTGTGGGACCGGCTCGAGCGCGGACCCGAGTGCGGTGAACTCACCGGAGTTGACTACCGCGACGTCGATGTCGGCCCACAACTCCGGCGGCAGCGCACGGGCGGGTGAGGGGTTGAGCACCACGATGGTTCCGTTCGCCTTCGCGTGCCGCGCTGCGGCCCTCACCGCAACCACGGGAATCTCCAACTGGCACAGCAGGATATCGGCGGCGGCGATCACTACGAGATCCTCATCGCTCAGCTCTGTGACTGAGGAATTGGCCCCACCCACCACGATGATGCTGTTCTCCCCGCCCGCGTCGACCACGATCGCGGCGATCCCACTGGGTCCCTCGAATGTCCGCAACCGCGCAGTCCCCACACCGGATTCCCGCAACACCGCCCGCAGCTCGTCGGCGAACACATCGTCACCGACCGCACCGATGAATTCCACCTGCCCACCGGCCCGTCCCGCCGCGACCGCCTGATTTGCGCCTTTACCACCCGGCACCATGGCGAATCCGCTGCCGAGCACCGTCTCACCCGGTCGCGGCCGCCTGTCGGTGGTGGTGACCAGATCCATATTGATGCTGCCGAGCACCGCGATCACGGGCCCACGTTCGTCGGTCATACCCGCACGGTAGCCGCCGGCCACCCCGCATTAGCGGCTATGCGCGAATGCTGCTGGAGGGTCCGGTGGGTATTTACCAGCGCACAGTGATCCCCGCCTCGCGGGCCAAGCTCGCGGCGAGACCGAGGAGGTCGCCGCCGTCGACGGTGGCGCCGCGTAGTCCGGCGACGCCGTCGATATCGGCGAGAGTGCAGTCGGTGAATCGGAGGTTGTGGCGCGTCGCGGTGCCGGTGAAGCGGGCCCCGGTGAGGTTGCAATGCTCGAAGGCGACATTGCGGAACTCGACACCCTCGAAATCGGCCTGACGCAGATCGCAGTCGCGGAAGACGACGGTGCGCAGCTTGGAGTACCGGAAGTTGGTGAGGTCGGCGCGGGTCGATTCGAGCAGAACGTCGCGCCAGCTGCCAGCGGTCCAGGACATGCCGGTCAGCCTGCTGGTGCTGATCGCGCATTCGGCCATCGTGCATTCGTCGGCCTGCAGGTTGGCCAGATCGCAGACCGACAATTCGGATTCGTAGATCGTGACGCCGCGCATGACCCCGCCGAGACGGCAGTTGTCGAACCGGCAGCCATCGATGCCCAGTGCGTGGGTCTCGGGGCGGGTGAGGTCGGCGTCGGAGAACTCGACCTCGTCGATCGTGGTGTCATCGTCGAAGTTGTCGCGCGAGGATTCGGCGGGCCGGCGCTGCCGCGATCGGGGCGAAGTGGGCACGATCGGGACGTTGCTGTTGCCTGAGACTGCCACACTTACTCCGCTTCTGTGTCGATGAACCGTGCTCGGCAAACTACGGGACCGCACCGACAGCTGTCCGTGTGCCAGTGGAGGTGGCGCAGCTTTCGGGCTGGAATCGAAGCGACAGATGTGTCGCGAACGCGGGGCCCACTCGGGTATGTGCCGGGGGGGCGACGTTTACGTCGCTGATGTCGGGTTTCTGCGATGGTTGGCGTTGAAGCGCTCTTTCTTCTGACGATTCCCGCACGTGTTCATGTCACACCATCTGCGGGTGCGACTCCGGCTGGTGTCGAAGAAGGCGGCTCGGCAGGTCGGCGAAGCGCACAAGGCCAATTTTCCGTCTCGCTCGCCTGAGATGATGCTGATCGCGTCGGCGGCGATCACGCCTAGGGCGTCTTCTACGCAGGAAGCCGAGCTGAGTTGCCATCGCCGATCGCCCTCGGGCGTCAGGATGGCCACGGCCCGGCCCTGAGCGCTGCGGTCATTGATGATGTGGACAGCAGACGCAGGGAGAGCGTCGTTGATCGCGGCCGCTGTCGCGGCGGCGTGAATGGATTCCCTCAGCTCATAGGCGAGCTCGAGCTGGGCGGTGGTGCAGGACTCCAGGGCAAGGCCGTTCACTGTCAGCCAGTCGACGAGTCGGTGCGGCGTGGGTATGCGTTCCACAGCGTTGCCGCATCGCTCCGTCAGCGTCGCCGTGAAGCTGGTCGCCAGCACGCTGCCGAGGCGGAAATCAGGGAACCCAACGCGCATGGAACCACCATAGCTGGTTGCGCACCGACTTCGAGCCATGTTAGAACCGTCATTGCTGGTTCTCGACCACGGCGGTTTCACGATATCGAGGAGGTTTCGTGCCCACAGACCGTCCAACCAACGACGTCCAAGCATTCGCAGCCCACGCGCCTGACGCTGACCTGGACGATCTGCGGGCACGATTGACCGCGGCACGGCTGCCGGAAGCCGAGACGGTCTATCGCGCCGCGCCCGACCCGCGCCGATGGGAACAGGGCGTCCCTCTCGCCGACCTCGTCGATGTCGTGAACTACTGGCGTACCGGGTACGACTGGCGATCGTTCGAAGCGCGCCTCAACCGGATCGGCCAGTTCCGCACGACCATTGATGGTCTGGGAATCCACTTCCTGCACCGCCGATCCGTTCGCGCAGACGCGACTCCATTGATCGTGACGCACGGCTGGCCGGGCAGCATTGCCGAGTTCATCGATGTAGTAGACGAGCTGGCGGATCCGACAGACGCAGATGCGCCGGCGTTCCACGTCGTGGTCCCGTCGCTACCAGGCTTCGGTTACAGCGACAAGCCGGCCACCACCGGATGGGGAATCGAAAAGATCGCGGCCGCATGGGTGGAACTGATGGGACGGCTCGGCTACAGCGAGTTCGTAGCGCACGGTGGCGACTGGGGAGGTGTGATCACTACAGTCCTCGGCGCCAGATTCCCGGAGCGGGTTCTGGGCATCCACACGCTGACCCCGCAGCCGCCGCCCGGGCTGACCACCAACGGTATGACGGCAACCGAGCGCACATGGGTCGAGGAAACCAGTGACTTCTGGCGCGGCCCGCGCGCGGCGTACGCCAAACAACAGGCGACCCGGCCGCAGACCATCGGCTACTCGCTCGTCGACTCGCCAGTCGGGCTGCTCGCCTGGATCCTCGACAAGTTCGCCGAGTGGACAGATACCGATGACAGCCCGTTCGAGACGATTTCCCGAGACAGAATTCTCGACGACGTCACCCTGTACTGGCTGACCGGGGCCGGCGCGTCGTCGGCCCGTATCTACTACGAAAGCCACGGCGGCGTCAATGCGCTCGACCCCGGACTGAGGGTCGACGTCCCGTCGGCAATCACCGTGTACCCACGCGACATCGAGAAGTGCCCGCGCCCCTGGGCGCAGCAGCGGTACCGGCACATCGTCCGATGGAACTCGCCCGAAACCGGTGGTCATTTCCCGTCGCTGGAGGTTCCCGAGTATTTCGTCAAGGACCTGCGAGAAGGCCTCGCGGCAGTGCTTGCCGCTGATTGAACGAACGCGCGGGCGTCTGCCCTCGGCGCGAACCGGTCGGCTCATATGTCCTGGGGGAAACCACAGGCACTCACGCCTACGGATCGACGTCGTCGATCACCGATGATGGACGTCAGTGCTCACCGGTGTAGCCGGCGCGGACCAGCGACCTGAGCGACCCGCAACACGATGATTCGGTGTCGTAGCGGCTGCGTAGTCTGTAACCCATGACGGTAGGACAGACAGCCGAGCTCGATGTGCGCGAGGCCGTGCACGAGGCCGCGCGTAAGGCTCGGGTCGCATCACGTGCGCTCGCCCAGTTGACCACCGCCGAGAAGAACGAAGCTCTGCACGCCGCTGCCGATGCGCTGCTCGCCGCCGCCGATCGGGTGCTGGCCGCAAACGCCGAGGACATCGCGACCGCGCAGGCCGCGGGCACCGAGGAATCTCTGCTCGACCGATTGCGGCTGACCAAGCCACGCATCGATGGCATTGCCTCCGGGCTGCGGCAGGTCGCGGGCCTGCCGGATCCGGTCGGTGTGGTGGTGCGTGGTTCGACGCTGCCGAACGGGCTGGAAATCCGCCAGGTGCGGGTGCCGCTCGGGGTGGTCGGCATGGTGTACGAGGCGCGGCCGAACGTGACCGTCGACGCGTTCGGGCTGGCGCTGAAGTCGGGCAACGCGGCGTTGCTGCGTGGCTCGTCGTCGGCTGCCCGATCGAATGCCGCCCTGGTCGAGGTGCTGCGTGAATCGCTTGTCGCGCAGGGTATCCCCGCCGACGCCGTTCAGCTGCTGCCCAGTGCGGACCGGTCGAGCGTCACCCATCTGATCCAGGCGCGCGGTCTGGTCGATGTGGTGATTCCGCGCGGTGGCGCCGGGCTGATCAACGCCGTCGTGCGTGACGCGCAGGTGCCGACCATCGAGACCGGCACCGGCAACTGCCACGTTTACGTGCACGCGGGCGCCGACCTGGATATGGCCGAGCAGATCCTGATCAACGCCAAGACCCGCAGGCCGAGCGTCTGCAATGCGGCCGAGACCGTGCTCATCGACGCCGCCATCGCCGAGGCCGCCGTGCCGCGGCTCACCAAGGCGCTCGAGGACAACGGCGTCACCATTCACGGTGATCTGCCCGGTCAGGTTCCCGCCACCGATACCGATTGGGGCGAGGAGTACCTGACCCTCGATATCGCGCTGAAGGTTGTCGACGGTCTGGATGCCGCGGTCGAGCACATCAACACCTGGGGCACCGGCCACACCGAGGCCATCGTCACCGCGGAATCGGCCGCGGCCCGCGAGTTCACCAGCCGGGTCGACGCCGCGGCGGTCATGGTGAACGCTTCCACCGCCTTCACCGACGGCGAACAGTTCGGATTCGGTGCCGAGATCGGTATCTCCACCCAGAAGCTGCATGCACGTGGCCCGATGGCGCTGCCCGAACTCACCTCCACCAAGTGGATCGTGTGGGGCGATGGGCAGGTCCGTCCGGTCTGACCCGGGACACCGATCCGCCGTCCCGTAGCGTGGGGCTGGTAGTCGCAGGAAAGGGACGCGGTGGTGGATCGCTCGAATTCGGATCAGGTCGCGGTTCAGGAGCCGATCTTCGCGTCGGTGGACGAGGTGATCGATCGGCTCGCCGAGACCGGCTATCTGGCCGATAAGTCCACCGCTACGTCGGTGTTCTTGGCCGATCGGCTGGGTAAACCGCTGCTGATCGAGGGGCCGGCCGGTGTCGGCAAGACCGAGCTGTCGCGTGCGGTCGCGCAGACCGCGGGCGCGGAGCTGGTGCGTTTGCAGTGCTATGAGGGTGTCGATGAGGCTCGCGCGCTCTACGAATGGAACCACGCCAAGCAGATCCTGCGGATCCAGGCCTCCAGCGAGAACGATTGGGAAGAGACCAAGGCCGATGTCTTCACCGAGGAATTCCTGCTCGCGCGGCCGCTGCTGACCGCGATCCGCCGGACCGAGCCGACGGTGCTGCTCATCGACGAAACCGACAAGGCAGACGTCGAGATCGAGGGGCTGCTGCTCGAGGTGCTCAGTGATTTCGCGGTGACGGTGCCCGAACTCGGCACCATCACCGCCGCGCACAAGCCGTTCGTGGTGCTCACCTCCAACGCCACCAGGGAGTTGTCCGAGGCGCTCAAGCGTCGCTGCCTCTACCTGCATCTGGATTTCCCCGACGCCGACCTCGAACGTCGTATCCTGGCCAGCCGGGTACCGGAATTGCCCGAGGCCGTCGCGGCGCAGCTGGTGCGAATCGTGCACGTGCTGCGCGGCATGCCGTTGAAGAAGCTGCCGTCGGTGGCCGAGTCCATCGACTGGGGTCGGACACTCCTGGCCCTCGGCATGCAGGATCTCGACGACACCACGGTGCGTGCGACGCTCGGTGTGGTGCTCAAACATCGCAGCGACCATGAGCGTGCGCTGGCCGAGCTGAAACTGGCCTGAGTCGATGTCCGCGCGATCGGTACCCGCGCAGTCGCCGAGTTTTCAGGCGCCACACGGGATCGCGGGCCACCTCGTCGATTTCGTCGAGGCCTTGCGGGCTCGGGGTGTTCCGGTGGGTCCGTCGGAGACGGTGGACGCCGGCCGGGTCCTGACGGTGCTCGATCTGATGGACCGCGAGTCGGTCCGGGAGGGTCTCGCCTGCGCGCTGCTGCGCCGCACGACGCACCGCACCACCTACGATGGACTGTTCGACCTGTGGTTTCCGGTCGCGATCGGCGCCCGCACCGATTCGGTGGACGATGTCGAGATTCCGCGGACGCCGTCGGGCAGTGTCGACATCGAGGCGCTGCGCGAGATGCTGGCCGAGCTGTTGACCGAGGAGGGCTCCGCCGCCCAGTTGGAATCCCTGGCCGGGCAGATGGTGGAGGAGCTCGGCCAATATCAGTCCGCGCGCGGCCCATCGTTTTCCACCTATCAGGCGCTCAAAGAGGTGCAGCCGCAGACGCTGCTGGCGAAGATCCTCGCCGGTTTGGCGCGCCCCGACGCGAGTGCGTTCGATACCGAGGTGGCGCGCCGCGCCGCACGTCAGCGCATCGACGGGTTCCGCGCCACCGTGGATGCCGAGACCCGCAGGCGCGTCGCCGAACGGATCGGCCGGGAGCGCGTCGCCAGTTACGGCGTCGCGCGACAGGCCGAAGAGGTCGATTTCCTGCGCGCCTCGGAGTCGGAGTTGGCCGAGTTGCGTCGCAGTACCCAGCGACTGGCTCGGATACTCGCCTCGCGGTTGGCGGTGCGGCGCAAGCATTCCCGGCGCGGGGAGATCGATCTGCGGCGCACACTGCGTAAATCCATGTCGACCGGCGGGGTGCCGATCGATCTGGTCAGTCGTAAGCCGAGGCCTGGCCGCCCGGAACTGGTGTTGCTGTGTGATGTCTCTGGCTCGGTCGCCGGGTTCAGCAATTTCACCTTGTTACTGGTGAGCGCGTTGCGCGAACAGTTCTCCCGGGTGCGGATCTTCGCCTTCGTCGATCAGACCGATGAGGTGACCCGGTTCTTCGATGCGCGAACGCAATTGGACGAGGCGATGAAACGCGTGTTCACCGAGGCCGACGTCGCCGGATTCGATGGGCATTCCGATTACGGCAGTGCATTGGCCGGTTTCGCCGAGAAGTGGCCCGATGCCGTCACCAGCCGCAGCTCGCTGCTGATCCTCGGTGATGCGCGCACCAACTATCGCGATCCAGAGCTGGAGACGCTGCGCAGGCTGGTGGAGGTGGCCAAGCATGCGCATTGGCTGAATCCGGAGCCGACAACCCAATGGGGATCGGGTGATTCGGCGGCCGATAAGTATCAGCAGGTGATCGAGATGCACGAATGCCGGTCGGCGGCGCAGCTGACGGCGGTGGTATCGCGGCTGCTGCCGGTGTGACGATGAGCGCTTGTTAAGCGAATCTTATGGTGTTGCCGCGACAATGCCCGAATGGTCAACACAGCTCCGGCGGACAACAACTATTCGTTTCAGGTCGATCTGCGCGGGATCGTGGATCTGCTGTCGCACCACCTGTACTCGAGTCCGCGGGTCTACATCCGGGAGTTGTTGCAGAACGCCGTCGATGCCGTCACGGCACGTGCGAAGCTCGACCCCGATGCCCCGACCGCGATCCGGCTGACACTCGACGGCAACGGCCTGCGTATCACCGATCCCGGTATAGGGCTCACCGAAGCCGACGTACACCGCTTCCTTGCCACCATCGGCCGCTCGTCCAAACGCGATGACATCGAGGGTGCCCGGCGGGAGTTCCTCGGCCAGTTCGGTATCGGCCTGCTCGCCTGCTTCACCGTCGCCGAGACGATCCGCGTTGTCACCCGTTCGGCAGCTGATGCCGATGCCGCGCCGGTGGAGTGGGTCGCCGCGGCGGACGGGACGTATGTGCTGCGTGCACTCGGGCCGGGGGAGTATCCCGACCCTGGTACCACCGTCGAGCTGACGCCACGGCCGGGAGCACAGTCCTGGTTCACCGCCGAACGCGTGCTCGAACTCGTCGCCGACTACGGTTCGTTGTTGCCCTATGAGGTGACCGTCGAAGCCGACGGGCCGGTGGTCCGGGTGACCGATCCGCCGCCCATCTGGCGGCGCCCGTTCGACTCGCCCGCGCTGCGGCGGGCCGCGCTGTTCGACTACGGCGAGCGGGTCCTCGGTTTCCAGCCGCTGGACGTCATCGATCTCGATACCGATCTCGCCGGGGTGAGCGGTGTCGCGTATGTGCTGTCGCAACCGGGCAATCCGGCCGAATCCAGCGCGCATCGTGTCTATTTGAAGGGGATGCTGCTCGGGGATGCGGTGCGCGGCGTGCTGCCGGACTGGGCGTTCTTCGTGCGCTGTGTCATCGATACCGATTCGCTGCGCCCCACCGCGTCGCGGGAAGGCCTCTACGAGGACGAGCGTCTGGCCATTGTCCGTGACGCGCTCGGTGATCGGGTGCGGGACTGGCTGACCGAAGTCGCCGCCGAGCAGCCCGAGCGGCTGGCCGCATTCCTGTCGGTGCATGCGCTCGGCGTCAAGGCCATGGCCAGGCATTCGACCGAGTTGCTGCGGATCATGTTGCCGCATCTGCTGTTCGAGACCACCGAGGGCCGGATCCCGCTCACCGAGTTCGTCCGCAAGCATCCGGTGGTGCGGGTCAGCACGTCGGTGGAGGAGTTCCGGCAGGTGGCACAGACCGCGTCGGCGCAGGGTATCGGCATCGTCAACGGCGGCTACACCTATGACGCCGAACTGGTCGCGCTGCTGCCGCAGATCGTGCCCGGTGTGGAGGTGGTCGAACTCGACGGTGCCGCCGTGACTGCCGCGCTCGACCCGGTGGATCCGGCCGAGGAACTGGCGCTGGCGCCGGTGCTCGCGACCGCACGTACCACCCTCGATCCGCTCGCCTGCGATGTGCTGCTGCGCGCTTACCACCCGGTGTCGGTGCCCGCGCTCTATCTCGACAGCCGTGGTGCCAGGAACGAACGGGCCAGGGCCGACACCGCGGCCGACGCCGACGATCTGTGGTCCGACATTCTCGGTGCGCTCGAATCCGCGACACCACGCGCACAGCTGGTCCTCAACTATCACAGCCCGGTGGTGCGCAGACTGGCCCGCATCGGCGATCCGGTGTTCTTGAAGACCGCAATCGAATCGCTGTACGGGCAGGCCCTGCTGATGACCCACCGGCCGCTGCGGCCCGCCGATACCGCGCTGCTCAACCGCGCGTTCAGTGAGTTTCTGAGCTGGGCGACCGAGCGCGCCGTCGACGGCGGGGAGAACTGATATGGAACACGCCGAGATCGAGACCGAGCTGCGCCGCTGCCGATCGCTGCCACACGGGCGGACCCGTACCCAGCGGCTGGAAACGGCAGCGGCGGCCGCGCGCAGCGGCACCGATCGCGGGCTCGAGGGCAGTGTGCTGCTCGAGCTGGCGCGCTCGTACGTGTACGCAGGCGAACGCGATCTGTCGCCGGTCGCGTACGGCAGGTTGCTGGGGATCTATGACGCGAACCCGGCCGAGCTTGGTCATCTGACCCACTCGCTGCATTGGCAGCTGAAGTGGATGACCTCGGATCTGATCTGGAATCCGGCCGTCGGTTTGCCGACGGTGGATCGCTGGCTCGACGAGCTGGAGAACCGGTACCGGCAGCGCGGCTACAGTGCGCGTCCGGTGCTGAGCCTGCGCGCCGACATGGCCTGCGCGCTCGGCGACCATACCGAGGCGATTCGATTCCGGGATGCCGCACTGGCCGCCGAACGTGACGGTATGTCCGACTGCGACGCCTGCGAACGCAACAGCTGGGGTGTCATCAGCGAGGCAGCCGGTGACGACGCGGCCGCGCTAGAGCACTGGAAACCGGTGCTCGACGGTGAACGGACCTGCGCGGAGGAGCCGCATCGGGTGTTGGCCAAGGCGCTGCTGCCGATGTTGCGCACCGGTCGCATCGCGGCGGCGCGCAGCGCGCATCTGACCGGATATCCGCTGGTCCGGCACAATATCGAGCTGCGTGCATCGGTGGGCCACCACATCGAGTTCTGTGCACTCACCGGCAATGAGGCTCGGGGGCTCGAGATCCTCGCCGAACACAGTGGCTGGATCGCCGAGCAGGCCGCCGATATCGCGAACCGGCTGTCGTTCATCACCGGGGCGAGCGTGCTGCTGCGCCGGTTGTCGGCGTTGGATATGGGTGAGTTGCCGATCGGCGCCGGAACCGTGGCATCGGCGCTGGCCGAACTCGAACCCGAAATCGAGCAGCTGACGCGGCGCTACGACGCCAGGAACGGCACCGACGAGTTCAGCCGGCGCGTCACTGCCAGGCTGACCAGGCAGCCGCTGGTCGAACTTCTGCCCCTCGGCCTGCGTGGGCGCCTGCCCGTCGAAGCACCGCTGCCGGCTGCCACGGCGGCCGGTGGTTCGGCAGCCGTGGCCCGGGTATCGGCGCCGTCGGGCGACGAAGAGCCGACAGCGGAGGTAGTCGACCGGTCGGCCGAGGCGACGCGGCTGATCGAAGCGGCCACCGCGCGTCTGCACACCGACGCGGCGGCCGCCGAGACCCAGCTGCGGCGGGCCATGGCGGTCGGTACCGGTGCATTGCCCCGTGAGGATCTGGCCCGGTTGAATTCGCTGCTGGTCTCGGCGTTGGCGGGGCAGCAAGGACGCGAACTCGACTTGGCCGACGCCGCGCTGTACGCCGCGGCCCGCTGGTCGGGCTTATCGGATGCCGACGCGGCGCACCACAGCTGCGTCGCGGCCCGCGCCTTCCATCGCGCGGGGCAGCACGGGCCCGCGGCCGCGCTGTTCGAGCAGGTTGTCAGCGACCCCGACCTGGGGTATCCGGCCACAGAGCTGGCTGTGATCGGCGCGCAGTACGGTGCGTCCCTGTCCGAGCTGCGCCGCTACGCCGACGCCGCGCACCAGTACGTCTCGGCCGCGATGCTGATCGAGAAGGTCCCCGGATATGACGAACTCCGGGCCGAACTGGCCGGATCGGCGGCGCAGGCGCTTGCGCGGGCCGGGCGCAGCGGCGAGGCGCGGGCGGCGTACCTGCGGGCGGCCGACCTGTGGGGTGGCCTCGGCAAGATCGCCGCGCGAGCCGAATGCCTGCGTCGGATCGCGTGGATGCAGACCTGGGACGACGACGCCGACTCCGCGGCACCGGCCTGGCAGGCAACCATGGATGCCCTGGTCGCGGAGCTGACCGCCGCGGCAGGCGAGGAAGGCGCGACCGACGTCGACGCGGAACTGGAAATCACCCGATCCCAGCTGGCCGAGATGGGCGAGGAGTTCCGGACCGAGGAGCCGGAGGACCGTTAGCCGCTATCACGACAACGGTCGTGCACCGCGCACCCGTTAAGCTCGGCACTCATGCACACGACAGGCCGGCCTCGACGCAAACTCGGGGTGATGGGCGGAACGTTCGACCCCATCCACCACGGCCACCTGGTCGCAGCCAGCGAGGTCGCCAACCGATTCGACCTCGACGAGGTTGTCTTCGTGCCCACCGGACAGCCATGGCAGAAGGTGGACAAGCAGGTCAGCCCGGCCGAGGACCGCTACCTGATGACCGTTATCGCCACGGCATCCAACCCGCGGTTCTCGGTCAGCAGGGCCGATATCGACCGCGGTGGGGTCACCTACACCGTCGACACCCTGCGTGACCTGCGATCACAGCATCCGGATGCCGAGCTCTACTTCATCACCGGAGCGGACGCGCTGGCCAATATCCTGACGTGGCAGGATTGGGCGGAACTGTTCGACCTGGCGAGATTCGTCGGGGTGAGCCGTCCGGGTTACGAACTGCACACCGATCATCTCGAGGAGCATCTGCGTGATCTTCCGAATGATGCGGTGACCATGATCGAGATCCCGGCCCTGGCGATCTCGTCGAGCGAATGCCGCCGCCGCGCCGCTGAGAACCGGCCGGTCTGGTACCTCGTCCCCGACGGTGTCGTGCAGTACATATCGAAGCGGCACCTGTATGTGCCTGCAGAAGCGGAAGGTAGCTGAGCGTGAGCGAGCGCAGCGAGGTGCGAGGATGACGGCCTCTGTCGAAGCGGTGGAGATGGCGCGGGTCGCCGCACGGGCAGCCGATGAAAAGCTGGCTACCGATGTCGTGGTGCTCGATGTGTCCGAGCAATTGGTGATCACCGACTGCTTCGTGATCGCGTCCGCGCCGAACGAACGTCAGGTCAACGCGATCGTCGACAACGTCGAGGAAAAGCTGCGCGCCGCCGGTCACAAGCCGGTGCGCCGCGAAGGTACCCGCGAGGGCCGCTGGGCGCTGCTGGACTACGTCGACGTCGTGGTGCACATCCAGCACAACGACGAACGCAACTTCTATGCGCTGGAACGTTTGTGGAAGGACTGCCCGGTGGTTCCGGTCGACGGCATCGCCGCGCCGGCGACCACTGCCGCGGAGACTTCCGAGGATGGCGAGTGAGTTCGAAGTACAGCCATGTGCGCAAGCTGATCCTGTTGCGCCACGGGCAGACCGAATGGAATGCCATCGATCGGATGCAGGGCCAGATCGACACCGATCTCACCGAACTCGGCCGCCGCCAGGCCAAGGAGGCGGCGCGAGAGCTGGTGACCCACAATGCGATCGCCATCGTGTCCTCCGACCTCAAGCGCGCCTACGAGACCGCGGTGGCGCTGGCCGATCACACCGGTATCGAGGTTGTCCGCGATCCACGTCTGCGTGAGACCAACCTCGGTGACTGGGAGGGGCTCGACCACATGGAGGTCGATGCGGGCTATCCCGGAGCCCGGGTGGCATGGCGGCTCGACGCGAGCTTCACCCCGCCCAATGGCGAGAGCAAACTCGAGGTCGGTGCGCGTTCGCTCCCGGTGGTGCGAGAACTGTTCGCCGAGCGGCAGGATTGGCCCGGCGGGACTATCATCCTGGTGGCGCACGGCGGGCTGATCGCCGCCCTCACGGCAGCGCTGCTCGACCTGCCGCCACGGAGCTGGCCCGCCCTTGGCGGCCTGGCCAACACCAGTTGGGTGCAGCTGAGCAGCCACGGCCCGAGCATCGACCAGCCCGGCTGGCGCCTCGATGTGTGGAACGCAGCGGCGAAGGTAGCTCCCGATGTCCTCTGAAGAGCCCCTCCGGCAAGTGCCGGATGAACTGTTCCGGAAGGTTTCCGCCAAACCGGAACGTGCCCTCCCGGATGCCCTGTTCGGGCCGCCGCCGACTCCGAGCCCGGCAACGCCGTCGCCGGAGACCGCCCTCGGCGCCGATAGGTCCGGCGCGGGAGCGGAGGCTGTGCCGGAGCCCCCCACCGAGCCTCCGGACGCCGTCGACGCTGACATGAAATCTGAGGCCGAGCAGGCAGGTCGGGATGAGATCGCTACGGCGGTAGCCGATTCGGCGGTGGGCTCGGCAGAACTGTCCGAGGCTGATCCGGTCGTGGATGGATCGCCGGATGATGCGGTTGTTGCCGCCGAACCGATCGCTGAGGGTGCCGACTCGGATCCGACATCATCCGTCGCAGACGTGACAAACGAGTCCGAACCTGCGCGTGACGAGGCAGTGAGTCCTGTTGCCGCGGTGCCGGACCGGACTACGGTCGACCCCGCCGATGCCGTGACCGGCGAGCCCGTAGCCGATGCGGCCACGATCACTGATCCGGATGCGCCGACGGTCGCTGTCGGGGCTGAATCCGCCGAAGCGGCCGGATCCGTGGCAGAGGTCGACGGTTCCGTGCCCGCGAACATCGATCCCTTCGCAGACAGCGAGCCCGCAGCTGCGGAGACGGGGGAGCGTGCGGCTGCTGCGGCGGAGGGCGCCGTCGCGGTGTCGCAGGAAGCTCCACGTCCCATCCTGTTGGTGATCGCGGACTCGCTGGCCTATTTCGGACCCGAAGGTGGCCTTCCGGCCGATCATCCCCGCATCTGGCCGAATCTGGTGGGTGCAGAACTGGATTGGGATGTCGAGCTGGTCGCACGCATCGGCTGGACCTGCCGCGACGGGTATTGGGCACTGATCGGTGATCCGCGGGTGTGGGCGGCGGTGCCGCGTGCCGGCGCCGTGGTGTTCGCCGTGGGCGGCATGGACAGTCTGCCTTCGCCGTTGCCAACGGCGCTGCGGGAAATGATCCGCTACCTGCGTCCGCCCGCTCTGCGGCGCGGGGTGCGGTCGGCCTACCAGTGGCTGCAGCCCAAACTGTCCAAGCTCGGTCGGCCGGTGGCACTTCCGCCGAAGGTCAGCGTGAGCTACCTCGAACAGTCGCGGGAGGCGCTGGCGCAACTGCGCCCGGACCTCCCGGTGGTGGCAGTGCTGCCCTCGGTGCACAACTGCGACGCATACGGGCGGGTCCATCGCGGGCGCGAACGTGCGGTGCGTGCGTTGCGCGCATGGTCGGGCCGGACTTCGGTACCGCTGGTCGACCTCGGGGAAGCGGTGCGCGACAACATCTTCTCCGATGCGGCCAACCCCGACGGCATCCATTGGGGCTGGGACGGGCACACCGCTGTGGCGAATGCGATGGTGAAAACCCTGCAGGAGGTTCGGTAGTCCGTGGCCGTCGTGGTCGTCACCGATTCGTCCGCGAGCCTGCCCGCCCACCTCGTCGGTGAACTGGGCATAGGCGTTGTGCCGCTGCATGTTCTGGTCGGCGACCGCGCGGCACGCGAGGGTATCGACGATCTCGACATCGACTACGGCTCCGATGCCGTGACCACCTCGGCGCCTTCGCCTGGTGAGCTGCGTGCCGCCTATGAATCGGCATTGGCCCGTAGCGGCGGCGACGGAGTGGTCGCGGTGCATTTGTCGCGCCAGCTGTCGGGTACCTGGGAGGCGGGCAGGCAGGCTGTGCGCGATATGGATGCGGCCGACCGCGTGCGGCTCGTCGATTCGCTCGGTGCCGGATTGGCCACCGGCCTCCCGGTATTGGCGGCAGCCCGGCGTGCCTGCTCCGGCGCAGGCCTGGACGTGGTCTACGACGCGGCCGTCGCGGCGGCCGCGCGAGCCAGGACCTTCATTCTGGTGAACCGGACCGAGCAGCTACGCAGGGGTGGACGGCTCAGTTCCGCTGCGTCGTTCTTCGGCAGCGAGCTCGTCACCAAGCCGTTGTTGCAGATCGTCGGCGGCAAACTGGAGCTGCGCGAGAAGGTACGGACCCGCTCCAAGGCCTACGCGAAGCTGATCGCCGCGGCCGTGGAAGCCGCGGGGGAGGACGGTGCGGCGGTGGCGGTGCAACATCTGGGCGCCCCGGAGGCCGCCGATACGCTGGCCACGCAGTTGCGGGAACTGGTCCCCGGCGTGAATGAAGTGATCACCGCCGAATTCGGGCCGGCGCTGGCTGTTCATCTCGGCGTCGGGGCGGTGGGTGTGCTGGTCTTGCCCGGTGGGTGCTGACACGGGCGAATCCTCGCATCCGGTGAATGAACGGATGCCTGCGTCCGACCGGTGAGCCGGCGTGTCCGAGCGAGTTGTGCACATGCTCGCAGTTATCCACAGGTTTCTCGAAATGCCTGGTCGGCATGGGCATACCGCACCTGGCCGGCCCTAGCGTTGCCGCCATGTCACGACACGAGGAACGCGAACGGATCCGGGAACGACTCGGCGTACTGACCGCACGGGTCGGTGCGACCCGGGCGGCGACGGAACCTGCCACATCGACGCGATCGGGAACCATCGCGAGATCGGTCGCGGCATCCCACCCGGAGTGGGAGGGGAACTCCGGGCGGGGGCGACGGTCGGCAACCGATACGCAGCGGGGTGGTGCCCGGCTCGGCGCATCGGATCCGCCAGGCAATTCAGGTCATGCGGAACCCGCAGGGGGCCATCCGGATTCGGTAGCCGATGCCCAGTCAGGGGGGTGGAACTTCGACGAGCTCCCACCCGACGACCCACCGAGAGACCAGGGTGACATCGAGGGGGTCGGCGAAGTGAAGGCGCCCGGCTGGCTGGACGATCCCGGCGGCTCCCGCCATCGTTGGCGAGACCGGCTGGTGCCGTCACGCTTTCGGCGGGCGCGGATGGACCCGGGTCGGCGCGGGGTATTGACGATGGCGGGGGTCGGCCTCGTCGCGGCATTGGTCACGGTCGTGGTGCTGCTATGGGAACGACCAGTCGCGCAGCAGGTCCCGCCGGTTGCTGCGGTGTACACCGCAGCTCCGGTTCCGGGAGCTCCGCCGTCCGGTGCAGATCCGGCTGCACACACCGCTGCTGCACCCAACCCCGCACCGGATGGCGCCACTGCCGAGCTGGTGGTGAGCGTGGTCGGCCTGGTGCACAAATCCGGACTGGTCCGCGTTCCGCCAGGCTCGAGGGTCGCCGATGCGGTGGCTGCCGCAGGCGGGGCTCGCGAGGGCGCCGACCTGGCCGGGATCAACCTTGCTCAGCGACTGGCCGACGGCGATCAGGTGGTCGTCGGAGCAGTGGACGCCGCGCCCGGCGGACCGCGCCTTGGCAGCACCACCATCGGGATGTCCGACCGAGCATCCGGCACTGCGAGTTCGGCCGCACCCGGCTCTGCCACCTCCTCGGCTCCGGCCACGCGAGTGAATCTCAACTCCGCCGCCGAATCCGATCTCGATGCCCTTCCCGGCATCGGTCCCGTCACCGCCCGCGCCATCATCGCCTGGCGCACGACGAACGGCCGCTTCACCGATATCGAGCAATTGGGTGACGTGGACGGCATCGGCCCCGCCCGCCTGGCCAGGCTCCGCGACCTGGTGACGATATGAAATCACCGATCCCGGCCCCGGCGGTGGCCCCGCGTGAACCGGCACCGCAGCGCGAGCGGTCGGCGAGTGGGACGGAACCCGATCGCGCCGGGGTGGCGAACGACGAGGAAGTCGAGGCGAGGCTCGATGGGCGGCTCCTCCCGGCAGCGGTGTGCTGCTGGATGGTGACTGTGCTCGTGCTGAGCACCGGGTGGCGGGTCGGGGTGACGGTTGCACTGGGGGCGACGGTCGCGGCGATCGGGTTGTGGGTGGGGTTGATGTGGGCGGTGGCGCACCGGCGGGAGCGGTGGCGGGCGGTTGCGTTGGTCGCGTTGGGTGCGGTCGTACTGGGAGTCGGGTTCGCGGTGGCCGCCGCCTGGCGCGATCACCGTGTGCAGACCCATCCGCTCCGAGCAGTGGCCGCAGGTGCGTCGGTGCGGGTGGCGGTGACACCGGTGGATGATCCGAAACCGGTGCGGGGTGCGACGTTCGGCGGTGAACGGACTTGGTTGGTGCGGGCGAATCTGCGGGAGTATCAGCAGGGTTCGACCGTTGTGCGGGCCGGTGGCACGGTGGTGATTCTGGCGACCGGTCAGGCATGGGCGCAGCTACTGCCTGGTCAACCGATCGAGTTTCGGGCCAGACCCTCCCCGCCGCGGATGCGTGACCTGACCGTGGTGACGTTGCGCGCCCTGAGTGACCCGGCCGCAGCAGGCCCATTGCCCTGGTGGCAGCGGCTCGCGGGCTCGGTGCGGGCGGACCTGGTCGCGGCGTCTGCCGCGGCGCTACCCGCCGCGGCCGCCGGGTCGCTGCCCGCACTGGTCGTCGGAGACACCTCCGCTCTGTCCGATGAGGTGCGTCGTGATTTCGAAACCGCCGGCCTGCAACATCTAACTGTCGTCAGCGGCGCGAATTTCACGATCTTGCTGGCTGTCGCACTGTTCCTCACCCGACTGCTCACGCTCGGTCCGCGGATGACGGTGGTTGTCGCGGCCGCCGCGTTGCTGATGTTCGTCGTCATCGCGCGGCCGGATCCGAGTGTCCTGCGGGCCGCGGCCATGGGTGGGGTCACCTTGCTGGCTCTGCTGACCGGCAGACGGCGACAAGCCTTACCCGCATTGTGTGCGGCGGTGATCGGGCTGCTTGCGGTGTGGCCCGCGCTCGCGGTGTCGGCGGGGTTCGCGCTCTCGGTCCTGGCGACAGGCGCGCTGATCCTGCTCGCACCGAGCTGGACGGAATGGTTGAAGGCCAAGGGATTGTGGCGTCTACCGGCGGAGATCGTCGCGGTGTCGGCGGCGGCGTTCGTGGTGACCACGCCGATCGTGGTGGCATTGAGCGGCAAGCTCAGCCTCGTAGCGGTGGTGGCGAATGTCCTTGTTGCGCCGGTCATTGCACCGATCACGGTAATCGGCGCCGCCGGCGCGGTACTGGCGTCTGCGTGGATGCCGCTTGCCGAACTCGTGCTGCGTTGTGCGGCACCACCGATGTGGTGGTTGCTGTCGGTCGCTGAATATTGTGCCGCGATACCGGGCGCGATGGTCGCGGTGCCGGGCGGTTCGACCGGAGGCCTGATCTCTTGCGTGATCGTCGTCGCGGGCATCTGGCTGCTGCGGTCGGCTCTTGTGCGCAGACTGGCGGCGGCCGTGCTGATCAGCAGTGCCGCGGTCCTCGTTCCGGTCCGGCTCTGGTTCTCGGGTTGGCCGCCCGACGGATGGGTGCTTGCCGCCTGCGATGTCGGCCAGGGCGATGGCCTGGCATTGGCGACCGGCCCCGGCAGTGCCGTCGTCATCGATGTCGGACCCGACCCCCGCGCGATCCGTGCCTGCCTGGATCGGCTCGACATCACCCGAATACCGCTGCTGGTTATGACGCATCCACATGCCGACCACATCGGCGGGCTTGCTGGTGCGCTGGAGGGACGCGAGGTCGGCGCGATCGCGGTCGGCCCCGGTGAATTACCGACACGTGGTCCCACCACTCAGCCTGTCGCAGTGGAAGCGAGTGAACTCGCGGACCCGAAGGCGTCGCAGGTACCGGCGTGGTGCGGTGCGGCCGAGACCGCGGATGCGCCGAGATCGGGACCAGAGGGTGCGCAAGGAATCCGAGCACAGCAAGGGTTTGACCCCGCGCCAGATTCTTCGCTCGTCCCACCGAACACGCACTCTCCGAAAGACGTTGTTCGATCGGAACCCGATGCCGACCACCCCATTGTCGGTCTCCCTGACGTCGGCCACACCGAGGCGAGCCACACCGATGCCGGTGATCGCGATGCCGACTACGACGCCGGGCGCGCGGAGGTTGCGCGGGTAATTCATCGGGCGAACATCCCAGTGATCGAGCTGACCAGCGGCTGCCGGGTCAGCGCCGGCGAGCTCGTCCTGCATGTGCTCGCGCCGGAAGTGCCTGCCACTCGGCGGGCAGGTCCGCTCGACCTCGATACCGCCAACGACCGCTCGGTGGTCCTTGCCGCGGATACGGCTGCCGGTCGCGTCCTTCTCACCGGCGATATCGAAGCCGGCGCCCAGCGTGCACTTCTCCGCGCCGGCGCCCCGATCCGCGCCGACATCCTCAAGGTGCCACACCATGGTTCACGCACGACCGCGCCGGAATTCTTCCGAGCTGTCCACCCGCGCCTGGCGATCATCAGCGCGGGCGCAGACAACACCTTCGGTCACCCTCACCCCGGTGTTCTCGCTGACCTGGAAACATCGGACGCCACCATCGCCCGCACCGACCGTGACGGAGCCATTGCCGTCGTCGTCGATGGCGGCAACCTGGAAGTGCGCACGGCGGGCGCCGCACCTGTACACCGACCGCGACATCCCCATCAGCGGCTGGCCCGGACGCCGCGACTTCCCGGTGGGCGTGCGCCGCCTGGCCGTTCGCTGCCGCCAGGTGGCCACCAGCGATTTCCATGTGCTCCGAGCGCGGGTCGCGTCGCCGGTGCTGCGGCCTGTCGACGTGCACGTGGACAGCTCGGCACAGCGCTCGCGTATGTCGTGATGTCGACCGGCCCCGCACGTCGGGCGCTGTCAGACACCGACCGTAGGATCGGGGGCGTGAGCGAACGACCTGCGGCGGTCCACCTGGTGCTCGGGGACGAGGAGTTGTTGATCGAGCGTGCGGTCGCGAGTGTGACCGCGCAGGTCAAGGCTGAGGCGCCGGATCCGGAGGGTGTGCCGGTGGACCGCCTTCGGGCGGGAGACGCCAGTACCGCCGAACTGGCCGAGCTGTTGAGTCCATCGCTGTTCGCCGAGGACCGGGTGATCATTCTGGAGTCTGCCGCGGAGGCGGGTAAGGACGCCGTCGCGGTGATCACCGAGGCAGCGGGCGACCCACCCGACGGCGTGGTGCTCATGGTGCTGCACTCAGGAGGTGGGCGAGCCAAAGCGCTGGCGCCGGCGCTCCAGAAGGCGGGCGCGGTCGTGCACAACTGCGCCAAGCTCAGCAAGGCATCCGAACGGGCCGAGTTCGTCCGCGCCGAGTTTCGTGCCGCGGGTGCCCGGGTCTCGGGTGAGGTGGTGCAGGTCGTGCTCGAAGCGGTCGGTTCCGACCTCAGAGAGTTGGCGGCGGCAAGTTCGCAGCTGGCAGCCGACACCGGCGGCAAGATCGACGTCGCGGCGGTGCGGCGCTACTACTCCGGTAAGGCCGAAGTATCCGGGTTCGATGTGGCCGAGCTGGCGGTGACCGGTGATCGGTCCGGTGCGATGGAGGCGCTGCGCTGGGCCGACGATCGGGGTGTGCCGCATGTTCTGCTGGCCGACGCGCTGGCCGATTCGGTGCACACAATCGCCAAGGTCGGTTCGGCCGGACGCGGCGACCCGTTCAAGCTGGCCGGTCCGCTCGGTATGCCCCCGTGGAAGGTGAAGAAGGCCCAGGCACAATCACGCGGCTGGACCCCCGCAACCATCGGCACCGCGCTGCAAGTAGTGGCGACGTTGAACGCCGACGTCAAAGGCGGAGCGGCGGATTCATCGTATGCCCTCGAGCACGCGGTCATGCAGATCCTCGACTTGCACGGCCGCTGACCCGGGCCGCCCGGTGACCCGGCAACCGCATACGCAGCGGCCGGGATCGGTCTGAAAAGCCGGTGCGGCAACGCCTTAGGCGGTGCGTACGACCAGCATCGTGATGCGCCGAACGACCGGAAGCACCAGCAACAACGTCGGAAACGCGATCGGCCACGACACCGCCCACGACCGTAACCAGAGCCCGACCGCGATGCCGTCGCTCATCAGAGTGCTGATCAACGAGACGATGCAGGTCATCAGCAGCGACAACAGCAGCGGCTGGACGAAGGACGCGGCGCGAGCGGGCAGCTTCGCACGCTCGAGGATGCTGCGGGAAGAGGGATTCGCGGAATTCATCGGTACTCCGTCAACGATCGTCGGCAGCGACCACGCCGGATGGCGGGTCGGTGCGTTGATTCACGTGAACGCTTACGGCGACCGGATGTCGCGGGGCCGAGCCCAACCGGGCCCGGCTTCGCGACACAACCGCAACTCCTCAGGCGGCACCCTCGATCCTCAGATCGCCGAAGACGACCTGGCGGGCCATCGGGCGAGCCAGAAAATCATGCGGGAAACCGAGTTCGATGGCGCTGGCCCGCTCCAACCGAGCCAGCTGTGCGGCGTCGAACTCGACATCCAGCGCGCCCAGATTGTCCTCCAGCTGTGCAGCGGTGCGGGCACCGACGATGGGCGAGGCGACCCCAGGATTCCGCAGCGTCCAGGCGATAGCCACCTGCGCCGGCGACCGGCCCAGTTCGCCGGCCACCGCACCGACGACGTCGGCGATAGCGAGCCCACGTCCGGTTAATGCGCCACTGGCCGCCGCGACATTCTTACGTGACCCGGCGGGCGAGGCCGACGCCTCATCGGCGAGGTCGGCGCGCGTGTACTTGCCGGTGAGTACCCCACTCCCCAGCGGCGACCAGGGAATCACACCGAGTCCGAGTTCGGTGGCCATGGGAATCAGCTCGCGCTCCACGGTGCGTTCGATAAGGCTGTACTCGATCTGCAACGCGATCAACGGCGACCATCCGCGCAGGTCGGCAATGGTCTGCATGCGCGAGATCTGCCAGGCCGGGGCGTCGGAGATTCCCACGTACAGCACTTTGCCCGCGCGCACCAGATCGTCCATCGCCCGCAGGATTTCCTCCACCGGAGTCAGGAAATCCCAGGCATGCAGGTAGAGCAGGTCGATGTAGTCGGTGTTCAACCGGCGCAGGCTCGCCTCGACCGAGGCGAACATGCTCTTGCGGTGGTTGCCACCGGAGTTCGGGTCGCCCGGGCGGCGAAGCATGGTGTATTTCGTTGCCAGTACCAGCGATTCCCGGTTGTCGGCGGTGAACTCGCCGAGCAGCTGTTCGGAGCTGCCGTCGGTGTACTGGCTGGCGGTGTCGATGAAGTTGCCGCCTCGATCGAGGTAGGTGTCGAAGATCTTGCGAGCCTCGTCCTTGTCGGCGCCCCAGCCCCAGTCCGCGCCGAAGGTCATCGTTCCCAATGACAGCGGTGATACCCGCAGACCCGAACGCCCGAGGGTCCGGTAGGTGTCGAGAGTGGTCCCCATGTCGGCTCCTGTCGTATGCGTGATGCGTCGACACGAGTCTGTTGGTCCGCGGACCCCGCGGTAAGGGAGAGCTCTTCCTGGGAAAGCTGGTCCCACCCTCGCCGACCGTAAGATCGAGCACGATGACGGGGACGATGAACGCGACTCGGGAGTTCGGCGCATTCCTGCGCGTGCGGCGGGAACGGTTGACGCCCGCCGACCTCGGTCTGCCGCTTCGCAAACAAACGCGCCGCACGCCGGGCCTGCGCCGCGAGGAGGTCGCGGAGCTGGCCGGGGTGAGCACCGACTACATCGTGCGGCTGGAACAGGGGCGTGGACTGCGCCCGTCCGCCGAGGTCCTGGAGGCGCTGGCGCGGGCGCTGCAATTGAGTCCCGACGAGACGGCCTACATGTTCGACCTGGCTCAGCAGCGGCTGCCCTATGCCAACAAGCCGAGCACGGTGGCGGCTCCGGCGCTGGCGATGCTGGTCGAGGATCTCTCCCCATTGCCCGCCATGCTGGTCGACCACCGCTACGACATCCTGACCTGGAACCGCGAAATGGCCAGGTTGTTGGTGGATTTCGATGAGCTACCGGCCACGCAACGCAACACCATGTGGTTATGCCTGTTGCATCCGGGCATGCGCGATTTCTATGTCGATCGCGAACAGATCATCCGCGAGGGCATTGCCGACTTGCGTGCGGCGTGGGCAGCGCATCCCGATGACAAGGCATTGGCGGATCTGGTCGCCGATTTCAGCGCCCACAGCCCCGAGTTCGCTCGGGCGTGGGCCGAACGTGATGTGCGGGTGCGCGGCCGCGGGCGCAAACGGATGAACCATTCGGTCGTCGGTCTGATCACGGTCGATTTCGAGGTGCTGATGCCGCTCCAGGAGACCGATCAGCGGCTGATCATCTACCGGGCCGCCGATGCCGCGTCACAGCAGGCCCTGGACCGCCTCGCCGACGACACGTGACACCGGGCACCAGCGGACGGCGGTCGGCCCGCCGTACGCGACAGCGGGCCGAGGGGACAGGGGGTGAACAGGTAGGTGCTATTCGACGACGGTGAGTTCGGCCGGATCCTCGTCGGCTTCCTCGTACCGGCCGTCCCACTCCTCGTAGGCGGGCGCTTCCTCGTCGCGGGTGACGATCCACTCCATCGAGTAGGTGTCGTCGCCGAGGGGCACGGCCACGTTCTCGATCTTCACCCCGATATTGAGCACCTCGGCGGCGCGGATCACCTCCGGGAGGTCCTCGGAACGCACCACGGTCTGATTCGCATACAGGGTCACCATGGGGCGAATCGTACGTCAGCTAACCGACAGCATGCGGCGCACCGCACACAATGCGGCGACGAGCTGCGCAGACAGCGAAAGCCGCCGCGGTCGTCGTGGCCGCGGCGGCTGGAGCGTCGAGACGGTACCGAGCGGTACCGGAAAAATCAGATCTTGTTGAAGGCCAGCGAGAGCGCCGACTTCTTGTTGGCGGCCTGGTTGGCGTGGATGACGCCCTTGGAGGCGGCCTTGTCGAGCTTGCGGCTCACGAAACGCAGGCGCTCGCCAGCGGCTTCCTTGTCGCCGGCGGCGGCGGCTTCGCGGAAGCTACGGACGGCGGTGCGCAGCGCGGACTTCACCGACTGGTTGCGCTGACGCGCTTCCTCGTTGGTCCGGATCCGCTTCATCTGGGACTTGATGTTGGCCACGCCTGTATCCTCTGGTTTCCTTTGTCGCTGATGGCTGTCTTCTGAAGTCTGGTAGCGCGCATCGTGCCCTGCGATTACGCCGGGTATGGGTAACGCTGCGCCGAAGATCGAGGGTACCAGCACCCTCGCGGCACACGAAATCGGTGTCGGCCGCCGAAAGGCCGTCGTGAGCGCCACCGCGCGATCCGTCATCGCGATGCGAGAAGTTTACGTGTGTCTCACCCGGCATCGTCGCTGGGTGATGCACGATTTCGGAATGACCCCTACCTCGCCGCCCCGTCCGGCTCGACCCGTCGCGCAGGTCCGCCCGGTTCGGGCGGGCAGACGGGCGGGCGGTCATAGTCGGAGGGGCCCATCCGTACTGTTCGACGGATATGGGCCGGGCCGCTTCGCTGCGGCGTTCGACGAGATGTTCGATGCCGACAGCCGGGTGCGGTCGCCGTACAAGGGGATCCATGCGGCGCTGGCACCCATCGATGCGGCGGATCTGGCTGCCAGGTCCGAGGCGCTCGATCGTGCGTTCATCGACCAGGGCATCACGTTCTCGCTGTCGGGTCAGGAACGGCCGTTTCCGCTGGATCTGGTGCCGCGGGTGATCGCGGCGGCGGAGTGGGCCAAGCTCGAGCGCGGTATCAGGCAGCGGGTGCGGGCGCTGGAGATGTTTCTGTCCGACGTCTACGGCGAGCAGAACATCCTGCGTGATCGGGTCATCCCGAAACGGCTGGTCACCTCGTGCCGGCACTTCCATCGAGAGGCGGCGGGCCTGGTCGCACCCAACGGCGTGCGTATCCATGTAGCGGGTATCGACCTGGTCCGCGACGAGCTCGGCGCGTTCCGGGTGCTGGAGGACAACCTGCGCTCACCGTCCGGAGTGTCCTATGTGATGGAGAACCGACGCACCATGGCACGGGTTTTCCCCGACTTGTTCGCCTCGCACCGGGTGCGCGCCGTCGGTGACTATGCGAGCCATCTGCTGCGGGCGCTGCGCGCGTCGGCGGCGCCCAACGAGGCCGACCCCACCGTCGTCGTGCTCACCCCCGGCGTGCACAACTCCGCCTACTTCGAACATTCGCTGCTGGCCAGGCAGATGGGTGTCGAACTAGTGGAGGGACGCGACCTGTTCTGCCGCGACAACGTCGTCTACATGCGGACCACCGCCGGTGAACGGCAGGTCGACGTGATCTACCGCCGCATCGATGACTCCTACCTGGACCCGATGCATTTCCGGCCGGATTCGGTGCTCGGCGTCGCGGGCGTACTCAACGCGGCGCGCGCGGGCAATGTCGTGATCGCCAACGCGGTGGGCAACGGCGTCGGCGACGACAAACTCAGCTACACCTACGTGCCGACGATCATCGAGTACTACCTCGGGGAGAAGCCGATCCTGCCCAATGTCGACACCTACCGCTGCTGGCTCGACGACGAACGCACGCAGGTACTCGACCGGATCGCCGAGCTGGTGATCAAGCCGGTGGAGGGCTCCGGCGGTTACGGCATCGTCATCGGGCCGGATGCGAGTACCAGGGAACTCGACGCCGCTCGCCGCAAGATCAGAGCGGACCCGCGGGGCTGGATCGCGCAGCCGGTGGTGCAGCTGTCCACGGTGCCGACGAAGGTCGGCGACGAGCTGGTGCCTCGGCATGTGGATCTGCGGCCCTTCTCCGTCAACGACGGTGAGGACATCTGGGTGCTGCCCGGCGGCCTGACCAGGGTGGCCTTGCCCGCCGGATCGCTGGTGGTCAACTCGAGCCAGGGCGGCGGCAGCAAGGACACCTGGGTGCTGTCGCCACGGACCTCGCGCGCGGACCGGGAACTGGCGGGTGCCGAACTGGTCGGTGATCCACCGCAGGCCGATGCGTTCGAATCGGGCCGCGAACTCACCGCCGCCCAGGCCACCCTGCAGCAGCAACAGCAGCAGCAGGAACAGTGATGCTGGCGCGCAATGCGGAATCGCTGTACTGGATCGGCCGTTATGTCGAGCGCGCCGACGACACCGCCCGCATTCTCGACGTCGCCGTGCATCAGTTGCTCGAGGACGCCACCGTCGACCCCGACCGCACCTCGCGGGTGCTGCTTCGGGTGCTCGGTATCGAACCACCGGCCCGGACGCTCGACGTCTGGTCGGTGACCGATCTGGTGGCGTTCAGCCGCCATCACGGTGGCTCGATCATCGACTCGGTGGCCAATGCCCGCGAAAATGCCAGGGGTGCCAGGGAAGTGACGTCGAGCGAGATGTGGGAGTGCCTCAACGCCACCTACATCGGTCTGGCGGCGACGGAGAAGGCGGCGCGTGGTCTCGGCCCGCACGAGTTCTTCCACTACATCAAGGACCGTGCGGCCATGTTCGCCGGCCTGTCGGATTCGACGCTCAGCCGCGACGATGGCTACCGCTTCCTGTTGCTCGGACGGTCGATCGAACGCGTCGACATGACGGTGCGCCTACTGCTCTCGCGCGCGGGCGACCGCACCTCCTCACCCGCCTGGGTGACGGTATTGCGGTCGGCGGGTGCGCACGACACTTATCTGCGCACTCACCGCGGTGCTCTGGATGCGCATCTGGTCGCGGAGTTCATCCTGCTCGATCGGTTGTTCCCGCGATCGGTGTTCCATTCGGTGCGGGTGGCCGAAACCTGCCTCGCCGAACTCGACCAGCGGCCCAACAGCCGGTTCGGGACCAGGCATGAGGCGCAGCGGCTACTCGGGCGGGCGCGCAGCGAACTGGAATTCGTGCCGCCGGGAGCACTGCTCGAGGATCTGCAGGATCGGCTGCTGTTATTGCAGCAGACCTGCCGTGAGGTCAGTGAGGCCATCGCGAGGCAGTACTTCCATGCCGCGCCCTGGGTGGCGTGGACGGATCTGCGTAGCAGCCGGGATCAGATGCAGGAGGTGGGCGAACTGTGAGCTGGCGGATGCGGGTGGTGCACACCACCGGATATGTCTACGACGCGCCGGTGACCCGGTCGTTCAATGAGGCGCGGCTGACCCCGCGCGCGGACAGCAGGCAGAACGTCATCCTGAATCGGGTCGAGACGGTACCCGCGACCAGGTCCTACCGGTATACCGACTATTGGGGGACCGCCGTCACCTCTTTCGATCTGCACGCACCACATACCGAACTGGAGGTCACCGGCGCCTCGGTGGTGGAGACCGAACCGTTCACCAGACCGGCCGAGGAACTGTCCTGGGATCAGCTGGGTGATGAGCGGATCCGTGATCGCTTCGACGAGATGCTCGCCGCGACCACGTATGTGCCACGCGAGCGGAAGCTGGCTGCCGTCTCCCGGCAGTTGGCTCGTGGCGTCGCGCCCGCGAAAGCCGTTGTGCGCGCTGCAGAATGGGTGCATCGGGAAATGTGCTACCTCGCCGGTACCACCTCGGTGCACACCTCGGCGGTGCAGGCCTTCGCCGACCGGCAGGGCGTCTGCCAGGACTATGCGCATCTGACGCTGGTGCTGTTGCGCAGCATGGGGATACCCAGCCGGTATGTCTCGGGCTATCTCCATCCGCATCCGGACGCCGAGATCGGTGCGACCACGGCCGGGCAGTCGCATGCCTGGATCGAGGCGTGGACCGGCATGTGGTGGGGCTACGACCCGACGAACAACACTCCGGTCAACGAGCAGCACGTGTCGGTCGGTGTGGGCCGCGATTACGCGGATGTGCCGCCGTTGAAAGGCATCTTCTCCGGCGGCGGCTCGACCGATCTGGAGGTTGTTGTGGAGATCACTCGCCTCGCGTAACGTTCGTTTTCACTTCGGCCGTACCAGTTTTTCCAGCGGGACCCAGGACTATCCGGTGTGTTCTCCGCCGTGGCGGGGACGATCCTCTCGGAAGGCGGACGTCATGTCACCTACTGCGCAGGAAGTTGTCGAGGAAGCCATCGAGCAGCAGCCGATACCCGAGGCCAAGAAATGGGCGGCGGAGACGCTCGGCACATTCATCCTGGTCATGGGTGGTGTCGGTACCGCGGTCCTGGCCGGGGACAAGGTCGGCGCGCTCGGGGTGGCGCTGGCCTTCGGTCTCACGCTGATGTTCCTGGTCTACGCCATAGGACCGATCTCGGGCTGCCATGTGAATCCGGCGGTGACGATCGGGCAGCTGTTGATGGGCCGGCTGTCCACGGTCAGCGCGGTGGGATACATCATCTCCCAACTGATCGGCGCGTTCCTGTCCGGTCTGGTGCTGTTCGCCATTGCGAAGAACCTGCCGGCCTACGACCGCGCGGTCGATGGGCTCGGCGCCAACGGCTGGGGTGAGCACAGCCCGTCGGCGGTGACGGGGCCGCTCGGGCAGGTCGTGGTGCAGGACGGCTACGGGATGGCGGCGATGATCATCGTCGAGGTGATGCTGACCGCGCTGCTGGTGTTCGTGGTGCTGGCCTCCACCGACCAGATCTCCGATGTCCCCCTGGCCGGCCTGTCCATCGGTGTCACCCTTGCGGCCATTCACCTGATTTCCATCCCGGTCGACAACACCTCGGTGAACCCGGCGCGCAGCCTCGGCGTCGCGCCCTACCAGGACGGCGCCATGGCTCAGTCCTGGGCATTCGTGGTGTTCCCGCTGATCGGCGGCTGCCTCGGGGCACTCATCTACGGCATGCTGTTCGGTCGCTCCCGCGACATGATCAGCTGATTCGCTTTGATCGACGGACCCCGTAACGACCGGATGTCGGCGCGGGGTCCGTTGCTGTTGGTCAGCTCCAGTTGTATTCGATGACAAGACGGTGGGCGACCAGATCGAAGGTCTTGCGTGGCACGATGGCGCCCTCGCGGCGGATACCCGCCTCGGGAACGTCGAGAACCCGGTCCAGCCGGACCCAGCTCGGGCGGCCCTCGTGATCCCAGCTGCCGCTGCCGATACCGACCCAGTCCCGATCGTGGGCGCGCATCGGGTTCGACGACAGCATCAAACCGAGCAATGTCCGGCGGTCGCGGCCGACGACGAGCACGGGGCGGTCCTTACCGTTGGTGGGGTCCTCCTCGAACGGCACCCAGGTCCACACGATCTCGCCCGGGTCGGCCCGGCCGTCCAGATGCGGGGAATAGACGATCTGGCGGGCGCGATGGGCGGTGGGCACCGGTGTGGAAGCGGTCGGACGGACGGGCACGCTCGCGGAGCGCCGCGGTGGCGCCAGCGATCCGACGGCACGTTCGAGCAGCGTGGAGCGCTGCAACTTGCCGACCAGCTTCGGCGCCTGAGACTTGACGATCTTGGGCCCCTGCTCCTTCGCGATGAGGCCGAGCTGCTTACCGAGAGAGTTCCAACTGCGGGCCATCACTGGAATATAACGGCGACCCGCCGTGATGACATCTGGTCCGATCCGGTGCCCGACCCCGCCCATAGCCGCCGTCGATCGCGCTGCGGCTGCCCGGAATTCCCGTTATGCACGGGCCAGCGGAGGGCACTCGGGCCTACTCATGGGACGATGGGTCGCAGTTCGCCGATACCCGAATGAGGAGTGGAGTGCCCGCCAGCTTCGCCGACACGACGTTCACCGATCCGTCCCGGATCCGGAACTTCTGCATCATCGCGCACATCGACCACGGCAAGTCGACGCTGGCCGACCGGATGCTGCAACTGACCGGAGTGGTCGAGGAGCGGCAGATGCGCGCTCAGTACCTGGACCGGATGGACATCGAGCGCGAACGCGGCATCACCATCAAGGCCCAGAACGTCCGGCTGCCGTGGACTCCGCGCACCGGTGAGCACGCGGGCACCGACTTCGTGCTGCACCTCATCGACACACCCGGCCACGTCGACTTCACCTATGAGGTCTCGCGGGCGCTGGAAGCCTGTGAGGGCGCGATCCTGCTGGTTGACGCCGCGCAGGGCATCGAGGCGCAGACCCTGGCCAATCTCTATCTGGCACTGGACAAGGATCTGACGATCATCCCGGTGCTGAACAAGATCGACCTGCCCGCCGCCGACCCGGACCGTTACGCGGCCGAGCTGGCCCACATCGTGGGCTGCGAACCGTCGGATGTGCTGCGGGTCTCCGGTAAGACCGGCGTCGGTGTGACCGAATTGCTCGACGAGGTGATCGCCCAGATCCCGGCGCCGCAGGGCGATGCCGACGCCCCGGCGCGCGCGATGATCTTCGATTCGGTCTACGACACCTACCGCGGTGTGGTGACCTATATCCGTGTGGTGGACGGCAAGCTCACCCCGCGCGAGAAGATCAAGATGATGTCCACCGGTGCGACCCATGAGCTGCTGGAGATCGGTATCGTCTCGCCCGAACCCAAACCGACGCAGGGCCTCGGTGTCGGTGAGGTGGGCTATCTGATCACCGGCGTGAAGGATGTGCGCCAGTCCAAGGTCGGCGATACCGTGACCGCGGCCCGCGGCGGCGCGTCCGAACCGCTCACCGGATACCGGGAACCGCGGCCGATGGTCTACTCGGGCCTGTACCCGGTGGACGGCTCCGATTACCCGGACCTGCGCGACGCCCTGGAGAAGCTCCAGCTCAACGACGCCGCCCTGACCTACACCCCGGAAACCTCGGTGGCGCTCGGCTTCGGTTTCCGCTGTGGCTTCCTCGGCTTGCTGCACATGGAGATCACCCGTGAGCGATTGCAGCGCGAGTTCGATCTGGACCTGATCTCGACCGCACCCAACGTGGTGTACCGGGTGGAGATGGAGGACGGCAGCGAGCAGGTCGTCACCAACCCGTCGTACTGGCCCGAGGGCAAGGTGCGCCGGGTGTTCGAACCGGTCGTCAAGTGCACCGTCATCTCGCCGAGCGAGTTCATCGGTTCGATCATGGAGCTGTGCCAGTCCCGTCGCGGTGAGCTAGGCGGCATGGACTATCTGTCGGAGACCCGTGTCGAGCTGCGCTACACGCTGCCGATGGCCGAGATCATCTTCGACTTCTTCGATTCGCTGAAGTCGCGTACCCGCGGCTATGCCAGCCTCGATTACGAGGAGGCGGGCGAGCAGGAGTCGAACTTGGTCAAGGTGGATATCTTGCTGCAGGGCGAGGCGGTCGACGCGTTCAGTGCGATCGTGCACCGTGACGCCGCGCAGGCCTACGGCAACAAGATGACCAACAAACTGCGCGAGTTGATTCCCCGCCAGCAGTTCGAGGTGCCGATCCAGGCCGCCATCGGTTCGAAAATCATTGCCCGCGAAAATATCCGCGCCATCCGCAAGGACGTGCTCGCCAAGTGCTACGGCGGTGACATCAGCCGTAAGCGCAAGCTGCTGGAGAAGCAGAAGGAAGGCAAGAAGCGGATGAAGACCATCGGCCGGGTGGATGTTCCGCAGGAGGCCTTCGTCGCGGCGCTGTCCTCCGATGCGCAGTCGGATAAGCCGAAAGACAAGAAATAGCGCGCGATCTCGGGCCTGATCAGGGATAATGGCGCGCCGGCTCGTGTCGGCGTCGCCACCCGATAACTGGGGGCTGTGGCAATTTGCGTGGCGTTGTTAACTTTTTCAGCGTCCCGGAGGATGTGACAGCTGGGTTCCGCACAAATATGGTGGTACCTGATCTTCACTCTCGGTCGGTCCGGCGTGGTGAGGATGCTGGATAGACCCGAGAGTGGAGTTTCGTATGACGCGTGACCTGCCCTTCGACGGCGACTTCGATGCCGACGAGCGTGGCGGCGACACTGCCTACCGTGTAGCGAGCGGGGTCGCGCGAGTAGCCAGAGGTGGTGCGTACGTCACCGGCGGCGCACTGGTGGCCGCCAACGGCGGTGGAGTTCCTGCGCGGCCAGGCAACGAACACCACCTCGACAGCTGGAATGCCGGCTGGGCGCGCAACACCGATCCCGATCCGGATGTGCCGAGCCCGGTGCTCACCTTCCCGGATCCGAATCCCGAAGATTTCGCGCCGACCCCGGTCGCCGACCAGACGCCCGAGCCCGGCGCCCCCGGTGCCGATCCGTGGGTCACCATGCCGCTGCCGCGACTGGATGGTGGCATGGGCAGTGGTGGTGGCGGTACCGACGCAGGCTTCCAGCTGCCGTCGCTGCCCGACAACGGGCCCGACGGCATGCGGCTGCCCGGTTCGAACGGTGAGGGCGTGCCAGGTATCGGTGGCATCCCCGGCGCGGACACCGGTGCCGGTGTGCCCGGGATCGGCGGCATCCCCGGCGCGACCGGCGAGGGTGTTCCCGGCCTCGGTGGCATTCCCGGCGCATCGGCGGAGGGTGTTCCCGGTATCGGTGGAATCCCCGGTGCCGGTGGACCTTCGAACGGGTTCGGGCTTCCTGGCACCGGCGGGGGTGGTTTCGAGGAGCCAGGCGGCCAAGGATTCGGTCTGCCCGGCCATGGGCTGGGGCAGGCCGGGCACGGGTTCGGGCTTCCTGGCACCAATGGTTTCGTCGCCCCCGGCTCGGGGACGTTCGGGCTGCCGGGCACGTCACCGGTTGCTCAGGCCGAGACCACGGCACCGGGCGCGGGTGATCCGTTCGACGGTGTCGGCGACGGTGACAGCCTCGGTGTGTTTCTCGGCACTTCGCTCAGCGTCGATTTCGGCATCGGGCCGGACGGGATCTACCTGACCACCGCGATGGAGGTCGACTTCGGCGTCGGCAATGTCGGCGATCAGCTCGACGAATACACCGACTGGCTCTCCGACGGCATGCGGGTGCCGGACGGTACCCAGCCCGGTGTAGAGGCCGGCGAATCCGGTGGCGCTCATCAGGGTCTGGTCGGTGGCGTCACCATGCCGCATGCCGGCGGTGCGAGCTCGGCCGCCGCTACCGGTGCCTCGGCAGGCCATTCAACACCCCAGACCGTGACGCACTCGGCTCCCGCAGCCCCCGCGGCTCCGGCTCCGATCGCCCCAGCCGCGCCTGCCCCGGCTCCCGCCCCGGTCGCACCTGCCGCTTCGGTCGCGCCCGCCGCGATCGCGCCCGTTCCCGCGGCCGTCGCGCCTGCGGCGGCGGCCCCGGTCGCGGTCGCTCAGCCGGTGGCGGCAACGCCACTGCAGACCACGATCCAGCCCGACGCCGCGACATCGCCGATCGCGAACGTGATCGCGCCGCCACCGGGTCCGTCGCCGCTCACCGCGCCTGCCGCGGCGGTCCCCGCGATCTTCGAGCGTTCTGTTCCTGCCGAACGTCCGGGCTCGATCGGTACCGGTGTCGAGGATCCGGCGCAGACAACGGGCACCACCACACCCGGCGCGCCGACCACGGTCACCTCGACGGTGCCGACGCCGAGCACGCCGGGCGGGACCACCTCGCCGGGCTCGAGTACCTCCACGCCCGACGTCAGTGTCACCACACTGCCGGGTGTGTCGGGCACAACCCGGCCGGGTAGCTCGACCACCGACGATCCGATCACCAAGACGCCGGGTGGGAGCGCCACCGCTCCGAGCACCCGCCCAACCACTTCGGATCCGGACGACGACGTCACCACACCGGGAACCACCGGCGGTGCTACCACCCGTCCGCAGACGACCGACGCGCCGGAGCCGACCACCCGGCCGCAGCCGACCGTCGATACTCCGACCACGGCGGACCTGCCCTCGACGGTGACTCGTCCGACGGCGGACATCCCCACCGCCGATGTTCCGACCGCGGACGTTCCCACCGCTGATGTTCCGACGGTCAGCGCCCCGCGGCCAACGGCGCCGACCTACGATCCGCCGACCCAAGCGCCGACGGTCGACATCCAGCCGAACACCCAGGCACCGACGATCAAACCGCAGGTCGGGGTCAAGCCGATCGCCGACTATGACACCGGACATCACGATCCGGCGCTGCTCGCGGCGGCTTCCCTCGCCGATCACGGCCCGCTCGGCCTGGCCGGTGGCGAGCTCAGCGGTGCGTTGATGCCGGAGACGACCATGGCGCAAACACATCATGTGGTGGCGCACGTGGACGCCGTCATCATGTGACCGGCGCGAAGCGGGACGGGTTGACGGCGCAATCGGGCGCCATGATCGAATGGGAGCCGACAGCGTGCGAGAGATTCTTCGACGCCAGCGACGATAGTGAGGAGCAGGGTTGTCTGCCGCAGCCGGACTGGAGGCCGCGACGGTGAAACATCCGGACGCCATGGCCCCGCTCATCCGGATCACCGACGACCTGCGGGAGCTGACCCGGTCCGCCGGTCGCGACGACCTCGGCGGCCGGCTGAGCATGGTCCGGTCAAGGGTGAATGATCCGCGGGTGCGGCTCGTGGTGGTCGGTGACGCCAAGAACGGTATGAGCAGCCTGGTCAACGCCCTGGTCGGGGCGAAGGTCAGCGCGACCGACGTCCCGATCGGCGTTCCTGTCATCATCGAACACGGTCCGGAGCCGACCGCCACCCTGGTGCGTTCGGTGGGTGGCGGACGGATCGAACGTCAGCCCGTCGACCCGCTCGACCCGGCGCCCGCACTCAATGCGAAGGGCGTCATCCGGGCCGAATTCACCCAGCCGAGCCCGCTGCTGGCCGAGGGTGTGGTGCTGATGGACGCGCCCGGCGCGACCCGCGAGGACAACACCACCTGGTCGATGATCGCCGCCGCCGACGCCGTGCTCTATGTCGGTGACGCCGCTACCGAGCTGACCTCCGAGCAGATCGGTCATCTACAGCGCATCCAGCAGATCTGCCCGACGGTGGTCTGCGTGCTGAACAAGATCGACATGCATCCGCACTGGGCGCACACCCAGCAGCGCAACCGCGAGCTGCTCGACGCCGCCGGTCTCGGTTTCGCGGTCGCGCCGGTGTCGGCGGAGATGCATCGACAGGCCGGTCTGGTGGGCAACTATCAGCGCGATATCGAATCCGGGTTGCCGCAGCTGGTCGATCATCTGCGCGATTTCATCGTCAACCGAGCCGATGAGGTGGCAATCGAAGCCGCGGCGGGTGATATCCGCCTGGTCTGCGATCACCTGGCGGCGTCGCTGCGTACCGAGGCGGAGACGCTGCGCGATCCGCGCCGTCGTTCGGAGATCACCGCGCAGCTGGCCGCGGCCCGCGACGAGGCCGATCAGCTGCGTCAGCGTACGGCGAACTGGCAGGTGACCCTCGCCGACGGCAGCACCGAGCTGATGGCCGATATCGAGCACGATCTGCGGCACCGGCTGCGCAGCCTGGTCCGCGACGCCGAAGCCGAGATCGCCCAGACCGATCCGGCACGGCGCTGGAACGAATTCGGTACCGACCTGGACGCGCGCATCTGCGAGGCCGTCGAGGAGAACTTCGCGACGGCCCACTACCGCTCGGTGGAGCTCTCGGAGCAGGTGGCGGCGAAATTCCCGGCCGATCACCGCGCCCCACCGTTGCCGGACGTGCGGCTGGAGCAGCCGGGTGACGTCCTCGAACAGGTGGCACCGCTGGAGCCGCTGGAAAGTGCGAAGACGAGCGTGACCCAGCAGTTCCTCTCGGCGCTGCGCGGCTCCTACGGCGGCATCCTGATGGTCGGTCTGGCCACCAGCCTGCTCGGCATGTCGCTGGTGAACTGGTATTCCGCCGGTGCGGGTGTGCTGCTGGGTATCAACGCGCTGTGGGACGACCGCCGGGCACGCAAACAGCGACGTCAGGCCGAGGCCAAGGTTGCGGTGGCCCGGTTGATGGACGATGTCGTTTTCCAGGTTGGCAAGGAGTCGAGGAACCGCTTGCGCGCCACCCAGCGGTCACTGCGCGACCATTTCACCGAGATCGCCACAGACGTCCTGCGCAATGCCGACGAAGCACTGCGGGTCGCCGAGGAGGCGGGGGAGAAGTACGGCGATCGCGGCCGTGATCGACTCGATCGCATCGATGCCGATATGGCGACGCTGCGTGGGGTCCGTGAACGCGCCGACGCGCTGATTCCCGCCGCCTGATTCGGGCGCTTCAGTGTGCTCACCCGTGTTGGGTGGCGGGTGTGTGCGCGGGCACGAAGCGGCCTGCGTCGCTTGCCTCCTCGGCCCGGATCACGTGGGTGACCGCGTTGATCAGGGCCAGGTGGGTGAATGCCTGCGGGAAGTTGCCCAGATGGCGGCCGCTGTGCGGTTCGATCTCCTCGGCGTAGAGCCGCAGCGGGCTGGCGTAGCCGAGCAGCCGTTCGCACATCTGGCGGGCGCGGTGGAGCTCACCGATCTCCACCAGCGCCGACACCAGCCAGAACGAGCAGATGGTAAAGGTGCCTTCTGCCCCGGACAGTCCGTCGTCGGTGGTCTCGGTGCGGTAGCGCAGCACCAGACCGTTCTCGGTGAGGCGGTCGGCGATGGCGAGCACGGTTGCGCGGACGCGGTGATCGTCGGGCGGCAGGAAGCGGGTCAGCACCGCGAGCAGCAGTGACGCGTCGAGGCTGTCGCCGCCGTAGGTCTGAGTGAGCACGCCGTCGGCATCCACGCCGTGGGTGAGCACGTCGTCCTTGATCTCCTCGGCGATGCTGTACCAGCGGTCCGCGATCTCCATCTCGCCGTGCAGTTCGGCCAGTTTCGCCCCGCGGTCGAGCGCCACCCAGCACATGATTTTCGACGAGGTGAAATGCTGCGGCTCGCCGCGCACCTCCCAGATGCCGCGGTCGGGTTCGCGCCAGTGCCGGATCGCCGCGCCCACCTGACGTTCCAGCAGTGGCCACAAGGTCTCCGGCACATGCTGGCGTGACTTGACGTGCAAGTACACCGAGTCGAGCATCGTGCCCCAGATATCGTGCTGATCCTGGTCGTAGGCACCGTTGCCGATGCGCACCGGCCGGGCGGAGTCGTATCCGGACAGATGATCGAGCGTGGTTTCGGTGAGCTTGCGTTCGCCACCGATCCCGTAGAGCACCTGTAGCGGAACGGGTTCACCGTCGGCGCCGGTGGTCGCGTCGTTGAGGAAGGCGAAGAAATCGTCGGCCTCGCGGTCGAGCCCGAGGGTGTACAAACCCCACAGGGCGAAGGTGGAATCACGGACCCAGCTGTAGCGGTAGTCCCAATTGCGTTCGCCGCCCGGCGTTTCCGGCAGGGACGTGGTCGCGGCGGCCATCAGGGCGCCGGTCGGTGCGTAGGTCAGGCCCTTGAGCGTCAGTGCGCTGCGCTGCAGATAGCTGCGCCATGGGTGATCGGGGAACTTGCCAAGGGTGATCCATTGACGCCAGCATTCGGCCGTCGTCCACATCTTCTGCGCCGCCTCGGCGAAGGTCTGTGGTGCGGGCAGCTCCGACCAGGTCAGGGCAACATACACCTCATCGCCCTCCTGCATCCGGGTGCGGGCGCGCGCTTCCCGCCCCTCCAAGCCGATCCGCAGATCGGTGGTCAGCACCAGGGTCGGGCCCGAACTCGGGTCGGCGGCGCATTGGGCGGTGGCCTCCTCGTACACCTTGCCGGTGTACTCCCACAGCGCGGTCTCCCGGTGGTAGTCGAAGGAGGGTTCGCAGCTCATCTCCAGTTCGACCGTGCCGCTGACGCATTTCACCGTGCGCAGCAACATGTGCTCGGCATCCCAGTCCATCGGTGTGCGCCGATGGGTCTTGCTGCGCTGAAAGTTGTTGTGCCACGGCCCCAGAACCAGTGCGTCGCGCACGATCAGCCAGCCGGTGGCGGTCTGCCAGGTGGTTTCCAGGATCATTCCGCCCGGCAGGTAGCGGCGCGCCGCGGGCACATTGCGTCCGTAGGGCCCGATGCGGAAATGTCCGGCATTGCGGTCGAGCATGGCGCCGAACACGCTCGCCGAGTCCGGTCGCGGCACACACATCCACTCGACGGAGCCGTTGCTGGCGATCAGGCAATTGGTCTCGCAGTCGGACAGGAAAGCGTAGTCGTCGATCGGCGGAAAATTCGACCGGCGCCGGGATTCGATGAGCGAATGCGCCGTCTGCTTGACGTCGTGATCCTCGGAGATCGCCATAACTTCATGATCACCCCGCGCCCCCGGCGCGTCCACCGCACCGCGCCGGTGGAGGTGGCATCGACCGCTCCACCGGCGCGAAGATGCTCAGATCCGACGGATGCGGGCCAGCCAGGCGGCGGTATCGATGGGGCCTTCCTGCGGCAGCCCGAGACGCGCGACCTCCTCGGCGACCACTTCGGTATTGCGGCCGCGATAGGTGGCCGGGCGCAGATCCTCGATCTCCCAGCCGTCGGTGAACGAATCCCGGATGATCGCGTCGCTGATCCGCGGTCCGAATCCGGGCTCGACATCCGACAGCGCCAGGATGTGCACCAGCCCGCCGGGTGCGCAGATCGCGCGCAATCCGCGCACGTAGGCGGCCCTCGCCGCCGGATCGGTACCGAAGACGTGGAAAAGCGCACTGTCGACGATCGTGTCGAAGGGGCCGAAATCGCCTGCCGGACGATCGGCGATGGCCAGCACGTCGACCACCTCGAACCGTGCGTTCGACGCGTCCTTGGCGGCCGCGTTGCGGCGGGCGTACTCGACCGCGCTCGGGGACAGATCCACGCCGAGGACGTCGTAGCCGAGTTTGGTCAGCAGAATGGTGTGTTCACCGGCACCGCTGCCCGGATCGAGCACCCGCCCCCTGATGCCGCCGGTCCGCTCCAGCTCGACGATCGCGGGCTGCGGTTCGCCGATCACCCAGGGAGCGGTGTCGTTGTCGTAGACGGTATTCCAGAATTCCGCGGCTTGTGTCATACGACCAGCGTGCACTCTCAACCACGGTTCAGGTCAACGATGCGCGCGGGCCGACCGCGGAGGCCGTTATCCGGTGTCGATTACGCTGGTGATCGTGGATCGCATAGCGGGTTGGTGGGACGGCTTCGAACTGTGGGTGGCGGGTCTTCCGTTCATCCCGCAGTTCCTGGTGGTACTGGTGGGCATGGTGCCGATCAGCTTCGCCATCGCCTACCTGCTCGACCGCGCGCTCAAGGTTGTCCAGCACCGGGTGGCGCTGGCCCAGCACCGGGTCCGGGCGGGCCGTTACCGCTCTGCGCGGCTGGCGCAGGCCGCCGCGCCCGTGGAACCACTGGTCGAGACCCGCGAGCACGCGCAGAGCGGAGCCCGCTGATGCCACGTTCCCGTGTTCAGCTGGCCCTGGTCGCTCTGCTCGTGCTGGTGGTCATCGCCTGGTTCTTCACTCGCTGAACGAGGCCGACCGCTCGTCGCTGCCGCGGCGCCAGTCGTTGAATCGCTTGCCGACCTTGGCGACGGTATCGCCGACCTCCTGACCGACGGTGTTCACCGCCGCGCCCATATCGCGGCCCATGGTGCGCACCGTGCGGATCAGTGGATCCTCGGACTGGTCGAAAGAATCGCGGTAGCTGCGCGCCGCCTGTTTGATCTCCTCGCTGATCTTGGCGTTCTTGTCGTGCGCGCGTCGCGGATAGTCTCCGCCGAGGATGCGTTCGTAGTCGCCGCTCTGGATCCAGCGTCGCAGTTCGGCGGCCCGCAGCACCGAGAACGGGTGGCTCTGCAATTCCAGATTCAGCAGCTTGAGCACCCCGTCACGCAGGTCTCCGGACCGGTCGTAATCATCGGCCTGCGCCAGGAACGCACCCAGATTCATCTCCCCGACGCGGGCACCGCCGGCCAGCTTCATATGTACCCGGACCGAGGCATCCACATCCTGCCCACACAGCAGACCGGCCCGGTCGCCGGAGAGTTCGGATTTGCGGCTCCATTCCATCAGCGCCGCGACGATGGCCCGCAGCGCCCAGCCGCCGATCGGCATCCACCCGATCCCGTCGGCCATCCGCAGCAGATGCATCAGCATCGTGCGGTAGACCGCATGCCCGGACAACGCGTGGCCGAGCTCGTGACCGATGGTGAAGCGCATCTCCTCCTGGTCGAGCAGATCGACCAGGCCGGTGGTCAGCACGATGAACGGCTTGTCCATGCCGATCGTGAACGCGTTCACCTCCGGGCTCTGCACCACGAACATCTCCGGCGTGGTGGCCGCGTCCAAGATCTCGACGCAGTCCTGGCGCAGCTGGTGCAGGGACCGGAACTGTCGGTCATCGACCCGGACGGCGGTCGCCAGATACATCAGCCGATACTGACGTTCGCGCAGCAGCCCGGACAGGGTGCGCAGGACCAGGTCGAACCCGCTCAGTGAGCGCAGCGCGACCAACGCGGTGCGGTCGGCCGGGTGTTCCCAGGCGCGCGTGCTGATTTCGGGCAGCCGCGCGCGCAAGCGGTCAGGGCTGGTCGTCATGGTGTGTTACCCCCGTCGATCTGGGATTCGTCGATTCGAATCGCCTCGAGTGCTCTGCTACAGTCTGCCGGGTGTCGTCGAGTGTTGTGCCGCAGGTCCGCCATGAATTGGCGTTGATCGCGGTCGGCTGCCTCGTCGTCGCGGATATTCACTGTCGGTGATCGGAATCCGGGCAGTTCTGCGCGTTCCCTCCTAGACTGGTGCGCACCTTTTTCGCAGCGTTGCCCGAACCCAGCGGCCGTTCCGGCCAAGTCGCGCCACTGCCACTCCCTCGGCAGGTCTTTCGTTCGATCCCGAAGTGTCACCGCCATTCAGGCCAGAGAGCTCATGGCGGCCCCGAGAAAGGTCCACCCCATGTCACGCAGCAGCCGGCTCACTACGCGTCGACGACGCGCCGCCATCGCCTTCACCGCGATCGCCGCGTTCGCGCTCAGCGCGTGCAGCGGTGGATCGAGCGATTCGGTCGACGGTGAGGTCGCCGACGGTAGCGGCGGCACCATCAACATGTTCGCCTACGCCGTGCCCAAGCCCGGTTTCGACAAGGTGATCCCCGCGTTCAACAAGACCGAAGCGGGCGATGGGGTGCGGGTCCGGGAGTCCTACGGAGCCTCCGGTGACCAGTCCCGCAAGGTCAAGGATGGCGCCGAGGCCGATATTGTGAACTTCTCCGTCGAACCGGACGTCACCCGGCTGGTGGATGCGGGTCTGGTCGACCAGAACTGGAATGCCGACGCCAACAAGGGAATTCCGTTCGGTTCGGTCGTCGCGATCGTGGTCCGTGAGGGCAACCCGAAGGGCATCAAGACCTGGGACGACCTGCTGAAGCCCGGCATCGAGGTGGTGACCCCGAACCCGTTCAGCTCCGGTTCGGCCAAATGGAATCTGCTGGCGCCCTACGCGGCCAAGAGCGAGGGCGGCAAGAACCCGCAGGCGGGTCTGGACTACCTGTCCCAACTGATTTCCCCCGAGCACATGCGAGTGCAACCCAAGTCCGGTCGCGACGCCACCGAGACGTTCCTGCAGGGCACCGGTGACGTGCTGCTGAGCTACGAGAACGAGGCGATATTTGTCGAACGCAATGGTGATCCGGTCGAGCACATCGTCCCGGCCGACACTTTCAGGATCGAGAACCCGGTCGCGGTGCTGAAGAGCAGCCAGAACCAGGAGAAGGCCATCGCCTTCCGTGACTTCCTGTACACCCCCGAGGGGCAGCGCGCCTGGGCCGAGGCCGGCTTCCGCCCGGTCGATCCCGGCGTCGCGGCCGAGTTCGCTTCGGACTTCCCGCAACCGGAGAAGCTGTACACGATCGCCGACCTCGGCGGGTGGAAGACGGTCGACGCCGAGCTGTTCGCGCAGGGCACCGGCAAGATCGCCGTCATCTACGACAACGCCACCAAGTAGTCGGGTGATCCGGCACACACGCGATACTCGACACCGTGACAGACAGTAGTAACAGCGTCGGAACCGAAGCCGCCGGTTCCGGCGTCGCCACAGACCTGAGCAAACCCGCGGCCGCGGGATCGCGGGGACCGAACTGGTCGTGGCTGCGGGTAACGGGCTCGGTCGGCCCGCTCGGCATCGCCACCGCGGTGCTGTGGCTCAGCATCATCGTGCTGCTGCCACTGGCCGCACTGACCGTCAGCGCCTTCGACGAGGGCTGGGCAGGCTTCTGGGACGCGGTCACCTCGCCGGTCGCGCTGGCCTCGCTGAAGGTCACCGTGTTCGTCTCGGTGATCGTCGCGCTGATCAACGTGGTGATGGGCACCCTCATCGCCTGGGTACTGGTGCGGGACGACTTCCCGGGTAAGGGCGTCGTCAACGCGCTGATCGACCTGCCGTTCGCGCTGCCGACCATCGTGGCCAGCATCGTGCTGCTGTCGCTGTACGGCCCGCAGAGCCCGATCGATATCCATCTCAATGCCACCCAGCCCGGTCTGGTGGTGGCATTGGCATTCGTCACACTGCCGTTCGTGGTGCGGTCGGTGCAGCCGGTGCTGATCGAGGTGGACAAGGAAGTGGAGCAGGCCGCGCTGTCGCTGGGCGCGGACAACTGGACCACGTTCCGGCGCATCGTGCTGCCCACGCTGACCCCCGCGATCATCAGCGGCGGTGGGCTCGCCTTCGCCCGCGCCATCGGCGAGTACGGCTCGGTGGTGCTGATCGGCGGCAATATCCCGCGCGAAACCCAGATGGCCTCGCAATACATTCAGCAGCAGATCGAGGTCGACCGTCCGGTGGCTGCCGCGGCGGTGTCGGTGGCACTGCTGGCCATCGCGTTCGTCTCGCTGCTCGTGCTGCGGTTGTTCGCCGAGCGGTCGGCCAGGAAAGAGCAGGAGGCGCGATGAAGCTCTCGACTCCGGTCCGGCTCTCGCTGCGCGTAGTCGCGCTCGGGTATCTGTTCGTGCTCCTCGTGCTGCCGCTCGGGGTGATCTTGTTCCGGACGTTCGGCGATGGAATCGGTGCCTTCCTCGATTCCATCAGCACGCCAGCCGCGATCTCGGCGTTCAACCTGTCGATGATCATCGTGGCGATCGTGGTCCCGGTGAACGTCGTCTTCGGTATCGTCACCGCGCTCGCGCTGGTCCGCGGCAGATTCCCCGGCCGCAGCCTGGTCCAGGGCATCGTCGATCTGCCGTTCGCGGTCTCGCCGGTGGTGGTCGGTGTTGCCCTGATCATGCTGTGGGGCGCGGGCGGCTGGTTCGGTGGACTCGATTCGGCCGGGTTCACGGTGATCTTCGGGCTGCCGGGCATGGTGATCGCGACGATCTTCGTCACGCTGCCGTTCGTGGTGCGCGAGGTCGAGCCGGTGCTGCACGAGATCGGTGACGATCAAGAACAGGCAGCGGCGACACTGGGCGCCTCGCGCTGGCAGACCTTCTGGCAGATCACCCTGCCCGCGATCCGCTGGGGCCTGACCTACGGCATCGTGCTCACTGTTGCCCGCTCGCTCGGCGAGTTCGGTGCGGTGATCATGGTGTCCTCCGGTTTCGCCGGCGTCTCGCAAACCCTGACGCTGCTGGTGCACGCCAGGTATGTGGACGACCACAACAGCTTCGGTGCCTATAGCGCCGCCACCCTGCTGATGGGTATCGCCCTGGTCACACTCCTGTTGATGACCCTCCTCGAACGCAAGCGGGGCAACAAATGATCGGCACTGCCGCGCGCAGGGCACCCATGTCGACTGCCGGAGGCAACCAATGATTACCGTGACCAACGCGCGCAAGAATTACGGTTCGTTCGCCGCGCTGGACGACGTCAGCATCGATATTCCCTCCGGTGAGTTGACCGCGCTGCTCGGTCCGTCCGGATCGGGCAAGTCGACGCTGCTGCGGTCGATCGCCGGGCTTGAGACGCTGGACTCCGGGGTGGTGGTGATCTCCGATCGCGACGTCACCCGGGTACCGCCGCAGAAGCGCGATATCGGCTTCGTTTTCCAGCACTACGCCGCGTTCAAGCACATGACCGTGCGCGACAACGTGGCGTTCGGGCTCAAGATCCGCAAGCGGCCGAAGGCCGAGATTGCCAAGCGGGTGGACGAGCTGCTCGGCATCGTGGGCCTTGACGGTTTCCAGCATCGTTATCCGGCGCAGTTGTCGGGTGGTCAGCGTCAGCGCATGGCGCTGGCACGTGCGTTGGCCGTCGACCCACAGGTGCTGCTGCTGGACGAGCCTTTCGGCGCTCTCGATGCCAAGGTGCGCGCTGATCTGCGGACCTGGCTGCGCCGGCTGCACGACGAGGTCCATGTGACCACGGTGCTGGTGACCCACGACCAGGAAGAGGCCCTCGATGTGGCCGACCGGATCGCGGTGATGAACGCGGGCCGGATCGAACAGGTCGGCTCGCCCGAGGACGTCTACGACCGGCCCGCCAACGAGTTCGTCATGTCCTTCCTCGGCGCGGTGGCCCGGCTCAATGGTCACCTGGTGCGCCCGCACGATATCCGCGTTGGCCGCGATCCGAGCATGGCGATGGCCGAGCACGAGGGCACCGCGGAATCGGCGGGCGTCACCCGTGCCACGGTGGAGCGGGTGGTGCATCTCGGTTTCGAGGTGCGTGTGGAAATGCGCAATGCCGCCACAGGCGATCTGTTCGCGGCGCAGGTGACCCGAGGTGATGCCGAAGCGCTTCGCCTGTCCGACGGTGAGACCGTCTACGCCAGGGCCACCCGTATTCCGGAATTGCCCACCGGCTGATCGCATCTCGGCGATCGGTGGTGTCTGTGCACCGCTGATCGCCGAGCCACGGCAGTGTCCGGCCGGCAAATCGGATCAGGTCACCGGGCGTGTCCGCTGAAAGCGTGGACGGACGTCGTCGCTGGTTCCCGAACAGGTCAGCGGGGCTGGTGAGGGCGTTACCGGCAGTCTCGTTCCCCGCGGCGGGGGAGAGGCGATGGCGGACAACCTGATGTCCGGTGGTTGGCACACCGATCGCGGAATGATTGCCTGATGGGCGTTCGAAGCATGTCCGCTCGGCGATCAGGTGGAGTTCGATGGCGTTTGGTCTCGGATTGAGCATCGGCACGGTGAACACGGTTTCGGCAGTCGCGGAGGAGGATTCGGTGAAGGCGCCGCCGGGGCGACGCCGCCGGGCCACCCGGCCACCCGCCGTCACCCACCGCACCACCCTTACCTTCGACAGCACGGGCATGGCCCGGCTCGGCACTATTCCCCGGCACGGCCGGGTCGTCACCGAATTCGCGGATCTGACCGAGCGCGGCGCGTCTGCTGCTCGCGTCGGCAATCGCGCCCTCGCACCCGCAGATCTGGTGGCGGTCGTCGCTGACTGCCTGATTGCGGAGGCCCGCGACGAGCTGCGCTCCACCGGCGACGACACCGGTATCACCCTCACCCACCCGGTCGGCTACAGCGACGACCAGGTGGGTGCGCTCCGTACGGCACTCGATGCGGCCGGACTGGAACGGGTGGTGTTGGTGGCCGAACCGGTGGCGGCGGCCGCGTGGCTCGAGGCCGAGCACGGGCCACTCATGCCAGGTCTTGCCCTGGTCTACGACCTCGGCGGTGCGAGCCTGGATGTGACGTTGGTGCGGGTAGGTGCCGGGTGCCCGGACAACCCGGTGATGGGCACCCTTCGGTCCCGTGACTTCGGTGGCCGGGCGTTCGGCGCGTTGGTGACCACGCAGGCGGTGCACGGACAATCCTCAGAGGTCGATCCCGACGTCCCGGCAGGCGCGCCGGCGCGGGATCGCGCGGGTGAATTGCGTAGCGAGCACGTGCGCGGCTCGCTGGAGCTGGTCTATCGGTGCCTGCGGCAGGCCGATGTGACCATGGCCGATGTCGACCGGGTGCTGGTCGTGGGCGGGGCAGCGCGACCGGCCGAGGTGGTGCGGGTGCTCGGTGCGGAATTGGCGCGCCCGGTGGTCACGGCGCCCGATCCCGAGCGCACCATCGCCGCAGGGGCCGCGATCATGGCCCGTCGCATGGTGGCGGCCTCGGTGGATCCGGGACGGAAGCGCGGGTCGGGCCCGCGCGCGTGGGAATTCTCCCGCCGCAAGTTGCGCAGGAATGCGCGGGCCGCGGTGGCGGCGGGGGTGTCGGCAGTGGCCGTCGCGTTGACACTCACCGTCCCGAGCGACGCGGTGCTGACGGCGTTGTCGCAGCTCGGGGCGGGTTAGGAGTACACAGGGCAGGTCCGGGTCCGGCGGGTGCGCAGCGACGCCGACCCGCCGTCCGGACCTCACCCGTGTTGACGTGGCTCACGGTTGGTGTAACTATTGGGAACAGTTAAACAGGAGTTCCCGACCGAGAGGCAGTGACGACGATGTCCGCAGCCACCACGACACCTGATATCGACCCGGTAGTCGCGCAGGCCCAGGAGTACGCGCAGAAGTTGCTGCTGCTGTCGGAGGGCTCGGTGAACCGGCACTTCGACCCTTTCGAGGACATCGACTGGGAAAACCCGGACTTCGACGCCGAGACCAAGCCCGAGCGCTGGATCCTGCCGCAGTCGGCCGATCCGCTGGGCCGCCACCCCTGGTACCTCGCGCTGTCGGACGAGCAGAAGATCGCGGTCGGTAAGTACCGCCAGGCCAACGTGGCCAAGGTCGGTCTGCAGTTCGAGGCCATCCTCATCAGCGGCATGATGCAGCATGTCTTCGGCCTGCCCAACGGCTCGCCGGAATTCCGCTACTGCTCCCACGAGATGATCGAGGAGCACAACCACACCCTGATGTTCCAAGAGATGGTCAACCGCATCGGCATCGACGTGCCGGGGATGGGTCCGCTGGTCCGCCAGTTCCGGCAGCTTGTCGTCCCCGTCGCGGTGCTGTTCCCGAACCTGTTCTTCATGGCCGTGCTCGCCGGCGAGGAGCCGATCGACCACATCCAGAAGGACATCCTGCGCTCCGGTGAAGAAGTGCATCCGATCATGCGCGGTGTCATGGCCATCCATGTCGCCGAGGAGGCCCGCCACATCTCCTTCGCGCACGAGTTCCTCAAGCAGCACGTGCCCGAGGGCAACGCGGCCAACCGCTTCATCCTCTCGATCGCGATGCCGATCGTCATGTGGATTCTCGGCCGCTCCATCGCGACCCCGCCGCGCGCCTTCTTCGACGAGTTCGACATCCCGGATTCGGTCCGCAAGGAACTGTTCTACGGGTCAAAGGAAGCCAAGCAGGTCTTCAGCGACTACTTCGCCGATGTCCGTTCGCTGGCCAAGGAAATCGGCTTGATGAACCCGATTTCCAAGCGCGTGTGGAAGCTGCTCGGTATCGACGGTCATTCGACCCGCTACCGTTCCGAGCCGCTGCGCGTGGTCGGCAAGGCGGCCTGAGGTACCCATGCCCTACGTTGTCACGCAGTCCTGCTGTAGCGACGCGTCCTGCGTCTACGCCTGCCCGGTCAACTGCATCCACCCCACGCCCGACGAGCCCGACTTCCGCACTGCCGAGATGCTCTACGTCGACCCGCAGGCGTGTGTGGACTGCGGTGCCTGCGCCTCGGCTTGCCCGGTGGACGCGATCACCTCGTCGAAGAAGCTGACCGACGAGCAGAAGCCCTTCATCGAGATCAACGCCGACTTCTACCGGCAGTCCCGGCCGCGCCCGATTCTGGCGCAGCCGGTGCCCGCACCGGAGATCCGGACCGAGCGCGAGCCCCTGCGGGTGGCGGTCGTCGGCTCGGGCCCCTCGGCCATGTACGCCGCCGATGAGCTGCTCACCCAGCCCGACGTCTCGGTGACCATGTTCGACCGGCTGCCGGTGCCCTACGGCTTGGCGCGCCACGGCGTGGCGCCCGACCATGCCAAGACCCGTCAGGTCAGTCAGCTCTTCGATGTGATGTCGGCGCAGCCCGGCTTCGGTTCGTACTTGAATGTCGAGGTGGGTAAGCACATCTCGCATGAGGAGCTGCTGGCCTACCACCACGCGGTGATCTACGCCGTCGGCGCGTCCTCCGATCGCAAGCTCGGTATCGCGGGCGAGGGGTTGGCGGGCAATGTGTCGGCCACCGATTTCGTCGCCTGGTACAACGGCCATCCCGATCACGTCGGCCGGACCTTCGACCTCTCGAGCAAGCGCGCGGTGATCGTCGGTAACGGCAATGTGGCGCTGGATGTGGCGCGCATCCTGACCATCGACCCCGAGTCGCTCGTCGGCACCGACATCTCGCAGACCGCGCTGGATGCCCTGCGCGACAGCAAGATCGAAGAGGTCGTCATCCTCGGCAGGCGCGGTCCGGCGGAGTCGGCGTTCACGGTGCCGGAGTTCGTCGGCCTGCTCGGGGCCGATATCGACATCGTCATCGAGGGCGAGCTGCCCGAGATCACCGACGATCTGCCCTATCAGGTGGAGCAGAAGCTGCGTCTGCTGCACAGTGTGCGCACCCGCCCGTTCGGGCAGCGGCGCCGGATCGTGTTCCGCTACTTGTCCTCGCCGACCGAGATTCTCGGCCCGGACCAAGTGACCGGTATCGAGGTGGTTCGCAACGAGCTGGTCGCCGACGGTGACGGCGCCATGCGCGCGGTGCCGACCGAGCAGACCGAACGGCTGGACGCCGGCCTTGTGCTCACCTCGGTGGGTTACCGCGGTGTGCCGCTGCCGGGTCTGCCGTTCGACGAGCGTGCGGGTGTGATCCCGAACCTGGACGGTCGTGTCCTGGAACAGCCCGGTGGTTCGGTGCTGTCTGGCACCTATGTCACCGGCTGGATCAAGCGCGGTCCCACCGGCTTCATCGGCACCAATAAGTCCTGCGCCCAGCAGACGGTGCAGCAGTTGGCCGACGATTTCAACGCGGGCAGGCTGCGCGCGCCGTCGGGCGGTGCGGCCGGTTTCGACCGGTTGGTGCGCAGCAGGCAGCCCGAATTGCGGCCCGGTGGCGCGGTATTGCGTCCGACCGGAGCGGTTCGACGCCTGCTCAACCGGATCTGAATCTGTTCTGACAATCGCGCCGGAGTCGTCGACTCCGGCGCGATTGTCGTGTGTGCGGCGGGGATCCACCGGATCTCGGCGCAGCACCGCGCATCGGCCGATGAGGGGCCGGTGCGCGGTGCTGGTGGTCAACGTGCCGTGAAACCACCGTCGATCGCGAGCGCCGCGCCGGTCACGAAGCTCGACTCCGGGCTGAGCAGATACGCGCACAGCGACGCGATCTCCTCCGGCTTGCTGATCCGGCCCAGCGGGTGCAGCGCCGCGATCGCGGCCTCGCCTTCCGGAGTCGCGCCCATCGAGTTGCGGAACGCCGGCGTATCGACCGCGCCGGAGACCAGCGCGTTCACCCGGATGCCCTGTTCGGCCGCTTCCAGCGCGACCGCGCGGGACAACCCGACCACACCGTGCTTGGCCGCGACGTATGGTGCGACCGAGGCCATTCCGACCACACCCAGGTTGGAGGCATTGTTCAAGATCGCCCCGCCCCCGGAGGCGGCCAGTGCCGGAACCTGGTGGCGCATACCGTAGAAGACGCTGGTCAGGTTGAGTTCGAGTTCACCGCGCCAGGCCGCATCGTCGATCTCGGTGACCGGCCCATAGGCGGTGACCGCGCCGACATTGTTGAACGCGGCATCGAGGCGGCCGAACTCCTCGAGGGCGACCCGGGTCAGGGCGGCCACCTCTTCCTCGTTGCGTACATCGGTGGGCACGAATACCGCGCGCCCGCCGTCGGCACGGATCTCCTCGGCCACCCGCACGCCCGCTTCTTTGCCGCGCGCACCGAGGACGACCGCAGCGCCCTCGGCGGACACCCGCCGGGCCACGGCCTCGCCCACACCTGAGGTGGCACCGGTGATCAAGACGACCTGCTCGGCGAATCGTTGTGCCATGGAATCGGTTTCCCTTCTGGTACTTGCATTTTGGTCAGCGCTACGACGTCGTGATCTCCAGTCAACTCGGCGGACGGCAGGTGTGCTGGCGGAAATCCGCCGTTGCGTTGACCTGTCATCCATCTGATCGGAAGCGACCGCTCGGTTGATTTTCCGCGCGGTAGCAACGGTTTGGTTACCGACTGGTAGGTGTGTACTGCACGAATGCCGAGGAGTCTTCATTGATCCGCGGCGAGTGTGTGGGAGTTGATCGCCGAATGATTGCGGGTTGCGACGCGACGTCTCCGAAACGTATCGATCCAGGGGTCTGGATCATCCAATCGAAAAGCTGTGACCAGCACATTCGACGAATAGTCGCAATTGGTTGAACCTTTCATATCAAATCGGCATCCGGACGGAGTCGAAACAGCTAACCTGTGGGGGCTGTTTGGAAGACGACCGCGGCCCATGGTTCTTCACATGAGGGACGTGGTCTCGGTGCGTTGACGGGATAGCGAATGACTACAGGGCTGGGCTTCAGCATCGGCACAGTGAACTCCGTATCGGCGGTGGCGACCGCCGAGCAATCGCGGCCATCGGTGCGAACCAGGCGCACGACTGCCGTCTTCGACGGCACGAACTGCCTCCGGGTCGGAGGCATTCCCGAATTCGCTGTCGCGGCCACCGATTTCGCGGACCTCGCCCGTGACCCCGACTCGGTGACCATCGGTGGACGGATCTGGTCGCCCGCGAACATGATCGCCGCGGTCGTGCACAGCCTGCTGGCCTCGGCCGAACCCTGCGCGGGCGTGGCCACCACCTATCCCGCGGCCTACTCCAACAAGCAGGTCTCCCTGCTGCGTCAAGCATTGGACCTGTCCGGGATCGGGCATGTGGAGCTCGTCCCCGAACCCGTGGCCGCTGCCGAATGGCTCGAGCGCGAACAGGGCCCGCTGCCTTCGGAATTCGTTCTCGTCTACGACCTCGGTGGCAACAGCCTCGACATCACGGTGGTCCGGGTCGGCCCCGATTGGCGCGATCACCCCATGGTCGGGAAACCGGTGCGCTGCTACGACTTCGGCGGCCGCCCGCTCGGCGCGATGATCGCCCGCTACGCGGGTGGCAAGATGTCCGCCTCGGCGGCGCCCGGCACCGTCGCGATGACGTCGTTTGTCGATACCGACAGTCTGCGGGTGGAGCAGATCCGTGATTCGCTCGAGGTGGTGCGGGCTGCGGTGCGTTCGGCAGGGATCGCCATGTCCGATATAGGGCGAATCCTCGTCATCGGTGGCGCGGCTCGGCCGCCCGAAGTCGCGCGGACCCTCGCCGAGCTCGGCAGGCCCATCGTCATGTCGGCCGATCCGGGCCAGACCGTCGCGGCCGGAGCCGCCTACCTCGCGGCGCGCACCGCAATGCCCGCCGCCCCCGGCGCGAGCTTCCACCCGCCGGTGTTCTCCGGTGCGGCAATCTTTTCCGCGATCGCGATGTCGGCCGCCACCATGTTCGGCGGTGGCGCGGTCGACACCCAGCTCTCGCCGGTACTCGACCGGTTCCCCCGCTTGGACCTCCCGAACGACGCACTGCTCGTCGAACTCGACGTGGACGGAGCCCTCATCGGCAATGTCGGCGCCGTCGGCCATGCCGCGGCGGGAATGGCCCGCGCCGTGGCCGGTGTCCCGACGCGCCTGACCGGGTATGCCGCGATGGTCTCGCCCTCGGCGTACGGACAACCGCAGGGGCCGCGACCGCAGGGGCCGACCATGGCCGAAAGCCGTGGCGATACCCATTCCGACACCCGCGAATGGCGGCACCGGTCCGACGAGTTGTCGGGCACGTACGCCGACCCCGCGCGGTTCCGCAATCCGATGCCGTTCTCGCAGCCGAACACCTCGGTGCGCCCGCCCAGCAGTCCGGTCGAAGGCGCGCCATCGATTCCCGGTGGTGCGCCCGGCGCCGACGATGGGACGAATCCTGTTCCTGGGGTGCCAGGTTCGATCCCCGATGATGTGACGCCAGGGCAGAACGAACCAGGAACTCCTGTCGGCTCGACACCGGATGTTCGCTCCGTGCCCGGCGGTTCGGTGCCGGGTGGCACGGCCCCCGGCTCGTCCACCGGCGCACTTCCCGCGGGCGATACCTCACCGGGCGGTGTGGGGATTCCCGGCGGACCGATCGGGACCGGGGACGATGAGGCCTCGGGCGGCGTGCCGAACGGCGGAACGTCCTCGGGAGATGGTTCGGGGATGTCCGGCGGTGGGGCCTCCGGGGGCAATTCGACGGGTGGTGCGGTCGGAGGCGGCGCATCGGGCGGATCGTCGGGCGGTTCGACAGGTGCGGGTTCCGGTGGCGCTTCGGGTGGGTCTGCGTCGGGTGGCTTCGGTTCGGATGGATCGGGTTCCGGTGGTTCCGGTTCGGGCGGTTCGGCCTCGGGCGGTTCGGCTTCCGGGGGGTCCAAGCGGGGGAACCGGTCGAGTACCGGCGAGAG
>NZ_JAAGUY010000003.1:0-285275 GCF_010868145.1 Nocardia cyriacigeorgica
GCGGGGGAGACTGAGGGTTGAGGGGTGTGCAGTTGATGGGTGGGAAATGCGGAGCTGGGCCGCGCATGTGAGGGCGCGGCCCAGCTCCGTTCATCCGGTCGGGTCGATCAGCGGACGGCGCGAGCCGCGGCGACCATATTGCGCAACGAAGCCTCCACCTCGGCCTGGCCGCGGGTCTTCAGACCGCAGTCCGGATTGACCCACAGTCGCTCGGCGGGAACGGCTTTCAATGCCGCACGCAGGGCCGTGGTGATCTCCTCGACACCGGGCACCCGAGGTGAGTGGATGTCGTAGACACCCGGTCCGACACCCAGATCGAAACCGGCGGCATTCAGGTCATCGAGGACCTCCATATGCGAGCGCGCCGCCTCGATCGAGGTCACGTCGGCATCCAAGCCCGCGATCGCGTCGATCACCTCACCGAACTCCGAATAGCACAGATGGGTGTGGATCTGGGTGGAGTCCGCGACACCGGAGGTCGCCAGCCGGAAGGCCTGCACCGACCAGTCCAGATATCCCTGCTGATCGGCGGCCCGCAGCGGCAGCAGTTCGCGCAGCGCGGGCTCGTCCACCTGCACGATCCGGATACCGGCGTGCTGCAGATCCACCGTCTCGTCCCGGATGGCCAGCGCCACCTGCCGGGCCGACTCCGCCAGCGGCTGGTCGTCACGGACGAACGACCAGGCCAGAATGGTGACCGGACCGGTCAGCATGCCCTTGACCGGCTTATCGGTCAGCGACTGGGCGAAGGTGATCCAGTCGACGGTCATCGGCGCCGGGCGGCTGACATCACCGAACAGGATCGGCGGGCGCACGCACCGGGTGCCGTAGGACTGCACCCAACCGAGATCGGTTGCCGCGAATCCGTCGAGCTGCTCGGCGAAGTACTGCACCATGTCGTTGCGTTCGGGCTCGCCGTGCACAAGCACGTCCAGCTCCAGCTTCTCCTGCAGCGCCACCACATCGGCGATCTCATCGCGCATCCGGCGCTCGTACTCGCTCTGGTCGATCTCGCCCGAGCGCAATGCCGCGCGTGCCAGCCGAATCGCCGAGGTCTGCGGGTAGGAGCCGATGGTGGTTGTCGGCAGCGGCGGCAACTGCAGCCGTTCCTGCTGTAGGGTGCGCCGCTGCTCGGCCGGGGCGCGCCGGATGGCATCGGGACCGAGTGCCTCGAGCCGGGCGCGGACCTGGGCGTTGCTGATTCGCGGGTCGGTCTTGCGACTCGCCGAAGCCGCACGCGCGGCGGCCAACTCGGCGGTGATCGCCTCCGTGCCCGCACTCAAACCCGTTGCGAGCAGCCGCACCTCGCCGACCTTCTCGGCACCGAAGGCCAGCCACGAGCGCAGCGCGTCGTCCAGCCGGGTCTCGACGGCCAACGAGTACGGGACATGCAGCAGCGAGCACGAGGTGGACACCGCGAGCGAGCCCGCGGACCCGAGCAGGGTGCCGAGAGTGGTCAGGGCGGCGTCCAGATCGGTACGCCACACATTGCGCCCGTCGACCACACCGGCAACGAGCAGCTTGTTCGCCAGCGCGGGCACGGCCGCCACCTCGGCGACATCGGTGCCCGAGGTCAGATCGACCGCGACGCCCTCGACGTCCGTGCCTGCCAGCGCCGCCAGTGCGGCGGCGGGTGTGCCGAAGTACGTGGCGACCAGCACCGCCGGGCGGCGCTCGGCCGCCGGCAGTTCGGTGTACACCTGGCGCACCACGGCCAGCTCGTCCTCGGTCAGATCGGTGACGAGGGCGGGCTCATCGATCTGTACCCAGCTCGCGCCCGCGTCGGCCAGCAGCCCCAGCAGTTCCCGGTACAGCGGAATCAGTTCGCCGATGCGGTCGAGCGCGGCCGCGCCGCTGGTCTTGGCCAGCTTCAGGAAGGTGATCGGCCCGATGACGACCGGACGCGCGGGCACTCCGAGCTCGATCGCCTCGCGCAGCTGGTCGAGCAACGCCTCGGGGTGCAACGAGAACGTCGTCTCGGCACCGATTTCGGGGACCAGGTAGTGGTAGTTGGTGTCGAACCACTTGGTCATTTCCAGCGGCTCGACCGAGTCGTTGCCCCGCGCCGCGGCGAAATAGCGATCAAGGGGGTTGTCGATCCCGGCCACCCGCGGTGGCAACGCGCCGAGCAGGACGGCGGTGTCGAGCACCTGGTCGTAGTAGGAGAAAGTACCGACCGGAACCGAATCCAGTCCGGCGGCGAGCAATTCGGCGTACTGGGAGCGGCGCAGCTCGCGGGCGGTGTCGTGCAGTTGGTCCGCGCCGATGCGTCCGGCCCAGTAGGACTCGGTGGCGCGTTTGAGTTCCCGGCGCGGCCCCACCCGGGGAAGTCCGAGAACCGTTGCGGTGAACGGGCTTGGCGAAAGTGCAGTCACGGTGTTCTCCATTGCTGAAGTTCGACAGCCGTCGCCGTTTCGGGTGCGCGGACACCGATGAGACCCCGAAGAACCCGGCCACCCGGCCGGGTCGAATGTCAACACTGGTGGCGGCGCCCGATCCACGAGGCGATGGCCGCCGGATACGGCGTATCCGGCACAACGGGCAGGTCTTCGGACTCGCGGGCACCGGCCGATTCGGCCGACCTACTGGCCGTCGCTTCCCAGGCGGTGTGCCCAGTGCTGATGACGGCGGTCGTTCCTGCTCACCGCTGCGGGACAGTCCCGGATTTCCACCGGGTTCCCTCTCACCCGCCAGGGACGGGCTTCGACGCCGGGACGGACGTTCGGGGCTCCTTGTCGTCCGGCCGGCGAACCAGCTGCAGAGCCCACGATAGTCGGGGCGCCGTTCGAGTGGTGAGCCACCCGCCCCTGCCATAACCTAAACGTCAGTATTTCAAATGGTGATCAGGAGGGGCCGTGCAGGCACCGAAACCACCGACGACCTCGGTCGTCATTCCCGCACACATCGTCACCGACGCCGATCGCGGACATCTCGACGAGCAGCTCGCCGCCCTTGCGGAACAGGATCATGATGGCGAGTTCGACGTGGTCGTCGCCGACAATCGCAGCGCGCCGGGCCTCGACGCCCATCTCGCCACGCATCCGCTGCGGGCGCGGCTGAACCTGCGGTATGTGGCGGCTCCGGATCTGGCGGGCGCGGCGCATGCCCGCAATGTCGGCGCCGACCACGCCAGCGGTGACGTGCTGCTGTTCTGCGATCACGACGACCGGGTGCACCCCGACTGGATGCGCCGGATGCTGGCGTTTCTCGACGAGGGCTACGACCTGATCTGTTCGGCCGTCGAGGGCAGTTCGCTCAATGCCGACAATCCGCGCGGCGTCGCCGATGTGCCGCCGCCGGAGCGGTTCCAACCGGTGGGAGTGTTCGCGCCGGTCATCGTCGGAACCAGCATGGCCTGCCGAACGACGGTATACCGCAAGCTCGGCGGGATGGATGTCACCTACACGGCGAATGAGGACCTGGCTTTCGGCTGGCGCGCTCACCGCGAGGGATTCCGCTTGGGTTTTCTGCCCGCGGCCCTGGTCGCCTATCGGTATCGGCGAGGGTTCCGGCCCGGCTACCGGCAGGGCCGAGCGCGTGGCATCGGGTTGGCCCGGCTCAATGCCGAGTTCCCCGGCAACGGGCTGCCCGAGCACCACCTCCTCGAGGTGCTGGTGCGAATTGTGCGGCTCGGCCTGTCGGGTGGCCTGACCGGCGAGGAGCGCGGGCTACTGATCGGAATCGCGGTGGGTCAGCTACGCGGGGGTCTTCGCTATCGCACCCTGCACTGGTGGTAGGCCCGCCTCCGGTCCCCGGATTCGACGCACGGCAGGCGGTGGTGGACGGTGAAATGTGACGCTGCCGTGAACACAACTTCGCAACGATGCCATAGCCGGTTGTGAAGATCCCTGCGAATGGGACTTCGGCGTTCGCCCTCGCCGCAAGTGCAGGTACGTTAGGCCCATGTTCTCGAAAGTCTTGGTTGCCAACCGCGGCGAAATCGCCATCCGCGCCTTCCGCGCGGCCTACGAACTCGGCATCGGGACCGTGGCCGTCTTCCCACATGAGGATCGCAACTCGGTCCACCGACTGAAGGCGGACGAGGCCTATCAGATCGGCGAGGAAGGCCACCCTGTCCGGGCGTATTTGTCCATCGAGGCCATTATCGAGGCGGCCAAAACGGCCGGCGCGGACGCCATCTACCCCGGATACGGCTTCCTGTCGGAGAACCCTGATCTCGCGGCCGCCTGCGCTCGTGAGGGCATCACCTTCATCGGCCCATCGTCCGAGGTGCTGGAGCTGGCCGGTAACAAGGCGCGCGCCATCGCCGCGGCCAGGGCGGCCGGACTTCCGGTGCTGAAATCCAGCGAACCGTCGGCAAACGTCGAGGAGTTGCTGGCAGCGGCCGAATCGATGGACTTCCCGGTCTTCGTCAAAGCCGTCGCCGGCGGTGGCGGCCGCGGTATGCGCCGGGTCGCCGCCCCCGCGCAGCTGCGTGAATCCATCGAAGCCGCCTCCCGCGAAGCCGAGTCGGCCTTCGGCGACCCGACGGTGTTCCTCGAACAGGCGGTGGTGAACCCGCGCCACATCGAGGTGCAGATTCTGGCCGACACCCAGGGCAATGTCATGCACCTGTTCGAGCGCGACTGCTCGGTGCAGCGGCGGCACCAGAAGGTGATCGAACTCGCGCCCGCGCCGAACCTCGATCCTGAACTCCGCGAACGGATCTGTGCCGACGCGGTGGCCTTCGCCCGTCAGATCGGCTACAGCTGCGCCGGCACCGTGGAGTTCCTGCTCGACGAGCGCGGCAAGCACGTCTTCATCGAGATGAACCCGCGTATCCAGGTCGAGCACACGGTGACCGAGGAGATCACCGATGTCGACCTGGTGCAATCTCAGCTGCGCATCGCCGCCGGTGAATCCCTCACCGATCTGGGCCTGAGCCAGGACACCGTCGCCATTCGCGGCGCGGCCATGCAGTGCCGGATCACCACCGAGGACCCGGCCAACGGATTCCGTCCCGACACCGGCCGGATCACCGCCTACCGCACCCCGGGCGGCGCAGGTATCCGCCTCGACGGTGGTGCGAACCTGGGTGCCGAGATCGGCGCCTACTTCGACTCCATGCTGGTGAAGCTCACCTGCCGTGGACGCGATTTCTCGTCGGCGGTCGCGCGGGCTCGCCGCGCACTGGCCGAGTTCCGCATCCGCGGCGTCACGACCAACATCCCGTTCCTGCTCGCGGTGCTCGACGATCCCGACTTCCGGGCGGGCAAGGTCACCACGTCGTTCATCGACGAACGCCCGCAGCTGCTGGATCTGCGCCGATCCGCCGACCGCGGCACCAAAATCCTCGAATACCTGGCCGACGTCACCGTCAACAAGCCGCACGGTGAGCGCCCGACCGCGGTCTACCCGCACGACAAGCTGCCCGCCATCGACCTCTCGGTGCCGCCGCCGGACGGCTCGCGCCAGCGGCTGCTGACCCTCGGCCCCGAGGGCTTCGCGCGTGCATTGCGCGAACAGGACGCGGTCGGGGTCACCGACACCACCTTCCGTGACGCACATCAGTCCCTGCTGGCCACGCGGGTGCGTACCGGCGGGCTGCTCGCGGTCGCCGGGCATGTGGCCCGGCTGACGCCGGAGTTGCTCTCGATCGAGGCATGGGGTGGCGCAACCTACGATGTGGCGTTGAGGTTCCTGCACGAGGATCCGTGGGAGCGGCTGGCGGCGCTGCGCGAGGCGGTGCCCAATATCTGTCTGCAGATGCTGTTGCGCGGCCGCAACACCGTCGGCTACACGCCGTATCCGGAGAAGGTGACCCGGGCCTTCGTCGCCGAGGCCACCACGACCGGCATCGATATCTTCCGCATCTTCGACGCGCTCAACAACGTCGATCAGATGCGGCCTGCCATCGATGCGGTGCGCGAGACCGGTACGGCGGTCGCCGAGGTCGCGATGAGTTACACCGGCGACCTGTCCAACCCGGACGAGAACATCTACACCCTCGACTACTACCTCAAGCTGGCCGAGCAGATCGTGGACGCGGGCGCTCACGTGCTGGCGATCAAGGATATGGCCGGCCTGCTGCGCGCACCGGCCGCGGCCACCCTGGTGTCGGCGTTGCGCAGTAACTTCGATCTGCCGGTGCATGTACACACCCACGACACCCCGGGGGGTCAGCTCGCGACCTACCTGGCGGCCTGGCAGGCAGGCGCGGACGCCGTCGACGGCGCCAGCGCCGCAATGGCGGGCACCACCAGCCAGCCCGCGCTGTCGGCAATCGTGGCCGCCGCCGCGAACAGCCCGCACGACACCGGACTCAACCTGCGCAACGTCTGCGATCTGGAGCCGTATTGGGAGGCGCTACGCAAGGTGTACGCGCCCTTCGAGTCCGGGCTGCCCGCGCCGACCGGACGCGTCTACACCCATGAGATCCCCGGTGGTCAGCTGTCGAACCTGCGTCAGCAGGCCATCGCGCTCGGGCTCGGCGATCGCTTCGAGGAGGTCGAGGCGAAGTACGCGGCGGCCGACCGCCTGCTCGGCCGATTGGTGAAGGTGACCCCGTCGTCGAAGGTGGTCGGCGATTTGGCGCTGGCTCTCGTCGGCACCGGCGTAGACATCGCCGACTTCGCTTCCGACCCTGGTCGCTTCGACATCCCGGATTCGGTGATCGGATTCCTGCGCGGCGAACTCGGCACCCCTGCCGGTGGCTGGCCCGAACCGTTCCGCACCAGGGCGCTGGCCGGGCGCGGACCCGCCAAGCCGGAAACTCCGCTCACCGCCGAAGACGAGGCCGGGCTGGCCGGAAGCTCGGATGCGCGCCGGGCGACGTTGAACCGGCTGCTGTTCCCCGCACCCACCGCCGAATTCTTGGCGCACCGGGAGAAGTACGGCGACACCACGGGCCTGTCGGCCAACCAGTTCTTCTACGGTCTGCGTCGCGGCGAGGAACACCGGGTGCAGCTGGAGAAGGGCGTCACGCTGCTCATCGGTCTGGAAGCGATCTCCGAGCCCGACGAACGCGGCATGCGAACGGTCATGTGCATCCTCAACGGCCAGCTGCGGCCGGTGTCGGTGCGCGACCGCTCGGTGGCCAGCGAGATCCCGGCCGCCGAAAAGGCCGATAAGAACAATTCGGGCCATATCGCCGCGCCGTTCGCCGGTGTGGTGACCCTCGCGGTCTCCGAGGGAGACACTGTCGCCGCCGGTGACACCATCGGCACCATCGAGGCCATGAAGATGGAGGCCGCCATCACCGCGCCGCGGGCGGGCCTGGTCGGCCGGGTCGCGATCGGCAAGGTGCAGCAGGTAGAGGGTGGTGACCTGCTGATCGAGCTGGCCGTGCGCGAATCCGAATGACGCGCATCGTCGCAGGGACGGCGGGCGGGCGACGCCTGCGCGTCCCGCCCGCGGGCACCCGGCCCACCTCGGACCGGGTGCGTGAGGCCCTGTTCAGCGCGATCGACGCACGGCTGGATCTGGACGGCGCCCGGGTAGTCGACCTGTACGCCGGGTCCGGTGCGCTCGGGTTGGAGGCACTCTCGCGCGGTGCGGCACGCGCGCTGCTGGTCGAATCCGATCGCAAGGCCGCGGCGGTGGTGCGGGGCAATATCGCCGACCTGGGCCTACCCGGCGCCGACCTGCGCGTCGGCGCCGTGTCGACGGTGCTGGCCCAGCCGGCGCCTGCCGAGTTCGACCTGGTGTTCTCCGATCCGCCCTACGATCTCGACACCGCCGCCGTCATCGCAGATCTGACCGCGCTGGCCGGGCAGGGCTGGCTCGCGCCCGGCGCGTTGGTGGTGGTGGAGCGGTCCAGCCGGTCACCCGAGATCGACTGGCCCACCGGATATCTGAGGGAGAAGCCGCGTCGCTACGGCGAGACCAGGATCGAGCTGGCGGAGTTCGACGGCGCACCGGCCGAACCGGGCGATCGGCCTGCTAGCGTCTGACTCATGGCAGGAGCGCTGTGCCCGGGTTCGTTCGACCCGGTGACCAATGGGCATATCGACGTGTTCAACCGAGTGGCGGCCCAGTTCGACGAGGTCGTCGTCACGGTCATGATCAACAAGAAGAAGCAGGGCATGTTCAGCGTCGACGAGCGCATCGACATGCTGCGTGAGGCGACCGCGCACCTGCCGAATATCCGGGTGGAATCCTGGCACGGCCTGCTGGTGGATTTCGCGCGCGAACAGGGCATCACCGCGATCGTGAAGGGTCTGCGCGACGCAGGCGACTTCGGCTACGAACTACAGATGGCGCAGATGAACAAGAAGCTGTCCGGTGTGGACACCTTCTTCGTCGCCACCAACCCCGCCTTCAGCTACCTGTCCAGCTCGCTGGTCAAGGAGGTGGCCACTTTCGGCGGCGACGTCACCGACATGCTGCCGCCAGCCGTGCACAAGCGGCTGCTGGAGCGCATCGCCGAACGGGCGAGTTCGGTCTGATCGCGGCGCCTGCGGCACCGCGTGTTCATGGCCCTGGCCGGGCCGCGAACGGGCCTCCTCGACGTCGCCCGTCTCGGGGTGTAGATGGTGGCGCGTATGTGCAGTGGGCTCGGCGCTCAGAAGACGAAGCCGCGCAGCGCCAGGAAGCGCAGTCCGCCGACGGCGGCGGTGATGGCGAGGACGGCGGCGGCCTGGAAGGTTCCGCCGAGACCGGGAGCCCAGAGGTCGAGCGCGGCCAGTCCCGCGGTGGAGATACCGAGCCCTGCCAGCGCCAGTCCACCGCCTTCCCACTGCGCGGTGAACCAGCCGACACGGCCTGCGGCGTGGAAGGTGAGCTGGCGATGCAGTTCGTTGGCGATCACGGTGCTGACGATGGAACCGACCACATTGGCCACCAGCGGTCCGATGCCGAGCATGCCGAGGAAAAGCAGGACGTAGGCCACATTGCTCAATCCGCCGACCAGCGCGAAACGAATCAGCTGGGGGAACGCCCGATCACCGCGCAGATAGCCGAGCGCGCGACCCAATCGCGCAGTCGAGACTTCCCGCATATCCGAGTATGGCCCGGCCAGCGGGGTGAGAACGCGCGCGGTGGGCAATGCCGGTCGCGGTAGTTCGAGGACGGTCATGGTCATTCCGATCGAACGTGAGCCAACAGGTAAGACAACTGCGAGGGTGCTCGCATTCCCGTCTGCCGGCGCGACTCCAAAGTTTCGAGTACAACATGTTCAGTCTGTACTGAACTAGCGAAACTTGTCAACGTCGATGTCGAGGTGTCCTGCTCGTCGGCCTTTCCTCAGTACACGGTCGCAGAAGGTGCCTGCGGTCGGCTTATGAAGATCTTGTGGCTTCCGGATGAATCTAGCACGAAGTGGAGGCCCCTACTCCACTTGATTTCTGTGGTCTGCGAGACACTCACACGACACACCGGAACAGGACTCGGCACGGGCGGTGGTGAAGGGCACACTGGGCGACGACGGAAGTTCGCCGTCGATCTGCAGGAGAGCGGGGTAAGTGAGCATGTATCGCGTATTCGAGGCACTCGACGAGTTGGTCGCCATCGTCGAAGAGGCGCGCGGGATCCCCCCGACGCGCAATTGCATCGTGCCGCGCGGTGATGTGCTTGAACTGCTCGACGACGTCAGAGATGCCCTACCGGGTGAACTCGACGATGCCCAGGACGTCCTCGATCACCGCGACAAGATCGTCACCGATGCCCGCAATGCCGCCGAAACGGCGGTGACCGGAGCCAATGAGCAAGCTGCCGACACCATCGACTCCGCGCGAGCCGAGGCCGACCGCATCCTTGCCGACGCCAAGGCGCACGCCGACCGCATGGTCGCCGAGGCCACCGCGCACGCCGACCGTCTGGTCGATACCGCCGAGGCCGAGGCCGCGCGCGTGGTTGCCGACGGCAATGCCGAATACGAGGCCGTCACCGGGCGGGCGCGCGCCGAGTCCGAGCGAATGATCGAGGCGGGTAAGGCCTCCTACGATCGCTCGGTCGCCGACGGTAAGGCCGAGCAGGACCGGCTGGTGGCGCAGACCGAGGTGGTACGCGCCGCGCACGCCGAATCGGCCCGGCTGATCGACACCGCACAGGCCGATTCGGACCGGATGCGCGAGGAGTGCGATCACTACGTCGACTCCAAGCTCGCTGATTTCGAGGAGACGCTCAACGGCACGTTGCGCATCGTCGGACGCGGTCGTCAGCAGTTGCGGTCCGGCATGGGCATGCCGGACTACGCCTCCGAATACCGGCGCTAGCGCTGTCCTTCCCCGGTCGTAGGCGCTGACCCGATCGCCGCGGGGCGGGGAGTTCCGCTCGGCCGACTTGGGTCCGGCCTGCCGTGTCGCGTACTGTGGAGTGGTTGCCCATTCCCCCTGATCGTGAAGGTGAGTTCGTGATGCCCGCCGGTTCCGGTTCTGCCTCGCGCTCGCGTACCGGCTCGCACCCGGTGCCCGACACGGGCTTCGTCCTGGACGTCCGCAACCTCGGCCGCGGCGCCGGGTCGATGCGCGAACTGCATCGCACGGTGACCACGACCGACCGTCTCGGACTCGACCTGATCGCCATCCCGGTAGGTGCCGAGATGGAGCTCGACCTGCGCCTGCAGGCGGTCTCCGAAGGTGTGCTGATCACCGGAACGGTGTCCGCGCCCCTTACCGGCGAATGTTCACGCTGCCTCGAATCGTTCGACGACGAGATCGAGCTGTCGCTGACCGAACTGTTCGCCTACCCGGACAGCGCCACCGAGCAGACCACCTCCGAGGACGAGGTGTACCGAATGGTCGACGATCTCATCGACCTCGAAGCCGTCATCGTGGACGCGCTCGGCCTGGAGCTTCCGCTGCAGCCGCTGTGCACGCCCGACTGCGCCGGACTGTGCCCGGAATGCGGAGTGCGGATGGCGATTGCGGGTTCTGATCATGGCCATGAGATACTTGACCCCCGCTGGGCCGGGCTGGCGAATTTCGCCGCCGATTCGCCCGGCGATGGCAGCCCCGACGAGGGTGCCGCCGCCCCAGACCGTTCCGCCGACCAGGCAGACACTGCCGACCGGGCAGACACACAGACAGAGGAGAAGTAGTCGTGGCCGTTCCCAAGCGCCGGATGTCCCGTTCCAACACCAGGTCGCGGCGCAGCCAGTGGAAGGCCACCGCGCCTACCCTGATCACCTGCCCGAACCGGGCCTGCGGTGAGAAGACCCTCCCGCACATCGCCTGCCCGTCCTGCGGCACCTACAAGGGCCGCCAGGTCACCTCTGCGGTCTGAGTATCAGATCAGCCGTGACCGCCGGTAAGGACGAACTCGGCCCCTCCGGTAACCATGCGAGCCTGCTCGCCGCCCTCGGTGTCGAGCTGGCGCCGGAGCTGCTGACGCTCGCACTCACCCACCGCTCGTACGCGTACGAGAACGGTGGGCTCCCGACCAACGAGCGCCTGGAATTCCTCGGCGACTCGGTACTCGGGCTGAGCATCACCGAACGGCTCTACCATGAGCACCCGGACAAGTCCGAGGGTGAGCTCGCGAAGCTGCGCGCCAGCGTGGTCAACATGCACGCGCTCGCCGAGGTCGCCCGCGGTCTCGGCGAGGGCGGGCTCGGCGCGCACCTGCTGCTCGGCAAGGGTGAAGAACTCACCGGCGGCCGGGACAAGCCGAGCATCCTCGCCGATGGCATGGAGTCGCTGCTGGGTGCGGTGCATCTCGAGCACGGCATCGAGGTCGCACGCGGGGTGGTGCTTCGGCTGTTCGCCGAGCTGCTCGAGCGTGGTCCGAGAATGGGTGCCGGGCTCGACTGGAAGACCAGCCTGCAGGAGCTCACCGCCGAACGCGGTCTCGGCGTGCCCAGCTACGAGATCACCTCGACCGGGCCCGATCACGACAAAGAATTCACCGCCACCACGGTGATTGCCGGCCGGGCCTACGGTCAGGGTGTCGGCCGCTCCAAGAAGGAAGCCGAGCAGAAGGCCGCGGGCGCCGCCTATCAGGCGTTGACCGCCGAATCCTGACGTGCCCGAACTCCCCGAAGTCGAGGTCGTCCGGCGCGGTCTTGCCTGTCATGTGGTCGGTCACGTCATCGAATCGGTGGCCGTCACCCATCCGCGGTCGGTGCGCCGCCATCTCGAAGGTGCCGCCGACCTGGCCGCCCGGCTGTCGGGCCGGCGCGTGGCCGACGCCGAACGCCGCGGCAAATACCTGTGGCTGACCTTCGACGATCCCGACCTCGCACTGGTCGTTCACCTCGGCATGAGCGGCCAGATGCTGGTGCGGTCGGCCGAGGCTGCGGTGGAGAAGCATGCCCATATCCGCGCGACCCTCGACGACGGCACCGAGCTGCGGTTCGTCGACCAGCGCACCTTCGGTGGCTGGGCGTTGGCCGACCTGGTCGAGGTGGATGGCACCCACGTGCCCGAGCCGGTCGCCCACATCGCCCGCGACCCGCTGGACTCGAAATTCGACGCCGAGGCCGTGGTGGCCGCGATACGCGCCAAACGGACCGAGATCAAACGCGTCCTGCTCGACCAGACCGTCATTTCCGGTGTCGGCAACATCTACGCCGACGAGGCGCTGTGGCGGGCGAAGATCCACGGCTGCCGGACCGCCGCCGGACTCTCCAGGCCCGCGGTGCGGACACTGCTCACCGAGGTCGAGGCCGTGATGGGTGATGCGCTCGCGGCCGGCGGCACCTCCTTCGATGCGCTGTATGTCGACGTCAACGGCGATTCGGGCTATTTCGAGCGTTCACTGGCCGTCTATGGCCGTGCCGACCGGCCGTGTCCACGCTGCGGGGCACCGATCGTGCGGGAGAAGTTCATGAACCGCTCCTCGTACTCGTGCCCGCGATGCCAGAAGAAGGCTCGCCCCGGCACCCGATAGCGAGCTACCGTTTCTGCAGACGGCCCGACTGTGACACCGGCCGTGCAGGAAGGACACATGCGCAAGCTCACCTACTACGTCGCATCCACCATCGACGGGTTCATCGCCACCGAGGAAGGGTCGGTCGACTTCTTCCCGGTCGGTGGTGACCACGGCCCGGCGATCACGGCGCAGTACCCGGAAACGCTGCCGACCAAGGTCCGCGAAGCGCTCGGCATCGATAAGCGCAACGCCAACTTCGACACCGTGCTGATGGGGCGCAAAACCCACGATTTCGGGGTGCGCACCGGCACCTCCAGCCCGTACGCGCACCTACGCCAGTTCGTGGTCTCCTCGACGCTGCCGGAGAGCCCGGATCCGGCCGTCGAACTGATCGCCGCCGACCCGCTGGCCAAGGTGCGTGAGCTCAAACGCGACAAAGGGCTCGGCATCTGGCTGTGCGGTGGCGGCGAGCTGGCCCAGGTGCTGCTCCCGGAGATCGACCAGATCTTCCTGAAGCTGTATCCGATCGTGCTCGGCCGCGGCCGGTCCCTGTTCGGTGATGGTCCGAAGCTGCCCGAACCGACCCGGTTCAGGGTCATCACCAGTCAGATCTTCGAGGACGGGGTGGCGTTCGTGAAATACGGCAGGATTCGATAGCCAAGGTGGCCGACGACGATTCGACCGCGACACCGGACCCGGCCACTGCGCCGGGACCGGTGCGGGCACTGCGGGAGATCGGCTTCTGGCTCGAGCGCGAACGCGCGAAAACTCATCGGGTGCAGGCCTACCGCCGGGCCGCCGATATCGTGGCTGGCCTATCCGATGAGGAGCGTGCCGCGCGCAGGGCCGCCAACAGCTGGCGGGAATTGTCGGGCATCGGGCCGAAGACCGCGGCCGTCATCGAGCAGGCGTATTCCGGCGTCGTACCGCCGTATCTGGTCGAACTGCGTGCCGCCGCCGAGTCGATCGGCATCGAAGGCAGGCCGCTGCGTGAGCTGCTGCGCGGCGATCTGCACACCCACTCCAACTGGTCCGACGGCGGCAGCCCGATCGCGGAGATGATGCGCATTGCCGCTGCGCTCGGGCACGAATACTGCGCGCTGACCGACCATTCGCCGCGGCTGACCGTGGCCAACGGACTCTCCGCCGAACGGTTGCGCCGCCAGCTCGACGCGGTAGCGGAACTCAATACCGAACTCGCCCCGTTCCGGATCCTCACCGGTATCGAGGTCGACATTCTCGACGACGGTAGCCTCGATCAGGATCCGGACCTGCTCGACGAACTGGATATTGTTGTGGCCAGCGTGCATTCGCGGCTGCGCGATGACCGCGAGACGATGACCAAGCGCATGGTCTACGCCGTCGCCAACCCGCTCGTGGATGTGTTGGGGCACTGCACCGGGCGGCTCGTGATGGGCGGGCGCGGTACCAGGCCGGAATCGGAGTTCGACGCCGAGCTGGTGTTCGAGGCGTGCAGGCGTTTCGGTACCGCGGTCGAAATCAACAGCAGGCCAGAACGGCAGGACCCGCCGAGCAGGCTGATGCGGCTGGCCATCGAGGTCGGCTGCGAATTCGCCGTCGACACCGACGCCCACGCGCCCGGCCAGCTGGATTGGCAGGGTTACGGATGCGCCCGCGCGGTCGCCAACGAAGTGCCGCCGGAACGCGTCATCAACACCAAACCGTTGGACGAATTGCTGGCGTGGACGCGGGAATCCGGCGCCTGATCGCGCGGCCGTTTGGTTAACTGTTCGCGAACAGTTCCGTCGATGCTGGGGAATTCGGCCGGGTGTGGCCGAAAATGGTTGCCACGCATTTGTGGTGGGGAGGGATAGGTCAGTGGGCGGCTTTCCGCTGGAGATTGTGCTCGCGCTCATCGGTATTGCCGTGCCGATCGGGGCCTTCCTGTGGGAGTTCGTCTTCGTCGGGCGTAAACAACTCGGCTACCGGGTGCAGATGGATACGCCTGTCACCGGCGAAATCGAATCGGTGTTTCCCGGTGTGCTGCCGCAGCTGCGGCCGCAGGCCGACGGTGCGAGCCCGGATCTGAAGGACCTGTCGGTGGTCCTGATGCGGATCGAGAACAGCGGCGCCACCTCACTCGATACCATCGACTACGGCACCCCAGACAACGGCCGCGCCGGGCTGCACCTGCGATTCCCGCAGCGCCGCGTCATCGGTATGGCCGTCACCGAACTCAGTGATCCCGCCCTCGGTGACCTGCTCGAGCCGGACTCCGGGATCGCGGTGCGGGAATCCACCGACAACGTCGGCATCATCGACCTGCCCCGGGTGCCGCTCAACCGCGCCGACCACTACAAGATCCTCGCCATTCTGCAGCGCTCGACGGGGACGGGGGAGTATCCGCCGCCGCGACTGCAGGGCATGATCAAGGGCGGGCGGGTCACCGAAACCCGCAGCCAGACCGGTATCCCGCTGTTCATGATCGCGCTCATCGCGTTCCTGGTGGTGGTGATCGTCGCTCAGTTCATCGTCGCGGCGGTGGAGCGCGGTAAAGCTCCGCTGGGATGTGCCGACGGGAAACTGACCGTCGTCGGGTCGACGGCCTTCGAGCAGGTCATCCGCGAGGCCGCCGACGTCTACAAGCGCAGCTGCCGCGGTGCCACCTTCGAATTCGCCTTCGAGGGCAGCGAGCCGGGGATGAACCGGCTGGAATCGGAAGGCATCGAGAATTCCGGGCTGTTGGCCATAGCCGACGGGCCGATGGGTCTGGACTATCCGACCCTGGTGGAGCGGCCGCTGGCGCTGTCACTGTTCAGCATGATCGTGCACCCCGGTACCCAAGTACGGCACCTGACCGTCGAACAGATCCGGGACCTGTACGCCGGGCGGGTGGAGAGCTGGAGCCAGCTCGGTGGCGCCGATCTGCCGGTGCGCCTGATCAACCGTCATCCGGGGTCGGGGACGCGGCACACCTTCGAGTCCAGGCTGCTCGATGGCGAGCAGCCCGCCGCCCGCGCCGCCACTTGCCGGGAGATCCGCCGCGAACCGGGTCCGGGACGCTGCGACGTGGCGGTGACCAAGGACATGCTGGCCGCGGTGGCCGAGACGCCCGGTGCCGTCGGCTATACCGAGCATGCCGACGCCGCGGAGTCCACCCAGGTGGCGACGGTGACCATCAACGGTCGGCAGGCCACCCGAGAAGCGGCCGCCAACCGCATCTACCCGTTCTGGGGAATCGAGTACGCCTACAGCTACGGCGATTTCGCTCCCGAATCGCTCGGCGCCAGCTTCCTGCGTTTCCTGACCGAGGCCGGCGGTGAGGATGTCATCCGGGCGGCGGGGAACATGCCGTGCCGGGACCTGGCGTATCCGTCCATGTGCCGCCCGTTCCCGTGAGCTCGGCGGCCGAGATCTGTCGGTGGTGTCGGCCATAATCGACGCTCATGCGAGAGTTGTCGTTACGTGAGTTGAATCGGACGCTGCTGATGCGGCAGCGACTGGCCGAACGCGTCGACGACACCCCACTGGAGTTGATCCGGCATCTGGTGGCGGTGCAGGGGCAGGAACCGAATTGGCCGTATGTCGGGCTGTGGGCGCGACTGTCCGGGTTCCGGCACGACGATCTCGCCGTGCTGCTGCGGGAGCGGAAGCTGGTGCGTTCCACCATGATCCGCCGCACCATGCACCTGGCCGCCGCCGAGGACTACCGCTGGCTGCGTCCCACCGTGCAACCGTGGGTGGAATCGTTGCTGAAGGCGGCGTACTACCGCGACGAGATCGAAGGTGTCGACCTCACCGAACTCGCCGCGTATGGCAGGAGCCTGCTCACCGGCCGCACGATGGCACGCGGTGAACTGGGCAAACTACTCGCCGAGCACTTCCCGGACCGGCACACCCGCCGACTCGCCGACACCGTTGAGGTCTTGGTTCCGCTGGCGCACGGCGCCGATACCGGTGCGTGGGGCCGCTGGCGCAACCGCTACGTCACCGTCGGTCTGGCCGACGAATGGATCGGAGGCCCGCTCTCCGACCCCGACCCCGACACACTCGTCCTGCGCTATTTGGCAGCGTTCGGCCCCGCCACCGTCGCCGACATCCAAGCCTGGTCGGGCACCACCCGTCTGGCCGCCGTGCTGACCCGTCTCCGCCCGGAACTACGTGTTTTCCGCGACGAGGACGGTCGCGAACTCTACGACCTCCCCGACGCCCCACTCGCTCCGGCGGATCTCCCGGCGCCGGTCCGCTTCCTCCCCGCCTTCGACAATGCCCTCCTCGGTCACAAGGACCGCCGCCGCATCATCGCCGAAACCGATCGTCTGCGCACCGCCAAAGAAGCGTCGGCGGGCATCCCCACATACCTGGTAGACGGCTTCGCACACGGGCGCTGGGCTCTCGACGCGACCACGATCCGCATCCTGCCGTGGTATCCGTTCACGCCGGAGACGGAGCAGGCAGTCCTCGCCGAAGCCGGCACCCTGCTTCCGTTCATCCTTCCCGGCCAGAGAGGCGAGGTCGTAATCGACGAGTCCGAGCTGACCTGTGCGTGAGTGTGGGTGGCTCGGTCGGGGATATGCGACCGAGCCACCCGGGCTCACGCCTGGAACGGGTGGTCGCGGTCAAGGGCAAGGTTGAGTTCGACGATGTTGACGCGGGGTTCGCCGAGGAAGCCAAGGGTTCGGCCTTCGGTGTGCGCGTCGATCAGGTCGCGGACCTGGGGCTCGGTGAGGTGGCGGGTGGCGGCTATCCGGGCGATCTGGATGTCCGCGTAGGCGGGCGAGATGTGCGGGTCGAGGCCGCTACCGCTGGCGGTGACGGCGTCGGCCGGGACCGCAGGATCATCGGGGGCGTCGCCACGGAGGGGGACGATGCGGCCGATGGAGTAGTCGGCGCCGGGTTCGGCACATTCCACGCTGACACCGAGGTAGGTGGCGATGAACGGATCGGCAGGGCACAGTTCGTTGACGCTGACCACACGGACGGGCGCACTCACCTCCCCGTCGGCATTGCGTGGGCCGATCACCGAGAGCACCGCGCCGACACCGCCTTCCGTGCAGAATGGGCGAGAACCGTCGACCCTCTCACGGTCGCCGATCTCCTTGCTGCGGGCGCAGACGGTGGTGAGCAAGCTGGTGCGGGCCTCGGTGTCCACGATGTCCTCGGGACCGAGGTTGCTCGCAGAGGTGGACATGGGGTCGTAGCCGTCGCCGGCAGCCGATGGACGGCTCTGGAAGTACTGCGGTAGCGCGTTGCCGTCGGCGTCGGTGAACGATTGGCCGATGAGGCTGCTGCCGACGACCTTTCCGTCGACGGAAAGCAGCGAGCCGTCGGCCCTATCGTTCAATCCAGGGAACTGGCCGGCCACGAAGACGGCGAGGGGGTAGGCGATCCCGGTGATGGCGGTCAGCACGAGCAAGGCTCGCAGCGCCGCCAGGTGCTGGCGGATCCACGTCGTTTTCCGCATCGAGAACACAGACATATCAGGACATCCCGGGGAAGAGTTGGACCACGAGGTCGATGAGCTTGATGCCGAGGAACGGCGTGATGATCCCGCCGAGGCCGTACACCAGCAGGTTGCGGCTCAGCAGTGACGAGGCATCGCTGGGGCGGTACTTCACCCCGCGCAACGCCAGCGGAATCAACGCGACGATCACCAGGGCGTTGAAGATCACAGCTGACAGGATCGCCGACTGCGGGCTGGCCAGGCGCATGATGTTCAGCGCGTCCAGGCCGGGGAACAGCGAGACGAACAGCGCGGGGATGATCGCGAAGTACTTGGCGATGTCATTGGAGATCGAGAACGTCGTCAACGCACCGCGGGTGATGAGCAGCTGTTTGCCGATCTCGACGATCTCGATCAGCTTGGTCGGATCCGAATCCAGATCGACCATATTGCCGGCTTCCTTGGCCGCCGAGGTACCGGTGTTCATGGCGACACCCACGTCGGCCTGCGCCAGCGCCGGTGCGTCATTGGTGCCGTCGCCGGTCATCGCGACGAGCCTGCCGCCGTCCTGCTCCTTCTTGATCAGGGCCAGCTTGTCCTCGGGGGTGGCTTCGGCGAGGAAATCGTCCACGCCCGCTTCGTCCGCGATGGCCTTGGCCGTCAACGGGTTGTCGCCGGTGATCATCACGGTGCGGATACCCATCCGGCGCATCTCGTCGAAGCGTTCCCGCATGCCGTGCTTGACGACGTCCTTCAGATGGACCACGCCGAGCAGCCTGGTCCGTCCATCGACGATCTCGCCCACCACCAGCGGCGTTCCACCGGAGGCGGAGATACCGTCCACGATCGCACCGAGCTCCGGCGGCACCGAACCGCCCTGCGCCCGCACCCATTCGGTGACCGCCGACGCGGCGCCCTTGCGCAGGCCGCGCCCGTCGGCCAGGTCCACACCCGACATGCGCGTCTGCGCGGTGAACTCCACCCAGGTGGCATCGGTCAGCTCACCAGGCGTCCGCTCCCGCTTGCCGTAGGCCTGTTTCGCGTAGACGACGATGGAACGCCCCTCGGGCGTTTCGTCGGCCAGGCTGGACAGCTGCGCCGCATCGGCCAGTGCTTCGGCGGAGATGCCGGGTACCGGAACGAACTCCGAGGCCTGCCGGTTACCGAGGGTGATGGTGCCGGTCTTATCGAGCAGCAGCGTGTTCACATCACCCGCCGCCTCGACCGCCCGCCCGGACATGGCCAGCACATTGCGCTGCACCAGCCGGTCCATTCCCGCGATACCGATGGCCGACAACAGCGCGCCGATGGTCGTCGGAATCAGGCATACCAGCAGTGACACCAGCACGATCCCGGTGACGCCGTGCGCATCCAGTGCCGAACTGTCTGGCACGCCAGGGTTGTTCGACTTGGCGAAGATCGCCATCGGCTGCAATGTGACCACCGCGAAGACGAAGATGATCGTCAGGGCGGCGAGCAGGATGTTGAGTGCGATCTCGTTCGGCGTCTTCTGCCTGCTCGCGCCCTCGACCAGCGCGATCATCTTGTCGATGAAGCTCGCACCAGGTTCCTGGGTGATCTCGACGACGATCCGATCTGACAGCACGGTGGTGCCGCCGGTGACCGCCGAACGGTCGCCGCCGGATTCCCGGATGACGGGTGCCGATTCGCCGGTGATGGCCGATTCGTCGACCGAGGCGATGCCTTCGACGACGTCGCCGTCACCGGGGATCACCTCGCCTGCCTCGACCACGACGTGATCACCGCGGCGCAGCTCCGGTGCGCCGACCCGCTCTTCGGTGACCCGCGCACCGGGCGCCCAACCGGGCAGCCGGCGGGCCACGGTATCGGTCTTGGCCTTACGCAATGTGTCGGCCTGCGCCTTGCCGCGCCCCTCGGCCACGGCCTCGGCGAGATTGGCGAACAGGACGGTCAACCACAACCACACCACGATCGCCCAGCCGAAGAAGCTGGGGTCCGCGAGCGCGAGCACGGTCGACCAGACCGCGCCGATCTCGACGATCAGCATGACCGGATTGCGCCACAGGGTGCGCGGATCGAGTTTGCGCAGAGCGTCGGGAATCGAGGACACCAGCATCGCCGGATCGAGGACTCCGCGCGGCACCGAGCGCGGTGCGGTCGATGAGTCCGAGGAACGGGGCGTTTCGGTGACAGACGTCGTCATCAGTGGATTCCTTCGGCGAGCGGCCCGAGCGCGAGCGCGGGCAGGAAGGTGAGCGCGACCAGGATCACCGTCACCCCGACGACCATGCCGACGAACTGCGGCCGGTGTGTCGGCAGCGTGCCGATCGACGCGGGGGTGGTGCCTTGGCGGGCCAGCGAACCGGCGAGCGCGAGCACCAGGATGATCGGCAGGAAGCGGCCGAACAGCATGGCCAGACCGAGCGCGGTGTTGTACCAGTCGGTATTGCCGGTGAGGCCGGCGAAGGCGGAGCCGTTGTTGTTGGCGGCGGAGGTGAACGCGTACAGCACTTCCGAGAAGCCGTGCGGGCCGGAGTTCAGCATGCTCGCCCGTTGGCCGGGCATCGCCATCGCGATCGCGGTGCCCACCAAGACGATCAGCGGGCTGACCAGGAAATATGCCGCCGCGAGCTTGATTTCGCGTGGTGTGATCTTCTTGCCGAGATACTCGGGTGTTCGCCCGACCATCAGCCCGGCGACGAAGACGGTGATCACCGCGAGGATGAGCATGCCGTACAGGCCCGCGCCCACACCACCGGGCGCGACCTCGCCCAGCTGCATGTTGAACATCGTCATCAGTCCACCGAGACTGGTGTAGGAATCGTGGAACGAGTTCACCGCACCGGTCGAGGTCAGCGTGGTCGAGGCCGCGAAGGTGGCCGAATTCGCCACGCCGAAGCGCTGTTCCACGCCCTCCATCGATGCGCCGATCGAGGTCGGGACGGTGCCGTGGTGCTGGAGCTGGAACAGGTTGGTGAGCGTCACGCTCGCCAATGCGATCGTGCCCATGACCGCCGCGATCGCGTAGCCCTGCTTGCGGCTGCCGACCATGCGGCCGAAGGTCCGCGGTAGCGAGAAGCTGATCAGCAGGATCAGGAAGATCTCCAGCCAGTTGGTCCAGGTCGCCGGGTTTTCGAAGGGGTGCGCGGAGTTGACATTGTAGAAACCGCCGCCGTTGGTGCCGAGTTCCTTGATGACTTCCTGGCTCGCCACCGGGCCGCCGGGGATTGTCTGCTCGGTGCCGTTGAGGGTCTGCGCGACCTGGTCGTGCAGGTGGAAATTCTGGATCGCACCACCCGCGATCAGCACGATCGCCGCGACGAACGCGATGGGCAGCAGGATGCGGAGGGTCCCGCGCACCAGATCGACCCAGAAGTTGCCCAGATCCCCGGTGCGTCTGCGGGCGAATCCGCGCACCAGGGCGACCGCCACCGCCATGCCCACGGCAGCGGAGACGAAGTTCTGCACCGCGAGCCCGGCCATCTGCACCAGATGACCCTGGGTGGATTCACCGGAGTAGTTCTGCCAGTTGGTGTTGGTGACGAAGCTGACCGCCGTGTTCCAGGCCAGCGGAGCGGTCATCTCGGTGCCTGGGTCGGTCAGATGCCAGGGCAGCACGCTCTGGATCAGCTGGAAGCCGAACAGGAACAGGATGCCGACCGCGGAGAACGCGAGCACGCTGCGCGCGTACACCGGCCAGGTCTGCTCCACCTCGGGCTGCACACCGACAAGGCGGTAGAGCACGCGCTCGACCCGGGAATGGCGGGTGCCGTTGTAGACCCGGTACATATAGTCGCCCAGCGGGACGTGTACCACGGCCAGGGCCACGATCAGGGAGACGACGAAGATGATCCCCGCGGTAGTGGTACTCACTAGAACCTCTCCGGGAACAGCAACGCGGCCACCATGAACCCGGCCACCGCGACAGCGAGCACCAGGCCGACGAAATTGGCGATCACAGCCGCTCCACCCCCCGCTGGATCAGGCCGAGCACCGCGAACAACGCGATCGTCAGCACGGTGTACAGCACGACAGACATGACTTTCCAGACCTCCTTCGCGCTTCGGACATGAAGCGCGCCGGAGATCGAGTCAAGCGCCGAATCGAGCCCTCGAGTCGCCTCCTTACGACTTCTTGGCGGCGCCGGGCACGGCATTAGCGTTTCGTTGACACCTCATCTGGTCACCCGGAAGGAAGCTGTCAAAGAGAACGGAAAGGCCGTAAGGAGTCCGTAAAGACGAGGCCCACGCCCGAAACCAGCGGTAAAAAGTGGGACACCGGCCGATCGGAATCCCCACGTGACCGGTGCACAGGTGGTGGAAGGAGCTCGTTGTGTCGGCTGTGACCGTTGCGGTCATTCTCAGCTTTGTCTGTTGCGCGCTTGCCATCCGCATGATCGGCATGCGGCAGGAGCGGCAGCGCTCGCGCGTGGTGCGCGTGCACCCCTACCGGGCATCGGCCACGACGCGCGCGATGATGGACGAGTGAAGCGCGGGCACCTGCGGATCTACCTCGGCGCCGCGCCGGGAGTCGGCAAGACCTATGCCATGCTCGGCGAGGCTCACCGGCGGCTGGAACGCGGCCGGGATGTGGTGGCCGCGGTGGTGGAGACCCATGGACGCGCCAAGACCGCCGCACTGCTGGACGGCCTGGAGAAGATTCCGCCGAAGATCATCGAATACCGGGGCACCGCGATGCCCGAACTCGACGTGGACGCGGTGCTGCGGCGTAGCCCCGCCGTCGTGCTGGTCGACGAACTCGCCCACACCAACACCCCCGGCAGCAAGAACGAGAAACGCTGGCAGGACATCACCGAACTGCTCGACGCCGGTATCGACGTGATCTCCACTGTTAACGTGCAGCATCTGGAAAGCCTCAACGATGTGGTCGAGCAGATCACCGGCATCCAGCAACGCGAAACCGTCCCTGATGCCGTGGTCCGTGGCGCCGAACAAATCGAACTCGTCGACATCACCCCGGAAGCGCTGCGGCGCAGGATGTCCCACGGCAACGTCTATTCCGCCGAAAAGGTCGACGCCGCACTGCGCAATTACTTCCGCCCAGGTAACCTCACGGCGCTGCGTGAACTTGCCTTGCTGTGGTTGGCCGACCAGGTCGACGCCGCGCTCGCCAAATACCGTGCCGACCACCGGATCACCGAGCTGTGGGAGGCGCGTGAACGGGTCGTGGTCGCGGTGACCGGTGGGCCGGAATCGGAGACGATCGTGCGCCGCGCGAGCCGTATCGCGACGAAATCCAGCGCGGATCTCGTTGTGGTGCATGTGGTGCGCGGCGACGGCCTTGCCGGTGTCTCCACCGCCCGGCTGGCGCGGCTGCGCGAGCTCGCGGCCAGCCTCGATGCCTCACTGCACACCGTGACCGGCGAGGACGTGCCCGCGGCGCTGCTGGAATTCGCCCGCGAGGTCAATGCCACCCAGCTGGTACTCGGCACCTCGCGGCGCTCGCGCTGGGCGCGGATGTTCGACGAGGGTATCGGATCCTCGGTGGTGCAGCAGTCCGGCAAGATCGACGTGCACATGGTCACCCATGAGGAAGCCAATCGGGGACTGCGACGGCATTGGCTCGCACTGCGCCGACCGGTGTGGGCGTGGGTGGCCGCGGTGGCGGTGCCGGCGCTGGTGTGTGCGATCGGGGCCTGGTTCCTCGATGGCCCACTCGAATTGGGCGGCCTCAGCGCGATGTTCTTCGTCGCGGTGGTGCTGGTATCGCTGCTCGGCGGCGTGCTGCCGGCCGCGATATCGGCGCTGCTGTCAGGTGTGCTGCTGAACTGGTTTTTCGCCGAACCCCGCTACAGCCTCACCGTCGCCGAGCCCGACAGCATCATCACCATCGTCGTGCTGCTCATCGTCGCGGTCGCGATGGCCGCCCTGGTGGACCGGGCGACCGCGCGAAGTAGACAGGCGCGCAAGGCGTCGCGGCAGGCGGAGCTGCTGACCGTGTTCGCCGGGGCAGTGCTGCACGGTGCGGACCTGCCGAGGCTACTCGAACAGGTCAGGGAGACCTACGGTATGCGCGCGGTGGCGCTGGTGGCGGGGGAGACCGTCCTCGCGGCCGTCGGTGCCGAGCCGCCGAGTCGTCCGGCGGAGGCCGACACCACGGTCGAAGCCGGCGATACCGTGCACCGGCTGCTGCTATCGGGGCGGCCGCTGGCCGCGGGTGATCGTCCGGTGCTGACGGCCGTCGCGAACCAGGCCGTCGGCCTGGTACGGCAGGCGCGGTTGGCCGAGGAAGCGGGCGCCGCGGCCGCGCTGCTGGAGGCCGACCGGCTGCGGCGGGCATTGCTGTCGGCGGTCAGCCATGATCTGCGCACCCCGTTGGCCGGGGCGAAGGCGGCGGTATCGAGCCTGCGCAGCGATGACGTCGAATTCTCACCCGAGGACACCGCCGAACTCCTGGAGACGGTCGAGGAATCGGTGGACCAGCTCACCGCGCTGGTGGGCAATCTGCTGGATTCGTCGCGACTGGCCGTCGGTGTGGTGTCACCACAACTGCGGCAGGTCTATCTGGACGAGGTGGTGCACCGCGCGTTGGTCGGTGTCGGGATGGGGGCGCGTGGCCTGCGCCGTGCGGCGATGGACCGCGTGGAGGTCGCGGTGGATTCCCTGTCGGTCCGTGCCGACGGTGGTCTGCTCGAACGGGTGATGGCCAACCTCATCGACAACGCGTTGCGCCATTCCACCCCCGCCACCCCGATCAGGATCACCGCCGAACGCGACGCGGACAAGGTCGCCATCGCGGTGGTCGACATCGGGCCGGGTATTCCGGCCGGCGCCGAGGAGCAGCTGTTCGAGCCGTTCCAGCGGCTCGGTGACCGCGACAACACCACCGGGGTCGGTCTCGGGCTGTCGGTCGTGCGTGGTTTCGTCGAGGCGATGGGCGGGACCGTGCACGCCGAACCCACGCCGGGTGGAGGATTGACCATGCTGGTCGAGCTGCCCGCGGGAGATGGCAGGGACCACAGAACCGGGAAGGCGTGATGACCGAGAACAAGCCCGACGCGATCGCCACCAAGGTGCTGGTGGTCGACGACGAACCGCAGATCGTGCGCGCCTTGCGCATCAACCTGTCGGTGCGCGGGTATGAGGTGTTCACCGCCGGAAACGGCGCCGCGGCGCTCCGGGTGGCGGCGGACCGGCATCCGGATGTGGTGATCCTCGACCTCGGGCTCCCCGATATGGACGGCATCGACGTACTGGCGGGGCTGCGTGGGTGGACCTCGGCGCCGGTGATCGTGCTGTCGGCCCGCACCGATTCGGCCGACAAAGTGGAGGCGCTCGACGCAGGCGCCGACGACTACGTCACCAAACCGTTCGGCATGGACGAGCTGCTCGCCCGCCTGCGCGCGGCCGTCCGACGCGGGGCCACCGACGGCGAATCCGGCGATCCGGTCGTGGTGACTTCGTCCTTCACCGTCGACCTCGCCGCCAAGAAGGTCACCAAGAACGGCGTGAACATCCACCTGACCCCTACCGAATGGGGCATGCTCGAGATGCTGGTGCGCCACCGCGGCAAGCTCGTCGGACGGCGTGAGCTGCTGCGCGAAGTGTGGGGTCCGTCCTACGCGACCGAGACCCACTATCTGCGCGTCTACCTCGCTCAGCTGCGCCGCAAGCTCGAACACGACCCGTCCCAGCCCAAGCATCTGCTCACCGAGGCGGGCATGGGTTACCGGTTCCAGGAATGAGCGCACGGGCCGTCGGTGTTGGCAGGCGTGAATCGCCTCCGAGACAGATGGCAGGATCGAGCCCATGGCTGAACAGACCGCCGCACCCGTGACCGACGCCGCCGCACCGGCGGGCAGCACTGCCTCCGCGAACACCGCGGCACCCGGATCCACGACCCTGTGGGTCGAGCGCACCGGCACCAGGCGCTACACCGGACGCAGCTCCCGCGGTGCCGAGGTACTGATCGGGTCGGAGAGCGTGCCCGGCGTGTTCACTCCCGGCGAGTTGCTGAAGATCGCGCTCGCAGCGTGCTCCGGGCTCAGCTCGGACTTCCCGCTGTCACGTCGCCTCGGCGACAACTACGACGCCACCATCCGGGTCTCTGGCGCCGCCGACCGTGAGAACGAGGTGTATCCGCAGCTCGACGAAGTCTTCGAACTCGACCTCAGCGAATTGGATCCCGAGGCCAGGCAGCGACTACTGGTCACGGTGCAGCGCGCTATCGACAAGGTGTGCACGGTCGGTCGCACACTGAAGGCGGGTACCAACGTCACCCTGTCCTTCGATATCGACACCGCCGACTGATGCCTGCGGGTCCGCAGGAGCCGGTCCGGCTCAGCGCCTGGGTGCACGGGATGGTGCAGGGTGTCGGGTTCCGCTGGTGGACCCGTTCGCGCGCACTGGAACTCGGCCTCACCGGGCACGCGACCAACGCGCGCGACGGGCGGGTGCACGTCGTCGCGGAAGGCGCACACGCGAATTGTGACCGGCTGCTTGCGCTGCTTCGCTCCGGCGAAACGCCCGGTCGTGTCACGCTGGTGGTGGACAATTGGGAGCCCGCGCGCGGCGATCTGAGCGGATTCGAGGAGCGATAGGTTGACCGAACGGGCGAGGCGGGGAGGGCAGACATGAGCGACACTCCGAACGGCGAGAACCGACCCGAGGAGAGGCCGGAATCCGGCGCCGAGAACGGTCCGCCCCGGGAGCCCGGTCAACCGGACACCGGCCGGCCCGAACCGGAACGCTCAGTGCCCGAACCCACCGAATCGCCCGACCAGCCGCCGTCGCTGTCGAAAGCGCCGGCCCCGCAGCCGGCGGAAACACCAGCGCCCACACCGCGCCCCGGCAGCATCCAACGCCAGGAACCCGGCAGCACCGAGCCGCGTCCACCGACGGTGGCCGAATCGCGGGCCAGGGACAAGGCACGCAGGAAGGCCGAAGCCGAGGCGCAGGCCGCTGCCGCCCGCGAGGAGGCCTCCCGGCGTACGCGTAAGCGCGTGATGATCGGCGGCGCCGCCGTCGTCGGTGTGGCGGCGCTGGTCGGTGGCGGCTACCTCGCCTACCGGGCGGTGGCCGCGCCGGATCAGGTCACCGCCTACTGCACCATCGTCGACGAGAACGGCAACGAAACCGTCGTCGAGGACGATCGGTGCAGCACCGCCAGCTCCGCCGGTCACGCCGGGGTCGGCGGCATCTTCATCTACAACGGCATGCAGTACCGCTACTACTACGGCGGTAACAACACCGTCGGCAAACCGCCCGTCGGCGGGACGACGGTCAAACCCAAAGGCGCCGAGATCACGACCAAGAGCGGCACCGTCATCCAGCGCGGCGGGCTCGGCAGCAAATCCGGTGGAGGTTCCTGATGCGGCGAGTCCGCGACATACCGCGCCCCGGCTGGCAGCAGATCACCGAGGATCAGGGGCTCGTCTACGGTGCCCCCGGCCGCGACGCCAGCGGTAATCCGCGGCCGTACTGGGATGAATCGGTGCACTACGAATTCGAGATGGACGAGATCCTCGCCCTCGAAGCCGATGTCGAACTCCTGCATTCGATGTGCCTGAACGCGGTGGAACACGTCGTGCTCACCGAGCGTTTCGGTGATTTCGGCCTGCCCGAATGGAGTTGGGGGCCGATCGCCGAATCCTGGCGTCGCGGTGACCCGTACGTATACGGCCGATTCGATCTGCGCTATGACGCGCGCCGCCCGGCGAAGCTACTCGAATACAACGCCGACACTCCGACCTCGCTGCTGGAAGCGGCGATCGTGCAGTGGCATTGGCTCACCGACCGTTATCCCGGTGGGGACCAATGGAATTCGCTGCACGAAAAGCTGGTCGAACGCTGGTCGGAATTGCGCACTGCGCTGCCAGGCGGCCATCTGCACTTCACCTGGTCCGGTGCCGACGCGACCGGCGAGGACAACGTCACCACCGCCTACATGCAGGAAACCGCCGCCGAGGCCGGATTCGACACCATCGCCCTGCCCATCGAGGAAGTCGGTTACGACACCGAACTGGACCGGTTCGTCGATCTGGCCGAGGCGCCGATCGAGGCGATCTTCAAGCTGTACCCGTGGGAATGGGTGCTCGACGACGAATTCGGTAAGCGGGTCGTCGACAGCCTGCCCGAGACCGCGTGGATCGAACCGCTGTGGAAGACCCTGCTCAGCAATAAGGCGATCCTGGCGGTGCTGTGGGAGATGTATCCGGGACATCCGAACCTGCTGCCCGCCTACCTCGATCAGCCCAATGAGCTGACCGAATATATTCGTAAACCCAAGCTCGGGCGCGAGGGTGCCAATATGACCATCGTCGGCGCGGGCCTCGAAACCGCCACCGGCGGTGTATACGGCGAGGAAGGCTACGTCTACCAGCTGCTCGACCCGCTGCCGATCTTCGACGATATGCGTCCGGTACTGGGTACCTGGCTCGTCGGCGACCAGGCGGCCGGGCTCGGCATCCGGGAGACCGCGGGCCTGATCACCGACGATGGCGCCGCCTTCGTGCCACATCGGATCATGACCGAATAGATTGCGTGGGCGAGCACCCCGCCGCGTTTCCCATCCCTCGGAAGGATCACGATGACCGCTCTCGCCCTCGATTCGAGCTACTGGAGTTCGCTGGGCGACGGCGTGGGGGCCATCCTCCTCTACGCCATCGTCGGTTTGGTGCTGATGGTGATCGGCTTCTACGGCATCGATCTGACCACGCCGGGCAAGCTGCGCACGCTGGTGGTGAAGGGTAGGCCGAACGCCATCGTGGTGACCGCCGCTGGCATGATCAGTATGGCGTTCATCGTGGTCCTCGCGATCTTCTCCGCGGCGGGCAAGCTGGTGGAGGGGTTGATCGCGGCACTGGTCTTCGGTTTGGTCGGCATCGTCGCGCAGATCATCTCGGTGCGCGTGGTGGAGAAGGCGATCGGGATCGATATCGGCGCGGTGCTGCACGCTGATCAGTTCGCCATCGAGGTGCTCGTCGTCGCGGCGGCGCACTTCGCGCTCGGCTTGGTCGTCGCCTTCGCCATTCTCTGACAGACGCTGCCCTCTTTCGCTGCGGTGAACCCTTGACATTCCACAGTGGAAGTCGCATTCTGGATGCGTATTCCACTATGGAATGTGGCTCGTTCGGTCACACGGGCCCTGTCGTTAGGAACCGCTATGGAGATCTCGCCGGGTACCCGTGCTTCCGATGCCGAACGCGCCCAGATCGTGGAGCTGCTGAGCAGGCACCTCGCCGACGGCAGGCTCGACCTCGCCGAATACGACCAGAGGGTGGCGCAGGTCTACGCCACCACCACCCGCGACGACCTCGGCCTCGTGCTGTCGGACCTGCCGAAACCGGCCGAGGTGCGGCCCGAGAAGACGGTACGGTCGCGGGCGGCGCGCATCCCCATCTGGCAGCGCATCGAGGCCGCGTCCTGGGTGTCGGTGAGCGTGCTCGTCCTGATCATCTGGGGCACCATCTCGCTCGCGGCCGGCGAATTCACCTACCCGTGGCCGGTCTGGGTGATCGGTCCCTGGGGTGCGGTGCTGGCGTTCCGGGCCATCACCGGCTTCGAATCCGGGCGGTTGTGCAGGTCGGCCTAGATCCGCCGCGGATGCTCGCGGTGTGCTGTGCGGGCCTTTCCGTCGCCCGGCGACGCCGGTGAAATGCCGGAAATTCGGCGGCGGGTGATTAGCCTTGGGGTGGACCGTGCCCGGTCACCGGCGGCTACGATGACTGCGCGCCGGAGGACGACCGGGCGATGCCAGGCCAGTGCTCCCACGGCAGTACACGGAAAGGTCGCCGGATTTGCATCTGAAGAGCTTGACGTTGAAGGGTTTCAAATCCTTCGCGTCCGCGACGACGCTGCGGTTCGAGCCGGGGATCACCTGCGTGGTCGGGCCGAACGGATCCGGTAAATCCAACGTCGTCGACGCGCTCACCTGGGTAATGGGTGAACAGGGCGCCAAGGCGCTGCGTGGCGGCAAGATGCAGGACGTCATCTTCGCGGGCACCGCGGGACGGGCTGCGCTCGGTCGCGCCGAGGTCACACTCACCATCGATAATTCTGACGGCGCCCTGCCCATCGACTACGCCGAAGTCTCCATCACCCGCCGCATGTTCCGTGACGGCGCGGGCGAGTACGAGATCAACGGCAGCTCCTGCCGGCTGATGGATGTGCAGGAACTGCTCAGCGACTCTGGTATCGGCCGGGAAATGCACGTCATCGTGGGTCAGGGCCAGCTCTCGGCCATCCTGGAATCCAGGCCGGAGGACCGCCGCGCCTTCATCGAAGAGGCCGCGGGCGTACTCAAACACCGCAAACGCAAGGAGAAGGCGGTCCGGAAGCTGGAGGCCATGCAGGCCAATCTGGCCCGGCTCACCGATCTCACCACCGAACTGCGCCGCCAGCTCAAACCGCTCGGCAGGCAGGCCGAAGTCGCCAGGCGGGCGCAGACCGTGCAGTCCGACCTGCGCGATGCCCGCCTGCGGCTGGCCGCCGACGACCTGGTGTCGCGGCGGCGGGAGCTGGAGAGCCAGCAGAGCAAAGAGGCCTATGCGCGCGAACAGCAGATCACCGTGCAGTCCGAATTGGACGCCGCCAACGCCGCACTCGCCCAGCATGAGTTTCAGCTCGGCAAGCTCACCCCGAGCGCCGAGGCCGCGGGCCAGCTGTGGTTCCAGCTCTCGGCGCTGGCCGAACGCGTCAACGCGACCATCCGGATCGCCGGCGACCGCGCCCGTCATCTGGACACCAGCGCGCCCGCGGGCACCGGACGCGACCCGGATCAGCTCGAAGCCGAAGCCGATCGGGTAGAGGCCGAAGAAGCCGAACTTCGGGAAGCGGTGGAGATGGCCGCCGAAACCCTGGAAGCCGCGCGCGACGCGCTGGCCGAACGCGAACACGCCGCGAAGGCGGCCGAACAGGCCCACCTCGCCGCGGTACGCGCCATCGCCGATCGGCGGGAAGGCCTGGCACGGCTGTCAGGCCAGGTCGATACATTGCGGACCCGGGCACAGTCGGTCGACGCCGAGATTTCGCGGCTGTCGGTATCGATCGCCGAGGCCAGGCAGCGCGGCGAGGCGGCGCAGGACGAATTCGACACCGTGCAGACCGAACTCGATGATCTCGACGCGGGCGAGTCCGGTCTCGACGCCCAGCACGAGCATGCCGTCCAGGCATTGAAACTGGCCGATCAACGCGTCGACGAACTGCGCGAACAGGATCGCGACGCCGGTAAGCGGGTCGCCTCGCTCACGGCAAGGATCGAAGCGCTCGGCATGAACCTCGCCCGCCGCGACGGTGCGGGCTGGCTCACCGAACATCACGGTCAGGACCTGGTCGGGCCCCTGTCGACGCTGATCCGGGTGCATCCGGGATTCGAGGCTGCCGTTGCGGCCGTACTCGGACCACTCGCCGACGCCGTCGCCGCCGAATCGGGGGCCACTGCCTTCGCTGCTGTACAGGCGTTGAGGGCCGCCGACGGGGGCCGGGCGGCGCTGGTCTTCGGTGCGGATGGCGTGCGGTCGGCCGATCGCTCGCCCACCCGCAGCGCTGCCACTCAGGCGGACACACTCCCCGGTGATGCGCGCTGGCTTGGAGCCGTGGTCGATTGCGCGGATACCGTGCACGCCGCTGTCGCCACCCTCACCGCCGACGTGGTCGTGGTCGACGATCTCGCCACCGCCGCGGAGTTGCTCACATCCCGGCCGCAGCTGCGCACCGTGACCAGGGACGGCGATCTGGCGGGCACCGGCTGGCTACTCGGCGGGTCCGACCGTGCGCCGAGCCAGCTCGAGATCCAGGCCGATATCGACGCCGCCGAGGCGGAACTGGTGGCCGCCCGTCGTCGCGCCGAGGAACTCGAGGCCGCCTTGGCCGGTGCCCTCGCCGAGCAGACCGACCGCAAGGACGCGGTCGACCACGCGCTGATGGCGCTGCACGAATCCGATCAGGCGCTGGTCGCGATCTACGAGCGGCTCGGCAGGCTCGGCCACACCGCCCGCAACGCGCATGCCGATATCGACCGACTCACCACCCAGCGCAGCGAAGCCGAAGCGGGACGCGAGGAAGCACTCGCCGCGCTGGCCGAACTCGAGGACCGGCTCCGCCACGCCGAACTCGAACAATCCGATATCGATGACGACGGTATCGGCGCCGCGGGCACCGAAGCCGCGGGCCGGGCCCGCGAGGAGGCCGCCGGCGCGCTCGCCGAAGCCCGCTCGATGGAGGTCGAAGCCCGCCTGGCCGTGCGAACGGCCGAGGAGCGTGCCGAATCGGTACGCGGCAAGGCGGATTCGCTGCGACGTGCCGCCCGCGCCGAACGCGAGACGCGCGCCCGAGCAGAACGGGCCCAGGCCGCGCGCACACAGGCCGCCGCGGTGGCCGCCGCGGTCGCCGAGTCCGGCGCGAAGGTGGCGGGCGAGCTCGAAGGCGTTGTCGCCGAAGCCGCCGCCCGCCGCGACCAGTTGGTGCGCCGCCGCACCGAATGCGCGGCGCAGGTGGACCAGATCAAGGAGCGGACCCGCGCGCTGACCGCCCAGCTGTCCCAGCTCACCGACGCCGTGCACCGTGACGAGGTGGCAAAGGCGCAGGCGGCGTTGCGGATCGAACAGCTGGAGGCCACGATCGCCGAACAGTTCGGCATCGCGCTCGGTGACCTCATTGCCGAATACGGCCCGGATACCCCGCTGCCGCCGTCGGCGCTGGAGTGGCAGGAGTACGAACAGGCCAAGGAACGCGGCGAGGACGTCACGGCGCCTGCGCCCATGCCCTTCGATCGCGCCACCCAGGAGCGACGGGCCAAACGGGCGGAGAAGGATCTGGCCACCCTCGGCAAGGTGAATCCGCTTGCGCTGGAAGAGTTCGCCGCGCTCGAGGAACGCTACAGCTTCCTCGCCACCCAGCTCGAAGACGTCAAGAACGCGCGCAAGGACCTTCTCGATGTGGTCGCCGAGGTCGACGCTCGCATTCTGCAGGTCTTCACCGAGGCGTACGCGGATGTGGAGCGTGAGTTCGTCGGGGTGTTCGCGAAGCTGTTCCCAGGCGGCGAGGGACGGTTGCTGCTCACCGACCCCTCCGACATGCTCACCACCGGCATCGAGGTGGAGGCCCGTCCGCCCGGCAAGAAGGTCAAGCGGCTGTCGCTGCTGTCCGGTGGCGAGAAGTCGCTGACGGCGGTGGCGTTGCTGGTGTCGATCTTCCGTGCCCGCCCCTCACCGTTCTACGTCATGGACGAGGTGGAAGCCGCCCTCGACGACACCAACCTGCGCCGCCTGATCGGGCTGTTCGAACAGCTGCGGGAGAAAAGCCAGCTGATCGTCATCACCCACCAGAAGCCGACCATGGAGATCGCCGACGCCCTCTACGGCGTCAGCATGCGCGGTGACGGCATCACCCAGGTGATCTCGCAGCGGATGCGCGGGGAGAACCTGGCGCCGGTGGGCGCGGCGTCCAGCTGAGGCGCACACCCGTGCATACGCCACTATCGTCGTCGGCATGGTCACCATCGAAGTGCGCGACATTCCCGACGACGACGCCGAGGTTCTACGCCAGCGTGCGGCGGCCGCCGGGCTGTCACTGGAAGAACATGTTCGCGAGCAGTTGATCGCCTCGGCGCGCAGACACTACCGCGTCGAAGCGTTGGAAGACATCCGCAAGGCGCTGGCCGCCAACCCTCTGCCCGGAGAGAATCCGGACAAGGTCGTCGAGGATCTGCGGCGCGAGTTCGAGGATTGCTGAGCACTTCGACGAGATCCATCGGCCCACCGGCGACCCGCATCGGGCGGGTGGCCGGCCCGGCCGCTCACCTCATCACAAGAGATCACTGACGTCGTCGGGGACATCGACGGCGTATTTGCGCAAGATGTCCATCGCGATCACTTCCAGTGCGTTTTCATGGGTGGCCGCCAGGATCACCGGCGCGGCGACACCGTCCTCATGCGCGTGCAACCAGCGCACCGCCACCACACACCACCGGTCCCCTGGCTGCAATCCGGGGAAATTGTTCTCCGGGCGCGGGGTGCTCAGGTCGTTGCCGATCGAAGCCTGGTGTTCCAGAAACTCGGTCGTGACGACCGTGCACACGGTGTGACTACCCAGATCCTCCGGGCCGGTGCTGCAGCAGCCGTCCCGATAGAAGCCGGTCAGCGGATCGGTACCGCACTCTTCGAGCGGACCCCCAAGCACGTTTCGATCTGTCACGTCGCCGATCCTATTGGCACGCCGCGAGAAGTTCCGCAGGACAAGAAATCTCACGGGCTGTGTTTGGACGCTTATCCTGGTCCGGGCGGGTCGATGACCGGCGCGAATCGGTTCTGCAAGGATGGTCGGCGTGAGTTCCGAAGCCTGGATTCTGATCGCGGCGATCGCCGCCGTCCTGCTCGTCGCGCTCGTTGTCGGATTCGTCCGGTATCGCAGCGGCCGGGTATCGCTGACGGCGCCGACCGAAGACAAGGAGCTGACCGACAAGTCCGGCGGCTATAAGGCCTCCGGCGGATTCAACTTCAGTCAGGGCGGCACGGCAACCGCCACCCGGCCCGAACCATTGCCTGCCGAACGCACCGACACCGAGGGGCAGCCACATATCGGCGACGATGCTGCCATCCCGCGGGACGCACCGCGGCGCGGTATCACCAATGTCCCGCTGCCCGAGCCCACCGACCTGGCCGAGGCGCCCGCGGGTGAGGCGGCCACCGCCGAGGCCGCGGCACCGGAGGCCGGGCCGGACACGGCGCCCACCGAAACGACTGGGGTCGACGCCGAGGCGGCGACCTCGGCCACGGCCGACGAGACCACGGTGACGCCGGACACCGTCGCGCCCGAAACGACCGTCCCCGGCACCGCCGACGCCGACGTCACAGAAGCACCGGTGGATACAGCTCCGCCGGTCGAAACCACCCCCGAGGCGCCGGTCGTCCCCGACACCGTCGCCGAGGCCGAACCCGCACCCACGCTCGAGGAGATCGAGCCCACCGAGGGGCGCCTGGTCCGGCTGCGTGGGCGTCTGTCGCGCTCGCAGAATGCGGTCGGCAAGAGCCTGCTCGGCCTGCTCGGCGGCGGCGACCTGGACGAGGATTCGTGGGAAGAGGTCGAAGACACCCTTGTTCTCGCCGACCTGGGCACCGCGAGCACTGCGGCCGTCGTCGAACGGCTGCGCGAGGAGATGGCCGCGCGCAGTGTCCGCACTACCGACGAGGCGCGGGCAGTCCTGCGTGACGTCCTGGTCGAGGCCCTTCGCCCGGAGCTGGATCGCTCTGTGCGCGCCCTGCCGCACGCCGATCACCCGTCGATCCTGCTGGTCGTCGGCGTGAACGGCACCGGCAAGACCACCACCACCGGCAAACTGGCCCGCGTGCTGGTCGCCGACGGTCGCCGGGTGCTGCTCGGCGCCGCCGACACCTTCCGTGCCGCCGCCGCCGATCAGCTGCAGACCTGGGGCGAACGTGTCGGCGCCGATACCGTCCGCGGTAAAGAAGGCGCCGACCCCGCCGCCGTCGCTTTCGACGCCGTCGCCGCAGGTATCGAACGCGGCGTGGACGCCGTGCTCATCGATACCGCGGGCCGACTGCACACCAAGACCGGTTTGATGGACGAGCTCGGCAAGGTCAAGCGGGTCGTGGAGAAAAAGGCCGAGGTCGACGAGGTCCTGCTGGTGCTCGACTCGACCGTCGGACAGAACGGCCTCATGCAGGCCAGGGTGTTCTCCGAGGTCGTCGATATCACCGGTGTCGTGCTCACCAAACTCGACGGCACGGCCAAGGGTGGCATCGTCTTCCAGGTCCAGCATGAATTGGGCGTCCCGGTGAAGCTCGTCGGGCTCGGTGAGGGCGCCGACGATCTCGCCCCGTTCGAACCGGGCGCGTTCGTCGACGCACTGCTGGGCTGAATGCCAGGTCCGGGGTCGAGCCTGTCTGCTCGATCCGAACCGGCTTCGCTGTACCGACAGTCCGCCACCGGGCTCGAGTCCGCGCATACGTCGCCGATAACGATCGAAAACGGCCATTAGCTGGGTATTCGCCGCCGCGACACGCCGCTCAACCGCGCAAGGAAACCTCCTGTGCACAGTTGGAAACGTGGTAGCAACACGGTGGCGCCATCCGTTCACGTAGGTGAAACACGGGGGCGTCACGGATGAAACACCGAATGAGCAACCTTCTGTGCAGGTCCATTTCGCCGGAATCGGCGGGGCCCGAGATGAGGAGGACATTAAGGTGGCATTTCCCGTAATCGGCGCGCCGGACGCCGGTGACACCGCATGGATGCTGGCCAGTTCAGCGCTCGTGCTGCTGATGACACCCGGACTCGCGTTCTTCTACGGCGGCATGGTCCGCAGCAAGAACGTGCTGAACATGATCATGATGAGCATCAGCGCCATGGGCCTGGTCGCCGTGCTGTGGGCGCTCTACGGCTTCTCGCTCACCTTCGGTGACGACAAGGCCAACCTCATCGGTGATCCGGGTCAATACTTCGGTCTGAAGCAGATCTTCGGTGGCGCGTACCTTGCCGACGCCGAGACCGGCGCCGAGGCCGCGATCCCGCTGGCGGGCACCATCCCGTTGACGGTGTTCGTCGCCTTCCAAGCCATGTTCGCGATCATCACGGTCGCTCTCATCTCGGGTGCGGTTGCCGACCGCATGAAGTTCAGCGCCTGGCTGCTCTTCGCGGGCGTCTGGGCGACGGTCGTCTACTTCCCGGTGGCGCATTGGGTCTTCGCCTTCGACGGCGTCACCGCCGAGGCGGGTGGCTGGATCGCCAACAACCTCAAGGCGATCGACTTCGCCGGTGGTACCGCCGTCCACATCAATGCCGGCGCCGCCGGTTTGGTGCTCGCGATCGTGCTCGGTAAGCGCAAGGGCTGGCCCAAGACCCCGTTCCGTCCGCACAACCTGCCCTTCGTCATGCTCGGTGCCGGTCTGCTGTGGTTCGGCTGGTTCGGCTTCAACGCCGGTTCCGCGGTGGGCTCCAACGGCATCGCCGGGGCCGCCTTCCTCACCACCGTCGTCGCCACGGGTGCCGCGCTGCTGGCCTGGCTGATCGTGGAGAAGATCCGTGACGGCAAGCCCACCTCCCTCGGTGCGGCCTCGGGCATCGTTGCCGGTCTGGTCGCCATCACCCCGGCGTGTCATTCGGTCAACGTCGTCGGCGCCCTCGCCATCGGTATCACCGCTGGTGCGCTGTGCGCTCTGGCCGTCGGCCTGAAGTTCCGCTTCGGGTTCGACGACTCGCTCGACGTGGTCGGCGTGCACCTGGTCGGTGGTCTGCTCGGCACCCTGATGGTCGGTCTCGTCGCCGCGCCGGAAGCGCCCGCGGCGGTGAAGGGCTTGTTCTACGGTGGTGGCATCGAGCAGTTGAAGCTGCAGGCAGTCGGTGCATTCACGGTGCTGGCATATTCGCTGGTCGCCACGGCCGTCATCGCCTACCTGATCAAGTTCACGATCGGCCTGCGCGCTGACGAAGAAGGCGAATTCGTCGGCATGGACGAGTCCGAGCACGCGGAAACCGCATACGATTTCGCTGCTGTGGGTGGCACGGCACGTTCGGCCGTCAAGGAGGCATGACGACATGAAGTTGATCACCGCAATCGTGAAACCGTTCACGCTGGAGGACGTGAAGACCGGTCTCGAGCAGGCGGGCGTGCTGGGCATGACCGTGAGCGAGGTGCAGGGTTACGGCCGGCAGAAGGGTCACACCGAGGTCTACCGAGGTGCCGAGTACTCGGTGGATTTCGTGCCGAAGGTCCGGGTCGAGGTCGTCGTCGACGATGCCTCGGTGGACAAGGTCGTCGAGGTGATCGTCGAGGCCTCGCGCACCGGAAAGATCGGCGACGGCAAGGTCTGGGTGACGCCGGTCGAGACGATCATCCGGGTCCGCACCGGCGAGCGCGGCACCGACGCGCTGTAGCGGTATTTCGAGTCGAGCGGCGGCCCCGCTCCCGCCGGACCTCCGGCCGGGGCGGGGCCGCACGTGTGAATGGGTGGTGGGCTAGTGGGTAGCAGTCGGCGAGAACACAACGGTGGCGCGAAGGCGGGCGGGGGCGAGGACGCGGTGGTGTCCAACGGCGCGGCCGATCTGGTCAAGGCCAGGCGCCGTTTGCTCGAGGGCGGGCAGCCGCGCAATCCGCGCCTGGATGCGGAATCGCTGCGGTCGGCGCTGGTCGATCTGTACGAACTGTGGCTCACCAGCAAGGGCGCCGAACTCGGTATCACCGCCGACAGCGGGCTCGCGGTCGTCGCGGTCGGTGGTCTCGGCCGCAAGGAGATGCTGCCCTATTCCGACCTGGATCTGGTGCTGTTGCACGACGACGTCGACCCTGCCCGCGTCGCCGAAGTCGCCGATCAGCTGTGGTATCCGCTCTGGGATGCCCATATCAAGCTCGACCACAGTGTGCGCACCGTCCCACAGGCGCTGCGGGTGGCCAATGACGACATGATCGCCGCGCTCGGCATGCTCGAGGCCAGGCATATCGTCGGCGACGCCGATCTGAGCAGCCTGCTCATCGGCGGGGTGCGCCGCGAGTGGCGGACCGGGATCCGGTCGCGGTTCGACGATCTGATCGCCCAGGCCAAGGCCCGCTGGGAGCGCAGTGGCGAAATCGCCCACCGCGCCGAACCCGATCTGAAGAACGGCCGCGGTGGCCTGCGCGATATCCAGCTCCTCGACGCGCTCGCCATCGCCCAGCTGACCGACGCCATGCCCGGCCTCGGCCCGGATGTGCCCGGCGGTGGCGTCCGGCACGCCCACCGCCGCCTGCTCGACGTCCGCACCGAACTGCATCGCGTCGCCGGTCGCTCGCGGGACACGCTGATGGCTCAGGACGCCGATGAGATCGGTGCCGCGCTGCGCATCGGTGATCGCTTCGATCTGGCCCGCACGCTCAGCGATTCGGCTCGTACGGTGAGCTATTCGGTCGATGTCGGGCTGCGGACAGCCGCCAACGCTCTGCCGCGGCGCGGCCTGGCCCGGCTGCGCCGCATGCCGGTGCGCCGACCACTCGATGAGGGGGTGGTCGAACACGCCGGTGAGGTGGTGCTGGCGCGGGACGCCCGGCCGCAACGCGATCCCGGCCTGATCCTGCGGGTGGCCGCGGCCTCGGCGCAGACCGGGCTGCCGATGTCGGCGAATACGCTCAACCGGCTGTCGGAAGACGCACCCGAACTGCGCGAACCCTGGCCCAAGGACGCGCTCAACGATCTGCTGGTGCTGCTCGGCTCGGGCCGCGGCACCATCGACGCGATCGAGGCGCTCGACCGCACCGGACTGTGGGGCAGGCTGCTGCCGGAGTGGGGTGCGGTCCGGGATCTGCCGCCGCGCGATGTGCTGCACACCTGGACCGTCGACCGGCACCTGATGGAAACGGTGGCCTATGCGAGCGCGCTGAGCACCCGGGTGGCGCGGCCGGATCTGCTCGCGCTCGGTGCGCTGCTGCACGACATCGGCAAGGGCCGGGCCGGCGACCACAGCGTCGTGGGCGCTGAGCTGGCCACCCATATCGGGCGCAGGCTCGGACTGTGGCCGTCGGATGTCCGGACCCTCAGCGCGATCGTCCGCCATCATCTGCTGCTCCCCGATACCGCGACCCGCCGTGACCTGGCCGATCCGGAGACGGTGCAGTTCGTGGTCGACGCCCTCGAGGGGGATCCACAGCTGCTGGAACTGCTGCACACCCTCGCCGAAGCGGACTCCCTGGCCACCGGGCCCGGCGTGTGGGGCGAATGGAAGGCCTCGCTGATCGGCGAGCTGGTCCGCCGTTGCCGGATGGTCATGGCCGGTGACGCTCTGCCAGAACCCGAGCCGATCGCGCCCGAGCTGCTGGACAAGGCCGCGGCGGGTGGGGTGCATGTGACGCTGGCACCCGGCGAGGGCAAACACACCTACACCGTCACCGTCATCGCACCCGACACGCCCGGGTTGCTCTCCGAAGCCGCCGGTGTGCTGGCGTTGCATTCGTTGCGGGTGCTGTCGGCGGCGCTCGGCGGCGCGGGGGAGTCCGCGATCAACACCTTCGTGGTCTCGCCGAAATTCGGTAACCCGCCCGATCCGGGACTGCTGCGCCAGGAACTGATCCGCGCCATCGCAGGCGATCTGGACCTGGGCGCCCAGCTGGCCACACGCGAACGCGAGGCCGTCGGCGCGCAGCTGAGCCCGTACGCCAAGGCGCAACCGCGTCTGATCTGGGCCGAGACGGCGACTCCCGGTCAGGTGATCCTGCAATTGCGTGCCGAGGACCGGATCGGACTGCTGACCAGGCTGGCCGCGGCCCTTGCCACCAGCGGTGCGGATGTGCGCTGGGCCAAGGTGGTGACCATGGGTAGCGCGGTCGTCGACGCGTTCTGTCTCGATCTGGGCGCGGATTCCGGACCTGCCCGCCGCGCCGCGATCGAGGAGACGATCATGGCGGTCGTACCGAGGCCCGCGCCGAAGAAACCCGCGGGCGACAACGGTGCGCGCGAAGGTTCCTGAGCCACCGTAAGTTTCGCGATTCGGACGCCGAACCGTGCTGTGACCTCGTTGTCATCCGAAAATCGGTCCTTTGCACATGATTTGCTGGAAATCCCTACGACAGGGTCATGGGCACCTAGGATCGGTGAGTCGGGCTGTCGCATACGAGGGGAGCAGGTCGGTGGCAATCGAAGTCGTCGCCTCGTCGATCATGACCAGTGATGTGACCCCGCATGTCGCCCGCTGCGTCGGCGGGGATCTCTGGGTGGTGTCCTGGTTACCCGGCCGCACCCTGACCAGCAAGCAGGCGGTCACCGCGATGACCATTGCGGCCTCGGTCGCCACCTCCGGCCTGCCGGTGGAAGGTGATTGGACCGCGCTGGACGGTCTGGCCCTCGAACTCGGCCTGACCGGCCGGGAGGCCGCGTTCATGGTGGCCAAGGAAAAGCACGACTATCGGCGCATGCGCACCCCGCGCCATCGCGCCACGGAGTAACCTCGCGCACCCAGCACACACCGGCTGCGTGCGCAGTCCGGTGATCCCATTACGCTGGGATGCAGTGACGTCACTCGAGATCAGGAGCGCGATCGGTGTTCGAATCCCTTTCCGACCGGCTTACCGGTGCCCTCAAGGACCTACGCGGTAAGGGACGTCTGTCGCCGGCTGACATCGACGCCACCTGCCGCGAGATCCGCCTCGCACTGCTGGAAGCAGACGTCGCGCTGCCGGTGGTGCGCGGATTCATCGCCAAGATCAAGGAGCGCGCCAAGGGCGCCGAGGTCTCCGCGGCGCTGAACCCGGCCCAGCAGGTCGTCAAGATCGTCAACGAGGAACTCGTCGGCATCCTCGGCGGTGAGACCCGCCGCATCACTCTGGCCAAGACCCCGCCGACGGTTGTCATGCTCGCCGGTCTGCAGGGTGCCGGTAAGACCACGCTGGCGGGCAAGCTCGCCAAATGGCTCAAGGGCCAGGGACATCAGCCGTTGCTGGTGGCCTGTGACCTGCAGCGTCCCGGCGCCGTCACCCAGCTGCAGGTTGTCGGTGAGCGCGCCGGAGTGCCGGTGTTCGCGCCGCATCCCGGCACCTCGGTCGGCGGCGGTGAGAACGCGTTGGGCGTGTCGGCCGCGGATCCGGTCGCGGTCGCCGAGGCCGGTGTGGTCGAAGCGAAGCAGAAGCAGTACGACGTGGTGATCGTCGACACCGCCGGTCGTCTCGGTATCGACGCCGAACTGATGGCCCAGGCCGCCGGTATCCGCGACGCCGTGCAGCCGGACGAGACGCTGTTCGTGCTCGACGCCATGATCGGCCAGGACGCCGTCACCACCGCCGAGGCGTTCCGCGACGGTGTCGGCTTCACCGGTGTGGTGCTCACCAAGCTCGACGGCGATGCCCGCGGTGGTGCCGCGCTCAGCGTCCGCAACGTCACCGGCGCACCGATCATGTTCGCCTCGACCGGTGAGAAGCTCGAGGACTTCGATGTCTTCCATCCGGACCGGATGGCCAGCCGCATCCTCGGCATGGGCGATGTGCTCACCCTCATCGAGCAGGCCGAGCAGGTCTACGACCAGCAGCAGGCCGAGGAGGCCGCGCGCAAGATCGGCAGCGGCGAGCTGACCCTCGAGGACTTCCTCGATCAGATGCTCGCGATCCGCAAGATGGGTCCCATCGGCAACCTGCTCGGCATGCTGCCCGGCGCCGGTCAGATGAAGGACGTCCTCGCCCAGGTCGACGACAAGCAGCTCGACCGGGTGCAGGCCATCATCCGCGGCATGACCCCGGCCGAACGCGATAATCCCAAGATCATCAATGCCTCCCGCCGCCTGCGCATCGCCAACGGCTCGGGTGTGCAGGTCTCCGAGGTCAACCAGCTCGTCGACCGCTTCTTCGAGGCCAAGAAGATGATGGCCGCGATGGGTCGCCAGATGGGCATGCCAGGAGCGAACCGGCGCAGCAACAAGAAGGGCAAGAAGGGCAAGAAGGGCGGCCGTGGCCCCACCCCGCCGAAGGTGCGTGGCGGTTTCCCGGGCGGCATGCCCGGTATGCCCGCGGGCATGCCCGACCTGTCCGGAATGCCAGCCGGTCTCGATCAGCTCCCGCCGGGACTCGAGGGCTTCGATCTGTCGAAGCTGAAGTTCCCGAACAAGTAAAGCCCGCGCAACACACCGGCTCGGCCCCACATCTGTGGGCCGAGCCGGTGGTGTTCGAGCAGCTGACGCCTATGTGGATGCCTGCATATCGGCGACGATCGCGGCGACTCGATCACTCGCCTGCGTCGCCAAGTTTGGGTGAGTGGTGACGTAGAGCCGATCGGCCTCGACGGCCGCGAGAACGATCTCGGCGGCTTGCGCGGCAGGCATCATCTCGTTCGCCATCACAGAGATGAGGCCGAGACCAGGAGTGAGGCGTTCCCACTGCTCAGGGGTGAGTGTGCCGAACCACCCTTCGGTGGGCTGTGTGGGGACGCCGTCGCCGAGCAATGATCCGACGCCATCGGTGACACCGCGCAGCATCTGAGTGTCGACCGGGCCAGGGCACACCACGGTGGCGCCGACGCCGGGTGCGAGGACGGCCAGTTCGCCGTGCAGTGACTCGGTCAACGAGACGACCGCGTGCTTGCTGGCGGTGTACGGCCCGTTGAACAGGCCCGTGGTCACACCGGCCAGGGACGACGTGTTGATGACGTGCCCGCGACCCGCCTCGATCATATGCGGGACGAACGCGCGCATCCCGTTGATGACGCCCTGGACGTTGACCGCCCAGACTCGTTGCCAGTCATCGGGTTCCACCGCCCAGACCGGCCCGCCGGCGCCCATCCCGGCGTTGTTGAACACCAGGTCGACCCGGCCGAAGAGCCGCAGGGCGATCTCGGCCAGCCGCTGGACCTGTTCGGGATCGGCGACATCGGTCGGTACCGCCGGAGTGTCGTGGCCGATCTCCTCGGCGGCTTTCGCCAGGGCGTCACCGTCGATATCGGCCAGCACCACGCGGATCCCGCGGGCGTGCAGGGCCTCGGCAATCGCCCGTCCGATGCCATTGGCGGCGCCGGTCACCACGGCGACCTGTCCGGATTCCAGTTTCATTGCGTTCCTTTCGGTGGGACGTTCTGGTGAATCACGCGGCGGTGGCGCGGTCGAACAGCGTGACGAGCTCGGCGGCGAAGAGCTCGACATCAGCGGCCCGGTCCTCGGCGTATCCGATCGCGATGGTGTCGATGGCCGCGCGCAGCGCCACCGCCATGACGTGGGCATCGAAGTCGCGGAAGGCGCCTGCGCCCTGCCCCTCGCGCAGGGCTTGTTCGAGCGCGTCGAGCGGAGAGCCGACGGCCGCGTCGTCGACGAACTGATCCCCGAGCGCCGCCCTGGCATTGCTGTTGAGCTCGATCAACGCCCGCAGCACTGCCGTGCGGTCGCGCATGAACTCCATGTTCGCGGTGATGTAGGCGGCCAGCCAGGCCCGGTGACCGGTGGTTGCCATGATCCGCGGTCCGATGAATTCCACCGCGGCGTCCTTGGCCGCCACCAGCACGTCGCGCATCAGCTCGTCTTTGCCGCTGAAGTGGTACGAGATCAGCCGCGTGCTGCTGAGCCCGGCGTGCTCGGCGATCTTCGCGAACGAGGTCTTGGCATAGCCGACCTCGCCCAGTACCTGCATCGTCGCGGCCACGATCTGCCTGCGTCGCTCCGCGGCGGCGGGGGAGATGGCCGCCGCTCCGTCCGTTACTTGCACAAGTAAATTGTTACTCGGGTGAGTAATTCTTGGCAAGCCTCGCTGTTGCCTCGGCGGCGTAGTGGGCTGTGGGGGCGCGTCATCGACATCCGGAGCGGCCGAGGTGGGGTGACTGGGCCGCTGGACCGATTTCGGGCGCGGCCCAGGCGTCTGGCACAATGGTCGATCGTCCGTATGGACAGTGTCAGCCCGTCTCCGGTTACGTACCGCGCGGCGGTCACACACTTCAACCGCAAAACCGGGCTCGCAGACCATGTGGGTCGCCGAATTGCGCCGTGACCAACCCTGAAAGGTAGATCAGCAATGGCTGTTCGCATCAAGCTCACCCGCTTGGGCAAGATCCGTAACCCCCAGTACCGCGTCGTCGTCGCCGACGCCCGCACCCGCCGCGACGGCCGGGCCATCGAGTCCATCGGCAAGTACCACCCGAAGGAAGAGCCCTCGCTGATCGAGATCGATTCCGAGCGCGTGCAGTACTGGCTCGGTGTCGGCGCGCAGCCGACCGAGCCGGTGCAGCGTCTGCTGGAGATCACCGGTGACTGGCAGAAGTTCAAGGGTCTGCCGGGCGCCGAGGGCACCCTGAAGGTCAAGGAAGCCAAGACCTCCAAGCTCGACCTGTTCAACGCCGCGCTCGCCGCCGCTGACAACGAGCCGGTCGCCGAGGCCGTCACCAAGAAGAAGAAGGCCGCCAAGAAGGACGAGGCCGCCGAGGGCGCCGAGTCGGCCGAGGCCGCTGAGTAATGAGTGCAGTCGTCGCCGATGCTGTCGAACATCTGGTTCGCGGCATCGTCGCCAACCCCGATGACGTCCGCGTCGAGCTGATCACCGGCCGCCGCGGGCGGACGGTCGAGGTGCACGTTCATCCCGAGGATCTGGGCAAGGTGATCGGCCGCGGTGGACGTACCGCGACCGCGCTGCGCACCCTGGTCGCCGGTATCGGCGGCCGGGGCATCCGGGTCGACGTGGTGGACACCGACGCGTAATGGAACTCGTCGTAGGTCGTGTCGCCAAGTCGCACGGCGTGCGCGGTGAACTGGTCGTCGACGTACGCACCGACGAGCCGGAGGCGCGTTTCGCGCCCGGTTCGATCCTGCGTGGGCGGTTGGCTCGGTCGAAGGAAGTCCGTGACTTCACCGTGGAGTCGGCCCGGGAACACTCGGGTCGGCTCCTCGTGCACTTGACCGGCGTCACCGACCGCACCGCCGCCGATGAGCTGCGCGGCACGCTTTTCCTGGTGAACAGCGAGGATCTGGGCCCGTCGCAGGATCCCGACGAGTTCTACGACCACGAGCTCGAGGGTTTGCGCGTCGAACTCACCGACGGCACGGCGATCGGTACCGTTACCGAGGTATTGCATTCGGCCGCAGGCGAATTGCTGTCGGTGCGTGCCTCCGACGACGGCCGCGAGATCCTGATTCCGTTCGTCATGGCCATCGTGCCCACGGTGTCGGTGGCCGACGGGCTGGTCGTAATCGATCCGCCCGAGGGCCTGCTGGATCCCGAATGAGGCGGGCGGCGTCATGAAGATCGACGTGGTCACCATTTTCCCGGAGTATCTGGAGCCGCTGCGCACGGCCCTGCTCGGGAAGGCCATTGATAAGGGCCTGATCTCGCTCGACGTCCACGATCTCCGGCGCTGGACTCACGACGTGCACAAATCCGTCGACGATTCCCCGTACGGCGGCGGGCCGGGCATGGTGATGAAACCGACTGTCTGGGGCGACGCCCTCGACGAAGTCTGCCCGGATGATGCCGTCCTCGTCGTCCCGACCCCCGCCGGGGTTCCATTCACCCAGGTCACTGCCGAGCGCTGGGCCACCGAAGAACATCTGGTGTTCGCCTGCGGTCGCTATGAAGGCATCGATCAGCGCGTCTTCGACGACGCAGCCCGACGCGTCCGCGTCGAAGAGGTCAGCATCGGCGATTACGTGCTGATCGGTGGCGAAGCGGCGGTGCTGGTCATGACCGAGGCCGTTGTGCGTTTGCTTCCCGGCGTGCTCGGCAATCAGCAGTCCCACCAAGAGGATTCGTTCTCCGACGGACTGCTCGAAGGCCCAAGCTATACCCGCCCGGTGAGCTGGCGTGGCCTCGATGTGCCGCCGATTCTGCTCTCCGGTGACCACGCCAAGGTGGCAGCGTGGCGGCGGGAGCAGTCGCTGATGCGGACCCGTGCGCGTCGTCCGGATCTGCTGTCGGATTCCGACTGAGCATCCTCACACCTGCGCGGTGATTCGCCGATCGATCACCGACACTGCGAACTCGGCCCACCGAATGTTCTCCTGTTCGAGGGAGATTCCGCGGAGCAGCGTGAGATAGGGGCCGATCCGCTCGGCCTCGGCCAGGTATGCCTGCTCGCTACGGCCGTTCAGCAGCCGGGAACGCAGGCGTTCATAGCGCGCCAGCTTCGCCTTCGACCATTCCAGCTTGTCGGCCACCGCGGAGCGCACGACGGGTGCGTCCGCGGCGTCCATGCCCTGCACTTTCACCATCATCTCGTCACGGATGGCGGTGGGTTTGGCCGGCGCTGCGATGAATTCGTGCAGCGCCGCCCGTCCGGCGGGGGTGATGGCGTGCAGCCGTTTGTTGGGGCGGCGCTCCTGCTGCACGACCCTGGTCTCGACGAGCCCCTCGTCTGCCATCCGCTCGAGCTCCTTGTACAGCTGCTGGGGTGTGGCCATCCAGAAGTTGGCCACCGAGGCATCGAAGCCCTTGGCCAGGTCATAACCGGATGACTCGCCCTCCAGCAGGGCGGCCAATACCGCGTTACGTAGCGCCATTCGATCAAGGCTACCAGTCAGAGGGAATATACAAATATTTGTCCGAATCACCCTGGACACCTGGCATTGCCGGGACTAGCGTTCCCATCAGAATAGGCAACTAATTGACTATGAAAGGTGGAGAATGCATCCCTTCAGAGCGGCCGTCGAGGCCCGCGACGAGGCCGCGATCGAGGCATTGCTGGCCGACAACGTGGTGTTCACCAGTCCGGTGGCGTTCAAGCCCTATCCGGGCAAGGCCATCACCGCGGCGATTCTGCGGGCGGTTATCCGCGTGTTCGAAGACTTCCGCTACGTGCGCGAGATCGCCGACGCGAACGGTCACGATCACGCCCTCGTATTCGAGGCCACCGTCGACGGCAAACAGCTGACCGGCTGTGACTTCCTGCATGTCGACGAGGATGGCCAGATCGACGAGCTCATGGTCATGGTCCGCCCGCTGTCGGCAACCCAGGCCCTGGCCGTGCGGATGGGTGAGCAGTTCGAGCGCATCAAGGCCGAAGCTGCCGCCCAGCTCGAGCGAGAAGCGAGCGGAGCGTGAGCGACGTCGGACTGGCGGTCGCCGCGATCGCTGATGCGGAGTTCGACCGATGAGCTACCTGCGCTACGTCGCGCTCGGCGACAGTCAGACCGAGGGTGTCGGCGACGATGACGACCGGGTCGGTGTGCGCGGACTGGCAGACCGGCTGGCCGAACGGCTTGCGACGATCAACCCGGACCTGCGCTACGCGAACCTCGCGGTCCGGGGCAAACTCGCCGGTCAGGTGCACGCCGAACAGTTGGCGGCGGCACTGGCGCTGTGGCCGGACCTGGCGACCGTCGTCGCCGGTGTCAACGACGTGCTGCGACCCGGCTTCGACGTCGACGAGATCGCCGACCACCTGGACGCCATGTTCGCGGCGCTCACCGCGCAGGGCGCGGTCGTGGCGACAGTGACCTTTCCGGACGTCGCACGCATCACCCCGCTCGCGCGCCCGATCAGCGGCCGCATCGCGGCGCTCAACGACCGCATCCGCGCGGATGCCGAGCGCCACGGTGTCGTCGTCGCCGAAACCGCCCGCCACCCTGTCGTCACCGATCCCCGTCTGTGGAGTGCGGACCGGCTCCACGCCAGCCCACTGGGCCATCAACGTATCGCCGACGCCCTCGCCCACGCCCTGCGACTCCCCGGCAGCGACGACCACTGGACCGATCCGCTGCAGCCACCAATGCCCGCCCGGAGCCCGCTCGTCACTGCGGCAGACGAACTGCAGTGGGTGGCGACGTTTCTCGGGCCGTGGCTACGCCGCCGACTGACGGGACGGTCGTCGGGTGACGGTCGCACTGCCAAACGCCCGGAGCTGCTACCGGTCGAGCTCGCCGACACCGGAGCTCCATGAGCCTGCTCGCGACCCATCGGGACGGCAGATCCGGCCTGGTCGAGGCCGCTGCCCGCGACAGCCCTTGAGGCAGGACCCATGCGCTATGACAGCGAGAATCGCTCAATCGTCGAGCCCGAGCAGTGTCCTCGCCATCTCCCGCATCTCTGCTTTGCGCACCTTTCCGGTCACCGTCATCGGGAACTCCTCCACGACGTGCACGTACCGCGGCACTTTGAAATGCGCCAGCTTCCCGGCGCAGAACACGCGCACGGCGTCGGCGTCGAGAGGTGCCGTGCCTTCGCGCATCCGGACCCATGCCATGAGCTCCTCGCCGTACTTCGGGTCGGGGACGCCGATGACCTGGGCGTCGAGGACATCGGGGTGGGTGTAGAGGAATTCTTCGATCTCGCGGGGGTAGATGTTCTCGCCACCGCGAATGACCATGTCCTTGATGCGGCCGGTGATGGCGAGGTAACCGGTGTCGTCCATGACACCGATGTCGCCGGTGTGCATCCAGCGGGCGGAGTCGATGGCTTCGACGCTGCGTTCGGGGTCATTCCAGTAGCCGAGCATCACCGAATAACCGCGGGTGCACAGTTCGCCGGGCTCACCGCGTGGGACGGTACGACCGGTCACCGGATCGACGATCTTGATTTCGAGATGCGGGCCGACTCGGCCGACAGTGGCGGTGCGGCGGTCGATGCTGTCGTCGCGGCGGGTTTGGGTGGAGACGGGGGAGGTTTCGGTCATCCCGTAGCAGATGGACACTTCGCTCATGCCCATCCGATCGATGACGCGTTTCATCACCTCGACCGGGCACGGTGAGCCTGCCATGATGCCGGTGCGCAGCGTGGAAAGGTTCGCATCCGATTCTTCCAGCTGAGCGAGCATGTCGATGAACATGGTGGGGACGCCGTAGAGCGAGGTGCACCTTTCCGCGGCGACGGCAGCTAGAGTGGCCGCGGGTTGGAACGACGGTGCCGGAATCACGATTGCCGCACCGTGACTCGTGGCCGCCAAGTTACCCATGACCATGCCGAAGCAGTGATAGAACGGCACAGGAACGCAGATCCGGTCCTGCTCGGTGTAACCACACAATTCCCCGACGAAATAGCCGTTGTTGAGGATGTTGTGGTGGCTGAGCGTGGCGCCCTTCGGGAAACCCGTTGTCCCGGAGGTGTACTGGATATTGATCGGATCGTCCATGGACAACTCCGCTGCACATGCCGCCAGCAATTCCTGGTCGGCGGCGGTGCGAGCGAGCTCATCCCATTCCGCGGTACCGAGAACCAGCACCTGTTCCAGGCCTGAGCAATTCGGTCGCACCTGCTCGATGATCGCCACATAGTTCGAGGATTTGAATTCCGGCGCCGAGACCAGCATCCGCACGCCCGCCTGCCCGAGCACGTACTCCAATTCGCTGGTGCGGTAGGCGGGATTGATATTGACCAGGATCGCGCCGATCTTCGCGGTCGCGTACTGGACGAGGAACCATTCGGGGCAGTTCGGCGCCCATATCCCGACCCGATCGCCCGCGACGATGCCACGCGCGGCGAGGCCGGTGGCGAGGGAGTCGACGGCGCCACGGAGTTCACGGTAGGTCCAGCGACGTCCGGAGGGGTAGTCCACCAGGGCTTCCCGGTCGCCGAACGCGGCGGCGGTCCGGTCCAGATTGGCGCCGATGGTGTCGCCGAGTAGGGGAGTGTCCGAGATTCCAGAGGTATAGCTCGGCAGTGCATTCATCACCGGACCTCCTGCTGCCGCAGCAGGAACCGCTGCACCTTACCGCTTGGCGTCTTGGGCAGGCTCGGCACGAAACGCACTCGACGCGGATAGGCGTGCGCGGCGAACTTCTTCTTCACCAGTGTCTGTAGCTCGGCTTCCAGTTCCTCGCTGCCGGTGACGCCCTCGCGCACCACGACGAACGCTTCGAGGACCTCGCCGCGCAATTCGTCGGGCATCCCGACGACGGCCGCTTCGGTGACGTCCTCGTGCAGCACCAGCACGCTCTCCACCTCGAACGGGCCGATCCGGTAGCCGGCCATGATGATGACATCGTCGTCACGGGCGGAGAAGTGGAAGAACCCATCGGCGTCCCGCGAACCCGCGTCGCCGGTCAGGTACCAGCGTCCGTCGGGGGTGTAGCGCTGCGTGGTCCGTTCGGGTGCGTCGAGGTAGCCGAGGAACCACAGCAGCGGGCTGCGCTCGGTGTCGATGGCAATGCGGCCCAACTCGCCGGTCGGCGCTTCGGTATCGGCGTCATCGGCGAGCACGGCGCAGGCCCAACCGGGCAGCGACCGGCCCATCGAGCCCGCGGGCGCCGCGATGTTCAGCTCGTCGTGCCAGGCATTGCAGATCACCATGCCGTGTTCGGTCTGACCGTAGTGGTCGCGCACGGCCACGCCGAGGGTATCCGCGGACCAGGCCACGACCTCGGGCGTCAGCGGCTCACCCGCCGACGACGCCCGGCGCAACCGCACCTCGGGCACCGTCGAGGTGTCGGCCCGCAGGGCTCGATACACGGTGGGCGCGGCAGCGAAATTGGTGACGCCGAACTTCTGCATCACCTGCCAGGTCAGCCCGGCGGAGAAACCGGCATGCAGCAGCAGGCTCCGGATACCGCCGGCCATCGGCCCGAGGATCGCGTAGTAGAGGCCGTACGCCCAGCCGGGGTCGGCGGCATTCCAGAACACATCGTCCGGGCGGACGTCCAGCGCGAACTCCTGGTAGGCCTGGAACGAGGCGAGCGCGCGCACCGGGATGGGCACACCCTTGGGGGTGCCGGTCGTTCCGCTGGTGAACAGCTGGACCAGCAGGCCGTCGCCGCCGACCGCGACCGCGGGCCGGCCCGGCGCGTCGGTCATCAGGAGGTCGTTCATCCGCAGCGCATCGGTCGCCGGACCGTCGCCGGTGACGATGGTGCGCCACGGCGGATCAGCGGGGATATCGTCGCCGGGAGCAAGTTTGCCCGCCTGATCCGGATCGACGACCACGATCGAGGCATCGCTGGCCGCCAGCCGGAACGCGATCGCGGGCGGTGCGAACGCGGTGAACAGCGGCACATGGACCGCGCCGCGCCGCCAGATACCGAGCAGCGCCACCACCAGGTCCTCGGACTTGGCCATCAGTGTGGCGACCCGGTCACCGGGCTCGACGCCGAGTCCCGCCAGTGCCGCCGCGAAGCGCTCGGACTTCGCACGCAGTTCGCCGTAGGTCAGGTCGGTGGACGACAGATCGCTGTCGATGACGGTGAACGCGACCGCGTCGGCCGGATGCCGGTCACACAGCAGCTCGGCCGCGCTCGCATCGGCACGGTCGTAAGACTCCAGTAGCTCGCGCACCCGCGCGTTCGGGTCCATCCCCATCTCGCCTCTCCTCGGTCGTGATCCAGCTCACCAGCTGTTGCCATAGGATGTAGGTCACACCTGGTTCGGCACTACCCCCGAAAAGGGGTGACACTCCATGACCAACCCGTCACCGCTGCTCCGCCCGCGCGACGGCGACGCCGTGCGCGCCGAGATCCGCCGCGTCGCGGGCACGACCGGGGTTCCGGTGCTGTTCGGCGGCGAGGTGCACACCGATACGTTGCTGCTGACCGAGTTCTTCGGGGTCCGGACCAACGGGTTGCGTGGGCTGTCGGTCCTGCGCACGTCGGGGCTGGGTGGCCAGGTGATGGATTCCGGCCGTCCGGGCCTGGTCTCCGACTACCGCAACGCGCCGACGATCACCCATCACTACGACGGTCCCGTCGTCGGTGAGGGCATCCGTTCGGTCGTCGCGGTACCGGTCGTGGTCGACGACGCTCCGCGCGCAGTGCTGTACGCGGCCACGCGCGGCACCGGCGCGGTCGGCGACCGCACCGCGGACGCGCTGCTGCAAGCCGGACACCGGCTCGCCACCGAGATCGCCATTCGCGACGAGGTGGATCGGCGCCTTCGCCTGTTGGAGGCCGTCTCGCCGCCGCCCGCGACCGCGGGCGTTGTGGTCGAGGAACTGCGTGACATTCATGCCGAGCTGCGCGATATCGCACATTCGACGGCCGACGAGAAGCTCAGAGATCGGTTGCATACCGTGGGTGCGCGGCTGACAAGGGCGCTGTCCGGCGCGCCAGCGGCCGATGCCCCGCGACTGTCGCGTCGCGAGCTCGACGTGCTGGTCCAGGTGGCGCTCGGCTGTTCCAATCACGAGGTCGCCCAACGCCTCAGCGTCGGCGCTGAGACCGTCAAGAGCTATCTGCGCAGCGCGATGAACAAGCTCGACGCCCATTCCAGGCACGAGGCCGTCGTCACCGCCCGCCGACTCGGTCTGATCCCCTGAGCCCGCGTCGATTTCGCTGTTCCCGCCCCGTGCGGCCCGATGTCGAACCGTGCTCGGTCACGCCTCTATACTCACCGCCGTGCCGCAGTTGCGAGTAGTCGGGCTGTCCCTCGACAGTGCCGACCCCGAATCTCTTGCCCAGTTCTACCTGGATCTGCTCGGCGGAAAGACGCTGTGGCGCAAGGAAAGCAGTGTGGGGGTGCGCATCTCGTCGGGGTTGGCGCTGGTCGCCCACCGCGTCGCCGACCACCAACGGCCGACCTGGCCCGGGTCCTCGATCGTGCACCTCGATCTGGCGGCTGACGACGACCGTGACCTCGACGAATGTGTCGACCGCGCCGTCGAATTGGGCGCCACCGTGGCGCCGATGCAGCCGGGTGATCGGTGGCGCGTCCTGCTCGACCCATCAGGCCACCCGTTCTGCATCACCACGGTGACACCTCCGGAATAGATAGCGTCACAACAGCACTCGTCGTCTACCGCCTTGAACCGCACTCGTCATCGGGGGGCCGGAGGTATTCCCTGGGTTGGGCAAGGCTGTGGTGTCGGTTGGTTCCCGATGTGGCAGGGTGTCCGTGCGTGTGACGAGGGGCGTCAGGAGTGGCGAGGTCAACCAGGATGTCGGCTCGCTCATAGGTTTTCGAGATGGAGCATCTGAATGAGCTACCCTACCGAACCCGAACCGGAGATCCCTTGGCTTGCCGCAGGGGTGTCGATCGCAGCGCCCCTTGTCGGCGGGATGTTCGGCCCCATCGGAGGCGCGATCGGCGGATTGATCGGCGGGGCAACGCACGGGTGGGTCATGAACAAGATAGATGGAAAGTCCGATACGGGTGCGCTTCTCACTCACGCGGCCCTGGGCGCGATCGGCGGAGGTCTGGGTGGTTGGCTGGGGCGCGGGCTTGTGCGCGATGCCAAATGGAAACTGTACGGGAGAGCTAACGATGTCGCCCGTAAGTTCGGTGGTGATCCAGACAAAATTGCCAAGGACCTGATCAAGAGTGGACTCGGCCCCACGAAATTTGACGAAGTGTTGAGGCAATCAACCATGACTGGTGTCGGTTACACGATCACACAGGGGGGTTGGACGGTGGGGCGGGTAGCGTATCGAGACAACCTCATCGGTCTACCCGTAGTGAGCATCGGCCGGGGATGATGGTGACGGATGGCCGATATGCCCGAGGTCATGATGCCGGACCAGAACTCGCCCGGCTACCCGGCCGAGTTCAGATTCTCCTCGGCCGTGGAGGCCTACTATCGCCGCATCCCGCACACATTCCGCAGCAACTGGGATTCCTATGGGTCGGGGACCGCGGCCGACGTTCCGCGGCCGCCAACGGTCTCCGACGTGGAAGAACCGGCACGAGCACGTCTGCCGAGCTACGAGAGGCTGGCGGCTCAGCTCGGCCGCAGATATATAGACCTCGAGGAGTTGGATCGGCAGCTCGCCGTCCAGGTCGGCGAGGTCAGAGTTGCCTTACAGAATGATCGACAGGATCTCGAATCCATCATTCATCGGATAAACGCTGACGCGAGGAAAATTCCCATTGGTCAGACCAAGGGGGACCAGGTTCTCGGCTACCTCGATGCCGGGCTGGGTCGTTTGGACGAGATCATTCAGAGTACGACGAAATCCCAGCACAATTCGGCCGATATGTTCGTCGACCTGGCGCGGGAAGCGGCGGAACTGATGCTGCCGCCGAAACCGCCCGCGGCTCCGTCGGACGCTGCCGCGAACGATCACTTACCGTCGGGGCCCACCAGCCGGTCGAGGGATATGGGCGCACCGAGGCTCGCCGAGAGGAACGCACCGGCGAGCGGCGTGAACCAGGATCTGATTCCGCACGATGAGCGAGCCCCGTTCGATGATCGCCGGAATGACCTGCCCGAAAGCACGCCGGCCACGCCACCGACCGGCGAGCACGCTGTGGTGCCGACGATGGAAACGGTTCGACCGCAGGTCGACTCGCACGCTTCGGGTTCGCAGCCGCAGAACTCGCGGACGGGGCCGGCCGTGCATACCGCGGCCCGATCCAGCGGTCATCCCTGGATATCGGATAGTCACAGCGGTCCAAGGGAAGGTGCGGCATCCCCCCGTGACGAATCACGGACATCGTCGAGGACAGCCGAGACCGGCGGTCACTTCACGCCATGGAACCCGGTGGGCGGACCCTCGCCTCGAACCGATGATATCGGGCCCATTGGAGACCATTCTGTCGTCGGCGCGCCCGGCAGTTCGCACAACTCGAAGGCGGAAGGGACTGTCGGGTACACGATTCCCGACGGCCGAACGGTGGAAGTGCCCGCCACGGTCGCCCACCTACTCGATTCTGCGTTCGGTATAGGGCCGAGCAGCGGTACCCGACCCGTGTCCGCCAGGCGCCGCGCCACGGCATCGGTAGGGGCTCCCGCCGAAATCCAGCGCGCGACAGATGCGGTCGTGACCGGCGATATCGCACTATGGACTCGGCGTACGGCCGTCGTAGTCGTCTTCGGTTCCGGCAGCACGCGCACACTCGAAGTGGTCGTGGACGGTGAGCTGAGACCGTTCGCTGCGCAGATGCGTTACGAGCAAGACGAATTCGGCCCGTTCATCGGATTTCGCAACCCGGGCAGTGCCGAGCTTGCTCTACCTTTCGGTGGTCGGGACAGCGAGCCGGAGCGTGGCGACCCGGATGTGCATGATTCCCGCACTCACCGAGACCGGGCATACGCACCGACGGCCGCGACGGCTCCGCAGGTCGAGGTCCGCGATCAGACTGATGCTGACGAGGAAGACACCCAGAAGGGGCAGGGCAACGACGGTGGCACAGCGATGGCGGTTGCCGGCTGAACGGATGTACTGGGGTCCGCAGTGCTGCGAAGGTGGCGGCGGCGGTTCCCGACATCGATGACCTGGTCGCGGCGCCGCGGTCTCGGTGAAGCGGTCATCGCCGGCTGCACCGGGTGCCGGTCACCTGTCACCCGTCGACGGTAGTGTGCGGGTCGTGACGACAGCGCCTGAGACCTCGAGTCCCGAGACGACCCGCACCGACCAGACCACGGCCACCGGCACAGCCCCGGTGGTGTCCGGCACCGTCAGCCGTCGCATCGCCGACGAGCTGGCGGTGCGGGAGAATCAGGTCCGTGCCGCCGTCGAACTGCTCGACGCCGGCTCGACCGTCCCGTTCATCGCGCGCTACCGCAAAGAGGTCACCGGCGGCCTGGACGACGCCCAGCTGCGCACCCTCGAGGAACGGCTGTACTACCTGCGCGAACTCGACGAGCGCCGAGCCTCGATCGTGGAATCCATTCGCAGCCAGGGCAAACTCGATGACGAACTGCACCGTCAGATCATGCTGGCCGAGACCAAGGCCCGCCTCGAAGACATCTACCTGCCGTACAAGCCCAAGCGGCGCACCAAGGCCCAGATCGCCCGCGAAGCAGGCCATGAGCCCGTCGCCGACGCGCTGATCGGCGACCCGGCCACCGATCCTGCCCAGTACACCGGCGAACAGCTCGACGGCGCCCGCGCCATCCTGGTCGAGCGGTTCGCCGAAGACGCCGATCTGATCGGTGAGCTGCGTGAACTCATATGGGAGCGGGGCCAGGTCAGCTCCACGGTGCGGGCGGGCAAGGAAGAGGCCGGTGCGAAGTTCGCCGACTACTTCGAGTTCAGCGAACCGTTCAGCAAACTGCCCTCGCACCGCATTCTCGCGCTGCTGCGTGGTGAGAAGGAAGAGGTGCTCACCCTTCATCTGCAGCCCGAGACCGAAGAGCCGGAGCCGGGGGAGCGCACGATCTACGAAGGCCGCATCGCGGTGCGCTTCGGCATCGCCGACCAGGGCCGTGCGGCCGACAGCTGGCTGCTGGACACCGTGCGTTGGGCCTGGCGCACAAAGCTGCAGGTGAGCCTCGGTATCGACACCAGGATGCGGTTGCGGCAGGCGGCTGAGAAGGACGCCGTCGACGTCTTCGCCGCGAACCTGCGTGACCTGCTGCTGGCCGCACCCGGCGGCGCCCGCACCACCATGGGACTGGATCCGGGCTACCGCACCGGTGTCAAGGTGGCCGTTGTGGACGGCACCGGCAAGGTGGTGGCCACCGAGGTCATCTATCCGCACAAGCCGCAGGGGCAGACCGACAAGTCTCTCGCTGTGCTCGGTGCGCTGGTCGCGCGGTTCGGCGTGGAACTGATCGCCATCGGCAACGGCACCGCCTCCCGTGAAACCGATGCCCTTGCCGTCGAACTCATCTCACGCATCCCGGAGAACAAACCGACCAAGATCGTGGTCTCCGAGGCTGGTGCTTCAGTGTATTCGGCCTCGGCCTACGCCTCCCAGGAACTGCCCGATATGGACGTCTCGCTGCGTGGCGCGGTCTCCATCGCGCGCCGCCTGCAGGATCCGCTGGCCGAACTGGTGAAGATCGACCCGAAGTCCATCGGCGTCGGCCAGTACCAGCACGACGTCTCCGAGACGATGCTGGCCCGCTCGCTCGGCGCGGTTGTCGAGGACGCGGTGAACGCGGTCGGCGTCGACGTGAACACCGCGTCGGTGCCGCTGCTGTCGCGCGTGTCCGGTATCGCCGGATCGCTGGCCGAAAGCATTGTCGCCCACCGCGATCAGCACGGACCGTTCCGCAGTCGCACCGCGCTGCTTGATGTGGCGCGGCTGGGGCCAAAGGCATTCGAGCAGTGCGCGGGCTTTCTGCGCATCCGCGGCGGCGACGACCCGCTCGATACCTCGGCAGTGCATCCCGAGGCGTACCCCGTGGTGCGGCGCATCCTGGAGTCGACCGGTCGTGGCATCGCCGAGATCATCGGCAACACCAGTGCCCTGCGCGCGTTGAGTCCCGCCGAGTTCACCGATGAGCGATTCGGTGTCCCGACCGTCACCGACATCATCAGCGAGCTGGATAAGCCCGGCCGCGACCCACGCCCCGAGTTCAAGACCGCCGAATTCGCGGCGGGCGTGGAGAAGGTCGCCGACCTCGAACCCGGCATGGTGCTCGAGGGCGTGGTCACCAATGTGGCGGCCTTCGGCGCGTTCGTCGACGTGGGTGTGCATCAGGACGGCCTGGTCCATGTCTCGGCCATGTCGCACAACTTCGTCAAGGATCCTCGCGAGGTCGTGAAATCGGGGGACGTGGTCAAGGTCAAGGTGCTCGAGGTCGACGTCGCCCGCCAGCGCATCGGGCTGTCGCTGCGTCTGGACGACGAACCAGGGGCGAGTAAGCCGGAACGCGGCCGTGGGCCGGGTGAGCGCGGCCGTGGCGGCGCCGACGGGCGGGCCGAACAGGGGCGTGGTCAGGGTCAGAACCGCAGCCAGGGGCCGAACCGTCAGGGGCAGAACCGTGGTCAGGGTCAGGCGCAGAACCGTGGTCAGGGGCAGGGCCGGAATCAGCGCCGCGACTCCGCACCGGCGAACGGGGCCATGGCCGACGCGCTGCGCCGGGCGGGTTTCGGAAAGTAGTCACCGAGTTCGGGAGCGGGGGCAGGCATGCGGCGGTGGATCGACGACGATGTGATCGCGCAGGGCAGGCTCCCGCTGCTGTGCTTCCTGCTCGGCTTCATCCTCGGCTTCCTGGTGATCCGGGTCAGCGTCCGGCTGATCCGGGCCAAGGTGCGCTGGTGGCCGGGCAATGTGCGCGCCGGTGACACCCACATCCACCACATGGTGTTCGGGGTGATCCTGGTACTGCTGTGCGGTATCGGGATGATCAGCACCTTCGACGACGGCAGTGACGCCACCGGAGCGCTGCTCGCCGCGGGATTCGGCATCGGGGCGGCGCTGGTACTCGACGAGTTCGCGCTGATCTATTACCTACGCGATGTGTACTGGGAAGAGCAGGGGCGCACCTCGGTCGACGCGGTCTTCGTCGCGCTGGCTGTCACCGGGTTACTTCTGCTCGGCCTGCACCCGCTGTGGATGCTCGACATCAACGATTTCCGCCACGATCCGAGCCTCCCGGCGCGGGTGCTGGTCGTCGTGTTCGCGGTGGTGAACCTGATCCTCGCTGCCATTGTGATCGCCAAAGGCAAAATCTGGACCGGGCTGTTCGGTATGTTCTTCCTGCCGCTGCTCGTCGTCGGTGCGCTGCGGCTGAGCAGGCCGGGCGCGCCGTGGGCCCGCTGGCGCTACGGAGACAACCGCAGGCTGATGTACCGCGCGATCGTCCGCGAGCGGCGCTACCGGCGTCCGGTGATCCGCGCCAAGATCTTCGTCCAGGACCTGGTGGCAGGCAAACCCGATGTCGACCACGTGCGATCGGCCGCCGAAGCCGAACTGCAACGCACAGTCGTCCCCGCACCCCCGGCTCCACACCGCCACCATCCACTCTGGTCGCACGACCACGGTGCGTCGAGCTGAGCGGGGGCGGTACCGTCGATAGCGGCCAGAGGCGAAGGCCGATTTCCGGCTGGACGCTCCCATCTGGCACAATGCACAGGTTGCCCTGGGTGATATCGGCCCCGGCGCACCCCTTATTCGGAGCATGAACCGGTAGAGCACGTGCCGCCAGGTTCCTCTGTTCGCGCGAACTCCAGAAGGATGAACATGAACACCCTTGACTTCGTCGACGAGAAGTCGCTGCGCAGCGATGTCCCCGAGTTTCGGCCCGGTGACACCCTCAATGTGCACGTGAAGGTCATCGAAGGCTCGAAGGAGCGCATCCAGGTCTTCAAGGGCGTCGTCATCCGGCGCCAGGGTGGCGGTATCCGCGAGACCTTCACCGTCCGCAAAGTGTCGTTCGGTGTCGGCGTGGAGCGCACCTTCCCGGTGCACAGCCCCAACATCGACCATATCGATGTGGTGACCCGTGGCGATGTCCGCCGCGCCAAGCTGTACTACCTGCGCGATCTGCGCGGCAAGGCCGCCAAGATCAAGGAAAAGCGCTGAGCTGCTGCTCCGTGCCGCTGCCCCGGTCCGCACCGGAGCGGCGGTAGAGCAAGAAATTCCCGGATAGCCCGGCACCGCACGCTTTCTCGCGGTGCCGGGCTAATCTGTTCGGCGTGGCAGACGAAAGTGGGTCGGTGACCGTGCCAGGTGCAGACGACGGGCAACCGCAGGGACGTCGCGCACGGCGTGGCCGACGCGGACGCAAGGACAAGAAACAGCGGCCCTTCTGGCAGGAACTGCCGATTCTGCTGGTCATAGCGGCCGTCATCGCCGCACTGATGGTGACCTTCGTCGGACGTCCGTACGTCATCCCGTCCCAGTCGATGGAACCCACCCTGCATGGCTGCGCCGGTTGCACCGGTGACCGCATCTACGTGCAGAAACTCAGCTATTACTTCGGAGATCCGAAACCCGGCGACGTGGTCGTGTTCGTCGGACCGGACTCCTGGAACACCCACTACCGCTCCATCCGCTCGGACAACGCGCTGGTGCGCGGGGTGCAGAACTTCTTCTCCTTCTTCGGGCTCGTGCCGCCCGATGAGAACGACCTGGTCAAGCGGGTGATCGCGGTCGGCGGGCAAACGGTCGAATGCTGCGATGAGCAGGGCAGGGTCATGGTCGACGGCAAACCGCTGGACGAGCCCTACGTCGAAGACGACTTCCCATGGGTCCCCGGTCAGAAGAACGCCTCCTACCCTGTCGGCCGCGTGTTCGGCCCGGTGACCGTCCCCGAGGGCAACCTGTGGGTGATGGGCGACAACCGCAACGAGTCGGCCGATTCACGCGCCCACGTCGGCGATGAGCTGCAGGGCACGGTCCCGGTGGACAACGTCAGGGGCAAAGCGGTGTTCAAGATCTGGCCGCCCGGCCGCATCGGCCCGGTGCACGCGCAGGATCCACAGACCAACTGATGGGTGTGCGCGCGATAATCGGTCTGTGGGGTGTGTTGACCGATTCGAGAACCACGCCTGGCCGGCGGTGACGCCGATGCCTCGATCACAGCGTCGCCTGCCGAACGTGGAGCGGGTGAGCTGGCCGCCGCGCGTGGTCATGCGGAAAGCGGCCGGGCTGCGCACCCTCGAAGCGGCATTGATCCGCAGTGGCCTCGGGCCCGTGGCCGGTGTCGACGAGGCCGGTCGCGGACCGAGCGCCGGACCGCTGGTGGTCGCGGCCTGCATGCTGGCGCCCAAGGCGCACGACGCCCTGGCCGGTCTCGATGATTCGAAGAGACTCACCGAAGCGACCAGGGAGGCGCTGTACCCGGTGATCACCCGGCTCGCGCTGGCCTGGCATGTGGTGGTGATTCCGGCCTGGGAGATCGACGCGATCGGCATCCATGTTGCCAACCTCGAGGGCATGCGCCGCGCCGTCGCCGGGCTCGGCCGTACGCCCGGCTACGTGCTCACCGACGGTTTCCGGGTGCCGGGCATACCCTGTCCGTCGCTGCCCGTGGTGGGTGGTGACGCCACCGCCGCTTGTATCGCTGCGGCCAGCGTGCTCGCCAAGGTCACTCGCGACCGGATGATGGTCGAGCTCGATCAACGGCTGCCCGGGTACGGGTTCGCCACCCACAAGGGGTACAACACGCCCGAGCACAATGCTGCGTTGGCGCAGTTCGGACCGTGTGTCGAACACCGGCGTTCATGGCGCAATGTGCGTGAGCACGAGCCGCGGGGGGCGGCCGGAAGGCCGATGCGGCATGAGGTCGTCGCGACCTCCGGCACGGTAATCGTGGATCAGGTCACGTCGAACCGACTGGCTACCGACGCGTTGCATACGCGATGATGTCAGCACACGCAATGCCGCGAGAAGGAGGACGTCCCACCCGATGAGCGCCGAGGACCTCGAGAAGTACGAAACCGAGATGGAACTGTCCCTGTACCGGGAGTACAAGGACATCGTCGGTCAGTTCTCGTACGTGGTGGAGACCGAGCGCCGCTTCTACCTGGCGAACTCCGTGGAGCTGCGCCCGCAGAACGCGGACGGCGAGGTGTATTTCGAGGTCCGGATGAGCGATGCCTGGGTCTGGGACATGTACCGGCCCGCGCGCTTCGTCAAGCATGTCCGGGTGATCACCTTCAAGGACGTCAACATCGAGGAGCTGGAGAAGCCGGATCTGCGGCTGCCGGAGTAGCGGCGTCCTCGATTCGCTCCGATCTGTGGCCCGGCCCGCGCGGATACTCTCAGCTCGCTGCGATCACGGTCGCCAGGGGTAGTGCTGAGTCGGACCTGGTTGCGGCCCGACTGGCCGTAGTTATCCACAGGCCGAGTTATCCACAGGAATTCTGTTTTCCCAGGTGAGCCAACTAAGCCGAGCCTGCATCACCCGCATGCTGACCGGGTGGCACACAACTTGGCGCTCGGCGCACACGGGGAAGACCTGGCGGCACGATTCCTGGAAGCCGCGGGCATGGACATCGTTTGCCGTAATTGGCGCTGCCGGTACGGCGAACTGGACCTGATCGCACGCGACGGCGACATCACCGCGTTCGTCGAGGTGAAGACCAGGGCCGGCCTCGGTTTCGGTACGCCGGCCGAAGCGGTGACCTTCACCAAACGGCAACGGATACGCAGACTCGCGCTGCTGTGGCTGTCCGATCAGGACGGTCCATGGCAGCGCATCCGGTTCGACGTCGTCTCGGTGCTGGTCACGCGGGAACGCGAACCGGTGATCGAACACCTGAAAGCGGTGTTCTGATGGCACTCGGGCGCGCCTGTTCGGTCGCGGTGAGCGGCGTGGACGGCCAGCTGGTGGAGATCGAGGCAGATATCGGTCAGGGGTTGCCGTCGGTCCATCTGGTCGGACTGCCCGACACCTCGCTCTCGGAATCCAGGGACCGGGTACGCGCGGCAGTGGCCAACTCGGGAGAGAAGTGGCCGGACGGACGGGTCATCCTCGCGTTATCGCCTGCGACGCTGCCGAAAGTGGGCAGCGTCTACGACCTGGCCTTGGCCGCGGCAGTCATGGATGCGGCCGACGCTATTCCTTCCACCAAATTGGCGAGCACGGTGTTGCTCGGCGAACTGGCGCTCGATGGTCGGATCCGGCGCGTACGCGGCATCCTGCCCGCGGTACTCGCGGCCCGAAAAGCCGGATGGGCGACGGTGGTCGTGCCCGAGGCCGCGCTGCCAGAAGCCGGACTGGTCGACGGTGTCGAGGTTCTCGGCGCTTCGAGTCTGCGCCGTGCGCTTGCGTGGTTGCGTGGGGAGGCCGCGCTGCGCGAACCGGATCGCGAACTGCCCGAACAACCGCGCGTCACGGGCGATCTGAGTGAGGTCGTCGGCCAGCACGAGGCGCGATGGGCGCTGGAGGTCGCGGCGGCCGGCGGGCATCACATCCTGCTGACCGGTCCGCCCGGCATCGGCAAAACCATGCTGGCCCAGCGGCTTCCCGGACTTCTGCCACCGCTGTCGGATGCGGAGGCACTCGAGGTCACCGCGATCCATTCGGTCGCGGGCACATTGTCCGGCGATCATCCGCTGATCACGATGCCGCCGTTCGTCGCTCCGCATCATTCGACCTCGGCCACCGCGATGGTCGGCGGCGGCTCCGGTTCGGCCAGGCCCGGCGCCGTCAGCCGAGCGCATCGCGGAGTGCTGTTCCTCGATGAATGCGCGGAGATCGGCACCAAAGTGCTGGAAGCCATGCGGACTCCGCTCGAGGAGGGCGAAGTGCGCATCGCTCGGCGCGACGGTGTCGCACGGTATCCGGCGCGGTTTCAGCTGATGCTGGCGGCCAACCCCTGCCCGTGCGCGCCCGCCCGCGACGTCGACTGCATCTGCGCACCACTGGCCCGGCGCAGGTACCTGGGCAAACTATCCGGTCCGCTGATGGACCGGATCGATATCTGGGTGCAGATGTACGGGATGGCGGGCGGCACCTTCGGCGCCGAGGAATCCGAGAGCAGCGCCACCGTCCGTGAGCGCGTGACGGTCGCGCGCCGCGCGGCCGCGCATCGCTGGCGGGAATTCGGCTGGCTCACCAATGCAGAGGTTCCCGGATATGTGCTGCGGCAGCGGTTTCGGCTGCCCGCCGAGGTGACGGCCCCGGTGGAGGCCGGTCTGCGGATGGGCAGGCTCTCGGCCCGCGGAGCCGACCGGGCGATCCGGGTGGCGTGGACGATATGCGATCTGCGCGGCGGGGATGTGCCCAGTGCGAAGGACGTCATGCAGGCGTTGAATTTCCGGCAGCGAGGTGCCCAATGACAGCGCACATATCGGCCCGCAGGGAGGGCGGCAGCGTTATGGACGAAGCCGAGGCACGGCTGCTGGCATGGGTGTATCTGTCGCGAGTCGTGTTGGGGCCGTGCGCGGCGCTCACGGCGTTGATCGATTCGGTCGGAGTGCTTGAAGCGGCACGGGCGGTGCGGGAATGCCGGTTGCCGCAGGTATTGCGGGCCGCCACGGCGACGCGACGTGGCCTCGACCAGGCCGCTGCGGACGTCGAGAAGGTCCGGTTGCTCGGTGGACGCGTCGTCACACCCGACGACCCGGAATGGCCGGCATGGCGGCTGCTTGGCCTGAGTCAGCTCGAACCTGGGAGGGACGCCGACGGCGCGGTACCGCTGGTGCTGTGGGTGCGTGGCCCGCTCTCACTACTCGGTGCCAGCGAACGGGCGCTCGCCGTGGTCGGAGCACGGTGCAGTAGTGGCTACGGTGATCGCGCGACCGGAGAGATCGCGGGTGATCTCGCCGTCAAGGGCTGGACCATCGTGTCCGGCGCGGCATTCGGGATCGACGCCATGGCGCACCGGGCGGCGTTGGCGGTGGGCGGGTCCACGATTGCTGTGCTGGCCTGCGGCATCGACCGGGCGTACCCGGCTCAGCACGAACGCCTACTTGCGCAGATCGCCGAAACCGGGCTGGTGGTCAGCGAATATCCGCCCGGCACAGCTGCGCGCAAGCATCATTTCCTGGCGCGCAACCGTCTGGTGGCGTCGCTGGCCGACGGTGTGCTCGTGGTCGAAGCCGGACTGCGCAGTGGGGCCCGCAATACGGTGAAATGGGCTCGGCGCCTTGGCCGTCCGGCACTTGCCATGCCCGGGCCCGTCACTTCCGCATCCTCCGTCGGCTGTCATCGCATGATCCGGGAAGGAGAGGCGTTGCTGGTGACCCGTGCCGACGAGGTCATCGATGAAGCAGGGCCGCTGCGATTGTCGCTGCCCACCTCCGTGATCACCGATCCGGGCGAGGGGCTTGCCGGCGATCAGCAGCTCGTCTACGCGGCCCTGCCTGCGGCGGGCTCGCGGGTTCCACACGAGCTCGCGGCCAGGACATCGCTACCGATTCCCACGGTCCGAGCTGTGCTCGCTGAACTCGAACTCGCAGGGCTGGTCGGACTCGGGGGAGAGGGGTGGTTTCGGGTCGGATTCGATCCGCCGCCGATGTAGCGTGCTCACGGTACGCGATCCGCTGTGCCGACGAGGCGGCAATCCGGCCCTGACGTCGCGTGTTTCGTCGACGCACCGCCGTCCCCAAGGTTCGCGCCTCGGGCCGTGCCCGCCTGAGCCGGGAACGACCGCTGCGGGACGCCACGACGACACCCACGGCCAGATAATGGTCCGGCACGAACCGTAAACCGAAGGCGGCGGCGGTGCTGACGGGACGCTGTGGTCCGCGAACACCGCCGCCGCACGCTCGTCGGAGATACCCGGCGAGCGCCCTCTCACTCGATCCGGATGGAGGACCCGAATGCCTCTATGTCCGAACCGGGTACCACCCTCTCGGTGATCGCACCGGCGCAGCCGGCTTCCAAGTACACCGTGGCGACCGCGCCGGTGTCATTGATGATTTGCAGTGGTGACGGTTCATCAGCGACTGGAACGCAGCCGCTGGGATTCTCATGGGAGGTGTCGTTGATGATGAGTACTCCCTCGGCACCGGTGGCGGTGCCTGCCGCGGTGAGGATCAGTGTTCCTGCGACAGCACACACAGTTGCGATATGACGCACGGGCAGTCCCTTTCTGTGAGCATCGGTGAATCGACTGATCGAACCCGGCAATCTTCGCAGAAGGGACGCCTCGGTGGCGGTAGGCCACTGTCGTGATCAGGCAAAACAGTTCATGAGCGGGGGAACGGCGCGCCGACTTGCCAACCGTGGTGTCGCAGGTGACGGTGGAGTGGTGGATGTGCTGCCCGAGGATCTCGACGCTCTACTGGCCGAATACGGGCGGACTCTGCGGCTGGGCAGCAACCGCTCACCGCATACCGTGCGCGCCTACATCGGCGACGCGCGGTCGTTGCTGACGCATCTGGTCGAGCGATCGGCGGATTCCTCGGTGCGGGAACTGGATCTGGCGTTGCTGCGATCCTGGCTCGCCGGACAGTCCGCGGCGGGTGCCGCACGAACCACGATGGCCCGCCGGTCATCGTCGGCTCGGACCTTCACCGCCTGGCTCACCAGGACCGGGCGGTTGAGTGCTGATCCCGGGCTGCGACTCGGAGCGCCCAAAGCGCACCGGGTGCTGCCTGCGGTGCTGGGCACAAAGCAGGCGGCCGCGGCGATGGATGCCGCGGAATCCGGTGCGGTGCAGCGTGATCCGATGGCCTTGCGCGATCGGTTGATCGTCGAGCTGCTCTACTCGACGGGCATTCGAGTGAGCGAACTGTGTGGCCTCGATATCGACGATGTGGACCGAGAACGCCGTGTGGTGCGGGTGCTCGGCAAAGGCAACAAGGAGCGCTCGGCTCCCTTCGGCATTCCGGCAGACGACGCGATCGGGAACTGGTTGCGTTTCGGCCGTCCCGATTTCGCCACCGCCGAATCCGGCCGTGCGCTACTGCTCGGTCGTCGCGGTCGCCGCCTCGACCCGCGCCAAGCCAGAACCGCAGTGCACGAGGTGATCTCGGCCATTCCGGGCGCACCCAACGTAGGTCCGCACGGCCTGCGGCACACGGCCGCCACCCACTTGCTCGAAGGCGGTGCCGATCTGCGCATCGTCCAGGAACTACTGGGCCACGCGAGCATGGCCACAACGCAGCTCTACACCCACGTCTCCGTCGAACGACTCAAGAAGGTGCACGACCAGGCGCACCCACGAGCGCTATGACCCTGCCGAATCCGGACGCCGAATCCGAGGATGGCGAAGAGGACGTTGACTACCGCTTCACCCTCGCCAATGAACGCACCTTCCTGGCCTGGATGCGCACCTCGCTGGGACTGCTTGCCGGTGGGGTCGCGGTGCATACCCTGGTCGAACCGTTCCGCCTGGCTGGTTTCCGGCGCGCCATCGTGCTGTGCTGCCTGACCCTCGCGCTGATTCTGGCGGTCGGTGCCTACGCCCATTGGCGCCGCGTCGGTGACGCCATGCGGCAGGGTCGCGCCCTGCCGGGGACCGTCCTGGTCCCGGTTCTGTCGGCGGGCATCACCGCGATCGCGCTGCTCGCGTGCCTGGCGGTGCTGCTGCGATGACAGCTGCCGGTCTGGCCGCCGAACGCACCGCGCTGGCCTGGCGTCGCACCGCCCTGGCCGCCACGGTGGTCACGATGCTGTTCCTGAACGCCGCCGTTTCCGACGGCTGGCGCCTCACCGCACTGGCCCCGTTGGCCGCGGCCCTCGCCACGGCGATCCTCGCGGTGGTGGGCACGATGCGCAGTCATGGGTTGCGGCACGGCCGGTATCGGCACGGAGCACGAGCGGTCCGGTTCGCGCTGGTCTCGATCGTGATGGCAGCCCTGGTGACGGTGCTGATCGGACTGACCCATCCGGTGGGGTAGTGCTGCGCGAGACGGCGACATCACTGGCCCATGCCCACCGAAACGAGGCTTCTTCCGCCTGACCACTGTGCGACCGGGATGGTTTGCCTGGACGGCACCATGGCGGCAGCGCGTACGCCCGTCCTAGCCGGAGTGCGGAAGAGAGTCGATGTACTTGCCGGCGATGTATCGCTGGACCATGCGGGACACCGGTCCGCTGAGCCGCGTGTACCAGGCGGCGCCGCGTGAGAACGCGGTGACGACGCCGAAGACGCTGTCGTCGGACTCGTCGTATTCGACGGCGAACAGCTCCTCACCGGACTCCGGGTGGCCGGGGAGCGTGCCGTAGGCGAAGCCGCGGCGGTTCGGCTCGTCGAGGACGTAGACGACGCGGCACGGCGCGGTGATGGCCAGTTGGCCGACGCCGAGACGCACCGTGAGCAGGGTGCCCGGCTCGGCGGTGGGAGTGCTCGCCGAGCCGAAGATGCCGGTGCCGCGCTGCATCCGGTACGCGTTGATGGCATCGGCGGCCAGGTCGAACAGCGCCCGGCCGTGGCCGATGCGGCGACGCAGGGTGAAGTGGTGATAGCCCGTGGGAAGGGTCCCGCTGGAGGCGCCGACTTCGGCGTAGGTGAACGGTGGATCCTGCGGCGCGTTCTGCATGGTTCGATCATGGTCGGCGAACAGGCTGTCGGGAAGCATCCGGTGGTTGCACGGGCTTCAATCGCAGCGGACCGAGTTGCAGCAGTCCGAGCGGATCCAGATATTCGCGGCGCTGCCTGCCGCCCGACTCGCGCCGCAGACCCCAATGCAGACAGGCCGCGGCCGAGCAGCCCTCGTGCCCCGCCTCCAGTACACCGATCCGGCTGCCGCGCGTCACTCGTCGTCCCACCGGCACCTCGGCTGCCACCGGCTCGTACGTGGTGCGCAGCCCGCCCGGATGGTCGATCGACATCACCGGCTTGCCCGCTACCGAACCCGCGAAAACCACGATCCCTTCGCCCGCCGCGAGCACCGATTGCCCGGGCGAACCGGCCAGATCCACCCCGCGATGCCCGGGCAGCCAGTTCTGCGGCGGCTTCTCGAACCGCCTCTCGACCGCAGGCCGCGGCCGCAACGGCCAGTCGAACCGCGTGCCCGGTGCCGCGGCGGCCACTTGCCCACCCGCGAGCAGCGTACAGGCCAGCACCAGCGACGCCGCAGGCCCGCGAAAACCACCGCAGCCCATCTGCGGTCATCGCAGCCAGGGCTGCGACCCGGGCAACGGTGCCGTCCGTAGTTGAGGTGCCGCCCGCAGCAGTGGCGCTGTCTGCGACGGCGGTGTCGTCCGCAGGAGCGGCGCCGTCCGCACAAGGGGCGCCACCCGCAGCAGCCCGCGCAGAAACGGCGCGAGCGCGCAGGCCGACCCACTACCGCCCATTGCGCAAGCGTCCGACTGCCGATACACGTCCGCCGCAGCTGCCACGTCGCTATCGGGGACGCTCGCCACGAACACACCCACCATCAGCCCTAGCGGCAGCAGACCCGACACCAGGCGTCGGCACGCTTGTGCACCGCTGCGCGGGAAGCGGCCTGGGGATCCAGGGCGTCGGCCGCGCTCATCAGCCTCGGTGCATTCGAGAACCCTGTGTTCGCCGTGCGGGTCGGAGCGCTCGACGCCGACCCGCGAGCCGGTGACTTCGCGCGAGCGGATGCGCGGTCGAACAGTGCGGGAAGCAGTCTCGATCGAAGAATGGCAGGTAGGTGTCATGGCTCAACGATGACCGGGGCAGCACGCGCGAAACACCCCGGATTCGCGGGCTGTGGACAACCCGAACGGGTGTGGATAAACACCCTTTCACCAGCGCGATTTCAATGGTTGGAGTCCACGCCGTAGACTGTTCGGGCGGTCTGTGTCTTCCATGGACCGACTTCGCGCGCCACCGTGCTCGTTCGTATGGCGCTGATCGATCCGGTCGCACTTCACCAGGTGTGTGTCCGGCCGCGTCAGCGCAGCAATGGACGGGGAATCGTCGGCTGGTCCCGATCATCGGATCGGGTCCGACGGTTCGGGGCGCCAGGGCAGCGGGCCGCCGGCTTGCTGCGTCAACCGGCAACGAAAGAGAGATACGGGAGCTATGGCTGTCGTAACAATGAAGCAGCTGCTCGATAGCGGCGCGCACTTCGGGCACCAGACCCGTCGCTGGAACCCGAAGATGAAGCGGTTCATCTTCACCGACCGCAACGGCATCTACATCATCGACCTGCAGCAGACGCTGACCTACATCGACAAGGCCTACGAGTTCGTCAAGGAGACCGTCGCCCACGGTGGCACCGTGCTCTTCGTCGGCACCAAGAAGCAGGCTCAGGAGTCGATCGCGGCCGAGGCGACTCGCGTCGGGATGCCCTACGTCAACCAGCGCTGGCTGGGTGGCATGCTGACCAACTTCTCCACCGTGCACAAGCGCCTGCAGCGCCTCAAGGAGCTCGAGGCCATGGAGCAGACCGGTGGCTTCGAGGGTCGCACCAAGAAGGAAATCCTCATGCTCACGCGTGAGATGAACAAGCTGGACCGCACCCTCGGCGGTATCCGTGACATGCAGAAGGTGCCCTCGGCCATCTGGGTCGTCGACACCAACAAGGAGCACATCGCCGTCGGCGAGGCCCGCAAGCTGAACATCCCGGTCATCGCGATCCTGGACACCAACTGCGATCCCGACCTGGTCGACTACCCGATCCCGGGCAACGACGACGCGATCCGTTCGGCCGCGCTGCTGACCAAGGTCGTCGCCTCCGCCGTCGCCGAGGGCGTGCAGGCTCGTGCCGGCCGCGCCGCCGGTGACGACAAGCCCGAGGCGGGCGCAGGCGAGCCGCTGGCCGAGTGGGAGCAGGAGCTGCTGGCGCAGGCCGCCCCCGCCGCCGAGGCTCCTGCCGAGGCCGCTCCGACCGAGACCCCGGCCGAGGCCTGATTCTCGGCGTAATCCGCTGTTCCAGTGGTGGCCACCTGGCACTGCCATCGTGGCCACCACTGCCCGGTACCTACCCTTTTCGAAGGAGGCTCGCCCCCGATGGCGAACTACACCGCCGCTGACGTGAAGCGGCTCCGGGAGCTGACCGGCTCCGGGATGATGGACTGCAAGAACGCGCTGGCCGAGACCGACGGTGATTTCGACAAGGCCGTCGAGCTGCTGCGCATCAAGGGCGCCAAGGACGTCGGCAAGCGTGCCGAGCGCACGACCGCCGAAGGTCTCGTCGTCGCCAAGGACGGCGTCATGGTCGAGATCAACTCCGAGACCGACTTCGTCGCCAAGAACGCCGAATTCCAGACGCTGGCCGACCAGGTCGTGACCGCTGCCGCGGCCGCCAAGCCTGCCGACCTCGAAGCGCTGAAGGCGCTGGATCTCGGTGGCAAGACCGTCGACGCCGCCGTGCAGGAACTGGCCGCCAAGATCGGCGAGAAGCTGGAACTGCGTCGCGTCGTCTCCCTCGACGGCCCGGTCGCCACCTACCTGCACAAGCGTGCCTCGGACCTGCCGCCCGCCGTCGGTGTGCTGGTCGAGTACACCGGTTCCGGTGACGCCGCCGCCGAGGCTGCGCGTGCCGCCGCCATGCAGGTCGCCGCCCTCAAGGCCAAGTACGTGTCCCGCGATGAGGTCCCCGCCGACATCGTGGACAACGAGCGCCGGATCGCCGAGCAGACCGCTCGCGAGGAAGGCAAGCCCGAGGCCGCGCTGCCGAAGATCACCGAGGGCCGCGTCAACGGCTTCTTCAAGGACGTGGTCCTGCTGGAGCAGTCGTCGGTCACCGATTCGAAGAAGACCGTCAAGGCCCTGCTGGACGAGGCCGGTGTCACCGTGACCCGCTTCGCCCGGTTCGAGGTCGGCGCGAGTTAAGCCCTCGCGCAGCTAGCGAGCAGGCCCCTCGTCGCACCGATCACTCCGGTCGACGGGGGGCCTTCTGCTGCCGCTCCAACCGAATAAGGCAGGATAGGGACGCTCTGAGTTGCTGAATGCCTGATGTCGCCGCGCTCGACGATCGAGCCGGTGTCAGTCGAGAACACGCCCATCGCCGAAGGAGACCCAGACCGATGACCGACCCGGGGACCGACCGCCCAGGATATCGCCGGGTACTGCTGAAACTCGGCGGTGAGATGTTCGGCGGCGGCAAGGTAGGGCTCGATCCCGACGTGGTCCAGACGGTGGCCGAGCAGATCGCCGAGATCGTCGAAACCGGCGTGCAGGTGGCCGTGGTGATCGGTGGCGGCAACTTCTTCCGCGGTGCCGAACTCGAGGAGCGTGGCATGGAGCGGGCGCGTTCGGACTATATGGGCATGCTCGGCACCGTGATGAACAGCCTTGCGCTGCAGGACTTCCTGCAGAAGCAGGGCATCGACACCAGAGTGCAGACCGCGATCACCATGGGGCAGGTCGCCGAGCCGTATCTGCCGCTGCGGGCCAAACGTCATCTGGAGAAGGGGCGCGTGGTGATCTTCGGCGCCGGAATGGGTATGCCGTACTTCTCCACCGACACCACCGCGGCGCAGCGAGCCCTGGAGATCGGCGCCGATGTGGTGCTGATGGCCAAGGCTGTCGATGGGGTCTTCACCGCCGACCCCCGGGTCGACCCCGACGCCACGATGTACACCGAGATCACCCATAAAGAGGCGATCGAGCGCGATCTGAAGGTAGCCGACGCCACGGCCTTCAGCCTGTGCATGGACAACCAGATGCCGATCCTGGTGTTCAATTTGTTGACCAAGGGCAATATCGCCCGGGCTGTCGCCGGTGAGAAGATCGGCACATTGGTTCGTTCCTGACCCCGCGAGCCCGCGGATCATGACGATGACGACGCTGTGGAGGAAACGGTCGTGATTGAAGAAGCACTCTTCGACGCCGAGGAGAAGATGGAGAAGGCCGTCTCGGTGGCGAAGGACGATCTCGGCACCATCCGCACCGGTCGCGCGAATCCGGGCATGTTCTCCCGGGTCGTCGTCGACTACTACGGATCACCTACCCCGATCACCCAGATGTCGAGTATCACCGTGCCGGAGCCGCGAATGGTGGTGATCAAACCCTATGAGCAGGCGCAGCTGGGTGCGATCGAGACCGCGATCCGCAACTCCGATCTCGGCGTGAACCCGACCAACAACGGTGACATCCTGCGTATCTCGGTTCCGCAGCTCACCGAGGAGCGCCGTCGCGAGATGGTCAAGCAGGCCAAGTCCAAGGGTGAGGACGCCAAGGTCGCGATTCGCAACGTGCGCCGCAAGGCCATGGATGAACTCTCGCGCATCCAGAAGGACGGCGAGGCGGGCGAGGACGAGGTCGGTCGGGCCGAGAAGGAACTCGACAAGACCACCGCCAAGTATGTCGGCCAGGTCGATGAGCTGGTCAAGCACAAGGAAGCCGAACTGCTCGAGGTCTGACTCAGATCTTGCGGGCCCGCCCGGGCGGGGGACGAAACGGAAACGACGAGTTGAGCGACGGGACAATCGTGGCCGAGAACACCGCTGCGGCCGGTGCGGCGGGACAACAGGCACCGGACGACGACGGCACCATCGATGCCGCTACCGCCGGTACACCGGACGCGCAGGCGGGTGGGAGCGAACCGGCCGAACAGCCCCCCGCCGCGCCCAAGTCGCGGGCCGGCCGCAACCTACCCGCGGCCCTGATCGTCGGGTTGAGTCTCGGGCTCTCGCTCATCGCGATCCTGCTGTTCGTGCCGAAGGTGTTCATCGGCGTGGCAGGCGCCGCGATGGCGGTGGCGACCTGGGAGGTCGCCAAACGGCTGCGCGAAGCCGACGTGCTCGTTCCGCGAATCCCGCTGATCGTCGGTGGTCAGGCGGTGTTCTGGTTGGGCTGGCCGTTCGGGCCCGAAGGCGTTGCGGGCGCGTTCGCGGCGACGGCGCTGGTCTGCATGGTGTGGCGATTGTTCGATCACGGCCTGCAGACCGCACCGCGAAACTTCCTGCGTGACACCTCGATCGCCATCTTCACCCTGGCCTGGATTCCGCTGCTCGCCTCGTTCGCGGTGTTGCTGCTGCTGGAACCCGACGGCAACCTGCGGGTGCTGACCTTCATGATTCTGGTGGTCTGCTCCGATGTCGGTGGCTATGTGGCGGGTGTGCTGTTCGGTAGGCATCCGATGGTGCCGTCGATCAGCCCGAAGAAGTCGTGGGAGGGGTTCTGCGGTTCGCTGGTGTTCAGCGTGATCGGCGGTCTGCTCACCGTGACACTGCTGCTGGATGCCAATTCCATGATCGGTGTGGTGCTCGGCGTCGGGCTGGTGCTGGTGGCGACCATCGGCGACCTCATCGAATCCCAGATCAAGCGCGAGCTCGGCATCAAGGACATGGGCACGCTGCTGCCGGGGCACGGCGGCATCATGGACCGGCTCGATTCGATGCTGCCCTCGGCGTTCGTCTCGTGGCTGGTGCTCAGCACCCTGCTCTGAGGTGGGCCGCCACGATCGGCGTCATGGTCGTTTGGCGGCGCGACGCAACTGCATGATGCGCACACCGCCGACCAGCGCCATGACCAGCGCTCCGGCGATCACCGACATCAGGACCGACACCCCGAGCGGCAGCCCGAAGCTCCAGAACAGCAGATCGACCTCGACGTGCTCCAGGTTCTGCAGGATGAAGATCAGCAGCACGACACCGAGCAGTGCGGCCACAACCAGGCCGACCCAGGTGTAACCCGTCTTCGACTTCTCCAGTGTGCGGCGGGCGCGGGGCGTGGTGACCGGTTCGGTGTGAGGCTCGGTGCGCGGAATCGGCTCCGGCTCGGGCACCTGGTCAGCGGCGTGGGTGGACATAGATCGATCATTGCCGATTGCTATCGCTCATGCATGGATTTCCTGCTGGACGGCGGTATCTACCGGTGTCGAGGGGATGTGATGCGGGCGATGGCCCGCGGGATGGGACACTGGAGAAACTATGACCGTCTCCCTGCCCCTGGTTTTCGATGCCCCGCGCCGTGGCATGCCGCCGCGCCACCTGGCCGATCTGGACGCCGACGGCCGCCGCGCCGCGATGGCCGAACTCGGGCTGCCCGCCTTTCGCGCCGATCAGATCGCGCGCCAGTACTACGGGCGCCTACAGGCCGATCCGGAGCAGATGACCGACCTGCCCGCGCCGATGCGTGCGAAGGTCGCCGAGGCGCTGTTCCCTCCGTTGCTGTCGCCGGTGAAGCATGTGGCCTGCGACGGCGGCGAAACTCGCAAAACACTGTGGCGTGCAGGCGACGGCACCCTGCTGGAGAGCGTGCTCATGCGCTACCCCGACCGGGCGACCCTGTGCATTTCCAGTCAGGCGGGCTGCGGTATGGCCTGTCCGTTCTGCGCGACCGGGCAGGGCGGATTGAACCGGAACCTGTCAACTGCCGAGATCGTCGATCAGGTGCGCGCCGCGGCCGCCGCCCTGCGTGACGGTGAGGTCTCCGGCGGACCAGGGCGGCTGTCGAACATCGTGTTCATGGGTATGGGTGAGCCGCTCGCCAACTACAAGCGAGTACTGAACGCGGTCCGCCGCATCACCTCGCCTGCCCCGGACGGTTTGGGAATCTCCCAGCGCAACGTCGTCGTCTCCACGGTCGGTTTGGCTCCCGCGATCCGCAAACTGGCCGATGAGGGCCTGTCGGTGACGCTGGCGGTATCGCTGCACACCCCTGATGACGAGCTGCGCGACACCCTGGTTCCGGTGAACAATCGCTGGCCGGTTGCCGAGGTGCTCGATGCCGCCCGCTACTACGCCGACAAGACGGGGCGTCGAGTCTCGGTGGAGTACGCACTGATCCGCGATATCAACGATCAGCCGTGGCGAGCGGACATGCTGGGGGAGAAGCTGCACAAGGCGCTCGGTTCGCGTGTGCATGTGAATGTGATCCCGCTGAATCCGACTCCCGGCAGCAAATGGGATGCCAGTCCGAAGCCGGTGGAACAGGAATTCGTGCGTCGAGTCAATGCCAAGGGCGTGCCGTGCACGGTCCGCGATACTCGGGGCCAGGAGATCGCCGCGGCGTGCGGGCAGTTGGCCGCGGAGAACTGAGCTGACGAAAACGGCCGGCCCACACAGGAGTGCGGGCCGGCCGATTCTGTGGTCCTAGCGGGGCTTGCGGGCCAGGATGCTCTGCCGGATCAGGATGCCCGCCAGCAGCGCGGCGCACCCGACGAGGAACATGTAGCCGACATTGCCGGTGCCCGACGAGCTGCCCTGCGGTCCCTCGAACAGCATCGCCAGCAGTGCGAGCACGACGAACCAGCCCGCGACGACGAAGGCGCGCCTCGATTCGCCGCTCCAACCCCATGCGGCCGACGGGACCTCGGCGGGATCCACAGTGGTGACAGCGCGCTCACTGGTGGTGGTTTCGAGTTCCGTGGCGGCCACGATCGCTCCTCAGCTCGAGAATCGGATACTGCCCGCTATCGTGGCATACGACCGGTCGTCGTAGCCAGCAGGGTGCGGTGTCCGTAAGAATGTGCGGGTGTCCGATGTCGTAAGAGTTCTCCTGCTCGGCAGCACCGGTTCCATCGGAACCCAGGCGCTGGAGGTGATCGCCGCCAACCCAGGCAAGTTCGAAGTGGTCGGTCTGGCCGCGCGTGGCGGCAATACCGATCTGCTCGCCGCGCAGATCGCGGCGACCGGCACCGGCAATGTCGCGGTCGCCGATCCGGCCGCAGCCCAGCGCCTCGGGGTCGAGCTCGGCGGGCCGGGCGCGGTGACCGAACTGGTGCGCCGCACCGAGGCGGATGTGGTGCTCAACGCGCTCGTCGGCTCGCTCGGTCTCGAACCGACACTCGCCACCCTGGAATCCGGCGCGCGTCTGGCACTGGCGAACAAGGAATCCCTGGTCGCGGGTGGGTCGTTGGTGACGAAGGCTGCCGCACCAGGGCAGATCGTCCCGGTGGACTCCGAGCATTCGGCGCTGGCGCAATGCCTGCGCGGCGGACGTGCCGAGGAAGTGGACCGGCTGATCCTCACCGCCTCCGGCGGGCCATTCCGCGGCTGGACCACCGAGATGCTGGAAGCGGTGAACCCCGCCGAGGCGAAAACTCATCCGACTTGGTCCATGGGCCCGATGAACACGCTCAACTCGGCGTCGCTGGTGAACAAGGGCCTCGAACTGATCGAAACCCATCTGCTGTTCGGCATTCCGTACGACCGGATCGACGTGACCGTGCATCCGCAGTCGATCGTGCACTCCATGGTCACCTTCACCGACGGTTCGACCTTGGCTCAGGCCAGCCCGCCGGATATGAAACTGCCGATCGCGCTGGCGCTCGGCTGGCCCGACCGGGTGCCGGGCGCCGCGGCGGCCTGCGACTTCTCCACTGCCTCGACCTGGGAGTTCGAGCCGGTGAACAACGAGGTGTTCCCCGCCGTGGAGCTGGCAAGGCAGGCCGGGACGGTGGGCGGTTGCGTGACCGCGGTGTACAACGCGGCCAACGAGGTGGCGGTGCAGGCGTTCCTCGACGGCGTCATCCGGTTCCCAGAGATCGTGCGCACCGTCGGGCTCGCGGTCGCCGCGGCCGACGATTGGCGGGCCGAGCCGACGAGTCTGGGCGAGGTTCTCGCCGCCGACACGTGGGCGCGCGAATACGCCGGGAGGCTGGTGCTGGCATAACCACAGCGGACACAACCGGTCACCGCGCGAGAGTGCCGGTACTGTGAACGGGTGCTCGCGGCCGACCAAGGACGCGTGCGTGCCGGGTACTGACGAGCTGCGCAACGCAGGAGGGCTGTAGAGCAAATGGTGTTCGCGTTCGGTTTCGCGCTGTTCGCCCTCGGCATCACAATCTCGATCGCGCTACACGAGTGCGGGCATATGTGGGCCGCACAGGCGACCGGGATGAAAGTGCGGCGGTATTTCATCGGCTTCGGGCCGCGCATCTTCTCCTTTCGCCGGGGTGAGACCGAGTACGGCGTGAAGGCGCTGCCGTTGGGCGGGTTCTGCGATATCGCGGGCATGACCGCGCTCGACGAGCTCGAGCCAGAGGAGCTCGACCGGGCCATGTACCGGCAGGCCACCTGGAAGCGCCTTGTCGTCATGTTCGGCGGTATCGCGATGAATTTCTTGCTCGGTTTCCTGCTGGTGGTCGTGCTGGCCGTCGGCTGGGGTCTGCCGAGTTTCGATCAGCCACCGCCGACCGCTCTGGGCGAGATGAGCTGTGTCGCCCAGCAGAATCCGGACGGCACCCTGGCCGAATGCACCGGTAGCGGACCCGCGCAGCGGGCCGGACTGCAGCGTGGCGACGTCGTGACAGCCGTCAATGGCGTCGAGGTCGATACCTGGCAGGAGTTCCAGTCCGAGACCCAGAACCAGACCGGCCCGTTCACCTACACCGTCGAGCGTGACGGCCAGACGCTGACGATCCCGGTCACCCCGGAACGTGTGACCCGCTACCCGTCCGATGGCGGGCCGGGCCGTGAAGTGGGCGCCGTCGGCGTCGGCTCCGACTACTACGGCCCCGTCAAGTACAACATGCTGACCGCCATCCCGGCCGCGGGCGCGTTCACCGGTGACATGTTCGTGCGCACCTTCGAATCGCTGGCCCAGATGCCCGCCAAGGTGGCAGATCTGTGGACCGCGGTGACCGGCGGGGAGCGCGATCCGGAAACCCCGGTGAGCGTGTACGGCGCCTCCAAGATCGGTGGCGAGACGGCCGAGCGCGGCCTGTGGGGGCTGTTCATCCTGGTGCTGGCCAGCCTGAACTTCTTCCTCGGCGCGTTCAACCTGTTGCCGCTGCTCCCGCTGGACGGCGGGCATATCGCGGTGGTGCTCTACGAAAAGCTCCGCAACATCGTCCGCGGCTGGAAGGGGCTGGCGCCCGGTGCGCCGGTCGACTACCTGAAGTTGCTGCCGGTGACCTACGTGGCGGTGGTGATCGGCGGCGCCTACATGGTGTTGACGCTTGTCGCCGACATCGTCAACCCCATCGAACTGTTCCCCTGACCGGCGCACCGGATGTTCGGGTGACGGCCGTCGCCCTGTCATGGTGGTCACAGCAGAACGACGTTTCCGCGCGACTAGACTCGCAGGCGAACGGCCCGAACCAGACGAAAGCAGGCAGTCGAAGGTGACCAGCACAATCGGATTGGGAATGCCGTCCGCGCCCGCGGCCGTGCTGACTCCCCGCCGCAAGACTCGTCAGCTGATGGTGGGCAACGTCGGTGTGGGCAGCGATCACCCGATTTCGGTGCAGTCGATGACGACCACCAAGACTCATGACATCAACGCGACGTTGCAGCAGATCGCGGAGCTGACCGCGTCAGGCTGCGATATCGTGCGCGTGGCCTGTCCCCGCCAGGAGGACGCCGACGCGCTGCCGGTGATCGCGAAGAAATCGCAGATCCCGGTGATCGCCGACATCCATTTCCAGCCCCGCTACATCTTCGCCGCGATCGACGCCGGTTGCGCCGCGGTGCGCGTCAACCCCGGCAACATCAAGGAGTTCGACGGCCGGGTCAAGGAGGTCGCCAAGGCTGCGGGCGATGCCGGTATCCCGATCCGTATCGGTGTGAACGCGGGCTCGCTCGACAAGCGGATGCTGGAGAAGTACGGCAAGGCCACCCCGGAGGCGCTGGTCGAATCGGCGCTGTGGGAGGCGAGCCTGTTCGAGGAACACGGCTTCGGCGATATCAAGATCTCGGTCAAGCACAACGACCCGGTGATCATGGTTGAGGCCTACCGGCAGCTGGCCGCCCAGTGCGACTACCCACTGCATCTCGGTGTGACCGAGGCGGGGCCCGCGTTCCAGGGCACCATCAAGTCGGCGGTGGCCTTCGGTGCGCTGCTGAGTGAGGGCATCGGCGACACGATCCGGGTGTCGCTGTCGGCACCGCCCGCGGAGGAGATCAAGGTCGGCGGGCAGATCCTGCAGTCGCTGAACCTGCGTCCGCGCAAGCTGGAGATCGTCTCGTGCCCCTCGTGTGGTCGTGCCCAGGTCGACGTCTACACCCTCGCCAACGAGGTGAGCGCCGGGCTGGAGGGAATGGAGGTGCCGCTGCGGGTCGCCGTGATGGGCTGTGTGGTCAACGGTCCCGGTGAGGCGCGCGAGGCCGACCTCGGGGTCGCCTCCGGCAACGGCAAGGGGCAGATCTTCGTCAAGGGTGAGGTCATCAAGACCGTGCCGGAGGCGCAGATCGTGGAGACCCTGATCGAAGAGGCCATGCGCATCGCCGAGGAGATGGGCGAGGATGTCGGCGCCGGGGATCCGGTCGTCACCGTCGGCTGAACGCCGTACCGGACCAGGGGTTTCGGGATACCCGGGGCGCGACGCCCCGGTTCATGGCAGGCTGTGAGACGTGCGGAGTCTGCTGGAGCCGACGCGACGTGCGAAAAACCTCCCCGCGCGTCAGCTCGCCAAGCGGGACCTGGCGCAGGTCCTGCGAGTGCTGGATGCCGATCCGGTGGCGTGCTGTATGGTCGCGGCCCGGCTACAAGAATTCGGCATCGATGCCGGCGGCGGGCAGGGTGAGCTGTGGAGTCGCGGTGGGCCTGCCGAGTCGCTGTGCTTCTCCGGGGTGAATCTGGTGCCGCTGCTCGGTGATCAGGACGCGCTACGCGCCTTCGCCGACCGCGCCATCCGCTGGCCGCGCATCTGCTCCTCGGTCGTCGGCCGTCAGGAGCTGGCGCTGCCGTTGTGGGAGATGCTGGTCGAGCAGTGGGGCCCGGCTCGCGAACTGCGTGCCGACCAGCCGTTGCTCGCTCTGGACGAGCCCGCCGCAGCCGCGCCCGATCCGCAGGTGCGCCGGGTGCGGGTCGACGAGATCGACCGCTATCTGCAGGCCGCTATCGCCATGTTCATCGAAGAGGTCGGGGTCGACCCACGGGCAGGTGACGGTGGTCGCGGATACCGGAGGCGGGTCGCGGGCCTGATCGAATCCGGGCGTGCGTGGGCCAGATTCGAGGACGGCCGGGTGGTGTACAAGGCCGAAGTGGGGTCGCTGTCGCGGCGCACCGGCCAGATCCAGGGCGTCTGGGTACATCCCGACCGGCGCGGCAACGGAGTCGGCACCGCGGGCACCGCCGCGGTGGCCAATGCGGTGGTGGCCTCCGGGCGCACCGCCAGCCTGTATGTCAACGACTACAACGAGATCGCGCGCAAGGCCTACCGCCGCGTCGGGTTCCGGCAGATCGCCACCTTCACCACGGTGCTGCTGGACTGACGGCCGCCGAACTCCGGTGCGCCACAGGTGTTTGCCCGCCGGTGGCCGGTTACCATCGGTCCGATGTCGACTCGCCTGTTCCTCGTGCTGTTCGTCGCCGCGCTCGCGGTTGCCGCAACGGGCTGTGCGGCGGGCCCACAGGGGCCGATCACCGCCGCCGACGCGTTCGTCAGCGCCTTCGCCGGACATGACGTCGAGTCCGCGTCCGAGCGGACAAGCCAGCCCGAACGGGCAAGGCAGGCACTGACTTCGGCATGGACCGGGTTGCAGGCCGAGCAGCTGAAGGCGCATACCGGCGCTGCCCGCGTCGCCGGTGACACCGCAACCGTCGACTACACCTACGAATGGGTGCTTCCGAAGAACCGGGTGTGGACCTACTCCGGAAAGCTGCAGATGGGCCGCACCGACGGTCGGTGGACGGTGCGCTGGACCTCGTCGAATATTCATCCCGAACTCGGCGACACCCAGGAGATGGTGCTGCGGTCGGAGCCGGCGCCGCGCGCCAGGGTCAACGAACAGTCCGGCAGCGATGTCCTGGTCCCCGGCAAGGTGTCGCGGGTGACCTTCCGTGCCGCCGACGCGTCCGACCCCGGCTCGGTGGCAGGTGCGCTCTCGGCCGCGCTGATCCGCTTCGACAAGGAACTGACCGCGTCGGCGATCCTCGACTCGGCCCGCAGGGCACAGGGCGCCTACACCGTCGCCAAGCTCAGCGAGTTCGAATTCGACCAGGTCAGTATTGATCTCATCGGTCTGCCCGGCGTGACACTTACCCAGGAATGGGATCTGGTGCCCACCGAACGTGGCTTCGCTCCCGATCTGATGACGCAGGTCAGGCAGACGGTGATCGACGAGGTCGACGGCAAGGCGGGCTGGAGTGTGGTCCTGGAGAACGCCAATGGCGCCGAGACCGGGGTGTTGACCGAGGTGGCCGCGCAGCCTGCGCCGTCGTTCTCGCTCAGCGTCGACCGCAATGTGCAGAACGCCGCGCAGCATGCGGTGTCGCTGCGCACAGAGCAGACCATGATGGTGGTGATCGAGCCGTCGACCGGTGCGATCGTCGCGGTGGCGCAGAACGAGGCCGCCGACCGCGACGGACCGGTCGCGACCATCGGCCAGTATCCGCCGGGTTCGGTCTTCAAGACCGTCACCGCGGCGGCGGCGATGACCGAGGACCTCGCTTCTCCCGACACCGTCCTGCCGTGTCCGAGCCAGACCATTATCGGTGAGCGCACCATCCCGAACTACAACCACTTCACCGTGGGCAGTGTGCCGATGGCGACCGCCTATGAACGCTCGTGCAACACCACGTTCGCCACTCTGGCCAGCAAGCTGTCGGCGGACGCACTGCACGATATGGCGGCCGCCTTCGGGATCGGACCGGTCTACTCGGTGGCGGGGCTGCCAACGGCGTCGGGTTCGGTGCCACCCGCCGACGACGAGGTCCAGCGTGCCGAGGACGGTATCGGGCAGGGTCGGGTGGTGGTCAGCCCGTTCGCGATGGCGCTCGTGGCCGCGACGGTGGCACACGGGGCAGTGCCGGTGCCTTATCTGATCGCGGGGCGCGCAACCACCGTGGACGGGGACCGGCCCGACATCGAGCCGGCCGTGATCGACGGTCTGCGGACGATGATGCGCAAGGTGGTCACCGGCGGCACCGCGGGCCGAATCGCCGACCAAGGCGAGGTGTACGGCAAGACCGGTGAGGCCGAGGTCGACGGCGGTTCACACTCGTGGTTCGTCGGCTACCGCGGCGGCCTCGCCTTCGCGACGCTGCTGGTGAAGGGCGGAAGCTCCGACAACGCGGTGGCCGTCACCCGGGATATGTTCGCGGCGCTGCCGCCGGGCTACTGAGTGGTCGATCTTCGGCCGACAGAGCGGAACGCAGTTGTACCGCTGCGGTGAGATAGGTGGCGGAGAAGAGCTGGGCCGTGGGGCCTGCGAAGACTGTCGCGTTCGGATAACTGTCGGGGGATTCACGCGCCGGTTCTATCTCGCGGATGACGGCCGGGTGAACCGCGCCGCCGGAAGCCGAGGTGTCGGTGCCGATGATCTCGACGACCCCGGCGCCGCTCAAAATCATTCCGGCGGTGATGAGGACAAGGGTAGAACGCTTCATGGCCGGCTCCCTCGAATCAGGGTGTGCGGGAAGAGCTCGTGCTGCAGCCTCGTTGCGGCAAGTGAATTCGCCAGAGAATGACTGGATGTTTGCTGTTAAGGCCAACCTATGCGTTAACCGCGGGCCGAGACAAGAAAAATGTGGCCGACCGTATATCCGACCGGAAATCGTGACCCTAGCCACCGCCGATTCGTGACCATCCCGTTATCCGTGCGCGGAGTCTCGGAGTAGTTCAGGCGCGATACAACGTGGCTGCCAGATGGTGTTGCAGCGGTTCGCCCACCGCCGCCATCCGCAGCGTGTAGTCGATGACGTCGCCGGATTGTCGAATGGAGCGTCCGAGTGCGGTCACCGATTTCGCGGTGCCGCTGAGCCCGATATTCGTCGACTCGAATTCGAAGCGGATTTCGCCGTCGACGACGGTAAGCGCGCCTTCGCATATTTCGGTGATACCCGTCGGGTGCGCCAGGATCAGCTCGACTCGATCCGGGCGCGGGCACCGCAGGTACCCGGTCTCGGCGTGTAGCGGGCGGTTGTCGTCGGTGGCGCGGGTGCGTTGCCGGTAGGTGAGGAATGGCCGGCCGATATGGCCGAAATGGATTTCCTCCAGGTAGTCGAACGATTCGATCGTCGGGTATTCACCGTGCCCGGTACCGCGCCAGGTGCCGAGCAACGGGGCCAGCGGTGCGATATCAGGATGGGGCGCGACAGGCGGCTGGGGTTCGACCACGGCGGCCAGCTTAAACCCATGGCGGAAGCGATGTTTCCCGGCTCCCTTGTTTCTTACACGCTAAGGTGAGCCACGCCTGATGGGTGAGGGGCTGTGTTGTCGGAAGGGACAAGAATGCTGTACGGACACCGGGCCGATTCCGGTAACTGGCGCTCGCGCACCGCTCTGCTGCGCGTCTCGGCACTCGGTGCTGTGCTCGTGGTCGCCGCCGCCTGTTCGGACGCCGGCTCACGGCCCGATGACGTCGCGCTGGACGGCAACCGTTACGTACTGACCGCCCTGGCCGCGGGCGACGACGACGCGCACGCCGCCGTTACCGTCTCCGAACTGGTGAACGCATGGGGCTTCGCCGACCGGGCAGGCGGGCACTTCCTCGTCGGCGCGGGTGGTAAGGCCTTCGGCTTCCTCGGCGACGTCCGGTCGGCCGACAAGCCCGAGCTGCACACACTGTCACAGGATGGGTTTGTGGCGATGACGGTGCCCGGTGCCGATTCCGATACCTCGGACAAGAGTGCGGGCACAGTGACCGGTGTCGTGGCGAATCCGGCGCCGCCGAACTCGGATGTGTTCGTGGTGCGTGATCAGCCCGTGCCGTTCGAGGGTCTGCCGCCGTTGCTGCTGACCGGGTCGGCGCGCAATATCATCGCCACCGATTCCGGCAAGATCTCCGCGTGGACGGATGTGGCGCCCGATGGGGCCGTTATCCGGCATGACGGTCCGGCGAATCTGGTGTTCGACGGTTCCGCACAGCAGATGGCGTTCTACGGCATCGCGCTGGCGCCGTCGGGTGACACGCTGCTGGCCGCCGATTTCGGCGCCGAACCGCAGGTGCGCACGTTCGACAAGAACTGGCAACTGGTGGCGACCGCCGGATTCGCCAACCCGTTCGCCACCGGCGAGGCCGTCGACGCCGATAAGCCGGAACTCGGTCGCACACCGGTGCCGGGTGATCTCGCGCCGTTCAACATCACCGTCGTCGGTGACCGCGTCTTCGTCTCCTATGCGGTGACCCGGCCCCATGCCGATGACACCGAGAAGTTCGCGGTGGGCGAGCGCGAGGTTGTCGACGCCGACGGCTCTGCCGCTGACGAGCCGGCCAAGGGCAAAGTCGCCGAGTTCGCCGCCGACGGCACCCTGGTCCGCATCCTCGATGACGGCGGCAGGCTCAATGCGCCATGGGCGGTGACGGTCACGCCGTCCACCTTCGGCCCGCTCAGTGGCAAGTTGCTGATCGGCAATACCGGGGGAGCGGGCCGCATCCTGGCCTACGACGACACCACCGGGAAGTTCGTCGACTATGTGCGCGACACCGCGGGCGCCCCGCTCTCGGTGCCGGGCCTGCGTGGGCTGGAATTCGGCAACGGTGCTTCCCTCGGCGACTCCGACGCGCTGTATCTGACGGCGGCGCCGACGCCCGAAACGGCGCACTTCTCCAGCGTTCGCCTCAAGTGATCCGGTGAACTCGCCGGAACGCGCTCACGGGCCGTCCGGCGAGTCGGGTGCCGTCGGTGTCCAGCGTTCGGACCATGTCCACAGCGGTTCGAGTGCTTCGCAGAGTTCGGTGCCCGCTGTGGTGAGCTCGTAGCTCTTGTCGGTGTTCTTGGTGACCAGGCCCGCGGTCTGCAGGTGCTGTAAGCGTGTGGACAACATGCTCGACGAGCAGTTGCCCATGCGCCGGCGCAGCTCGAGGAAGCCGATCCTGCCCGGTTCCAGTTCCCAGATCGCGCGCAGCACCCAGCGCTGTCCGAGTAGATCCATCGCCGCCAGTATCGGCGCGTGGGTGGGGTCGTGCTGTCCACGCGACGGCGTCGGCTCACTTGCGCTTCTCATTTAGAACCACCATAGTGATTCTAAATCAGAAGCATGGTGCCGGGTGCGGCATGGACGGGAAGGCGTGCCGGATGGGCGAATCCGAGGCGAAGGCAGCATCGGAGGCGAAGGGAGCGCGGCGCACGGTCGTGATCACGGGCGCATCCCGCGGCATCGGTGCCGAGACGGCCCGGGTGCTTGCGGCAGGTGATGACCACGTCGTCATCAACTACCGCGAGAAGCGCAAACGCGCCGAGACGCTCGCGACCGAGATCATCGCGGCCGGCGGCACCGCATCCATCGCCGGCGCCGATATCTGCGACGCGGCTTCCACCCAGGCCCTGATCGACGAGGTGACCGAGCGTCACGGACAGCTGGACGTGCTGGTGCTCAACGCGTCGGGCGGGCTGGAACGAGGCGCCGCACCGGATTACGCGATGACGATCAACCGGGATGCGCAGGTGCGATTGGTGCGACTGGCCCTGCCACATATGCCTGCCGGGGCTCGCATCGTCTTCGTCACCAGCCACCAGGCGCACTTTCACGGGCGCAAACCGGTACCCGCCGACTACGAGCCCATCGCGGCGAGCAAACGCGCCGGCGAAGACGCCTTGCGTGCGATGATCCCGGAACTGGCCGAGCGCGGTATCCGGGTGCTCATCGTGTCCGGTGACATGATCGACGGCACCATCATCGTGCGGCTGCTGGAACGGCGTGACCCGGAGGCGGGCACGGCGCGCCGTGACCAAGCCGAGCTGCCGACGATCGGCGAGTTCGCCGCCGCGGTGGCCGCGGCCGCGTCGAGTGATGCGGAGTCCGGCACGACCACCTACGTCGGGGGACCGGACTATCTCGCCGGTGCATCCTCGAGTGTTTCGGCCTGAATCCGCTGCCGAAAGCAGGCGTTTCGGGCGCCTCGCCGGTCGGTGACACCGAGAGTTGCGGAAAACGGTGACGGCTGCCGGGAAGTGGTGGACGCTATCGGGGTGAACGGTGCACCGAGTCCGAGGCGGCGGCGACAGCCGGAGCCTCGGTCCCTAGTGCGCCGGGGACGTGCGGCGGCGAGGTGGTACCGGTGATTCCGAGCAAGGAGCTGGTGCTCGCCGCGTGCCGTGGTCTGCCGCACGCCGATCATCCGATGCTGGATGCCGCCGGTGAGCTGACCCAGCTGCACGAGCTGCGGGAGCGCACCCCGGTCAGCGCCCTGGCCAAGGTGGATCGGCGGCGCGGACAGCTGGTCCGCGCGATCGATCGGTGGGTGACGCTGGCGACGCCGATACCGCACGGATCGGCGCGGATGCACACCGAAACGGTCGGCAGCATCGTCGACCGGATGGCGCAGCTGACTGTGCACGCCTTCGTGGCCTCCGCGCATGCGCCGGACACCGTCTATTACGACGCGTGGGTGCGGTTACACGAAGTCGCCGACACCTATCAGGACCTCATCGTGGAATTGCGGGTCGGCAACCGCAGGCTCCCCGACGCCGCAGGGGAGTGGTGAGCGGGCGCAGCCGGTTTCAGCGCCCGCGGCCGAACAGACGGAACGAGCGCACTTTGCGGCGCGGCAGCGTTGCGTAGACCATGGTCATCTCCGCGAAGACACCGGCGTCGCGTTCACGTTCGTCGCCGAAATCGTCGCGGCCGAGCACATGGGCGACCGATCCGGGCGACATCGACGACAGCACCGAGGCCAATGTGGGGGACAATTCCGCCGCGGGTGTGTCGAGATTGCCGTGTCCGAGCAGCATATGGCCGACGGCGTGCAACACGATGTGCTCGGTGTTGCGGCCGGACGCCGCCGCGTCGTAGACGATGATGTCGTCGTATTTGCGCGCGATCCACAACCCATTGCCGCCGCAGCCGATCTCGGCCAGCACCGACCGATGGACGGGTTGCAGCGACAGCGGCCTGCTCCGGTAGGCGGCCACCTGAGCGAGGTAGGCGTTCAGGTCCCACGGGTGCGGTAGCGGTACCGTCCGCGCCGCCTCACCCAACCGGGCTTCCATGCTGTTCATCGACGGACACGTTACCGACCCGGACTTGTCTCGTCACTTTCGTGACCGGGCCCGCGACATATCGGCCGCACCGAGCGTCGTCGTCGAAACCGCTGGGCAGAGGCCGATTTCGCGTCGCCGACCGGGTGCTCTGGCGCTCCGTCGCCGACGGGCCCACCCACAACGGTCGACCACTTGGTGTGGGCTTTCACACGCCGCACCAGGTGGGGCACGCACATGCCGTGACCGCGATGTGATGGTCTCGCGCGTCCGAACGGAGGACGATGAGCGAGTGTCGAGCTCAGGACCGAGGTGGTGAGCGCGCCGGTCGGCGACCGGCGCGCGGTGCGTGCGGGTACCGCGCGGCAGTGGTGGGTGCTCACCCGGCGATTGATCCGGCCGTCCTGGCGTAATGGCGAATTGCTGACCGCGGTGCTGGCGCCGACGGTGTTCACGCTGGGGTTCTATGTCCCGCTGAATCTGGTGATGAGCTTCTATGGTCACGGGCTCAGCAGTTACGCGCAGTTCCTGATGCCGATGATCGTGATGCAGTCGGTGGCGTTCTGCGCGGGCTCGGCCGCTCTGCGGGCCGCCACCGACGCCCGAGACGGGTTGGACGCGCGATTCGGTTCGATGCCGATCGCCGCGACCGCACCGCTGGCCGCACGCATGTCCGCGGCGCTGTTCCGGACCGCGGTGTCGCTGGCCGCCGCCGTCGTGTGCGGCACGGTGATCGGATTCCGGTTCTACGGCAGTTGGTGGCATACCGCGGGTTTCCTCACGTTGTCGTTACTGATCGCGGCCGCTTTCGCGCTGGGGGCGGACTGGCTCGGCCGGTTGACGCGCAACCCCGAGGCGACCACCCAGTTCCTGGTACTGCCGCAACTGATCCTCGGCATGGTGTCCACCGGATTCGCGCCGGCCGACCAATTCCCGTCCTGGATCCAGGGTTTCGCGACCTACCAGCCGATTTCCCGGTTCATCGACGCCCTGCGGGCACTCGCGGGCGACTCGACGGGCAATGCGGGTGCGGTGGACTGGCCGATCATGGGACCGGCCTTGGCCTGGGTATTCGGGCTGATGCTGGTGTTCGGCGGCCTGGCCGTGGCGGAATCGGTGCGCAGACGATGACCACGGCGACACCGAGGGCCACGCGAGTGCATGAGCTGCCCGCGGTCACCGGCACGACCGAATCCCTGCGCCGGGTGGTGCCGCAAACCCTCATCCAGACCAAACGACTGTTGCTGCGCTGGTGGCGGGACCCACTGACGCTCATGCAGTCGCTGCTGTTCCCGGCCCTGCTACTGGTGATGCTGCAGACCGTGCTCGGCCGGCAGATCACCGCGTTCTCCGGCGCCAGCGCGCTCTACGGTTCGGTGCCGATGGTGGCATTGGTCGGAGTGATGTCGGGTTCGCTGGCCGGTGCGATCACCCTCGGCAGGGAACGCGACGCGGGGCTGCTGGCGCGGTTCTGGGTGCTGCCGGTGCATCGTGCCTCCGGATTGGCGGCACGGATCGTCGCCGAGGGTGTGCGCATCCTGACCTGCACGGTGGTGCTTTTCGCCGTCGGTGTGGTGCTCGGTTTCCGGTTCGAGCAGGGGTTCGCGGCGGCGGTGGCGCTGCTGATGGTGCCGTTGTTGTTCGGACTCGCCTTCGCGACAGCGGTCACCACCGTCGCGGTGTTCGGCGCGAGAGCAGCCGTGGTCGAGGCGATTTCACTGGGTTCGTCGATGATGATGTTCTTCAGCACGGGTTTCGTGCCGCTTGCCGCGTATCCGGGATGGGCGCGCCCGATCGTCGAACATCAGCCGATGAGCCATGCCATCAACGCCATGCGCGGGCTGTCGCTTGGCGGGCCGGTCCGCGAACCGCTGCTGGCGACACTGGCCTGGTCGGTGGGCGCGATCGTGGTATTCGCCGTCCCGGCGGCCATCGGCTACCGCCGCGCCAGCAGGCGTTAGCTCACATTGCTCGCGGCCTCGGAGATGAGCGCCGCCGAATCGCGCGGGCTCAGCGCCATGGCGCGCAGCTGGTCGAAGATGACGCCGAATCGCCGGATCTCGTTATGCCCTTCGATCAGGGCGTCACCGGAGATGCTCTCCACGTACACCAGTTCCGGATCGGCGGGATCATGGAAGTCCAGCAGGGTGAACGCGCCGGCCATACCCGGATGGGCGCCCGCGTCGAACGGCAGGATCTGCAGGATCACGTTCTTCTTCAGCACTTCTTCCAACAGCCGGTGCAGCTGTCCGCGCATGATCTCCGGTCCGCCGACGACGCGCCGGATCGCGGCCTCGTCCAGCACCACCCACAGCTCCAGCGGTTCGTCCTTGGTGAGGACCGCCGCACGGTCCATCCGGGCGCGCGCCCGGCGTTCCATGACCGCCGCGTCGACCTTGGGCATAGAGGTATCGATCACCGCCAAGGCGTATTGCTCGGTTTGCAGCAGGCCAGGGACGTACGAGGTCTGGTAGTGCCGCGCCGATAGCGCCACGGACTCGAAATTGATATACGCCGCATAAACTTCGGTGAGACTGGCCTCGTAAGGCCGTGACATGCCCGGCTTCTGCGCGTCGGTGAGCAATTCCAGCGCGTCCTTGCGGCGCGCATCGTCGACGCCGTACAGGTCGAGCATCGTCAGCAGCGTGCGCCGCTGCGGTCGTGCCTGCGCCCGCTCGATCCGGTACAGCGTGGTGACGTTGATTCCGGTCTTGGCGCTGACCTCCTCCTTGGTCAGATTTGCCTGCTCGCGCATCTCCGACAGCAGTACCGACAGCCGCCGCAACCCCGCGGTGAGGATGGTGCGCTTGCCCGCCATGACAACCCCTTCGCTTCGCGTGTTGTGTCGAATCTACGACGTCGGACGCAGTTCTACGAGCGTACGGGGAGATGCGGGCTCAGCCGCCGCTACGCGAAGCGTCCACCGGCGGTTCGGAACCGACGGTGGATGCCTGCGCGCAATCAGCGGGAATGGCCGTTCCCGGTGTGGCCGGCGAGTAGCTGGGCAAACGGGGTCGGTGTCGCGAGCGAATTGCCCGAGTGGCGCTGCCTGCGTGGTTCGTCCGGAACGAAACCGGCGACCGCGGTCCGCTCTGCGACGATCAACGTCGCGAACTCCGCGGCAGCGCGGCGCACCCGTTCGGCGAGCCCGGCCGATCCGAAATCCTCAGTGGCGGCGAAGATTCCGGTGGGCACGACGACGGCCCGCAGATAGGTGAACAGCGGCCGCATGGCGTGCTCGAGCACGAGCGAATGACGCGGCGTCCCCGCGGTGGCGGCGACCAGCACCGGCATCCCGTTGAGCGATTCCGGATCGAGGATGTCGATGAACATTTTGAACAGGCCGCTGTAGCTCGCGGCGAACACCGGCGTCACGGCGATCACTCCGTCGGCGGCCGACACCTTCTCCCGAACCGCGGCGACCGCCGGTGTCGGCAGTCCACCGGTGATGACGGTCGTCGCCAATTCGGTGGCCAGGTCACGAAGTTCGACCACCTCGAATTCGACGGCTTCGCCGCGGGCGGTCACCGCCGCGGACATGGCATCGGCCAGCTGATCGGCCAGCAATCTGGTCGACGACGGCTGCGACAGGCCGGCCGTCAGCACCACAACTCGACGGGTCATCGCCTCACTCCTCACTCGCTGCGGCCAGCACGCGCTCGCGGGCGGGCTCGACCAGCCGATGCGGTGCCTGCGGACCGGCCGCCACCAGGCTCGCGTGGGTGGGCGGGCCGCTGGGCACATGAGCGGGACGACGCGCCTCGAACTCCTTGCGCAGCGTCGGAACCACCTCGCGGCCCAGTATCTCGATCTGCTCCAGTACCACCTCGAGCGGAAGCCCGGCGTGGTCGAGCAGGAACAGCTGACGCTGATAGTCGCCGACATTGTCGGCGAAGCCGAGCGTCCGCTCGATCACCTGTTCCGGCGTGCCAACGGTCAAGGGGGTCAACTCGGTGAACTCCTCCATCGACGGCCCGTGCCCGTAGACGGGCGCGTTGTCGAAGTAGGGGCGGAAGAACTTCTTGGCCGCGGCCTCGGTCTCGGCCATGAACACCTGCCCGCCGAGCCCGACGATGGCCTGGTCAGCGGCGCCGTGACCGTAATGCTCGAAACGCTGCCGGTACAGCCCCACCATCTGGGCGGTGTGTTCCTTGTTCCAGAAGATGTTGTTGTGGAAGAAGCCGTCACCGTAGTAGGCGGCCTGCTCGGCGATCTCCGGCGAACGGATCGAACCGTGCCAGACGAACGGCGGCGTCTGATCCAGCGGCGCCGGCGTCGCGGTGAAGCCCTGGAGCGGCGTGCGGAACTTGCCCTGCCAATCGACCTTCGGTTCACGCCACAGCTTGCGCAACAGGTGGTAGTTCTCCACGGCCAACGGGATACCGTCGCGGATGTCCTTGCCGAACCACGGGTACACCGGGCCGGTGTTGCCGCGGCCGAGCATGAGATCGACCCGGCCGTCGGCCAGGTGCTGCAGCATCGCGAAGTCCTCGGCGATCTTGACCGGATCATTGGTGGTGATGAGGGTCGTCGCGGTCGATAACTGCAGGTTCTGCGTGCGCGCGGCGACGTAGCCGAGCATCGTCGTCGGTGACGACGGCACGAACGGCGGATTGTGATGCTCGCCGGTGGCGAAGACGTCCAGCCCGACCTCCTCGGCCCGCAGCGCGATCGCGACCATGGCCTTGATCCGCTCCGCTTCAGTCGGGGCGCGGCCGGTCGTTGGATCGACGGTGACGTCCCCGACGGTGAAGATTCCGAACTGCACGATGCCCTCCTCCTCTCGTCCACCCATATGGTGGACATGGCAACCAAAGGAACAAGGGCGTGCACCGAGCTATTCCCGCCGGGTGACGGACTCGGCCGGGTCGGGGTCGGTGCCGGGTGAGCTGGGCGGATCGGGGATCGTCAGGGTGGTTTAGCGGCGGTGTTAGGGTCGGGAGATGAGCATGGCTCGACGCGAACGGCTGGCACTGGCCGACGCGATGATCGCAGCGGGGCCCGACGCGTCGACCCTGTGTGGGGAATGGACCGTTCGAGATCTGGCCGCCCATCTGGTGGTTCGGGAGCGGCGCCCCGACGCGGCTCCCGGCATCCTGATCAAACAGTTCGCCGGGCACCTGGATCGGGTGCAAGCCGCCGCTGCGCAACGACCGTTTCCGGATCTGATCGACGAGGTGCGCAGTGGCCCGCCCTGGTGGTCGCCGCTGCGTCCGGTCGATTCCGTGGTGAATCTGTCCGAGATGTTCATCCATCACGAGGACGTGCGCCGCGCCGGCGACGAATGGGACCCCCGCGAGCTGTCCGCCGCCGATCAGGACCAGCTCTGGAAGCTGCTGACCCGCACCGCGCGCATGTCCTACCGCAACTGCCCAGTGACGGTCGTCCTCGAAGCCCTCGACGGCCGCAGGGTTACCGCGGGCGCGGGCGATGACGAAGTGGTGCTGCGCGGCGAGCCCGCGGAACTGCTCCTGCACGCCTTCGGCCGCGATCAGGTCCGCATCGAGGCCTCCGGCGAACCCATCGCCGTCGAGGTCGCGCTGACCTGTGATCGGAGTGTGTGAGCCCTCCGCGGCAGAGGGTGAGATTCGTCGAAGCCGTTGGTTTGCGGGAAATCTCGGCGCCTCCAGGGCGTACCAGATGATCCGGCTCGGCTACTGCCGAGTAGCTGAAACGAACGGCAATGGATTCGCGCAGACCGCCCGTTGTGGGGACGCGTTTGTGGCACAATACGTTTCGTGTCTCAGCCCGGCCATGGCAACTCTGCAGCACCTGCGGTGCCGCGGGTTGCCGTGATCGTTGTGGCGGTCGAGCAGAACACACAAATCACGAAGTCGGAGGTCGAGGCCGTCGAGCCGGACCCTCCGGACGGAGCGAATTCGCGCGGTGTCAGAGTCGGGGTCGGTGATGCCCGGCAGTGGTGTGGTGCAGCGGTATCCGTGCGATACCGCGCCGCGACCTCATGCGCCGATACGGCTTGGGGGTGGGTAGCGTAGCCGGCTTTCGGTGACCTCACTGAGGCTCGTGGTGCATTGATCTGTCGATGTGAACCCGCGCGATCGTTTCGCTTTCTCAATTGTGTTTCGAAAGGGATGGACAATGGCACGCACAGCGCTGGCCGAGCTTATACGGCATGGCAACCCGGAGATTCATCAGCAGTTGCAAGAGATTCTGAGCAACCCGGACTTCGCCGTCACGGAGCAGCAGAGCCAAGAGCAGCGACGTCTCAACGCGTATGACCAGCTGCGTTACCTGGTCGGCAAGCTCGGCAGCTCCAAGGCCATCGCGACCGATCTGCCCTCCCTGTTCGCGGTGTTCGACTGGTCCGCGGTGCTGGCCACCGACCTGATCCCGCTGATCTCGGGACACTACAACCTGGCCTCGGGCAGTCTGGCCACGCTGACCGATTCCGACTCGGCTGCGCCGTATTTGCAGGACCTGGACGACGCTTCCAGCGTCGGCGTCATGCTGCTCACCGAGTATGGATGCGGCTCCAATATCGGATTCATGGAGACCACCGCGACCTGGGACGGCGACGGGTTCGTGCTCAACACCCCGCACCCGCGTGCGCGAAAGTTCATGCCAAGTGTCGGGATCCCGGTATCGCGGGTCTGCGTCATCGGCGCGCGCTACATCGACGCGGCGGGCGTGGATCAGGGCGTGCACCTGTTCACCGCACGCCTGCGCGACGCCAACGGCGACCCGGCTCCCGGCGTGACGATCACCCAGCTCGACCATCAGCCGCTGGTCATCATGGACAACTCGATCATCAGCTTCGACAATCTCCGGGTCGAACGCAGCGCCTGGTTGAGCAATGACCTGGCCAGCATCGATGACAATGGTGTGCTGACCTGGCGCGACGAGAAGAGCCAGAAGCGGGCATTCCCGTCGGCGATCAGCCAGCTGACCGTCGGCCGGATGGCGCTATCGTCGTGCCTGAACGCGACAGCCCGCTCCGCGCTCTACATCGCCCTGAGCTATGCCAACAAGCGGGTCGTTCCGATGACTGCCGTCGACCGGCCCCTCATGCTCGATCTTCCGCACGTGCGCGACACCCTGCTCACCGATCTGGCGGGCACTGTCGCACGGACGGTCTTCGGCAACGAGATCAAGACCTTCCTGGCTGGCAGCGATCTCACCGATCGCGACACCGTGGTGACGGTCATGCTGGCCAAGTACTTCATCCAGCCGCACGCCTTGGCCACGGTAACGCACTCGCGGATCAAGATGGGTGCACAGGGCATGTTCAGCGCCAACCGGGTCGCGGACTACCTCGGCGTCTGCCATGCCGCCATTACCGGTGAGGGCGATTGCCACGTTCTCGGTTCCGTCGGCGGTCGGGTGCTGGCCAAGCAGCTGGCCGGGTCGCCGCCTGCCGAAGTGCGGCTGCACGATCCCGCCGACCCGCAGGACCGCGCGCGCCTGCTCAACGCTCGGACGCTGACCATCGCGCAGGAGGCCAAGCCGCGGCTGAACAACCCGGGGCTAGAGGATCGGTTGGCGGTCATTCCGGATGCGCTGAACGTTGCCGACGCCCATTGCGCCGAACAGGCCCTGCGGATGCTCGACAAGCACGCCGAACATCCAGAGATCGCCGCGGTGCGCGACGTGTTCGCCCTGCACTACCTGGACGAACACGCCGCGTGGTACCTCACCCATGGCCTGCTCGATATCGCCGGGGTCACGACCGTGCAGCAGGAGCTGGGCCAGGCGATCGACACCCTCGCTGCCAACCTGCCCGCGCTGCTGGACTCGTTCGGTTTCGACGACGAGATTCTCGGCGCACCGGTACTGGCCGATGATCTGGTCTCCGCGTGGGATACCCGCTGCGAGGAGGTCCGCCGCCACTGAGTCCGGCGGGCAACTCCGCGTCCAGCGCGCCTGCGTCGACCAGACGAGGCGCGCTGGACGCCGTTATGGCCGGCGAGTCGCCGCCTCGGCCGGGCAGCCGATGGTGGCAACACCCCGCCGTGGTGCAGACGGTCGGAGTACGGTACACAAGGCCTGGCGAGTGTGGCCGACACACGAACCTCGCTGACAGAAAACTGTTGGCGGGGAACGACTTAGCAACCTGATGGCCTTCGCTCGGTCACGCCACGAGTACTATGCTGCCCGGAATCGATGTCAAGGAGACTACGTGCATACGCAGCCCACACAGGGTGCTGGCGCCGACTCATTTTCGCCGATCGAGGGCATAGGCCCCCGAATCCCGATCTACACGGAGAAATTTGCGGCCGACCCCCATGGGGCATACCGGCAGATGCGTCGTGACTACGGGCCGCTGGTGCCGATCGAGATGTGGCCAGGAGTGCCTGCGACCCTGGTGACCAAATATCGCACCGCGGTGCGCATTCTCAACGACCCCGAGCACTTCCCGGCCGATCCGCGTGCCTGGCAGAAGACCGTACCGTCCGATATCCCGATCATGCCGATGGTCGAGTGGCGACCCAACGCGCTGCGGACCAGCGGTGCGGAGCACAGCCGCTACCGCGGGGCGATGAACGACGCTCTGTCCGGAATCGATCTGAATACACTGCGTTCCATGGTGGAGCGATCCGCCATCCCGATCACCAACACGTTCTGCGAGGACGGCTCCGCCGACGTATTGAGCCAGTACGTCCTGCCGCTGGTCTTCTCGATCCTCTGCCAGGTACTCGGGTGCCCACAGGACATCGGCGAGGAGGTCGCGGCCGCCAGCGCGGCGATGTTCGACGGTGTGGACACGGAAACGGTGAACGCGCAGATGGGCAATGCGTTGCTCGAACTCACCGCCATGAAGCGCGCCCACCCGGCCGACGATGTCACCACCAGGCTGGTACAGCATTACGCCGGACTCTCCGACGAGGAGATGGTGCATCAGCTCGTCCTGTTGTTCGCCGCCGGTGTCGAACCACCGGTGAACCTCATCGCGAACACCCTCGTGATGATGCTGACCGACCCCCGCTTCACCAGTAATGATCACAGCCTGCCCCTGTCGACCAAGTCCGCACTCGACGAGATGCTGGCGATCGACCCGCCCATGGCGAACTACTGCATCACCTATCCTCGTCAGCCCATCCTGATCGAGAAGGTGTGGTTGCCGGCAAACCAGCCGGTCATCATCAGCATGGCCGCCTGCAACAACGATCCCGACATCAACAATGGCGAATTCGCGGGTAACGGATGGAATCTGGCGTTCAGCTCGGGCCCGCACGCGTGCCCCGCGCACGCCCGGCCGTTCTCATACCTGCTCGCGCAGGACGCCATCGACCAACTCCTGGATGCCCTGCCGGAATTGACACTTGGAGTGGCCGAGCACGAGCTCATCTGGCGGCCGGGACCGTTCCACCGAGCGCTGACGGCGCTGCCGGTCGTTTTCCCACCCTCGCCGCCGCTGAGTCTCTGAACGAGTAGGTCCGTAACGGGCGGTTGATCACTGAGCCGGTCGGCTCGGCTGTGTGCCGGTGCCGGCCGGCATCCGTATGTCCGCAACATGCCTGTGCCACATCCCATCCACGTACCGCCGGTACGCATAAAGTAGTTCGCAACATTGCGTTCTGAGGTCTTGTGTTCTTGCATCCGTAAGTGCAAAATCCAGATAGCCTTGTTGTGAACAAGCGATCCGATCCGGATAACCGAACAGAGAGCCAATCATGTTGGTACAAAGTGTGATGGTGTCGGGTGAGTTCGGGGTGTGGGGATGAGCGCGCCGACAGTGGGGGTACTGCCGACCGCGCCGCAGTTGCTGTGTGCCTTCCAGGGGCGGCGTTTCCAAGACCGCGAGATGCTGCGCTCGGCGCACGCGCTGGTCGAACTGCACGAACGTCGCGCCCAATTGCGTGATACGGCGTTGGTGGCCGAAATCGATTGTCGCAGGGTAGAACTCGTCGATGACATCAACGAGTGGATCACCCAGGAGGTGCCGCAGCATCGCAACGGCGCCTCGCTGCACACCGAGAGCCTCGGCGCGGTGATCGACCGAATGGCCCGCAGCTGGGTCAACGCCAATCAGGCCATCGACATCACCGGCGCGCGCAGCGACAACACGCACAAGCACTGGTACCACTTGGCCGAACTCGTTGACGGATACACCGATTTGATCGCCGACGTGGCCGGCGGGCGGCGTCGTCTCCCAGAGCAGTAGCGCGCCTGCGCTGTCGAGCCCTCTCGACATTCGGCTTGTCGTTCGGCCGGTGCCCACCATGGATGGTGATGGGCACCGCCCGACACCATTGGTCAGCGGAGCGCGGCGCGGCCCCCGAGGCGCCCAAGCAGGACGAGCACGAGCAGGGTGACCAGGACGAGGACCGTGGTGCCCGCCGCGGCGTCGAAGACCTCGCCGCGGTCGGTGAGAGCGAAGATGCTGACGGGCAGCGTCTTCCACGTCGCCGGATAGACCATGATGGTGGCGCCGAGCTCGCCCATGGATAGTGCGATGGCCAGGCCGGCGGCGGCGCCGAGTGCGGGCAACAACAGGGGCAGTGTCACCTGGCACAGCACCCGGACCGGGCCCGCGCCCAAGGATTCGGCGGCCTGCCGGTAGGCCGGGTCGAGGCGGTCGAGAGCGGCGGACACCGTGCTGAACGCATACGCCAGCACCAGCACCGAATGCGCGACGATGACAATCCATGTGGTGCCGCCGAGCAGTAGCGGCCGTTCGTTGAACGCGATCAGCACCCCGAGGCCGATCGCCACCGAGGGCACTGCGACCGGCAGGTGGAACACCGCGTCGGTCAGCCTGCGCCACCATCGCGGCGCCTCCCGGCCCGCCAGCGCTGCCCAGGCGCCGAGCACCAGCGACACCGCACCAGCCAGTAGTGCGGTCTGCAGACTGACCGACAGACTGGCCAATTGCTCACCCGACAGCGCTCGTTCGAGATTGGCGGTCCCCAGATTCGAGGGCAACGGCCCGGTCCAGCTACCGGCCAACGCCGCGGCCACCACGGTCGCGATGGGTGCCGCGAAGACCACCAGCACCACGACCGTGAACACCGCGAGTACCACCGCGCGTCCACGTCCGGTCCACACCAGCATGGTCAACGCTCCTTCCTGGACGAGCCGGTGACCTCGGCGAAGATCAGCCGGTAGCCGAGATACAGGCTCAACGACAGTGCGACCTGGACGGTGGCGAGCACCGCGGCACCCGGCAGATCGAAGGTAACGATGCCGCGGGTGTAGATCAGCGCAGGAAGCGTGATCACCCCTTTAGCACCGGTGAACAGAACGATGCCGAATTCGTTGAGCGTCAACAGCAGAACCAGGCTGCCACCCGCGGCCAGCGCAGGCCACGCTTCCGGCAACACCACTTGACGCAATACCCGCCACGGACTTGCGCCCAGGCTCGCGGCGACGTCGAGTTGCTCGCGCGGCAGGTGGGCGAACGCGGCCAGCAACGGCCGCACCACGAACGGTGTGAAGAAGGTGATCTCGGCCAGGATGACGCCCGCCGGTGTGGTGAGGAAATCGAATGCGGGCCCGTCCCGTCCGGTGATGCGGCTGATAAGCGCGTTGACCGCGCCCGCTGTGCCATACAGGAAGGTGAAGGCGAGGGTGATCAGGAACGACGGCAAGGTCAGGATCGTATCGATGAGGCGCCCCACCACTGTTGCCCCGGGGAACGGCACGAATGCCAGCACGATCGCGAGGAAGGTGCCGAGCACCAGGCAGCCGACGGTCGAGCAGGTGGCGATCGATATCGTGCGCCACAACGCGTCCCGGAAAGCGGCCGAACCGAGGACCTGCGACCACGTTTCGGTGCCACGGCCATCGGGGGTGACCGTCGATTCGGTCAGCACTCGGATGATCGGGTACACCGCGATGACGAGCACCACCAGTACTGGCGGCAGACCGCACAGGATCGGTCGCCAGTTGCGTTGTGGGGCGAGCAGGGGAGACTCGACGGCGAGACGGCGGTCGACCAGCGGTGTGCTCATCGGCGTCGCCCTCGGCACTCGGACCGGCAGCGCGGGCCCGGCCTGCTCCGGATCCGCGGGTTCCTCGCTCACGATCGGGCCCCACTCTCGTCGTGGAGGGAGGGCGGGATGAGGACACCTGCGGGGTCCGGCAGGTGCACCCCGACGGCCACGCCGGCCGCTGTCTCCGTGTGCCCCGCGACGTCGGCGGTGAGCTCGTCGGGTAGCCCGTCGACGGCCAACCGCATCCGGGTGGAGGCGCCCCGCCAGGCGGTGCTCAGCACCGTTGCAGGCAGAGCGCCTCGTTCGCTGGTCGCGCCGACGCGCACGGTATGCGGCCGGATGCACAGCAGCGCATCGGAATCCGGTGCCCATGCCGGGCGGCCAACGCCGGGCTCCGGTGCGTGTGCACGCAGTGTCCTGGTGCCGACGGTGACCAGCGCACTGTCGCCGGACACCCGGTTGACGGTGCAGGGCAGCAGATTCGCACCACCGAGGAAAGCCGCCGTGAAATCGGACGGCGGGCGCTGCCAGAGGTTGGGCGCGGTGTCGATATCGACCAGGCGCGCATCACGCATCACCGCGATACGATCGGCCAGCGCGAGCGCTTCGGTCTGATCGTGGGTGACATACACCATTGCCGTGTCCGGCAGAGCCTGGCGAAGTTGTTGCAGCTCACCGAGCATGGATTGGCGCAGCTGCGCATCGAGCGCGGCGAGTGGCTCGTCCAGTAGCAGCACCGGCGGCCGAATGGCCAGCGCGCGGGCGATGGCCACCCGCTGCTGCTGGCCGCCGGACAGCTCACGCGGCAGCCGCTGGGCGAAGTCACCCATGCCGACCATCCGCAGCGCTTCGCCGACCCGGGCGTCGATCTCGCGACGGGGCACCCGATGTGCTTTCAGGCCGAAAGCGACATTGCCGCGCACGGTCATATGCGGGAACAGCGCGTAGGACTGCACGACGACGCCGATGCCCCGTCTAGCCGGCGAGAGCCCGGTGACGTCGCGCCCGGCCAGCCGCACCGTGCCCGAGGTGGGCCGGACGAAACCGGCAAGGGCCTTCAGCGCGGTGGACTTGCCGGAGCCGCTCGGCCCGAGCAGCGCGACGGTCTCGCCCGCCGCCACCCGTAGCGAGAAGTCGGCCAGGGCGACGGTCGCGGTGCGGCCGCGGCCGTAACTGACCCCTACCCGGTCGAACACGATCGCGGGTTCGGTCGCGGCAGGTCGCGTGGTTGCGACGGCGGTCGTGGTGGTTGGTGCGTCACCGGCGGACATATCGGCTCCTGTTGTCGGGGCGGGTCAGCTGCCGGTGGCCTGCTGGTAGGCGGCGATATCGCCATCCAATTCGGTCAGCACCGTGTGCCAATCGACCGGCAGCACCTCGACGCCGGACAGCAGGGTGCTCGGTGACGGCTCGGTACCCGTTGGTACCTCACGTAATTCGGTGCGCGCGGGTACCGCGAATGCCTCCGGTGCGAGGGTCCGCTGGGCCGGTGTCGAGAGCAGGAACTCCATCAGCTGCTTGGCTTCGGCCTGATGCGGGGCAGTCTTGCTCAGGCCCATGACGTACGGAACCGCGACGGTGGAGCGCTTACCGTCGGCCGATGCCGGGAAGAAGATGGAGAACTTCGAACCCTTTTCCGCGATGGTCGCCAGGTTCATCTGGATATCGCCATTGGCGATGAGCAACTCGGCCTTGTCGACCTTGGCCTGCAGCTTTCCGGTCGACGAGGACGGCCCCACGTTGTTGGCCTGCAGCTCCGCCAGATAGTCGAGTGCGCCCTGCTTACCGAGCAACTGCTGCAGCAGGATCAGTACCGCGGTACCGTCACCGGCCTGGCCGGGTGTCGAATACTGCAGCTTGCCCGTGAATTCGGGCATCAGCAGGTCATCCCAGGTCAGGCCCGCGGTATCCACCGAGGGGTTGGCGATGAAGCACAGGTAGTTCTCGGCGAGGGTGACGTACTGGCCGTCGGGGTCCTGATCGCCCGCGGGCACCGCGCTGGTGTCGATGCCGCTGTCGGCGAGCAAGCCCGCGCTCTTCGCCTTCTGGATGAACGGCGGCAGGGTGACCAGCACGTCGGCTTGCGGGTTGTTCTGTTCCATATCGACGCGATTGACCACCTCGCCGGAGCCGGCCTCGACCAGGTTCACCGCGATACCGGTCTGCTCGGTGAACTCGGCGAAACGCTTGTCGTACCAACCGGCCATACCGTCGGCGGAGTAGACGGTGACCGATCGTCCGCCGGTGGCGTCGGCGCCGGTGCCACCACAGGCCGCGGTGAACGCCACGGCGGTGGTGGTGGCGACCAACAGCGCGGTCCAGGACAGGGTGCGTGCCAGGCGGCGGCCCGGTGTCTTCGAAGTACGCACAGTGACGGCAACTTTCGTTCTGGGAGCGAGTGAGGAGTCGAAGGGACAGGGAGAGAATCAGTTCAGGACGAGGTCGGCGAACTCACTTACCGACGGCACGACGTGCGTCGCACCCGCGGCGCGCAGTGCGTCCGCGTCATGGGCGCCGGTCAGGGTGCCTGCGACGATCCGGGCGCCCGCGGCGAGGCCGGTGGCGATATCGCTGGTGGTGTCGCCGAGCACCGCGACCCGGTCGACGGCGTCGGCGCCGAGGCGTAGCAGCGCGGTGAGCACCAGGTCGGGGTAGGGGCGGCCGCGACCGGCGTCCGCTGGTGCCAGGGTCAGGTCGGCGATCTCGGTCCAGCCAAGCGCTTGGAGCAGCCGGTCCTGGGTGCCGCGGCTGAACCCGGTGGTGAGCGCGACCTTTACCCCGGCCGAGCGCAGCGACCGAATGGCCTCGGCGGCGCCGGGAACGGGCGCGATATCGGAGTCGTTGATCAGGGCGTCGTAGGTGGATTCGAAGGCGCGGTTGGCCAGCTGTGCCTTGTCCTCGTCTCCGAGCAGGGCGCGGAAGACGGTGATTTTCGACTGACCCATCGTGTCGAGAACGTAGGCGCGCGCATGGTCACGCTCGGGACCGTCGCCGGGTATGCCCGCGGCGGTCGCGGCCTCCTCGAAGGCGCGCAGGACCAGTCCGCCGTCGGCGACAGTGGTGCCGGCCATATCGAGGACGGTGAGCTGAATGACGGTGTCGGGCATGGTTGTCCTCACAGGTTCAGCAGGTCGGCGGTTTCTTCGCCGAGCGCGGGTCCGAGGGTCATGCCGCGCCCACCCGGGCCGGTCACCACCCAGATGTTGTCGTCGGCGCGGGCACGGGTGACCAGCGTGTCCGGGTCGAGGCTCTGGCTGTACACCCCGGCCCAGCGGCGCACGATCGGCGGTAGCTTGCGACCGAGTAGTTCCTCGGTGACGGTGGTGAGGTGCTCATAGGGTGCCTCGTCCACGTCGAACGGGAACGGTTCGGAGTACTCGTGGGTGTCGCCGATGGTGAGGCCACCGTGCAGGCGTTGCACACACAGCAGCTGCATCTTGTGTTCGGCCGCCGTTGCGGTCTGGGACTGTTCCCGTCCGAGCGCCTCGACCTGCGGGCCCGCGAAACCGGGGTAGTAACGGAAGCTGTCGCCGTCGGCGATGGCCGTGGTGAGCGGCTCGCCCAGCGGGGCGGTCTGCATCATCTGCAGACGCACTCGGCGCACCGGTAGTTCGCCGACGAGGTCGCGGGTGAGGCCGGAGTGCGCGGTGCCCGCGCACACCAGCACCAGGTCGGCCTCGAACCGCCGGCCGTGGTCGTCGCGCACAACCGCACCGGTGCCGGTGTTCTCGACTGCCCTGGCCTCGGTGGCGGCGTGGAAGGTGTAGCGGCCCGAGCCCGTCAGGTAGGCGCGCAGTGCGGGCATCGCCTGACGGGATTCCACCGCGGCGTCGGTCGAACAATGCAGTCCCGCAAGGAACTTGCCGCGCAGGGCGGGCTCGAGGAGACGCACCTGCTCTGGCTCGAGCAGTTCGAAACCGCGCTGTTCGGCGGTCGGCCCGGCGGCCGCGGCTTCCGCAACGGCGAGCTCGGCGGACGTGCGGGCCAGCGTCAGCGAACCGGAAGGGCGGAACCCGACACCGGGGACCCGTCCGCCGATCTCCTCCCACAGCTGCCGCGACCGCAGCGTCAGCTCCAGCTCCGGCGCCGAGCGCCCGGATACCCAGACCAGGCCGAAGTTGCGTACCGTGGCGCCGCGGGCTTCGGGCTCACGCTCCAGCTGCACGACCTCGTGACCGCGTCCGATCGCGGCCAGGGCGTGCGCGGTGCCGAGGATGCCGCCGCCGATGATGACCAATCGCATGAACCTATGGTGCACATTGGTCTAGACCGATGAGTGTGGACCGGGCGAACGCTGGGTTAACAATTGGTATAGACCAATTGCGGGTACGCTGGGGGAATGGACACGACGGATGCGGTGGGGGCGGATACCCGGTGGCCCAAGGCTTTTCCGGAGACGATGCCCAGAGTCGCCGGCAAGGCGTATCAGGTGCGCACCGAGATCGAGCAGATCCTCGACGACCTCGGCGAGGGTGATCCGGTCCCGTCCGAACGCGAACTCGCGACGCGATTCGAGGTCGCCCGCGAGACGGTGCGGCAGGCTTTGCGTGACCTACTGGTGGAGGGGCGAATTCGCAGGCAGGGCCGCGGGACTGTGGTGTCACGGCCGAAGATGGTGCAGCCGCTGGCCTTGCAGTCCTACACCGAGGCCGCGCTGAGCCTCGGTCGGGTGCCCGGTCGGCTGGTGGTCGGCTGGAGCGACATACCCGCCGACGCCGACACCGCGCGGGATCTCGGCATCGATCTCGGCACCGAGGTCATGCATCTGGAAAGAGTGCTGCTGGCCGACGGCGAACGCATCGGCCTGGAGAGCACTTTCCTCCCACTGGACCGCTTCGCCGGACTACGCGGCAGCTATGACCCCACCACCTCGCTGTACGCGGCCATCCGCGCCACCGGAGTGGAATTCGCCGCAGCCACCGAGCGCATAGAAACCGTCCTGGCCTCCCCTCGCGAGGCGGCGCTGCTCGAATGCAGCACCGCGCTGCCGTTGATCCGGCTCAACCGGCGCAGCACCGACGACGCGGGCGCACCGATCGAACGGGTGCGATCGCTGTATCGCGGTGACCGGATCGCGTTCGAGGCCGTGCTGGGCCGGGAGTGACGCTCCAGCCGCTGGTCGGCGGGTCCGGGCGGGTCGGCTGAGTCGGGCGTCTAGGCATATGGACTCGGCGAGCCCATGAGCACACACTGGATCAGTACCCGTCCGACCAGAAAGGGGACAGTCATGCTGGGTGACAAGATCGGCGAGTTCAACGGACAGACCATCGGCACCCGGGTGCTCGAGGACATCGGAACCGGACCACGGACCGAAGTGACCGACCGCTCCAGCGGCACGGCCTACGGCGTGCGCGCCGACTCGACCGTGACCTACGTCGGTACCCTTCGCCCCAATGGCACCATCGCAGGCTCCGGAACAGGGTTCGTGGTCACCGAGAGCGGTGAGACCGCGACCTTCCGTGGAGTGGGGGTAGGGCACTTCGGCCCGGACGGCTCCACTGTATGGCGTGGTTCGCTGTTCTATGAGACCGAATCGGAGGCGTTGAGTCGCCTCAACGGCATCGCGGCGCTGTTCGAATACCAGATCGATGCCAGCGGAAAGTCCAGCGGTCAGTTCTACGAATGGAAGTAAGCAACAGATAACGCGACGGATCTGCCGATCCTGGCGGCGTCGCTTCGCGGTTGTCCGATCACACCCTCACGACTATCGGTCCGGTATCGCTGTGCCGGGTACGGCCGCGCGAGCTGCTCGCGTTCGGGGCGCGGTTGACGATGTGATCCGAGGGTTGGGGGCTCGCGCCGGGCCTGGGGCCCGGGCTCGGCGTGCCGACCCGCGCGAGGTTGTTCGCTCGGCGAAACACGCTCGGTACGGTGAGCACATGCCCGGAACGACCTCGCCCCGAGTGGGGCGCCCACGTGATCGCGAGTTGGATTCGGCGTTGCTCGAGGCCACAGCACGCATCGTCGTCGAGCGTGGATACGGTGCGCTCACGCTGCAAGCGGTTGCCGAAGAGGCGGAAACGAGCAGGCCTGCGCTCTATCGACGGTATGCCGACCGTGCCGAGTTGATGGTGGCTGTGCTGATCGACCGATTCGGATTGCAGCCGGGTGGGCAGGATCTGGGCGGGCTGGAAGCCGAGATGCTGGCGATTCAGCAACACCAGCGGGACCTGTTCAACGAGCCCGTGCTGAGCAAGGCGCTGCCGGGTTTGCTCGCCGACCTGGTCGGCAATCCGGAAGTAGCCCGCCGGTTTCAGGATCAGTTCCTGACGCCGCGACGGGTTTCCACCGCGTCGATCCTGGATCGTGCGGTCGCTCGCGGGGAGATCGCGCCTGGCACGGATTCGGAGTGGATCTGCGATCTGATCACCGGACCGATGTTGATGCGCGCGCTGGTGCCATCGCTCGGCCCGATCGATGACGAACTGGTGCGGCTCACTGTCCGATCCGCGCTGGACGCGCTCGGGTACCGGGGTGAGCACTCCTGATCGACCAATGTGGTTGACGCCACATTTCCGAGTCTCTATTCTCAATTACGTTACGTATCGTAATTGAATTGGAGGCTGGTATGCGGGTCGATACGTCATTCCTCAGCGACGGCGTGACCTTACGCGGCTGGCTGTACCGGCCAGAGGTCACTCCGCCGACCGGTGCGCCGCTGGTCGTCATGACGCACGGGTTCGCAGGGGTCAAGGAATGGGTGGCACCCTTCGCCGAGGTGCTCAGCGCCGCGGGGCTGGCCTGCCTGGTCTATGACCATCCCGGTTTCGGGACCTCCGACGGCGCGCCTCGGTACGAGGTGGATCCGCAGGCCCAGATCGCGGGGTACCGCGATGCCATCACCTTCGCCCAGACCCTGGAAGGCATCGATCCGGATCGGATCGGGATCTGGGGCACCAGCTACGCCGGCGCCCACGTGCTGGTCGTCGCCGCGACCGACAGGCGGGTGCGCGCCGTCGTTTCCCAGGTCCCGCTGACCAACGGCTGGGCCACCTTCAGCCGCCTCGTGCCGCCGACGATGATGTCTGCGATGCATGAGGCTATTGCCGCCGATCGGCTCGCCGTCGCCGCGGGCAAACCGCATCAGACGATCAAAGCGGCCTCCGACGACCCCACCGATATGGTCGCCATGCCAGGCATCGAGGTCTACCAGTGGCTGATGGAAAACGGGCCACAGGTCGCCACCTGGCGCAACGAGGTCACCCTGTCCAGCGTCGACAAGTTCCAGTCCTACGCTCCGGAAGCATTCGTGCGACGGGTATCGCCGACACCGCTGCTGATGGTCGTCGCCGATCACGACACCCTCACCCCCACCGATATCGCCTTGGCCACCTATCACGAGGCACTGGAGCCCAAACAGCTGGAATTGATTCCCGGCGGTCATTTCTCGGTATACGGCGAGCAGTTCGACCGGGCGGCACGTGCAGCGCGTGCCTTCCTGAGTGCTCACCTGATCGGATGACCGCGGTGCCCACCCGCCGCTGTGGCTCGGCGGCCGAGCCTGTACTGGAGGTCGGTCCATGACGGTGCTGGCGTTGGCGATCGGTGCGAAGGTTCTCGCGGCGGGCCGGGTGCGCTCCAGCGGCACCCATGCGATCCGGTACAAACCCTTGCCGGCGGCCGAGGCGTGGTGGTCGTGCCGCGATCTATTGCTCGATGTCGCCGGTGACGACGAGATCACCGCGGTCGGTATCGCCTGCGCCGGGCGGCTCGGTGGGCCCGCGGGCACGGCCGCGTGGGCGGGAATCCCCGGACGTTGCGGTGGATTCGGGATGGTCGCTGCGGTGCGGAAGATGTTTCCCGCCGCCGTGGTACGGATGGGCACAGAAGGGCTGTGTGCCGCGCTGGCTGCGCGGCAGCCGGGCACCGGCGGAGACGTGGAGCCGGTGCTGGCCGGTGCCGAGGTGCTCGCCATTATCGCTGAGGAACGCTCGATCCTCAGCTGGCCGCCCGAGCAGGACGACGGCCGCCGCGCGCTGCCTCGCGGGCTCTGCGACCGGCACCGGTAGCGACGCGGGACAGACCGTGCGGGTGACGACGAGCGCGACGGCCGGTGGTGACGGCCCGCCACAGGCACGGGCCGCTAGGGTGGACCCCATGTCCGTCCGCACCCGTCAGCCGCTTGTTCCCGGTACGCAATCGCCGATCCGGGAGGTTCCGCGCGCCATCGAGCGCCCGGAATACGCCTGGAAGAAGACCGTGAACGAAGGGCATGAGCCCTGGGTTCAGACGCCGGAGACGATCGAGAAGATGCGCGTCGCCGGCCGGATCGCGGCGCAGGCGCTCGAGGAGGCGGGCAAGGCGGTCGCGCCCGGCGTGACCACCGATGAACTGGACCGGATCGCCCACGAATACCTGTGCGATCACGGCGCCTACCCGTCGACACTCGGCTACAAGGGTTTCCCGAAGTCGTGCTGCACCTCGCTGAACGAGGTCATCTGCCACGGCATCCCGGATTCGACCGTCATCGAAGACGGTGACATTGTCAATATTGATGTCACCGCCTACATCGACGGTGTGCACGGCGATACCAACAAGACCTACCTCGCCGGTGATGTCGACGACGAGGTGCGGCTACTGGTCGAGCGCACCGAAGAGGCCACCATGCGCGCCATCAAGGCGGTGCGGCCAGGGCGCGCGCTCAATGTCATCGGGCGCGTTATCGAGTCCTATGCCAACCGTTTCGGTTACGGCGTGGTGCGTGATTTCACCGGTCACGGTGTCGGCCCGACCTTCCACAGCGGCCTGGTGATCCTGCACTATGACCAGCCCGCGGTGGATTCGGTGATCGAGCCGGGCATGACCTTCACCATCGAGCCGATGATCAACCTCGGCGGTATCGACTACGACATCTGGGACGACGGCTGGACCGTGGTGACCAAGGACCACAAGTGGACGGCCCAGTTCGAGCACACCCTGGTCGTCACCGAGACCGGCGCGGAAATCCTGACGCTGCCGTGAACGTGACGCCGGGCGTGGGGGTCCGGTGAACGGCGCGCTGCTGATCGCGGGCACCACCTCCGACGCGGGCAAAAGCGTGCTGGTGGCCGGGATCTGCCGGATGCTGGCACGGCGCGGGGTGCGGGTGGCGCCGTTCAAGGCGCAGAACATGTCGAACAACTCGGTCGTCACCCTCGACGGCGGGGAGATCGGCCGCGCCCAGGCCCTGCAGGCGCGCGCATGCGGGCTCGAGCCCAGCGTGCGGTTCAATCCGGTGCTGCTCAAGCCGGGGAGCGATCGACGGTCGCAGCTGGTGGTGCGTGGACGAGCCGTCGACACCGTCGGGGCGCGTGACTACTTCCGGCATCGGCAGTGGCTGCGCGGGGTCGTCGCGGACGAACTGGCTGCGCTGCGCGCGGATTTCGATGTGGTGATCTGCGAGGGTGCCGGCTCGCCCGCTGAAATCAATCTGCGTGCCACCGATCTGGCGAATATGGGGCTCGCCCGCGCGGCCGGGTTACCCGTGCTCGTCGTCGGCGATATCGATCGGGGCGGTGTGCTGGCGCATCTGTTCGGCACGCTGGCGATCCTGGAACCGGAAGACCAGCAACTGATCTCCGGGTTCGTGATCAACAAATTCCGGGGCGATGTCGAGCTGCTGCGCCCCGGCCTCGACCAGCTCACCGCGCTCACCGGACGCCCGACACTCGGCGTCCTCCCGTTCAGCGACGAGCTGTGGATCGATGCCGAGGATTCACTCGGCACCATCGCCGATGCGCCCGTCGGACGGCCACGCCCGCCCCTTGGCAGCGACTGGCTGAACGTCGCCGCGATCCGGCTGCCCCGCATCTCCAACTCCACCGATGTGGAGGCGCTGGCATGCGAACCCGGCGTCTCGGTGCGCTGGGTGAACGAGCCGTCGCGGTTGGCCGGCGCTGATCTGGTGGTACTGCCCGGCAGCAAAGCCACGGTGGACGATCTGCGCTGGTTGCGGCGGACCGGGCTGGCGGACGCGCTGCTGGCGCGCGCTGCGGTGGGCGGGCCGATCCTCGGGATCTGCGGGGGCTATCAGATGCTCGGGGCACGCATCGTCGACCAGGTGGAATCGGCGGCGGGTCCGATCGATGGTCTTGGCCTGCTCGATCTGGAGATCGAATTCGCCGATCCCAAACTGTTGCGACGTGTCATCGGCGTCGGCGGGGCAGGGATGGCGTTGCACGGGTATGAGATCCACCATGGGCGGGTCCATCGCACAGGGGACCCGCACTGGTTGCACATTGGCCCCGAGGTCACCGCCGATCCCGCAACCGATGTGCTGGCAGGGGCTGTGGTGGCGGCAGGCGGGGGTGCGCCGGAGGGCAGCGTGCGCGGCGCGATCTGGGGCACCCATGTGCACGGGCTGATGGAGTCCGACGAGTTCCGTCGGGCCTGGCTCACCGAGGTTGCCGACCATGCCGGACGCACAGGATTTCGCGTCTCGCCCGACACCTCGGTCGCGGCCGTGCGCACCGCACAACTCGATCTGCTCGCGGATCTGGTCGAGCAACACTTCGATCTGAACGCACTCGAGCAGTTGATCGCCGCCGGGGCACCTTCCGGTTTGCCGACAGTCACGACGACCAGCCCGATTTCTTCGCCGACCAGCGGTTTCGGCTGACAACTCCCTATGTTTCGCGGGTCCGGTGTAGCGTCCTTCGGCATGAAGTCTCGGCGGATTGCGGTCGGCGACCGGGAATGGACGGTGCGGGTCGACGGCCCGGAAACTCAGCACAGCGTCTTGCTGCTACCCGACGCGGGGGACCCGCCCGACGTCTTCGATCGGGTGTGCGCGCGGCTGCACAATTCCGATCTTCGGACCATTGCGGTGGAGACGATCGATCGACTCGATACCACCGGCGTCTACGCCATCCTTGACGAGCTCGGCGTGCCGTGGGTGAACGTGGCGGGCCGCGGTGCCGGGGCCAGCGTCGCCTGGCAGGTGTGCGCCACCGGGTTCGGGCGCTTCATCAGCTTGGTCGTCGCCGACCGCGGCCATCCCGCCGTGCCGGATGCCGAGGGTGCGGTGCTCGACCCGGACTGCCGTGCGGTGGAGCTGCCCACCACGGTGCTGGTGACCAAGACGCTGCCGCGCTCGGTGGCCGACACCTCCGGCCGCTATGTCTACGGCGAGTTCCGGGTGGTCGGCGTCGACGTCGACAATGTCGCGCTCGAGGCCGACCACGAGCTGGCCACCGAGATCGTGCTACGCACCAGCCTCTGGTGAGCGGGCCTGGCTGCGGCGATAGTTCACCAGCCAATCCAGCCAGGTATCGAGTTCCTCGAATGCCTTGGCCAATGGCTGCGCCGAGGACAGGAACACGTCATGGCGTGCGCCGTCGATCGGCACGATCGAGGTGCGATCACCCAGGCAGCCCGCCCAGCGCTGGATCTGCCTGACATCGAGCACCGCGTCCGCCACGTCGACGGCTGGGCCGTACTTGCGGGCGAACTTGGTCAACCGCGACCGCAGCAGCAGCGACGGCACCCCGATATCGAGACCGGCATGCAGTTGCGCGTGCCCGCGCCGGATCGCGCGCAGCCAGCCGAAGCGCACCGGGAAACCGTGCAGCGGCTTCCAGTCGAGGTTGTAATTCCACTCTCCGGACGCGGTGTGATGCAGGCTCGCGCCATAGGCGTCTGTCTTGGCCAGCGGCAGCTCATCCCTTGACCGGAACCGGCCGAGCGCGTGGATGAGCGGGGTACCGACGGTGCGGTAGTAGGACGGGCCCTGCAGGTCGAACCAGGGGCTGTTGAGCACCAGCCCGGTGATGCCCGCGGCGGCGGTGCCACCCGCCCGGTTCAACCGGTCGAGCCACAGCGGCAGCACCAGACCGCCGGTGGAATGCGCGACCAGCAGCACCTTATTGCCGGTTTCGGCGCGGACGATGCGCAGCGCCTCGTTCAGTTCCTCGTCGTAGAGCGCCAGATCGCTGACATAGTGCGGCGTCTGCCCCTCACGCAGGGAGCGACCGCATTTGCGCAGGTCGAGTGCGTAGAAGCGGTGGCCGCGGGCGGCGAAATGCTCGGCCAGATGCTCCTGGAAGAAGTAGTCGGTGAAACCGTGCACGTAGAGCACTGCACTCGCGGTGGTCGAGGTGTCGTCACCGCCGGTGGCGGCGTGGCGCACCAGGGTGGCCACCGCCTCGCCTTCACCGTCGGGATCCGGCCCGAAGTCGAGGGTGCGCTGCTCGTAGTCGGCGCCGAGGATGTCCGGCTGCCAGTCGGCGGTCCTGGTCGCGGAGGGGGAGCCGACCGAGGTCTCGTGAGTCACCATCTCAATCTAAGCGACGCCCACCCGGCAGGCGAAGCACCCGCCCATCGAGGGGGTGTAGCGACGCGCCGGGAGGAATCTTTGTCACATTCGGCAGGTTCGTTGCTGGTCTGCGTGGTGGCGAGGTGCACAATTGGCGATAGGTGAACGGCGGGTAACCTACATCCCGCCGACGCCCGTGTCGGTCACGACGCGGGATTTCGTTACAACCGCATAGTGCCCGTGCCCAGGCGGAGCCACCGCAGCCGGTGGGACCGCGCACAAGGACAAGGAAGTCGATCTACCCGTGCCGAACGCTGACCTGACTGAAAAGACCGATGTAGTACTCATCGGTGCCGGCATCATGAGCGCCACCCTGGGTGCGCTGCTTCGTCAGCTGCAGCCGGATTGGTCGATCTCGGTGTTCGAGCGTCTCGACGCCGCCGCGGCCGAGAGCAGCGACCCGTGGAACAACGCCGGCACCGGACATTCGGCGCTGTGTGAGCTCAACTACAGCCCGCAGAAGCCCGACGGCTCGGTCGACGTGAGCAAGGCCGTCGACATCAACGAGCGCTTCCAGGTCTCGCGGCAGTTCTGGGCCTACGCCGTGGAAAACGGTGTGCTCACCGATCCGTCCCGGTTCATCAACCCCATCCCGCACGTCAGCTTCACCCACGGCGCCGCCGACGTGGAGTACCTGCGCAAGCGCTACGAAGCGCTGGCGCCGCACCCGCTGTTCGCGGGTATGGAGTTCATCGACAGCCCCGACGAGTTCTCGCGCAGGCTGCCGCTGATGGCGCGTGGCCGCGACTTCTCCGACCCCGTCGCGCTGAACTGGACCGACGCGGGCACCGATATCGACTTCGGCTCGCTGACCAAGAACCTGCTCGCCTACATCGGCTCGACCGGCGCCGATATCGCCTTCGGTCATGAGGTGCGCGATCTCAGCAAGCAGTCCGACGGCACCTGGCGGGTCAAGGTGCGCAACCTGCGCACCGGCAAGTCCCGCACCGTGATCAGCAAGTTCGTCTTCGTCGGTGCCGGTGGTGGCGCGCTGCCGCTGCTGCAGAAGTCGGGCATCAAGGAGATCAAGGGCTTCGCGGGCTTCCCGGTGAGCGGCCAGTTCCTGCGTTGCACCAACCCGGATCTGATCGCCAGCCACGAGGCCAAGGTCTACGGCAAGGCCGCGGTCGGTGCCCCGCCGATGTCGGTGCCGCACTTGGATACCCGTGTCATCAACGGCAAGCCCGGCCTGTTGTTCGGCCCGTACGCGGGCTGGACCCCGATGTTCCTCAAGGACGGTAAGTACACCGACCTGTTCAAGTCGATCCGGCCGGGCAATATCGCCCCCATGCTCGGCGTCGGTGTCACCGAACTCGGCCTGGTCAAGTACCTGGTGTCCGAGCTCGCCAAGTCGCAGGCGGGCAAGGTGTTCACGATGGAGGAATTCATCCCGCGAGCCGACGGCAACGACTGGGAGATCATCACCGCTGGTCAGCGCGTGCAGATCATCCGTCGTAAGGGCATCGGTGGTGTGCTCGAGCTCGGTACCGCCGTCATCGCGGCGCAGGACGGCACCATCGCCGGTCTGCTCGGCGCCTCCCCGGGTGCGTCCACCTGTGTGACCGCCATGCTCGATGTCCTGCAGCGTTGCTTCCCGCGCGAGTACGCCGATTGGACCCCGAAGCTGAAGGAAATGGTGCCCTCGCTCGGAGTGAAGCTCTCGGAGAACCAGGCGCTGTTCCAGGAGGTCTGGGACTGGACGACGAAGGCCCTGCAGCTCGATTCCGCCGCCACGCCGAACACCGTGGGGGTCGCGCCGACGGCGTAGGTGTGATAGCAAGACGCGATGATGTCAACGGTTGCTCTCAAACGGTCATGGGCGCAGGATCTCGATAACGCGACCCTGTACCAGCTGTTGAAACTTCGCGTCGAAGTGTTTGTCGTAGAACAGAAATGCGCGTACCCGGAGTTGGACGGACTCGACCTACTTCAGGAGACGCGCCATCTGTGGCTCGACGACGAGGGTGAGGTCATCGCGACCCTGCGGCTACTCGAAGAGCACAACGAGGGCGTGAAGTCCTTCCGCATCGGACGCCTGTGTACCGCGGTTCCGGTCCGCGGGCACGGATACACCACCCGGCTGTTGCAGGCCGCGCTGGCCGAGGTCGGTTCGGCAACCGTGCGCATCAACGCGCAGACCTATCTGATCGACCTGTACCGCAAGCACGGCTTCGAGGTCGACGGCGAGGAGTTCGTCGACGACGGGGTCGCGCACGTCCCGATGCGTAAGGGGTAGGTCGCGGTCGTGCATCGCTGTGCGGTGCACGACCGGCTCACCGGATCTGACCGCCGGATCGATCACTGGATGCGATCCTCCCGTACCAGGCCGGGCGAATGTCCGGTGCCCTGTACCGGGTGATCACGCCGCCCTTCGCCTCGGTCGGCGGTGGTGTGCCGATCGACTCCACGGCGTCGATGCCGGAGGTCGAAGTCGGTTGGATCCGCCCGGCGGCATAGAGTCGGGTTGTGTCCGTGTCGCATGTCGAAACCGCAGAGACGTCCTCCGCGCCTGGTACAGGCCGCCCACCGAGCGGGACCGGTGTCGGTGACGAGGCCGGTTTCCCGTTCTCCGCGGTGGTCGGGCAGGAACGGCTGCAACTGGCGCTGATCCTCTGTGCGGTGCACCCCGGCATCGGTGGTGTGCTGGTGCGCGGGGAGAAGGGCACCGCCAAATCGACGGTGGTGCGCGCGCTGGCCCAACTGCTGCCACCGGTGGTGGACGAGACCGGAGCCCGACCGGCCCGCCTGGTCGAGCTGCCGGTCGGCGCCACCGAAGACCGCGTGGTCGGTTCCCTGGATCTGGAGCGCGTTCTGCGTGACGGTGAGCAGGCGTTCCGGCCCGGTCTGCTGGCGGCAGCCCACCACGGCGTGCTCTACGTCGACGAGGTGAACCTGCTGCACGACCATCTGGTGGACGTGCTGCTCGACGCCGCCGCGATGGGCCGGGTGCACATCGAACGCGACGGCGTCTCACATTCGCATCCCGCGCGTTTCGTGCTGGTCGGCACGATGAACCCGGAAGAGGGTGAGCTGCGGCCACAGCTGTTGGACCGCTTCGGCCTGACCGTCGACGTGGCCGCCTCCCGCGACGTCGACGTCCGCATGGCCGTAGTGCGCCGCCGCCTCGACTACGAGGCCGATCCCGCCGGATTCGCCGCCCGCTACACCGCCGCCGACCGTGAGGTTGCCGAGCGCATCCTCACCGCGCGCGACCGGCTGCCCGAAGTCGCGCTCGACGATGTGGAGCTGCGCCGGATCGCCGCGCTGTGCGCCGCCTTCGACGTCGACGGGATGCGCGCGGACCTGGTCGTCGCCCGCACCGCCACCGCGCACGCGGCCTGGCGCGGCAGCGCCACCGTCACCGAGGACGATGTGCGGGTCGCCGCCGAACTGGCCCTGCCGCATCGGCGCAGGCGCGATCCGTTCGACGAGCCGGGCATCAGCGAGGACCAGCTCGACGAGGCCATGCGCGACGCGGCCGAAGAAGCCGAGCGGACACCCGAACCCGAATCCGGTGCAGGCGGGACCGACACCGAGGACGCCCGCGACGAGCACGCCGGCGATTCCGCCGAACCTCAGGACGGCCCCGACGACGATCCCGACGGCGGTCCGGATTCGCCTGGCGGCGGACAGGATTCACCGGAAGGACGCGGTACCGGCCGCACTGGGACGCCTGCGCCGTCGTCCGTGGCGCCGCCGCGTTGGGAGGTGCCCGGTGTCGGCGAGGGTGCGCCCGGCCGTCGCTCCCGGGCGCAGACCAGGCAGGGCCGGATGGTGCGTCCGGACACCGGGACGACGGGCGGTCTGCATCTGCTCGGCACGGTGTTCGCGGCAGCGCCGCATCAGCGGGCGCGTGGCCGGGCGAGCGGGCCGCTGCGGTTCGAATCAGACGATCTACGTGGCGCCTATCGCGAAGGGCGCGAAGGCAATCTGGTCGTGTTCGTGGTCGATGCCTCCGGCTCGATGTCGGCACGGGATCGCTTGTCGGCGGTCACCGGTGCGGTGGTCAGCCTGCTGCGCGACGCCTATCAGCGCCGGGACAAGGTCGCGGTGATCACCGTGCGCGGCGCCGACGCGGAGCTGGTGCTGCCGCCGACGTCGTCGGTCGATATCGCGGTGCGACGGCTGTCCGGAATGCGTACAGGTGGAAAGACTCCGCTCGCCGCAGGTTTGCTGAAGGCGCGCGAGGTCGTGGCTCGCGAGCGGGTCCGCGATCCGCGCCGCCGCCCGATGCTGGTGCTGCTCACCGACGGCCGCGCCACCGGCGGCACCGACCCGGTGATTCGTGCACGCGCCGCAGCCCGGCTGCTCGCCATGGACGCGGTCACGGCGATGGTCGTCGATTGCGAACGCGGGATGATCCGGCTCGGCCTCGCCGCCGAACTGGCTCGTGAACTGCGTGGTGAATGTGTGCGATTGGGTGAGCTGACCGGTGATGCGGTTGCGGGTGTGGTGCGGGAGTCGGCGAGGGCGACCGATACAGGGGGCGGCCGGGCGGCGTGAATACGTGATGCGGCACGACGGCTGGTCGGGTGGGTGCCTGCCCGGACGGAGCGGAACGCGGCGCAAACAAGACGCCATGTGCTCGGCCGCAGCGGGTCCGGCGGTCAGGATGGTCGGCCGCGTCGTCGACCGAGGCAACTGATGCGGCACGGAGATCGCCACTTCCAGCGGAATCCGGCTCGATGCGAGTCGGCTGTACGCGGGAAGGTCGGCCTATCTCTGAGCCGGCTGCGATGCGTCCGACCGCACGACAGCGCGCACGAGAGAACGAAACACAGTAACCAGCGAGGAGATTCGATGCCCAAGGGAGTGCCGGAGACCGTTCCGGACGACGGTCTGACGACGCGGCAGCGCCGCAATCGGCCGGTCCTCGCCGTGCATACCGGACCCGGAAAGGGTAAGTCCACCGCGGCGTTCGGGATGGCGCTACGGGCGTGGAATCAGGGCTTCGACGTTGCCGTGTTCCAGTTCGTGAAAAGCGCCAAATGGAAGGTGGGTGAGGAAGCGGCCTTCCGCACGCTGGGCCGCCTCCACGAGGAAACCGGTGCGGGCGGTGCCGTCGAATGGCACAAGATGGGCGAAGGCTGGTCCTGGACCCGTAAACACGGCACCGAAGAAGACCACGCCGCCGCCGCGCTGGCCGGTTGGCAGGAGATCGCCCGGCGCCTGGCCGCCGAACAGCATCGCTTCTACGTGCTGGACGAGTTCACCTACCCGCTGAAGTGGGGCTGGGTGGATGTGGACGAGGTCGTGCGGACTCTGGTCGAGCGCCCCGGCAATCAGCACGTTGTCATCACCGGCCGCGACGCCCCGCAGGCTCTCATCGAGGCCGCCGACCTGGTCACCGAAATGACCAAGATCAAGCACCCGATGGATGCCGGGCGCAAGGGGCAGCGCGGGATCGAATGGTGAGCGGCGCCGGGTCCTGGGCGGGCGTGCAAGCCGCGCCCGGGCCGGCATGGGCGCGCCCGCTGTGATCGCCGCCGCTGTGGGACGCCGGACGAGGTCGCTCGCCGACGCGTCCCTGCCGTTCGTATGGCCGGAGGGTGCCCGTGCGGTCCGGTGTGCGCGCAGGTGGCAGCGATGAGCGTGCCCGCGGTCGTGATCGCTGCACCCGCGTCCGGGAGCGGGAAGACAACGGTGGCGACGGGACTGGTCGGGGCCTTGCGGCGGGCCGGTCACCGAGTGGCGCCGTTCAAAGTGGGGCCGGACTACATCGACCCCGGGTATCACGGATTGGCGGCAGGTAGGCCCGGCCGCAATCTGGACCCGGTGCTGTGCGGTGTCGACCGGGTGGTGCCGCTGTACCGGCACGGCGCCGCAGGCTGCGACCTCGCGGTCGTCGAGGGCGTGATGGGGCTGTTCGACGGCCGTATCGATGCCGACGACGCCCACCCGGTTGCCGAGGGCTCGACCGCGCAAGTTGCCGGCCTGCTCGGTGCGCCCGTCGTACTGGTGGTCGACGCCAGGGGCCACAGCCAGAGCTTGGCGGCCCTGCTGCACGGGTTCGCCACCTATGACAGCTCCATCCGGTTGGGTGGGGTGATTCTCAACCGCGTCGGCAGCGAACGTCATGAGCAAGTGCTGCGCTCCGCCTGCGACCGCGTCGGCCTGCCGGTGCTCGGCTGTCTGCCGCGCATGCCAGAACTCGAGGTCCCGTCCCGCCACCTCGGCCTGATCCCCGCGGTCGAGCACGGAGCCGCGGCCACCGCTGCCGTCGCGGCCATGACGGATCTGGTCGCGGCTCACGTCGACCTGCGCGCGATCGCATCCCTGGCCGCGTCCGCGACGAACGGCCCGGACTGGAGCCCGGAATCGGCGCTCTACGCTCCGGAGTCATCGGCGGCCGGCCGCGAGTTCGACCTCGCCGGAGCGAGTGAACCCCGCAGCGGTGCCGACTCCGCGGACACCGGCTCTGGTGCCGAAGGTCGGTCGACTCGTGGTGGCGCGGTGCGCGATACGGGCGCGGACCGACAACTCGCGGGATCGCCGGATGCGGCCATCGGCATCGCGAACTCCGGCGGCCACGAGCGCGCGACCGGTGCAGCGCCATTGATCGCAATGGCCGGGGGAGCGGCGTTCACGTTCGGATACGCCGAGCATCGGGAGTTGCTCATCGCGGCTGGAGCGCGAGTCGCGGTGTTCGACCCGTTGTACGACGAATTGCCCACAGGCACAGCGGGTCTGGTATTGCCCGGTGGATTTCCGGAGGAACACGCCGCCGACCTGGCCGCCAACACCCCGCTGCTGGCTGAGGTAGCGTCAGCAGCCCGGCGGGGGATGCCGATCCATGCCGAATGCGCGGGCCTGCTGTACCTCACCCGATCGCTCGACGGTCACCCCATGGCCGGAGTCCTCGACGCGACAGCCGAATTCGGCCCACGCCTGACCCTCGGCTACCGCGACGCGGTCGCCCTGGTCGACTCACCGCTGTGGCGGGTGGGGGAGCGGGTGCGCGGCCACGAATTCCACCGGACTCGACTGACCAGCACCGGCACCGAACCCGCCTGGGGCTGGCACACCGCCGGGGAACGCCTCCGCGAAGGAGCCGTCATCCACCGAGTCCACGCCTCCTACCTGCATACCCATCCCGCCGGAAACCCCGAATCGGTGGGCCGCTTCGTCAGCGCCGCCACGGACTTCATCCGCACCGATGCCGCCGACTGAGCCGCTGGAAGGGGCGGGCGACTGTGCCCAACCGATGTCCAGACCCGAGCTGGCCGTCGGGCTAGGTCTGCGCCCGGGGACAACAGCCGAGCTGATCGTTGCCGCAGTGCGCGCCGTGGTCGGCGCGCACTCGATCGCGTGTATCGCCACTGTCGACCGCCGCGCTGGTGAACCCGGTCTTCGCTGCGCAGCCGACGAGCTCGGTGTACCGGTGTATTCGTTCACCACCACCGAACTTGCCGCCGTGCAGGTGCCCAACCCGTCGGTGTACGCGACAACCGCACTAGGTATCCCGGGCGTGGCCGAAGCCGCGGCGTTGCTGGCAGGGGCGGGACACCTGGTGATTCCCAGGCAGATTGCCCATGGAGTAGTTGTCGCCGCAGCCTCCGACCGATCGAGACCGTCCGGACGCCGCTGAGGTTCTGGATGCCCGCCGGACGGCGTCGTCTCCAGTTGAACGTCGGCGGAACGATTCGACTTGGCTGAGCCGTGTCAGTGCAGCTGCTATGTCCATCGACCGGGCTACATGAGTCCGCGACCGGTACTGTCGCACTACAGAGGCGTTTCCGCAGTTCGACCGTGAATCGTGGGGTGGGTCGATGGTCAGAGGGCGAGCATGGACGGGGTTCGAGGCGGCCGCGCTCCAGGAGGCGATGCGTCGATCGGTGCGGGACTTCGCCGGCTTGCTGGGTGTGGAGACCACGACCGTCAACAACTGGCGGGTTGGACTCAGCACGGTCACACCGCGATCTAGCACGCAGTCGATCCTGGATACGACGTTCGCGCTGCGGACGACACCTCAGGACCGCGAGCGCTTCGAACAGATAGTCGCGGAGGGTGAAGCAGCATGGCAGCGGCGCAACCGGCCGCAACAAAGCCCCCTGATAGACCGCGCGCCTTCGGATGTCGAGTGCGACGACCGCGATGAGCTACTGACCGTGCTCAACCGCTTGCACAAGCTCAGCCGATCGGTCGACCCGGACCTCATCGACCAGATGCAGGCCGGCACGCTGCGTGCGATCGGAGACTACGAGACATCTGAACCTGCCGAGTTCGTCCCGTGGCTCCGCAAGCAGCGGGTGTGGCTCGAGTCGTTGATCGACGAGTGTGGGGAGCCGCGCCAACGCGTCCGACTATTCGAGATCGCCGGCCAGACGTCGGGACTGCTCGGCTACATCGCGGTCGGCTGTGGGAGCTTCGCTGTGGCCAGGGCGTACTGCCTGGAGGCCTACCAGCTGAGTCGCTACGCCGCCGATTCCAACCTGATCGCGTGGGCTCGCGGCATGCAAAGTTTCTGCGAGTACTACGCAGGACGATATGGAGATGCCCTCCGATTCGCGGAGGCAGGCTTCACCGAAGCGGCGGGCGGCCGGCAGAGCATCCGCCTCGCTGTCAACGGCATTGCGCGAGCGAAAGGGAAGCTCGGCGACGCCGACGGAGTCCGCCGTGCCGTCGACTCCGCATACCAGTTGCAGTCGGACACAGAGCAGCCGAAATGCGTTCCGTCCAGCATCTCGCTCGACTGCTACAACGCTGCCCAGATCGCGGGCAATGCCGCCACCGCGTTCCTGTCTTTGGCGATGCCGATCGAGGTCGAGCGTTTCGGACGGATCGCGTTGGCCGAGATGACCGCTGAACAGTCGCCGTGGGGACGGGCTCTTGTCCAGGTCGACATGGCGCGCGCGCACGTGATGAGCGACGAAGGAGACTTCGATGCCGCGATCGGCACTATGCGGAAAGCTCTCGACCGACCGGGGGGACGGTTTATGACGCCCATTCACGCTCGTGGCACCGAGTTCGTACACGATGCGGCTGCTCGGTGGGGTGATTCGCCGCAACTGTGCGAGATTCGCGAAGTTCTCGCCGAAGCGGCAGGTGCCGGCCGACGTGAGTGAGCTGCGACTGCGTGACGGGCAGGACGGCCCGCTCGGCCACTACTGGTTCCTCACCTTCGAGCACGCACGCAGTCTGCACACCGCAACGACGCACTGTCAGACCACCCTCGATGGGAAGCACTTCGCGGCGACACCGATCGAGGGCCTGCACCTCACTCTGGACCGAATCGCTCGCGATGGCGGAACGAGCGTCGCGCAGCGCGCCCGTATTGTCGCGGCTGCCGAGAGGGCTTGTGCGGATCAGGGGCCCTTCACTCTGACGATCGAGCGGCTGGTGAATATTCGTGCTGCAATCGGGTTCATCGTTGCACCCACAAACCGAGTAGGTGAGCTTCGCGACGGTCTCCGTGCCGCAACGATGTCCGTACTTCCTGATGCGCCCGTCAAAGACTCCGCAACTGCGCCGCACGTCACCATCGCCTACCCGATTTACGAGGGCTTGAACGCTGAAGCCGTAGCCGCGGTTGCCGCAATCGACCCCGACGTGGACCGTGTGAATGTGACTGTCTCGGAAGTTGAAATGGTGGCACTCGAGCGACGCGGGCACGGGTATCGGTGGGAGACGATTGCCCGTATCCCACTCACTGGCATCTAGCGTCTGGGCGATCCGCAGCGCGAACAGTACGCCAACACCACCCCAACGCCACGCGGTTCCGGCCGGTACCCACTCCACGACACAGTTGAAGCGGCAGCCGGTAGCGGGTGGCGCCGCAGTCCACAGGACGGCGCACCGCCCCGTCGAGGCGGCGGGTCGGTGGCGAAAGCCCCGCTGCCGGGTGCTCTCAACCGAGGACTCGTCAGGGAGTGATCACGAAATGTTCGCGCTCGGCTGGATACACCCGTCCTCACCGACCCCGGAGTGGGATACCGCGCAGATTCGCCGACTCGCACGGCGCCTGGGGTATTCGTTGCGGTGGGCCGACTCGGCGTTTCTGGGATTGGCCGAGCAGGTCGAATCCTCTGGTGCCGACGTCGTGTTGGTGCCATCCACTGGACACTTGGATGCGATCACCTTGGATCGCGTTCTGGCGGTAGCCGATGTCGAATGCGCCGCGCCACGTGCTTCGTTCGCGCGTTGGACTCTGATCGGAGGTGTGCGCCGGTGACGGCTACGCATCTGGGCTTGGCGATCGCGATCGGTCTGCCGATGGCGGTCGTGGTGGTGGTGATCTGCTGGCCGAGCGATTACGACGATCCGCGACACTGACCGTCGAGGGTGGTGAGGTACCGGCGCTCCGCTACTGGGATTCCCCATCCTGAATCGGCAGGTGAAAAGCGGTGAACGATGGGGTGAGTGGGGTGAGTGCGCGGAAGTCGCGTTCGTCGAGTGTCGCTATCGCGTTCGTCAGATAGCGTTCGGCAAGAACGACGTTCACGGCGTCGGCCAGGTCGAGCCGTAATCCACCGAACTGTCCGATCAACTGCTGCGCGACCCGCAGATCGTGGTGATCGATGGGCGGCACGAGGATCGCCCCTTCTTCGGCCGAGGTGAGCAAGTCATCCAGGACGAGGTCGGCGACGCGCCGATCCTTCCCGAAGCGGGCTACCAGCAAGTGGTCGACCTCGTCCAGGACGAGCGGAGAGACGACGGCGACCGACGTTGCGAGCAGATTCCGGATTCTCTCTTTCTGCGGCGCCGCATTGTCATACGCAGCGATGAGCGCGGAGGTGTCGGCGATGAAGAAGCTCACCGCTCGTAAGCCGAGCGGAGGTGTTCATCGGCGTCGGCGGCAAACTGCGGATCACCGGAGTCGAACGATGGCCACTCCCGGGTCCTCGGCGCCCGCGGAGTTCGTAGCAGGACCAGGTCCACGCCTTCCCTGATGAGATCGGCTTCGGAACGACCAGCAGCCTCCGCGGCTTGCTTGAGACGCGCGGTTTGTTCCTGATCGAGGTACACGCTGGTCTTTACCCTCATGAACGTATGGTAACACGTAGGGCATGTCGCGGCGGTCAGCTAGACGTCGGAAACCGCTGGGTGCAGGAACGTCAGTCGAGCGTGTCCAGCGGTTCGGATTGGCGGGCTCGTTCGTGCCCAACCGCGGACATCCGCGAACGCCCCTTCTCAGCGACAGGAACACACAGAACCGCTGAAAGGATGAACGTCATGCGTTACACCGTGCCCACCATCGCGTTGATGATGGCGGCAATCCTGCTCACCGGATGTTCGTTCGTCGAGCAAGCGCCCGATGAGGCCGAGGGTGACAGCTCGTCCCTGGTGGTCGCGACGCCCGGCGAGGCTCTTCCTGGAGTGGTCGGGCAAGGGCCCGATCAAGCAGAGCGTGACAGCTGGTCCCGGGTGATCGAGACGTTCATCGAGGCCGTTCCGGGTGTGGACTACGCCTCACATACGTTCCAGTACAACCCGTACGGCCCCAACTCGTACTACACGTCCAAGCTCGTCGTGCGGCTCGAGGACGGCGCCACACCAGACGAGGCCGCGGCTGTCGTGCGTGTCATGGGGTCTCAGCAACTGCCGCCGCATTATCGAGACCACTCGACCTTGATCCAGATCCGCCGGATGGCCGACTCCTATTTCGGGGGCTGGGCGTTCGGGCGGGACGTGGATGCGGAGGTGGAAGCGAACGCGGCATACACCTGGACCCGGTTGTCATCGGCCGATACCGGTGCGGAGATTCACTGGTCCACCCACGGCGTGAAGGCCATCGCCGGCGCGGAGATCAGTGTCCGAGCGGGCTCCGAGACCGAACCCCAGCGTGCCACCGCGGCGATGCGCCGAATCATCCAGGATTTCCCGGAACTGGCATCCAACGACTGGACGGTGTCTCCCACTCATAAGGACGGGATTCTCGTGCACTACTCGAAACTGGCACCCAGTCCGATCCACTCGGACCGCAGCCCGCGGTTCCCCTCCAACAGTGAACTCGAATTGTGGGAGTGGTTCCTGACCGATCAACCCATCCCGTTCTTCGTCGTGGTGTCGGTATTCGACCCGCCCGAATCGACGGGCCGCGCACTGGGTGTCCTGGTGTACCCACCCGTCGGAGCGGAATTCAGCGCTGCGCAGGCGACGCAACTCGCCGACCGTCATCTTCGCCGCTTATCCCAGCACGGTGGCGTAGTCGACTACACGATGAATACGCGCAACGGCCCCGGTTTCGCCGTCCTTGTCGGCGGCTGTCCAGAATCCGGGCGCGAGGTTGCTCCGGAGGCGGAGCCCTTCGCGCGTCAGTATGAACGCTGCTAGTGCCGGGCCAGCAACCTGTCGGCCTGCCTGAGGTCTGCGGACACTCGCCCACTTCGCGCTCTTGTTGTGCGTTGTGAGCACCGCCTGGTCGTATGTGCGTTACTCGTTGAGGTGGGCTGACTCGGCGGTTCTGGGGTTGGCCGAGCAGGTTGAATCGTCCGGCGCCGACGTGGTTCTGGTGTCCTCGACCGCGCAATGGACGCGATCACGTTGAATCGAGTCTTGGCGATGTAAGAAGCCGGAGTATCTCCGCTGTGCCTTCTGCAGGACGCATCGTGGCAAGCTCACGGGGAGTCTTCCCGCCCCAGCGGCCCGACTGCGGTCCCGCTCGAACATCGACCCGCGCACCGGCCTCCAAGAGGGCTTGGACGCACTCGGGTGAACCACGGTCTGCTGCCGCGCACAACGGCGGCCACGCAGTCGGCAGATCCGGATTCATGCCATGGTCGAGCAGGAGCCGCACTGCCTCGGCATGGCCCTTGTGCGCGGCCCTCGAAAGAGCATGCGACTCCGCTTCGATGCCGTGGGACAGCAGGTAAGCGAGGATTTCGGTTCTGCCCCACTCCGCGGCCCAACCGAGAAGAGAGCCAGAGCCTCCCGGTGCAGTGACAGTCGCCAGGTCGACACCAGCATCGTGAGCGCGTCGCACCTCATCGGCGTCGCCACGAATGACGGCCATGACGAGATCGAACTCTTCTGCACCGCGCACGAGATCAGTATGCCTTGCCTCGCCTGTCGATCAGCGCATCGTCGTCGCAGGCGCTATTACTCGAGGTGCGGCGACGGCTGGGTCCAGTGGAACCCCCGCTCGATCAGCGCGAACTGATCGAGCGGAACTGATTCCAACACCATGCGTACTTTCCGGATCCCGAGGGTGCCGTCCAGGACCAGCCGACCCGGGGCGCTCTCCACATAGGTGAAGCTACCCAGCTTCCATTGACCGGCGGGATCGCGGAACAGCGTGATGGTGTGCTGTTCGGGATCGACGGCGGCGGGCACCCAGGTCAGCCTGTCGTCCATGCCTTGCAGATGGATGCCGTCGACGGTGTCGAAGACGAGGCGGCGCAGCCGGGCCGAGGTCGGGTCGGCGAATGGGTTGGGATCGGTGAGCAGCGGCGGCAGCTGCTGACCCGCGACGGAGTATTCGGCGACATTCCAGACGCCGTAGAGCGGTGACCGCGGCCGCGCGGCGCCGTAGGCGTGCCAGGCATCCCAGCCCTCCAGCGCCGTCGTCACCAGCAGCCACAGACCGAGCAGTACCTGGGCGATCAGCGCGAACCGATTCGACCGTGCCGTGCTGAAGAGCTCGGAGCCACCGGCGGGCGGCACGGCTTTACCGGAGAACAGCACCGTTGCCAGACGGCGGCTTGCGGGCGCGAGCAGCGCGAGCGAGAGGGCGAGCATATGGAAGCTGAACAGCTTCACCGGCACGTCGAAGGTCATATTGAGCAGGAACACCTGCGCCATCGCCACCGTCGAGAGTGCCGCGCCCGCGGTGACGGTGGCGGGCAGGATCAGCAGCAGTCCGGCACCGATTTCCGTGCAGCCGAGGGCGATCTCGTAGGGCTTCGAGGCCGCGGTCTGCGACCACAGCACCCCCATCGGCGTCATATCGCCGAACGGTTCGATCAGCCGGTGCAGCGCGAACGTCATCTGCGACGGCATGACCTTGACCATCCCGTACAACATGAGCGCCCCTGCCAACGCGAACCGCAGCAGCACCCGGAACCAGCGGTCGAGGCTGCGGTAGTCGATACGGCGCCTGTCCAACACGGTCCAGATCGCAGTCGCCACGGTCGCGACCACCAGCCAGCTGAAGGCCGCCACCCACAGCGTGACGGTATCGCCGCTGCCGGTCGGCGCGTATCCGAGCGGTTCCTCGATGCCGAACAGGTTGGCGGCGAACCAGTCGGTCAGCGGCGGGAGCGACCACCAGCGGCCGAGCGTGAGCACCGCCGTCTCCGGGACGCTGACCGAACGCAACAGCTGTGCGAGAAGCCATTGCGCCGCGGTACCGATGCCGAGGTAGACGAACACGAAGCGGAACAGCGCGCGGGTCGCCGGATGCCATGACGGTGGTAGCGCGGACGGTGCTCGCTCACCCTGTTCCCGATCCGGCGCCTCCGACTCAACCAGGGTTGCCACTGTTCACCTTTCGCTACTCCGCGCATGTGCTGACGTTTGCCGGAGTAACGCTAGGGCAGATCACAGGTTCGCCGCGTCTGGGAATATCAGTGCCCCTAATGCCACCTGCACCGGTTTCGGGGGCATCGGTGTCAGCGGAAGTCGGGGTATTCCTGGATCCATCGGAAGCCGCCGCTGCGCAACGGGAATGCGTCGAGGTCCATCTGGTTCAACACGATGGCGGTCGGTGTTCCGTTCAGCTCGCCGGTCAGGTGCAGCTGCTCGGGTGTCGGGCGCTCGAAGGTGAAGGCAGCGATCGGAGTCGGTGTGGCGTCGGGGGATTGCGGTGGCGCGGTCATGGTGAGGGTGTGCGCTTCGGTATCGATGGTGACCGCGGCCGGTGTCAACGCACCGTCCATCTGCTGGATGAACATCACCCCTGGTTCGTCGAAAACAGCCCGTTGCCAGCGATTCTGATCGGTGAGCAACGGCGGCACTGGATGACCGGCGGCAGTGAATTCGGTGACCGACCAGATGCCGTACAGCTGCGACTTCTCCCGGCCGCCTCCGAAATCGCTCCACGCCGTCCAGCCGGTGTGCACCGTGCCCACCAGCATCCACACGCCGATCAGCACTTGGACGAGGGCCGCGATCCGATTGGCCTTGGCGCTGTCGAACAGCCGCGGTTGCGTCGCCGGTTCCGACGGACGTTCCAGCACCAGGACGTTCGCCAGGCGCTGTGCCTGCGGCGCCAGCAGCAGTAGCGACAGCAGCAGCAGATGGAAAGACAGGATCTTGACAGGCACGTCGAAGGTCATGTTCAGCACGAACACCTGCGCCATGCTCACCACACCGAGCATCGCGCCGAGGGTGGCGGTGCGCGGCAAGAACAGCAGCAGGCCCGCGAGCATCTCTGCGACGCCGAGCAGGATCTGATACGCCGGCGATGAACCCACTTGTAGCCACAGCACCGACGTGATGCTGAAATCGCCGTATGGTTGCAGCAGCGCGTTCAGCGGCGGTGACGGCATCTGCGACGGTATGGCCTTGGCGATCCCGTAGAACAGCATCTGACCGGCCAGACACAGCCGGATGAAGGTGAAGAACCACGCGCTCAGCTTCGGGTAGCCGGTGCGGCGCCGGTCGAGCACCGACCAGATCAGCGTCGCCACGGCGGCGATGACGAGGAAGCAGAACACCATCAGCCAGATGACGGTCTGATCACCGCTACCGGAATCCAGGTGCAGCACCGCATCCACGCCGAACACGTGACGTCCCACCCATTCCAGAGCGGGCGCCAGCACCTCCATCTGCCACAGGATGGCCCGATCCGGCAGCCATTGGCCGAGGATCCCGGTGAACGCGAACATGATCTGCGTGAACAGCAGGCAGAACAAGCCGAAGTAGATGACACAGAATCGGAATGCGATGCGCGTCAGTGGATGCCACGGACGAGGCTCGGTCGCCTCGGCTGGAACCTCATCGTTGTGCCGTTCGAGAACGTCGACCCCGACCACGCGGCAGCCCCTCACTGTGTCGATCTGATGCTGTGCGCCGAACGTATCGACGGGGCGGCACCACCCACAACCGGATCAACCCTGAGTGACACCCCCATTTCGAGTCATTCATAGGATGTATCCGGCGTCATCCTTTTGGCGTACATCCCCCGGTCGACCGCATGCCACGGACGTATTTCACACTTTCCCAGAAGGTCGACCTGAAACGCGTTACAGTTTCCGCATCCGCGGCAGGATGCCGGGGACACGGGCCGCCCGCGGTGTTCGACGCCGGACCTCGACGCCCGCGCACCACCGCTGTACGGCATCAGGAGGACGATGATGGCCGACGACCCCGCACCCACCGAACAACGTCGGCTGACCACCAGCGATCGCGATCTCGACTCGTTCACCGCGGATCTGTCCCGCTGGCTCGGCGAACGTGTGGGGGCCGATGAGCGACCGGCGATCACCGGGCTGTCTCGGCCACAGGCCGGTGGGATGTCGAGTTCGACGGTGCTGTTCGACGCCGACTGGAGTGTGGCCGGCAAGCGCGACGGCGGGTCGTTCGTGGCGCGAATGGCACCAGAGGACGAATCGTTCCCTGTGTTCGAGACCTACGACCTGGCCACCCAATACCAGGTCATGGCCGGTGTCGCCGAAGCGACCGATCTTCCGGTGCCACGGCTGCGCTGGCTGGAGAACGACCCCGGCGTGCTCGGGACACCGTTCTTCGTGATGGATCGCATCGACGGCAGGGTACCCACCGACAACCCGCCCTATGTCTTCGTCGGCTGGCTGTTCGACGCCACGGCGGAAGAGCGGGCGCAGTTGACCGACGCCACGGTCGAGGTCATCGCGAAGGTGCACGCCATTACCGATCCGGAGCGGCGTTTCCCGATGCTGGCCGGTCCCGGCGACTCGCTGCGGCGCCACGTGGACGCCCAGCGCGCCTGGTACCGCTGGGCGCTCGCCGACGACGGTTACCAGATTCCGATCATCGACCGCGGCTTCGACTGGTTGGAGGCGCACTGGCCGGCCGATCCCGGGCCCGACGTGCTGACCTGGGGCGATGCCCGGCCGGGCAATATCATCTACCGGGGCTTCGAACCGGCGGCGGTGCTGGACTGGGAGATGGCGGCCATCGGCCCGCGCGAGCTCGACGTCGCCTGGATCATCTTCCTGCACCGGTTCTTCCAGGACATCGCCACCCGCTTCGACCAGCCCGGCCTGCCGGACTTCCTGCGCCGCGACGACGTGGTGGCCACATACGAAGCGGCCAGCGGGCATACCGTGCGCGACCTCGACTTCTATCTGGTCTACACCGCACTGCGGCACGCCATCGTGATGGCGCGGATCAAGCGCCGGATGATCCACTTCGGCGAGGACACCGACACCGCCGACCGCGACGACTACGTGATGCACCGGGCGAGCCTGGAGGCTCTGCTCGACGGAACCTACGAATGGGATTGAGCGACACCATGACCGATGCCTCCGGCCGGGTCCCCGGATCGTCACCGGCGCCCCTTGACGAATTCCCGATCCACCAGACGCCGCTGTCGCTGGCCCGGGTGGCCAGCAGTGACCGCAATTTCTACGACCGCAGCTACTTCAACGCCCACGACCGCGATGGCGGCACGCTGCTGATCAGCGGCTTCGGCGTCTACCCCAACCTGGGCGTCACTGACGCCTATGTCGCACTGCGCGACGGGGATACGGTGCGCACCGTCCGATTCTCCGATGCGCTCGGTGACCGGAGCCTGGATATGCGGGTCGGCGGTTACCGGATCGAGGTACTCGAACCGCTGCAGCGGCTCCGGGTGGTGTGCGAGCACGAGGAGCTCAGCGCCGACCTGACCTGGACCGGTGCGTTTCCCACCGTGCAGGAGCAGCCACATCTGATCCTCAACGGCAATCGCCCGATCATCGAGGCGTCCCGGTTCGCCCAAGTCGGGTCCTGGTCGGGGACGCTGCAGCTCGACGGCCGTGAGATCACTGTCGACCCGGCGGTGTGGACCGGCACCAGGGACAGATCCTGGGGAATCCGGCCCGTCGGCGAAACCGAACCGCCGGGGCGCGCGGCCGCCGAACCGTCGGGCGGATTCTGGTGGCTGTACATGCCGCTGCGATTCGACGATTTCGCGATCGTCGTCATCGTGCAGGAGGAGCCCGACGGCAGGCGCACCCTCAACGACGCCACCCGCATCTGGCCGGACGGGCGCACCGAACAGCTCGGCTGGCCGCGCATCGCCATCGATTACCGTTCCGGTACCCGGTTGCCCACCGCTGCCCGCATCGAACTCACCACTCCGGACGGTAAACCGATCGAGGTGGAGATCCGCACCGTCACCGATATCCCGCTGCACGTCGGCTGCGGGTACGGCGGGGATCCCGACTGGCAGCACGGACAGTGGAAGGGTCGCGATTGGACGTCGAGCGACCGCTACGACCTCACCGATCCGGCGGTGGCCGGGCGCATACCATACGGCGTTATCGACCATGTGGCGTATGCGCGGTGCGGTGAGGCCGAGGGATGGGGATTGTTCGAGCACGCGAGTATCGGGCGCCACGATCCCACCGGGTTCGCCGATTTCTTGTCGGTGGCGCCCTGAGCTGTGCGCTACCCCGGCGTCAGGTCGATGACAACGGGCACCCCGTTGTCGAACCAATGCTGATGCAGGCGTTGCACTTTGGCGCGCGTCGGCCTGCTCGCGCTGTGGAAGCGGCATTCGACGAGATCGAACGGTTTCACCGCGCCGGTATAGACCTGCCTGGCCCGCGCCTTCTCGTCCGGGTCGGTGATCTTCCTGGCGACGGTATGCTGCGGCTGGTAGTTCGACCAGCACCACGATGCGTCGGGGAGGTGTTGAATTCTGTTGAATCGCAGCCATATTTCGCAGAGTCATCAATACAGTTGGGAGATCGCGTTCACCGGTCGTGAGACTCGGTGTGAGAAGGGGACGGGACTTCTCGGTAAGCCGGATCCCCTCACCAGTCGAACCTGTGCGACATATGCCGAAGTCGCCACGGCGGTGTTCGATCTACTGTGCGATGACATCGTTGCCGATCACCGGTACGCGGTGCTCGATGCGCGGGTGGCGGGCGAGCCCGACCCCGAACCGCCCGCCGACACCACCAGATTCGTGGTACGCGATCACGGTGGCGTGGAGAAGGTTGCGATATCCGCTGAGCTGACCTATCCGCCGGTCTCCGCGAAGGCTGTCGTGAACCACCGTCGCGATACCGAGGCGAGTGCGAAGTGGGAGGCGGCGCGTCGTGTTCGCCGTGAGAAAGCCGAAGCGGCGGCACGCACCCTGTCGGAAGCGGCTAGAGAGGTCCCGCTGGATCCGCAGGTGCGCAGGGTGGTGAGCACCCTGCGGGTGGCCGCGGCATCACTGCGTGAGGACGTCCCAACGCTCGAATTCTGTCGCGAGCAGTTGACGGTCGCGCAGAACACGTTATCGGCGGCGGCGAGGGCCCTCGTCGCGGCGGAAGCAGCCGGTAACGAACGCGAAGCCGAGCACGCTCGCCGGCATGCACGGTGGTGGCGTCGCGGGGTGGACCGGTGGACACACCTCACCGAGTTGGTGACCGAGGCCTATATGGATGCCGAGGAAGTCGACGACTACGCCGACAGCCTCTCGATACCGTCGACGTAGCCGCCCGGACGCACTTTCTGACCTGCCGCGGCCGGACCGGTCGTCGTCCGTCGCCACGAACGGCGTCGAGCTGCGCTGTGCTACGACCTGAATCGAACGGGTTCGATCGCCGGGTACCTGCGCCCGGCGATCGGCGCGCCCCGTAATCTCGACACTTGTGCCGAACACGTCAACCGATACCGAGGACCAGCCAGAGGGCGACCCGAACTACCTGGTCGGGCTCGATCTGAACGGGCGAAGAGTTGTCGTCGTCGGCGGCGGGACGGTCGCCCAGCGCAGGCTCGGACTGCTCATCGCCTCCGGTGCCGATGTGCACGTCATCAGTCGTGAGGCCACCCCGGCCGTCGAGGGCATGGCCACCTCCGGTCAGCTGACGCTCACTGTGCGCGCCTACACCGACGGCGATCTCGACGGCGCCTGGTACGCCATCGCCTGCACCGACGAACCCGACACCAACGCCGCGGTCGTCGCGGAGGCCGCGCGCCGCCGCATCTTCTGTGTGCGCGCCGACAACGCCAGGCTCGGCACCGCCGTTACCCCCGCAACCGCCCGCTACGACGGCCTCACCCTCGGGGTACTCGCGGGCGGTCGGCACAAGCGGTCGGCTGCGGTGCGTAACGCGCTGCTGGAAGCGCTGCAATCGGGTGTGGTGACCGATGATTCGACCCCGGTCGCGCCGGGCGTAGCGCTGGTCGGCGGCGGACCTGGTGATCCCGATCTGATCACCGTGCGCGGACGTCGGTTGCTCGCACGGGCCGATCTCGTCGTCGCCGACCGGCTCGCGCCGCCGGAATTGCTGGCCGAACTCGGACCCGAGGTCGAGGTCGTCGATGCCGCGAAGATCCCCTACGGGCGCGCGATGGCACAGGAGGCGATCAACACCACGCTGGTGGAAGGCGCCAAAGCCGGCAAGTTCGTGGTGCGGCTCAAGGGCGGCGATCCGTACGTGTTCGGTCGTGGATTCGAAGAGGTCGAGGCCTGCGTGGCGGCCGGTGTCCCGGTCACTGTGGTTCCCGGGATCACCAGCCCGATCGCGGTGCCGTCGGCCGCGGGCATTCCGGTCACCCATCGCGGTGTCACCCATGAGTTCGTCGTGGTCAGCGGGCATGTCGCGCCGGATCATCCGGACTCGCTCGTGGACTGGCCCGCATTGGCGCGGCTGCGCGGCACCCTGGTGCTGATGATGGCGGTCGAGCGCATCGAACAATTCGCCGAGGCACTGCTCGCTGGCGGGCGCCCCGCGGACTCTCCCGCCACCGTCATCCAGGAGGGCACACTGCGTACCCAGCGCGTGCTGCGCGCGGACCTCGCGACGGTGGCCGAGCGCGTGCGGGCCGAAGGTATCCGCCCGCCCGCCATCGTGGTGATCGGTCCGACCGCCGCCTTCTCCGCGGACGCGGCCCCGCGCGACTGATCGGATGTCAATGGTTGTGGCCGCCTGGTTTCGGCATGCGCCGATAGGAGGGGACGGATGGCTTCGCGCGTACGTACCGAACGGTGTGCTTGTGACCGTCGATTACAGTGACTCCCTGTGCTCGACAAAGCCGCTGCGACGATGCAGTACCCCGTGACGCGGCGGGCCTTCGGGCTCGCGATCCTCGTCCTGAGCGGACTCCAGCTCATGGTGGTGCTCGACGGCACCGTGGTGATCCTGGCGCTGCCGCGGTTGCAGGAAGAGATGGGGCTGTCCAGTTCCGGCAGCGCCTGGATGGTCACCGCCTACGGCCTGCCCTTCGCCGGTCTGATGCTGCTCGGCGGCCGGATCGGCGATTCCTACGGCCGCAGGCGCATGTTCCTGCTCGGGGTCTCCCTGTTCACGCTGGCCTCGCTGCTGTGCGGGCTGGCCCAGAACGAAGGCATGCTCATCGCGGCCCGCGCCTTCCAGGGCACCGGTGCCGCGCTGGCGGCACCGACCGCGTTCGCGCTGGTTGCCAGTACCTTCGCCCCCGGTCCGGTGCGTAATCAGGCGTTCGCGATCTTCGGGTCGATGGCGGCGCTCGGTTCGGTCGGCGGATTGGTGATCGGTGGTGCGCTCACCGAGGTCAGCTGGCGGTGGATATTCCTGATCAATGTGCCGATCGGCGCACTCATCATTCTTGGCGCGGTCGTCGCGTTGCGTGACACCACCCATCACCGACTCACCCTCGACGTGCGCGGGGCGATCCTCGGCACGCTCGCCTGTGCGCTGATCGTGTTCGGTGCGACCGAGGGACCGGAGTTCGGCTGGGACAGCCCCTACGTCATCGGCTCGCTGATCGGGGGTGTGGTGCTGCTGGTGGTCTTCGTGCTGGCCGAACGTTCGGTGTCCAATCCGCTGCTGCCGTGGTCGTTGTTCGATCACCGCGACCGCAACGCCACCTTCGTCATCATCCTGCTCGCCAGCGGTGTGCTGGGCGCGACGACCTACTTCGCCGGGCTGTTCGTGCAGAACGTCGTCGGCTACAGCCCGCTGATCGCCGGTGTGTCGTTCATTCCGTTCACCGTCGGCATCGGCATCGGCGGTGCGCTGTCGTCGAAGCTGGCGATGATGGTCGCACCGCGCTGGCTGCTCAGCGGCGCCGCCGTGATCCTGGTGGCGGGGCTGGTCTTCGGGTCGACCCTCGACGGCGACGTGCAGTACGTGCCAACGCTGCTCGGGCTGTTCCTGGTGATCGGTTTCGGCATGGGTCTGGCGATCGTGCTGATCCCGCTGTGCGTGCTGGTCGGCGTACCGCAGGACGAGATCGGGCCGCTATCGGCGATCGGACAGATGTTCCTCAGCCTCGGCACCCCGATCGCGATCGGACTGCTCACGCCGCTGGCGGCCTCGCGCACCCTCTCCGAGGGCGGACGCACCGGCAAACCCGCGGATATGACCTCGGCCGAGCTGGTCGCGCTCGGCAGCGGCTACACCCTGGTGTTGTTCGTCGCGGCCATCGGCGCATTCCTGGTCGGCATCCTCGCACTGACCCTGCGCTACACCCCGCAGGAAGTCGCGCAGGCCCAGCACGCGCAGGAAGAGGCCCAGCAGGCCTGAGCCGGTTCAGAACCGGCCGGTCACCTTGTGTGGGGTGACCCGGACGATGATGCGGTCGCCGTCCTGCACCGAGGCCGGGTTGAACTCCCGATACGGCTTGCCCGTGTACTTGTGCGACAGCTTGTCCGGCAACGCCCGTTCCGGATCCGGCGTCACCGTGGTCGAGCCTTTGATCTCGGCGTAGATGTAGGGCCGGTCCGGCGGATTGATCATTACCGTGACCCGCGGGTCGCGCGCGAGATTGCGGCCCTGCACCCGGTCGACGGTGGTGGAGAACAACAGATCGTCGCCCTCGCGCATGATCCAGACAACGGTCAGGTGCGGGTGCCCGTCCTTACCGACGGTCGCGATGGTGGCATAGACGCGTTCCTCGTCCAGATACGTTTTCAAGTCCTCGGACAATGTGGCGGTTGTAGTGGACACATCACACGCCAACGCGGGCCGGTCCCAGGGCATTCCGGATCCGGACGATGCGAATGTCGCGGCTACTCACGATGTCGGATACAGGCGCATGCGAAGCCGTGCGATTCCTGGTGCCTGTGAATCCGGCAGCAGTGATGGTCGGGGGTGATCGGTCGACAGCCGCCGCACGGACGCGGGGGGTTCGAGGAAATCGCCGGTGGTGTCGGTCAGCCGGTAGGGATTGGCGGTCAGCCGGTAGCCCAGCAGAGAACGCAGCCGGGTGAGTTCGGCGCGAATCGTTCCGGGTTTGCCCGACGCGCCGTAGACCGCGTCGGCGAGCTCGTTCGCACTCAACCCATTCGGCTCGGCCAGTAGCAGCACCACGATCTCGCTGTGCCGAAGCCCCAATTGTCTACTCACGCCATCGACGCTGATCTGGGCGAATCGCCGACCCAGCACGGTGACCCGCGCCTGCGGATCGCCGCCGCGCAGGCCGTACACCGCGAACGGGCCCGACGGGGCCAGCCGCTCGAGGACGATACGGCGTCCGTTCGGCAGGATCATCGGGCCTTCCGCCGGCTCGTCCGGCCAGATCCGTGGCAGCCAACCCGGTGGTTCGGCATGGACGACGCGACCGTCGGGTGTCAGGAGACCGACATGCGCGCCCGATCGGCGCACTACCCGCTCCAGATAGCGCGCGCGCAGCTGAGCGTCACGTCGGGCGCCGACTTCGGCCAGCCGCGCCTCGGCAAGCCGGGCGGCAGCCGTGACCAGTGGTAGAGCCAGGGGATGTGCGTCACGGCTGCGGCAGGTCACATCCACCACACCCACAACAGTTCCGGTGGCGGGGTCGCGGATCGGCGCCGCCGAACAGGTGTAGCCGGCGGCGATCGACAGGTAGTGTTCGGCGCCGCGCACCTGGAACGGTTTGCCCAGCGCAAGCGCGGTACCCACGCCGTTGGTGCCTGCCGCATCCTCATGCCAGTCCGCGCCCGCGACAAGGTGTGCGCGCTCGGCAGCACGCCGGGTAGTGGTGTCGCCGAGTACCCACAGCAGATGGCCGCAGGCATCACCGGCGAACAGCAGATGGCCCGGTTCATCGGCGGCGCTGCCGAGCGTCGACAGCAGAACCGGCCATACCGTCGCCAGTCCACCCTGGGCGCGGTGGTGCGCGAGTTCGGCACCGCCCACCGCGATCTGTGGCAGATGCCGGTCCGGATGTAACCCGCGCCGCTGCGCGCGGTCCCATGACGCGCGCACATCGCTGCGCAGCCGTTGTCCCCGCCCGCCGGATCTCCGGTCGGCGCGGGGCGTACCCCGCATGCCATCCGCATCGTTCATCGCGGCCACTGAACCTACGAGGCCGTGCCGAGTCGTGCAACACGAAGGTCGCAACCCTTGTGCAACCCCCGGAGACGGGATTGCTCGGGCCTGCGGCAGCGGTGGACAGTTCGGAGGCATGTCCACGTTGAACTGGAGGTCATATGCCCTATTTCGAACTGCCCGACGGTGTTCCGATGTTCTACGAGGATCAGGGCTCCGGCCGCGCGGTGGTGCTGCTGCACGGATGGACGATGAACAGCACTTTCTGGCAGGCCAATGTGCCCGCGCTCGCCGACGGTAACCGGGTCATCGCCCCGGACTTCCGCGGCCATGGTTCGTCGGGTAAGACCGACGCGGGTCATACCCTCGATCAGTACGCTCGTGATGTCCGCAGCCTGCTCGATCATCTCGGCCTCGACGAGGTATGCATGGTTGGCTGGTCGATGGGTACGGCAGTGATCCTGTCCTATGTCAGCCAATTCGGTTGTGCCGGACTGCGTTCAGTGGCCTTCGTCGACCAGTCCCCGCGCTTCCTCGACGGTGAGGACTGGGATTACCCCCTGATGGGCGGTTACTCCCAGGCGGATCTGTCGGTGTTCGTTCAAGCGCTCGAGCATGCCAGGCCATCGGTGATCAAACCGTTCATCGCCGCCTGCTTCGCCGACACTCCGCCGGCCGAGGTGGTCGACGCCGCCTATGCCGAGACCGCGAAAACACCGACGTCCATCGCCCGATCCATCTGGTACGACCTGGCTTTCGCCGATTTCCGCGCGGTTCTGCCGCAGGTCGAGGTACCAGCTCTGCTGATCTACGGTGCGCGCAGCCAGATCTTCCCCGGCCCGATCGATGACTGGCTGGCCGCGCGGCTGCCCGAGGCGAAGACGGTGCGGTTCGACAACAGCGGGCATGTGCCGTTCGCCGACGAGAGCGAGAAGTTCAACGAGGTCATGCGCGAGTTCCTCTGACGCGTCGTCCGGCGGTCCTGTGACCGGCAGGGCCGCCGGGGCGTCACTCGGTAATGATGAGAAGTTCGGTAGGGGAGGCTATTTCGGTGCGCAGGCCGGCCTTGGTGGCGATGCGGGCGACGGCGCGGATATCGGTGGGTTCAGCGCGGGTGAGGACGAGAGCACGGGCGAGCAAGCCCTTGTGGTGCTTGTTGAAATGTGAGACCACGGTGCGGGAACCGTCGGGATGCTCGGTGAGCACATTGGCGGTGATGGCACCGGGAACACGGCCGAGCTGCTGGTAGGTGCCCGACCGCAGATCGATCACCAGCTCCTCGCCTGCCTCGGCGCGCAGGGCTGCGGGGAGGTGGTCGCGCCACAGCGCCGACAACGTGGGCAGGCCGGGCAGCTTGGAGCCGCCGGACAGGCGATAGGCGGGGATCGGGTCGCCGGCTCGTACCGCGCCGAACAACGCCGACCCGATGCCGAGCCGGGTGTAGGCCTTGGACCGCTGCACCTTGGTGAAGGATCGGGCGCCGAGTGCATCGTAGAGGACGCCGGTGTAGCGCTCGAGTGCGGGCCGCGTGGGGGAGGTGCGCACTGCCGCGTTGCGGGCGATCTCGGCGTCGGCGCCCTTACCCAGACCCAACGCGATGCGCGAGGCGTCCGGATCCCCTGCCAGCCGCGTCACTTCGCCGAGCAGCTGTTCCCGCACCTCGGTGAGCTGCGGCATCGCCAGCTCGCCCAGCTCCAACGGCGCACCCGATCCGCCGTCGGATTTGGTTTCGGAAGGAGGTAGCAGCACCAGCACGAGCGACAACGGTAATCGTCGCCCTGTCGTGGGTCGGCGACCACCCCGGACGTGCCCGGCGGTCCGGTGTCGGCGCATGGTGTGCGGCTCCGACCGGCGCTCGGGGATGTGGGGCAGGCTGCCTTCAGCGCACCGCCCGCAGAAACGCCTTGGTCCGCTCGCTGTGTGGGTCCTCGAACAGTTGCTGCGGCGGGCCCTGCTCCACCACGCGGCCACCATCGAACATCATCACCCGGTCGGAGACGTCGCGGGCGAAGCGCATCTCATGGGTGACGATGAGCATGGTGATGTCGGTGGTCTCGGCGATATCGCGCAGGACGTCGAGCACGTCGCCGACCAGTTCGGGGTCCAGCGCGGAGGTCACCTCGTCGAGCAACATGACCTTGGGGTCCATGGCGAGGCACCGGGCGATCGCGACGCGCTGCTGCTGGCCACCGGAGAGCTGGGACGGATGCGCTCGCGCCTTGTCGGCCAGGCCGATCATCTCGAGCAGCCCGACCGCACGTTCGCGTGCCCGGTCCTTGGACTGCCCGAGGACATGCACGGGCGCTTCGGTGATGTTGTCGAGCACATTCATGTTCGGAAACAGGTTGAACTGCTGGAACACCATGCCGATCTTCTTGCGCACCGCACGCAGGTGTTTCTCCTTGGCGGGCACCAGCTTCCCGCCGCGCTTCTCGTGGGTCAGTGGTTCGCCGTCGACCCAAATCGTCCCGCCACTGACCCGCTCGAGCGTCATCAGTAAACGGAGAATGGTGGTCTTCCCGGAACCCGACGGGCCGATCAGCGTGACCTTCTCGCCGCGGCCGACACTGAAATCCAGGTCGTCGAGCACCACCAGCTTGCCGAACCGTTTGACCACCTTGTCGAAGCGGATCATCGGGTCCTTGTCGAGGTCGACAGTGGCGTTAGTAGTAGGCAAGGCGCTTCTCCAGTCTTCTGATCAGCACAGACGTCGGGTAGCTCGCGATGAGGAAGAAGACGCCCGCCAGGGTCAGCGGTTCCAGGTATTGGAAGTTGCGGGCCCCGAATTGCTGGGCCGCGGTGACGAGTTCGACCACGGAGATGGCGAACAGGAACGGCGTGTCCTTGAACATCGACACCGCATTGGTGCCGAGCGCGGGCAGGCTGGCGCGGATGGCCTGCGGCAGGATCACCGCCCGCCACGTGCGGTACGGGGGCAGCGACAACGCTCGCGAGGCCTCCCACTGGCCCTTCGGCACCGCTTCGATTCCGGCCCGGTACACCTCGGCCAGATAGCTCGAATAGTGGAGACCGAGGACGGTGATACCGATCTGCAGAGCCGAGAACTGCGGGAGCAGGTTGTAGGCGAACAGCAGTTGCACCACTAGCGGCGTCAGGCGGACGAATTCGGCCGCCGCGTGCACCGGCGCCGCTACCCACCGCGGAAACGATTGGCGCACCACCGCGATGGCCAACCCGATCACCGCCGCGATCGCGAAACCGACGACGGTGGCGAGCAGCGTGATCTTGAACCCGTCCCACAGCACGGGCAGAGCTTCCCAGGCGCGTTCCCAACTCCATTCGACGGTCATCGTGCCACCGCCTCGACCGGCTCATCCGGCGCGAGCCGCAACATTTCCTTCAATGTCGGGCCGCGGCCGAGCTTGCTCTTGGCGCGGGTTTCCACCAGGTTCATCACCAGAGTCAGGACGTAGGCGAGGACGAAATAGATCACCAGGCCGACGCCGAAGGAGAACAGGGTGTCGCCGGTCGACTGCCGCAGCTTGTTGATCTCGAACGTCAAGTCCTGCAATGTGATGTAAGAGGCCACCGCTGTTCCCTTGAGCAGGTGGATCAGCAGGTTGGTCAGCGGCGGCACCATCAGCGCCCACGCCTGCGGGAACAACACCCGATGCAACCGCTGCCACGGGCTGAAGTTCAGCGCGACCGCCGCCTCCCACTGGGTGCGCGGCACCGCATTCAGCGCGCCGCGCACCACCTCCGCCCCGTAGGCGCCGTAATTGAGGCCGAGGGCGAGGATGCCGCAGAACACCGGCTCGAGCTGGTAACCGAACAGCGGCAGCACATAGAACAGCCAGAAGATCTGCACCAGCAGCGAGGTGCCGCGGAAGAACTCGATCAGCACTCGCGAGGTGCCGCGCAGCGCGAGATTGCGCACCCGCACCACGGTGCCGAGGACCAGCGCGATCAGGAATGCCAGCAGGGCGCCGCCGAGGGTGAGTTGCAGTGTGACGACAATGCCATCCCAGATGCCGGGTAGCGCCTCACGCAAGGAATCCATGGTGGTCATGGCGCGACCCGCTGGATCAGACTTCGCCCTTGCACAGCTGTTCGGTGGTCATATTCGGGTCGGGCAGTTCACGTTCGGTGAATCCGAACGGTCCCACGATCGACAGGTATTTCGCCTTGTCCGAGGTGATCTTCTTCAACTCGGCGTTATAGGCGGCGAGCAGATCCTGATCGGTGGTGCGGAAGACCGTGCCACCCGCGCCGATCTGCGGTTTACCGTCGATGACCGCCACGAATGATGGCGTCACCTCCACGTCGGCGCCAGGGGAGTGGTTCTTCAACCAGTTCAGTGAGATCGCGGTCAGCGCGAACACATCGGCGCGGCCGGAAGTGACCGCGTCGAGCCCGTCCTGCGGGGTGCCGACCAGTGTGGCGTCGATGCCGAGCGAGGCCGCGTAGTCGGATTCGATCGCGCCGGTCATCGCGGCCATCCGGGCCCCGCTGTCCTTGACCGACTGCATATCCGTCAGGTTCATCGGATTACCGGACTTCACCATCAATGCGGTGGTGTACATGAATTCGGGTTCGCTGAACGCGGCCTGTTCGCAGCGTTTGGGCAGGATCGACATACCGGCGCTCACGGCGTCGAAACGCTGGGCCTGCAGGCCGGGGATGAGCGCGCCGAACTCGGTCTGCACACCGTCGACGGTGTCGATGCCAAGATTCTTGAAGATCTCGCGGTGCAGGGCGACGGTCGCGCCGGTCAGCTGCCCGTCCTGTTCGAAGGAGTACGGCGCCTCGCCGGCGAAGCCGACGGTGACGGTGCCGCTGTCCTGCAGCGATTGGAGGAGGTCTCCGTCAGCGGAGGTATCGGTCTTGGTGCATCCGGCCAGCGTCGCCGCGAACAGCGTCGCTCCGGCGAACGCCGCAGCGTAGCGCGCCAATCTCCCGTGTGTGTCGACCACTGCCTCACCTTTCGACAGGGGTGGCTGGCCATGATGTCGCGGAGCTGATCGGGGCGGCCCCAGCTATCTACACCCCCGCAGGTCAGCGGCCCGTTATGTGGTTGTTTGCGCCGGCAATTCGGCACCTCAACACTATTCAGCTCATATTCGCGGCACGGGCGAAGTTATATGCTTGTGATCTAAAGTTTCAGCGAACCGAATAGTGGGTAGCTTACTTTCCGATTGTCGTGTCGAGATCATTTGCGTCCCGCCGGTGACCGGCGCACACGGCCGAACCCCTAATCCGGTGTTCACGGTCTCGGACCAGCGACTACCCTGTGCTTCCGTGATCACCCGCCTCTCCCGCCTGTTCCTGCGCACCCTGCGAGACGATCCCGCCGACGCCGAGGTGCCGAGCCACAAGCTATTGGTGCGCGCCGGATACGTGCGCCGCGTCGCCCCCGGCGTCTACTCGTGGCTGCCGCTGGGCCTGCGGGTGCTGCGCAGGGTTGAGCAGGTGGTGCGCGAGGAGATGGACGCCATCGGCGCCCAGGAGATCTCACTGCCCGCGCTGCTGCCGCGCGACCCCTACGAGACCACCAACCGGTGGACCGAATACGGCGATGCGCTCTTCCGCCTCAAGGACCGCAAGGGCGCCGACTACCTGCTCGGACCCACCCATGAGGAGCTGTTCGCACTCACGGTCAAGGGCGAATACAACTCGTACAAGGACCTGCCGGTCACGCTCTACCAGATCCAGGAGAAGTACCGCGACGAGGAACGGCCCCGGGCGGGCATCCTGCGCGGGCGCGAATTCGTCATGAAGGACTCCTACTCCTTCGACCTCGACGAAGACGGCCTGAAGGCGAGCTACAACGCCCACCGCGAGGCCTATCAGCGCATCTTCAACCGGCTCGGCGTCAAGTACGTCATCGTGGCCGCCACCTCCGGCGCCATGGGCGGCAGCGCCTCCGAGGAGTTCCTCGCCGACAGCCCGGTCGGCGAGGACACCTACGTACGTTGCCCCGAATCCGGATACGCCGCCAATGTGGAGGCCGTGGTCACCCCCGCCCCCGAACCGCTGGCGATCGAGGGGCAGGCGGAGGCCGTCGTCCACGACACCCCCGACACCCCCACCATTGCGACCCTGGTCGACTGGGCCAACGGCGCCGGTATCGCCGAGCGTTACGGCCGCGCGGTCACCGCGGCCGACACCCTGAAGAACGTCATGGTCAAGCTGCGCCACCCGGATGGCAAGACCGAGATCGTCGGTGTCGGTATCCCCGGCGACCGCGAGGTCGACGACAAGCGCCTCGGCGCCTCGGTCGAACCCGCCGAGGTCGAGCTGCTCACCGACGCCGACTTCGCCGCCAATCCCTTCCTGGTCAAGGGCTACATCGGACCGAAGGGCCTGCAGGCCAACGGCATCCGCTACCTGGTCGACCCGCGAGTGGTGACCGGGACGTCGTGGATCACCGGCGCCGATGAACAGGGCAAGCACGTGGTCGGCTTGGTGGCCGGCCGCGACTTCACCCCCGATGGCACCGTCGAGGCCGCCGAGGTCCGCGACGGCGACCCCTCGCCCGACGGCCGCGGCACCCTGGTGTCGGCGCGCGGCATCGAGATCGGCCACATCTTCCAGCTCGGCTACAAGTACACCGACGCCTTCGAGGTCGATGTGCTCGGTGAGAACGGCAAGCCGGTCCGCCTGGTCATGGGCTCCTACGGTGTGGGTGTATCCCGGATGGTCGCCGTGATCGCCGAACAGCAGCACGACGACAAGGGCCTGCGGTGGCCCGACGCCGCCGCGCCGTTCGACATCCACGTCGTCATCGCCAACAAGGACGCCGCCGCCCGCACCGGCGCCGAAGAGGTCGTCGCAGGCCTCGACGCCAACGGCCTCGACGTGCTGTTCGACGATCGCACCGCATCGCCCGGCGTCAAATTCAAGGATGCCGAACTCCTCGGCATGCCCTGGGTGCTGGTCATCGGCCGCGGTTGGGCCGACGGCAAGGTCGAACTGCGCAACCGCTTCACCGGGGAATCCGAGGACATCCCCGCCGAATCGGCCGTCGACGCGGTGATCGCCAAGATCCGCGCCTGATACCTCGACTCCGCTGCGCCCCGGTTCCGTGCGGGACCGGGGCGCAGGCGTGTGCGGGTCGAATTGCTTCCGGCCCTACCGATACGCGATTCTTCGGGCGTGGAGATTTGGACGGACGGCACCCGGCGCTTCGAGGTGAACTCCTACTACTGCCTACCCGACAGTGCGTGGACCTGGGAACTGGTCGAGCTCTCCGACTCGTACAACGCCACGCCACGCCTCTCGGTCTCCGTCCCGGACGCGACCCCGGAAGACGGCCAGTTCGTACCCGACGACGTCGCCCAGGTGGACGTGCTGTGCAGTAGCGGGCGAGTGCCATGGCGAATCCTGCGCCGATTCATCGGCCTCATCGAGGAATCCGGCGACATCCGCGACGCGGCCGCTGAGGGCGGCTCCCACTGAGAGGGATTCTCGGGCAGGGTGGGATGGGTCGGCCGCCACCATGGGCGTGGGCTCCGGGATGAGACCACGGGCTGTGGAAAGGAATTCGGGATGGGTGCCGTGCGGTTCGAGGAAGAATTCGATGTGGTGGTCGTTGGGGTGGGGGCGGCAGGCGCTGCCGCGGCGTTGAGTGCGCATATGGCGGGGGCGCGGGTCGTGGTGCTCGAGAAGGCGGACGCCGCGACCGCGGGCGGAAACACCCGGGTGTCCGGGGCCGGATGGTTCATCAACCGTGCCCCGGAACGGGCAGCGGAGTTCCTGCGATCACTGTGCGGCCCCTACCCCGTCGCAGACGATGTGGTCGAGGCGTGGGCTCGGGAAACGGCGCTGAACTCCGACTGGCTGCGCGCACTTGGCGCCGAGGTGGGGGCGAGTGCGCAGTACCACACCGAGGCCGAGTACCTGACGCTCGACGGTGCCGATTGCTACGCGGGTATGGACACCGTCGGCGCACAGATGGGCAACTTCCTGCTCTACGACTTCCTGCTCGGCGCCCTGACCGCAGCCGGCATCGAGGTGCGCTTCCGCACGGCCGCCGAGGAGCTGATCACCGACGACGGCGCGGTGACAGGCGTGGAAACCGCCACCGGGCAGCGGATCGGCGCGCGCGGTGGCGTCGTCCTGGCGACGGGCGGGTTCGCCGCGAATCCCCGGATGGTTCGCGACTACCTGCGCCTGACCGACGCGCCGATCTGGGGATCGCCGCATTCCACCGGCGATGGCCATCGCATGGCCCAGCGCATCGGCGCCGACCTGTGGCATATGGACAACATGATGACCATTACCGGGGTCCGCATCGACGACGGCCCCGGCGCTTTCCTTGCGCTGTGGGCGGCCAACAACTATCTCTTCGTCGGCCCGGACGGTCTGCGATTCGTCGATGAAACCGCAGAAAACCGGCACGGTCACATCTACCGCAACGGCGAGCTCGAACTCTTCCCGCTGCACCCGTTCCACCTGATCTTCGACGAGCGGATGCGCACCGCAGGCCCACTGAGCCCCACCAGGGAGGTGCTGCCCGTTGGATGGAAGTTGCTGATGGAGAACTTCGCCTGGAGCGCCGACAACAGCGAGGAGATCGCTCGCGGACTGATCCGTCGTGCCGACACGATCGCCGAGCTCGCCGAACTCATCGGCGCGGATCCGGCCACTCTGGAACGCACGGTCGCGCGGTACAACAAGGCCTGCGAATACGGCCGTGACGACAGCTTCAGGCGGGCGCCGAGCACACTGGGCCCAGTGTCGGAGCCGCCGTTCTACGTGCTCGACGTCGCACCCCTGCTCGGATGGAGCAACGGCGGACCGCGCCGCGACGGCAGGGCACGGGTCGTGGACGTCGACGGGGCGGCGATCGTGGGCCTCTACGCGGCCGGTGAGGTGAGCTCGACCTACAGCTGGGCCAAGGACGGCGGATTTCATATCGCCGACGCCTTGGCCTTCGGCCGGGTAGCGGGGCGTGAGGCCGCAGGTCGCGCGGCCGGAAACGAGACCGACGACGGTGCCCGACAGATGGAACCTACGGTTACGTAGGGGGAATCGCAGGTCAGGCCGCTTATTCGGTGCTACCCACTGGTAGGTTGGCGCGCATGACGAGCTCCGATGTGTTGCTGTTCAATCCGGCTTCCTACGATCCGCAGCATTTCGATGCCGAGACGCGGCGGCTGCTGCGGGCGACGATCGAGTGGTTCGAATCGCGCGGCAAGAAGCAGCTACTCGCCGATGACGACGAGGCGGTGTTCACGGCGGACTTCCTGGAGTTCGTGAAGCAGGAGAAGCTGTTCGCCACCTTCCTCACCCCGTCCGCATACGCCGACGGTGACGACAACCGGCGCTGGGACGCGGCCCGCAACGCCGCGCTGTCGGAGATCTTCGGTTTCTACGGCCTTGCCTACTGGTACGCCGAGCAGGTGACCATCCTCGGGCTCGGGCCGATCTGGCAGAGCGACAACGAGGCCGCCAAGCAGCGCGCGGCTCGTGATCTGGCGGCCGGCGAGGTGATGGCGTTCGGGTTGTCCGAGCGTGAGCATGGCGCCGACATCTACAACACCGATCTGGTGCTCACCCCGACCGAGCCGGGCAGCGCCGACGCCGAGGCCGGAATCCTGTTCCGCGCCAACGGCGAGAAGTACTACATCGGCAACGGCAATGTCGCGAGCATGGTCTCGGTGTTCTCCCGCCGCGCCGATGTCGAGGGCGCCGACGGCTACATCTGGTTCGCCGCCGACAGCAGGCACGAGAACTACCACCTGCTCGGCAATGTGGTGCACCAGCAGATGTATGTGAGCACCTTCCGCCTGGAGAACTATCCGGTGCGCGCCGAGGACATCCTGCACACCGGCCCGGAAGCCTTCAGCGCAGCGCTCAATACCGTCAATGTCGGTAAGTTCAACCTGTGCCACGGCGGTATCGGCATGGTCGAGCACTCGTTCTACGAGGCCATCACCCACGCCAACAACCGGATCCTCTACGGCAACCCGGTCACCTCCTTCCCGCATGTGCGCACCAACTTCGTCGACGCCTACGCCCGGATCGTCGCGATGAAACTGTTCAGCGACCGTGCCGTCGACTACTTCCGCAGCGCGAGCCTCGACGACCGCCGCTACCTGCTGTTCAACCCGATGACCAAGTCGAAGGTGACCTCCGAAGGCGAGGTCGTGATGACGCTGCTGCTGGATGTGCTCGCGGCGAAGGGCTTCGAGAAGAACACCTACTTCGCGCAGGTCGCCCGGCTGATCAACACGCTGCCCCGGCTCGAAGGCACCGTGCACGTCAATGTCGGCCAGATCCTGAAGTTCATGCCGAACTACCTGTTCAACCCCAAGGACTACCCCGAGATCGGCACCCGCCTCGACGCTGCCGACGAGGCGTTCTTCTGGCAGCAGGGCCCGGCCCGTGGCGCGGGCAAGGTGCAGTTCGCGGACTGGACCCAGGTCTACGACAAGCACACCGACCTCCCCAACGTCGCCCGCTTCTACGAGCAGGCACAGGCCCTGCGCACGCTGCTCACCACCGCGGCGCCCGATGCCGACCAGCAGCGCGACCTGGACTTCATGCTGACCATCGGCCACCTGTTCTCGCTGGTCGTCTACGGGCAGCTGATCCTGGAGCAGGCCGCCATCACCGGCCTGAACCCCGACCTGCTCGCCCAGATCTTCGACTTCCAGATCCGCGACTTCAACACCTACGCCACCACTCTCTACGGCAAGCCCTCCGCCACCGAGGGCCAGCAGCAGTGGGCTCTCGGCGCGTTGCGCACCCCGGCCGCCGACCGCGAGCGCTTCGACCGGGTGTGGAGCGAGGTCGCCTCCTACGACGGGGCCTACGCCATGCGCCCCTGATCCGGCACCCGACTTCCTGCCATGCGTGAGCAGGCGGGGAGCCATGCCAACCCGAGCCGCGCTGCCACCGAACAAGTCTCAGCACGCCCCCGCCGAGTCGTATTCGGCGGGGGCGCACTGATGGGCCGGAAAATTGCCATATGCGCGCGCGGGTGAACCCTGGCCAGAATGGCGGAGCAGGCTCATTCGATCAGGGAGGACATACGGTGACGATCTTGGTGACCGGCGCGACCGGGAACATCGGCCGGAAGGTAGTGGATCACCTACTGGCACGCGGCGCGACGGGGGTGCGCGCGCTGACCAATGATCCGGTCAAGGCGGATTTGCCCGCGGAAGTCGACGTGGCCGAAGGGTATGTGCGGCGGCTGGAGACGCTGCCTGCCGCACTGGACGGTGTGGATCGCATGTACCTCGCGCCGGCACCGGACACCGTCGGCGAGGTCCTGGAGCTCGCGCGTGCGGCGGGCGTACGGCACGTGGTCGACCTGTCCGGCGAACCGGAGAGCTGGTGGGGCACTGTGACCGGTGCGGTCGAGGCCAGCGGTCTGGAGTGGACACATCTGTGGCCCGGCGACTTCATGGAGAACACTCAGACTTGGGCTCAGCAGATCCGCGACACCGGCGCCGTCCGGGAACCGTTCCCCGATATCGCCAGTGCGCCGATCGCGATGGACGATATCGCTGCCGTCGCCGCGGTCGCGCTGCTGGACACCGACGCACATGCGGGGAAGGCCCATTGGCTCGCAGGCCCTGAAATCCTGACCCGGCGGGAGTTGGTGCGTCAGCTCGGTACGGCACTCGGCCGTGACATCGAGTTCCTCCGCGTCTCTCGCGATGAAGCGGTCGCCGCATTGACGCCGAGTATGGGCGAGAACGCCGAATGGTATGTCGACAATGTGCTCGGTGGTGGCGAGGAGAACCCGACCGCCCCGACCGAGAGCGTCGAACAGCTCACCGGCCGCTCCGCCATCACCTTCGCCCAGTGGGCGCGAGCGAACACCGCTGCCTTCGACGTCTAGTCCGGAGCTACGGCTGACCGGGGAACGGTGTGGTCGGCGGCGACACCCCGAGAATCGACTGCCATATCGCAAGGCGCAGAGCACATTCGGTGAGCGCATCGACACCAGTCCGGCGCATGGCCTCCGACTCGCCCTTCTCGACCACCGAGCGCCACGCCACCGCGGCATCGGACTCGACGGTGGCCGCCAGTTGGGCGGCCGCGACCGGATCGGTCACCGGGAACGGCATCGTATAGGCGGCATCCGGCGGCGGCACGGTGATGCCTGCCGCTTCGACCTCCTCGATGGTGGTGTCACGTCGGACGCGATGGGCGGTGGTGTGCTCGGCCACCAGCTGGTCGCGTTCGGGGGAGGCGTAGGCCGCGATCAGGCCGTAGGCATACACGGCGGCGTGCTCGGCGCTGAGTGCGTCCAGCAGCGCGCGACGTTCGGATTCGGTCATACGGCGTCCTTCCTAGCGCGGAAGCTGGGCTCGGTCATGCCAGCAACACCCCGGCATGCACCGCGCAGGCAGCACTGATCGAGGCGAGCAGGCCCGCCCGGTAGCCGGACTGGGTGGTCGCGAGATCGGCAGCCGCGCGCTGGGAACCGGCGAGCTGATCGCGCAGGGTGGCGACGTCGATCGGTGCCGCGGGGGCGACGGTCACCTCTGGCTGACGGCGGCTCGGTAGGGTGCCGTCGCCGTAGACGCCCACGAGACGGTCGATCTCGGTGCGCAACGCCTCGGCATGCGCGGTGCGTTCGGCGGCGACCGCCGTCAGCGCGCCGTGGCGCTGCGGATCGAGCGCGATGGCCGCGGTGGCCGCAGCGGCGTCGGTGCGCGCTAGAAGCTCTTGTGCGGTCAGTGGATCGGGCTCGAGCGCCGATTCCTCGGCACACCCGGTGATGGCGGCGAACGCGGCGACTCCGAGCACGCCACCACCGGCCAGCCGCAACGCGGTGCGGCGGTTCACCGGGTGGAAGCGGGAATCGTGCCGATCGATCGGTATGCCGGAAGTACACCCGGCCTCGGGCCGGATGGGAAGGCGGTTGGGCACCGCACTATCGTGCCAGACGCGCGCCCCGCGCCCACGCAAGGTCGGCGCCGTGCTCGTCTCCCGCACCCCTCGCAGCGCCACGTGGTCCGTCCGCGACGCCACGCGCTGGGGAAACTTGCTTGTAGCCGATCGTCCTTTACACTCTCCGGGCGCGTTACGCTAGACCTTCGGTACAGAAAATTTCCGCTCGCGCCACAACTGAACCAGGAGCCGCCCCACATGCCGATGCCGACCGAGGAAAGGGTGAGCCAGCTCGTTGCTGGACTCGTCGAACGCCGGGGATTCGATCTCGAGGGCGTCGAGATCTCGACGGCCGGACGGCATGCCGATGCCCAGGCTCGGGTTCGGGTGATCGTGGACAGCGACGACCCCGCCGACCTCGACGCCATCGCCGACCTCAGCCTCGAGGTCTCGGCCCATCTCGACGACGCCGGTGATTTCGGTGAGTCGCCCTACCTGCTCGAGGTCTCCACACCGGGTGTCGACCGTCCGCTGAGCACCGAACGGCAGTGGCGGCGAGCCCAGGGCCGCAAGGTGCGAGTGACGCTGCGTCCCGGCGCGGAACCTCCCGATCCCGGCGGATCTGCCGCCTTCGACGCCCGAGTGGGCAAGCTCGCCGACGACTCCGTCGCGCTGGTCCTCGGCGGCAAGGCCAAGCCGCACCGGGTGAGCGTCGCGCTGGCCGATATCGCCACCGCCGTCGTCCAGGTGGAGTTCTCCCCGCCGAGCCCCCGCGAACTCGAACTCGCGGGCGGCGTCGCGCCGGGCAGGCCCGCCCCCGGCAGTGAGCCGGACACAACTGTTCCCGCGGGAGAGGACGCCGCGGACACCCGAGGAAACACCGGGGCAGCGCCCCAGCCTGTTGCAGCGTCCGATTCGACCGAAGGGACCGTGGAATGAACATCGAAATCGAAGCCTTGCGAGCGATCGTCGCCGACAAGGGGATCTCGATCGAGACCGTGATCTCCGCGATCGAGTCCGCGCTGCTGACCGCCTATCGGCATACCGAGGGCCATCAACCCAACGCGCGCATCGACATCAACCAGAAGACCGGTGTGGTGCGGGTGATGGCGCGTGAGCTCGACGCCGACGGCAACGTCATCTCCGAATGGGACGACACCCCGGAGGGTTTCGGCCGCATCGCGGCCACCACGGCCCGCCAGGTCGTGCTGCAGCGGCTGCGGGATGCGGAGAACGAGAAGTCCTTCGGCGAATTCTCCACCCATGAGGGCGATATCGTCGGCGGCGTCGTCCAGCGCGACGCCCGCGCCAACGCCCGCGGCACCATCGTGGTGCGCATCGGCAGCGAACTGCACGGCGCCGAGGGCTTGATCCCGCCCGCCGAGCAGGTGCCCGGCGAAAGCTACGAGCACGGCGACCGGATCAAGTGTTATGTCGTCGGGGTCTCGCGCGGCCCGCGCGGTCCACAGATCACGCTGTCGCGGACCCACCCGAATCTGGTGCGGCGGCTGTTCGCGCTCGAGGTGCCCGAGATCGCCGACGGCTCGGTGGAGATCGTCGCCGTCGCCCGCGAGGCCGGGCACCGGTCCAAGATCGCCGTGCGGTCCACCGTGTCCGGAGTCAACGCCAAGGGTGCGTGCATCGGCCCGATGGGCCAGCGCGTGCGCAACGTGATGAGCGAACTGGCGGGCGAGAAGATCGACATCATCGATTACGCCGACGATCCGGCGGCCTTCGTCGGCAATGCACTGTCCCCATCGAAGGTGGTGTCGGTCACAATTGTCGACCCCGATGCGCGGGCTGCGCGCGTCGTGGTCCCCGATTTCCAGCTCTCGCTGGCCATCGGCAAGGAAGGTCAGAACGCGCGCCTGGCCGCTCGGCTGACCGGCTGGCGCATCGATATCCGCAGCGACGCCGCACCTGACGCCGGTGGCGGGGTGCGTACGGAGGCCCGGCACAGTTGACCGACGCTCGACGAGTGCGGCCCGGTTCGGCGGCGCGAGGAACAACCGGCCGGGATGACATGTTGGTAACTTCGGCAGGGGCGGGGTTCGGTGATCGGACCGTGGCAGCGGTAGAGTGGTCCAAGGTTCAGCACGAGCCATCGGTTTCCCCGCCCGAACGCACCACCGAGCATCCATCGGCGCCCCAGCGCCCGGCCGCTCCGGTGCGAACGTGCATCGGATGCCGGAAGCGCGAGCTGGCCGCCGAACTGTTGCGGATCGTGGCACGAGAAGACGACGACGGTGACGTCGTTGCGATCGTTCCCGATACGCGGCGCAGACTTCCCGGAAGGGGTGCCTGGTTGCACCCCGTTTCCGCCTGTCTGAGCACTGCGGTTCGGCGCCGAGCGATCGGCAGAGCACTACGAGTGTCCGGACATCTGGATATCTCAGCCCTGGAGCATTACCTCGAGAACAGGCACGAGCACTCATGAGCACACCGTGAAGTACCAACGATGACGTCCATCGGAGATAACCCGAGGTCGTGCGGGCCCCGTCCCTGAACAACGGTGGCGCTGCTCGACCTCTCAGTGAGGAGAGCAGTGGCAGGCAAGGCCCGCGTGCACGAGTTGGCCAAGGAACTCGGTGTCACAAGCAAGGAACTACTCGCAAAGCTCAAGGAGCAGGGCGAGTTCGTGAAGTCGGCGTCGTCGACGGTGGAAGCACCCGTCGCCCGCCGTCTGCGTGAATCGGTCGCGTCGAAGTCCGCACCCACGGACGGCGCCAAGGCCGGAGCGAAGCCCGGTCCGTCGACCGCGGCCCGTCCGGCCGCCAAACCCGCCGCGGGCGGTCCCCGTCCGGGTCCGCGTACCCCGGCGCCCGCCGAGGCTGCCGCGGCACCCGCTACGCCGGCTCCGCGTCCCGGTCCGGCCGTGAAACCCGGCCCCGCTCCCGCTCCCGCTCAGGAAGCAGCGCAGGCGCCGAGCCCCGCTCCGGCGGCCGCCAAGGCCCCGCAGGCCCAGCCCGGTACCAGGCCAACGCCGGGTGCACCGCGCCCCGGCCAGCAGCGTCCCGGCGCGCCCGCCCAGGGTGGCCCGCGTCCGGCAGGCCCCAAGCCGGGTCCGAAGACCCCGCGCGTCGGCAACAACCCGTTCTCGTCCGCGCCCGAACGTGAGCGCGAGCGTCCGGCCCCGCGTCCCGGCCCCGGCCAGGCAGGCGGCCGTCCGGCGCCCGGTCAGGGTGGCCCGCGTCCCGGTCCGGCCCAGGGCGGTCCCCGCCCCGGTCCCGCCCAGGGTGGTCCGCGTCCGGCCGCAGCGCAGGGCGGTGGCCCTCGTCCCGGTGGTCCGCGTCCGAGCCCCGGCTCCATGCCCCCGCGTCCCAGCCCCGGCGCCATGCCCGCGCGGTCGGCGCGTCCCGGCCCAGGTGGCGGCGCAGGCCGTCCCGGCGGCGGCGGTCGCCCGGGTGGCCCCGGTGGTCGTCCCGGTGGCGGCGGCGGTGGCGGCTACCGCGGTGGCGGTGGCGGTGCCCCCGGTGCCGGTGGCGGTGCCGGTGCACCCGCGGCCGGTGGTTTCCGTGGTCGTCCCGGTGGTGGCGGCGGTCGCCCCGGTGGTCCCGGCGGTCGCGGTGGCGCGGCCGGTGCGTTCGGTCGTCCCGGTGGTGCTCCGCGTCGTGGTCGCAAGTCGAAGCGGGCGAAGCGCGCCGAATACGAGAACATGCAGGCGCCAGCCGTCGGCGGCGTGCGGCTGCCCCGCGGCAACGGCGAGATCATCCGGCTCGCCCGCGGCGCCTCGCTGTCGGACTTCGCCGAGAAGATCGACGCGAACCCGGCCTCGCTGGTGCAGGCCCTGTTCAACCTCGGTGAGATGGTCACCGCGACCCAGTCGGTGAACGACGAGACCCTCGAGTTGCTCGGCAGCGAGATGAACTACGTCGTGCACGTGGTCAGTCCCGAGGACGAGGACCGTGAGCTGCTGGAATCGTTCGACCTCACCTACGGCGAGGACGAAGGCGGCGAGGAAGACCTCGAGCAGCGTCCGCCGGTGGTGACCGTCATGGGTCACGTCGACCACGGTAAGACCCGACTGCTGGACACCATCCGTAAGGCCAACGTCCGTGAGGGCGAAGCCGGCGGTATCACCCAGCACATCGGTGCGTACCAGGTGCTGACCAGCCTCAACGACGACGACCGCCTGATCACCTTCATCGACACCCCTGGTCACGAGGCGTTCACCGCCATGCGTGCCCGCGGTGCCAAGGCCACCGATATCGCGATTCTGGTGGTCGCCGCCGACGACGGCGTCATGCCGCAGACGGTGGAAGCGATCAACCACGCGCAGGCGGCCGATGTGCCGATCGTGGTGGCGGTCAACAAGATCGACAAGGAAGGCGCGAACCCGGAGAAGATCCGGCAGCAGCTGACCGAGTACAACCTGGTGGCCGAGGAGTACGGCGGCGACACCATGTTCGTCGATATCTCCGCCAAGCAGGGCACCAATATCGACGCCCTGCTCGAAGCGGTCCTGCTCACCGCGGACGCGTCGCTGGACCTGCGGGCCAACCCGGATATGGACGCCCAGGGTGTCGCCATCGAAGCGCATCTGGACCGCGGTCGCGGCCCGGTCGCCACGGTGCTGATCCAGCGCGGCACGCTGCGCGTCGGTGACTCGATCGTGGCGGGCGACGCCTACGGTCGCGTGCGTCGCATGGTGGACGAGCACGGCGAGGACGTCGAGGCGGCGCTGCCGTCGCGGCCGGTCCAGGTCGTCGGTTTCACCTCGGTGCCCGGTGCCGGTGACAACCTCCTCGTCGTCGACGAGGACCGCATCGCGCGTCAGATCGCCGACCGGCGTAACGCGCGCAAGCGCAACGCGCTGGCCGCACGCAGCCGCAAGCGGATCAGCCTGGAAGATCTGGATGCCGCGCTGAAGGAGACTTCGGAGCTGAACCTGATCCTCAAGGGCGACAACTCCGGTACCGTCGAGGCCCTCGAAGAGGCCCTGCTCGGTATCGAGGTCGACGACGAGGTGCGCCTGCGGGTCATCGACCGCGGTGTCGGTGGCGTCACCGAGACCAACGTCAACCTGGCGTCGGCATCGAACGCGATCATCATCGGGTTCAACGTCCGGGCCGAGGGCAAGGCCACCGAACTGGCCAACCGCGAGGGTGTCGACATCCGGTACTACTCGGTGATCTACCAGGCCATCGACGAGATCGAGAAGGCCCTCAAGGGCATGCTCAAGCCGATCTACGAAGAGGTCGAGCTGGGTCGGGCCGAGATCCGGGCGATCTTCCGTTCGTCGAAGGTCGGCAACATCGCCGGTTGCATGGTCACCTCGGGTTCGGTCAAGCGCAACGCCAAGGCGCGCCTGCTGCGCGACAACGTGGTGGTCGCCGAGACCGTCACCATCTCCTCGCTCAAGCGGGAGAAGGACGATGCCACCGAGGTCCGCGAGGGCTTCGAATGCGGTATGACGCTCACCTACTCCGATATCAAGGAAGGCGACGTCATCGAGGCATACGAGTTGCGCGAGAAGCCGCGCGACTGATCGCGACTGATATCGGGTGACCGGTGGGTACGACACCCACCGGTCACCCGGTCGCGTCGCTCGAAACTGGAGGTTGTGTGTACCTCGGTGCACTCGAGTTCGACATCCTGCTCGGAGACGTGCATTCGCTGAAAGAGAAGCGCTCGGTGATCCGGCCGATCCTGGCCGAACTGCAGCGCTTCGGGGTGAGTGCCGCCGAGGGCGGGGAACATGACCGCTACCGCCGCACGTTGCTCGGAGTGGCCATGGTCAGTGCCGGTATGGACCACCTGAGCGAGGTCCTCGACAAATGTGAACGCCACGTCGCGGCACGTCCGGAGTTACAGTTGCTGGCGGTACGCCGCCGGGTCTTCGGACCGGAAGATTAGCGGTGGCAGCGACGGGCCCGAAGGAGGCAGCTTGCGTAACCACGTAGGGCCCCGCTGCCATCGCGAATGATTACAGATCTTTGACACAGTGAGGAAGGAGTTGCCATGGCGGACCAAGCCAGGGCACGCCGACTCGCCAAGCGGATCTCGGCGATCGTCGCTACCGCGATCGAGTACGAGGTGAAGGATCCGCGGCTGCGGTTCGTGACCGTCACCGACGCGAAGGTGACCGGCGACCTACGGGACGCCACCGTGTACTACACGGTGATGGGCGAAACCATCGACGCCGAACCGGATTACGCGGCCGCGAAGGCGGGTCTGGAGAAGGCCAAGGGCGTGCTGCGCTCGAAAGTCGGTGAGGGAACCGGCGTCAAATTCACCCCGACGCTGGCGTTCGTCCTCGACACCGTGCCGGATGCGGCCAAGCAGATGGAGGATCTGCTGGCCAAGGCCAGGGCCGCGGACGACGAAGTGGCCAAGGTGGCGGCCAATGCCACCCACGCGGGCGACGCCGACCCGTACAAGGCCGACGACCGCGACGAGGAATGACCCGCGGTAGGCGATGACGACAACTGGACAGACGGCAGGTGCGGCCGATCCGGGCGCCGAACCGATGGGCGACCCGGATACCACACCACCCGGCGTCGGTGATTTCGCCGCGGCCGTGCAGGCATTGACGGCCGCCGCATCGGTCACCATCCTGTGCCACGTCCAACCCGATGCCGACACAGTCGGCAGCGGGCTCGCCCTGGCTCAGGTACTGCATCGGCGCGGGATTCGCGTATGGGTGTCCTTCGCCGAACCCGCGGAGCTGCCGGTCTCGATGGATTCCCTGCCCGGCGTCCACCATCTCGTGCCGCCCGCGGAGGTACCCAACGAGGTGGATCTGCTGGTCGCCGTCGACTGCGGCAGCGCGGCACGGCTTGGCACGCTCGCAGATCGGCTCGCCGGCGCCCGCAACACCCTGGTCATCGACCATCATCGGTCCAACACCCGGTTCGGGACGATCAACCTGATCGACCCATCGGCGGAGTCCACCACGAGCGTGCTCACCCGGCTGCTCGACGCATGGGGTGAGCCGATCGACCGCCCTGTCGCGCACTGTCTCTACGCAGGTCTCGTCACCGACACCGGGTCGTTCCGCTGGGTCCGCCCCGGCACCCATGAGCTGGCCGAACGATTGCTGGCCACCGGCATCGATGGTGCCGAGATCGCGCAGACCCTGCTCGACACCCACCCCTTCGGCTGGCTGCCGATGCTGTCGCGGGTGCTCGGTTCGGCGCGCCTCGAGCCGGACGCGCACGACGGCGTCGGGCTCGTGTACGCGTTCGTGCGGCGCGCCGACCTGCACGGCGTCACCCAGGAGGAAGCCGAAAGCGTCGTCGACATCGTGCGCACCACAGCCGAAGCCGGGGTGGCCGCGGTCTTCAAGGAATCTTCCGAGGCGGGCCGCTGGACGGTGTCGCTGCGCTCCAAGGACAGCGGCCACGACCGCCACGACGGCCTCGACGTCTCCGCCGTGGCCACCGCGCTCGGCGGCGGCGGTCACCGCTACGCCGCCGGCTACACCGCGCATGGCACACCGGAGGAGATCGTGGCCGAGCTGCTGGCCGGACTCGGATGAGCGCGCAGGCCGACCCGCCACCAGACCCGCGGCCGTCAGCCTCCACCGGCCCTGCGGCCCCCAGCGCCGACCCCAGCGTGCGGACCGCCCACCGACCGGGACCGGATTCGACCCGAAGCGCGTCCGCTGACGATCTCGGCGCAGGCACGCGTGGCGACGACTCCGTCGAGGCAGGCCCGCGGCGGATTCTCGGACTGGCGTTGCCGACGCTCGGGGTTCTCGTTGCCGAACCGATCTATCTGCTTTTCGACCTCGCCGTGGTCGGACGTTTGGGCGCGCTCGCACTCGCCGGGCTCGCCGTCGGCGGATTGATTCTGGCGCAGGTGAGTTCGCAGCTGACCTTCCTGGCCTACGGGACCACCGCCAGAGCCGCGCGGAGGCACGGCGCTGGTGACGAACGTGGTGCCGTGGCCGAAGGGGTGCAGGCGAGCTGGCTCGCGGCCGGCATCGGACTGGCGATCGTGGCCGTCGTGCAGATCTTCGCGCGGCCGATCGTCGGAGTCATCTCGGGTGGTGGGGATATCGCGGCCGAAGCGCTGGACTGGGTGCGGATCGCTCTGTTCGGCGTCCCGCTGATTCTGTTGTCCATGGCGGGCAACGGCTGGATGCGTGGTGTGCAACAGACGCGTCGGCCGTTGATGTATGTCGTTGCGGGACTGGCGTTGTCTGCGGTGTTGTGTCCGGTCCTCGTGCACGGGTTGCTGGGTGCACCGCGGCTGGAGTTGCCCGGCTCGGCGGTGGCCAATGTCATCGGCCAGGGGGTGACGGCCGCACTGTTCGTCGCGGCACTGGTGCGGGAACGCGTTGCGCTACAGCCGCGGCCGTCGGTGATGCGGGCGCAGCTGGTACTCGGCCGTGATCTGATCGCGCGCAGCCTCGCCTTTCAAGCGTGTTTCGTCTCGGCCGCCGCGGTGGCCTCGCGATTCGGTGCGGCGTCGGTGGCGGCACATCAGCTGGTGTTGCAGTTGTGGAACTTCCTTGCGCTGACCTTGGATTCACTGGCCATTGCGGCGCAGACCCTTGTCGGTGCCGCGCTCGGCGCGGGCAATGCGCCCGGTGCGCGGGCGCTCGCCCGCCGGATCACCGGCTGGTCGGAGGTCTTCGCGCTGATCCTGGCCGCGATCTTCGCCGCGGGTGCCGCGGTGATCCCGCCGCTGTTCACCGATGACCCGGCCGTGCTGGACCGCACCGGGGTCGCATGGTGGTTCTTCGTGGCGCTGATCCCGGTGGCAGGCATCGTCTTCGCGCTCGACGGTGTGCTGCTCGGCGCGGGCGACGCCGCCTACCTGCGCACCACAACGCTCGGTGCGGCCCTGCTCGGTTTCCTGCCTGCCATCTGGCTGTCGCTGGTCTTCGACTGGGGGATCGCGGGTATCTGGTCGGGTCTGGTGGCGTTCATGCTGCTGCGGCTGGTGGCCGTTGTCTGGCGGGCGCTGTCGGGACGGTGGGCCACCGTCGGCGCGGAGATTCCGGGTACCAGCCGCTGAATCCGGGGCGGCCCCGGTATGCCAAGGTGGGTGTGGTGATACCCAAGTTGATGGCGGTGAGCGACATTCATGTCGGGCACCAGGGCAATCGTCCCGTCGTCGAGCAGATCCAGCCCGATTCGCCGGAGGACTGGCTGATCGTGGCCGGTGATGTCGCGGAGAAGTCCGATGACATCCGGTGGTCGCTGGAACTGCTGCGCAGCCGCTTCAAGACCGTGATCTGGGTGCCGGGCAATCATGAGCTGTGGACCACGGCCAAGGACCCGGTGCAGATGCACGGCGTTGCCCGCTACGAGTACCTGGTGTCGATCTGCCGGGACCTGGATGTGCTCACCCCGGAGGACCCGTTTCCGGTGTGGCGCGGGGCGGGTTCGGAGGCCTACGGCGGTGCGGTGACGCTGGCGCCGATGTTTCTGCTCTATGACTACTCGTTCCTGCCCGAAGGCACCACAAGCAAGGCCGAGGGCCTGGCGCTGGCCCGGGAACGCAATGTCGTGGCCACCGACGAATTCCTGCTCTCGCCCGATCCGTACCTCACCCGCGACGCCTGGTGCCATGCGCGCGTGCAGGTGACCCAACGCAAGCTCGACGCCTTGCCCGAGGGCACGCCGCTGGTGCTGATCAACCATTTCCCGCTGGTCCGCGAACCCACCGATGTGCTGTTCTACCCGGAATTCGCGCTCTGGTGCGGCACCGACCTGACCGCCGACTGGCACATCCGCTACAACGTGATCTGCGCTGTCTACGGGCACCTACACATTCCGCGCACCACCCATTACGAGGGCGTCCGCTTCGAGGAGGTGTCCCTCGGGTATCCGCGCGAATGGCAGCGTCGCGGCCTGCCCGACAACCTGTTGCGGCAGATCCTGCCCGTCCCTGAGTACCCGCCCGGCACCCTGAACTCCTGGGGCGGCCATTTCAAGGTCACGCCCGAGATGGAAGCAGCGGCGGCCGAGATGCGTAGTAAGGCGCAACGCCGCAGGGGACAGTAGCGACGGCTGCATTAGGCTCGGCAGCGATGATCGAGAACATTCTGCCCGCCGGGGTCGCGTCGGCCGAGCTGCTGGCGTACCCGGAAGGGCTGCGGGCGCATCCGGCCGAAGAGCACCTGATCGCGAAGTCGGTGGAGAAGCGGCGACGCGACTTCATCGGCGCGCGCCATTGCGCCCGGCTGGCGTTGGCGCAGCTGGGGGAGCCGGAGGTTGCGATCGGCAAAGGGGAGCGGGGTGCGCCGGTGTGGCCGCGTGGGATCGTCGGCAGCCTGACACACTGCGATGGCTATCGGGCGGCGGCGTTGGGGCATAAGTTGCGATTCCGCTCCGTCGGTATCGACGCCGAGCCGCACGACACCCTGCCCGAGGGTGTGCTCGATTCGGTGAGTCTGCCCGCGGAACGGGAATGGCTGCGTGCCACCGACTCCGACCTGCATCTGGACCGGTTGCTGTTCTGCGCGAAAGAGGCCACCTACAAGGCGTGGTGGCCGCTCACCGCGCGTTGGCTCGGTTTCGAGGACGCACACATCACCTTCACCATCGATGACGCCTCCGACAAGGCCTCGGGCACTTTCCACAGCGAACTGCTCATCCCCGGCCAGGTGACCGACGGCGGGGTGCCGCTCACCTCGTTCGACGGCCGCTGGCAGATTGCCGACGGCCTCATCCTCACCGCGATCGTGCACGCCTGATGGCCGCGGATAAGCCGGTGCTCGGACCGGACGGGCTCGGCGGCCTGCTGATCGTCGACAAGGCCGGCGGCCTGACCAGCCACGATGTGGTCGCTCGCTGCCGGAAGCTGTTGCGCACCAAGAAGGTCGGCCACGCGGGAACGCTCGATCCGATGGCGACGGGGGTGCTGGTGCTCGGCATCGAACGCGCTACCAAGCTGCTAGGGCTGCTCACCCTGACCACCAAGGCCTACACCGCCACGATCCGGCTCGGCCGGGCAACGACCACCGACGACGCGGAGGGCGAGATCGTCTCGACCACGCCCGCGACCGCCGTCGCCGGTGCCGATATCGCGGCCGGGATCGCCGCGCTGACCGGTGAGATCCAGCAGGTCCCCGCCACGGTCAGCGCCATCAAGGTCGACGGCGAGCGCGCCTACGCCCGCCACCGCGCCGGTGAGGAGGTGCGGTTGGCGGCCCGGCCGGTCACCGTGTCCCGCTTCGAGGTGCTCGCCCGCCGCGAGGTCGGCGACTTCGTGGATCTGGACGTCGTGGTGGAGTGCTCGTCGGGCACCTACGTGCGCGCGTTGGCCCGCGATCTTGGCGCAGCGCTCGGCGTGGGCGGCCATCTGACCGCGCTGCGCCGCACCCGAGTCGGGCCGTTCACCCTCGACCATGCCCGTACCCTCGACCAACTCGCCGACGGCCCGGATCTGAGCCTCGATATCGATGCCGCGGTCCGGACCGCATTCCCGCATCGGGTGATCGACGACGCCCAGTCCGAATCGCTGCGCGACGGCCGCTGGCTCGACCCGATCGGCATGTCCGGGGTGTACGTGGCGCTGACCGAGGACGGCACCGCCATCGCCTTGCTGGAGGAGAAGGGCAAGCGAGCCTCGCCGGTGATGGTGGTCCGACCGCGTGGTCTGGTCTGACCGCGGTCAGCCGGGCGAGTTCAGCGGGTGATTCGCCAGATCCAGCAGCGGATCGAGGGCTCCGAGCAGTGCGCCGACGCTGACCTGATGCAATTGCTCCCGGGTGAGGCTGCGGTTTTCCAGCCATTCGATCGTCAGCACGCGGACGAAGGTCAGCCACGACATCAGCACTGCCGACGTGGCCGCACACAGTTGGCCGTGCACGCCGAGGATATCGAGCAATCGTGTCCGTAATTCGCCCAGTTCGCCCGAGATGATCGCCTGGATGGTCGGGTCGGTCGCCAGCACTCTGTTGGCCGCGATCACCGAATGGGCGTTGGCCTCGAAATAGTCGAAGTGGGCGTCCAGCCCGGCGGCCAGCTGTTCGGCCAGGGGTGTGGTGGTGTCGAACTCGGTGGCCACCAGCAGATCGGCGGAGGCACGCTCGTAGACGGCCGCAAAGAGGTCGCGCTTGGTGGGAAAGTGCCGGTAGAGCAGGGCGCGTGAGACGCCCGCCGCGGTGGCGACGTCCTCCATCAGCACCGCGTCGTAAGGACGTTCGGCGAACAGTTGCGCGCCGGCGTCCAGGAGTAGTCGACGGCGTTCCGCTGGGGCGAGTCGGCGGCGGGTACTCATTCATTCAGCTTAGTTGACGCGTGTCTACTAGCGATCGTATGGTCTTGGTAGACGCACGTCTACTAAGGCGCCGGTGGCGAGCGCGCTGCGCGTCAACCGAATTCATGCCGATTCAATTCATGCTGATCGGAGGGTCCTCATGACTCGCGCACTCACCTGGCTGACCTGGACGATGGGCGTTTCCTGCGTCGCGATCGGCTTCTACCACCTGGCCCTTGGCAAGGATTCGGTTCCCGATATGGAGTGGAACGGCGTGACCGCCGACAGTCAGAGCCGGTTCTTCGGCGCGATCTTCGTCGGTTACGGCCTGGCCTGGATCTGGGCGGTGCGGCAGACACCGATCAATCTGTCCGCAGTGCGCTGGCTCGCGGCGATTTTCGCCCTCGGTGCCCTCGGCCGATTGGTGTCACTGTCGGTGCACGGATGGCCGCACTGGTTCCAAATCGTGTTGACCGTCATCGAACTGGTGCTGCCACCGGTGTTCTTCCTGCTCGCGGCTGGAGCTGAACGGCGTGTCGATGCGCCGGTCGCGGTGGCATGATGAACTCGGATGAGCCGGGGTAACTCTGAGCGATATCCCTGCGATAGGCGGATAACACTGGTCTACCTCGAGGTGGCGGCCATGCGTATGCGCAAAAGTTTGCACGCGGTATTCGGGGTCGTTGCCGCGCTGGCGCTGCTGACGGCCTGCGGCGACGACGGCGGTTCCGCACCCTCCGGGTCGGGGACGACCTCGGTGAACGGCGCGAAGACGACCTATCCGGCCGTGTCGAGCGGTGTACGCGACGCTACCGGCCGCGGGCCGTCCATCGCCTCGCCACCGGCACCCGGACAGCGGCCCGCCGCGCCGGAACCCGCACCGGCGCAACAACCACCGGGCGTGCCGCCGGTCGCCGATCCGCCACCGGCGTATGGCACCGCAGTCATCCGCACCCAGACGCTATCCGGGGTCGGTGTGCCCGACGTACCGGTCCATGTGCGGCTGGTCCAGCCCTGCGATCCGGCCCGCCACGACATTCCCGTCGGGGAGACCACCGAGGTGCTCCGCCGCGACGGCGTCACCGACTCGACCGGTGTGACGAGCTTCCAGGTGCCGGTCGGCTGCTACTTCTTCGGTATGGACCCGCCGCCGGGAACCACACCGGTACCGGAGGGGATGCACAGTCTGTTCATCACCCGTGCCGGTGAAACCGTTGCCGGGACATTGCGATTCGAGGAGGGGCTGCCCTCATCATGTGTCGCGGAAACGATCGAACACGATCTCGGGGTCGGTCCGGATCTGGCGAACGCGTCGGCCACGGTCACCGAATGCGACGGCCGGTGGGCGATCATCTCCTGGGATGTCCCCGGTGACAGCCAACGCCTGGTCCGCCACGACGGCACGGTCTGGACCGGCTATGTCCCGTTCCCGCACGAAACCTGCTGGTCTAGAGCGATGGCCGACGGCGTACCCGCCCGCTTCCAGCGATACTTCCCGGACTGCTAGGCGGCCGACGGCTACGGGCCCGTCGCGCACCTATCCGGGTGCGAGCCGGCGGCTGGTGATGTGTTGTTCGGCTCGCGTTCGATCTCAGTCGGCGTAGCGGTCGCGGAGCCTGCGCACCGCATCGTCCATGTGCTCGGCGAGCATGGCGTGCGCGGTGGTGGCGGGCCCCGCACCGATCGCCTCGCGCAACTCGATATGTTCGCGGGCTTGTTCGCGCAGGTCGGGGTAGGTGGTTTGGAGCGCGCCGAGGCACATGCGGGTCTCGATCAGGAGGGTGCGTGCGGCGCGGACCAGCCGCGGGCTGCCCGCACTGTCGACGAGAGCTTCGTGGAAGGCCTGGTCGGCATCGGAAACCGCGGTGGCGTCGCTCTGTTCGGCGTGTGCGAGCATGGCCGTGACGCTCGGTTCCAAGGCCTTGTAGGCGATCTCGCGGCGGCCGTCGAGGATCAGTGTGAGTGCACCACCCTCGAGTGCGGATCTGGCGCGGTAGATGTCGACGAGGTCGTCGAGGGTGAGATCGATGACGAAGATTCCTCGATTGCGGATGCTGGTGAGCAGCCCCTCCGAGACGAGCCGCTGCATCGCCTCGCGGACCGGACCGCGCGAGACACCGAAACGCGTCGCGAGTTCGGCTTCGCCCAGCTGATCGCCTGGTGCCAGGCCACCGCGCATGATCGCCTCCCGCAGCCGGTCGGCGATCATTTCGGCGGTCGACTGCCGGTTCACCGGCTCGAAATCAACGACGGGCATGGTGTGACGACCTTTCGGTATGGAATCAGGCGCGACCCGGGGCCCTACGTGGTCATGCACGCTGCCTCCTCCGGGCCTGACCGGGACGTGCCGGTGAACAGTGCACCGAAATCGGTGCTATCGCCGCGGGCGGCGCTCAGTCGGAGCCCTTCCCACACGGTGACCTGGTTCGCGGTGAGCACCGGTTTGCCCAGCGCCTCTTCCAGTCGGGGCAGCACGGCGAGGGTGTGCATGGCGGTGTCGGGAATCAGCAGCGCCTGTGCGTCGGGATGATCGTTGCCGACGGCCAGGTCGAGGACCTGCTCGGGGGTGAGGGTGCCGACCTCGGCGGCGGTGTCGATGCCCGCACTCGACATCGCGACCACCGTGATGCCCGCGTCGGCGAGGAAGTCCACGAAAAGCCGCGCCACCTCGTCCGGGTAGCTGGCCGCCACCGCGACCGTGCGCACCGACAACGCCCGCGCCGCCTCGACGAACGCGATGCTTGTGCTCGATGCGGGTACTCCGGAGACGGCGGACAACTGCCGGACCTGGTCGCGCGCGCCCTCGGGTCCGAACACGAAACTGCCCGAGGTACACGCCCACACCACCGCGGCGGGCCGATGCGGGGCGAGCAGCCGCGCTCCATGGCGCAGTTTGTCCGGACTGCCCAGATCCAGCAGTTCGGGCACCGCGTGCAGATCGGTGCCGTAGATGTGCGCGACCTCGAGCTGGATGCCGAGCGCGGCGGCGGCCAGGGCGTAGTCGTCCTCGGCGGCATGGTCGGGGTAGATGAAACCTATGGTTGGCGCGTCCATCGTCGACCTTTCTCGTGCGGGGAATCCCGGTTCAGAACACATCCAGCAGCCACTTCCCAGGGCCCATCATCGGCAGCTTCATCCGGCCGAGGCAGGCCCACATGGTGAGTTGGTTCGCGGTCAGGACCGGTTTGCCGAGCGCCATCTCGAGCGGTTCGATGATGTCGTAGGTCGGCAGATTGGTGCAGCTGACGAAGATCGCCTCGGCATCGGCGTGGTCGGCGCCGAAGATCCGCTCGGCGATGGTGCGGTAGTTGACCTTCCAGATCCCACCGCCGAGCCCGAGGTGATCCGAGCGCACCACCCCGCAACCCGCTTCACCGAGGAACTCGTGCAGTCGGTGGGTCAGGACCTCGTCGTAGGGAGTGATGACCGAGATCCGGGAGATGCCGAGATGGCCGATCGCCTCCACCAGTGCGCCCGAGGTGGTGACCGCGTCCTGCGCGCCTGCTCGGCAGATGATCTCCCGCAGCGACCGCTCATGGGCGAGGCCCTTGATGAAACTGCCCGAAGTGCACAGGTAGGCAACGACTTCGGGTTCCACATGTAGCACGTCGCGGGTGGCGGCGGTCAGATGCGCTGGGTTGGACACCAATTCGGCCATGGCCAGCGAGACCGGGACCGGCTCGTAGGGGGTGCGGGCCAGATGCAGGCTGACTTCGAGGGGTGCCCAGCGCCAGAGTTCGCGTTCGAGTGCGAGGTCGAACGGCGCGATGATTCCGATGCCACGTTGCGCGACGGGGCCCTCGATATCGGGGAAACTGAGTTCCACTTCGGCCCCTCTCGCGCTCAGCCGGGAAGACCTCCGAACACGATCGGATTGTTGACAATCATACGATGTGATCTTACTGTGTCAATGTGAAAGAGGGCCCAGTTGTCGCCGTCCTGCACAGTGACAGTGTGCCCGACTCGGAACTGATGGCCCGGGTGAGTGCCCGGGCCACTGTGCGCTACACGGAGGCATCCGGGCTGGCCGAGGCACTGCACGGGGCGGAGGCATTGTTCGTCTACGACTTCCTGTCCCAGGCGCTGCCCGGCGCGTGGCATGCGGCCGACCGGCTGCGCTGGCTGCATATGGGTGCGACCGGAGTGGATCCGGTGATGTTTCCCGAGCTGAGAGCGAGCGAGGTGGTGGTCACCAATACCCGTGGCGTCTTCGACGCGGCCATCGCCGAATACGTTCTCGGTCAGATCCTCGCCTTCGCCAAGGATCTGCCGGAATCGGTCCGGTTGCAGCAGCGCCACACCTGGCAGCACCGCGAGTCCGAGCGCATCGCTGGAGCCACCGTGCTGATCGTCGGCACCGGCGCCATCGGTCGCACCATCGCACGCGTGCTGCGTGCGGTGGGCATGCGGGTGCGCGGGGTGGGCCGGCGAGCGCACGACGACGATCCGGACTTCGGAACCATCGGGGTCGACTTGCACGCGGAACTGCCGTGGGCCGATTACGTCATCGCGATCGCGCCACTGACCGAGCTCACCCGGAATATGTTCGACGCCAGGGCCTTCGCCGCGATGAAACCGCATGCGAGGTTTGTCAACGTCGGACGCGGGGAACTCGTGGTTACCGACGATCTGGTGACCGCCCTCGGCAACGCGACGATCGCCGGTGCGGCGCTGGACGTGGTGGACCCGGAGCCGCTGCCGCCGGGACATCCGCTGTGGGATATGCCGAACGTGCAGATCACTCCGCACAATTCGGGCGACGTCGTCGGTTGGCGTACCGAGGTCGTCCGGGCATTCTCCGACAATTTCGATCGGTGGATGGATGGTCGTCCGTTGGACAACGTGGTCGATAAGACGCTGGGGTACGTGCCCGGCTGAAGGAGGGCCAAGCAATGAGCTACCCCGACATCAACCGTCCCACCGACCCCGCCGCGATGTCGGCGGTGGAGTTGGTCTCCGCCTATACCGCTGGCGCCTTGTCGCCGGTGGAGGCGACCGAGTCGATTCTGGCCGCCATTTCCGAACGCGACGATACGGTGAACTCCTATTGCCTGGTGGATCCGGATCGGGCGCTCGTGCAGGCGAAGGAATCGGAGGCTCGCTGGCAGGCGGGTCACGCCCGCGGGCTGCTCGACGGCGTGCCCATCTCGATCAAGGACGTCTTCCTGACCGAGGGCTGGCCGACCCGGCGCGGCTCCACCTCCATTGACCCGGCCGGTCCGTGGCCCGTGGACAGCCCGGTGGCCGCCCGCGTCCGCGAGGACGGGATGGTGCTGCTCGGTAAGACCACCACACCCGAGATCGCGTGGAAGGCGGTGACCGACAGCCGACTGACCGGCATCACCCGCAATCCGGTCGATCCCGCGCTCACCGCGGGCGGTTCGTCCGGCGGTAGTGCCGCTGCGGTCGCGGCAGGATTCGGGCCGGTGTCGGTCGGTACCGACGGCGGCGGCAGTGTCCGTATTCCGGCGGCGTTCTGCGGCATCGTCGGCTTCAAGCCGACGCACGGGCGCATTCCGCTGTACCCGGCCAGCCCGTTCGGTCCGCTCGCCCACGCCGGTCCGATGGCGCGCACAGTAGAGGATGCCGCCCTGCTGATGGACATCCTGTCGTTGCCCGATCCCCGCGACCCCACCGCACTCGCGCCCACGTTGACGACTTTCCGCAGTCAGATGCAGCGCGACGTGCGTGGTATCTCCGTGGCCTGGTCGCCGACGCTCGGGTTCGCCGAGGTCGACCCGGAGGTGGCGGCGATCGTCGAGCGGGCGGTCACCCGGCTCGGCGATGCCGAATTGCGGGTGGTGCCCGCCGATCCCCGCTTCGAAGATCCCCGGGAGGCATTCGAGCTGTTGTGGGCGGTGGGCGCTGCTGCCATGCTCGCCTCGTTCCCGCCGGGCGCCCGCGAACAGGTCGACCCCGGACTTCGGCATGTGTGGGAGCGCGGCGAATCCGTCAGCGGCGTCGACTATCTCGCCGCCCGTGAGATCGCCGCCGGTATCGGCATCGCCATGGGGCTGTTCCACACCGCCTACGACGTGCTGATCACCCCGACCATGCCGATCGCCGCCTTCCCCGCAGGCCACGATGTCCCGCCGGACAGTGGCCTGACCAGCTGGCCGCAGTGGACGCCGTTCACCTATCCGTTCAACCTGAGTCAGCAACCCGCCATCAGCATCCCGGTGGGAACGACAGCGGCCGGGCTGCCGGTCGGCATGCAGATCGTCGGGCCACGGCATTCCGATGACCTGGTGCTCGCGGTGGCCCGCTACGCCGAATACGTGCTGGGTTCCTGAGGATTCGGCTCGGATGGCCCGGCCGAACGCGTTCGGCGTGCGTCTGGCCGAACTATCCGAGCCCGTCGACTATGCCCTGTCGAACGCGAGGGTCTCGCCCTCCACTCCGTAGCGCCACAGGTCGTTGCAGGCGGCGGCCATGTCGGCGAGTCCGTCTTCGATGGTGGCGAAGACGTTGCCGGGGACCCAGCCGAGATCGCCGTTGATCAGCAGATTGTTGCGGCCGTAGAAGATGGCCAGATCGGTGGCGCCCTGGCCGTGGTGTGCGGCGGAGCCTGGCTCGTAACCGTAGGCGGGATTGCCGATTTCCCACGGCTCGAAATCGAACAGGCATACGTCGCCAGGAATGGGGGTGACGGTCGGGTTCTCCCGATGTGGCGCGGCCGTGATGCGCGGTACCAGGGTGTAGACCTCGTTGCGGGCGTACTTGGCGTGGTAGGCGTCGCCGATCTGGGGTAGTGCGTCCCAGACCGCGGCGCAGGTGTGTGGTGCCTCGGCATCGAGCAGTCGGGCCCGGCAGGTCACGCCTGCCTTGGTGAGGGTGATGGCGATGTATCGGTCCATGGGGCCTGCTTCCTGATCGCGCTACGGCTGGGTGGGGCCGGGGAGTTCGGCGAGGACCTGCGCCCAGATCGCCAGTGCGTCCTCGACCTGCGCCTCGCTCACTACCAGCGGCGGGATCATCCGCACCACGTTCATATGCGCACCGCAGGTGAGCAGCAACAGCCCCTTCTCGACCGCGAGCCGCTGGGCCAGGGTGGCGGTCTCACGATCGGGTTCGCCTGCCGCTGTGGTGAATTCCGCGCCGACCAGCAGCCCGAGCCCGCGCACGTCGCCGATCGCTTTGCTGTCGCAGTCGCGCATCCCGGCCAGCAGCTGATCGCCACGCGCGGCCGCGTTCTGTACGAGCCCCTCCGATTCGATGACCTCCAGGGTGGCGATAGCGGCGGCGCAGGCCACGGCATTGCCGCCGTAGGTGCCGCCCTGCGACCCCGGCCACGCCTTGGCCATCAATTCGTGTGATGCGGCGATCCCCGAGAGCGGGAATCCGCTCGCCAGCCCCTTGGCGATGGTGATGACATCGGGCCGGACGTCGAAGTGCTGGTGACCGAAGAACTTTCCGGTCCGGCCGAACCCAGTCTGGATCTCGTCGAACACGAGCACAATGCCGTGTCGGTCGGCGCGTTCGCGCAGGCCACCGAAGAAGGTCCGGTTGCCGGGGACGTATCCGCCCTCGCCGAGGACCGGCTCGACGATGAATGCCGCGGTCTCCGCAGGCGAGGTGAGGGTCGCGAGAATGTAGTCCAGTTCGCGCAGCGCGAAGGTCGTGGCCTCCTCTTCGGTCCAGCCGTAGCGGTAGGCCGTCGGGAACGGCGCCACGTGCACGCCCGCCATCAACGGGCTGAACCCCGCGGAGAACCGCGTGCCCGAGGTCGTCATGGAGGCCGCGGCGACGGTGCGGCCGTGGAATCCGCCGTGGAAGACGATGACATTTGGGCGCCCGGTGGCCTGCCGGGCCAGCCGCAACGCTGCCTCGACCGCCTCACTGCCGGAATTGGCGAAGAACAGCGAATCCAGGCCCGCTGGCAGGACGGTCCCCAGCCGCTCGGTGAGTTCGAGCAGCGGGCGGTGCATGACCGTCGTGTACTGGCCGTGGATGAGCCGCGAGACCTGGGCCTGTGCGGCCGCCACCACGTGTGGGTGACAGTGGCCGGTGCTGGTGACCCCGATACCGGCGGTGAAGTCCAGATAGCGGCGGCCGTCGGTGTCGTAGAGATAACAGCCCGCGCCGTGGTCGACGGTCACCGGAGTGGCTTGTTTGAGGATGGGCGATAACTCGGTCATGGTGCTCCGCCTCCCGGGGCGTGCGGGCGATCCCGCTACCGATGATCGTCGGGTTGTAGGATTGTCAACAATATGCATAACATGGTGCCGGGGGTCGCAGCAATGCCTTCGGCGGCCTCATCCGCGCCGATTCACACCGCCCGAGCGAGGGAGTTCGCGTCGATGCTCACCGAGAACAGAACCGACCAGGCGCAACGATCCGCCATAGCCTCCGTGCCGACCGGCCTGTTCATCGGTGGACGATGGCGCGATACCGCCGCGGCACTGGCCGTCACGAACCCCGCCACCGATGAGGTCCTGTGCACGGTCGCCGACGCTGCACCTGCCGACGGTCTCGATGCGCTGTCCGCCGCCGCGGCCGCCCAGCCCGACTGGGCACGCACGCCGGCCCGCGAACGCGCCGAACTGCTCATGCGCGCCCACCGCGCCCTGCTCGACGACACCGAGCGCCTCGCCCTCGTCATGACCTTGGAGATGGGCAAACCTCTGGCCGAAGCGCGCGGCGAGATCGCTTATGCCGCAGAGTTCTTCCGCTGGTTTGCCGAAGAAGCCGTCCGGATCGAGGGCGGCTACCGGCAGGCGCCTCGCGGTGGTTCCCGGTTCCTGGTCACCCGACAGCCGGTCGGCCCAAGTCTGCTCATCACGCCGTGGAATTTCCCGATGGCCATGGGGACCCGCAAGATCGGCCCCGCGCTGGCCGCCGGCTGCACCTGCGTGATCAAACCGGCCGCGCAGACGCCGCTGTCGACACTGGCCCTCGCTGAGATCCTGCGCCGGGCGGGGCTGCCCGACGGCGTGGTCAACGTCGTCACGACCTCCGATCCCGGCGGGGTGATGGAGCCGATGATTCGTGACAGCCGCTCGCGGAAACTGTCGTTCACCGGGTCGACGGCCGTCGGCAAGAAGCTGCTGGAACAGTGCGCGCACACCGTCATGCGCACCTCCATGGAGCTCGGCGGCAATGCCGCGTTCCTGGTGTTCGACGATGCCGACCTCGACGCGGCGGTCGAGGGCGCGATGGCCGCGAAGATGCGCAATATCGGCCAGGCCTGTACGGCCGCGAATCGGTTTCTGGTGCACCGCGATATCGCCACCGCGTTCGCCGACCGGCTGGCCGCGCGCATGGCGGCGCTGCCGATGGGCCCCGGCACCGAGCCCGGCGTTGTGGTCGGCCCGCTGGTCGACGCCGCCGCGGTGGCGAAAGTGCAGACACTGGTGGCCGATGCCGTCACGCGCGGCGCCACCGTCCACACCGGCGGTGTGCCGATCGAAGGGCCCGGCAACTTCTACCCGGCGACCGTCCTGACCGGCGTCAGCGACGACGCCCTTCTGACCCGCACCGAAATCTTCGGCCCGGTCGCGGCGATCTCCACCTTCGACACCGAAGACGAAGCTCTGGCCCGCGCGAACGACACACCGTACGGACTGGTCGGCTACGTGTTCACCGAGAACCTGCGGCGCGGTCTGCGAGTGTGCGAGGCGCTGGAGACCGGTATGGTCGGGCTCAATCGTGGGGTGGTGTCGGATCCGGCGGCTCCGTTCGGCGGCGTCAAGGAATCCGGTCTCGGCCGCGAGGGCGGTACCTGCGGCATCGACGAATTCCTGGAAACCAAATACATCGGAGTCGACCTGTGACCCACCGGATCGCGACCATCCCCGGCGACGGCATCGGCGTCGACGTCACAGCCGAAGCGGTCAAGGTGGTTGATGCCGTCCTGCCCGGCGTCACCTGGACCGAATTCGACTGGTCCTGTGAGCAGTACCTGCGCACCGGCGCGATGATGCCCGCCGACGGTGTCGAACAGCTGGCGGGCTTCGACGCGATCCTGCTCGGCGCCGTGGGCTTTCCTGGTGTGCCCGACCATATTTCGTTGTGGGGGCTGCTGATTCCGCTGCGCCGCGCATTCGGTCAGTACGTCAACCTGCGACCGGTGCGGCTGCTACCCGGCACCACCTCGGCTTTGCGTGACCGCACCGCCGCCGATCTGGACCTGCTCATCGTCCGGGAGAACTCCGAAGGTGAGTACTCCGAGATCGGTGGCATGCACAATCCTGGTCGTCCCGGTGAATTCGTGCTCCAGGAATCGGTATTCACCCGAGTCGGCTGCGAACGCATCATCCGCTACGCCTTCGACCGGGCCCGTGAACGGCGCGGGCAGCTGTGCTCGGCGACCAAATCCAATGGGCTCATCCATTCGATGCCGTACTGGGACAGCATCGTCGAACAGGTCGCCGCGGACTACCCGGAGGTGGCGCTGCGGCCTATGCACGTCGATGCCCTCGCGGCGGAGATCGTGTTGCATCCGGACCGGCTCGACGTCATCGTCGGGTCGAACCTGTTCGGCGACATCCTGTCCGACCTGGCGGCTGCGGTCACCGGCGGTCTGGGGCTTGCGCCCTCGGGCAATATCAATCCCGACCGCACGGCGCCCTCGATGTTCGAAGCCGTCCACGGCAGCGCGCCCGATATCGCCGGGCAGGGCATCGCCAACCCGGTCGCGCAGATCCTGGCCGCGGCGATGATGCTCGAACAATTGGGGGAGCGGTCGGCGGCCGCGGCGGTGGATGCCGCGGTGTGCGAGGTGCTCGGCGCCGGCGCGGTGCTGACGCCCGATCTCGGCGGCACCTCGACGACGGCCGAACTCGGCTCGGCCATCGCGGCCGAAGCGGCTGTGGCGATACCGGGCAGCGGGCGCGATCTGTAGGCCAGCGGTGAGAGCGGCGCCGAGTTCGGGCCGGCACGGGAGTGGCGGGCCCGAACACGGCGCTGACCCCATCCCGGATTCAGCTCCGTGTGAGATGGCCCGCCAGCGCGGCAGCTTCGGCGGCCAAGCCCGGCGGATTGGTCGCGATGAACATCGACTCGGCGGCAAGGTTGCCGAGCACCGACCAGACCGGGCTCGGCCGCCCGGCCACCACAAGCGCGCCCGTGCGGTAGTCGGTTCGGAGCCCGCCGTCCGCGCCGAGCTCGGCGGCGCCGTCGGCGAGTAGCCCGCCGACGAGAGATTCGGCGTCCTGCGCTGTTGTGCCCGCAGACGGATTGACCGCATTGAATACATGCTCTGCGGCCCATTCTTCGCTGTCGTGCACCGTGAACCCGCCGCCAGACCTGGCCGCCACCTTGGTGACACCGGAACGCAGCCTGACCTGGCCGGAATCCAGCAGCCGTAGCAAGATTCGCGCATTCAACGGGACCATCGGCGAGCTGAGGCCCGCGATGGTCCGGAAGTACGTGGTACGCAACATCGTCCGGTCGGCGTCGGCGAGCCGTGGCCAGGCGATCGGGCCGACGGTGCGGATCGCCATGACCAGCAACCGCCGCCCCAGATGCGGCGAATCGATCTGCGCCACTTGCCGGCGCAGCCGCACGAGTGGATCCTCGCGCCCGGCATCGAGCAACTCCGCGGCGAACGAGTCGAAATCCTGGCCGAGATCGGCCAGCTCGGCACGCATGAGCGCCACCAAGCGGTCGAAGGTGAGCGTGTCGTCGAGCAGATCCAGCACCCGCGCCGGGGTGAGGTGAGCCGGAGTCAAGGGCACCGGCCGCTGCTGCACGTCGGGTAACGCTCCACTCCGTGAGACCAGGCTGATCGGACCGGTGTGGCCGCGTGCGGCCAAGGTGACGGCGATGTCGACCGCGGTGAGTCCGCTACCGAGCACGGCGATATGGGAGTCGGTGGGAATGTCGGCCAGGGTCGCGGTCAATGGGTACGGCTCACCGACATAACCGGGAATGCCGGTCAATCCATAGTGATCACGTGGTCGTCCGCTGCCAACGCACAGCACCGCCTTGTCCACGGGATGCAGGCTCCCGCTCGCGGTCCGCAGGACGGTCCCGTCCTCCCCGGTAGATGCGCTGACGTGGTCGTTCACAATGCTGACCCGGACCCCGCGGGAGCGCAGCCGGGCGAGTGCGGCGGTCGCGGTCTGCTCGAGGTAGTCGCCGTACACTCCGCGCGGAACCAGCGTGACGCCGAGCCCGTCATCGAGGAACTTCGTATCGTCGCCGTGGCGCTCCCGCAGCCAGTGTTCGTAGTGTGTGCGATCGCCTGCCCGCACCGACATGATGGCGGGCGGAGCGTTGACGCGCACGGACGCCGCGTCCGGCTGATAGGCACGCCCGCGCCAGACCGCGGACGAGCCGTCGAAGACGGTGACGCTGTCCGGCGGCGTCTCCGTCGAGGCGAGCGCGTCGATCAGACCGACCGCCGCGGCTCCTGCGCCGATGATGCCGAGATGCATGGGTTTCTCCTCCGTGTGGCGAACACGATCAGCGTCACCGGAGCCTGGCCCCGGCGATATCCCGCGTTTGCGGGGAATGTCGCCGAGACCCGATGGCGTTCCCCCCATATGTGGGATGGCGGGTGCACGGACCGGGCGACAGGATGGAGCCCATGACCGCCCCCACCCGGCACATGGCCGACGCGTTGCGCGCAGGCATCGAGAATGCCGCGGACGCGCACGACCTGTTCGCGGTCACCTCACAACGGCTGCGACGGCTCATCCCGTTCGACGCCGCGGTCTGGGTGGCCACCGATCCGGTGAACGGGCTGACCACCGCGCCCGTCCGGGTGGAGAATCTGCACGAGGGCGGCTGCGGAATCTATTGGGAATCAGAGATATTCGCCGAACACGTGAACCTGTTCCGTGATCTCGCCCTCGCCCCGGTGCCAGTGGCGGGCCTGCGCGCGACGACAGGGGACCGGCCCACACTCAGCCCGCTGTACCGCAACTTCATGCGCCCACGCGGCTTCATCGACGAACTACGTGCGGTGCTGCGCGTCGACGGCCAGTCATGGGGTCAGCTGAGCCTGTTCAGGGAGCGTGGACGTGCGCCATTCGACGGCGGCGACCTCGCGCTCGTGCATTCGTTGTCCACGCCGATGGCGCGCCGGCTGCGCGCCTGCGCCCAACCGGCCGGGCTACCAACGACCGACCTGGCCGATTCGCCGGGACTGCTGGTCTTCGGCGCCGACGGCGGCCTGCTCTCGATCAACGAGCAGGCGCGGGACCTGCTGGCCGAGATGCCTCCCGGCCCGATCACGTCGACGCCGTCAGGTATCGACCTACCGCTGCCGGTGTGGATTCTCAGTACGTCGGCTCGTGCGCGGCTCACCGGTGACAGCACCAAGATCCGGGTCCGCGCCCGGACCGGGCGGTGGCTGGTCTGTCACGCATCGTGCCTTCGTGACGTCGACGGACGCAGCAGCACCACCGCGCTCGTGCTCGCACCGGCCGCGCCTTCGGAGGTCGCCTCCCTCGTCGCGGCCGCCTACGAATTGACCGCCCGCGAACTCGAAGTCACCGAACTCGTCACCCGCGGATTGTCGACCACCGATATCGCCGCCACGCTCTTCCTGTCCCCCCACACCGTCCGCGACCACGTCAAATCCATCTTCGACAAGACCGGCGTCACCAGCCGGGGGGAACTGGTCGCCAAACTCTTCACCGACCACTGCGAACCGCTGGTAGCCCTTGAGACCGTGCGGGTCCTCGACTTGGAGGCGAGCTGAGCGCGGTGTGTGCCGCGGCCTGCGGGATGGTCAGAGTGCGGTCAGCCAGATCGCGTCGGCGGCCGGTGTCCCCAAGTCCACCGGCTGATCGTCGGCACCCACCCGGATGGCGATGGTGCCCGCGAAATCACGGCGCTCCACCACCGTGATCGGGGTGTCCAGCGAAATGCCCACCTCGTCGAAATACCGCAGCATGGCCGGATCGGAATCGGAGATCCGCGCGACCCGTCCCACCTCGCCGTCACCGAAGTCGCTGAGCTGACGGGCCGGGGGAGTGGGAACCGCGCCGTCGACCGACGGAATCGGATCACCGTGCGGATCGCGGTCCGGATAGCCCAGTTTCGCGTCGATGCGCGCCATCAGCAGGTCCGAGACCGCGTGCTCGAGCACCTCGGCCTCGTCGTGCACCTCGTCCCAGCCGTACCCGAGCTCGTTCACCAGGAAGGTCTCGATCAACCGGTGGCGGCGCACCATCGCCACCGCGGCCAGCCTGCCATGCTCGGTGAGCGTGATCGCGCCGTAGCGGGCATGCTCGACCAGACCCTGATCGGCCAGTTTGCGCACCGCCTCGGACACCGTGGACGCCGACACCCCGATCCGCTCGGCGAGCAGTTTGGTCGACACCTTCTCCTGCGACCACTCCTGTGCGGTCCAGATGACCTTCAAATAGTCCTGGGCGACCGACGACAGCACCGGTGCGATCGTGGTCGCATCCACGCCGCTCGCGTCGGGATTGCCGGTGACGGCGTCGGCCAGTTCCCGTCGGGTGGCGATATCTCGTTTACCGGGCACATCTCCGAGCTTAGGCATAGGAGCAGCGATACACACATCACGCCATGCGGGGGAAACCCGCTATTCGCCGGGCCCTCACCGGGGCGACATCGAGCCGGTGCGATCAGCATGCCGGAATACTGTTCGACACCTGATTTGCGTAGGCTGCGCACTGTGCAGAGATGGCGAAGTCTCGACGACGTCCCCGCGGACTGGGGCCGGTGCGTGCTCACGATCGGCGTGTTCGACGGTGTCCACCGTGGGCACGCGCAGCTGATCAGTCGGGCCGTCAAGTCCGCTGCCGCACGCGGGGTTCCGGCGGTGCTGATGACCTTCGATCCGCATCCGATGGAAGTGGTCCGTCCCGGCTCGCATCCCGCGCAGCTGACCACGTTGACCCGTCGCGCCGAACTCGCCGAGGAACTCGGCGTCGACGTCTTCTGCGTCATGCCGTTCACCCACGAATTCATGAAGCTGCCCCCTGGCCGCTATGTGCACGACCTGCTGGTCGAGCGGCTGCACGTGGCCGAGGTCGTGGTCGGTGACAACTTCACCTTCGGGAAGAAAGCCGCGGGCACCGTCGAGACCATGCGCGAACTCGGCCACCGTTTCGGGTTCGAGGTCGACGGGGTGACGCTGCTGGGTGAGCATGCGGTCACCTTCTCCTCCACCTACATCCGTGCCTGTGTCGACGCAGGCGATATGGCCGCCGCCGCTGAAGCGCTCGGGCGCCCGCACCGGGTCGAGGGCGTCGTGGTGCACGGCGACGGCCGCGGCCGCGAGCTCGGATTCCCCACGGCCAATGTCGCGCCGCCCATGCACGCCGCCATCCCCGCCGACGGGGTATACGCGGGTTGGTTCACCGTGCTCGGCCCCGGACCGACCATCGGCACCGTCACCCCCGGTGAACGCGCCATGGCCGCGATCTCGGTCGGCACCAACCCCACCTTCTCCGGACGCGCCCGCACCGTCGAGGCCTATGTGCTCGATGGTGAAGCCGACCTCTACGGCCAGCATGTGGCCGTCGACTTCGTCGAGCATCTGCGCGGTATGCAGAAGTTCGATTCGCTGGACGAGCTCATCGCGGCCATGGGCCGCGATGTCGCCGGGGCACGCAAGGTCCTCGGCGGCGCCGACGCCTGAGCGCCTCAACCGCGCTGACCCCGCGATTCGGTCCGTCGCGCGCGGTCCGGTAGGGTGGATCCTCGGGTTTGCTGCGGTCCGCGGTGGCATCCCAACCGGTTCGCCGGATCCTCGAGCGCGGAACTGAGAAACAGGAGTGGATGCCCCATGGCGTTGACCACCGAGCAGAAGAAGGCGATTCTCGCCGATTACGGCCTGCACGAGACCGACACCGGTTCGCCGGAGGCGCAGATCGCGCTGCTGTCCAAGCGCATCGCCGACATCACCGAGCACCTCAAGAAGCACAAGCACGACCACCACACCCGCCACGGTCTGATGGCGCTGATCGGTCGTCGCAAGCGTCTGTCGAAGTACCTTGCCGACAAGGACATCGCGCGCTACCGCACCTTGATCGAGCGTCTCGGTCTGCGTCGCTGATCTTCGCGTCCTCCGCCCTGCCACCGCGACGACACGCGGTTTCGGCAAGGCAGTAGACGACCCGGCCAACGGGGAGCTTACAATCTCCCCGTTGGCTTTTTCGTGCCCGGGGGAGAAATCACCCCTGCACGACAACACAGCCGTATGCACCCGTCCCCGTGGCGTCGGTCTTCGGTAGTGGCCTTTCGGCCGGTGGTCAACCGCCGGAGGGCTTCGATCGATGACCGCCTCCGCGTCGCCGTATCCAAGGGGATACCGGCCGGGTGTGCGCGTCGCAGCCAGGAGGGCTGCCGCGTGCCCTGCCAGGTATGGCTGACATAGCCGGATCGCGCCGATGGGCGCCGGGTCCGGCGAGACGAGAGGTTGAGAGAAGAGAAATGTCCGAAACCACCGAACGCGCGAACACCTCGGCCGTCGAGGTCGAGCCCGGAGTCTTCGAATCCGTCGCGCTGATCGACAACGGGAGCTACGGCACCCGCACCATCCGCTTCGAGACCGGCCGCCTGGCGCGTCAGGCCGCCGGTTCGGTCGTCGCCTACCTCGACGACGAGACCATGCTGCTGTCGGCTACTACCGCCGGTAAGCACCCCAAGGACCAGTTCGACTTCTTCCCGCTGACGGTCGACGTCGAGGAGCGGATGTACGCCGCTGGCCGCATCCCCGGTTCGTTCTTCCGCCGCGAGGGCCGCCCCTCCACCGACGCGATCCTCACCTGCCGCCTGATCGACCGGCCGCTGCGCCCGTCGTTCGTCGACGGCCTGCGCAACGAGATCCAGGTCGTGGTCACGGTGATGAGCCTGGACCCGAAGGATCTCTACGACGTCGTCGCGATCAACGCGGCCTCGGCATCCACCCAGATCGCGGGCCTGCCGTTCTCCGGCCCGGTCGGTGGTGTGCGTGTCGCCCTGATCGAGGGCCAGTGGGTCGCGTTCCCGACCGTGGAGCAGCTCGAAGGTGCCGTATTCGACATGGTCGTCGCGGGCCGCGTGGTCGAGTCCGGTGACGTCGCCATCATGATGGTCGAGGCCGAGGCCACCGACAAGGTCATCGAACTGGTCGCCGATGGCGCGCAGGCACCGACCGAGGCCATCGTCGCCGAGGGCCTCGAGGCGGCCAAGCCGTTCATCGCTCGCCTGTGCCGCGCCCAGGCCGACCTCGCCGAGCTGGCCGCCAAGCCGACCGGTGAGTTCCCCCTGTTCCCGCCGTACGAGGCCGATGTGTTCGAGGCCGTGGAGGGCACCTCCAAGCGTGAACTGAACGAGGCCCTGAGCATCGCCGACAAGCAGGAGCGCGAGGCGAAGATCGACGAGATCAAGCTCGATGTGCTCTCGCGCCTTGGCGAGGACTTCGTTGGCCGCGAGAAGGAGCTCGGCGCGGCGTTCCGCTCGGTCACCAAGAAGCTGGTGCGTCAGCGCATCCTCACCGACGGTTTCCGCATCGACGGCCGCGGCCTCGCCGATATCCGCGCCCTGTCCGCCGAGGTCGCCGTGGTGCCGCGTGCGCACGGTTCGGCGCTGTTCGAGCGCGGTGAGACCCAGATTCTCGGTGTCACCACCCTCGACATGGTCAAGATGGCCCAGCAGGTCGACTCGCTTGGCCCCGAGACCAGCAAGCGCTACATGCACCACTACAACTTCCCGCCGTTCTCCACCGGTGAGACCGGCCGCGTCGGCTCGCCGAAGCGGCGCGAGATCGGCCACGGCGCCCTCGCCGAGCGCGCCCTGATGCCGGTGCTGCCCAGCCAGGAAGAGTTCCCCTACGCCATCCGTCAGGTCTCGGAGGCGCTGAGCTCCAACGGCTCCACCTCGATGGGTTCGGTGTGTGCCTCGACCCTGTCGCTGCTGAACGCCGGTGTGCCGCTCAAGGCGCCGGTCGCCGGTATCGCCATGGGTCTGGTGTCGGACACCGTCACCAACGACAAGGGTGAGGACGAGGTCCGCTATGTCGCGCTGACCGACATCCTCGGCGCCGAAGACGCCTTCGGTGACATGGACTTCAAGGTCGCCGGTACCCGCGAGTTCGTCACCGCGCTGCAGCTGGACACCAAGCTGGACGGCATTCCCTCCAAGGTGCTCGCCGGCGCGCTGAGCCAGGCGCACGACGCCCGCAACACCATCCTGGACGTGATGGCCGAGGCCATCGCGACCCCGGACGAGATGAGCCCGTACGCTCCGCGCGTCACCGCGATCAAGATCCCGGTCGACAAGATCGGCGAGGTGATCGGGCCCAAGGGCAAGGTGATCAACCAGATCACCGAGGAGACCGGCGCCAACATCTCCATCGAGGACGACGGCACCGTGTTCGTCGGCGCGACCGACGGCCCGTCGGCGCAGGCCGCGATCGACCAGATCAACGCCATCGCCAACCCGCAGTTGCCCAAGGTGGGCGAGCGCTTCCTCGGCACGGTCGTCAAGACCACCGCCTTCGGCGCGTTCGTCTCGCTGCTTCCGGGTCGCGACGGTCTGGTGCACATCTCCAAGCTGGGCAACGGTAAGCGCGTGGCCAAGGTCGAAGACGTGGTCAACGTCGGCGACAAGCTGCGCGTCGAGATCGCCGATATCGACAACCGCGGCAAGATCTCGCTGATCCCGGTCGAGGAGAACGCCGACGAGCCCTCCGCCGATGCGGATGCGCCCTCGGGCGAGTAGTACTTGACGGTGTGACGAAGCAGAACTCGGCAACCCCCTTGCTCTTCAACGGGCAGGGGGGTTTGTCGCTGGATTGGCGGGTGAGCAAAACGGAGACGGCGACCGAGACCGGAGTTCGGCGCACGGTGTTGCCGGGTGGATTGCGGGTGGTGACCGAACACCTTCCCGGCGTGCGTTCGGCATCGATCGGTGTGTGGGTCGGGGTCGGTTCCCGCGATGAGGGACCGACCGTCGCCGGGGCCGCGCACTTCCTCGAACATCTGCTGTTCAAGGCCACCCCGACCCGCAGCGCGCTCGATATCGCGGAGGCGATGGACGCGGTCGGCGGTGAGCTCAACGCGTTCACCGCCAAGGAACAGACCTGCTACTACGCCCACGTCTTGGACGAGGATCTGCCGCTGGCGGTGGAGCTGGTCTCGGACGTGGTGCTCAACGGGCTGTGCCGGTCGGTCGACGTGGACGTCGAACGACAGGTGGTGCTCGAAGAGATCGCCATGCGCGACGACGACCCCGAAGACCTGGTCGGCGATGCGTTCTTGACCGCGCTGTTCGGCGATCACCCGATCGGACGCCCGGTGATCGGCTCGGTCGAGTCCATCGAGGGGATGCGCGCCAACCAGCTGCGTTCCTTCCATCAGCGCCGCTACCGGCCGGACCGGATGGTGGTCGCGGTGGCGGGCAATGTGGAGCACGAGCACACCGTGGAACTGGTGCATCGCGCGTTCGCCGACCGCCTCGATCCGACTGTTGCGCCGGTGCCCCGTCGCGAGGGCCGGTTTCGAGTGCGGACCGCACCCCAGCTGCAATGGAGCTACCGAGACAGCGAACAAGCGCACCTGGTGTTCGGTGTGCGTGCCTTCGGCAGGCATGAGGGTGAGCGTCGCTGGCCGCTGTCGGTGCTCAACACCGTCGTCGGCGGTGGGTTGAGTTCGCGGCTGTTCCAACGCATCCGGGAAGAACGCGGCCTGGCGTACTCGGTGTATTCCAGTGTGGACACCTTCGCCGATACCGGGGCGTTCTCGGTGTACATCGGCTGCCAGCCGGAGAACCTGGCCGAGGTTGCTGCCCTGGCCCGCGGCGTCCTGGAAGAGGTCGCCGAGGACGGCATCACCGACGCCGAATGTGCCCGCGCCAAGGGCTCGCTGCGTGGGGGACTGGTACTCGGACTGGAAGATTCCGCCTCGCGGATGAACCGCATCGGCCGCAGCGAACTCAGTTACGGCAACCACCGCAGCGTTTCCGAGACCCTGGCCCGCATCGACGCCGTCACCACCGAGGAAGTCAGCGATATCGCCCGAACACTGCTGGCCAGGCCCTTCGCCGCCTCGGTGGCGGGCCCGTACCGGCGCACGCGTGACCTACCCGCGGCGGTCCGCAGGCTCGTAGCCGACTGATTCCGGCCGTGCCTGCGGGTGGGTGGCGAGCGGTAGCGATCGTCCTCGACTGCCGTCGACTCATCAGTGGTGCTGTTCGATGCCGCAGAGTCCGACAGAATCTCCGGTGACGGCCGAGGGCCGGTATTCGCAGTCACCGGCCGAGCGCCGGGCAGCGGTGTCGCGCTCTCCGGCGCTGAGGTCGCGATGAGCGTCATCGACCTCGATGCGCGGTCCGGGTCGTGGCGGGCGACGGTCCGCGATCTGCGCGCGCCGGCCGGCAGCCACCCGGTGGTCGGGTAGATCCGCTCAGGCGCGCTGCGCTCGGTTGGCGGCATCGACAACCGAAACCAGCAGGCCCGGCAGTGCGTCGTCGAGGGCGTCGGTGCGTAGCCGCTGGCAGGTCTGGCCGTCGACGACCAGGCGTTCGATGACGCCTGCTTCGCGCAGGATCTTGAAGTGATGGGTGGCGGTCGACTTGTTGATCACGTCGTAGAGCGCACCGCAGCGCACCGCGGTGCCCGCATTGCTGAGCCGGCGCACCATCTCCAGGCGCACGGGATCCTGCAGCGCGCCGAGCACAACGGGAAGCGCGGCCACGGGGTGGACCTCGGTGCCGGTGACCGCTGTGGTGTCCGTCATGACCTACCTCACTCGGGGGTTTGATGATCGTCGTACCGTGCGCTAGGGTAACGATTTGGTTCGATCATTATCAAACTTACCTGATCGGGGTTTCGATGGCAGCGACAACGGCAGTGCCCGGCCAGGAGCGCACATCGCAGTCGTGGGCGTACGCTCTGGTGCTGGCCGCCAGTGGTGTCGCGCTCGGGGTGTCGGGTGTGCCCGCGCCGCTGTACGGCATCTACGAGCGGGAATGGCATCTGTCGCCACTGACCACCACCATCGTGTTCGCCGTCTATGCGGTCGCTGCGCTGGGAGCGGTGCTGGTCTCGGGTCGGATCTCCGATGTCGTCGGGCGCAAGCCGGTGCTGCTGGGTGCGTTCGCCACGATGATCGTCGGGCTGGTGGTGTTCATGCTGGCCGATACCGTGCCGATGCTGTTGCTGGCGCGAGCCCTGCACGGATTTGCGGTGGGGGCGACCGTGGTCGCGGGCGCGGCGGCGCTGCTGGATCTGCGTCCACACCGCGGCGCCCGGTCCGGTCAGCTCACCGGTGTCGCATTCAATGTCGGTATGGCGGTGGCGATTCTGGGTTCGGCGCTGCTCGCGCAGTACGCCCCGAATCCGCTGCGCACGCCGTATGTCGTGATCAGCGTGGTCTGCTTGATCATCGGCGTCGGTGTCCTGGCGTTGCGGGAACCGCACGCCGCGCGGGTGGCGGGTCGGATCCGGATCGCCAAGCCCGCAGTGCCGCAGGAGATCCGCGGTGATTTCTGGTTCTCCGCGATCGGTGTGATGGCGGCATGGTCGGTGCTCGGTGTGCTGCTGTCGCTGTATCCCTCGCTTGCTGCCCAACAGACCGGTATCCACAATCTGGTGTTCGGCGGTGTGGTGGTCGCTTCTACCGCCTTGTCTGCGGCACTGGCACAACTGTTCGCCACAGGGGTGCCCGCGCGGGCGGCGGCGATCATCGGCGATATCGGGATGGCGATCGCATTGCTGCTGACGGTGCCTGCCCTCGGCACGCACAACTGGGTCGCGGTCATCGGTATCGGCCTGGCGCTCGGCGTCACCTTCGGTCTAGGTTTCGGTGGATCGTTGCGACATCTGTCGAATGTCGTGCCACAGCACAAGCGTGGCGAGACCATGTCGGCGTACTACTTGCTGGCCTACTCTGCGATGGCACTGCCCACCGTTGTGGCGGGCTGGGCTGCCACAACATGGGGTTTGAGCACGGTGTTCCCGTGGTTCGTTGGTGCGGTGGCGGTGGCCTGCCTGATCGCGGCCGGTCTCGGTGCCCGGCGCGGACGTGCCGAAGCGACGGTCTGAGCCCGGGCGAGCTCTGAGCCGAGGTGGCGGGATGGTAAGGGCGAGGGCCTGATCCCCGGCGAGGGCCGCGGCCGATCAGTCCGGGGCGACCGCGGTTTCGTGGACGGTCAGCCACTGCACGCCGGGTTGTCCGTCCGGCGATACCAGCACCGCGCTCACGCGGCGGCGCGATATCTGTCCGGCGTGGTGGTGTGATTCCAGGAATCGCACCACTATTATTCCGGATTCCTCCGTGAGTTGTTCGAGTTCGGTGATGTCGATGCGCAGTCCGGGAAGCGCATTTCGCGCACCACGAAGCCTGGCCATCAATTCGTTTCGCCGCACGGTTTCCCCGGTAGTGCTCACCATCGAAAATGCTTCGTGTTGTGCGGCGGCGAATCGATCGAAAACCGAATCGGGCGCGTCCGAGCCGAGCCAGGTGGCCAGGTCGGTGTGCAATTCTTCGACGGCGGCGATGATGTCGGTGCCCATGCGGTATCCATTCCATTGCGGTGTGGCTGTGCCCGATGATCGAACTGTTGCTGCCGTGGTGCTGTTCCGCGACGGGTGTACGAAGGGGCCGGGTCGTACCCCGGCCCCGATCGCTACTGCGGCCAGCCGCCGTACGGGACGGTGATCAGCTCCATGTAGTGCCCACTGGGGTCGAGGAAGTAGATCCCCCGGCCGCCGTCGTTGTGGTTGATCTGCCCGGCGTCCTGTTGACGCGGATCGGCCCAGTACTCCAGCTTGTAGCGCCGGATCTTGTCGTAGGCCGCATCGAACTCGGCGTCCGACACAAGGAACGCATAGTGCTGGGGCTGGATATCGCCGATATGGGGTGGCACGTTGGCGAAATCGAAGGTGACGCCATTACCGGTGGCGACCGGAATGAACGGACCCCATTCGGCTCCGATGTCCACACCCAGAATGTCCGCCCAGAATTCGGCGGATACCCGATTGTCCTTGCATCCGACAATGGTGTGATTGAACTGTACTGACAGGGGAATTTCTCCTCGAGTAGTGACGATCCCGACCCCGGGCTCGGTACAAGGCGGCCAACGGGAGCACCGTCACAAGAGATCACATTAACGGCTGTTCCGCGACGCTGCCAACCCCCGATTTCGATTGCGACACCGCAGCATCGGGCGACTGTGACCGGGCCCGCAGGTGGGCGCGCCGACCACGCCGCAGCGGAACGTTAGGCTCGGCGGACAAGAGCTGGACGAGAAGTAGGGAGACCAATCGTGACCGCACCGATTCGGGTGGGTGTGCTCGGCGCGCAGGGCAAGGTCGGACAGGCGATCTGCGCGGCGGTCGAGGCCGCCGCCGATCTGGAGCTGGTCGCGGCCGTCGACAAGGACGACGCCCTGGAGAAGTTCCTGGAGACCGGAACCCAGGTCGTAGTCGACTTCACCCACCCCGACGTGGTGATGGGCAATCTGAAGTTCCTCGTCGAACACGGCATCCACGCCGTCGTGGGCACCACCGGCTTCGACGCCGCCCGCCTCGACGAAGTGCGCGGCTGGTTGGCGGCCAGGCCGCACGTCGGTGTGCTGATCGCGCCGAACTTCGCGATCGGTGCGGTGCTGTCGATGCGGTTCGCCGAGCAGGCGGCGCGCTTCTTCGAATCGGTCGAGGTCATCGAGCTGCACCACCCGAACAAGGCCGATGCGCCGTCGGGCACCGCCTACCGCACCGCAGGGTTGATCGCCGAGGCCAGGGACAAGGCGGGCGTCGGCCGCAGCCCCGACGCCACCAGCACCGAGCTCGAGGGTGCGCGCGGCGCCGACGTCGACGGTGTGCGAGTGCATTCGGTGCGCCTGGCGGGCCTCGTCGCGCATCAGGAGGTGCTGTTCGGCACACAAGGGGAAACGCTGACCATCCGGCACGACTCGATCGACCGGTCGTCCTTCGCCCCCGGTGTGCTGCTGGGCGTGCGTCGTATCGCCGACCGCCCCGGACTCACCGTCGGACTCGATCCGCTGCTCGACCTGTGAGCGCCGAGGATCCGGTCGAACCGGAGGGTGCGGGACCGAGCCGGGATGTCGTCAAGGTCGTCGCCATGGTGGCGGTGCTGGTGCTCGTGCTTGTCTTCTACTTCCTGATGCTCGGCCGGATCGCGATCAGCCTGATCGGCGACGGTGGCGGTGCCGCCGTCGCCATCGGGATCGGGGTGCTGATCCTGCCGTTGCTCGGCGTGTGGATGGTGTACGCCACCGTGCGCGCCGCACTCGCGCATCAACATCTGGCCCGACGCATCCACGACGAAGACCTGGAACTGGATGTGTCGCAGCTGCCGCGGCGGCCATCGGGACGGATCGAGCGCGCCGCCGCAGACGAGCTGTTTCTGAAGGTCAAACAGGAATGGGACGCCGATCCCGACAACTGGCGGGTCTCCTACCGGCTGGCCCGCGCCTATGACTATGCCGGCGACCGCGGCCGGGCCAGGGCCACCATGCGCCGCGCGGTGGAGCTCGAGAAACACGAACGCGAGCAGCGCGGGTAGCGGCTGCCCCGGGATACCCTCGTCGACGTGCCGCGACTGCTGATCGTCCACCACACACCGTCACCGTTCATGCAGGCGATGTTCGAGGCGGTGATGTCCGGCGCGACCGACCCGGAGATCGAAGGCGTTGAGGTCGTGCGCCGGGCAGCGCTCGCGGTGTCGCCCACCGACGTGCTGGAAGCGGACGGGTATCTGCTCGGCACCCCGGCCAACCTCGGATACATGAGCGGCGCCCTCAAACACGCCTTCGATGTCATCTACTACCCCTGCCTCGACTCGACCCGCGGACGGCCGTTCGGGGCGTACTTCCACGGCAACGAGGGCACCGAGGGGGCCGAGAGGGGCGTCACCTCCATCACCACCGGGCTGGGATGGGTGCGGGCCGCCGACTACGTGGTGGTGTCGGGCAAACCGACCAAGGGCGATCTCGACGCATGCTGGGAACTCGGTGCGACGGTCGCGGCCGGCTTGGCGCCCTGACCCGCCCCCGATTATTGGTGGCTGACCACGCGACGGTTCGGCAGGCATACTTCTCACAGAACCAATGTGCGGTCCGCGGTGGACCGAGTTGCTCGGATGGGAGTTGTCGAGGTGACGTGGGCCGAAACGGTCGAGAGCACACCACGCCGAATAGGGCTGGTCGAAGACCATGAGTCGGTCGCGATCGGCCTGGCGGCGATGCTCGCTCCGCATCCCGATCTCGACCTGGTGGCGACGGCGGGCACGGTGGCCGAACTGCTCGCCGATCCCGCGGTAGCCGATCCGGTCGATCTGGTGGTACTGGATCTGCGGCTGGCCGACGGATCCACCCCCGAGGACAACGTGCGCGCATTGCGTGAGCGCGGCATGGAAGTGCTGGTGTTCACTGGCGCGGATAATGCCTTCCTGGTGCGTTCGGCCGCTCGCGCCGGAGTGCTCGGGGTGGTACGCAAATCCGAGGATGTGCCGACCGTGGTCGCCGCGGTGCGCCGAGCCGCCTCCGGTGAGCAGGTCGTCACCACCGACTGGGCCGCCGCCATCGATGGCGACCCCCAGTTGTCCAGCGTCGGGTTGAGCCCGCGCCAGGAAGAAGTGCTCACCCTCTACGCGTCCGGGGAAAAGGCGTCGCGGGTGGCCCGGCTGACCGGGTTGTCGGAACAGACCGTCAACGACTATTTGGGCCGGATCCGGCAGAAGTACTCCGACGCTGGTCGGCCCGCCCCGACCAAGACGGATCTGTACAAGCGTGCGGTGGAGGACGGATGGCTGCCGGTCCCCGAGCGGCATCCTCGCCCGTGATCGCGTCCGGCTTGCTGGACACCGCACCGACCACGCCCGCCACCCCGCTCGACCGAGTTCGTGCGACCCGATGGGGGCGCGGGCTGGCCGCGGCGTCGCGTGATACGGCTGCCGACGGCGCCTCCGAACGCATCCTGCGCCGATTCGGCCTGGTCGTCGGCCTGGCCGGGGTGATCGCCGCGCTGGTCGAACTGCCCGAGATCGCCGATCAGAGCCGAGATATCGCTCTGAGCTGGACGATCAGCGCGGTCCTCTTGGCCTTCGGCGTTTTCCCGGTGCTGGCGTTCGTCTCGATCGGTGCGCGGCCCAGAACCATTCGCCGGGTCAGTGGCGCCGCCGCGATCAGCTTCCTGGCGGCCATGGTGGTGATCATGCTGGCCTACTCCCAGCCCACCGATGCCATCGGCTCGGTCTGGGTCTATCGCGTGCTCGCCCTCGGTGTGCTCGCAGCCGCGCTGGCATGGCCGACGGGGCCGGCCATCGGCTACCTGTTGGTCGGATCGGCACTGTCTGCCGTGGTGAATCTGTTCGTGGTGCCCGATGTTTCGCCCTTGGCGACGGCGGGCGACTTCGCGCGGGCGGCCGGGCTGTGTGCGTTGTTCCTGTGGTGCGTGGTCTACGCCAGGGCCGCCGGTGTCCGGGTCGACCTGGAGTCGGAAGTCGCGGGCAGCCAAGCCGCCGCCGTGGCGGGCGCCGCGGCCCGCGACCGGGAGCGCGCCCGGTTCGCCGCGCTGATTCACGATGCGGTGCTATCGACACTGCTGGATGCCTCCCGCGGCGGCACCGAATCGCCAGTGCTGCGCCGACAGGCCGAGCGCACCCTGGAACAACTCGACGAATCGCGCGCGGGCAGCACCGATCCCGACCATCTGGACGCGCAGTCGGCCATCGGCTTTCTGCGTTCGGCGGTGCACGAGGTGAACCCTGGGATCGAGTTCACCGCACGGCGCACCGCCGGGTTCGACGACCTGCGCCTGCCGGTGACCGCCGCGAGCACGATCGCTGCCGCCCTGGCCGAGGCCGCGCGCAACAGTTTGCGCCATGCCACGGTGCCGGGCCGGGAAGTGCATCGCACCGTCACCGTGACGGTCAGCGCCGGTGGTATCCGTACCGAAATGCGCGACGACGGTGCCGGATTCGATCAGAACCTGGTGCCGGTGGACCGGCTCGGTATCTCGGTCAGCATCCTCGGCCGGATGCGCCAGCTCGCGGGCGGCGCCGGATTCGTGGAATCCCAACCGGGCCATGGTACGACGGTGACATTGGTGTGGGGTGGCGATGGCTGAGACGAGTACGGACTTCGGATTGCGCGATCTACTCGGCCTGCGCGGCGCCGCGGGCTGGCTGTTCCTCGCCATCCTGGAGCTGACCATCGTGCTGTACATGGTGCGCAACTTCACCGAGGCCTCGGTCGTGCCCGCCACCGCCGCGATGGTGCTGCTGGTGGTCTCCGGTGTGCTGGTGCTGATGATCCCGGTGGATCCGCTGCCATGGCTCGCCACCACCTACATCGTGATCGCAGGCCCATTGGCCACGGCGTTGACCACCTTCGACATCCAGGAGTACGCCTCCAGCCAGGTGTGGACCGCGTTCGCCTCGTCGTATGTGCTCGCGGTGCTGGCGCTGCGCGGCCGGATGGGCGCGGCCTGGCTCGGTGTCGCGGGCGTGGCCGTCGTGGTCGCGGTCGTCGGTGCGGTCGCCGGCTTGTCGGCGGGGGTGATCGTGGGCTCGATCGTGCCGGTGGCCACCGTTGCGGGGGTGTCGGTGTGCGTGCTGATCATGCGACCCACCCAGCGTTCCCTGCGGCTACTGCGTGAGGAGGCGACCATGCGTGCGGCCGCCGAGGCCACCATGGCCGCCGAGAACGGTGAACGTGACCGTCAGCTCGCCCGGCTGGACAAGGTGGCGCGGCCGATCCTGGAACGCATCGCCGACGGTGTCGAACTCACTCCGTTCGAACGCGAACAATGCCGGCTGCTCGAGGCCGAGCTGCGTGACGGCCTGCGCGCACCTCAACTCGCCACCGACGAACTCAACAGCGCCGCACGGGGTGCGCGTTCGCGCGGGGTCGAGGTGGTGTTGCTCGACGACGGTGGCTTCGACGGGGTGGCGCGTTCGGCGCGGCGCCGGGTCATCGAGGCCGCCACCAGGGAGCTGGATGCGGCCAACGCGGGCTCGGTGACCGTGCGCATCCTGCCGACCGGCCGTCGCATCCTCGCGACCGTCCTCGCCAACGCGCCGGATCAGGATCGACGCACCGAGATCGACGTGGCGGGTGAGGTGACCGTCTCCACCTGACGGGCTCGGAGATCGTGCGCATCCTGGCGACGGTGCCGGCGAATACACCGGATCAGGACCTGTCGTACCTCCGTGGCACAGTGCGGGTATGCGGACGATGAGTGCGGCGGCGGCGCGGCGGACGGTGCTGGCGGCGCAAGGTTTCGGTCGGCCGAGGCCGGCGAAGGCGACACGGCGAACGCTTCTCGGCGTGCTGGGCAGAACCCAACTGCTGCAATTGGATTCAGTCTCCGCAGTGGTGCGTGCGCATTACGCGCCGGTCTTCAGCCGGATCGGCGTCTATGATCGCGCGCTTCTCGACGAGGCCACTTGGCATACCGGAACCCGGCGTCCGCGGGCGCTGGTGGAGTACTGGGCGCACGAGGCGGCCCTGATCCCGGTCGAAGACTGGCCGTTGATGCGTTGGCGCATGGAGCGTTATCGGCAGGGCCGATGGGGTGGCGCGCGGGCGGTGCTCGAGCGCAATCCGACGCTCGGCAAAGACATCCTCGATGTCATCGCCGAAGTCGGTGCGGCGAGTGCCGGAGACGTGGAACGTCATCTGGAGCTGGACAAACCGCGCCCGCCGGGGTCCTGGTGGAACCTCAGTGACACCAAGATGATCTGCGAACAACTCTTTGCCGCCGGTGAGCTTTCGGTGGGGCGTCGAGTCGGCTTCACTCGGCACTACGACCTGGCCGAGCGGGTACTGCCCGCCGATGTGTTCGGCCGGTCGGTGCCCGAGGCCGAGGCCCTACGGGAACTGGTGCTGCGTGCTGCGACCGCACTGGGGGTCGCCACCGAACCGGATCTGCGTGACTACTACCGGCTGGCCAGCGCGCAGACCCGGCCCGCCATCGCCGAACTCGTCGATGCGGGCGAACTGGTCCCGGTCGACGTCGCCGAGTGGGGCGCACCCGCCTACGTGCGTTCGGGCGCGGTGACGCCGCGCAAGATCGACGGCGCCGCCCTGCTGTGCCCGTTCGACCCGCTGATCTTCTTCCGCGCCCGCACCGAACGGATCTTCGACTTCCATTATCGGATCGAGATCTACACCCCCGAACACAAGCGGGTGCACGGGTACTACGTCTTCCCCTTCCTGCTGGATGGCGAGCTCGTTGGGCGGGTAGATCTGCGCGCCGAACGCGGCACCGGCCGGCTGCGGGTCCCGGCCGCGTTTGCCGAGCCCGGCCACAGCGACACACGGACAGCGCAGGCGTTGTCGGTCGCGCTGCGGGAGATGGCCGACTGGCTGGAACTCGACGACATCGTCCTGGGCGATCGTGGAGACCTCATGCCGATACTGCGCGCCGCGAGCTGAAGCCAGGCAAGCAAGTGCTTCGTGCGCCGAGGCCGCCGCGCGGTAGGCGTCCCTTTGCCGATCGGCTCGAGCTCAGGCGGGGTTGTCGGTGTCGCGCGAGGAACTGCCGGTATCGCGGGCGGAGCTGCCGGTATCGCGTTTGGGGCTGCTGCCATATCCGCCGTAACCACGCATCTGGTCTCGCAGCGCGCCCGAGACCACGCCCGACATCCATGAGTTCAGCGATTGCCCACTTTGTGCCGCGGCCTCCTCGGCGCGGGCCTTCACCTGCTCAACCAGACGTAGGGTGACCCGGCTGATGTCGCCTGTCATGTCCTCGATGGTCGGGTGCTCGGACTCGGCGGCGGGGTTTTTGCGCACATCGACGGTGGCGTCGGTGCCGTCCATCGACACGTGCACGGTGCGGTCTCCGAGCGCGGCGCCGACCTCGGTGGCCATATCGGACAGGGCCGACAGCAGCACCAGTCGCTGCGAACTCTCCACGGCCGCGGCCAGAGCGGCGGCCGTGGCCTGGGTCTTCTCATCGCCGAGGGCCGCCGCGGCGACCAGATCCGCGCGCAAACGGGCGGTGTATTTGTCCAGATCCATGACACCAGTGTGACGTCATATCTGATGTCATTCAAGGAAGATTTTGGCGTCACAGCGACGCTATGAGACGGGTATCATGTGCCACGCGTCTCCGAACGGCGACGAGGGTGTCGAGGGTGTGTCCCGGACCGGGTAGCCTTTCTGACCATGACGAACGGTGAATCGACGCCGACACCGCGGTGCGAGGCGCAGGCCCGGAGGCGGCAGCATGCGTAACCACCAAGGGCCGGGCAGCGCTGGCGATCCGACCCGACTGCGTGCCTCCGGCACGGTCGGCGTCGCGATGGTGACCCCTTTCAGTGCCGAGGGCAAGCTCGACGTCGACGCCGGCGTCGCACTGGCGGCTCGCCTGGTCGACCGCGGTGTCGATCTGCTCGCGATCTCCGGCACCACCGGTGAATCGCCGACCACCACCGAGTCGGAGAAGGCCGATCTGCTGCGCGCCGTTGTCGACGCCGTCGGCTCCCGCGCCACCGTGATCGCCGGTGCGGGCACCTATGACACCGCGCATTCGGTGGAGCTCGCGCGCAACGCGCAGCGGGCGGGTGCTCACGGTTTGCTGGTCGTCACGCCGTACTACTCGCGGCCCACCCAGGAAGGCTTGATCGCGCATTTCACCGCGGTCGCCGATGCCACCGATCTGCCGGTGACGCTCTACGACATTCCGCCGCGTTCGATCGTTCCGATCGCCTCCGACACCATCCGCCGCCTGGCCGAGCATCCGCGCATCGTCGCGGTCAAGGACGCCAAGGGCGATCTCAATGCCGGCGCCGAACTCATTGCCACCAGCGGCCTGGACTTCTACTCCGGCGACGACACGCTCAACCTGCCGTGGCTGTCGGTCGGTGCGACCGGATTCATCAGTGTTATCGGACATCTCGTGCCGGAACGACTGCGCGAGCTCGTGGAGGCATACACCTCCGGTGACGTGGTGCGCGCCCGCGAGATCAATGCCGGCCTGGTGCCGTTGAACGCTGCGATGGCGCGCCTCGGCGGTGTCGCGATGTCCAAGGCGGGCCTGCGCCTGCTCGGTGTCGATGTCGGTGAGCCGCGATTGCCGCAGCTCATGCCCGGTCCCGATCAGGTCGATCTGCTCAGCGCCGACCTCCGGGCCGCCGGGGTGCTCGGATGACGGCCCCGCTAGGCCGTCGCCCTCGCCGCTCCGCCAGCCGCAGTGCCGGCCCCGCCGAGCCACGCCCGCCGCAGCCCGCGCCCGAGCAGGAAAAGCCTGCCGGCGCAACGCCTTCCGCGCCGAGCGAGGCCGAGCAGCCCGCCGCCGCGGCACCCGAGAAGAAGACGGCCGCGAAAGCCGCCGCGCCGGCGAAATCGGCTGCGCCCGCCGAATCTCGCGGTGGTCAGTCCGACCGTCCGCGCCGCCAGGGGCGGTCCCGCCAGGGTGGTCGTGGCCGCGGCGATCAGTCCGCCCCGCAACCGGATCCGCGCGCTGCCCTCGCGCCGCAAGACCGTCTCGGCACACCGCCGAAGGCGCCGCGAAACGGCCTTCGGGTCTTCGCGCTCGGCGGTATCGGCGAGATCGGCCGCAACATGACCGTCTTCGAATACGGCGGCAAGCTGCTCATCGTCGACTGTGGCGTGCTGTTCCCCGAAGATCAGCAGCCCGGCGTCGACCTGATCCTGCCCGACTTCCGCCCGATCGAGGATCGGATGGACGATGTGGTCGCGGTCGTGCTCACCCACGGCCACGAGGACCACATCGGTGCCGTGCCGTTCCTGCTGCGGTTGCGCCCAGACATCCCGGTTGTCGGATCGAAGTTCACCCTCGCGCTGGTCGCGGCGAAATGCCGTGAACACCGCCAGCATCCGAAGCTGGTGGAGGTCACCGAGGGGCAGCACACCACGCACGGGCCGTTCGGCTGCGAATATTTCGCGGTCAACCACTCGATTCCGGACGCCATCGCCGTCGCCATCCGCACCCCCGCCGGCGTCGCACTGCACACCGGTGACATCAAGCTCGACCAGCTGCCGCTCGATGGCAGGCTCACCGACCTCGCCGGGTTCTCCCGGCTCGGCGACGAGGGCGTCGACCTGTTCCTCGTCGACTCCACCAACGCCGAAGTTCCCGGCTTCGTCACCCCCGAACGCGAGATCGGCGGGGTGCTCGACACGGTGATCGGCAAGGCCAAGGGCCGGGTGATCGTTGCCTCCTTCGCCAGCCACGTGCACCGCATCCAGCAGGTCGTCGACGTCGCCCAGAAGTACGGGCGCCGGATCTGTTTCGTCGGACGCTCCATGGTCCGCAATATGCAGATCGCGCAGGATCTCGGCTATCTGACGGTGCCCGACGGCCTCGTCGTCGAGCTCGATCAGGCCGCGACCCTGCCCAGCGACAAGCTTGTGCTGATCTCGACCGGTTCGCAGGGCGAACCGCTGTCGGCGCTGTCGCGGATGGCGCGCGGCGATCACCGCCAGATCAACATCAGGGCCGACGATCTCGTGGTGCTTGCCTCCTCGCTGATCCCCGGCAACGAGAACTCGGTCTTCGCCGTGGTCAACGGTCTGGCCCGGCTCGGCGCCTCGGTGATCACCCAGCAGAGCGCGAAGGTGCACGTCTCCGGCCACGCGTCCGCGGGCGAGCTGCTCTACCTGTACAACGCGGTGCGGCCGACCAATGCCATGCCCGTGCACGGCGAATGGCGGCACCTACGCGCCAACGCGGCGCTCGCCGTGGCCACCGGCGTTCCGGAGGACCGCGTGGTTCTCGCCGAGGACGGTGTGGTGGTCGATCTGGTCGACGGCATCGCCTCGATCGTCGGCCGGGTGCCGGTCGGTCACGTCTACGTCGACGGCCTGTCGGTCGGCGACGTCGGCGAATCGACCCTGTCGGACCGCCTCGTCCTGGGTGAGGGCGGTTTCATCGCCATTACCGTCGCGATCGACGAGACCACCGGTAAGGCGGTGAGCACACCGGAGGTGAGCGGTCGAGGGTTCTCCGACGACCCGACCGCACTCGCGGATGCCGCGCAACTGGTCGAGTCCGAGCTGCTGCGCTTGGCCGGGGAAGGCATCACCGACACCCACCGCATCGCCCAAGGCGTGCGCCGGGTGGTCGGGCGCTGGGTGGCCGATACCTATCGGCGCCGTCCGATGATCGTGCCGACCGTCATCGGGGTCTGACAACAGCACACCATCGCTTGAAACCCGCCGGATACGACGTCATCCGGCGGGTTTCTGCTGTCGGCGCCGCGGCAGGCGCGGTGTGTCGGCGTGTCCCGCACCGCAGTCCGGTGCATGATGAAACCTCATCACCTGGGCATTCGCCCCGCTCATCCGTATTAGTTACAGGCGATACCAGTGTTGCGGATGGTCCTGATGGTGCGTTTACGGCTAGCCTGAGTCCATGGCAGGTAAGTCCCGCAGCACCACGACGACTCGGGCGCGGGCGGGATCGGCACGGGGGCGGACGACTGCGGCCTCCTCGCGTTCGGCTACGAACAACCCATCTCGTTCGGCGACTCGCACCGGTTCCGCCGCACGCGGGCGCACCACGGCGGCCCGCGGCCGCGCGTCGGCCGGACGGGTCCGGGCCGCCGGTCGCCGGCCGGCCCGGCGCCGATCCGATACCGCACCGTTGGCCGTCATCGGGCGCGGGATCAGCAGCGGCTGGACCATGCTCGCGCGTGGTCTCGGCGCCACCACCCGCACGCTGAGCCGGGCCGGCGAGATCGAGCACGGCCACCGGCGCGACGGTATCGCGCTCGGCCTGATCGCACTCAGCGCAGTGATCGCCGCCGCCGTCTGGCTCTCGGCGGGCGGGCCGATCGGGCATTTCGTCGACGACGCGATCCGCGCGGTGTCCGGGTCGGCCTCGGCCGCCTTGCCGTTCGTTGCGGCGGGAATCGCGCTGGTGCTGATGCGCACCGAACCGCATCCGGAGATCCGGCCGCGCCTGGTGCTCGGCGGTCTGCTCATCGGGCTGCCGTTGCTCGGGCTCTGGCATCTCGCCGCGGGCGCCCCGACCGACGCGCACGGGCGTTCGCGTGCCGCCGGCTTCGTCGGGTTCGTGATCGGCGGTCCGCTCACCGACGGGCTGACGGCCTGGTTGTCGGTACCGATTCTGTTGCTGGCCATCGTCTTCGGCCTGCTGCTCGTCACCGGGATCACTGTGCGTGAACTGCCGGAACTGTTCCGGCACTACTTCGGCACCGCCAGTGGTGGCGACGAATACGACGACTACGACCCCGAATTCGCGAGCGGGGGTTATGACGCCGAAGGCTTCCCGCTCTCGCGCGGTGGTTCCCGTCGCCGGGGCCGGACTCCGGCGGAGAACTATCCGACCGACGAGTTCGCCGGTTCCGACGCCGTCACCGAGGCGCTGGGCGAACCGCCGCTGCGCGACGCCAAACCCATCGCCGAGCAGGCGCAGGCCGACCCGCCGAAACCGAAACCCAAGCCGAAACCGGCGAAGGCGGTGGATCAGACACCGCCACCGCCGAAGGAACCGGAGTTCGTGACCGACCGGGTCATCGAGGGCGACTACACGCTGCCGCCGATGAACCTGCTCACCGACGGTGAACCGCCCAAGAAGCGCAGTGCCGCCAACGAATCGATGATCGAGGCGATCACCGAGGTGCTGGTGCAGTTCAAGATCGATGCCGCGGTCACCGGATTCGTGCGAGGACCGACGGTCACCCGGTACGAGGTCGAGCTCGGACCCGGTGTGAAGGTCGAGAAGATCACCGCACTCGCCCGCAATATCGCCTATGCGGTCGCCACCGAGAATGTGCGCCTGCTCGCACCGATCCCGGGCAAATCCGCGGTGGGTATCGAGGTACCCAACTCCGATCGAGAACTGGTGCGGCTGGCCGATGTGCTCAAGGCGCCCTCCACCCGCAACGACCATCACCCGCTGGTGATCGGACTCGGTAAGAACATCGAGGGCGAGTTCCTCTCGGCGAACCTGGCCAAGATGCCGCATCTGCTGGTGGCCGGCTCCACCGGTTCCGGTAAGTCGAGCTTCGTGAACTCGATGCTGGTGTCGCTGCTGCAACGGGCCACCCCGGACGAGGTCAGGATGATCCTGATCGACCCGAAGATGGTGGAACTGACCCCCTACGAGGGCATTCCGCATCTGATCACGCCCATCATCACCCAGCCGAAGAAGGCGGCCGCCGCACTGGCCTGGCTGGTGGAGGAGATGGAGCAGCGCTACCAGGACATGCAGGCCAACAAGGTTCGCCATATCGACGATTTCAACAGGAAGGTGAAGTCGGGCGCGATCACCGCGCCGCTGGGCAGCGAACGTGTCTACCGCCCGTACCCCTACATCCTGGCCATTGTGGACGAGCTCGCCGACCTGATGATGACCGCGCCGCGTGACGTCGAGGACGCCATCGTGCGCATCACCCAGAAGGCGCGCGCCGCCGGCATCCATCTGGTGCTGGCGACTCAGCGTCCGTCGGTCGATGTGGTGACGGGCTTGATCAAGACGAATGTGCCGTCCCGCCTGGCGTTCGCGACCTCGTCGCTCACCGACTCGCGCGTCATCCTGGACCAGCCGGGGGCGGAGAAACTCATCGGCATGGGTGACGGCCTGTTCCTGCCCATGGGTGCCGGTAAGCCCACCCGTCTACAGGGCGCCTACATCAGCGACGAAGAGATCCATGCCGTCGTCGAGTTCACCAAGAACCAGGCCGAACCCGAGTACACCGAGGGCGTGACCGCGGCCAAGGCGGGGGAGAAGAAGGACGTCGATCCCGATATCGGCGACGACCTGGATCTGTTCGTGCAGGCGGTGGAGTTGGTGGTCACGTCACAGTTCGGGTCCACCTCGATGCTGCAACGCAAGCTACGGGTCGGGTTCGCCAAGGCAGGCCGGCTGATGGATCTGATGGAGACGCGCAATGTGGTGGGTCCGAGCGAGGGGTCCAAGGCGCGCGATGTTCTCGTCAAGCCGGATGAGCTGGAAGGGCTGCTGTGGTCGATTCGCGGCGGTGGGGGCGAGGCGCCCGAGGAGTCGGAGGACTGAGTCCGCGGTCTTGTCCGGAAGGTTTGCTCTGGCCGATCCGCACTGCCGCTGTGGCATGCGGGATCGGACGAGGAGTGACCTCCGCCGAAGCTCACCGTGGAGTCGAACCACGCGACCGGGCCTTATGAGAGCCCGGCGGCAACCTGCGTGAGCCATGGGCCGAGTGCGTCGTGGCACTCGGGGTTAATCGAGAATTCGGGAATTGGTGGCAGCAGGAGGATTCGAACCTCCGATGGCGTAATGCACCTGATTTACAGTCAGGCCCTTTCGTCCGCTCGGGCATACTGCCGTGCTGATTCGTGTGCAATTTATGCGCACACGAAAAAGGGGCCATTCCTGGCTGTCGCCTGGAATGACCCCTTGCTGGATCGTGAAGATCGAGCTAGGGGCCGCTCCGGGCGCGAGCGAGGCGATCGGCATACATCCTGGCCTCGGGCATGGCGAATCCGCTGAGCCGGCGCGCTACGCCGAGTCGGCACAACTGCCGCTCATGAATGCGCTGCACGTTCATGGCTCGAGCCTTTCGTCTGAAGTGTTGATACGTGGGTGATTTCGATGACAGGAATCACGGTAGCACTCGAATAATGTTCAAGAAAGGCCTTTTTCGGCTCCGATCAATTGCTGCTTGCTCATGAGAATCGGAGGGGCCGACAACCCATATGTTCGGCACGATGGGTCGAGGTGGTGTCGTGCATGACTACCGGCGTGCCGACGAGGCGGGATCGAGCTGGTGAGATGACCTCACGGGGTGGCAGTCAGTGCATCGCCGCGACTGCGGACACGATGGCCCACGCACCGGACGCGATGCGGTCGTCTGCGAGAACAGGGCGGTGAGACGGCTGTCATGGAGTGGCAGAGATGCCCGATCGATGTGAAATCATGGTGAGCAACCAACCCGCAAGCCGAGCGAATCGGGCAAATCGGGCATGATTGACGCCATGATCCTCACTGTCGATAGGGGCGCACCATGCAGGTGACCGCGCTGGAGTGGGGGATCACCATCGCGGTGATCCTCGGCTTGTTCGTCTTCGATTTCTTCGCCCACGTACGCACGCCGCACGAGCCGACCTTCCGGGAGTCCGGCTTCTGGTCGGCGGTCTACATCGGCCTTGCGCTGGCCTTCGGCGGTTTCATCGCCTGGAAGTGGGGCGGGACGTTCGCGGGTGAGTATTACGCCGGCTTCGTCACCGAGAAGGCGCTCTCGGTGGACAACCTGTTCATATTCCTGATCATCATGTCGACCTTCGCGGTGCCACGGATCTACCAGCAGAAAGTCCTGCTCATCGGCATCGTGGTGGCTCTGGTGATGCGCGGTGTCTTCATCGCCGTCGGCGCCGCCGCGATCAGCGCGTTCAGCTGGGTCTTCTACCTGTTCGGACTGTTCCTGGTCTACACCGCGGTCAAACTGCTGCGGGAGAGCGGTCACGAGGTCGAGGAGGAGGAGAAACGCGACAGTCGCATCGTCGCGCTGACCAAACGCCTGGTGCCGACCACCGACGAATACGACGGCGACAAACTGATCACCAGGATCAACGGCCGACGCGTGGTCACCCCGATGCTGCTGGCCCTGCTGGCCATCGGCTTCGCCGATCTGCTCTTCGCGCTCGACTCGATTCCGGCCATCTACGGCCTGACCGAACAGCCCTACATCGTCTTCGTGGCGAACGCGTTCGCGCTGATGGGCCTGCGTCAGCTGTATTTCCTGATCGGTGGCCTGCTCGACCGGCTGGTGTACCTGTCCTACGGCCTGTCCGCGATCCTGGCGTTCATCGGTGTGAAGCTGGTGCTGCACGCACTGCACGAGAACACGCTGCCGTTCATCAACGGCGGTGAGCACGTTTCGGTGCCGGAGATCTCCACTGCGTTCTCGTTGTCGGTGATCATCGGGATCCTGGCGGTGGCGACCGTGGCCAGCCTGCTCCGCACCAGGCAGACGGCAAAGTAGCGGCAACTCGGTGGCGCCGGTCCGGCGCCACCGGTGTTCACGCGTCGCTCATTGCTCCGAAGATGGGCAGCCACTCGTTCACTCGGACGTCGGTGATCAGGTTCTGTCTGGCGAACGGGTCCTCCGCCAACATCGCCTGCAACGCCGACTCATCATCGGCGCGGAACACCAGCAGTGCGCCCGAACCGTCGGGATAGGGCCCGCTGGTCAGCAGGGCGCCGTCCGCGAGCCGATCGGACAGCCAGCCGCGGTGCACGGGACGATGCTCGTCGCGGCCGGGCACGGTGTCGGCGGTGTAGGTGTAGTGGACGGCGAACAGCGGCACGATCGATCGCTTTCTGTCGAGGGCGGGGCAGGACCGCTCAGAGGGTGAGCAGCATCCGGGTGTTGCCGAGGGTGTTCGGCTTGACGTAGCTGAGGTCGAGGAATTCGGCGACACCGGTGTCGTAGGAGCGGCACATCTCGGCGTACACCTCGGCAGTCACCGGTGTCCCGTCGATCTCGACGAACCCGTGCCTGGAGAAGAAATCCACCTCGAAGGTCAGCACGAAGACCCGGCCCAGCTCCAGCTCCCTGGCCACTTCGATCAGCCGCCGCACGATGAGCTTGCCCACACCGTGGCCCTTGACATCCGGGTGCACCGCGACGGTGCGCACTTCGCCCAGGTCGGCCCACAGCACGTGCAGTGCACCACAGCCGACCACTCGGCCGTCGAGTTCGGCCACCCAGAATTCCTGTACCGCCTCGTACAGGTTGACCAGATTCTTCTCCAGCAGGATCCGGCCCGAATAGACGTCCACCAGGGCTTTGATCGCGGGGACGTCGGAGGTTCGGGCGCGGCGCATGGTCGGGACACGATCATGCGCGCCGGCCGATCCGGTGGCGGACGTGTTCAACGGTGCCGCGTCTGCCGGATCGGCGGGCACCGCGGCGGGTGCGTCGCTGGTCGAACCACTCAGTGGTCCCCGTGAGGTCATGGGGTGCACAGTAGTCGGCGCCGCTACCGATAGTCTGGAGATGTGCCGCACACCCAGTCGTACCGCTCAACGCATCGCGCCGGGCAGCGCGACTGGACCGAGAGGCGGCCATGAGCGTGCAACCCGACGAAATGGATCGCGGTTGGTCCGGGCCGGCGCCGCTGCGCCCCGGCCTGGTAGCCCCGCCGGCCGAGCCCGCCGTTCCGCTGCTGAACATCGCGAATGTCCTGACCATGGCCAGGATCGCGCTGGTTCCGCTGTTCGTGCTCGCGCTGTTCGCCGGAGGTGGTCACGACACCGCGTGGCGGGTCACCGCAGCCGCACTGTTCGGACTCGCCGCCATCACCGACCGGTTCGACGGGCAACTGGCCCGCAAATACGGTCTGGTCACCGACTTCGGCAAGCTGGCCGACCCCATAGCGGACAAGGCGCTGATCGGCTCGGCCCTGATCGGGTTGTCCGTGCTCGGCGACCTGGCGTGGTGGATAACGATCGTCATCTGCGGCCGTGAGCTCGGTGTGACGTTGTTGCGGTTGGTCGTGGTGCGCCGTGGTGTCATCCCCGCCGGACGCGGCGGCAAGCTGAAGACCCTGGTGCAATCGCTGGCGATCGCGGTCCTGGTGCTGCCGCTCGCGGGTGGGTTCGCCACCGCGGGGATGGCACTGATGTGGGTGGCGCTGGTGCTGACCGTGGCCACCGGACTCGATTACGTCGGTCAGGCGGCGCGCGTCTGGTTCGCCGGCTCCGCCCGCAACCGCGCCGCATGAACGATCCGCTCACCGCGGGCGTACCCGCCGCCGAGCTGGTGGCCGCGCTCACCGCGGCCGGTCAGACCGTCGCCACGGCCGAATCGCTGACCGCGGGCCTGCTCAGCGCCACCATCGCGGGTGTCCCCGGTGCCAGTGTGGTGCTGCGCGGTGGACTGGTGGTGTACGCCACCGACCTCAAACACAGCTTGGCAGGTGTAGGTGCCGACGTGCTCGCCACCGAAGGTCCGGTCGCCGCAAGCACCGCCGAACAGCTCGCCGTCGGCGCCAGGACCCGCTGCGGCGCCGACTGGGGAGTCGGCCTGACCGGCGTCGCCGGACCGGATGAGCAGGGCGGTTACCCGGTCGGCACGGTGTTCCTCGGCTTGGCCGGCCCCGGGCACACCGAGGTGATGCGGTTGAAACTGTCCGGCGACCGGTGGAACATCAGACTCGGTGCGACCCGGACCGCCGTCGCCGAGCTCCTGCGCTGTGTGCGAGGGCCGGCGATAACGGACTGAGTTCGCGGGCGAGATACCTCGTTCGGGAACCAACCGGACGCGCCGAGACGTTGTGCCAGAAAGAACGGCGCATGCGCGCCGACGGCCTGGAAACAGGAAGTTAGGAGACCGAGATGACGCTGCTGCGAGAAGCGATCGGTGACAGTCTGCGGCGTGCGCGTCTCGCCCAGCAGCGAACCCTGCGGGAGGTGTCCACCTCCGCGCGGGTGAGTCTCGGCTATCTGTCCGAGGTCGAGCGGGGCCGCAAGGAGGCCTCCAGCGAGCTGCTGGCCGCGATCTGCGAGGCCCTCGACGTCCCGCTGTCGCGGGTGCTGTGGGACGTGAGCACGATCATGGCCGGTAGGGATGACGTGCGCGAGGCCGCCGTGCCGGTGCCGGCAGGACCGGGTGCGGCCGAGGGCGTGCCGGTCGGTGGCGGGGCCGGGCATGAGCCCGCACCTGCCGAAACCGCGGCCGAGCATGAGCCAGCAGCGGCCACGATGTCGGTGGCCCGCCCGCATATCGACGACGACACCAGGATCGTCATCCCCGCGCCGCGCTCGGACACCCTGGTTCTGGTGCGCAGCGCATGAGCCCGAAATCGGCGGTGAGCCGTGGCAACGCTGCGGCGCACCCGCATGAGCGGATAGATTCGTCATAGGTGGCCGAACGGTCCGAGCCGGTCCCCGACCTCGCGGGGTTGGCCCGGACCGGGCGCCACATGGTGGAGGATAGGCATATATCGGGTGCGTGACGGTCGCGCACTGGAGTCGCGCACAGCGGCGCAGCAGATGGAGGCGGGATCAATCGATGGCTAATCCGTTCGTCAAGGCCTGGAAGTACATGATGGCCCTCTTCGATTCCAAGATCGAAGAGCACGCGGATCCGAAGGTCCAGATTCAGCAGGCTATCGAGGAAGCACAGCGTCAGCATCAGGCCCTCTCGCAGCAGGCCGCGTCGGTTATCGGCAACCAGCGTCAGCTGGAGATGAAGCTCAACCGGCAGCTCGACGAGGTCGAAAAGCTCAACGCCAATGCCCGTCAGGCTGTGATGCTGGCCGATCAGGCCACCGCCGCGGGCGACACCGAGAAGGCGATCCAGTACACCAACGCCGCCGAGGCGTTCGCGGCGCAGCTGGTCACCGCCGAGCAGTCGGTCGAAGACCTGAAGGTGCTCCACGACCAGTCGCTGCAGGCCGCCTCGCAGGCCAAGAAGGCGGTCGAGCAGAACGCCATGCTGCTGCAGCAGAAGGTCGCCGAGCGCACCAAGCTGCTCAGCCAGCTCGAGCAGGCCAAGATGCAGGAGCAGGTCAGCGCCTCGCTGCAGCAGATGGACTCCACACTGTCGGCGCCCGGCTCCACCCCGAGCCTGGACGCGGTGCGCGAGAAGATCGAACGCCGCTACGCCACCGCGCTCGGTTCGGCCGAACTGGCGCAGAACTCGGTGCAGGGGCGCATGCTCGAGGTGCAGCAGGCCAGCATCCAGATGGCCGGCCACAGCAAGCTCGAGCAGATCCGTGCCTCCATGCGCGGTGACGCGCTGCCCTCTGGCGGAGCCGCACCGGCGATCAACCCGGCGCAGGCGCAGGCCGATCCGGCACAGCCGCAGCCGCAGATGAACAAAGGCCAGACCGCGCAGCAGTAGCGGTAGACGCGAGGAAGATCGATGGTGGCGAGTGTGCGGGCGTCCGGTAGACCGGTGGACGCCCGCACCCGCCCGGAATGCCGGCTGTCCGGTGGGACGGTCGTGGTGGTGTCGGCGGAAGGATGGACATGAGCCGCAAGGGGTCACGCGGCCGCGTCGACGGCATGAACATCGTGGGAGCACCCTCCCACGGGGGCACCCACCCCACCAATCTGCCCGATACACTGCGCGAAGTGGGCGAGCACGCACTCGTTGCGGTGCGTCGCTGGGCTGATCCACGTGAACGTGAGTTGCGTAAGCGCCGCCGTGCGCGCAGGCGCAGTATGCAGCTCGGCACCGTCTCCGGCCTCACCACGGTGGGAACTGTTGGGCTGATCGTGATCTCGGCGCCCGCCTGGGCCGTTGTCGTCGTCGGTGGTGGCGCGGTAGCCCTGGTGACCGGGACCGCGCTGAGCGCTCGTCGCTATCTGCGGTTGCGCGGAAAGCCTTTGCCGCAGGCGGCATTCGTCGCACGCAAAGCTCCCGGTGTGCGGTCCGCGGCCCGTGCGCCGATCATGCGATTGGTGCACGCCGAGCGCGCCATGCACGATCTGGCCGCGCAGATCGCCCGCTCGCACCGGCTACCACCCGACGAACTCGACGATCTCCTCGACACCGCGCGCTCCGGCGCCGCCGCACTTCATGCCCTCGCCGCCGATATCGCCGCGATGGAACGCGCAGCGGCTACTGTCGGCCGCACCAACCCGCACGCCGCCGCCGCGCTCACCGGTAACGTCCGCGCCGCGGTCGACCGCCTCGAATCCGGTGTCGCCGAATACGAACAGCTCGTCGCCGCCGCGGGCCGCGTGCTCGCCGTCCCGGACAGCACTGTTGTGGCCTATCAGTTCAATGGCATCGTCGCAGAACTCCAGCACGCCGCCGACCGCCTCGACGGCTGGGCCCAGGCTCTCACCGAAATCGCCGACCGGCAGGCGCCCGCCCCACTGCCCCCACACGGCCACTGACCGTCGCCGAGCAGATTCCCGCAGCCGGGCCGGCATCCGGTCATATGCGCGGGCACGTCGGCGACCGGACCAACAAGGCGGACGCCGGAGCCCGATGCTCCGGCGTCCGCCATTATCGACCGCTGAACGCTGCGCTCAGAGGGAGCGCGCGATGATTTCCTTCATGATCTCGTTGGTGCCCGCGTAGATCATCTGCACGCGGTTGTCGACCCACATGCGGGAGATGGGGTACTCGGTCATGTAGCCGTAGCCACCGTGCAGCTGCAGGCATTCGCTGGCCACCGACATGGCGCGGTCGGTGGTCCACCACTTGGCCATCGCGACGGTGGGGATGTCGAGCTCGCCGACGATGTGCTTGGCGATGCAGTCGTCGGTGAACACGCGGGCGATCTTGGTCTCGGTGGCGACCTCGGCGAGCTTGAACTTGGTGTTCTGGAAACCGAACACCGAGCGTCCGAACGCCTCGCGCTCCTTGGTGTAGCGCAGCGTGTGCTCGAGCGCGACTTCCATGCCCGCCACCGAGCCGACGGCGATGATCAGCCGTTCCTGCGGCAGCTGCTGCATCAGCTGGACGAAGCCCTGGCCCTCGGCGGTGCCGAGCAGGTTGCTCACCGGGATACGCACATCCTCGAAGAACAGCTCGGAGGTGTCCTGGCCCTTCTGGCCGATCTTGTCCAGCACCCGGCCGCGCCGGAAACCGGTCCGGTCGGCCTCGACCAGCACCAGGCTGATGCCGGAGGCGCCCTGGCTGGTGTCGGTCTTGACCACCACGATGATGAGGTCGGCCTGCGCCCCGTTGGTGATGAAGGTCTTGGACCCGTTGACGATGTACTCGTCGCCGTCGCGCACCGCTTTGGTCTTGACGTTCTGCAGATCCGACCCGGTGCCGGGCTCGGTCATCGCGATCGCGCCGACGACCTCACCGCTGGCCATCTTCGGCAGCCACTGCTGCTTCTGTTCCTCCGTGCCGTAGGCCAGCAGATAGTGCGCGACGATGCCGTTGTGCAGGCTCTGGCCCCAGGCGGTGTCGACGACCCGGGCCTGCTCCTCGATCAGTACGGCCTCGTGGGCGAAGGTGCCGCCACCGCCGCCGTACTCCTCCGGGATCGACAGGCACAGCAGACCGAGCTCACCGGCCTTGTTCCACAGGTCGCGGTCGACATGGTGCTGTTCGATGTACTTGTCGACGTTGGGCGCTACTTCCTTCTCGAAGAAGGCCCGCGCGAGCTCGCGCAACGCGTCGAGATCCTCGTTCATCCAACACGACCGGTAGGTGGTCATCGGGTGTCCTCCGTTCAGCGGTCCCCGGAGCAGTATTCGTTACCGGGAATAACGGGTACAGTGTGTCCCACACCCGCCGGTGTGACAAGCCCCACCCGTCGAAAGATGGCCCCGGCCTCGGATAGCGTGACGCAACGTGGAACGACAGCGATGGATCGATACCGCCGAGTCTCGGCGGTCGGGATCGGACGCCTCGGCTCGTGACGAGCGCCGCGCGACGATCGTCGATGCGGCCCTCGCCGCGATCGCCGAACACGGACCCGATGCGTTGACCGGCCAGATCGCCGACCGTGCCGGCCTCAACCGCACCCACTTCTATCGCCATTTCGCCAGCAAGGCAGAGCTCGACTGGGCGGTGGCCAAACGGGCTCATCTGGAGATCACCGAGCGGATCCGCGCCGCGCTCGTCGTCGACGGCACCCCGCTCGACGCCATTCGGGCGCCGATCGTGGCCCACGTCGGCTGGGCCAGCGAACACCCGAACCTGTACCGCTTCCTGCTGGGACGCAACTACTACCGGGGCAAAGACCTGCCTCGGATCGGCGGTAGTGCCTTCGCCGCCGAGATCTCCGCCGCGGCGGTCCGCTACATTCCGCGCTTCGACGCCGACCCGGTCGCCGCGGACCGGCTGGTCGTCGCGCTGCTCGGGCTCATCGACGCCACGGTGCAGTGGTGGCTGACCTTCCGCGGAACCTCGCGCACGGAGCTGGTCGAACTCCTGACCACGCAGGCCTGGTTGCTGATCGACCACCATCTGCGCACAGTCGACGTCGTTCTCGATCCGAACGCGCCCCTCGACCGAGCGAGTACGCCGGACTGAGTGCACAGCGCGCGATCTACCGGCCGATGTCGGTACCCGGGCTAGGGGTGAACCCTGAACTTCACCCCGATATCGGTTCTCACCTGGTGATTTATCGCCGACCCGGTGTCATGCTCGAAGAGAGGAACGAACTGCTGGGAGGCACGAAATGCTGTGGAAGATCATCGGCGTGGTCGCCGTCGTCTGGATCGCACTGGCCGTCATCGGCGCGTTGATCAAGGGACTGTTCCCGATCCTGGTGATCAGCGCCGTGGTATTCGGCCTCTACCTGCTGTACAAGGCGGTGTCGGGTTCGGACAACACCGTGAGCAAGCTCTGACGCGTACGCGCCGACCGGGCCGTGTGTCATCCGAGGTGGATGGTGCACGGCCCGTTGTCATCTCGGCTCGCGTGTTTGAATGGCGGGTATGGAGCAGCTACCGGAGGATTGGGAGCGCGGCTTGGTGATCGTCGCGCATCCCGACGACATCGAATACGGAGCCGCCGCGGCCGTGGCGCGCTGGACCGGCCAGGGCAAGGACATTCGCTACGTGCTGGCCACCTCGGGCGAGGCCGGGATCGCCGGTATGGCGCCCGCGGACGCCGGCCCGCTGCGCGAAGGCGAGGAGATCGCCTCGGCCGGCGTGGTCGGTGTGAATGAAGTCGAGTTCCTCGGCTACCCCGACGGCCGGGTCGAGGAGAGCCTGGCGCTACGCCGCGATCTCGCCGGGGCGATCCGGCGGCATCGCCCGGACATGGTGGTGCTGTTCAATTTCGGCGATACCTGGGCACCCGGATACGTCAACAGTGCCGATCACCGGGCAGTGGGGCGAGCCGCGCTTGACGCGGTCTCCGACGCGGGCAACGAGTGGATCTTCCGTGAGCTGGCCGAGCTGGAACCATGGACGCCGCGGTGGGCGGCCGTGGTCGGGCCGACGATGACGCACGCCGTCGACGTCACCGACTCCGTCGACAAAGCCGAAGCCTCGCTCGCCGCACACGGCCGCTACCTGGCGGCATTGAGTGACGAACCCGTCGCCGAACAGGCGCGCGCCGTGATCGAGATGACCACCGGGCCCAAGGAGGGCTTCCCCGCCGAGCGCGCGGTGGGATTCGAGCTGTTCCACTTTCGCGGCTGAGTAGCGCCATGGCATGCGCCGTCGCGGTCTATCACCGGTGTGGCAGGCTGAGCGGATGCGAGTAGCCGTCATCGCAGGTCCGGATCCGGGTCATGCGTTCCCCGCTATCGCGCTGTGTGTGCGCTTTGCCGCCGCCGGTGACGAGCCGGTGCTGTTCACCGGGCCGCGCTGGTTCGAGGCCGCCCGGGGCGCGGGGATCGGGGTGCGCAGGCTCAAAGGTCTGGCGCCACGCGCCACCGACGACGATCGCGACGCCGGGCAGCGCATCCATGAACGTGCCGCGCATATCTCGACCGAGATCCTGCCCGAGCTCAGTGCCATGCTGCCGGAGCTGGTGGTCTCCGATGTGCTCACGGCGGGCGGCGGGATGGCAGCCGAACGGCTCGGCGTGCCCTGGGTCGAACTGTCACCGCATCCGCTGTATCTGCCCTCGAAAGCGCTGCCGCCCATCGGGAGCGGGCTCGCTCCCGGCGTCGGGTTGCGTGGTCGGATGCGTGACGGGGTATTGCGGACCATGACCGCGCGCGCCATCGAACAGGGGCGGCGGCAGCGGGCGCGGGCGCGGGCGAGTGTCGGGCTGCCGGGCGAGGACCCGGGGCCGATCGCTCGCCTGATCGCGACCCTTCCTGCCCTCGAGGTGCCGCGTCCGGATTGGCCGGAGACCGCGCATCTGATCGGGCCGCTGCTGTGGGAGCCGACCGATGCGATTCTGGACCCGCCGCCGGGCGACGGCCCGCTGGTGGTGGTGGCGCCGTCCACCGCGCATACCGGGGTCGCTGGGATGGTGGAGACCGTGCTCGCGGGACTGGAGGGGACCGGTGTCCGGGTAGCGGTGTCGATGTTGGATGAGCCGCCCGCCGACCTGCCGCCTTGGGCCACCGCGGGTTTGGGGCGCCAGGACGAACTGCTCCGGCATGCCTCGGTCGTCGTCGGTGGTGGCGGGCACGGGCTGCTCGCGAAAGCGCTGTCGGCCGGCGTGCCGGTGGTGACCGTCCCCGGCGGCGGTGACCAATGGGAACTGGCCAATCGCGCAGTGCGCCACGGTAGTTCGCTGCTTGTGCGGCCGCTGACCGCCGACGCTGTTCGTGAGGCAGTGCAGCGGGTGCTTTCGGAGCCGGGTTTCGCAGCCGCAGCGGCCGAGGCCGCGGCTGGCCTGGCGGTGGTGACCGACCCGGTCGAGCTGTGCCACACCGCCCTCGCCGCGGCCCGGTAGGGGACAGCACCGCCGGGCCCGGCTGTCGCCTCGCGCGCACACGGGTATCTTCGGCACGGTGCGATTGACCGAATTCCAGGAGCTGTTGCACACCGAGTTCGGTGTGTCCCGCGGCGACACCTTGCTCACCGACCACGTGATCCCGTCCCTCGGCAGAACCGGTGCCGCTGCCATCGAAGCCGGTATCGACCCGCGTGACGTCTGGCGCGCCCTCTGCGCCGAATTCGACGTCCCCCGCGCCCGCTGGTGACCGCCCCTCGTCCTGGCGCGATGTGCCGCTGCCGCCACGCGTTGCCGCGGTCGACGTCGGCGCTACCGGCTGCTCGACGAACTGTTCTGACCGCAATGCCGATTCCGCTCGGTAGCGGTCAGGGCTTCTTCGCGTAGTGCCGCGCCGCCTTGGTGCGGTTACCGCAGGACGCCATGGAGTGCCAGCGCCTGGTGCCGTTCTTGGACGTGTCGTAGAAGAACAGCACGCACTCCGGATGCGCGCATTGACGGATGCGGTCGGGGGCCTTGGCCAGCAGACTCAGCAGGTCGTCGGCGGCGAGCCAGCCGGGCAGCCACACCGGGTCGGTGACCTCCGGCGCATCGTCGGGCCCGCTCTCCGAGAGCGTGCGCCGGATGCGGCCGCGGTCGAGGACCTCGTTGAGGGCGTCTCGTGTGCCGTGGCAGACGGTCTCGTAGATCGCGGCGCGGGCGGTGCGCACGGCGTCCAAGGTGGCGGTGTCCACGCGGGCACGATCGGCAAGCCCGGCCGATTCCAGCCAGATCCGCAGACCCGCCACATCGGTGAGCAGGTCCTGCGGCCCGTCGGCTATCCACCGGGTGTTCAACAGATCCAAGGCCAGTGGTTCACCGAGGTGAGGGCGTGGATCGAGCATGCCTGAGGGTAACGGCTCGCGGCACGTCGGCATGACAACCACCTCGTTCTAACCACTAAAACTCATTTGAACAGTTGACATTGGAGTTCGTCCGCCCTTAGGTTCTAACCAGACAAACCAATTATGGCGGTTTGACCATTCCGGAGGAGAAACCATGACCACGCCCCAGCTCGCCACCGGCCACATCGGGCTCAACGTTTCCGATCTGTCCCGATCGGTCGACTTCTATCGCAGTGCCCTCGGCTTCGAGCAGCTCGCGGCCAGTACCGACGACGGTCGGAAATGGGCCTTCCTCGGCACAGGCGGCACTCTGGTGCTGACCCTGTGGCAGCAGAGCGAGGGCGCATTCGCCACCGCCACCCCTGGCCTGCATCATCTGTCGTTCCAGGTCGACACCATCGAGCAGGTCCGCGCGGTAGAGGCGACACTGCGCGAGCAGTCGGTGGAGTTCGCCCACGATGGTGTGGTGGCACACGGTGAGGGCGCGGCCTCCGGTGGCATCTTCTTCACCGATCCCGACGGCATCCGGCTCGAGGTCTACGCACCCAGCGGAGCCGAATCCGCGCCCGCGCCCACCGGATCCGCGCCCACCTGCGGCTTCTTCTGAGCGCACACCATCGACCGTTCGGCGACGAGGCAGGTGTAACCGTGATGACGCCCTTCCATGCCGGTGAACGCGCCGTCCAGGAGCGGATGGGGCAGGCCGATATTGCAGGCAGGGTCGGCCGGATGATCCGAGGCGACATTCCCGCGGTCGCCGCGTCCTTCCTGGCCGAACAGTCGATGGTGGTGCTCGCCGCCGCCGACGCCGCGGGCCGGATGTGGGCGAGCCAGCTGTCCGGACCGCCCGGATTCCTTCGGGCGGACGGCGCGCACGCCGTCCTGATCGATGCACGGCCTGCGGTCGGCGACCCGCTGCGCGAGGCTCTCGACCGATCGGCAGGCATCGGCCTGATCGCGCTACAACCGCAGCGACGCAGACGCATGCGTGTCAACGGCACCGCGACACCCGAGGGTGACGGCTTGCGGATCATCACCGATCAGGTGTATTCGAACTGCCCGAAATACATCTCGCGCAGGCAGATCCGCTCCTATGACCCGCGAGCGGCGGCCCGGCCGCGGCACGCGTCGGCGCTGGACGCCCAGCAGCGCTCGGCCATCGCCGCGGCCGACACGTTCTTCCTCGCCAGCGCCGACACCGAAGGCAATGCCGACGCCTCCCATCGCGGTGGCAATCCCGGATTCCTGGAGATGCTCTCACCCACCCGGCTGCGCTGGCCGGACTACCGCGGCAACTCGATGTTCATGACGCTCGGCAATATCGCGGTGAATCCCCGCTGCGGCATCCTCGTTCCGAACTGGTCCACCGGCGGGTGCCTGCAACTCACCGGCACCGCGGAGCTGGTCTGGGCGCCGCGGGCCGAAGCGGCGGACGGTCAGTGCTCGATCGAATTCACCGTCACCGAGGTGGTCGATACCTCGGCGGCAGGCCCGCTGCGATGGGGGCCCGCCGAACTCTCGCCCGTCAACCCCTGAACCGAACCCACGAAGGAGAGGTCGATGCGACCCCCACTGCCCCCGTTCGATCGCATCACCGCGGCAGCGAAAGTGCGTGCCGCTGAGGATGCTTGGAACACCCGCGATCCCGAACGCGTCGCCGCCGCCTATACACCGGACTCGGTGTGGCGTAACCGGGACGAGCATATCGTCGGACGTGCCGCCATCGTCGAATTCCTGACCCGGAAGTGGGCGAAGGAGAACGGCTACGCGCTCCGCAAGGACCTGTGGGCGTTCGATGGCAACCGGATCGCCGTGCGGTTCCAGTACGAATGGCACGACGATACCGGCCGGTGGTGGCGCAGCTACGGCAACGAACAGTGGGAGTTCGCGGCGGACGGGCTGATGGCCCGCAGAGAGGCGAGCATCAACGACGTCCGTATCGACGAGTCCGACCGACGCATCCCCGGCCCGCGCTCGGCGGGGGACGAGACGCCATTGCCGCAGTGGTAGCCACCTTCGGGCGCGTCGCTTGACTCGAACATCTGTTCGTCTAATCTGGTCGCCAGAACTTGTCGGTGCCGCCCTCTAATGTGGGCGCCAACCACAGAACGAGACTCACCCGTCGAAAAGGGGATCAAGACATGGCACCACAGGCGTACGACCGCGACAAGGCGCTCGAGCTCGCCCTGGCTCAGGTGGAGAAGAGCTTCGGCAAGGGTGCGGTGATGCGGCTCGGTGAGGAAGCCCGTCAGCCGGTGTCGGTGATTCCCACCGGCTCGATCGCGCTGGATGTGGCCTTGGGTATCGGCGGTCTGCCGCGCGGTCGCGTCGTGGAGATCTACGGCCCGGAAGCCTCGGGTAAGACCACCGTCGCGCTGCACGCGGTGGCCAACGCCCAGGCCGCCGGCGGTGTCGCGGCGTTCATCGACGCCGAGCACGCGCTCGACCCGGACTACGCCCGCAAGCTCGGTGTCGACACCGACGCGCTGCTGGTCTCCCAGCCCGACACCGGTGAGCAGGCCCTGGAAATCGCCGACATGCTGGTCCGTTCCGGCGCCATCGACATCATCGTCATCGACTCCGTCGCCGCGCTGGTACCGCGTGCCGAGATCGAGGGCGAGATGGGTGACAGTCACGTCGGCCTGCAGGCCCGGCTGATGAGCCAGGCGCTGCGCAAGATGACCAGCGCGCTGAACAATTCCGGCACCACCGCCATCTTCATCAACCAGCTGCGCGAGAAGATCGGCGTCATGTTCGGCTCCCCGGAAACCACCACCGGTGGTAAGGCGCTGAAGTTCTACGCCTCGGTGCGCCTGGACGTGCGGCGCATCGAGACCCTCAAGGACGGCAGCGACGCGGTCGGCAACCGTACCCGGGTGAAGGTCGTCAAGAACAAGGTGTCGCCGCCGTTCAAACAGGCCGAATTCGACATCCTCTACGGCCACGGCATCTCCAAGGAGGGCTCGCTCATCGATATGGGTGTCGAGCATGGCTTCATCCGTAAGTCCGGCTCCTGGTACACCTACGAAGGCGATCAGCTGGGCCAGGGCAAGGAGAATGCCCGCAAGTTCCTGCTGGAGAACCTCGACGTCCGCGACGAGATCGAGAAGAAGATCAAGGAGAAGCTCGGCATCGGCGCCGACGTGACGGCGAGCGAAGAGGTTCCCGCCGATTTCTGATCCGCGGCGCACCCGCGTCACCTCGCGGGCAGATGCGGCGCCCGAGCGGGCGTCGGCTGATCCGGTCGCTGATATGCGACGGCAGCTGGCGCGCCTCGGCGTCGACATCGCTGAGACCACCGGTCTCCGGCCGGATGGCCAGGAACCGGACCGGACCCGCTCGGCCGATGGTGGTTCGGCCGATGCGGGTGTACTGGGAACTCGGTCGAGCAGGTCCGATCCGCAGCGGACAGGCTCGACCGAGTTCTCCAGGTGGGGCGGTGGACGTCGCAGCGCGCAACATGAGGACAGTGGGCGCCGCCGTGGTCGTTCCCGGGCAGAAGCCGACGAGCGTGGTGACCGGATCGCCTCCACCGACGCTTCGTGGCCCGCGTCTGAGAACGACCGCGGCAGGGAGTCGACGTCGACCGACCGTCGTTCACGCCGGGGCGGTAGGAGCCGGGCAGCCGCGCCGAGCGACGAAACTGCGGACAGTTCGGACTCAGGTGGCACCGTCGAACAGGCGAAAGACGCCTGCCTGCGGCTGCTCGCCGTCCGCGCACGCAGCCGCGCCGAACTCGCACAACGTTTGGCCGCCAAGGGATACACCGCCGAGGTGAGCGAGCACGCCCTCGACCGGCTCGCCGAGGTCGGCCTCATAGACGACGCCGCCTTCGCCCAGGAATGGGTGCAGTCCCGGCACACCTATTCCGGCAAAGGTCGCCAGGCGCTCGCCCAGGAACTACATCGCAAAGGCGTATCCAAGGACGACGCCGACTCAGCCCTCTCCGCCGTCACCGCCGACGACGAGCACGACCGCGCCACCGAACTCGTCCGCCGCAAACTGCGCACCATGCCTGCGAACCTCGACCGCGACAAGGCGATCCGCCGTCTCGTCGGAATGCTCGCCCGCCGCGGCTATAACCCCTCCACCGCCTACACCGTCGTCAAGGCCGAACTCGACGCCACCGGCTCGGAACCGTTCGCGCCCGATGACGCCCGGCCACTCGACTGACCGCTGGAGACCGCTGCCCGGTTCGCAAGTCCGTCCGCTCCAGGGGCGGAAACCGGGGGCGCCGGGCCCGGACTCGCTGGGCCAGCGTCGAACTCGTCGCAATTGCGGGTCCTAGGTGTTGCGCGACGAGACGTTGTGCAGTCGCGACACTCGCCGGTCCGGCCCGTAGGCCTAGGGCAGGGTTGTCGATAGAGACTTTCTGAGGACTGCCCGGATGTGGTCCGGGTCGGCCTCGTGGTCGTCGAGAAGGATTGCTGTGCACAGGCCGTCGGTCAGGGCGACGAAGGCTGCCACCGTGTCTTGGTCGTCTGTCTGCGTTCGGGCGAGTTCCGCGACGTTGTCGCGCCACCGTCGCGCGACGGGCCGAAGGGCGGGTCGGCGCGCCGCCAGGGTCGACAGCTCGCGTTCGGCGAGTGCTCGCTCACGGCCGGGGCCGGCGGATTCTGCGATGAGGTGGGCAAGACCATCGAGTGGGTCGTCCTCGGAATCGATGAGTTGACGAATACGGTGGGTGTACGCATCCGTGACGCTGGTCAGTGCGGCTACCAGCAGGTCGTCCAAGGTGGCGAAGTAGTAGAGCGTCAGGCTGGTGGTGATCCCGGCCTCCTTGGCGACGGTCCGGTGAGTAACCCCGCTGGCGCCGTCGCGGAGGACGATCATGAGCGTTGCCTCGATGATCTGAGCTCGGCGGCGTTGACCGCGCAGTCGGCGTCCATCGACCGTGTCCTGTTCAGCCGCCATCGTCTCACCAGTCATTGCGCCTCCCGCGAGACGAGGTTATCGGCTGGCTCAGCGTGTGCGTCGCCGAGGGGATGGATGTGCCGCAGTGTCGTGAAGCACACCAGGGCGGCTGCGGCTACTGCGATGCCTGCTACGACGGCGGCGGTACTGAGTCCGCTGGTGAACGCGGCTCGTGCGGATTCCAGAGCTCGAGCCGGCAACTCGTCCGCCACCGACGATGCTCCGGCGAGGCTGTCCCCGTAGGTCTCGGCCGCGGACGGGGACAGCCCGGATGGTGCCTCGATCTTGCTGCGATAGATCGCCGTCGTGAGGCTCCCCAGGATCGCCACCCCTGCCGCGATACCAAGCTCTTGAACCGTCTCCGACAGTGCGGCGGCTGATCCGGACCGCTCCGATGGTGCCGCGCCCACGACGATTTCGGTACCCAGCGCGGCGATCACCCCGAGTCCGAGATATACGAACGCGAACCCACCGACCACGCTCAGCGTGCTGCCGGTCTCGGCGAGGGCGAGTAGCGCGTATCCGGACACGGACACCGCCAAGGTCGTCGACATGACGACGCCCGGTGATACGCGCCCGGCCACCAGCGGTGCACCGATGGCTCCGATGAGCATTGCCGATGCGGGCGGCCCCATCCACAGCCCGGCCGTCGTAGGCGAGAGATCCGCAACGAGCTGGAGGTACTGGGTGACCAACAGCATCACCCCGCCAAAGCCGACCAGACCGATCAGCAAGACGGTCAGCGCCGCAGAGAAGGCCCGGTTGGCAAACAGTTTCATATCCAGCAGCGGCTGTGCCAGGCGCAGCTGGCGACGGACGAAGGTGACCGCCGAGCCACAACCGAGTAGGGCAGCGACCGATGCCTGAAGGTCGATGCCATGGGCAGCCGCATGCTTTATCGCGTAGATGATGGGCAGCATCGCGGCCAGAGACAAGCCAACGCTCAACAGGTCGAGTCGACCGGCACGGGTCCGAAACTCCGGCAGTAGAACTGGCGCGCCGGCCAGTACGAGGGCGGCGACCGGCACGGCAATGAGGAAGACCGCACCCCACCAGAGGTGGGCGACCAGCACGCCGCCCACGACCGGACCTGCAGCCATGCCGAGTGCGAACATCGTGGCCCACACACCGATCGCCAGTGCTCGTTGCCGGACGTCGGTGAACATAGTGCTGATCAACGACAGCGTCGAGGGCATCATTGTTGCCCCGGCCACTCCGAGCAGCGCCCGCGCCACGATCAGCCACAGGGTGCTGGGGGCGAACGCCGCGAACACCGAGGCCGCGCCGAACGTAGCCACGCCGATCATCAGCAGGCGGCGTCGTCCTATTCGGTCACCCATCGTTCCCATGGTGATCAGGAACCCCGCGATGAAGAAGCCGTAGGCGTCCATGATCCACAACGTCTCTGTCGCGGTGGGATTCAATTCCGCGGCCAGACTCGGCACGACGAGGTACAGCGCCGTCACATCGAGCCCCAACAGCATGGTCGGCAACGCCAACAGCGCAAGACCGCCCCATTCTCGCCATCCCGCACGTGCGGACCGCCCAGCGTTCACGGCGCCTCCCAAAGATAGTTGAACTATGGTACAAGTTGTACCATAGTTCAACTTATATTGCGGAGTGGGCTCAGGGTCGTGACACGCAGGACCGCGCCCTTGAAGGCAGAGAACGTCCGGAAACAGAAACGGGGCACAGGTCGCGGGATTGCGACCTGTGCGCCGAACAGCTACCGGTTACGGGGCTTTGGTGATGTCCACGCCGGGAGCGGCGTCGGTGATCACCGAATCGGCGGCCACCACCGCGCCGCCACCCTTGCGGCGGCCGGCGCGCAGACGCCGTTCCAGCCAGGTCGCGACCTGCGACAACGTCATGTTCAACACGATCATGATGATGGCGACCACGATCAACGCCGGGATCGTGTTGGAGTTCGCGGCGCCGAGCTGCAGACCGTTGCGGACCACCTCTTCGTAGGTGATGACGTAACCGAGCGCCGAGTCCTTCAATGCCACGACCATCTGCGAGATCAGCGCCGGCAGCATCGCGGTGATGGCCTGCGGTAGCAGGATCAACCGCATCAACTGGCTCTTGCGCATGCCGAGCGCCGCCGCGGCCTCGGTCTGCCCCTTGGGCAGCGAGCGGATACCTGCCCGCACGATCTCCGCGATGACCGACCCGTTGTAGATGGTCAGCGCGGTCACCACGGCACCGAGCGCGAGATACTCCGATTCGAACACGTTGTATTCGGAGTACAGCGCGAACAGGAAGATCATCAGGATCAGCACCGGAATGGCGCGTGCGATCTCCACGATCGCACCGGCGACCCAGCGCACCGATCGGTGATCGGAAAGCCGGGCGATACCGAAGATCATGCCGAGCACCATCGCGAAGACGATCGACAGCACCGCGGCCACGATCGTGCCGCGCAGACCGGGCAGCAGATAGGTCGTCCAGACATCCGCCTCGAGGAACGGCGTCCACTTCTCGGCGTCGAACTGGCCCTGCTCGTCGAACCCGCGGTAGACGAACCATCCCGCCAGGATCACGACGGCGAGCACGATCACCGAGTAGATGATGTTGCGCACGCGCGCCGCTGGACCGGGCGCATCGAACAGAACCGACGGTTCGCGGCTCATCGGGCTACCTCGAATCGTTTGGCGATGTATCCGAACAGCAGGCCCATCGGGAGCGTCAGGATGACGAAGCCGAGCGCGAAGATCGCACCGATCGCCAGCAGTGCGGCCTCGGTATCGAGCATCTTGGCCATCAGGAACGAGGCCTCGGCCACGCCGATGGCGGACGCGACGGTGGAGTTCTTCGTCAACGCGATCAGTACGCTGCCCAGCGGAGCGATCACCGAACGGAACGCCTGCGGCAAGACGATCAACCGCAGGTTCTGCAGGAAGCCGAGGCCGAGCGAGCGGCCCGCCTCGGACTGTCCGAGCGGCACGGTATTGATGCCCGCACGCAGCGATTCGCAGACGAAGGCCGCGGTGTAGACGCTCAGGCCGACGACCGCCCACCGGAAGTTGTTCTCCGCCAGCGAGTCCGGCCCTTCCGCGGCCAGCTTGACCCGCAGGGTCGAATACAGGCCGATCGAGCAGAACACCAGGATCAGGGTCAGTGGCGTATTGCGGAAGATGGTGACGTAGAGGGTGCCGACCCAGCGCGCCACCGGGACCGGCGAGACCCGCATGGCGGCGACGATGGTGCCGAGCACCAGCGCGCCGATCGCGGAGAAGGCGGTCAGCTTGATGGTGACCCAGAACGCGTCGAGCAGTTGGGAGTCGTACTCAGAGATCAAATCGAACACGGTGGGTGCGCGCCTCCGATCGTGAGGTGGGGAAAGAGCCGATCGGATGACCGAGCGGTGGGCGCATCACGGCGCCCACCGCGATCGATCATCGGATCAGTACCGGTCCACCTGCGGAGCGGGCGGAGTGGGGTAACCGGCGGCGCGGCCGACCGAATCCTGGAATGCCTTGTCCCAGGCACCTTCGGCGATCATCGCCTCGATCGCGTCGTTGATCTTGTCGCGGCTTTCCTGATCGCCCTTCTTCAGGCCGATCCCATAGTTCTCGGTGGTGAACCGCTCACCGACCAGCTTGTAGCGGCCCGGCGTCTGCGCGGCGTAACCGGCGAGGATGATGTCGTCGGTGGTCATCGCGCCGACCGCGCCGCTGTTGAGACCCTCGAGGCACAGCGAGTAGGTGTCGTAGGTCTGCAGCTGGGTGTCGGGGAAGTTCTTCTCGATATTCTGGGCCGGAGTGGAGCCCTTGACCGAGCACACCGTCTTGCCCGCGATCGTGTCCGGTCCGGTGATATCGGTATTGCCCGCGTTCACCAGCAGGCTCTGGCCCGCGATGTAGTACGGGCCGGCGAAATCGACCTTCTCCTTGCGCTGGTCGGTGATCGAGTAGGTGGCGACGATGAAGTCCACCTGACCGTTCTCGATCAGCGTTTCGCGCTGCGCCGACGGTGCTTCCTTGAAGGTGATGCCGTCGGGCTGCACGCCGAGCTTGGCCGCGACATAGCGGGCCACCTCGACATCGAAGCCGCTGTAGGTGCCGTCGGTGTTGCGCTGACCCAGACCCGGCTGGTCGAACTTGATGCCGATGGTCAGCTTGCCTTCCTTGGCGTGGTCGAGAGTGGTCTTATCGTCTCCGCTGCCGCAGCCCGCACTGGTGGCGGCGGCCAAGGCCAGGGCGATGGCCCCGACTCCGAGACGGAGCGCACGGTTGATCCTCATCGAGTTCCTTCTTCCCTCATTCTGGTTTTCGATGTCCGTGATCGGTGGGCGGCTCGGCGGCTCAGTGGCTGAGAATCTTGCCGAGGAAGTCCTTGGCCCGGTCGGACTTCGGCGTGGTGAAGAACGTTTCCGGCGTAGCGTCCTCGACCACTTGACCGTCTGCCATGAACAGCACCCGGTTTCCTGCTTTGCGGGCGAAGCCCATTTCGTGGGTGACCACCAGCATGGTCATGCCCTCTTTGGCCAGCGACACCATGACTTCGAGGACCTCGTTGACCATCTCGGGGTCGAGCGCGGAGGTCGGCTCGTCGAACAGCATCACCTTCGGGTTCATCGCCAACGCGCGCGCGATGGCCACGCGCTGCTGCTGACCGCCCGACAGCTGCGCCGGGTACTTGTCGGCCTGATTGGCGATGCCGACCCGTTCGAGCAGCTCCATCGCCGTGGTGCGGGCGCCGTCCTTTTTGATCTTGCGGACCCTCATCGGCGCGAGCATGACGTTCTCGAGGATCGTCTTGTGGGCGAAGAGGTTGAACGACTGGAAGACCATGCCGACATCGGCGCGCAGTGCGGCCAGGCCACGGCCCTCGGCAGGCAGCGGCACACCGTCGACGCTGATATCGCCGGTGTCGATCGGCTCGAGCCGATTGATGGTGCGGCACAGCGTCGACTTGCCCGACCCTGATGGCCCCAACACGATCACGACCTGCCCTTTGGGCACCTCGAGGTTGATATCACGCAAGACGTGCAGAGCACCGAAGTGCTTGTTGACGTTGCGCATCGAGATCATCGGTGGCGCGGTGGCGTCCCCGCTGTCGGCGGCCCCGGTCGTTCCGGCCGCGTCGGTGGCGTCGGTCATGGTCCATGACCTTAAGCGGAAATCACGGATTTGCGCGGCTTTCGGTGACACACCGAGTCGCCGCGCCGAATCGACATGTCGCCGTAACCTGGCGTCCAGCTCGGGGAAGTTCGGATCGAGCGCACCGGCCGAACACACCGACCGGTTTGCCGATGAACACCCGACACCCCGCCGGTGACCTGCGGCACGATGGCCGGGGCGGGGTCGATGCGCCGCGAACCCGGCACAGGGCAGCCCGTACCCTGGACGGGTGGATTCGATCGGACAGGCAGTAGCGCATCCGGCCCTGGTCCCGGCGGAGTCGGGCGCACGCAGTTATGAGGTCCGCACCTTCGGCTGCCAGATGAACGTGCACGATTCCGAGCGCTTGTCCGGACTGCTCGAGGATGCGGGTTATGTGCGGGCGTCGTCGGGGCAGACGGCCGACCTGGTGGTGTTCAACACCTGCGCGGTGCGCGAGAACGCCGACAACAAGCTCTACGGCACCCTCGGCCATCTCGCGCCGATCAAGGCCGAGCGCCCGGGGATGCAGATCGCGGTCGGCGGCTGTCTGGCGCAGAAGGATCGCGACACCGTGGTGCGCAAAGCTCCGTGGGTCGACGTGGTGTTCGGCACCCACAACATCGGCTCACTGCCTGTGCTGTTGGAACGGGCCCGGCACAACGACGAGGCCCAGGTGGAAATCCTGGAGTCCCTGGAAGCTTTCCCCTCGACGCTGCCCGCCAAGCGGGAATCGGCCTATGCCGGCTGGGTGTCGATCTCGGTCGGCTGCAACAACACCTGCACCTTCTGCATCGTGCCCGCGCTGCGCGGTAAAGAGGTCGACCGCCGTCCCGGTGACGTGCTCGCCGAGGTACAGGCACTGGTCGACCAGGGCGTGCTGGAAGTGACCCTGCTCGGACAGAACGTCAACTCCTACGGTGCGTCGTTCGCCGACCCGGAGCAGCCGCGCGACCGCGGCGCGTTTGCCAAACTCCTTCGTGCCTGTGGCAGCATCGATGGCCTGGAGCGGGTGCGGTTCACCTCACCGCATCCCGCCGAATTCACCGACGATGTCATCGAGGCCATGGCGCAGACCCCCAACGTCTGCCCGCAGCTGCACATGCCGCTGCAATCCGGTTCGGACCGGGTGCTCAAGGCGATGCGCCGCTCCTACCGGCAGACCCGCTTCCTCGGCATCATCGAGAAGGTCCGCACAGCGATGCCGCATGCGGCGATCACCACCGACATCATCGTCGGCTTCCCCGGTGAAACCGAGGAAGATTTCGAGCAGACCCTCGAAGTGGTCCGGCAGGCGCGGTTCACCAGCGCATTCACCTTCCAGTACTCCAAGCGTCCCGGCACACCCGCCGCGGATATGCCAGACCAGCTGCCCAAGCAGGTCGTGCAGGACCGCTACGACCGGCTGATCGCGTTGCAGGAGGAGATCTCCCTCGACGCCAACCGTGCGCTGATCGGTACCGAGGTGGAACTGCTGGTCGCCGACGGCGCGGGAAAGAAGAACGCCGCGACCGCACGCATGAGCGGCCGAGCCCGCGACGGACGGCTGGTGCACTTCCGGCCCGAATCCGCGGAAGCGATTCGGCCCGGCGATATCGTCACCGTCGATATCACCGGCGCGGCGCCCCACCACCTGATCGCCGATGCACCGCTGCGCACTCATCGACGCACCCGCGCCGGTGACGCTCACGAACGCGGGACCACGCCCAAGACCGAACCCATCGGCGTCGGCCTTGGCTTGCCGCGCATCGGCGCCCCCGCACCGGAACCGGTGGCCGCCGCGGGCTGCGCCACCGGATGCGGGACATGAGCGCGCGCGATACCGATCCGAACGACGTCCCGGATGACGGCGCGACCGGTCCGGACCCCGCACCCGAACCCGATGACACAGCCGAAGGAAACGAGGACTCCGTGAGCTCGGTGGAGAAGACCGACGATTTCGAACAGTTCCGCGACGATCTCGACGCCGTCGAGCGCCGGATCGCCGGCGAGATCGACCCGGGCGTGCGGGCGATGGTCGTAGCCGTCGCGGTGTTCGCGCTGCTGGTATCGCTGGTGCTCTCCCATGCGGGCGCCGCGCGCGGGTTCGATGTGCTGCTGGGGTCGGAGGTCGCGACAACCGAGCACATCGGTCTGCCGTCGCGGATCTTCGTATGGTTCGTCGTAGTGTTCGGCATCGGCTTCTCGCTGCTGGCGCTGATGACCCGGCGTTGGGTGCTGGCCTGGATCGCGGTGGCCGGTTCCGCGATCGCCAGCGCATTCGGCGTGTTCTCGATCTGGCACCGTCAGACCCCCGGCCTGAACAACTATGTCGGTGCCGGACCCGGTATCGGCCTGGTCATCGGCACCATCGCCGCCGTCGTGCTGACCTTCCACTGGGTCCGCGTGGTCTGGAGCCGCACCGCGTTGCAGCTGGCGGCCGAAGAACAGCGGCGTATCGCGGCCGCCGCCGAGGAGGAACGCGATCGGCGCAGGCTGCAGGGCGACAGCGACTCCTGAGCCCTTCGGTGCCGACCGCAGTCCGGCCGAAAGCCGTAGTGGGGGCGCCGGTGAGTCAGGTCCGGCCGGTTCGCGGCGGCAAGACATCTCCCGACAACAAGGCGCACCCGGCTCTTCGCCGGGTGCGCCTTGTTCGTTGCTGGCCGGTCAGCGGTTGCTGACCGCACCCTCGGCCGCTTCGGCCCACTCCCGCCACTGCTTGGCCTGCTCGAGCGCCTTCTCCGCATCGCGGGTCTTGCCGGCCGCGGTGGCCTTGGCGGCCTGCTCTTCGAACTGGGCGACCCGCTCCCTGAACTGCGCGGCCCGCGCCATGGCCTCGGGGTCGGTGCGGCGCCACTGCGCGTCGGCGGCCTCGCGGACCCGCTTCTCGATGGTGCGCAGCTTGCCTTCCAGCTCCTGCATTCGCTCGCGTGGCACCTTGCCGATGGCGTCCCACTTGTCCTGCAGGTCGCGCAGCGCCGCGCGGGCGCCGTCGAGACCGTGCGCGGGGTCGATGTGGGCGTAGGCGGCTAGCAGTTCCTCCTTGGCGGCGGCGTTCTGCTCGAATTCCGCGTCCCGTTCGGAGGCGGCGGCATTGCGGGCGGCGAAGAAGACGTCCTGGGCGCTCTTGAAACGTCGCCACAGCGCCTCGTCTGCTTCGCGCGGTGCACGGCCTGCGGCTTTCCATTCAGTGAGCAGATCTCGGAACACCGCGGCGGTGCCCGCCCAATCGGTGGAGCCGGACAGCTCTTCGGCCCGCGCACACAGATCTTCCTTGCGGGTCTTGGCGGCGGCGCGTTCGCGATCGAGCTCGGCGAAGTGGGCGCCGCGACGGCGATTGAACGCCTCGCGCGCCTTCGAGTACCGCTTCCACAAGGCGTCGTCGACCTTGCGGTCCACCCCGCGGATGGACTTCCACTCGTCGAGAATCTCGCGCAGCCGATCGCCGGCGGCCTTCCACTGGGTGGATTCGGCGGCGATGCGCTCGGCTTCGGCCGCGAGCGCTTCCTTGCGTTCGGTGTGCTCGTGCCTGGCGCGCTCCTTCTCCTCCTTGGCGTGCGCGGCAGCTTCCTCCGAGTGCTCGGCGATGGCCTGCAGTCGCTGGGCCAGGCCTTCGATGTCACCGATGACGGCGGCGGTGGGCAGCGATTCGGCGATGGTCAGCGCCGCGGCCTTGGTTTTACGGGCATCAGCGCCCGCGGCCAGCCGGGCTTCCAGTAGCGCGACCTCGGTGGCCAGGTCGTCGAATCGGCGGCCGAAGTGGGCCAGGCCCTCGGCGGCGTCACCGGCCTGCCAGGAGCCGACCTCGCGCTCACCGTCGGCGGTCTTGACCCAGGCGGTGCCGTCCTCATCGACGCGGCCCCATTTGCTCGGGTCGGTGACCGTGGGGACGATGACCGGATGCGGATGCTCGGTCGACGCGCCGGGCGGCGGTTTGACCGCATGTGGTTTGGGGTGGGGGGAGCCGCCGGGTTTCGGCATTCCGGACGGTCGCGGGGTCGTGCCGGGGCCGGGTTTCGCGGTTCCGTTGCTGTCGGTCATTGCTCCTCGTCCCTGCCGCGCGTCACGGCTGCCTGATTACGCCCTAGCTCATCCCATTGAACCCGGTCCGAGCCCTGGAAACCACATCGATCGACCTTGCACCGCGGTGTGGCACCACGGACCCCGACCCGCGATGACCTGGGTTGGAGTACCTCGAACACTAGCAATTGCGGGCCGATTTCCGGCAGAGACACTCGAACCCATGGCAGCGCACCGGGACTGGCAGGCCGCTGGGCGGTTCTGGTGGGCGACTACCGTTGACGGCGTGTTCTGTCTTGCGGCCCTGGTTCCCTCGCCGCCGGTCCTGGTTCCCGAGCTCTGCGGTGGTCTCGGCGTGGGTGCGGCGGCCGCCGAACTGCGCGCGGCGACGCTGGCCGCCATCGGTGATCTGGCGGCGGTGACTTCGCGTTGGACAGTCGTTGGGGTGGGTGCCTTCGACCAGGTCATGGGGCCGGGGACAGTCGGCACGTTCCGAGGTTTCGGAGTGGACCGCGTCGTCGCGCTCACCGGTATCGGACCGATCGAAACGACCGACGCGGACCCGGAGCTACCCCTACCGGTACTGATCGCGGCGTGGCTGCGTGAGCAGGCCGCACCGGATGCGGTCGCGGACGCCCGAATCGTGGCCGCCGACAGCCCGGTCGATCGATGTGCGGAGCTGGGCGCAAAACTGCGCGCGGAACTGGACGCCGACCCGCGACCGCACGGCGTGCTCGTCGTCGCCGACGGCGCGACGACCCTGTCCACATCCGCGCCCGGCTATTTCGATCCCCGCGCCGCGAGCAGGCAGGCCGCGCTGGAGAACGCACTCGGCGCGGGCGACCGGGCCGGCCTGCTCGCGTTGGACCCGATCGAATGCGCCGAGGTCGGCATCCTGGGCCGGGCCGCCTACCAGGTGCTGGCCGGGGTGTTCGGCGCCGATGCGGCGGACCCCGCCATCGACACCCGTTACCAGGACGCGCCCTTCGGTGTCGGTTATCAGGTGAGCGTGTGGCGGCCGGACACCGGAGCGGGGCAGCGGTGACGACGGCGCCTACTCCGATCGCGGTGGTCGGCCCGACCGCCACCGGCAAATCCGATCTCGCGCTGGATCTGGCCGAACGCCTCGACGGCGAAATCGTCAATATCGACGCGATGCAGCTGTATCGCGGCATGGATATCGGCACGGCCAAGCTGGCACGGGAGCAGCGGCGGGGAATCCCGCACCATCAGCTCGACGTGCTGGAGGTGACCGAGACCGCCACGGTGGCCGCCTATCAGGTCGCCGCGGCCACCGATGTCGAGGCGATCATGGCCCGCGGCCGCACCCCGGTCATCGTCGGCGGCTCGATGATGTATGTCCAGGCGCTGCTGGATCAGTGGGATTTCCCCGCCACCGATCCTGCGGTCCGGGCCCGCTGGGAGACGTTGCTGGCCGAGCGCGGGGTGGTCGCGGTGCATGAGGCCCTGTGTGCCGCCGACCCGGCCGCCGCCGCCACCATCCTGCCGACCGATGGCAGGCGGATGGTGCGCGCGCTCGAGGTCGTCGAACTCACCGGGCGGCCGTTCGCGGCCTCCGCGCCGGTCATCGGCCGCCCCCGCTGGGGCACCGCCATCATCGGTGTCGACCGCGACACCACCGAACTCGACGATCGCATCGCTCGCCGCACGGATCTGATGTTCGACACCGGCTTGGTCGAGGAGGTGCGCGGACTCATCGATCGAGGTCTTCGCGACGGCCAAACCGCCCGCCGGGCCATCGGCTACGCCCAGGTTCTGGCCTGTCTGGACGGTGAATACGACCTCGCCCATGCGAAGGAACGCACCTTCATCGGCACTCGACGCTATGTTCGGCGGCAGCGCTCCTGGTTCCGCCGCGATCGACGAGTGCGCTGGGTGGACGGCGCCGATCCGGCGCTGGCGGCTACAGTCGCCACGCTGCTCGCCACCGCCGAGCCAGGCATCGGCACCGACCTCGAGGAGCGGACCCCGCAGTGACCCGACGGATCAGCACCCGCAACGCCTCCGTGCAGGTATGGCAGGCCTACCTGACCAACCGCACCAAGCGTCATCGTGATGGCCGGTTTCTGGTGCAGGGCGTGCGCCCGATCACCCAGGCCATCGCCAACGACTGGCCGCTCGAGACGCTGCTGTACCGGCTCGGCACGCCGGAGCTGTCGCACTGGGCGCGTGAGCTGCTCGAGACCAGCGATGTACCGCAGGTCGGGCTGGTGCCGGAATTGATGGCCGAACTGGGGGAGAAGTCCGGCGCGGCACCGGAGGTCGTCGCGGTCGCCGAGTCGCGCACCATCGAGCTCGACACCTTCGAACCAGGTGATCCCGGTGACGCGCCGGTGGTCGTGGTGTTCGACCGTCCGAACTCGCCAGGCAACCTCGGCACACTGATCCGTTCGGCGGACGCCTTCGGCGCGGACGCGGTGATCGTCACCGGGCATGGTGCCGATCAGTACGACCCGCAGGCCGTGCGTGCCTCCACCGGTTCACTGTTCGCGCTACCGGTGCTGCGGGCAGCGGGGCCGGCCCAGATCGTCGGGTTCCGGGATCGGCAGGTCGAGCGAGGCATTCCGACCCGCATCGTCGGCACGGATGAAGGTGGCTCGCACGCGGTGTTCGACCATGATTTCACCGAGGCCACGATCCTGGTCGTCGGCAACGAGACCACCGGGATGAGTGCGGGCTGGGCGCAGGCCTGCGACGACATCGTCGATATCCCGATGGGCGGGACCGCGAGCTCGCTCGGTGCCCCCTCGGCCGGTGCGGTCGCGCTGTACGAAATTTCCCGGCAACGCCGGACGTTTGCCAGATGACCACGATGTTCCCCCGACACTCGCGATGACGAGAGGCAGCCTGCACGTGCCAGATACCGACAGCATCGAGTTCACCAAGGGCCACGGCACCCAGAACGATTTCGTGGTGCTGCCCGACCCCGAGGTAAGCCTCGATCTGACCACCGCGCGGATCGCCGCGCTCTGCGATCGGCAACGTGGCCTCGGCGCCGATGGGGTTCTTCGGGTCGCTCGTGCCGGTGCGTTGCGGGACAGGGGAGTGCTGCCCGAACTGCCCGAGGGCGTCGGAACCGACGACTGGTTCATGGACTACCGCAACGCCGACGGATCGATCGCCGAGATGTGCGGCAACGGCGTGCGCGTATTCGCGCACTATCTCGCGGCATCCGGCCTGGAATCGAGCCGGACGTTCGTCGTCGGTAGCCGGGCAGGCGCCCGCCCGGTGACCGTGCATGCGGCCGGTCCGGTGCGGGGCGAGGTCACCGTCACCATGGGCGAGGTCCGTGAACTGGGCGAATCGACCGCCACGGTGGCCGGATGGGCGTATTCGGGGATCGGCATCGACGTCGGCAACCCGCACCTGGCCTGCGTCGACCCGGAACTCACGGCCGACACGCTCGGCAAGCTCGACCTGACGGTGGCGCCGGGCTATGACCCGGATGTTTTTCCCCAGGGTGTGAACATCGAGATCGTCACCGCGCTCGACTCCTCGGGTGCGGTCGATATGCGGGTCTACGAACGTGGCGTCGGCGAGACCCGGTCGTGCGGGACGGGCACGGTGGCCGCGGCCGCGGCCGCCCTGGCCGCGGGCGGCTTCCGGATCGCGCACGACACCGGTGAGGTGACCGTGCGGGTGCCGGGTGGTGAAGTATCGGTCGGACTGGAAGGCGGCGTGGCGTGGCTGCGCGGACCTTCGGTGCTGGTGGCGACCGGCCGGATCGCCGCCGAATGGTGGCAGCAGCCGTGAAGGGACCGGCCCGCCGGATAACCACATGCGCTGTCCTGGGATTTCGTGGCAGCATGGATGGTGTATGAGGAATTCAGAGTCTTTCGATATGACCAACGGTATTGATCTGTTCGACGGCGCCGACGACGAGGACGGCACCGAGTTCGACGGCACCGACGTCGGTTCCGACGCCGAGTCGGCCCGCCGCGGTGGCGGCTGGGCGCCCGAGCCGACCGCCGGTGAACTCCAGCTCGAGGAACGCAGCGCCCTGCGCCGTGTGGCGGGGCTGTCCACCGAGCTCACCGACATCACCGAAGTCGAGTACCGGCAGCTGCGACTGGAGCGTGTCGTGCTCGTCGGTGTGTGGACCGAGGGCAGCGCCGCACGCGCCGATGCCAGCATGGCCGAGCTCGCCGCGCTCGCCGAGACCGCCGGTTCGGAGGTGCTCGAAGCCCTGATCCAGCGCCGCGACCGACCCGACCCTGCCACCTACATCGGTTCCGGTAAGGCCGAGGAGCTGCGCTCGGTGGTACTCGGCAGTGGCGCGGACACCGTGATTTGCGACGGTGAACTGACCCCCGCGCAGCTCACCGCGCTGGAGAAGGTGGTCAAGGTCAAGGTGATCGACCGGACCGCCCTGATCCTGGACATCTTCGCCCAGCACGCCACCTCCCGCGAGGGCAAGGCGCAGGTCGCGCTGGCGCAGATGGAGTACATGCTGCCCAGGCTGCGCGGCTGGGGTGAGTCGATGTCACGTCAGGCCGGTGGCCGGGCGGGCAGCAACGGCGGTGTTGGTCTGCGTGGTCCCGGTGAGACCAAGATCGAAACCGACCGTCGTCGTATCCGTGAGCGGATGGCCAAGCTGCGCCGGGAGATCCGCGAGATGAAGACCGCGCGCGACACCATGCGCTCGCGGCGCAGCTCGAGCGGTATCCCGTCGGTCGCGATCATCGGCTACACCAACGCGGGCAAGTCCAGCCTGATGAATGCGCTCACCGGGTCCGGTGTGCTGGTCCAGGACGCGCTGTTCGCCACCCTGGACCCGACCACCCGCCGCGCCGAACTCGATGACGGCCGCGAGGTCGTGTTCACCGACACCGTTGGTTTCGTCCGGCATCTGCCCACTCAGCTCGTCGAAGCCTTCCGCTCCACCTTGGAGGAGGTCACCGGCGCCGACCTGCTGCTGCATGTGGTGGACGGTTCCGACGCGCTGCCCGCCGAGCAGATCAAGGCCGTGCGCGAGGTCGTCACCGACGTGATCCGCGAATCGGGTGCCCCGGCGCCGCCGGAACTGTTGGTCGTCAACAAGATCGACGCCATCGATCCGGTCGAGCTGACGCGCCTGCGCGCGCTGCTACCCGGCGCGGAGTTCGTCTCCGCGCACAAGGGGACCGGGATCGACACCCTGCGTGATCGCCTGGCCGAGGTGCTCGGCGGACTCGACGTCGAGATCAGTGTGCTGCTGCCCTACACCCGCGGTGACCTGCTCGCCCGCATCCACGCCGATGGCCGGATCGACAGCTCCAGCCACGAGGAAGCGGGTACCAGGGTGCATGCGCGGGTCCCGCATGCCCTTGCGGCGGCGCTGTCGGAGTATGCGCACGCGGGCACCGTCGCCGACGATCGGCCCGCACCGTAATCCACCTGGTGTCCGGCGGGTGAATATCGGCGCAGGTCAGCGCTGACGGCATATCCGATGCGACACAGTCGATTTCGTTGCGTTATCGTCATCGAATCGACATCAGGAGGGTTCATGTCGCACGACCGTTCCGGCTCGGCCGATTCCGGTGATCGGCCGGCCGGCGCTCTGCCCGAGGCCGCCGTGCTCAGCGACGGTGCGCCGCTGTCGGTCTCGCTGAGCGGTACCGACCTGCGCATCATCGAGACCTTGCTCGCTCCGTTGCGCGCGTGGACGAGTCCGCGGTTCTACGGGCTGGAGAACATCCCCGCCGAGGGCCCGGTTCTCTTGGTGGGCAACCACAATCTGCTCGGCGGAATCGATGCGCCGCTGCTGCTGCCGGAGGTACTGCATCGACGCGGCCGGCTCATCCGCGGGCTGGCGGAGAATGTGCTCATCGCCGTGCCGGGGGTGCGTCATCTGCTGCACCACTACGGTTCGGTGCGCGGGACCCGGCGCAACTGCCTGGCTCTGCTCGCACGCGGTGAAGCGGTGATGGTCTTTCCTGGGGGCGGGCGGGAGGCCGTGCGCCGTAAGAACGAGAAGTACCACCTCAAATGGGAAGGTCGTACCGGATTCGCCCGGATGGCGATCGAGGCCGGGGCGCCCATCGTGCCGGTGGCGATGATCGGAGTGGACGATGCCTACGACATCGTCGTCGACGGTGATCATCCGGTGCTGCGTCCACTGCGGTGGGCGGTCGAAGCGCTCGGTCTCCACCGCGAACTCACCCCGCCGCTGGTGCGCGGCCTTGGTCCGACTCCGCTGCCACGGCCGGAACGGTTCTACTTCGCCGCGGGAGCGCCGATCGATCCGGCGCCCTGGCGCGACGCCCCTGACCTCGGTGCCGCCGCCGTCGAGTTGCGTGCGGTGGTGCGCAAGAGCCTGGAGGAGGAGCTGCGGTTCCTGTTCGCCGAACGTGACCGCGATTCCGGTCGAACCCTGACCGGCCGGGTGCGCGGCGATCTGGCCGCGTTCACCTCCGGTGCCATCGACAGGCTACGGCGGTTTCGTTTGTCGTGAATCTCCTCTGATCATGGTCGGCGTCGCCACTCGAGCAGGTGAGACGGCGAATTCGGGGAGTGAAGTGAACAGCGATTCTCATCCCGGGTACGGTGGGTGACAACGACGAACCGGTGCGGGCCGGTTCGTGTGGTCACTAGGAGGTTGGTGTGGAGCGCACACTGTTCGAACCCGAGCACGACCTGTTCCGGGAGTCGTTCCGCAAGTTTCTCGACACTCACGTCGCGCCGAACCATGCGAAATGGGAAGAGCAGGGCATTGTCGATCGGTCCGCGTGGGTCGAGGCGGGTAAGCAAGGCTTCCTCGGCATGGCGGTACCGGAGGAGTACGGCGGCGGCGGGGTCAAGGATTTCCGCTACAACGCGGTGATCACCGAAGAGACCGTGCGTGGGCAGTACTCCGGGCTCGGCTTCTCGCTGCACAACGACGTCGTCGCGCCGTATCTGCTGGAGTTGGCGAACGAGGAGCAGAAGCAGCGGTGGCTGCCCGGATTCTGTTCCGGCGAGATCATCACCGCGATCGCCATGACCGAGCCGGGCACCGGATCGGATCTGCAGGGCATCAAGACCCGCGCCGTGCGCGACGGCGACGACTGGGTGCTCAACGGCTCCAAGACCTTCATCACCAACGGCATCAACGCAGATATCATCATCGTGGTCGCGCAGACCGACCCCGAGAAGGGCGCGATGGGCTTCAGCCTGCTGGTCGTCGAGCGCGGTATGGCCGGTTTCGAACGCGGACGCAACCTCGACAAGATCGGCCTCAAGGCGCAGGACACCGCCGAGCTCAGCTTCAGCGATGTGCGGGTGCCCGCGGCCAACCTTCTCGGCACCGAGGGGATGGGCTTCATCCACCTGATGCAGAACCTCCCGCAGGAGCGCATGTCGATCGCCGTGATGGCCGCCGCCGCCATGGAGGGCTGCCTGGACATGACGGTCCAGTACGTGCGTGACCGCAAGGCCTTCGGCAAGCCGATCGGAGCCCTGCAGAACACCCGCTTCGTGCTGGCCGAACTGGCCACCAAGACCACCGCCGTGCGCATCATGGTCGATCGGTTCATCGAGGACCTGAACGCGGACAAGCTGTCGGTCGAGGATGCCGCCATGGCCAAGTGGTGGAGCACCGAGGAGCAGCTCGACCTCATCAACCGCTGCCTGCAGCTCCACGGCGGCTACGGCTATATGAAGGAATACCCGATCGCCAAGGCGTACATGGATGCTCGCATCCAGACGATCTACGGCGGCACCACCGAGATCATGAAAGAGATCATCGGCCGCGGTTTGAAACTGGCCTGATCACCACCTGTCCGGCTCCGGCCGACGGTGACCGTCATGTGCGGGCGTCGTCGGCCGCGTGCGATCACAGTTGTCGTCCCGATCGGCGGTGTCGTCGTCGACGAAGACGGAAAAGTATCAGCTGATGTGCCTGCCCCGTGCGGCAAGGCCTGCTCCGGTGACCAGCGGCAGATCGAGTGTCGTGCGGATGCCCGCCGGGGCGGCGACGACTGCGGGAATGGCGTTGACCAGGCGCATCGCCGTACCGACGAGGCTGGCGTGGTTGTGGTCGCCGTTGTCGCTGAACATGGCCAGGTCGAGGGTGTAATGCGGTTCGCCGGTGACTTCCACTCGGTAGGACCCGCCCTCGCGCGCCGGTTGCGGCCAGTCGGGGGCGATATCGGCACGCAGCCGGGTGATGTGTTCGAGCACGGTGACCACACGCTCGCCGACCATGCCGCGGACCTCGAAGCGCAGACCGGCCGCGGTGCCCTTCTCGATGGTGCCGGAGTCGATCGCGAAGGTTTCCGGAGCCGGCACCCGCTCGTAGGTCTGGGTGACAGCATCGAGTTCCAGATCGAGGCCCGCGGCCAGTTGACGGACAACGCTGCCCCAGGCCAGCGACAGCACGCCAGGTTGCAGCAGTAGCGGAGTCTCGTCCATCGGCTTACCGAAGCCCATGATGTCGAACATGACGGCCGGATTGTCGTAGGTCGAATAGTCGACGATCTCCATACACCGCACCTGATCGACCCGCCGACAGGTTCCCAACAGGGCCAGCGGCAGCAGATCATTGGCGAAACCGGGGTCGATCCCGTTGACGAACAACGACGAATTGCCTGTGGCGGCAGCCTTTTCCAGCGGAACGAGCAGCTCGTCCGGGATGACGTCCCACGGGTACTGCAGGAACACCGGTGCGCTCGCCACCACATTGATCCCCGCGGCCAGCAGCACCCGCAGATCCTCCAGGGCCTCCATCAGCCGGTTGTCGGTCATGGCCGTGTAGACCACACAGTCCGGCTTCAACGCCAGGATCCGCTCGGTATCGGTGGTCGCCGAGATGCCGGTCGGCTCCGCGCCGACCAGCTCACCGGCGTCGCGGCCGTCCTTGTCCGGTCCGGAGACTCGCACTCCGACAAGTTCGAGCCGTGGATCGTCGAGCACTCCGGCGAGCGCGTGCCGCCCGACATTGCCGGTGCCCCAGTGCACTACGCGATAGACCATCGTCGTCACCTCACAGATCGGGAAGGGGAATGTCGAGATTCGGTGCGATGAGGCCGCCGTCGACCTCTAACACCTTGCCGGTCAGGAAATCACCTGCGGGGGAGGCGAGAAACAGCGCGGCCGAGGCGATATCGGCCGGATCGCCCAACCGGCGCATCGGGGTGGCCTGTTCGAGCTTCGTACGCATCTCGTCGTTGCCCGCGACGACTTCGAGAGCCGAGGTGAGAATCGATCCGGGCGCGATCGCGTTCACGCGGATGCGCGGGCACAGATCGAGTGCGGCGTTACGGGTGTAGTGCGCGAGCGCTGCTTTCGCCGTGGCGTAGGCGGCGAACGCGCGGCCGGGCAGCCTGCCCATCGTCGAGGTCACATTGATGATCGAGCCGGTCCCTGCGGTGTCGAGGATCTTCGGTACGGCGGCGCGCACCAGGGTGTGTGCGGTGCCGACATTGAAGGTGAACGCCTTGGCCAGATCCTCGGCGCTGGTGTCCAGCAGCGGTTTCGGCATCGCACCGCCCACGTTGTTCACCACGGTGTCCAGGCGGCCGAACTGGTCGACGGCCGCATCCGCCAGCGCGGCGGAGGCGTCGAGATCGGCGAGATCGGCGACGACCACGTGTGCGCGCCGCCCGGTCGCCTCGATTCGTTCGGCGACTTCGCGCAGCTCGGATTCGGTGCGCGCCGCGATCACCACGTCGGCGCCGGCCTCCGCGAATCCGACCGCGATCGCCGCCCCGAGGCCTCGTCCGGCGCCGGTGACGACCGCTACCCGGCCGTCGAGCCGGAATCGATCCAGAATCATCGCCGCATCCTCCTAGGTGTCGAATACTCGACTATCATTCGGCGAATAGTCGATGCAGTGTAGGGCGCTCGGTGCCGGGCGACAAGGGGTGACGATGTCTTCAGCGGGGTCGCCGCCGACGCGACGCGTCATCGCGGTAGTCGAGCTGCTCACCGAATCCGATCGCGGGCTGAGTGCATCGGACATCGCGGCCTCGCTGTCGCTGGCGCGTGCCACCGTCAGTGCGGTACTGGCCGAACTCACCGTCGCGGGATGGGTACGCCGCGACGAGGGCCTGCGGTATCGACCGGGTCCCGCGTTGGCGAGGTTGTCGCCCGCTCCGCCCGGCGCCTCCGGTGCGGCCGTGCAGGCCGAACTGGCCGCGTTGGCGTCGGCCGCGGGCTGTGGTGCCACGCTCAGTCGCATCGAGAGTGACCGGCTCACCGTGGTGGCCAAGCAGTACGCGGATGCCCGGGTGGTGCCGGGGCTGCATATCGGGCAATCGCTTCCGCTGGCGTATCCGGCCGGCGCCGCGGTCATGCCGTGGCGCACCGATGCCGAGCGGCGCGCGTGGCTGGCGACGGCATCCGGACCAGGCCGCCGTGCCGCACCGGCGTTGCTGCGGTTCGTTGCGGGCAATGGCTATGCGGTGTTTCGGCCCGATGCCGACGATGCCGGTCTGGTCGACGTGCTCGCCGATCTCCTCGGGGCGGTGGGCGCCGAGGTGCTGCAGCCGCAACTACGGTCGAGGGTCTTGCGGCAGTTGTCGCGGTTGACGGCGCGGCCCTACACCGACGCCGATATCGTCTCGGAGGAGTCTTTGCCGGTCAGCTACCTGTCCGCGCCGGTATTCGACGGTGCGACAGCACCGTACGAGGTGCAGATCGGGCCCTTGCGCCCTGCGGTCGGTCGGGTCGAACGGGCCGGCTATATCGAGGCGATTCGGGTGGGTGCACAGGCGATCTCGACTGCGTTGGGGGAGCCAGCCCGAGGAGTGTGAGTGCGGCGGCAGCCGGACCGTGCGGGTCGGGCCGTGTCGGCAATGCGATCGATGTGGTGGGCGTTCGACGTGTTCAGTCGCGGGCCGTGTATCGGGTTCCTGTACAACAGATGCTCGGGCTCGGTTCGGCACTCATCACGGGTACGGCCCGTCAGTGCCCTCGGTTGCGGTGCGGGCTGCCGCTGTGTCTTCGGGCAACAATGCGACTACGGATCCGGTGGTCCACGTGAGGTCTGCGCCGGGGCGGGTGGCGAGGTAGGTGGCGGTGCGCTGGACGGTCCATCCGTGGGAGGCGATCAACCCGCGGGCCAGGTGCTGCAGGTAGGCAGCCGCCGGTGGGTTGCCCGGGACGTCGCGGCATCCCCAGGGAGCGGTGAATGTGAGGATCGGATAGCCGTCGCGGGTCCCGGCATAGACGAGAGTTTCGTACCGTCCCGGACCGAAGCGGGCGCGCCCGGTGCCGAGTGCGGTGGAGATGTCCAGATCCGTGCCTGGTTCGCGATACATCTCCTGTGCGGCGATATCGCTGAACTGGGCCGCGGTGAGCAGGTAGGCATGTGCTGCGGTGTGGTCGGCGATGTCCGGGTCGTAGAAGGCGCGTCCACCGGTCCAGACGGCGGACTCGGTGGCGAAGTACAGCAGGCCGGGCAGCAGTAGCGGCACCGACTTTCGTGGCGGTGTGATGTCGCGGCAGCCGGGCAGGGTCATGACGCCACCGTCGGGTGCACCGCCGTGCAGATAGCAACCCAGACGCTGCGGATTCATATTGGAGCCGTAGCTGGCGTACCAGACCAGCTCCGTCGAGGGGCCTTGCGAATCCCTGGCGGCCGCATCCGACATCACGCGACCGCCGGGAAACACAACATGGTTCTCAGATCTTGCGGATGACCGTGACGACCTTGCCGAGAATTTGGGCGTCGTTACCGGGGATCGGTTCGAAGTGCGGGTTGTGCGGCATCAGCCAGACATCCTTGCCCGACCGTTTGAATGTCTTGACCGTCGCCTCGCCCTCGATCATCGCGGCGACGATATCGCCGTTGTCGGCGACGTTCTGCTGGCGGACCACGACCCAGTCGCCGTCGCAGATGGCTGCGTCGACCATTGATTCGCCGACGACCTTCAGCAAGAACAGTGAACCATCGCCGACCAGCTCCTTGGGGAGTGGGAAGACGTCTTCGACGGCCTGCTCGGCCAGAATCGGTCCACCGGCGGCGATCCGGCCGAGTACGGGAACGAAGGTCGGGGTGGGGCGGTCCGGGTCTGCGGAAGCGATATCGGCGCCGGTGCCCCCGCCGACCGCGGTCAGGCTGGTGACCGCGCGAACGGCCTCGTCCAAGCCGCGCACATCTACCGCGCGCGGCCGGTTCGGGTCTCGGCGCAAATAGCCCTTGCGTTCCAGGGTGCGTAGCTGATGCGCCACCGAGGACGTCGAGGTGAGCCCGACCGCATCACCGATCTCGCGGATGCTCGGCGGGTAGCCGCGCTCGCTCACCGAGGTGCGGATCACCTCCAGCACCTTCCGCTGACGCACGGTGAGATCCGTTCCGGTCCCGGCCGTTTCGGTGCCGAGACCGCCCCCGTCGCCCGTGCCGTCTGTCTGGCTCACCGTTGCCGCCCTTTCGTGTCGGTGCCCGGCTCGACCGCGCCGTACCGGAGTCGATGTCGTTCTCTGAATCTAGTCCGGTCGGCGCGATGTATCAAACATCTGTTCGACGCATGTCCGGCGTTTCTGCTGACTTTGTCGGTGCGCCGTGGTAGAAATCGAACATCAGTTCTTTCGAACAGGTGATCGAATGAGGGTCGATCGGCCGGCAAGGCCGCTGGTAGAGCGACCGGCCGCCGCGATGTGCGGCGGGTGACAGCAACGACGGGGTATCACCACGGAGGTTTGTCCGATGAGCACAGCGATCAGCGAAATCGATACGGCCGCAGTCGAGGATGGGGAGTCCGGTGGCGCCGTGGGTGCGCGAGCCGGGCTCGTCTGTGAAGGCGAGGAGGGGCATGCGGCGCGCGGGTCGTTGCCCGACGTTCTCCATGGCGGCAGGCGGGAATCCGTGACGGCGGTTCGGGTCCGTCCGGCCCGCGGTGCTCGGACCATTCGCGGGGCAATCTATCGCCCCGCCGATCGGCGTCCGCGCGGAGCCGGCCCGCGGGCCGGTGTGGTCCGCTACGACTCACGCCCGGTCCGGCGTGCGCCGTCCGGATACGCGACGCGACCCGAGGAGCGGGTGGAGCGCGCTCAGGTGGGTTTCGCTGTCCTCGCGATCTCTGCGCTGCTGAGCGCGCTGGTGGTCACCGTGCTGATCGGTATCGCACATCTCCGTGCGGAAGCGGTGGTCCCGCAGCATCATCCGGATGGTCCCGTCATCGTGGAGCCGGCGCCGATGCCCGCGGGTGGTCTGTCCGGCGTTCCGCGTTGAGTGATCTGATGCCGTAAGGCGGCGCGCGGGCGGCAATGCGCGGCGACATCGAGGATCGGCCACCACCCGTGGCCGAATATGTTGATCGACAACGGAAACGCGTTGCTACTGTGCTGAACACCTGAATCCGGCAACGCCGCCGACAACTGAACCGGGACCGCATGACGCCTCAGCACACCGCCGGATACCGCCTCCGGTTTCTCGCCAGGACCGCCGTTGTTCTTCTCTGTCTGCTGTTCGGGTTCGCCTCCGTTCCGGCCGCGCACGCAATACCGGCATACACCCCCTACCTCGATCTGCCCGCCGTCAACGACGATGGCTCCGCGGGTGGCGGGCTGAATCCGGCGTTGCCGCTGGAGGAACCGACGCTGCGGACCGCACTCGATCAGGCAAGGGCCGATGGTGTGGCGCCCAGCCGCTACGCGACGCTACTGCATCAGTACTGGCTGGTGGTGGCGGTGGACAATGCCGGAATCGACCTCGCGGCATGGGATCCGAGTCGCGGACCCGCCGCGGGGGAGCGGACCTTCAACCAGGTCTACGTCAACTACTTGCGCCTGGCGTCCGGGCATCCGGAGTTCTGGTGGGCCGGACTGGCCGGAATCGCCGGCGGGTCGTTCGCGTCGGGATACTTCGATATGAGTGATGTCGGCCGGGTGATCGACCTACCGGGCATCCATCAACTCGGCACGGCGGTCGCCGGCTTACTGCGCAACACTCCGGAAGAACTCGTGCGCGGCCTCCCCGGCGACATCCACCTACTCGCCACCGAGGGGCCGCGACTGACGGTCGACGATCTGGTCTGGTACCAGATCCGGCTGATGACCATGCAGAAGCACATTTTCGTCGACCTGGTGCCGATGCACGAGGCCTACCTCGCGCAGGGGTTGGCGGGCATCGATGAGATGCACCGTGCCGGAATCCTCGACGACGGGCTGCGCACCGCCTGGGACTCGGTGGCCTCGGGCACCCGCGCCGGATATGTCGACGCGCTGATCCGGATGACGGACCGGGAGCAGAATCATGTCGTCGCCGACCAATGGGACGTCACGGCGGGCGGCCGTGGGTCGATGGGGCGCGTGCTCACCTACGTCAGCACCGTGGCCGGTAAGGCAGGCGTCCCGGGTGTGCGTGCCCCCGGCGTTTTCGGGCCCGCCACCGTCACCGCCGACCTGGGCGGGCGGATGTTGTCGCTGCGCACCCCGCTCCCGGCCTGGAACTGGGCCGATCGTGATACCCGCTGGACCTACATCACCGGAGATCTGGTGCCGCGCCATATCGATATGAAGTCCGATGCGTCGCTGGCGGCCGCCGTCCTTGCCGAGCCTTTCTGGGACAAATTGGCGCGGGGACGCCTGCTCCAGCGTCTGCCGGACGTCATCGCCGATATGGCGAGCCAGTGGCAGCTGACCGGTTGAGTTCGAGAGGTAGCTGCGGCAATCGCGGGGTGAGCACCACCGAGTCGAACCCCACGCGGGTATTCTCGAAGTGCTATGGAGGTATACCGGAGTTCACCACGGGTGTACCCGGTGCCGGGCGCCGTCCCGGCCCACGCGCTCGCCGGACGGTTGGCCCCGATCGGCAATCGGCCCGGACGCGAGCGTACGCATCGACGAAGGATCTCGGATGCACTGCCCGTACTGCCGGCACCCTGACTCCCGGGTGGTCGACTCGCGCGAGGCCGATGAAGGCGCGGCGATCCGCCGCAGACGCTCGTGCCCGGAATGCGGGCGCCGTTTCACCACGGTCGAAACCGCGATCCTGTCCGTGGTCAAACGTAGCGGTGTCACCGAACCGTTCAGCCGCGAAAAGGTCATCCGCGGGGTGCGCCGCGCCTGCCAAGGCCGCGAAGTCGACGATGACGCGCTGAACCTGCTCGCGCAGCAGGTCGAGGATACGGTCCGGGCCAAAGGTTCGCCGGAAATCCCGAGCCATGAGGTGGGGCTGGCCATTCTCGGCCCACTACGCGACCTCGATGAGGTGGCCTATCTGCGGTTCGCCTCGGTCTACCGGTCGTTCACCTCGGCCGAGGATTTCGAGCGCGAGATCCAGGGCATGCGTCAGGCGCGTGCGGCCGCCGTCGGTTCCGCGGACTGAGGGTCACACCGCTCAGAAGCAGATCCCCGGCGGGCAGGAGCAACTGAAGCTGCCCATGTGCTGGCCCGGGCAGATCGTCACCGAACCCGAGCCGATGAGGCTCGCCAGCGGCCGCAGCCACAGTGTGTGGTTGGACGGCGATGAGGCGGGCGTGGGCGCCTCGGCTACCGCCGGGCCCGCGCCGAGTGCCGTCGATAGCAGCAGTGTGGCTCCGATTCCGATGCCGCCGAGTACTTTTCGCATGGCAAACACTTCCTCATCACATGCCACCCGGCTTATTGGGTGGGGCGGCGCAGTGGCGGCATTCCCGAGTGGGGATCCCGCTCGCCGAACGCGGTACCCCGATAACGGTAGCCGGGTGCCCCGTCCGTCGGCGCGCCCCGGAATTCGCCGCCATCGATTCACGGGGCACGACACCGACGGCCGGCCACTGCACCGCGCGACCGCGCCTGTGGGGTACCGGCGGCATTCGTCGTGTGCCCAGCCTGCTGGCGACACCCTCGGGCCAGGCGTCCAACGGTCCCGGCTCGCACTCGGCATGACAACGGGGCCCGCGACGAGCCTTCGAGCCGCACCGATCACCTACCGCCGGATCGCACCGATCGCTTTCTGGATCCGCTTGGCCGACACCGGGTATGGGGTACCGAGCTTCTGGGCGAACAGGCTGACCCGCAATTCCTCGATCATCCACCAGATCTCGGCCACCTCCGGCGCGCGGCGGCGCGGTTCGGGCAGCCCGCTCAGCAACCGGTCATAGGCGGCCAGCACCGTGTCGATCTCGGCCATACCCTGCCGATCGCGCACCGCCGAGCCGGGCAGGGCCTCGAGCCGGGCCACCGCGGCGCGCAGGTATCGCGGCAGCTCACGCAGGCGCGCGCTACCCCATTCGGAGATGAAGCCGTCGAAGACCAGGTCGGCGAGCTGATCACGGACATCGTCGGCGATATCGCGTTCAGCGGTATTCGCCAACGCCGACGACACCCGATGTGCTTCGGCCAGTACCGGCACGGCCAGGCGCACCAGGCGCGCGGCCGCGGCGGCGAGCTCCGGTCGGACCGTGGCCACCAGTGCCTCGAACTGTTCGGGACCGCGCACCGGTCCACCGGCCGCAGCGATGAGCTCATCGGCGGCAGCCGAACGACAGTCGGCGACGAGGCCATCGAGTGAGCCGTAGGGATTCTGGCTCACCACCAGCCGGTCGGTAGGTGGCAGACCTGCCGTCACCGTGCGCAGCGAGGTCGGGATGGCGCGCAACACCAGCTCCCTTGTACCCGTGCGCATGGCCGTGGCCTGCTCGGCCGGCGAACTCAGCACCCGCACCGCGACACCCTCGTCTTCGGCTACCAGCGCCGGATAGCCGGTGATGGTTTGTCCGGCGACCTCCCGTTTGACCGTCGGCGCGACCGTGCCGAGCGACTCGGCGGTCCACACCAGTGCGGGTGCCCGCTCCGCGCCGGCCGTGGCGCGGGCGACCGACTTCGACACCTGCTCGGCCAGCCGCGTTTTCAAACGTGCGAGGCTCTTCTCGCGGGCGAGTACCGTGCCACGGTCATCGACGGCGGCGAAGGTCATCCGCAGGTGATCCGGCAGCGCCGCGGGATCGAGGTCGTTCGGTGTGATCGGCACCGCGCCCAGCCGCGACAGCTCCCGCGCCAGTCCGGTGCGTAGCGGTTCGGCGCGCGGGGTCAGTGCGGCCAGGGCGCCCGCGGCGAAATCCGGTGCGGGCACTACCGCGCGGCGCAGATTCTTGGGCAGCGTCTTGATCAGCGCGGTTGCCAGCTCCTCGCGCATACCGGGTACCAGCCAGTCGAATCCCATGGCCCGCACGTGGGCCAGCTGCGCGACCGGGATCCGTGCGGTGACGCCGTCGTCGTCGTTGCCGGGTTCGAATTGGTAGGTGAGCGGGAAACTCAGCTCGCCCTGACGCCAGGTATCAGGGAAGTCGGTCGGATTCAGTGTCGCGGCACCCTCGTTGACGACGGTGTCGGAGGTGAAATCCAGCAGCGCGGGATCGGTGCGTTTGGCCGTGCGCCACCAGCTGTCGAAATGGCGGACCGAGACGATATCGGCGGGTACGCGCCGGTCGTAGAATTCGAACAGCACCTCGTCGTCGACGAGGATGTCGCGGCGGCGGGCGCGATGCTCGAGGTCGGCGACGTCGTCGAGCAGTTCCCGGTTGCGGTGGAAGAACTCGTGTTTGGTCTGCCATTCGCCCTGCACGAGCGCATGACGCAGGAACAGCTCACGCGAGATGATCGGGTCGATGCGTCCGTAGTCGACCGGGCGCTGAGTCACCAGCGGAACCCCGTAGAGGGTGACGCGCTCGTAGGCGCGGGCGGCACCGCGTTTGGACGACCAATGCGGTTCGGAATAGGTGCGTTTCACCAGATCGCCGGCCAGGCGTTCGGCCCACTCCGGTTCCACTCGCGCCGCCATCCGTCCCCACAGACGTGAGGTTTCCACCAGTTCGGCGGCCATCACCCAGCGCGGCGGTTTCTTCGCCAGTGAGGAGCCTGGGAAGATCATGAACTTCGCGCCGCGCGCGCCAAGGAATTCGCGTGATTCGGCTTCCCGGACACCGATATGGGAGAGCATGCCGGCGAGTAAGGCCTGGTGGATCGCGGTCACATCCCACGGGAGTGTGTCGTCCTCGCTGACGGAGGCGGCGGCTGCCTTCACGGGCTTGCCCGACCCTCGGCCACGAGAGCGTTCGGGTGCGCCGCGCTTCGGTTCGCCCTTATCCGGCTGCGCCGCATGTTCGCCGTGCGCCGACCAGCCAAGGCCCTTGGTGATGGTACGCAGCTGCCCGTGCAGATCCTGCCACTCCCGGATCCGCAGGTAGTGCAGAAATTCCTCGCGGCACATGCGTCGGAACTGGTTCGACGACAGCGACTTACGCTGCCCGGACAGGTAGTCCCACAGTCGCAGATACGCCAGGAAGTCGGAGTGCTCGACGGCGAACCGCGCGTGCTTGGTGTCTGCCGCCTGCTGTTGCTCGGCCGGGCGTTCGCGCACATCCTGGATCGACAGCGCCGCGACGATGATCAGGACCTCGCCGAGACATCCGTTGCGATGGGCCTCCACCAACATCCGCGCCATCCGCGGATCCACCGGTAGCCGGGCCATCTCGCGGCCGATCGGGGTCAGTGACAGGCCATTCTTGTCATCGGCGGTCCGTCGGGCGAGCGCACCCAACTCTTCGAGCAACGCGATGCCGTCGCGGATCGCGCGGGAATCGGGCGGCTCCACGAACGGAAACTTCTCGATATCGCCAAGGCCGAGCGCTGTCATCTGCAGGATGACCGCGGCGAGGTTGGTGCGCAGGATCTCCGGATCGGTGAACAGAGGGCGGGACTCGAAATCGTCCTCGGAGTACAGGCGGATACAGATGCCGTCGGCCACCCGGCCGCAGCGCCCGGAACGCTGACGTGCCGAGGCCTGCGAGACCGGCTCGATGGGCAACCGCTGCACCTTGGTGCGCATCGAATAGCGGGAGATCCGGGCGGTACCAGGATCGACGACGTACCGGATGCCAGGCACCGTCAGCGAGGTTTCGGCGACATTGGTGGCCAGTACGACCCGGCGTCCGGTGTGCGAGGCGAAGACTCGATGCTGTTCGGCCGCCGAGAGCCGCGCGTAGAGCGGCAGGATCTCGGTGCGTGGCAATTTCAGCTCGCGCAGGGCATCGGCGGTATCGCGGATTTCGCGTTCACCGGAGAGGAAGACCAGCACATCGCCGTCGCCTTCGGTGAACAGTTCGGTGACCGCGTCGCCGATGGCGTCCACCGGATCGCGGTCGAGGACACGGTCCTCGTCATCCTCGTCGCGGGACGGTACCGGCAGCGCCAGCGGCCGATAGCGGATCTCCACCGGATACGACCGGCCCGAGACCTCGACGATCGGCGCGGGTTTGCCTTCGGCATCGGCGAAATGGCGGGCGAACAGTTCCGGATCGATGGTCGCCGAGGTGATGATCACCTTCAGGTCGGGCCTGCGGGGGAGTAGCTGTTTGAGATAGCCGAGCAGGAAGTCGATATTGAGGCTCCGCTCGTGGGCCTCGTCGATGATGATCGTGTCGTAGCCGCGCAGCAGCCGGTCACGCTGGATCTCCGCGAGCAGGATGCCGTCGGTCATCAGCTTGACCAGCGTGTGTTCGGCGGCCTGATCGGTGAAGCGGACCGTGTAGCCAACGGCGTCGCCGAGTTCGGTGCCCAATTCCTCGGCGATACGTTCGGCGACCGCCCGTGCGGCGAGCCTGCGGGGCTGGGTATGGCCGATCATGCCGCGGATGCCGCGACCCAACTCCAGGCAGATCTTCGGGATCTGGGTGGTCTTACCCGAGCCCGTCTCGCCCGCGACGATCACGACCTGGTTGGCGGCGATGGCGGCGCCGATATCTTCGCGCCGCGCCGTGACCGGCAGCTGCGGTGGATAGTGGATCTCGGGTACGGCCGTACGACGGTTGTCGATACGTTGCTCGGCCACCGCGATCTCGGTCTCGATGCGTCCGAGGTCGCCCCCGCGTGCCCGGTCCAGCTGTCTGCGCAGCCGATGCTCGTCGCGGAGTGTGAGAGTGGCCAGGCGGGTGCGAAGCTCACGCGGGCTGGCTGCGGTCCTGGTCATTGCGCCATCCAGCCTAGTGGACACCCACCGGCGGGGGCTGCGCATTTTCGTGTGGCGACAGCGGGTGGCGTGGCATATGCCCAGCGTATCGGTGATCGAGCGCGGCACGACCGTCGCCCAGTTCACATCGGCAGGCTGCGCCAACCGCCGCGGACATACTCCTGGATGGTGATTGCCGGGTGGATGCGCGCCTGCGATTCGGCCGGTGCACAGCCGGCCGGTGTGCGACGATCGGCGCCATGATCACCAGCTGGGGTACACCGGCGTGGATCCGGGTGCTGCGACTTGCCTTCGGTGTGCTGGGTGTGGTCGCACTGGCCTGGATTCCGATACGCGCTATCGGTGAAGCCGACTTCTCGACCGCCAACTACTTCAGCTACTTCACCATCCAATCGAATGTGCTCGGCGTCGTCGTGCTGCTGATCGGCGCGCTGGTCGATCCGCGTGACGACCGCTGGCAGGCCGTGCGCGGGGCGAGCACGCTGTATCTGCTGATCACCGGCGTGGTGTACGCGGTGCTGCTGGCCAATATCGACGTCATGCTCACCGACCGGTGGATCAACGATGTGCTGCACCGGCTGCTTCCGCTGGTCATGATGCTCGACTGGGTCCTGGTCCCGGTGAGCCTCGGGCTCACCGGTCGATTGCTCGGCGCCCTGCTGATCTATCCGGCGGTCTACGGCGCGTACTCGCTGATCCGTGGCCCGATCGTCGGCTGGTATCCATACCCGTTCCTCGATCCGCGCGAGCAGGGCTATGCCTCGCTGGTCATCGGTCTTGTGGTGCTCGCCGGAGTCTTCGCGCTGCTCGCGGTGGCCGTCGTCGCGCTCGGCGGACTCGCACACCGCTGGCAGGATGGACGAACAGCCGCCGAACCCAGGAGCGCCTGATGGGATCACTGTGGCACGGTTTCGCCGATATGGGCGCCGTCGCACGCGACGGCGCTTTCGTCGTCGCACGGGGTGAGGGCGCCTACATCTGGGATGAGGCGGGCAACCGCTACCTCGACGCCACGGCGGGTCTGTGGTTCGCCAATGTCGGTCACGGCCGCCGCGAGATCGCCGACGCGGTAGCGGAGCAGCTGACGCGGCTGGCCCACTACTCGAACTTCGGTGACCTCGCCGCGCCGGTCACCCGGGACCTGGCCGAGCGTTTGGCCGAGCTGGCCCCGGTGCCCGGCAGCAAGATCTTCTTCACCTCGGGCGGATCGGACTCGATTGATACCGCGGCCAAGCTGGCCCGCCGCTACTGGCACGAACTCGGCAAGCCCGGTAAATCGATCATCGTCGGGCGTCACCTGGCCTACCACGGCATGCACGTCGCGGGCACCGCACTGTCGGGCTTGGCGCCGAACCGGGAAGGTTACGGCGAGCTGATGGCCGATGCCCGCACCGTCGAATGGAACGACCCCAAGGCACTGCTGGCGCTGATCGAGGACCTCGGTGCCGAACGCATCGCGGCGTTCTTCTGTGAGCCGATCATCGGTGCGGGCGGGATCTATCTGCCGCCCGAGGGCTACCTGAACGAGGTACGCCGCATCTGCCGCGATCACGGCATCCTGTTCGTCGCCGACGAGGTGGTCACCGGATTCGGCCGGATCGGCGGATCCTGGTTCGCCTCCACCCGTTTCGGCCTCGAACCTGATCTGATGACCGCCGCCAAGGGCCTCACCTCCGGTTATGTGCCGATGGGTGCGGTCTTCATCGCACCGCATGTGGCCGAACCGTTCTTCGCCGGGGGCGTGTGGTGGCGCCACGGCTATACCTACGGCGGTCACGCCGGTTCCGCCGCCGCGGCCATGGCCAACCTCGACATCATCGAACGCGAGTCCCTGCTCACCGCTTCCGCGCAGTTGGAAAAGGCGCTGCACGAACACCTCTCGCCGTTGGCCGAACATCCGCGGGTCGCCGAGGTCCGCAGCGGGCTCGGTGCCGTGGCCGCGATCCAGCTCGCCGATCCCGCCGAAGCCCCTGCCATGGTGAAAGCGCTACGTACCCATGGTGTCTCGTCCCGAGCCGCCGGTGCGGGCGCCCTGCAGATCTCCCCGCCGTTCGTCATCACCGACGCTCAGCTCACCGAACTGGCGACCGCCTTCACCCGCGCCCTCGGCTGATCGGGTCGAATCCGCCTCGAAAGGGCGCGCAACGAGCTTGCGCGATGCGACGATGGATGGCGGTGTCCACGTCGCCGTGGCGAGAGGTGGTGGGGTGTGGCGGAATTCGTGCTCGAGTACGCGACGGTGCGGTGGATGGCGGTGGCCGCGTTCGTAGTCGCCGGGGCGGTCGTGGCCGCGCGAGTGATGGCAACGGTCCCGGTGCACGTCGCCCCCGCCGGGTCCGCGGGCGCCGTCGATCAGGGCTGCGCTGTCGGCCGGGTGGTGCACGTCGAGGTCGATAGCCGGGCGGCTCCACTCGGGCTGCGCGTGGGCGCAGACGATCGGGAATCCGATGCCGCGCATCTGATCATGTGCGCGGTGATGCTCGCGATGCTGGTGTTTCCGGCGCACGCGCATGCGCACGCGATGCGTGGGGTGCTGATCGCGATGGCGGTGGCGTTCGGGACGCTGCTCATGGTTCGGGCGGCGGAGTGGCACGCCGGTGGCCGGGTGCTACCGGTGGCGCGGATGAGCGCTCTCGGATACCACCTGCTGGCGGCAACGGTGATGCTGTACGCGATGTCCGGTCACACGATGAGCGGGCATTCGGGCGGGCCGGGGACTGCTCCCGCGATCGGCCTGGCAGTGCTGTTCCTGGCCGACGCCGCGATGATGTTCGTCTGCGCGATCACCGGCAGGCACCACCGCTGGCTCGTCCATGCTGGATCGCGGCCCGCCGCGCTGGTTCCGCACGTCGTGATGGATCTGGGCATGGTGTACATGCTTGTGGCCGCGGCAGCCGGATGAACGCCTACAGATCCACGATCGAATCGGCGACCACACGTCCACCGAGCCGGACCCAGCCGTCGGAATCCCATTCGGTGAAGATCTGCGACCCCTGGCCCTGGGTGATGATCAGGCCTCGGCGTAGCAAAGCCGTCAGCGCGACAGCGGCCGCGCCGGTGGCCTCGTCCTCCGCGATTCCCATGGCGGGCGCGAACATCCGTGAACGCAGCGCGCCGCGGTGCTCATCGGTCCAGGACCATAGATAGTGCGAGCCCTCGGGGAAATCGTCGGGGTTGACCATGGTGAGCTCGTCGGGCTGCCCGAGCTGATGGAAGGTGAAGTCGGGGGCCCAGGTACCGCGAGCCCTCACCCACACCAGTCCGTCGGCCAGCTCCACCGGCACCGGCCCTGCCGGAACGTCGAGGGTGTGAGTCGGCAAACCCCGCTCGGCCAGCCACCATCCGGTGCCGACCGACGGATGTCCGGCGAATGGCAACTCCACCTTGGGGGTGTAGATCCGTACGCGAGCGATCTCATCGACAGGTTCGGCGACGAACACCGTCTCGCTGTAGCCGAGACGGGATGCGACGGCCTGCCGCTGCGACTCCTCGATGTCCGTGGCCCGCACGACACCCAACTGGTTGCCGAATCGTCCCGCCGGATCGGTGAATACTCGCAACACTTCAGCCTGTGTGCCCATGTCAGCTGAGCGTACTAGGCGAGAGGGCCGCCGTAGCGGCGTCCATGTCACACATCACAGCAAATAGTTGGCAAACATTACTGGGTGACGATGGCCCCGACCGTGCGGGTCGAGGCCATCGGATCGGCAGAGAGTGCAGGTCAGACCGTCGCGGTCGCCAATGCCTCGGTGGACTGCACGGCCTGGCCGACACCGGCCACGATCGCGGCAGCACGCAGCGCCTCGAAGATCACCTCACGCGAGACGCCCTCTTCACGCAGGGTGTGCTCATGCGCCTCCAGGCAGTGCTGGCAGCCGTTGATCGAGGACACCGCGAACGACCACAGCTCGAAGTCGGCCTTGTCGACGCCGGGGGTGCCGATGATCTGCATGCGCAGACCGGCCCGGAGGTCGTCGTACTTGCCGTCCAGGAACGCCTTGCCGCGGTAGAACACATTGTTCATACCCATGATGGACGCGGCGCCAAGGGCGGCGTTGTAGGCCTCCGCGGACAGGGTGTCGGCGGCTTCCTCGGCGATCTCGCGCAGCGTGGTCGCCGAGCGGGTCGCGGCCGCGGTGGCCAGCAGGGTGCCCCAGAGCTGCTGCTCGTTCAGCACCGTGGTGCGCGCGAGCGAGGACAGGTTGAGCTTGAGGTCCTTGGCGTACTCGGGTAGCGAGTTCTTCAGGTTATCGATGCTCATGGCTTATCTACCTCGAACCTCAGACGCTCGCGGCCAGCAGCTCGCCGGCGTTGATGGTCGGGTCGCCCTTCTTCCAGTTGCAGGCGCACAGCTCGTCGGACTGCAGTGCGTCAAGAACGCGCAGCACCTCGTCGACGTTGCGGCCGACGGATCCGGCGGTCACCGAGACGAACTGGATCTCGTTGTTCGGGTCGATGATGAAGGTGGCGCGGTCGGCGACACCGTCGGCGTTGAGAACGCCGGTGGCAGCGGCCAGTTCACGCTTGAGGTCCGACAGCATCGGGAACGGGAGGGTCTTGAGTTCCTCGTGCTGGGCCCGCCACTGGAAGTGCACGAACTCGTTGTCGACCGAGGCGCCGAGCACCTGGGCATCACGGTCGGCGAACTCGTCGTTCAACTTGCCGAACGCGGCGATCTCGGTCGGGCACACGAAGGTGAAGTCCTTCGGCCAGAAGAACACGATCCGCCACTTGCCCGCGTGGTCGTCGCTGGTGATCTGGGTGAAGTAGTCGTCTGGCTGCTGAGCGTCGACCTTCGACAGGTCACCGCCGATCACCGCGGTGAGGTTGTACGCCGGGAACTGGTCGCCGATGGTCAGCAGGGCCATGCTCATCTCCTCGTCATGTCGGTGGCCGGCGTGGTCGGAATGACCAGCCGGCGGGTGCAATAAAGCTCAACTGTGATCTTGCCCAAGAACCGGTAAAAGGTAAAGGTGATAGGTCGCACTACACTGATAGGCGTGACTGATCAGACTTATCAGCCAACCCTGTCGCAGCTGCGTGCGTTCGTAGCGATCGCGGAGTACCGGCATTTCGGCACGGCCGCGGCCCGGCTCAATGTGAGCCAGCCCACGTTATCGCAGGCGCTGGCCGCGCTCGAACACGGCCTCGGATTGCAGCTGATCGAGCGCAGCACCCGCCGGGTGTTGGTGACCGCGGCGGGAATGCGGTTGCTGCCGCAGGCCATGGCGACGCTGGAGGCGGCCGACCGGTTCCTGGCCTCGGCGACCGGCGACGGCCTCGGCGGCGCACTGCGGATGGGCATCATCCCGACCGCCGCCCCTTATATTCTGCCGTCGCTGCTGCCCGCGCTGCGCCGGAAGCTGCCCGCGCTGGTGCCGCAGGTGGTCGAGGATCAGACCGCACGGCTGCTCGAGGGATTGCGTACCGGAGTCCTCGACGTCGCTGTGCTCGCGTTACCGACCGAGGCGTCGGGGCTGATCGAGATTCCGCTGTACACCGAGGAGTTCGTGCTGGTCCTGCCGCGCGAACACGAGCTGGCCGGGCGCACCGATATCGAACCCGCCGCGCTGGACGCGCTGCCCATGCTGTTGCTGGACGAGGGGCACTGCCTGCGTGATCAGACCCTGGAGCTGTGCCGCTCGGCCGACGCGCACCCCGCCGCGGTCGGCGACACACGCGCGGCGTCGCTGGCGACCGTGGTGCAGTGCGTGGCAGGCGGGCTCGGCATCACGCTGATCCCGGAGATGGCGGTGGCGGCCGAGACCGGCCGCGGCACCTTGGACACCGCGCGCTTCGCGACCCCGGCCCCCGGCCGCACCCTAGGCTTGGTGTTCCGAGCATCGACCGCCCGTGCCGACGACTACGCCTACCTCGCCGAGATCATCCGTACCCAACGGCCCGCCTGAACCGTCTCGGCCCAGCCGGGGTGAAATACCGGCGCCCAGACCTGTATTGGCTCGAGGCGACTGGTCGTCTCAGCCGAAGGTAGGAGCCAATGGTCCGTCGACTGCTGGCGCAGGTGGTGGCGGTGCGATCGTCGATCTCGGCACGGTTCTGGTCGATCACGCCATGGCCGGACTGCCCGCGACGGCGCCGTTGGTGAGCAAGGGCGGGATTCACGCGCTGACAGTGAGTCTCGCGGCCGAACTCGGTGCACACGACATTCGCGTCAATGCCGTTGCGCCGGGCTTCATCCGGACGCCGCTGTTCGGTGACGGCGACGAGAGGGCCGCGGCCGGGCTCGCGCTGCTCGACCGTGTCGGTGAGGTCGCCGACACGACGGCCGCGGTATTGCACCTGATCGACGCCACCTTCACCACCGGCCATATCCTTCCCGTCGACAGTGGATTCGTGGCGGGAAGGGTGGTCTGACCGCCGAAGGCCTCAGTCCCTTGTACGCAGTGCGTAGGGTTCGATCGCGCCGCGCACCAGGGCGCGGGCGTCGATGGTGGTGGGCCGGTAGGGCAGGGTGGTGAGCCGGTCGGTCATACCGGGCACCGGATCGTCGATCCGATCGACCAGGCCGAACAGGAACGACCATTCGTGCTCGTCGCTGCCGTAATGCACGACGGTGCCGAAGTGTTCGTGGAAACGCCGCCAGGAACGCTCGAGAGTCGCGTTGCGCCACATCGTCGCGCAGCCCGCCTGCGCACTCAGCACACCGCCGGGAGCCAGCAGTGTGCGACATCGCTGGAGGAATTCGGCCTCGTAGAGCCGGTTGTGCTGGGCGTCTTCGACGCGTTCGTCGGGCAGGTCGATCACGATCACGTCATAGCGGACACCCTCGGCGGAGGCGCCGGCCAGGAAGTCCCAGCCGTCGGCGTAATGCACCCGGACCGGCCCCGAACCCTCCACGGCAGCGGCCAATTCGCTGGTCGTGTAGCCGTAGGGGAGATGCTCGGCGCACAACTGCACCGCGACGCGATCGATGTCGACGTGGTCGACCCTGGTGGCGCCTGCGGCCACCGACATCTGACTGGCCACGCCCTCACCGGAGCCGATGATGAGCACATTGTCGAGCTTCTCGGCCAGCACGAAGGCGGGCACCATCATTGCCTCGTGGTAGGTGACCTGGGAGAACTCGGTGGACTGCCGGTCATTGTCGGAGAACAGGCTGACGCCCTGTGCGGTCCGCGCGATGAGCAGGTGCTGGAAATCGGTCTTGGTGTCCACCAGTACGTCCGACAGGTCCCAGATCCGGGTCAGGCCGGTTCCGAGGGGTTCCTCGACCCGCTGACCGGCCCGGCCCCTGCGCACGGTGGTCATACGAACTTGCTTGGGCGACAGGGCGTCGCGCAGCAGATCCACCGTCTTCTCCGCGCCTGCGCCGATGCTGCCGCAGGTGAAGACGTCGACGAAGATGTCACCGGATTCGGGGTAGGTGTGGATCGAGGCATGCGATTCCGACAGCAGCGCGAGCACAGTGACACCCTGCGGGGTGAACTGTTTGCGCACCACATCGCAAATGGTCACACCCGCGCCGACCAGCGACCGACGCAGCGCGTCATCGAGCCGTTCCAGATCGTTGCACAGCTCCGCATCGACGCCACCGAACTCGGCCAGCACATGCCAACCGGTGAATTCCGCCGTCATGGACACACTCACTCTCCCTCAGCGCCCACGACATGCACGGTCAAGGGCGGAAAACCATTGAAGGACACCGACGAATAACTCGCGGTATAGGCGCCGGTGTCGAGAATCTGGATGCGATCACCGGCTCGCAACGTGGTCGGCAGAAGGACCCGCGTGCGTTGGTACAGTACATCGTCGCCATCGCAGGTCGGACCCGCGACCACCGCCTCGTCGACGGGATCTCCGTCGCGTTCGGTGACGAAACGGTAAGCGATGTACTCGTTTTCGGTTTCGGCCATACCGTTGTAGCGGCCGATGTCGAGATAGACCCAGCGCCGCCCGTCCGGCGCGATCCGCACCCCAACCACTTCGGCGTGCACGACTCCGGCCGTGGCCACCAATGCGCGGCCCGGCTCCACGATCAGCTCGGCGGTCTCGGGCAGCAGGTCCACCGCCGCGCCGATCGCGACCGCTGCGATCTCGTCGATGCGTGGCGCCGGCTCGACATAGGACACCGGCAGGCCGCCACCGATGTTCACCGACGTCACCGCAATGTCCTTGTCGGACAAGGCCTGCACGATCCGTGCGGCCTGTTCGATGCCGATACGCCAGGCACCCGGGTCCAGCTGCTGTGAGCCGACGTGGAAGTACGGGCCCGCGACCGCCAGGCCGAGATCGCGGGCACGTGCCAGTAGCCGCAGCGCCTCGACCGGCGAGCAGCCGAACTTGGTGCCGAACGGTGTCTGCGACTGCGGTGCAGCCGACAGGAAACGGCATTCGACCTCGGCGCCGCGCGCGTGCTCGGCGATCCGCAGCAGATCATCCTCGGTGTCGAAGGCGAACCGGCGCACCCCCATCGCGTGTGCGCGAGCGATATCGGCCGCCTTCTTGATCGGATTGCCGTAGTACAGCCGTCCGGGCTCGACGCCGAGGCCGAGACACATCTCGATCTCGCCCACGCTGGCTACGTCGAACTGCGCGCCTTCGCCGTCGAGAATCCGCACGATCTCCGGAACCGGACTCGCCTTCACGGCGAACCGGATCCGCGCCCGCCGACCCGCTCGGGTCAGGGCGGCATCGAGCGCGCGGTAGTTCTCGCGCACACGCTCGGGGTCGACGAGAAGGTACGGGGATTCGGGCATCGGTGGATCTTTCGGTCGGGCAGCGGAGGAGAACAGTATCAGCGGCCGGTACCCAGAAACTAATCCGTCAAACCTCGAGTATCGGTGGTCGAATTCCGGTCATCCCGCGTTCACCGTGACCTCGTCGAACACCACCTCGCCCGCGGCATCCGACTCCGCCAGATCGACCACACCGACCAGTGCCCAGCCGTGGTCGCCGGCCGGATCGTCGAGCGTCTGGCGCACCTGCCAGAACCCCGGCCTTGTCTCGATCCGGAACAGCTGCGGGCCGCGGGCGTCTGGACCGGTGCCGATCGCGTCGTATTCGGCGAAGTAGGGCTCGAGCTCGGTCTCCCAGTCCGGGCCGATGCCGAGCTCCTCCAACGCCTGCCAGCGTCGCAGCGCCGCCAACTCGACCCGCCGGAACATGGCATTGCGCACCAGCACCCGGAAAGCGCGTTCATTGGCCGAGATCGGCCGGATGGTCTCCGACCCGAAGGCCAGTTGATCGGCGTCGGTTTCGGCACCGGGGCTGGTCAGCTGCTCCCATTCGTCGAGCAGGCTCGAATCCACCTGCCGGACCAGCTCGCCCAGCCATTCGGTGATGTCGCCGAGTTCCTCGGTGCGCGCCGATTCCGGCACGGTGCGCCGCAGTGCGCGGTAGGCGTCGGCCAGGTAGCGCAGCACCACACCCTCGGAACGGGCGAGCTCATAGTGCGAGATCAGTTCGGCGAAGGTCATCGAACGCTCGATCATGTCGCGCACCACCGATTTCGGTGACGGTGCGAACTCCGACACCCACGGGTGGCCTGCGCGGTAGGTCTCGAAGGCGGGTTCGATCAATTCGGCCAGTGGTTTGGGCCAGGTGACCTCTTCGAGCAACTCCATGCGCTCGTCGTAGTCGATACCGTCGGCCTTCATCTCGGCGACGGCCTCTCCCCTCGCCTTGTGCTGCTGCGCCATCAGCAGCTGGCGAGGGTCCTCCAGAGTGGACTCGATGAGTGAGACCACCTCCAGTGTGTAACCGGGGGATTCGGCGTCGAGCAGCTCGAACGCGGCAAGGGCGAACGGTGACAGCGGCTGATCGAGAGCGAAATCCCGCTGCAGATCCACAGTGAGGCGAGCCCGGCGGCCCTGCGTGTCCGGTTCGGAAAGCTGTTGCACCACACCGGCATCACGCAACGCTCGATACAGGCGGATGGCGCGCAGTATGTGTTTTCGCTGGGCCGGGCGCGGTTCGTGATTGTCTTCGAGCAGATGCCGCATGGCGTCGAAGCAGTTGCCGGGTCGAGCGATCACATTGAGCAGCATCGAGTTGGTGACCGCGAACCGGGACACCATCGGCTCCGGCGGTGCGGCCACCAACCGGTCGAAGGTCTCCTCGCTCCAGGACACGAATCCCTCTGGGGGCTTGCGCCGCTGCACCTTGCGCAGCTTCTTCGGATCGTCACCGGCCTTGGCCAGCATCCGGGTGTTCTCCACCTCGTGATCGGGAGCCTGCACCACTACGGTGCCCATGGTGTCGTATCCGGCGCGACCGGCGCGACCGGCGATCTGATGGAATTCGCGGGCCTTGAGCCGGCGGGTACGCACACCGTCGTACTTGGTCAGACCGGTGAGCAGCACCGTGCGGATCGGGACATTGATCCCGACCCCGAGCGTGTCGGTACCGCACACCACCTTCAGCAACCCGTCCTGGGCCAGTTTCTCCACCAGCCTGCGGTATTTGGGCAGCATTCCGGCATGGTGCACGCCGACGCCGTGCCGGATCAGGCGCGAGAGAGTCTTGCCGAATCCGGCAGAGAACCGGAAACCACCGAGGGCCTCGGCGATGGCGTCCTTCTCCGCTCGGCTGGCGAAGTTGACGCTGGTCAACGCCTGAGCGCGCTCGAGCGCGGCGGCCTGGGTGAAATGAACGACGTAGACCGGTGCCTGATGGGTGGTCACCAGTTCTTCGAGCGTCTCGGTGATGGGAGTGCGCGCATACGAGAAGGTCAACGGCACCGGACGTTCGGTGCCTGCGACGACCGCGGTGGCGCGGCCGGTGCGCTTGTGCAGATCGGCGGCGAAGAAATCGACCTCGCCGAGGGTGGCCGACATGAGCAGGAACTGCGCCCTTGGCAGCTCCAGCAGCGGCACCTGCCAGGCCCAGCCGCGATCGGGATCGGCATAGAAATGGAACTCGTCCATCACCACCTGGCCGATATCGGCGTCCGCGCCTTCACGTAACGCCAGATTGGCCAGGATCTCCGCGGTGGCGCAGATGATCGGCGCCTCGGGATTGACCGCGGCGTCACCGGTGACCATGCCGACGCGGTCGGCGCCGAACACCTCGCACAGCGCGAAGAACTTCTCGCTCACCAGCGCCTTGATCGGAGCGGTGTAATAGGTGCGTTGCCCACGGGTCAGGGCGAACAGATGCGCCCCGACCGCCACCAGAGATTTACCGGAGCCGGTCGGCGTCGCCAAGATGACGTTGGACTCCGAGGCCAGCTCCAGCAACGCCTCGTCCTGCGCGGGATACAGCGGCGTTCCCTGCTCGGCCGCCCACGTCCCGAACGACTCGTACAGCGCGTCGGCGTCGGTTCCCGGTATCTCGAGCAGTTCGGTCAGATCCACTCCGACAACCCTACGGGCCGCCGGCGGCCGGGCCGATCCAGGTCAGCGCGGGTCGTTGCCGTTGCCTGGGTCGAAGCCCTCGCCTTCGTAACCGCCCTGTTCGGCGAGGAACCGCTCGAACTCGGCGCCGAGTTCGTCACCGCTTGGCAGTTCACCGTCGCCGACCAGAAGGCTCGACTGACGCTCCTGTGCGGAGACGAAGGTGTCGTACTGACGTTCCAGCGCGTGCACGACCGTCTCGACCTCGGAATTGCCCGCGATGTGCTCGTTGACCTGTTCGCGGACCCGTGCGGCGGCCTCGCCGAGCGCGGCCAGCGGAATCTGCAGGCCCGCGTTGTCGCTGACGTGTTCGAGCAGCGTCTGCGCGGCCTCCGGGTACGCGGTCTGTGCCAGGTAGTGCGGCACATGCACCGAGAACCCCAGCGATTCGTGACCGTGCTGGGCCATCCGGTATTCCAGCAGCGATGAGGCACTACCGGGCACCTGCAACTCGCCCGGCCAGCGCTGGTTGTCCTCGATCAGATCGCGATCGGAGGAATGTGCGGTGATACCGAGCGGTCGGGTGTGCGGGATGGCCATGGGGATGGCGCTCAGGCCGATACTGCGGCGCACCCCGAGTTGTTCGGCGAGCAGTCGCACGGCGGTGGTGAACTTCTCCCAGCGCAGATCCGGCTCCATCCCAGACAGCAGCAGGAACGGTGTGCCCGCGGTGTCCCGTAGTGCCCACAGGTTCAGCTCGGGTTCGGCGTAGTCGGCGAAGTGATCGGACTTGAACGTCATGAGGGGCCGTCGCGACCGGTAGTCGAGCAGCTCATCCACGTCGAACGAGGCGACCAGCTCGCTTTCCAGGCTCTCGCGCAGGTGCGTGGTGGCCAGCCGTACCGCGTGACCGGCATCGGTGAAGCCCTCCAGCCCGTGCACCAGGACCGGACCCGAGCCATCGTCGGACGACAGCTGTGGAGCGGGGAACTCCAGTTCGTACATTCGCGACTCGTAGTCCATCGCGTACTCCTTCCTGCGCGGCGCACCCGGCGTGCCGACGCCGGCGCGCAAGTATCTCGCACCGTTGGCCGCGTCGCTGGGTGTACCACAGTCCATTGTCCCCCATGGGCGATGTACTCCGTCACGCACGGCCGGACATCGACCCATACGTGGGGGCAACAGCGTCGATGCCACAGACATTCCCCGGCGAAGACATCGGACCCCCGCCTCGCGGACGGTCGGCGTGGCGAGGGCGGGCGGCTGGGCGAGTTTGGCAGAGTAGGGCCTGTGGGCGTGCCGGATTCGACGCACAGGATGTCGCTCGGCCGCGCGACGGCGAGCGGCATGCTGGCGGTTGTCGCGCTGCTGACGGCAGGTTGCGGGTCGAATCTCACCGGTCACGCGGTGTCGGCCGAGCCGACGGCGGTGACCAGGCAGGTCCAGGACCGATTGGCTACCCTGCTCCCGGATCCGCAGGAGTTTCCGGACCGGTATCCCGCGGTGGTGCTGCCACCGGAAGCCGCGGGACAGGCCGCGGGCGATCTGGACGGCGTCGGCGCAGGCGCGAGTGTGTCGCCGGCCGAATGCACACCACCCGAGACCTACCCTGGTCCGGATCGGCTGGCGGTGGCCGTCGGGACCGATGATGCCGCGCGTGCGACCCTCACCGTCGAGCTGACCCGCACCGATCAGCCACTGGTGCGGTTGCGCAATCAAGTGCAGCAGTGTGAGCGGATTCGTGTGTCCCGCTCGGGTACGGCCAGTACGGTGACCACCGAGCTCGAGCAGGCGCCGCAGGTCGACGCCGATGACGCCATGGCGTTGCGGCGTACGGTCGCCCCCGATGTCGGTGGTGCGGGGCTCACCCAGTCGATGAGCAGTCTGCTCGCGCAGGTCGGGGATGTGCGGATCGCGGTGACCTACATGTCGTTCAGCGATGCGCAGCCCGATGTGGAAGCGCTGGAACAGCTGTTCCGGACGACCGTGGACAGGGTCGCGAACAGCTGAAACGCGAGAGTTGTCCACAGGGGAGAGTTATCCACAGGCTCCTCTGAAAGCCCAGGTCGCGTTCGCGCCGCCGCGCCGCTGTTGCGGCAGGCTGCATCCATGACGACTCCCGCGACCCCCTCCGAACCCACACTGCATCGGCAGGTCCGCACGGCCGAACCCGCAGTACCGACAAACGATTCCGCTGCGGTATGCGTTCGCCCCGGAAGGCCCGGCGTCTCCCGCCAATTGCGTTCCGGCACAGGTGGACCACGCGTATGCGGCCCGTGCCACCGCCATGTGCCCGGCGAAGCACCTCGAAACGTGGAGTCGGACATCACATCCGATCCCGTCGTGCTCGGTCCGGTTGTCCCGGTGCGGGACCCGCACAGTGCGCCGGATCCGATCGGGCCAGGGAGCGCCGGTGCCGGAGGGCTCGATGTCGCGCCAGGGAGGTCGGGGGTAGCGGGCCCCGGCAAGGACGAACCGTACGACATCGAGTGCGGAGACGCCGAGTCGACCGCATGCGAAGCAGCGCTCTGCGCCGGCGACGAAGGTGGTCGAGCGGGCGTCCTGTTCTGCGCGGACAGCGACGATGATGCCGAACGCCGAGGTGATCGAGACCGGCGGCGCACCAGCGCCGACGGTCCGGAGGACGTCGTTCATCCGGAGGACGGCCGGGTCGAGATGCGGTTCGGGGAGATCAGGCTCGCGGAACCGGGGGAATTCCTCGCCGGTATTCCGGCCATTCTCGGGTTCGTGCCGGTGCGATCACTGGTGGTGGCCGTGTTGCGGGCCGCACCACTGGACCCCGACAGCGCGGTGATCGACGTGGTGGCGCGATTCGACCTGGACTCGCCCGCCACCCGGACACCGGGCCCGCCGATGCCCCTCGCGTCCACGGTGGCCGGTGTATGCGAACAGGACGGAGTGGTGGGCGTACTGGCGTGCGTCATCGACGATCGCCGCACCGAACCCGAGGCAGGCGCGACCGGACGCGATCGGCTGATCACGGCGTTGGCTGCCCGATTGAGGCTGCGTGAGATCGCGCTGTGCGGTGCGTGGGCGGTGCGGGCGATCGCGCCAGGCCACGGATGGTGGAGTGTGCTCGGCGCGGATCGGCGCGGCGTGGTGCCCGATCCGGCCGCCTCACCGATCACCCTCAGTCACGTGCTCGACGGCAAGCAGGTCCTGCGGTCGCGATCAGAGCTCATCGCCCTGGTGGCGGTGGATCCGCGGATGCGGGAACTGGTCGCCGCGGAAATGGGTGCGGCGCTCGCGCGGGCACATCGGCGATTCGCCGAGGCGGCCTGCGGCGACGATCGCATCGGATACCGCAGGCGCGCAGTCGAATATGTGCTGTGGCAGATCGCGAACGTGGCGTCGGGTGTGCGGATGTCGGCACGGGAACTCGCGGAACTGGCTGCGGCACTGCGCGATCGCGATGTCCGCGACACCATGTTCGGGCTCGCGGGCACCGACCACGCCGATGCCGCCGAGCAGCTGTGGGCGATGATGACGCGTGGTCTGCCCGATACCGATCGCGGAGAAGCCGCCACCCTGCTCGGCTATTACGCCTACGCCCGCGGTGACGGCCCCTTCGCCGGGATCGCGCTCGCCGCGGCGTTGGACGCCGAACCCGATCATGCGATAGCGGTATTGCTCGATACCGCGCTGGGTTCCGGCATGCACCCGGACCAGCTGCACCGCCTGATCGCCTGCGGCCGCGAGACCGCCACCGACCTCGGCATCGACCTCGACGCGCTGCGATGATCCTCGGGCGGGTACAGGCCGGAAGGGCCCTAACTCGCGCTGTGCGCCCGGGGCCCGAGCTCGCGCAGGAAGTTCCAGGCGTCGGTGACGATCTCGTCGAGGTCGTTGTGCTCTGGCCGCCAGCCGAGCTCCGCGACGGCACGATCGCTGGAGGCGATGAGCACCGCGGGATCACCCGCACGCCGCGGCGAATCCTTGGCGGCGATAGGCAGCCCGGTGACGCGTTCGCATGCCGAGATCACCTCGCGCACCGAGAACCCGGTACCGCTACCCAGGTTGAACACCCGGTGGGTGCCAGCCTCCGCTGTGCGCAGGGCCAGCAAATGGGCGTCGGCGAGATCACGGATGTGGATGTAGTCGCGTATGGCGGTGCCATCAGGCGTCGGCCAGTCGGTGCCGAAGACGGCGATGGACTCGCGATGGCCCGCCGCGACCTGCAGCACCAGTGGAATGAGATGGGTCTCCACCACGCGGTTCTCACCGAGCCCGCCGTAGGCACCCGCGACGTTGAAGTACCGCAGGCTGGTAGCGGCCAGGCCGTGCGCGACGGCGTAGGAGGTGATGGCGTGGTCGATCGCCAGCTTGGAAGCGCCGTAGGGATTCGTCGGCCGGGTCGGCGCGTTCTCGGTGATCGGCACCTGCTCCGGTTCGCCGTATACCGCGGCCGTGGAGGAGAACACCAGCCGCGGCGTGCCGGTGGCGCGCATCGCCTCCAGCAGCCGAAGCGTTTTCACCACATTGCCGTGCCAGTACTTCTCCGGCTGCTGCACCGATTCGCCCACCAGCGACTGCGCGGCGAAATGCAGGACGCCGTCGAAGCTTTCGGAGGCCAGCAGATCCGGCGCCGCGTCCGCGATATCGCCCTCGACGAAACGTGCACCCGCAGGGACACCATCGGCGTTGCCCGTGGACAGATCGTCGACCACGACCACATCGTGACCGTCCTCGATCAGGACCTGTGCGCACACTCCACCGACATAACCGGCACCGCCGGTAACCAGAAGTTTCACCGGTCAGACCAGCTTCACCTGGACGGCGTGGGCCATTTCGTCCGACAGCTCGAAGCCGTCGTGGCCGGGCACCGTGATCACCACGGAGCCGGGCTTGGTCTCGACGGTGACCCTGGCATCGGGCACCACACCCGCTTCACGGAGCTGGTTGATGACCTCGGGATCGGTCTGGATGTGCTCGGCGAGCCTGCGGACCACGACCGCGTGCACCTGGCCGTGCGGCAGCGCCGACAGCCGACTCAGGTTCTCGTCGGCGGAGGCGATGGGCGCCACACCGAGCTCGTCCAGGCCGGGGATCGGGTTGCCGTACGGGGAGGTCGTGGGGTGATTGAGCACCTCGACGAGGCGGCGTTCGACGTCCTCGCTCATCACGTGTTCCCAGCGGCACGCTTCGGCGTGCACGTTCTGCCAGTCCAGCCCGATGATGTCGACCAGCAGCCGCTCGGCGAGCCGGTGCTTGCGCATCACCGCGACGGCCATGCTGCGGCCCTTGTCGGTCAGCTCGAGATGACGGTCACCGGCCACCAGCAACAGACCGTCGCGTTCCATCCTGGCGACCGTCTGGCTGACCGTCGGCCCGCTCTGCTCGAGGCGCTCGGCGATCCGCGCGCGCAGGGGCACCACGCCCTCCTCCTCGAGGTCGTAGATGGTACGGAGGTACATCTCCGTGGTGTCGACCAGATCCTTCACCTGTTACCCCTTCGTCGGCACGAATTCTACCCACGCGATGTCTCGTTTAGCGCACGCCACCGCAGCACGCGGCGCGCGTCGGGAACCTTGTCGGCGCACGGCATACCGCCGTGTTCGCTCATGCATGTATTTCTACTGCATGTGAACGCTCAACGGGGCCGTCAGCTTCCCGCTAGCGTTGCGAGCATGGCCACTCCAGTGTCCGGCGCGCGTCCGAGTCCCACGAACGAGGCAACGGTCGTGTGGACCGACCGTTTCCTCGACTACACCTGGACCCCGCAGCATCCGATGAAACCGGCCCGGCTGGCGTACACCATGGCGCTGGCACGCGGTCTCGGTGTCCTCGAGGGCGTAGAGCTGCTCGAGCCGGCCGCGGCAGGCACGGCCGACCTGCTACGGATCCACACCGCTGAATACGTGGAGGCCGTCGAGCGCGCTGTGCAACCGCCGATGCTGCACGGTGAGCCGCCCGTCGCACCGCCGTTCGGTCTGGGCTCGGCCGACAACCCGGTGTTTCCGGGAATGCATCGGGCCGCCTCGGTGATCGTCGGTGGCACGCTGGCCGCTGCGCGTGCGATCGCCGAGGGCCGTACTCGGCGTGCGGTAAGTATCGGCGGTGGCATGCATCACGCGATGGCTGCTTCGGCGGCGGGGTTCTGCGTCTACAACGATGCGGCCGTGGCCATCTCCTGGCTGCTCGATCACGGTTTCGACCGCATCGCCTATCTGGATGTCGACGTCCACCACGGCGATGGTGTGCAGCGCGCGTTCTACGCGGATCCGCGGGTGCTCACCCTCTCGATCCATCAGCATCCGGCGACGTTGTGGCCCAACACCGGTTGGCCAGAGGAGACGGGCAGCGGTGCGGGAGCAGGTACATCGATCAACCTGCCGGTGCTGCCCGGCACTCGGGACGCGCAGTGGTTGCGCGGGTTTCATGCGGTGGTTCCCGGTGCCGTGGCGGCGTTCCGCCCGCAGATCGTGGTCAGCCAGTGCGGGGTCGACAGCCATCGAGAAGACCCACTGGCGGATCTGGAACTCAGCGTCGACGGTCAGCGCGCCGCTTTTCTTGCCATGCGCGAGCTGGCCGATCGGTACGCCGAAGGGCGCTGGCTCGCTGTGGGCGGCGGTGGATACGGCCTGGTCCGGGTGGTGCCACGAGCGTGGACGCATCTGCTGGCAGCGGCGTTGGACCGCGACGTCGCACCGGAGACCGCCATCCCGCAGGGCTGGATCGATATGGTGCGTGCCGCGGCGCCACGCGTCGAACCACCGGACGCGATGGGCGATGGCGCGGATGTGTCGTTCCGCCGCTGGGATGGCCCGGGCGGCACTGCCGAAACCGGCGATGCGCGTGTCGATCGAGCCCAGCGCGCCATCGATACCGCCGTGCTGGCAACCCGCCGTGCGTGCTTCGGCCCGCTCGGCCTCGACCCGGAGGATCCCCGTGACTGAGATCGATACCCCGGACACCCCCGCGGTTCCGCCACCGCCGCCGCAGCACTGGTTCGCCGATGTGCTCGCCTCCGACGGTGGTGTGGTGCGGTTGCGACCGATCACGCCCGAGGACGCCGACCGGTTGCAGCAGTTTCACGCCGCGCTCTCGGATCGGACGAGGTATCTGCGCTATTTCGGACCCTACCCCCGGATCTCGCCGAAGGATCTGTACCGCTCCACCCATGTCGATCATCACAACCGCGTCGGGTTGGTGGCGGAGCTGGGGGAGTCGATCATCGCGGTGGGCCGCTACGAGCTGCTCGATCGCACCGGACCGCGCGCGGCGGAGGTCGCGTTCGTGGTGGCCGACGGGCATCAGGGCCGCGGCCTCGGCTCGATTCTGCTGGAACATCTGGCGGGCGCGGCGGCCGAGAACGAGATCGAGACCTTCGTCGCGGAGGTGCTGGCCGAGAACACCGTGATGGTGACGGTTTTCCGGGAAGCCGGCTATCAGGTCGAGCGCAGCAGGGACGGATCGGTCCTGCATCTGGAATTCGCCATCGACCCGACCGAGGCACTGCTGTCGGTGCGTGATGCCCGGGAACGGGCCTCGGAGGCACGCAGCGTCGGGAATCTGCTGACGCCCCGGTCGATCGCCGTCATCGGCGCGACACCCAGTGCGGGACGCGTCGGTGGTGCGGTCCTGGCCAACCTGCTGTCGGGCGCATTTCAGGGGCCGGTGTTTCCGGTGAACCCGGCCCGCAGCTCGGTGCGCGGTGTCCGGGCCTACGCCACGGTGCGCGAGATCCCCGATGAAGTCGACCTTGCCGTCGTGGCGGTGCCAGCGGAGTCCATCGATTCGGTTCTCGACGACTGTATGGCGAAGGGCGTCAAGGGGTTGGTCGTGCTCACCGCAGGTTTCGGTGAGACCGGGGTGGCCGGGATGGCGGCCGAACGCGATCTGGTGGCCGCCGCCCGGGGGCACGGCATGCGGGTGGTCGGTCCCAGTGCGCTCGGCATCGCCAATACCGATCCGGCGATCGCGCTCAATGCCACGCTGGCGCCGGTTCTCCCTGGGCGCGGACGGATCGGATTCTTCTGTCAGTCAGGACCGTTGGGTGCGGCGATCCTGGGTGAGGCAGCGGCGCGCAATCTGGGGTTGTCGACCTTCGTGTCGGCCGGCAACCGCGCCGATGTGTCGGGCAACGACCTGTTGCAGTACTGGGACACCGATCCCGACACCGATGTGGTGTTGCTGTACCTGGAGAGTTTCGGTAATCCGCGTAAGTTCTCGCGTATCGCGCGCCGGGTCGCCCGGAGCAAGCCGATCGTGGCGGTCAGCAGCGGCAGGCTGGGGGCGCGGGCGCAACCGGCAGGCGATATGGATCGTTCGATTGTGCGAGACCTGTTCGCGCAGGCTGGGATCGTGCAGGTCGATTCGATTTCCGAGCTGTTCGACTGTGCGGCACTGCTCGGGTATCAGCCGTTGCCCGTGGGCGCGCGGCTCGCGGTGATCGGCAACAGTGCGGCGCTGGGCTGGCTGGCGGTCGACGCCGCGCGCGGTGAGGGTTTGGTCGTCGGTGAGCCGGTGGATTTGGGACCGCAGGCCACGCCGGGTGACTATCTCGACGCGGTGGTCGCGCAGTTGCGTTCGGAGGACGTCGATTCGGTGATCGTGGTGTTCGCACCACCGGTACCGTTGCCGACCGGTGAGTTCGCGGACGCGATCCGGTCGGCATCGGCCGCGGTGCCCGCGGTGGGCAAACCGATTCTGACCACCTTCATCGCCGAGCAGGGAATCCCGAATCTGCTGGCGGTGCGGGGCAGCGGTGCGGCGGCGGTGCGCGGATCCATTCCGTCCTACCCGGATCCGGAGCGGGCTGCGCGGGCGTTGGCCCGGGTACGCCGGTACGCGGAGTGGCGCGATCGGCCGGTATCGGCGGTAGCACGGCCGGACGGCATCGACAGCGTGCGGGCCACCGAACTGGTTGCCGGCTGGATAGCAGAATCCGGTGGTCGCCGGTTGACCGACCTGGAGACGGTGGCGCTACTGGAGTGCTACGGGATCTCGGTGGTGGATTTCCGAGAGGTGCATGATGCCGATGCCGCGGTCGCGGCGGCCGAGGAGCTCGGCTATCCGGTGGCCGCCAAGGCCACCAGCGACGCATGGCGGCATCGGCCCGATCTGAGCGGGGTGCGGCTGGATCTATGGCGCCCCGAGGCGGTGCGGCAGGCGTATACCGATCTTGTGGCGCTCAGTGGTGAGCCGGCGCTACACATTCAGCGGATGGCGACCAAGGGCGTCGGATGTGTGCTGCGAGTGCAGGATGATCCGTCGTTCGGTTCGGTGATCGAGTTCGGCTTGTCGGGGTTGATCATCGAGATGCTGGGCGACCGTGCCTATCGGGCGCTGCCATTGTCACAGGATGAGGCGGCCGCGTTGATCGATGCACCCCGCGCCGCGCCGCTGCTGTCGGGCACCCCGGCCAGCCCACGGGTGGACAAGGCGGCGTTGATCGAGCTGGCGCAACGTATTTCGGCCTTGTTCGACGATCTGCCGGAGATGCGGGAACTGTCCTTCGATCCAGTGCTCGCCTCGCCATCATCGGCCGAAATCCTCTATGCGCGAGCCAGAATCGGCCCCGAACCCAGTCGTTTCGACACCGGACCGCGGAGACTCGGGTGAACCGGCCGGGCGCTGCCGATTCCCGGACGTGCGAGATCACCACACACTGACACGATTACGCCGACCGGTTCGCACGCTCCGGAGGGGACGGTGCGTGCGGACACCGGTCGGCGTCGGGAAGGTGACGCTGTGGTCACCGGGTATGCCTCGTGCCGGAGCACCGGCACGGCAGGTTCAGCTGGCGTAGGCGCGCAGCCGGTCGGCGCGCTCACCCTTACGCAGCTTGGACATCACTTCGCGCTCGATCTGACGGACCCGCTCACGGGAGAGGCCGAACAGCTTGCCGATCTGGTCGAGGGTGCGCGGCTGGCCGTCGTCGAGGCCGAAGCGCAGCCGGATCACCTGCTGTTCGCGTTCGTCCAGCGTGGCCAGGACGCTGCGGACGTCGTGGTGCAGCAGACCCGCGATGACGGCGCTCTCGGCGGAGGTGGCTTCGGAATCCTCGATGAAATCACCGAGCGGTGCTTCCTCATCGTTGCCGACGGGCATGTCCAGGCTCACCGGATCGCGGCTGTGGTCGAGCAGATCGGCGATCTTCTCCACCGGGATGCCCGATTCGTTGGCCAATTCGGCATCGGTGGCCTCGCGGCCGAGCTGCTGATGCAGTTCGCGCTTGATCCTGGCCAGCTTGTTGACCTGCTCGACCAGGTGGACGGGCAGGCGGATGGTGCGGCTCTGATCGGCCATGCCGCGGGTGATGGCCTGACGGATCCACCAGGTGGCATAGGTCGAGAACTTGAAGCCCTTGGCGTAGTCGAACTTCTCCATCGCGCGGATCAGGCCGAGGTTGCCCTCCTGGATGAGATCCAGCAGCGGCATTCCGCGTCCGGTATAGCGCTTGGCGAGGGACACGACCAGACGCAGGTTGGCTTCCAGCAGATGCGAGCGTGCGGCTTGGCCTTCGCGGACGATGACGGCCAGATCGCGCTTACGCGCGGCCGACAATCGCTTGCCGGTCTCCAGCAGATGCTGGGCATAGAGGCCCGCCTCGATGCGCTTGGCCAGCTCGACCTCGTCGGCCGCCGTGAGCAGCGCCGTACGGCCGATCCCGTTCAGGTACACGCGTACCAGGTCGGCTGCGGGGCTCTGGGCGTCGAGATCGGAATCGCTGGCGCGCACTCGAGTGGTGGCGGGGCTTGTCATGACTTGCCTCCTGTCGGTGGTGTCTCACTCCGATCAACGGACCCGACATAGGGAAAGTTCCCTGACCGGGCGCCGGTAAACCGCTTCTGAACTGCGGTTTTCACAACGTTCGGCTGAGAAGTTCCTGAGAACACCCCGCAGGGGAACGCATCCGCGCCCGTGGTGGTCGCGGGCCGGTCGTGTGCGCTACCCGGGCAGGATCAGCCCATGGCGTACCAGTCCGGCCACCACCCCAAGAGCATCCGCCGCGAACTCGGGCGTGACGGAGTCGGATCCGTGGGCGATGGCCAGCAGTTCGATCAGTTCGTGCAACGGCAGCCCATCCGGCCGCATTCCCGCTACCAGGGAGATCGTCGTCTCGTCCACCTCGTGCTGCCAGCACGGACCGTCTCCGCGGTGCAGCCGCGCCACCCGTTGTGCCCAGCCTTCCGGCCCGGGCAGAAACACCCGTTCCAGCGCTGTCGCCGGGTCGACGGTGAAGCGAGCCGACCACGCGAGGTCGTTGTCGGCAGCGACCGCGCGCAGCCAGGTCGAGCGTTCGAAATACCGGGTCGCCTCCTCGCCGAGCGGGTCGTCGAAGCCGTGGGTGAGATCCTCGGCGAGCAGCTCGGTGTGCCCGTCGATGGCCCGCAGGTAGACGAAGCCGAACCCGATGCCTTCGACATCGGCGCCGGTGAAGGCGTCCAACCACTGTTCGGCGCGCTGCTGGGCCTTGGGATCACGCGGGTCCAAACCGGCATCGCGCAGCCAGGTGCCGACGTACAGGGCAGGATCGGCGACATCGCGCTGCACCACCCAGGCGTCGACGCCGTGGGCAGGCAGCCAGGAGGAGACCCGCTGTCGCCAGTCCTCGCCGTCCCTGTGCACCCACGCCGCCAGCATCGCGGCGGTGCCGCCCGGTGCGAGCAGCTGCGGGGCCTGGGAGATCACCAGCTCGCTGGCGCCATCGAGGGCGAGACCGGAATCACGGTAGGTGTGCTCGACTCGCGCGGGCCCGACCACGAACGGGGGATTGGCCACCACCTGGTCGAAGCGGCGACCGGCGACCGGCTCGAACCAGGAGCCTTCCACCAGCTCCAGATCCAATTCGTTGAGCGCCGCGGTGGCCTCGGCCAGCCACAGGGCGCGGCGATTCACATCGGTGGCGGTGACCCGCCCGGCGTAGGAGGCGGCGTGGACGGCTTGGACGCCGCATCCGGTGCCGAGGTCGAGTACCGAGCCGACCGGGCTGGTCGGGGTGGCCCGCAGCAACGACAGCGACGCGTGACCGACACCGAGGACATGGTCGGCGCTCAGCGCGCGCCTGCGCATCGAATCGTCGAGATCGGAGAGGATCCAACGGGTGCCCGTACCAGGATCCAGCGGGCGCAGGTCCAGCGCGGCCCGCAGCTGATCGCCGTCGCGTTCCAGCAGCCCTGCCGCCACCGCCAGGTCGGGGTCGACCGGCGCCAGCGCCGCCGCGACCGCGGGTTCCGGCAGCGCATCACCGAGCAGCAGCAGCCGGATCAGCGTGCCGAGTTCGCCCGCCTCGCGCGCGGCGCGGCGTACCGGCACCGGTTCGGAACGGCCGAGCGCGGCGTGGACGTCGGCGCCGAGCACCTCCAGCAAGGTGTCGGCGTCGTAGCCGACCCGGATCAACGCGGCCCGCAGTGCGGGGCACAGGGCGGTCAGCAGCGATCCCGTGGTGGTCGAACGATTCGTAGGCACATCGGTACTCTGCCACCGCACCGACCTGCGACTGTCCCGCTACCCCGTGATGTCACCGGGGCATGTGGTCGTCGGCTCAGCCGTCGATGGCGTTGTGCGCCCGCGATTCGATGGCAGTGCGCGGCCGATCCCAGCGACTGGGTTCGTTCTTGTCGCGGGGCGGGCGGTCGTTGGCGATCAACACCGCGATCCACGGCAGCGGAATCGAGGCGACGATGATCAGGATCGAGATGAGGGCGTTGCTGAACGCGCCGTAGGCGATCGCCGCAAGCACCAGTGCCGGAATGCGAAAGGCCATGATGATCGTGTAGCGGCGGACCCGTGCCCGGTGCTGGTCATCGAGTGAGGGCGCGGCCTCGGTGATGAGTGCCGGATGTTTGTCGTCACCGGGAAAGTAGCCGGCAGAACGGCGGGGCCGGGGCGGCATCGGCGCGCCGGTCGGGTCGTCACGGCCGACGCTCTCGTCGGAAGAATCGCCGTGCTGCTGCATACCCCGAGTCTTCCACTGTCGACACCGAGGCGCACACCCGGTGGTCACGACGCCGCGATCGGGATACGGCATCATGGAAGGCGTGAGTACCGACACTCTGGTTCGCCCGGATACGACGACCGACGAAACCACCGGCGACGACGTCCCCAAGTTCTTCCACTACGTGAAGAAGAACAAGATCGCCGAAAGCGCGGTCATGGGCACCCATGTCGTGGCGCTGTGCGGCGAGGTGTTCCCGGTGACCCGCTCGCCCAAGCCCGGCTCCCCGGTCTGCCCGGACTGCAAGAAGGTCTACGAGCAGCTGCGCAAGGGCGACTGACCCGCGTTCGTCTCCACTCGCGCACGGCGGGCCCTCATCGTTCGGGCCCGGTGCGTGAGGGTGGTGGGCTGTCGAGTGCCGGCGGTCCGGTCGCCTTCTCCGCGTCATCGTGCGGTAGGCCGGGGACCGCGCCATCCGACGATGCCTGCGCCCACGCGGGTTCGATGCCCGCGGACGCGCTGGTCGTCTCCGGCGCCTGCTCGGTGGAATCGCCGCGTACCTGTTCGGCCAGCCATGCCTTCACCTGTTCGACCCTGGTGGCGCGCGCGGGCCAGAATTCCTGTACTGCCGCGTTGAACTCCGCGCCGACGATGACGGCGAACGCGAGGAAGAACGTGAACAGCAGGAACGCGATCGGCGTCGCCAGCGCGCCATAGCTGACGCCGGTTCGGGTTACCCATCCCAGATACCGGCGCAGACCCTCGCTGGCCGCCATGAAGAACACGCCAGCCACCAAGGCGCCGCCGAAGAGCCGATGCCATGGCAGCGAGGTGTGCAGCGCCAGCTTGTACAGCGTGGTCAGCCCCACGATCAGCAGCAGGCCGACGCCCGGGTAGTAGAACGTGTCGATCAGCCGAAGGCCGGGCTCGCGCCAGCCGTCGGGCAGTGCCCGCCCGATCAGCACCGGGCCGAGCGCGATCAACGGCAGGATGAAGACCGCCGCCACCAGGAACTGCACGTAGAGCAGCAATGCGAAGATGCGCTGCCAGACCGGATGCCTGGCGTCCTGCTGATCGTGCGCCTCCACGATCGCGTCGACGAACGTGGACATGGCCGAGGAACCGGCCCACAGCGACAGCACGAAACCCACTGAGACGAACGCCGCCCGTCCCCGGCCGAGCACATCGCGGACGGTGGGTTCGATGAGGTCGTGCACCACGGTCGGGTTGAACAGGTCCCGGCTGAAGGTGAGGATCTTCGACTCGACGATCTCGACGGTGTCCGGACCGAACAAACCGCCGACGTAACCGAGGCTGCCGAGAACACCCAGCAACAACGGCGCCAACGACATGGTCTGCCAAAATGCCGCCGCTGCGGACTTGGCGAAGATCGAATCCCGCCAGGCCTTGACCGCCACCCTTGCCACCAGCCGCCAGGTCTGCCGACCCGCCCGCGCCACCCCCGCGGCGGCGCGCCGCGAGGTGCTGGCCGCGGTGACGCGGGTATCCGACAGGTTGCTCATGGTGTGACAAGCATCGCGCACGCGCGCCGAATCGGCCCGACCGGTCGGGCGTCGTGTCGGCGGGCAGCAGGTGAACCGCTGGTTACCTGTACGGCTGTTGTGACTCCGGTCGCGCCCGTCGCGTCGGTTTGGCGACACACGGGGATCGACCGATAGTGTTCTCTCCCGTGACCGGTTCGGGTGGCGCCACTGCGGCGGGAGGAGCGCTACGCGCCTGGCAGCGTCGCGCACTCACCAAATACCTTGCGACGAAACCCCGTGACTTCCTCGCGGTCGCGACGCCCGGCGCGGGTAAGACCACCTTCGCGCTGCGGGTCGCCGCGGAGTTGCTGGCCGATCGCACGGTCGACCAGATCACCGTGGTCGCACCGACCGAACACCTCAAGCATCAGTGGGCGCAATCGGCGGCCCGCGCCGGTATCGCGCTGGACTCGCGGTTCTCCAACAGCACCGGCGGCACTTCCGGCGACTATCACGGTGTGGTCGTCACCTATGCCCAGGTCGCCTCGCATCCGTTCAAGCATCGGGTGCGCACCGAGAACCGCCGCACTCTGGTGATTCTCGACGAGATCCACCACGCGGGCGACGCCAAGACCTGGGGCGATGCCGCCGCCGAAGCGTTCGGTGACGCCACCCGCAGGCTCGCGCTCACCGGTACACCGTTCCGCAGCGACGACAGCCAGATCCCTTTCATCACCTATGAACCGGACGAGGGTGGCTTCCCGCGCTCGCGCGCCGACCACGCCTACGGGTACGCCGAGGCCCTCGCCGACGGCGTCGTCCGCCCGGTGGTGTTCCTCGCCTATTCCGGTGAGGCGCACTGGCGTGACAGCGCGGGGGAGGAGTATTCCGCGCGGCTGGGTGAGCCGCTGAACGCCGAACAGACCGCACGGGCATGGCGGACCGCGCTCGACCCCGCGGGCGACTGGATGTCGGCGGTGCTGCGGGCCGCCGATATGCGGCTCGGCCAGTTGCGGTCCTCGGGTATGCCCGACGCGGGTGGGCTGGTGATCGCGACCGACCAGGAACGGGCCCGCGCCTACGCCGAACTGCTCGAACACCTGACCGGAACGCCCCCGATCCTGGTGCTGTCCGATGATCCGGCCTCCTCGGCCCGGATCGGGGAGTTCAGTGCGGGCACGCAGCCGTGGATGGTCGCGGTGCGCATGGTGTCGGAGGGCGTCGACGTGCCGCGACTCGCGGTCGGCGTCTATGCCACCAGCGCCTCGACTCCGCTGTACTTCGCCCAGGCCATCGGCCGATTCGTGCGCGCGCGCAAGCCTGGTGAGACCGCGAGCGTGTTCCTGCCATCGGTGCCGGTGCTGCTCGATCTGGCCGCTCAGCTGGAACTGCAGCGCGACCACGTCATCGGCAAACCGCATCGGGAGAAAGACGGCCTCGACGACGAGCTGCTCATCGATGCCAACAAGCAGAAGGACGAGCCGGGCGAGGACGAGAAGCCCTTTGTGGCGCTCGCCGCCGACGCCGAACTGGATCAGGTGATCTACGACGGTTCCTCCTTCGGCACCGCGACTTTCGCAGGCAGTGCCGAGGAAGCCGACTATCTCGGTATCCCCGGCCTGCTCGACGCCGAGCAGATGCGTGCGCTGCTGCGCGAACGTCAGGCCAGGCAGGTCGCCGATCGCGCGCCCGTGGCGACGGTGCAGGAGCCAGCGCCGCAGGCGGCGGGTGCGGCGGAGCGGGTCGCGACCGCCGATCGGCTCGGTGAGTTGCGTCGCGAGCTCAACAGCCTGGTGGCCATGCATCATCACCGAACGGGCAAGCCGCACGGCGTCATCCACGGTGAGTTGCGCCGCCAGTGCGGTGGTCCGCCGACGGCGTTGGCCAGTGCCGATCAGCTGGGTGAGCGCATCGCGGCCCTGCGCCGTATGTGATCTCGGGAGTCGGTGACGGGATCAGGTAGCGGTTGCCTGCTCGGTCGCGGGCCACGCGGCCATGGCGCGATCGATCGAGCGCATCAGCTCGTCGTGGTCCGCCCCGTCACGGGCTTGGATGGACAGCCCGTAGAGCACGGTCGTGTAGAAGGCGGCCAGCTCGGACGTATCCGTGCCCAGCGGCAGGTCGCCGTCGGTGACGCCGCGGTCGAGCCGCGCACAGAGGTCGGCGTTGGTCTCTTTGCGCTTGTCGACGAGGAATGCGCGAATGCTCTCGGTGCGGGTGGTGTAGGTCGATCCCGCGAGGACGACCATGCACCCGTGCGGTTTATCCGGTGCGGTGTAGGAGGCGGCGTTGTCGCGCAACATGGCCTCGATCGCCGCGCGTGCGGTGGGTTCTTCGCGTAAGGCGCGTGCGGTGAGCCCGCCCTCGGTGCGGCCGTAGAGCTCGATCGCCTCCCGGAACAAGGTTTCCTTGTCGCCGAAGGCCGCGTAGAGGCTGGGGGAGTTGATACCCATCGCGGCGGTGAGGTCGGTCATCGACGAGCCCTCGTAGCCGTGTTCCCAGAACACTTCCATGGCGCGATGCAGGGCGACGTCGCGGTCGAAAGCGCGGGGACGTCCTCGTCCGGCCATCGATGACCCCTTTCTGTGTCGATCGTTAAATATACCCCTTGACGCGATGGAGTTCCGTCGGTTTAGATCTTTATGTACTGACCGACACATAAATGGAGGAAGCTCATGCCGGATCTGCACGGGACCGTGGCGCTGGTGACCGGAGGTAGCCGGGGGATCGGCGCGGCCATCGCGCGGGAACTGGCCGCCGGTGGTGCGGACGTGGCACTGACCTATCAGTTCGCCGAGGATCGGGCGAAGGCTGTGGTCGCCGAGATCGAGTCGCTGGGGCGCCGAGCCCTCGCAGTGCAGGCCGACAGCGCCGATGCGGAGGCGGTGGTGGCCGCGGTACATCGGACCGCTGCCGAGCTGGGCGGGCTCGACATCCTGGTCAACAACGCGGGCATCTTCCCCAGCAAGCCGTACCAGGAATTCACCCTCGACGAGGTCGATCACGCGCTGAATGTGCACGCGCGGGCCGCGTTCGTGGCCGGACAGGCCGCACTCGAGCATATGGGCGCGGGCGGGCGCATCATCAGCATCGGCTCCAACCTGTCCGAGCGGGCGTTGTTCGACGGGTTGACTCTGTACAACCTGAGCAAATCGGCACTCAACGGCTACACCAAAGCCCTTGCCCGCGAACTCGGTCCGCGCGGCATCACCGTCAATCTGGTGCAGCCAGGGCCCACCGATACCGATATGAACCCGGCCGACGACGCGCACGCGCCGGATCAGCTCGCCCATAACGCGCTCGGCCGATTCGGTGACCCGCAGGACATCGCTGCCACCGTCGCCTTCCTGGCGGGCCCGTCCGGGCGCAGCATCTCCGGCGCGTTCCTCACCGTCGACGGAGGGACCAACGCCTGATCACTCGGCGAAGTACTGCCCCGGGGGGATGCCGACGGCGCGACGGAACGCGGCCACATAGGCGCTGGTGGTGCCGTAGCCGACCCGCCCGGCGATCCGGGAGACCGGCAGGCCGTCGGCCAGCAGCGGTAGCGAGGCGGCCAGCCGGATCTGAGTTCGCCACTGACCGAAGGTCATCCCGGTATCGCCGGTGAACGCGCTGGCAAGGGTGCGGGTGCTGGTGGCGACCGCGGTGGCGAATTCGTCAAGGGTGCGCTGGTCGGCTGGATCGCGCAGCAGGGCAGCGGCGACTTCGGCGGCGCGTGGGTCGCTTGGCGCGGTGGCTCCGACGGGAATCACCGCCACCGGTTCCAGCAGGTCGAACACCGTCGCCTCGGCCCGCGCGCGCCGGGCGGGCTCGATATCGGGTGCGGTGAGATGTTCGAACAGCTCCCGGATCAATCGGGTGACCCGCAGCATGGTGGGCTCGCGGTACTCGATCGGACAGCGGTCGGGGTCGATGTAGATCCCGCGCATCTGCGCACCCTCGGTGGTTCCGGTGCGGTGCGCGGTGTCGCGGGGGATCCACAGCGCCCGTGTTGTCGGTAGCACCCAGCGCCCACCCGGGGTCTCGACGGTCAGCACGCCGCCTGCGGCCCAGGCGATCTGGTGCTGTGGGTGTTGATGCAGCGGAAACCAGTGTCCGCGTGGCAGGGCGCCCGCGCCGAGGACCATGGCCGTCGCGCCGGGCGCGACAGGCATCACCACCGGTTGTCCGTCTCGCGACACAGGTTGTCACCGTAGCCGGTCGTGGTCGTGCATGGTTTTTCTTAGCGTGAGGTCATGGCAATGAACCTCTTCCATCGAATGCTGTGCCGGTCCGCGTTCTGGGAGCGCGCCAGCGCCACCCGGATCGTCCCGTGGGCGTTGTCGGGAACCGAGCTCGGCGGCGACACACTGGAAATCGGGCCGGGGTACGGCGCGAATGTGGGCGCACTCCTCGCGCGCACCGACACGCTGACCGGCGTGGAGATAGATCCGGAACTCGCCGAACGGCTACGTGGGCGACACGGTGCCGCGATGACCGTGATCACCGGTGACGGCGCGGATATGCCCCTACCGGACAACAGGTTCGACGGGGTCGTGTGCTTCACCATGCTGCATCACGTGCCGTCGGCGCAGCAGCAGGACGCGGTCTTCGCCGAGGCGTTTCGGGTCCTGCGACCCGGTGGCGTCTTCGCAGGCAGCGACGGGCTCGACAGCCGAGCCTTCCGGTTGATCCACCTCGGCGACACCTGCGTGCCGGTGCCGCCCGATGCCGCGGCACAACGGCTCGCCCTGGCCGGCTTCACCGATATCGAGATCGAGACCGGTTCCGGCAGTTTCCGGTTCCGTGCACGCAGGCCGGCCTGATCCGGCCGCCGGCGGGCACGAGTCTGTGGGCTTATCTGGTGCGCCGTGGTTCGACCCGCGATCGCGCGGGATTCAACTCAGCTCGGTGGATCGAACCACCCGGTGGCCGCGAGCGTGTTGATCGGGATCCAGCGCGCGGGTTCCGTCGTGATCTCCGCGCCGGCCGCGGCGTCGGTAGAAGCGAAGTATCCCTGGAGTTCCAGGGCGAGGCGCGGGGATTCGTCGACTCGGCGGGCCACGTCGTACAGGACGGCCAGCACATGCACGCACCGATCCGTGCGGGCCGAGCACGAACAGTCGATGGCCGCAAGGACCGGCGCGGGAGCGATCCCCGCGGCGACGATGGCGCGATGCATCTCGTCGGTGAGCGTCACCGGGTCGGCCGGGATGATCGCAGCGATCGCGTCGATGGTGGAGCGTGGCATCGGCGCAACCTCCACATGGGTCACCGAGGCCTGGCCGCCCCTGTGGATATGCGCGCGCACGATCCGGCCGGTGTCGGTGGCTCGCACGCCGCCGTTGCGGGCGATGCTGCGTGCCCGCGGCAGCAGTGGATCGGGCCGGGTCTGGCGCAGCGGTTCGGCCAGGCGCACCCAGTCCTTACCCCATAGGGTGTACCCGAATTCGTTGTCGGCCATCAGTTCTCCCGTTTGCGGCGCAGGATCTCGATCAGCTGGTCGTCGTCGAGTCGAGCCAGTTCGGCGATGCCTGCCGCGTCGGCGAGGTCGGTCAGCGCCGATTTGCGCCGCTGCATGGCGGCGATGTGCTCCTCGACGGTCGTCCCCGAGGTGAGGGTGGTGACGGTGACGGTGCGGGTCTGCCCGATGCGGTGTGCCCGGTCCGAGGCCTGGGCTTCCACCGCGGGATTCCACCAGCGATCGAAATGGATGACATCGGCCGCGCGGGTGAGGGTGAGCCCGGTGCCCGCCGCCCGAAGGCTCAGGATCAGCACAGGCGGCCCGTCCTCGGATTGGAATCCGCTGACGATCTGCGCGCGCTCGGACTGATTCAGCCCGCCGTGGAAGAACGGCGCTGTGATCCCGAACTGTTCGGCCAGATGCCGGACCAGCAGCTCACCGGTCTTGCGGTACTGGGTGAATACCAATGTCGGCGCGCCGAGGTCGAGATTGTTCGCCACGATGTCGGTGCACAGGTCGAGTTTGCCGGACCGCCCTGCCAGCTCGTCGAGGTCGCCGGTGATCAGGCCTGGATGGTTGCAGACCTGTTTGAGGCCGGTCAGCGCCGCAAGTACCCGGCTCTGCCGCTGGACACCATGACCGAATCCGTCCTCGATGGCCCGGTCGAGCAGCTGATCGTAGAGCTGTTCCTGCTCGGTGGTCAGATCGCAGAGCAGATCGGTGTGGATCTTGGCCGGTAGCGAGGCGGCGACCTGATCCTTCCGACGGGCGAGCACCACCGGCTCGATGGCTTCACGCAGCCGGGCGGCCGCCGTCGCGGATCCTTCGTGGATCGGCCGGACGAAACGACGCCGGAACTGGGTGCGATGCCCGAAAAGTCGTGGCGCGACCAGGTTCAGCAGAGCCCATAGCTCCTCGAGATGGTTCTCCACCGGTGTACCGGTCAGTGCAACGACCGCGGCGGCATCGATGGCGCGGGCGGCCTTGGAGACCTGTGTCCGCGGGTTCTTCAGCGCTTGCGCCTCGTCGAAGACGGCGGTGGCCCACCGGGTCTCGCGCAGACCGGCACCGTGCAGCCGCAGCGTCGGATATCCGGTGACCACGACCGTGCCCGCCTCGACGTCGAATTCCCCACCGCGCCAGGCGATCGGGTGCAGGCCGGGTGCGAACCGATGGATCTCGTGCACCCAGTTGCCCACCAACGAGGTCGGGCACACCACGACCTGTGGCCCCTCGGTGGCCCTGCCCAGCAGCAAGCCGATGGTCTGGACGGTCTTGCCGAGCCCCATCTCGTCGGCCAGGACCGCGCCGCCGTGTTCGGCGGTGGTCGCGCGCAGCCAGCTCACGCCGCGAGCCTGGTAGGGGCGAAGTTCGGCCTTCAGCGATTGCCGTAGGCCAGTGGCGACCGCTTGGGTTGCCGCGTACGCGGTGAGCGCATGGTGGGCCGAGATGATCGCGGTGCCAGTGGCGTTCGGCACCGCGTGCGCGGCACGGGGGAGCGGCACGTCTTCGCCCGTGAGATCGGCGTCCGAGAGTGCCTGCCGCCAGGCCGTGACCGAGGCGCCCGGCTCGGGGAGGGTGGCAGTGGCGAACTCTTCGGGCTCGAGCAGTGTGCAGTCGACGTCGGCGACCTCGACCGTCGAGCTGCCGGCTACAGCCTGTGCGGCGGTCCCGGTCGGGACGGCCAGGGCCTGGATCGCTGCGACGCCGAGATCGCGCGGTGGGCGACCCGGGCCGTGACCGGTCCAGGTCCACACCGCGAACATGTTCCGGTCGGGCAGGTAGGTGGCCTGTGTGCTGGGCAGAGCGAACCCCTCAAATCATCGTATGGTGTACGGAGTATTGTGGTAACGCATACCGTACCGGAATTGTTCCGCAGTTGGCACGAGGAGTTCGATGGCCGATCGTCGCGCATCGGAGGAGCCCGCCGACCAGGCGCGGGCATTGCTCGCCCTGCTGTGGCGCCGGGAGCTCCCACCGCGTCCCAGCGGCCGCGGCCCGAAGCAGACGGTCAGCGTCGACGAGGTGGTGCAGACCGCCATCACGCTGGCCGACCGCGACGGGCTGGCGAAACTGTCGGTGCGCGCCGTCGCCGGTGAGCTGGGGTTGCGCCCCATGAGCCTCTACACCTATGTGCCGAGCATGCGGGCGCTGACTGCGTTGATGGTCGACGCCGTGGCCGCCGCCGATGCGCCGCTGCCTACCGATGCACCGCCACGTACGCGGATGGCGGCCATCGCGCGCCAGGTGCGCGCCGAGGTGATCGCACACCCGTGGCTACTGGAGGTCTCGCCGTGGCGCGTGGTGCTCGGGCCGGGGCGAATGCGTCGCTACGAACGTCAGCTCGCGGCACTGGACGGGATCGGGCTGACCGATGTCGAGATGGATCGGGCGATCGCAGTGCTGACCGAATTCGCCACCGGCAACGCGCGCATGGCGGTGGCTGCCGCGCGGGAGGCGGCCGAGATGAGCGATGCCAGCTGGTGGGAGGTGCACGGTCCGCTGTTGACTCAGGTCATGTCCGCGCAGGCGTTTCCGCTGGCGTCGCGCGTGGGTGCGGCCGTGGGGGACCTGTACCAGGCACCTGCGGATCCGGACGGTGCGTTCGAGTTCGGGTTGGCGGCGATGCTGGACGGAATTCTCGGCACCGCCCGCAGTGTCAAGGGCGACTGAGGCTCGCTCCTGAGGTCCGATGCGCTGCCCGGCGCCGACGTGTTCGGGGGCGACGTGCCGGGGCCGTCGGCAAAATGCCCTCCCGGATACACCACAGCGGGCGACCGTTCGGGTCGCCCGCTGCGGATTACGCGGTATTCGGTTGTTCGATGCTGTTGTGTCGGACGCGAGGAGCGGTCAGAGGGCGGGAGCGGATTCCGTGTCGATCACGGCCTCGAGCTCGCGCAGCCTGTCCATGTGTTCATTCGCGTGGTGCTGGCAGAAGAGCAACTCTCCACCTGCGGGCAGAACGGCACGCACTCGGGCAGCCGCCCCGCAGCGGTCGCAACGATCGACCGCGGTCAGTGGGGTGCTTGTCAGGGTTCCTGGCATGACTCCTCCGTCCTGGCTCCCGGCACACAGACCGTTCACCTGGTGTGGGGCCCGTGGTCACTCCGCGGGCTCGCTACCGCTACTTCCCAGCAGTGGTATGACTACTCTGTCAGACGTTCGGGACGGGGGCTTTGTTCCCGCAAGCGAATCGATGTGTTTTCCCTAACACGACCAGCGCTTTTCGCTCTGCGCGAACCTCACTGGTCATGGCTGGGAAGTCACTCGAATCACCGACTCGAAAGGCCGATCCAGTTGTCTACCGGGAGATTACCCGTGACCTACGACACCCACACTCTGGTTCATATCTGCACCGCCACCGAATGGCAGACCGCCGGGCACACCGGTGCGCATCGGCCCGCCTCGCTCGACACCGAGGGGTTCGTGCACCTGTCCACACCGCAGCAGGTGCATCTGCCCGCCAACCGGCTCTACGCGGGCCGGCGCGACCTGGTTCTGCTGCGGCTCGATCCCGCCCGGTTGGGGTCACCGGTGAAATGGGAGCCGGGCGTTCCGTCCGACGATCCGGAGCTGCGGTTCCCCCACCTGTACGGACCACTACCCGCCGCCGCGGTCGTGGCCGTCGAGGACTTCCAGCCCGACGCCGACGGAGTCTTCGCCGAGCTCGACCACTGAGCCCGAGAGGCGCTGCCGGACGCAGTCCGTCGTCGGACCGCGCACGGCCGGAGCGAATGCGGAGGTACGCACGTTGGGCGCTGCCGGACGCAGTCCGCCTGCAGACCGCGCACGGCCGGAGCGAATGCGGAGGTACGCACGTTGGGCGCTGCCGGACGCAGTCCGTCTTCAGACCGCGCACGGCCGGAGCGAATGCGGAGGTACGCCTAACCGCCGCGCAGCTCCCTGGCCAGGATCGCCGCCTGAACCCGTGAGCGAACTCCCAGCTTGGTGAGGACCCGCGAGACATGCGTCTTGACCGTGGTCTCGCCGATGAACAGTCGCCCCGCGATCTGCGCGTTGGACAGCCCGTCGCCGAGGCAGTCGAGCACCTCACGTTCGCGTTCGGTGAGATCGGCCAGGCCGTCGGGCGCGCTGTCGGCCGGTGTGTCGGGGGCAGCGGCGAAGGCTGCGATCACCGCGCGAGTCACTTCGGGGGCGAGCACACCGTCGCCCGCCGCGACCGCGCGCACGGATGCCACCAGATCCTGCCCCGACACCGACTTGAGCACGAATCCCGAGGCACCCGCGCGCAAGGTACGGAAGACGTATTCGTCCAGATCGAAGGTGGTCAGGATCAGCACCCTGGCCAAACCGTCGGCGGTGATGCGGCCGGTCGCGGTGATGCCGTCGACGCCGGGCATGCGCACGTCCATCAGCACGACATCCGGTCGCAGTGCCCTGGTCTGCGCGACCGCCACATCGCCGTCGGCGGCCTCGCCGATCACCTCGATACCGTCGGCCGCGTCGAGGATCATGCGCAGGCCCGCGCGAATCGCGCTGTGATCATCGGCGATCAGCACCCGGATCGTCATCGCGGTTCACCTCCGGAGACAGCGACGGTGGTCGGCAGATCCGCCCGCACCGTCCACACTCGGGCGGCGGGGCCGGCCGCGAACTCGCCGCCGAGGGCTGCGGCTCGCTCGCGCATGTTGGTCAGGCCTCGGTGCGACAGGCCCGCCGGGTCGGCGGCGGATCCGTTCGGCTGCGGCGGCAGAGGGTTGCGGATCGCGACGGTGAGCGTCGTCGCCTCGGTGGCGATGTCGATGTCGACCTCCTGCCCGGGGGCGTGCTTCATGGCGTTGGTCAGCGCTTCCTGGATGATCCGGTAGGCGGCCTGATCGACCGCGCTCGGCAGCGGGTCGCCGTCTACCGCACCGTGCACTCGCACGGTGCTTCCCGCGGAACGGGCTGCGTCGACCAGTAACGACAGTTGGGCAAGACCGCGCGGCGCGGCGAGATCCTCGGCGCCGTCGTCGCGACGCAGCAAACCGATCATGATGCGCATCTCCTGGAGCGCGCTGACGCTGTTGGACCGGATGGATTCGACCACGCCGGCCAAGGCGGGATCGTCATCGTCGCGGCGCGACAGCAGCCCGAGCGCGGCCTCGGATTGGATGGCGATGGCCGAGAGATGCCCGGCGATCACATCGTGCAGATCGCGGGCCATGGTCTTGCGTTCGTCGGCGATCGCCGCCCTGCGGTCCAGCTCGGCCACCAGTTCCAGCGCGCGCGCCTTCGCCCGTTCGGCCTGTGCGGTCTCCTTGTGCGCACGCACGGTCAACGCCCACCAGATCGACGTGCCGACGAACGCGGAGGCGGCAAGCAGGGCGATCAGCATGGCGCGCCACTCGCCGCTGATGATCCACGCGGCCACCGAACCGACGGCCGTGACGGCGATGGCAGCGCCGACCACGAACCGCGACTGGCGCCGGGTCCCGTACAGCACGCTCGCATAGATGAGATCGGAGTAGACGAGCCAGATGGGGATGGTCGGACCGAGAGCGAAGTCGATGAGCAGCGGAACCAGACCGGCCGAGAGAGCCCACATCGGCTTGCGGCGGCGCAACATGCTCGTCGCGCACAACAACCCGAGCAACGCCATGCGCACCGTCAGCGGCGTGTCGGAACTGTGTCCGGTCATCGCGTACATGCCGAAGCCGTACAGCGCCGCGCCGACGGTGAAGACGAACGCGACGATCAGCGCCTCCTGCGCCGTCGCCGACAACGCCGTCCACCACTTCACGCACCCATCTCAGCACAGCTCACCTCCGGTGCGGGTCCACCGAAGTGATGAGCGGCGATCCCACCGTCGACCGACGCGCGTGAGCACCGATCCGCGCGAAGCTCGGCCGGTGACGCTCATTCTGGGTCTGGCCGCGCTCGCCCTGGTGGACAGCACCTCCATCGGTACTCTCGTCGTCCCGCTGTGGTTGTTGCTCGCGCCGGACCGGCCTCCGCTACGACGCATGCTGGTGTATCTGCTCGCCATCGCGGGGTTCTATTTCGTGGTCGGTGTGGCGCTGCTGTTCGGCGCTTCGGCCGGCCTGGCTCGGTTCGGCGACCTCGCCGACAGCCCCTGGGTGCTGTGGCCGCAGCTGGCGCTCGGCATCGCGCTGTTCGCGGTGTCGTGGCGGTTCGATTCCAGGAAGCGACGCGAACGCGGCGAAGCCGATCGCACCGCGGCCTGGCGCGACCGCGCCCTGAAGACCCAGTCCTCGGGTCGTGGGCTCGCCGTCCTCGCGGTCAGTGCGGGCACGCTGGAAGTGTTGTCGATGGTTCCGTATCTGGCCGCCATCGGATTGCTGGTCTCGACCGACCTGCCCGGTGGTGTGTCGGTGGCGCTGCTCGCCGGTTACTGCGCGGTCATGGTGGTGCCCGCGCTGGTACTGATCGGGGTCAGGAATCTGGCCCATCGGCAGGTGGAACCGCTGCTCATCCGGCTGAACGACTGGCTGTCGCGCCATGCCGACAGCGCCACCGGATGGGCGCTGGCAATCGCCGGAATCGTGGTGGCTCGTGGCGCGCTCGGCGGATTGTTCGGGGGCGGTTAGCCTGGACTTGTGAATGTCGATGTCACTGCGTTACCCGGGATCGGGGTGCGAAAAGACTTCGAGGTGCGGTCCGGGCGCCGGATCGGTGTCGTCGCCCATCGCGACGGCGATATCGATCTGATCGTGTCCAAGGTCGAGGACCCGGACGCCTGTGCCGCGCAGGTCGCGTTGAGCACCGACGAGGCCGCCGTGCTGGCCAATCTGCTCGGTGCGCCCCAGCTGGTTTCCCGGCTCAACGACGACCATCGCGATATGCCCGGCATCACCACCCGCCAGCTGCCGATCTCGGACGAATCGCCCTACGGCGGTCGGACCCTCGGCGAAACCGCGATGCGCACTCGCACCAAGGTGTCCATCGTTGCGGTGATGCGGGCGGGGCAGCTGCACCCCTCGCCGGGGCCGGATTTCACCTTCACCACTGGTGATCTTCTCGTCGTCGTCGGGACACCCGACGGCCTTGACGCCGCGGCGAAGATTCTCACGCACGGCTGATCCGGTGGCCACGACCGCGCTCGCCCTCATCGAGCTGGGCGCGGTGTTGTTCGCTCTCGGGGTGTTCGCGCGGGTGGCGGGCCGGTTCGGGCTCTCGCCCATACCGCTCTATCTGCTCGGCGGCCTCGCCTTCGGTCAAGGGGGATTGATCAATCTCGGCGCGGCCAACGAGTTCGGGCATATTGCCGGCGAGATCGGTGTGGTTCTACTGCTGTTGCTGCTCGGTCTGGAATACACCGCCGCCGAGCTGGTCACCGGGATGCGCCGTTCCTGGCCGGTCGGTCTGCTCGACATCGTCGCGAACGCGACGCCCGGTGCGGTGGTGGCGCTGCTGCTGGGCTGGGGACCGGTCGGCGCCCTGACCCTCGGTGGCGTCACCTACATCTCGTCGTCGGGAATCGCGGCCAAAGTGCTCAACGACCTGGGGCGGCTCGGTAACCGGGAAACGCCGGTGGTGCTGTCGATCCTGGTGTTCGAGGACTTGACGATGGCGGTGTACCTGCCGGTGCTGACCACGGTGCTGGCGGGGCTGAGTTTCGTGAGCGGGGTGCAATCACTGGGCGTGGCGTTGATCGCGATCACCATCGTGCTGGTGGTAACCCTGCGCTACGGACGTTATGTCTCGGCGGTGGTCGACAGCACCGACCGCGAGGTGTTCCTGCTCAAGCTGCTCGGCGCGGCACTCCTGGTGGCGGGTGTGGCCTCGGCGTTGAACGTTTCGGCGGCGGTCGGTGCGTTCCTGCTGGGAATCGCGATCTCCGGCTCCACCGCGCGGGAGGCGGTGCGACTGTTGGAACCGTTGCGCGATCTGTTCGCCGCGATCTTCTTCGTGGCGTTCGGCCTCAACACCGATCCGACCGCCATCCCGCCGGTGCTGGGCTGGGCGGTCGCACTGGCGGTCGTCACGACGATCACCAAGATCGCCACCGGCTGGTGGGGTGCGCGCAGTCAGGGCATCCGCCGCCTCGGCCGGGCCAGAGCGGGGGTGGCGCTGGTCGCGCGCGGCGAGTTCTCCATCGTCATCGCCGGGCTCGCGGTCAGCACCGGGGCCATCGACGGCAAACTGGCTGCATTGGCGTCGGCCTACGTGCTGATCATGGCGATTGTCGGGCCCATCGCCGCGCGTGTCGTGGAGCCGGTGCTGAGCCGATTCCCGGCCGCATCCGCCGGGCCGGCTGTTCAGCCCTGACATCCCTGCCGCGGCATCGGCCGAAACCGGCGGTGGCATGTTCTACTTCCACCCGACGACAAGTGCGCCGCCCCCGCTGCCGGAAGGGAATCGTATGGCGTCCTACGCCGCAACCGCCGGTGGCGTGACCTACCGTTTCGACGGGCTCGTCGATCTGCTGGCCAAGGCCACGCCACTACGCAGTGGTGACGAACTGGCCGGCTGCGCCGCCGAATCCGATGCCGAACGGGCCGCGGCCCAGTGGGCGCTGGCCGATCTGCCGCTGACGGTATTCCTGAACGAGCCGGTAGTGCCCTACGAGACCGACGAGGTCACCCGGCTCATCATCGACACCCATGATCGGACGGCATTCCAGACCATCGCGCATCTGACCGTCGGCGGTCTACGGGACCGGCTGCTCGAGGTCGCGGCAGGCGCGAACGGCACCGAGGCGGCCGCGACGCTGCGGGCCCTCGCGCCCGGGCTGACGCCGGAGATGGTCGCCGCGGTCAGCAAGATCATGCGCAATCAGGATTTGATCGCCGTCGCGCGGGCCGTCCATGTGCACGCGGCATTCCGTACCACGATCGGGCGGCCCGGCACGCTGGCGACCAGACTGCAACCCAACCACCCCACCGACGATCCGCGCGGCATTGCCGCCGCGGTCCTCGACGGGCTGCTACTCGGCTGTGGTGACGCGGTGATCGGCATCAACCCCGCCACCGACTCACCGCGCGCCACCGCCGACCTGCTGGCCTTGCTCGACGAGGTGCGCACCCGCTTCGACATCCCCACGCAGTCCTGTGTGCTCGCCCATGTCACCACCACACTCACCCTGATCGAGGCAGGCGCGCCGGTGGACCTGGTCTTCCAGTCGATCGCCGGGACCGAGGGCGCCAATGCCGGCTTCGGTGTGAACATTTCGCTGTTGCGGGAGGCGAACGACGCGGGGCGGGCGTTGCGGCGCGGGACGGTCGGCGACAACGTCATGTACTTCGAGACCGGTCAGGGTTCGGCCCTGTCGGCGGGCGCGCATCGTGGTGCCTGTGGCCGCCCTGTCGATCAGCAGACCCTGGAGGCCAGGGCCTACGCGGTGGCCCGTGCGTTGGATCCGCTGCTGGTGAACACCGTCGTCGGTTTCATCGGTCCGGAGTACCTGTACGACGGCAAGCAGATCATCCGGGCCGGTCTCGAGGACCATTTCTGCGGCAAACTGCTCGGCCTGCCGATGGGTGTGGACGTCTGCTACACCAACCACGCCGAAGCCGATCAAGACGATATGGACACCCTGCTCACGCTGCTCGGCGCCGCGGGGTGCGCCTTTGTGATCGCGGTGCCCGGTGCCGACGATGCGATGCTCGGCTATCAAAGTCTGAGCTTTCACGACGCGCTCTACGCGCGTCAGGTATTCGGACTGCGTCCGGCCCCCGAGTTCGAGGCGTGGCTGCACCGGCTCGGCATGATCGACGACGCGGGCCGGGTGCTGGCGGTGCCGCCGCTGAGCTCACCGCTGCGCGCGCTGACCGGAGTGCGGCGATGAGCGGAGATCACCCGCCGGCCGACTCCGACGACCAGCGGCAATTCTGGACCGATCTGCGCGCCACGACGCAGGCTCGGATAGGACTCGGCCGCGCGGGCAACGCCCTGCCCACCGCGCACGTGCTCGAGTTCCGTGCGGCCCACGCCGCCGCCCGCGACGCGGTGCACACCCCGCTGGACGTCGACGCACTGCACGAGCGGATCGTCACCATGGGATTGGGCGAACCGCTCAGGGTGCGCAGCCGAGCGCGCGACCGCGCCGAGTATCTGCGTCGCCCAGATCTGGGACGTCTGCCAGGTGAGTCGTGGCCGTTCACCGGCGACGACGACCGAGCTTCGGCGAGCGACAGCGACACCGCCGAGATCGGGATCGTCCTCGCGGACGGGCTCTCCCCGAGCGCTCTGCTCGCGCATGGCCCCGCGATGGTCGCCGCACTCATCACCGAGTTCGGCCCGCGCGCGTCGTTCGCGCCGCCGGTGATCGCGACGCAGGCCCGCGTTGCGCTCGGTGATCACATCGCTGTCGCCCTCGGCGTGGCGACAGTGCTGGTCCTCATCGGCGAGCGTCCCGGGCTCTCGGTCGCCGACAGCCTCGGCGTCTACCTGACCCACCAGCCGCGGCTCGACTGCGCCGACGCCGACCGCAATTGCGTATCCAACATTCACCGCCCGAACGGCCTCGGTTACCGACAGGCCGCACGCGTCGTGGTGGGTCTGGTGGCCGGTGCGCGCCGGTTGGGCCGTTCGGGTGTGGATTTGAAGGATCTGTCCGGCCCCGACCTGACCTCAGCAGAGCCCGCCGTCCTACCTGACGCGCAACCCTGACCGTTACAGCCGGCTGGGCGGTGCTCGATTCCAGCAGGCGCGCGCGCCGGTGAGTTGCCAGTGGCGTGCGTGGGACACCCGGTAGATCTCGCACGGGCGGCGGGTGCAGGATCGCGTGGGCCGGCGTTTCGCTCACCGAGTCCGCCGCTCCCGGCATCCCATTCTTCGGCCGAACGCCTTCCTGTTTAAAAGGAAATTAGTACTGTAAATTCCCTACCTGCGGATCCTTGTTCATCTACGGCTCGGATGATGCTGACGCATGGTTCGAGCCCAAGCACGCTAGGGAGCTCGTGTGCCCACGATCGATCACTTCAGCTATGGGTGGCTCACACCCGTCGTCGCGTACCTGATGTCGTTCACCGGGTCATTGCTAGGGCTACGCTGCATGGCCAGGGCGCAGTCGACATCGATGCGTGACGGATGGATGATCGCGGCGGCAGTCGCCATCGGCGGCACCGGAGTCTGGGTGATGCACTTCATCGCCATGCTCGGCTTTTCGATCGAGGGCGCCTCGATCCGCTACAACGTGCCGATGACGCTGATCAGCGCGCTCATCGCCATGGTGGTCGTGTGGATCGGGCTCGGCGTGGCCCAACGGCGCAACTGGGGGCCTGGCGCGCTCCTGATCGGTGGCGCGATCACCGGCGTCGGCGTCGGCACCATGCACTACTGCGGCATGTATGCGATGAAATCCGATGCCGCGCTCGACTACAACGGGTGGATCGTCCTCGTGTCCATCGTGATCGCGGTGATCGCGGCGACGGCGGCATTGTGGTTCGCACTGCACGTGCGCGGCACCCTCGCGACCGTCGGCGCCGCCGTCGTCATGGGAATCGCCGTCTCAGGAATGCACTACACCGGCATGTTCGCCATGCGCGTGCAGCACGCGGCGCACATGCATCAGCCATCCGGTGCGGGTGCCGGGCAACTGCTGACCCCGTTGACGGTCGGCGTCAGCATGGTGACGGTCGTCCTGCTGTTGCATCTCGCCATGACCGAAGCCGGGGGATCCGAGGCCCGCCCCGTACGGTCACGGCGACCGGCCCGCTACTGGCCAACCCAGGACTGACCCACCCGAGCCCTGGCGCCCCGGCCCTGCCGACGACTACGGCCCGCGTTCCGCCCAGCACCAG
>NZ_JAAGUY010000003.1:285285-311109 GCF_010868145.1 Nocardia cyriacigeorgica
GGGCTCGGTGATGTGTATAAGAGTCTGGTGCTGGGCGGAACGCGGGCCGTTGCCGGTGAAACCTAGTCCAGGTAGTCGCGCACTATGAGCCACTGAACGCTGTAGCTGACCAGGGATTATGCAGGTCACGTGCAAACGTGGGGCGTGAAATATCTTGTACTGAGATTTCGCCCGAAACGGCTGTCCGATTGAGAGCGATATCACAGGCGCAACCTGATCTGTCGAGAACTCCGAAGCGTCCGAACCAGGGAAGGAAGCCTTCATGACGCTCTACAGCACCACGCGGACCGACGTGGGCGGTGGCCGCATCGTTCACCTCACGTTCCCCCACCTGGAGACCCGCTCATACGAGCACGTGGCCACCGAGGTGTTGAAGACTCTGAACGACGACGGACACACCGAGGTGAACCGCACCGTATATCCGATCGTCAGGGACGGGCAGGGCAGAGAAATATCGGCAGTTGATCTGATGCGTGAACTGGGGCAAGACTGGGTCGGCTGGCCCGCACTCGACGAGTGACGCGGGATGCGACATATCCGCTAGGGTGACGCGCGAAGCCTTGACGAAGGGGGATGCGTTGCCTAGGTACCGACTGCCCGTGGTTGCTGCCGCCGGTCTACTCGCCCTCGGATGCGGGACCACCGCGACTACCGGCGCGCCCACACCGGCGGAGACCGCAGCCGCCACCCCCGAGCCGCTCAACGTCTGCAAAGACCTGCCAGATGCTGCACTCACAGCGGCTGGGCTCGACCCGAGCACCGAGCTGGTGATCACCGATCCCCCGTCCGGGCCGTCGTCGTGGCGCGTCTGTGCATGGGACCCAGCCGGTATGTCCCAGGTGACCTATGTGGTTGAGCTGTACAGCACCAGCTACACACTTGCGGACAGCCGAAACAATGAGGACATGACGGACTTCACCGACGCCGAGATTGGTGGGCGCGAAGGAATCACGTTCATGGAGAAATCGGACACCGAGAAGGGCAGATGCCGCGCGGCCATCGCTGCGGAGCAGGGGTCGTTCATCGTGTCCACCGCTTGGCTGGAGACGGGCGAAAAGCCGACAGACCTGTGCGGGCTGGCCGTGCAATACCTTTCGGACCTGGAACCAGCACTACCGGAATAACAGGGGGAAACGTGGCCGACCAACTCAAGCACTGGCAGGGGCTCAAGCAACAAGCCATCGGCGGCGAGATGACGCTAGAGCGCGATGTCGGCGAAGCACTGGCGCGCGAGTGCGAAACACTGCTGGACAACCTACGCCGCCGAAAACAGCAGGCCAAAGCACTAGGATCGCTCGCGGGATACGGTGGGTTGCCGTCAGCAAACGACATCAAGGGAAAATTCGAGAAGCTGGCCACTGTGGAAGCCGTAGACCGGCTGGACGGCCTGATCGAGATTGCCGAGTTGATGCGCGACACCTACCTGGCGTCTATCGGCAAGCTGACCGAGCAGGACCAGCAGACCTCGCAGGCTCTGGGGAATGCAGGAAGCTAGGCTCTCGGTTTCGATTGCGTGAGACCATGTCCGCGTGCCCAGCTACAGCTTCAGGAACACCATCAAGCTCCGGAACGGCCACCGGATCGAGGTCGAGGGCGAGGAACAAGTGGTGCTGCTCGCCACTGAGCCCACCGAGGTGGATATCCGCCCGCTGTCAGCCCCGAAGTTCGCTGACGCTGCGGAACTGCGAGTGCAGGGAGGGCCGTATCCGTCGATAGAGGCGGCGATCGAGGCTGGAAAAAGCTGGCGCGCAATACTGTCGGTCGCCTTCGCCAAGCAACGCCTCGGCATCGACCTCGGACCCCAGGACGATCCGGTAGCGGAACGGAACGCGTTTCTCGCGGAGCTGGCGGCGGAGCAGGGCGTCCAGGCGCTACGGGGGCGGTACGGGCTTCTCGTCTTCCCGTCCGAACCACCAGCGATATTCGGCATGTCCTCTGTTGAGGTAGTCGTGCCGCATCGACCGGATGTACTTGCCCAGTTGGTCGACGAGGCGCGAGATTCTCTGGGCGACCCCCAGCTGACGGAGGCCCAAGAGTTGGCGTTGCGGCTGCTCCACCTGTCGTTCTTCGACACGAACCCCGAGACGAGATTCGTTCTGCTGGTGACCGCCATCGAGGCAGTCCTAGACCAAGGCGAACGCTCTGCAAAGTTCGTCCAGTGGCTTGAACACCTGATATCCGAGACCAAAGCATCGGGCTTGGACAAGGGCACACGGGACGCCATCCTGAACTACCTCGGCATGGGTAAGCGCGAATCCATAGGTGCTTCGGCGAAACGCCTGGTGGCACCGCTCGGTGAGCAAACGTACGACGGGCTGTCGTCACAGGCATTCTTCACAGCCTGCTACACCCAACGCTCCAATCTTGTCCACGCGAATCTGCCTAGGACGACCGTCCACGAACTCAGGAGCCGGCTGCCAACGCTGGAACGATTCGTGATCGAGGTTCTGGACGCGGAAATCCGAGGCGAGGCCTAGGTTCAGGTCAAGACTCTTGGGCAGCTTCCCCTTTCCTCTCCCGCCGCGCATTCATCTCCTCGATCTTCTCCCGTGCAATAACCTTGGCGGTCGCCCATCGGCCGCCGGGGCCGAACTCGTTATTCCCCTTCGCGTCGATGGAGAAGCGAAGCTTGGTGAGAAACTCTGCCTGCGCAACCGATAGCTTTTCGACAGCATCAGTTACGTCCTCCTTACTGACAGGAAACCCGAGATCGGTTACCACATCGGCGAACTTAATCGCTGCTCTCCACACGGTTGGAGGAGCGATACAAGAAAGCGAGTACAACTCATGCTCGATAGAGTAGTTCAGAGCCTTGATCTCCTTTAGCCACTCCAATGCCTCCGGTGCTTCGCTCGTAACACGATCCACCGTAATATCATCGGCAGTAGTGGCATCCAACGCCTTCTTTCCGAATTCTCCCACCTTGAACCGAGCGTCTTTGGCCCGAAGACACAAAACTAGGAACCGGGAAGAAGATTCCCAAATGTCTTTGTCCCACCGCTGACGATCCTCGCGCCTTTGCTTTCGTCGATCAACGAGGTACGCGGAGAAGAGGCCGATCGTCGCACCGATGACGACGAAACAGCCGGTGATGAGGGCTTGCCCGTACCAGGGCACCGAAGAGACCACAGCTTGCGCGAGCGTCATGAGTTGATCTTAGAGAGGGAAAGTTCGCGACGAGGCGTCCCGTAGGGGCCTATCTGGCACTGTGCGCCTATACCCCCCGGGGGGCCTTGCCGATCTGCCCTTACCGGCCTTCGTCCGGCCTCCAGCGCGTCTGATGGCATCAGTCGGGGCGCGCGCCAACCAGCACGGTGGGCCAGGGACACAAGGGGCGAGGCGGTGCGCTGCCGAGGAGGGCGCGAGGGGGCATGCCGCGCGGCGCGGCCGGTGGTGGGCGCGCTATGTCGTAATGGGTGGCCGAGAGGGCTGGATGGGTGGTGTCCGGTGTGTGTGCCATATGGAACCAATATAATTTGAGCATTCTTTGCTTTGCATTCGATGATTTACACACGTTGATGTGTCATTGCAGTGTATATGTTTGGATTGTGTATGTGGTGTGTGTGTATGTGAGTGTGTGTATGTGACATTGATGTATTGCAATGTGCATGTTATGCAGAGTGTGTATGTGCATATGGATATAGGTGGTATATGGGTTAGGGGTGGAGTTGGGGTGGTGGGGTAGGGCTGGCGCGGGTGGGTGCACACGTGATAGGTGAGGACGCGGCACGTCTGCTGGTGGCTTCGAGACGTGTATGTCTAGCTACTCAATTGTCATTGATTGTGGTGATTGGTGACCTATGGGAAATAAGGGATACGGAAGGCGTCACACCGGAATAGTGCTGGGCCTTACTCCAGTCATATCATTTCTCGCGGAGTGTTAGTTGACCCGAGCAGTCGCACCCCGGGCATTGCGGGCAGTGCCGGTCGTCGAGGACGGTGTCGAGAAGGGTTGCGGCGGTGTTGTTCCCGGCTCTTATCGCCATCTCGCGCAGATAGATCAGCTCGTGCAACGTGAGCGCCATCAAGATAGCCATCGGCTTCACCGCCTTTCACTGTGGGGAAACAACAGATCCGGCCCGGTTGGTCGACCAGGGAAGCGCCCCGGATCTGTTCCTTCTGTGTGCCTCCCCACCCGGGGGAGCAAGGGGTCCCGGGTTTTGTGAGGAGGTGGCGAGCGGATCGGTGATGTCCCGCAAGGGATGCGCTCGTGCCAACAAATCCCCCAAGAAGAGGTGCAGGGCACACCGATCCGCTCGCCATTCCCTCCGCGTTCGGCTCGGGGCCAAAGGGTGAATAAGACCCCCGCTCACCGACTCCCGGAGGGAGACTCTGTGGAGTTGTCCCTCTATCAGGCGGTGGTTGCCACGTTAAGGAGACGGAACGCGTTGTCCACGAGCACGTCGGAACCCACCCGGCCGTACAGGATCGCGCCCCGCTGGAGGGTAGGCCGGCGATTCGGGCCCAGCAGATGGGGTACCAGCTCGAGGGTCGCCCCGATGCGATCCACGATCACGAACTGGCTGAAATCGCCATAAGCCAGGAGATAGTTCGTGGCTGTCACGGCGGGATTCACCGAGGGGTCCATATTGCTGTTCTCGTTGACCGTCCGGCCCAACAGGGTCGGTGGGGCGGTGTGCAGCCCCGGATATTTCAGGGACCCGTTGTCGGTCTCGCTCTGCCGGAAGTAATTCAGTGTCGGGAGAGCCGCCTGCCAGGAGGCATTGGCCTGGAAGCGCGGAGGTAACGCGTTCTGCAGCAAGTACGGATCGCCGTCCGCGAGAGCTTCTGTGCCACCACCGGCGACGATCACCGAGGGCGAGGAAGCTGCCAGTGCGGTCACGAACCCGGTGGGCTGGCCGGAGCCGGTGCCGGTGGTGAATGCCGCGTTCTGTAGCTGGAGAACGGAGTCCGCCATGACTTTCTGCAGCTCCCGGAGGAATCCCAAGCCGTCTTGTTCCAGTTCCACGGAGAAGGGAACGAACGTGTCGTACTTGTGCACGGGGATGCTCGGATTTGCGATGGTGGGAGAGCCGTCCGCCACCTCCGCGGCCTCGGCTACCCACTCGGAAGTTGCCCCGGCGCTGGTGATCCCCGACCAGTGATCGGATGCGGTGGTGACCACCCGGGATACGGCCCGCAGGGTGTTGGCGCTGCCGTCGTTGGTCAGGATGATTGCCGGATCGAGGAACTGTGGCACCAGGAACCCGCCCTGACTGTCTGTCGTGATGTTCATCGCGGCGCGAGTGTGCTCGGCCTCCCGGTAGGCTTCGGACTCCTCCGGGGTGAACATCATGTGGCCCCGGGTGGGATCGACCAACAGGCGCGCGAAAGCCCGTTCGTAAGCCGGGTTGCCTGCGGCGAGTGACCAGCGGGCCGTCCAGTTGCGGTCCTCGGGGCGGCCCGTATCCAAAAGGTGCTGTACGCGCTCGGCACCGGTTGCCGGGAGCAGTTCGGCGCGGACCTGTTCATCGAGTCGACGCATGGCCCGGTCGCGGGGTGTACCGCCGCGTTTGCGGTCCGTGGTCGACGATGTGCCGGAACCGCCGCTCTCGAAACGGCCGGAGGTCGGGTTGCTGGCGAATTCGTTCTTGACGCGTTCGGCCTCGTGTTCGATGTGCCGTTGCTCGGTCTTCAGCGTGCGGAGCCGGTCGGTCAGAATCGTGAACCGCTGGGAGTCGGCGGTATCCAGATTGTCGTCGCCATTGCGCTCCAGCAGCTCGTCGGCCTCGGTGGTCAGTTCGGTGATCTCGGCCCGGATCTCGTCCAGGGTGGCTGTGCGCCCGTTCTTGTGCTTCATCTCTAGAGTTCCTTCAGTAAGTCGAGCATCCGGCGAGCCTGTGCCGCGCTCAGGAGGTGGGGGCATGCTGCGCCGCCGTCTGCCGAACGGACGGATACCGATGTGCCCGCGTAGGCAGGTGAGAGGACCGGTCCGGCCTCCATCAGCTGGACTTCGCGCAGGGTCCGATGCAGTTGCTTGCCCGCATGTAGTGCACGCTGCACGTGCTCCCCGGCAATGGTCTTGCCGCGCTCGTCGACCCACGAATCTCGGAGCACTCGGAAGCGGAACGACATGCCTGTCACGGCCTCCTCGGCAATGGCTTCCCGGACCCGCTCGGCGGCCTGGTTGGCGAACACGCGGCCGGTCACGTGCAGGCCGTGGGTGTCCTCGTGGAGCGCGACGAACTTGCCTATGGGTACCTCGCCGACGGCGGGATCGCTGCCGTGGTTCCACTGGAGGGCGGGCATGCGCTCGGTCAGGGTCTTGCGGAAGGCGCCCCGCGCAATCGACTCGGTGAACTCGCCGGAGTAGTCCCGGATGGTCGTACGCTGGTCGAATACGGCGGCATAGCCCTCGAGTGTGCGTCCGTCGCCGGAGTCGCTGGACTGGCGGAATTCCCACTCTCGGATCAGTTCTCGGCTCATTGGACGAACCCTCTTCTTGCGCAGCATGATTACAGGTGCGGCAGAGGTGAGCAGTTCGCTCGGCGTCGTCCTCGACAGCGGCCGGGTGGATCGGTTAATCCGGCGCGGTCCGCTCGTCTGAAGACAATTATAACCCCTACGGGGTACCCGTGTCTCAGATTCAGTCCTCGTCCAGCTCGCCGATGTCGTCCGGGCAACTCGGCAGCCAGACCGGCGCGGGCATGTCGTCTACGCCGATGCTGTCGTCGGTGAGCAGTGAGAGGTCGACCTCGGCGAGCGGGCCGTGCCAGGTGAAGCGCACACAATCGGCCTGCGGCTGGGCATAGACCCCTGGCCCGAGGGCCAGGCGGCGGGCGTACTCCTGTGGATCGTCGCAGGACAACTGGGCCAGCGCTTGCGCGATGACGGCGGTGATCTTCTGGTTGAATAGATCGTTAGCAGAGTTCATGACGTCGCCTTTCTGATCACGGCCATCTCCTTGTTGGTTCGCCAACTTTGAAGGGGCGGCGTGCCTGTTTCGGCCACCACTTGACCTCTTCGCAGGTCACGGCCCATTTCTTGCAAGGGGCGAGGAAGGGAAGGCCACCTCTTGGAAGAAATGGGGTCCTACCTGCGAAGAAGCTAAGAAGTGGGGTAAAAAACAACTGCCACCCGTCCCGCTTCTTGGCTAGCCAGTGGTCGTCCACAGCCACCTCTCTCCCTGCTTCCGAGAGGCGATGTGGAGCCGGCGCTTGGCCGTTTTCAGGGCATCGCGGCCATATCCCTCGGCCTCGGCCGCCTTCGATACATCGCTCGCCGCACAGCTGCCCCGGTTGTCGTCCATGAACCGCTGCAACCACTCGCGGCAGTCCTGGGCGTCGCTGTCCCGGTTTTCATGGTTGAGCCGCGCATGCTCGGTGGCGGTATGGTCCGACTCGCCTACGTAGACCACCCGGCCCACCGTCCCGTCGTCGTCATTGGCGGGCTCCCAGAATTGCACCGGCTCGACCCGGAACACCGATGCCGGGACCACGCCCGCCAGATTCGCCTTGTCCGGCCCGACCACCAGTCGCCCCTCGTCGTCGTGCTGGGCGAACAGGGTGGATCGCGCCTTCTTCCGTAGCTCGCTGGTGATGCCGTACCGGTCCCGGGAGTCGGCCGATTGCACCCGGTTCGTGTGGGTCACCAGCAGCACCGCCACACCTAACCGGGTCGCCAGTTCCCGCCAGGGATGCAGTGCCAGTCGCGCGGCTTGGGGGTCCTTGACGTTGTACTTGTCCGGGACCACATCGAGCCAGGCGTCGACGACCAGCAGCGCGAACGGGGGCGGGTTGTCCAACAGCGCCATGTCCTTGCCGGGAAGGACCGGGGACCCGGAACCGTCGGGTTCGGCGCAGATCACATACACCCGCGCGATGTCCGCACCCGCGACCTCCAATCGGGGCCGGACCGTCGTCGACCAATCGTCCTCGGTGAGCACCAGTATCACGTTCTGCGGTTCGCGAGCCGGAATGCCGAAGGGCTCGAATGCCGCACCCGTGGTCACCAGTGCGACCAGCCAAACCCACCACGTCGATTTGCCCTTGCCCTCGTCACCGGTGAGCAGCGACACCGCGGATACCGGGATGCGGCCACGCGCCAGCCATTTCGGTTGGGCACTCGGGGCAAGGTCGGCTGCCTTCCAGAGTTTGACCCGTCCTGCCTTTGTTGCGGTTTTTCCTTCGGACGACTCGTCGGAGCCCACCAAGCTACCCGGCCGTGATACGAGCGGCATCGTGTCGATCCCCAGAAGTTCGTCATCGCTGGGCGGCTTGCAGCGCGGGTTCCGTTTTCCGGCGTTCAGCCCCGACCGAAGCGTCGCATGCACCGCATGTATTCCGTCGTCGGAGACCAGTCCGCACTCCTTCGCGGCGGCGGTGAGTTCACGCCTTACCTCGGATTCGTCCAGACCAGCCCCAGCGACCAACCGGCCCAGCGCATACGCCGAATCGTTGAGTCGCTGATTACGCCTGCCTTCGGCGCACATCGCCAGCCTGTCCCGCTCGCCGGCCAGAGCGCTTGCCAGGTAATCCTTCTCGAGTGTGGTGAGTTCGTGCCCGTCGTAGAGATCGGAAACCTCCGCCGGTTCACCCACCGGGTCGACCTCGTCCAGCCAGTTCATGAGAGCTTCGGAACCCTCGGCGTCCCCCTCGGCGAGTGCAGCCAGATCGGCGAACACGATCTCGTATCCTTGACCCGCATAGCCCTTGTCGAACCGGGTCGAACCGGGCAGAAATACCAGCGTCCCGTGGGATTGGATATCGAGCCCCGGCCACTCCGGATGGTCCGATCCGAAATGCCTGGTGCGCAACGCCGGATGACCCGCGACCAGGAAATGTACGCCACCGCCGGGAGTCTTCACCTCCGCGAAGATGCGGACTCCCAGATGCGCCAACAGGGCCCGGACCTTCTCGATATCGCCACCGTTGCGGGGATCGACATCACAGACCGCGCATGCATCGCCCATCAGCCCTAGTACCGCGTCCCTGCCAAGCCGGAAACGCTTGAGGTGCCTGTCATTCGTGGCTGGGTCGCGGTTCCAGTGGTCGGCCGCACTCCAGGGGGCGGCAGTGTGCTTGATGGTGAATGCGACACCCATCGCGTCCAACTCATCGAGGAACTGCCGATATGTGATCACTCGCCATCACCTCCGACCACATGCAGATCGGTGAACTCGCGAATCCGGACACCCTGGCCGATGTAGCGCACGGTGACCATTCCGCCGATGCGGGTTTCGGGCGGCAGGCCACAGGTAACGACCATTTCGGCAGATTCGGCAGCGGATATCGGGCGACTGCGGACCAGTGCCCCAGGGCGCTTGGCGAACCATCGCCGGTCGCGGTCCATCTGCTTGTCGACGGCGCGGCCCAGGGGGCAGGTCTCCTGATGAGTCAGCTTGTTCAGGGTCTGATCCACTCCGGCCCCGCAATCGGGGCAAGCATGCAGAGCCGCCGTCGTGTTCACGCGGCCTCACCACCGAACGCGGCCCGTGCTTCGGCGGCCTTGCGGCGTGCCTGCACGGACTTCAGGGCGAGCCGGGTGAAATATGCCTTTCGGGCATGCTCCGCGCGGCGGGCGCGTTCGGCCTCGGTCAGCTTCCGGTCGGGGTCGACTTGTCGGTCGAAACGATCCATGAAGCCCTCGCGGGCGGGTGCGGTCCGGGCGGCGCGGTCCTCGGTATGAGACCAGGACTCATGTGCGCCCAGGCGGCCGTATAGCGCGCGCTCGGACGGGGAGATAGGCATGGGGAGCCTCCACAGCAGTCGTCAACTGTGGTGCGGCTCCGGGGAAGTAGACGCCAGCTTCGTCTATCCACGCGATGCACCAGGATGCCTGTCCGCATTGCCTGATCTTCGTTTCCCCGCCCATATCAGCCGCTGGCCAGCCGGGCGGGCTACTGCCCCACCTCCGAGTGGGGAGACTCACTCTGCCGACCAGACTACAGGCCAGGGGACCACAGCGCTCGCAGAGTTCGGGACCGATTCACAGATCCCCCAGATTCAGGGAGGCGGCCTCGGCGGCGGCGCGTTCGGACGCAGTTGCGCGGGTGTACCTGTCGATCATGTCGCGCCTGGTCCAGCCCGCCACCGCCATCAGCCCGCCTTCGGAACCACCCGCCGAGAGCCAGCGAGTCGCCGCCGTATGCCTCATCCGATGCGGATGGAAGTTCGCGATCCCGGCGAGCCCGGCCCGGTAGAGCAGCGCGCTGTACAAACCTTGGTAGCCGAGATTCTTTCCCCGGTCGCCGAGCCAGAGCGTCGGGGTGTTCGCCAACCGATGGGTGCGCCGTGCGCGGAGATAGCGGTCGATGGCACGACCGGTTTGCGGTCCGAACGGTGTGAGTCGGCCTCGCCCCGTCTTGCTGCGGCGCACCACGGCCAGCCCGCGCGACAGGTCTACATCGGAGATTTCCAGGCCGACTACCTCACCGGCGCGGCACCCCGTCTCGGCCATGAACCGGACGATCGCCATATCCCGCAGCTCGCGGAAGTCTCGACCCTGGCATGTCTTGATCAGCGCGCGTAGCTGGTCGTCGGTGAGCGGGTCGACGATCTTGATGTCCAGCTTCGGGGGTTTCAGCCCGAGCAGTTCGTCGCGGTCGGTCTCGCCCTCATCGGCCAGCCAGGCGCTGAACCGCTTGATCGCGAGCTGCCGGGATCGGGCGGTCGAGGCTTCGGCCCCGTTGTCGAGCAGGTCGGCCGTGAACCCGGCGACGGCAGCCTTGGTCAGCACGGTCGGTGAACCGGTCCGTTCACACCAGGCCAGAAACTGCCGCACCCCAAGCCCGTAGGACTTCAGAGTCTCGGCAGACTTCCGTTCGGCCCGTAGCGCCAGCTCCCAGGAGGGGAGTAGCTGGGCCAGGTCCGGTGTATCCATGGCTCGAGAATACCTCTGTTAGCAACGCTGTGCTCGCAAAAATACTCTCGATTGACCGGCAAACTAGCAGGTCAACGCCATGGATACACCGATCACTCAGTCGAGGTAGTCGCGCAGGACCTGGGAGCGGCTCGGGTGACGCAGCTTGCTCATGGTCTTGGACTCGATCTGGCGGATGCGTTCACGGGTGACCCCGTAGACCTGGCCGATCTCGTCGAGGGTGCGCGGCTGACCGTCGGTCAGGCCGAAGCGCAGCCGCACCACACCCGCCTCACGTTCGGACAGCGTCTCCAGCACCGACTGCAGTTGATCCTGCAGCAGGGTGAAGCTCACCGCGTCGACCGCGACGACGGCCTCGGAGTCCTCGATGAAGTCACCGAGCTGGCTGTCGCCTTCGTCGCCGATGGTCTGATCCAGCGAGATGGGCTCACGCGCGTACTGCTGGATCTCCAGCACCTTCTCCGGCGTGATGTCCATTTCCTTGGCCAGCTCCTCCGGCGTGGGCTCACGACCCAGGTCCTGGAGCAGCTCACGCTGGATGCGACCGAGTTTGTTGATGACCTCCACCATGTGCACCGGGATGCGGATGGTGCGGGCCTGGTCGGCCATGGCGCGGGTGATCGCCTGACGGATCCACCAGGTGGCGTACGTGGAGAACTTGTAGCCCTTGGTGTAGTCGAACTTCTCCACCGCGCGGATAAGACCCAGGTTGCCCTCCTGGATCAGATCCAGGAACGCCATACCGCGGCCGGTGTAGCGCTTGGCCAGCGAGACCACCAGGCGCAGGTTGGCCTCGAGCAGGTGGTTCTTGGCGCGGTTGCCGTCGCGGATGATCCAGTTGAAGTCGCGGCGGGTGGCCACCGGCAGCTTCTCGCCCTGCTCGGCGAACTCGCGCATCTTCTCCGCCGCGAACAGGCCCGCCTCGATCCGCTTGGCGAGTTCGACCTCCTCCTCGGCGTTGAGCAGCGCGACCTTGCCGATCTGCTTGAGGTAGGCGCGCACCGAGTCGGCCGACGCCGTGAGCTCGGCATCCTTACGGGCCTGGCGCAGGGCCTCGGATTCCTCCTCGTCCCAGACGAAATCGCCGGAGGCCTTGTCCGCGGCGGACGGCTCCTCGGCCGCCTCCTCGGTGTCCTCGGCGACCTCTTCGACCAGCTCCTCGCCCTCGTCGGTCAGGTCGTCTTCGGAGACCTCGAGATCACCGAGATCCTCGACGTCCATCGACTCGTCGTCGAGATGCTCGTCGCCGTCCTTGCCCTTGGCCGCGGCCTTCTTGGCACCGGCCTTTTTGGCGGGTGCCTTTTTCGCTGCGGCCTTCTTGGCGGGCGCCTTCTTGGCGGCGGCCTTCTTCGCCGGAGCCTTCTTGGCGGCAGCCTTGCGAACCGGCCGTGCTTCGGTTACATCGTCGGAGTCGGCGTCGGCCGATTCGGCGGTCTGACGGGTATTCGTGGCTACCACGTACGCCCTTTCGTGACGGTCTCGTGCGGCGTCACGCCAGAGTAGATATCCGGCGGAGCGGTCTGTCGGGTTGCACCGGCCAGCGCCGGTCGGGTTTCACCGGCTCACCGCCGGGCAGTTCCATTGTAACGATCGGACCCGCATGGTCTCGCCTCCGATGCCGGGAACCGCTAAGGTGCGATCCCCGCATCGATGGCCATAGCGGCTCCGACGATGCCCGCGGTGTTCTTCAAATTCGCCGCGATCACCGGAGTTCGGTTGGTCAGCAACGGGATCCATTGCGCTGCATCCCGGCTGATCCCGCCGCCCGCGACGAACACTTTCGGCCAGAAGAGGTTCTCGAGGCCGATCAGCACGGTACTCACCTGGGTGGCCCACTGCTGGTACGACAGGCCGTCGCGATCCTTGATCGACGCGGCCGCCCGGTGCTCGGCCTCCATCCCGCCGATCTCGACATGACCCAACTCGCTGTTGGGCACCAGGGTGCCGTCGTACAGCAGTGCCGAGCCGATGCCGGTGCCGAAGGTCAGCAGCAGCACAAGGCCGTCGAAATCCTTTGCCGCGCCATAGCCGTCTTCGGCCATGCCCGCGGCATCGGCGTCGTTGAGGACGGTCACCTCCCGCCCGCCCAGCGCCGCGCTGAACAGCGTCCTGGCATCGGTGCCGATCCAGGCAGGATCGATGTTGGCGGCCGTGCGTGCCACGCCGTCGAGCACCACGCAGGGCAGGGTGATGCCCACCGGTCCGTGCCAGCCCGCCTGGGCGACCAGGTCGGCGACCGTTTCGGCCACCGCGTGGGGTGTCGCGGGTTGCGGGGTCGCGATCTTGATGCGCTGGTGGATGAGCTCACCGGTGGCCAGATCCACCGTGGCGCCCTTCACGCCGCTGCCACCGATATCGATCCCGAATGCGTGCCCCCGAGCGGACATGACGGTTCCTCGTTCCCTGTGCCGGCCAGTACGGATTCCGTGCCGCCGCACCGGGGCGTCGCGATCGCCTGCCGGCGCGCGAACAGGTGCCCGACGACGGCATTGTGTCGTGCACGACAAGAGTAGTGGCCCGCCGCGGCTGCACGGTTCCCAGGATCTGTGGTGCGATGGAGTGCGTGCCGGAACCGACATCGTCGCTGACCCCAGCCACCGTGACCACCGACAATCCCGAGATCACCCCGCCCGACGCGGCCGAGCTGCGCCGCGTCGCGGTCGAGCTGGCCGAGACCGCCGCCGCGCATGTGCGGGCCCGCAGGCCCGAGGTGTTCGGGCCAGCCGGTACCGGTGTGGACGGTGCCGTGCAGACCAAGAGCACCCCCACCGATCCGGTGACAGTGGTCGACACCGAGACCGAGCAGCTCATCCGCGCGATGCTGGCGCGTCAGCGGCCGGCCGATCACATCCTCGGCGAGGAGGGCGGCGGCGACCTCGAACGCGCCGAGGACGACACCGTGGTCTGGGTCGTCGACCCGATCGACGGCACCGTCAATTTCCTGTACGGGATCCCCGCCTATGCCGTGTCGGTGGCCGCTGTGCGCGCGGGCCGATCGATTGCGGGCGCGGTGGTCGACGTCGCCGCCGCGCAGACCTATCGTGCCGGCCTCGGACTCGGTGCCGAACGCATCGACGCCGATGGCTCGGTGCACCCGCTGCGCTGCACGCCGGTGGAATCGGTGCGCATGGCGCTGGTCGCGACCGGATTCGGCTACGGCACGGCGCGACGAGCGCGCCAGGCCGCCCTGGTGGCCGAGGTGCTACCGCGGGTACGTGATATCCGCCGGATCGGGGCGGCCGCGCTGGATCTGTGCATGGTGGCCGAGGGGCGCGTCGACGCGCACTACGAGCACGGCCTCAATCCGTGGGACTGGGCCGCCGGTGCGTTGATCGCCACCGAGGCCGGTGCCCGCGTGGTCCATCCGCCTGCCACCTCCACCGGCGGCGAGGGCGAGCTCGTCGTCGCGGCCGCACCGGGCATCGCCGAGGAACTGCTGGCCCTGCTGGACGAGCTCGGGGTGAGCGCGCCCATCCCCGAGCCCTGAGGCAGGCCGCTCAGCAGCGGGCGTGCCTGGCCGCGTCGAGCAGCTCGATATCGAGAGCGGGGGTCGCGCCGGATGCCGGGTTCTTCAGCGAACGCAGCACCTCCTCGGCGTCATTGGACGGCTGGATATCGCGGAACAGTGAGCCGAGCACCAGATCGACGGTGTCGTCGGCGCGCTTGTCCTCGATCAGTTCGGCGCACGGCACGGCCAGCTGTACCGCTGCCGCGGCCCGGCGCCCATCCACACCGAAGCGGATCTGGCCCATGCATTCCAGGTCGCCGTTGACGTATATCGAATCGTTGCCATAGGGCTCACCCGGGACACTTCCGAAACCGAGGTCCCCGAGCTGGGCCGCGGCATGGGCGGCCTGGCCGCGCTGGTTGTTGGCGTTGAGGACGCGCAGCTTGGTGTCGGCGAGCGCGGCCGGTTCCACGTCCTCGAGCCGGCTCGGACCGACGCGCGTGCCCAGTTGAGGCTGCGGTTCGGCGTCCGGGCCGGTGGCCGGGCTCGGCGAGTTGCACGCCATCGCCGTGTAGTCGGTGTCCTCGGTGGTCAGCGCCTTGATCCACACGATCGTGCAGATCAGGGCCAGTACCGCGACCAGGATGAGCCAGGGCTGCAGGCGCCGTCGGATGAAGGGTCGACCCCGCGAATCCGATGCGCTGCCTTCGGTGATCAGTGAAACCACCAGCACACTCTACGAAAATGTTCGGCCGAACCTTGCAGCCGCCGTGCGGTTGGTCTCGATCCGTGGCATCGATGGTGTCGATTCCCTGACGGTTTCGACTCGGCTGTGTTTTGATTGCGACTTTTCTCTGACGGTCCGCTATTGTCTGGCGGCCCAGATCGAAACACCGGCGCGAAAATCGGTGCTTGGTCGCGGGAACAAGCAGGGCATGTTCAGCGTTGTCCGACTGCTATCCGGTGCAGAACTTCAGAATCTGCCCTGATAGGGGACCGGTACACGTGTGATGTGTGCCACCGGCGGGGCGGTGTGGACAACCGAAAGGAATGTCTGCGCCGATCCGGGATATACGGAGTAAGGACGAGGGGAAGACGACATGGCAACCGACTATGACGCACCGAGGCGCACCGAATCCGACGAGGTGTCGGAGGATTCGCTGGAGGAGCTGAAGGCTCGTCGCAACGAGGCTCAGTCCGCCGTCGTGGATATCGACGAATCCGATACCGCGGAGTCGTTCGAGCTTCCCGGCGCGGACTTGTCCGAAGAAGTGCTGACGGTCCGGGTGGTACCGAAACAGGCCGACGAGTTCACCTGCTCGAGCTGTTTCCTCGTACATCACCGCAGCCGACTGGCCAGCGACAAGGGCGGCCAGATGATCTGCATGGACTGCGCGGCCTGAGCACGCGCCCGATATCGCTACGGCCCCGCGAACAAGGATTCAGCATCCTTTCGCCGGGCCGGTCGACCGCGCCGTCGGGTGGGGACCTCAGTCCGCGCTCGGCAGCCCAAGCGCGGCCAGGACCCGTTCGGGCCGACGCGTACTGATCAACCAGTACGGAGTCGGGTCGTCCGGGTCGTCCAGCACCAGCAACACCATCGACCCGATCCACGGGCGATGCTGCACATAGGCGGCGGGGTCGAGCTGACGACCCAGCGCCGCGCTCTTCGCACTCGCGGGCACCACGGCCGCGCGGGCGATGAACTCCACCGGGAGATGCGCGCGATCCACGCGCAACTCCGGTGCGCCGTTCGCATCGGTGGCCACGGCCACCCGATGCCTGCTCATCCACCACAGCACCCACACCGGCACCGGGAACAGCAGCACATAGGGCAGCCATGCCCGCACGCCAGGTGCGCCCATGTGGATCTCGGCGGCCAGCAGACCGGCGATGGCGAAAGCCACCGGCCACCACCACAGCGGCACCCACAGGCGCTCTCGGTAGACGGGCGAACCCGGCCGGGTCGTGCGCTGGGTATCGGCTGGTACGGGCTGGTCGGACACAACTCAAGAGTAAGCCAGCGGCTCGCCGGTCCTACGCACAGGTACAGCCGGGAAAACGCGTAGGCTCGTGCTACGTGAGCGCACTTTCACCGATACCTTTGCTGCGGCTCGATCCCGGCATCCCCGTGCCCACGCGTGCCCATCCCGGCGACGCGGGCGTGGATCTGTGCACCACCGAGGACGTCATCCTGGAACCAGGGGAGCGGGTGCTGGTCGGCACCGGAATCGCGGTCGCCCTCCCGGTGGGCACCGTCGGCCTCATCCATCCTCGTTCGGGGCTTGCGGCCAAAACCGGACTGTCGGTGGTCAATACCCCCGGCACCGTCGACGCGGGGTATCGCGGCGAGATCAAGGTGTGCCTGATCAATCACGATCCGCGCACGCGCATCGAGCTGCGTCGCGGCGACCGGATCGCCCAGCTGCTGGTGCAGCGTGTGGAACTGGTGGATTTCGTCGAGGTCGACCGGCTGGACGAGACCACGCGCGGTGCGGGCGGCTACGGCTCCAGCGGTGGTCACGCGAGCCTGAGCGCCTCCGCCGATGCGGCGCGGTCGGCGACCGGCAAGGAGGAATGACGCGATGTTCGGAAAGAAGAAAGCCACCCGCCGGGACAGAAGCGCCGACGACGACCGTTACGACGAATCCGGCGAGTACACCGACTTCGACGGTGACGAATACGACACCGACGAATACCCCGAGTATTCCGACGATTTCGCCGAGGCGATCGCGGCCGACGAGGGCTACGACGACGAGGGGGACGACGAGGAGTACGACGACGACGACTCCGACTATCGCCGGGCCGAACACGCCGCGCCCGATGACGACGGGGAGCAGCAGACCGGCCCCTACGACTTCGAGGAAGTCTCGGAGCTGCTCGAGTCGGTCGCCGATCAGCGGCTCGACCTCGGCTCGGTGATCCTGCCGGTGCCGCCGGGCGGTCAGCTCCAGGTGGAGATGACCCCGGAAGGCACCCCGCAGGCGGTACATCTGGCCACCGAGCACGGCCGGATCACCGTCGCCGCCTACGCGGCGCCGAAGTCGCCGGGCCAGTGGCGCACCGTGGCATCGGATCTGGCCGACTCACTGCGCAAGGACGGTGCGAAGGTCGCCATCGAGACCGGACCGTGGGGCCGGGAGCTGTTCGCCGTCACCGAGGGTGCGGATCTGCGCTTCATCGGTGTGGACGGTTACCGCTGGATGGTCCGGCTGGTCGCCGCGGGTCCGTCGGGCGCCGCGGATGCCGACAGTCCACTCGTGACGGCGGCCAGGGCGATTTTGGGTGAGACGGTGATCCGCCGCGGCACCGATCCGCTGCCAGTGCGCGAACCGCTTCCGGTGGTGTTGCCGCAGGAACTGGCCGATCAGCTCGCCGCCGCGCATCAACAGCAGGTGGAGGCCCAGCAGCAGGCCGTCGCGGCGCAGCAGCAGGCGATGGCCGCGCAGCAGGGCACCCCGGGTGTGGTTCCCGGTATCGCGCCGGGTGCGGGCAGGCCGGTTGTGCCGGACCAGCCGCGCCGCGGGGCCGACGGGTCGGCCATGCAGCAGCTCGGCCGCAACTGAGGGTGATCGCTCTCGGCGAGCCCGGGGGTACTACCGCCGGGCTCGGCCGAGGGCGTCCAGTCCGAGCCGTCCCACGATGGCCGGATCGGCACCCAGCTCATCGAGGGTGAGTTCGGTCAACACGGAGTCCGGGATCAGCCGGGCCCATTCCTGGGCGACCGGCCACGGGTGCACCGGGTCGTCGAGTGCGCCGATCACCGCCACCGGGGTCGTCACCGTCTCGAGGCGTTGCGGCTCCGGCCACTTGTAGGCGGCGGCCTCCTCCAGCGCCTCGGGCAGATATGGCCATTGCGAGCGCCATGAGCGGTCCAATGCGTCACCGAGCCATGCCGGACTGCCCGCCCGCATGCGCGCCACGACCTCCTCCAGGCCGTCAGCGCGTAAGGCCGCGGCCGTGCTCGCCGCGCTGACGGCGGCGGGGCATCCGCCGCTGTCGGGGCCGGTCCAGGCGGGTAGTGCGGCAAGGACCCCTGCCGCGGCGTCCGGTCGCGAGCTCGCCCATTCGATGGCGACGGCGGCGCCGAGCGAGATGCCCGCCGCCAGTACCGGACCTCGGTGCGCTGCGGCGTCGAGCGCGGCGAAATAGCTCTCCACCACCGCACGTGGGTCGGGTTCGACGGCGATCAGCTCGAGTCCGCGCTCGGCACACGCCGGGCCGAACGCGCGGCGCGCGAAGTGGGCATCGGACCCGGTACCTGGAAGCCCGACAACGACGGCGGGCGTGGGTGAGTCGAACATCGGACCGAGCGTAGCGGTGTGCTGGTTGCCCATCTACAGTGGCGGTGTACGGCCGCAGACGGTCGTGCGGACAACGAGATGGTCGTGCGACCCACGTCCATCAGCTCTACAGGAGACCGAGCAATGTCTTCCTTCGGAGGAAGAAGGGCGGCTTCGAACCCCGCCTCGGGATATTTTCGCAGGCTCGGGCGCAGACTGACCGAGGACATCGATCAGCTCGACGCCGAGGAGCTGGCCGAAACGGCCGACGCCTCGGGAGCCTGCCGGGCATCGGAGTGTCGCCGCGGCGACGAAGCGACGATGCTGGGACGCCTCCGTAGTGTCGAGGCGTGCCCACAGTCCGCCGGCGCGAGCGTGCAGGCGGAGTTCTACGACGGCACCGACGCCATCACCCTGGTGTGGATCGGGCGCAAGCGCATCCCCGGTATCGAGTCGGGGCGTCGGATCATGGTCCGCGGTCGCGTGGGCGACCGGGACGGCCGCAAGGTCATGTACAACCCCTACTACGAACTGCGCGGGAACAACTGACGTATGCCATCGAGCGACGAGAACGCACCGACGCCCGCCGATTTCACCGCCACCGCGCCGGGGCCTGTGCCCGACGGCACCGCCGGTGAGGAGGTCGATGCGGAGGTCGCCCGCCAGCAGACGCTGCTCGAACAGCTCGGTGGTTTCAGCGGCCTGATCTATTCGACCCTTCCGGTCCTTGTCTTCGTCCCCGTCAACACCGTTGCCGGGCTCACCGTCGCGGTCTGGGCGTCGCTCGGTGTCGCCGCCGCCATCCTGATCTGGCGGCTGGTGCAGCGGGATCCGGTGCAACCGGCGATCTCCGGTTTCATCGGCGTCGGCATCTGCGCCTTCATCGCCTACCGGATGGGAGAGGCCAAGGGGTTCTTCCTGTTCGGCATCTACACCAGCCTGGTGTACGGCGGTGTGTTCCTGGCCTCGATCCTGGTGCGCTGGCCGTTGGTCGGTGTCATCTGGGGTGTGCTCAACGGCCACGGAACCGATTGGCGGGCCGACCGCCGCGTGGTGCGGCTCTACGATGTCGCCACGTTGGCCTGGGTGCTGGTGTTCGGTTCCCGGTACCTGGTGCAGTCACATTTCTACGACACCGACCACACGGGCTGGCTCGCGATCGCACGCATCGCGATGGGGTGGCCGCTGACAGCGGTGGCGCTGGCGGTGACGGTGTGGGCGGTGCGCCGGGCCGGACATCTGCCCGCCGCGTCCGCGACGAAGGCCGACACCGCCTGACCCGGCCAAGGGCCGGAGGCGGTAGCGGAGCGTCACCACCCAGGGGCCTCCGGGTCGGGCGAAATGGATACCGCCTGATCGTGCGGGTCTGTGCCAACTCGCCGGGAAGGTGAGGTGGTACCCACCCTGGGGTGTCTGGCCGCGGCCCCGTCTTCGTCAGACGATCGTTTCATCACCACGAACGATCGCTGAGAGGACTGGCGAATTGGCTACCCAGCGCACCACCGCCACCACCCGCACGGGCCGCAGGCAGGACAATCCGGCCCTGTCGGAGAGCCGCCGGGTATCGGCCGAGCTGAACACGCTGATCGGTCCCGCCGCGTCGGGCGACGGTCGTGCGGTCACCGATATCCTGCGTTTGATCCACCCGCTGGTGCACCGCTACTGCCGGTCCCGGCTGGGCAATACCGCGCATCTGCAGGTCACCGCCGACGATGTCGTGCAAGAGATCCTGCTGGCCACGGTGCACGCCATTCCGCGCTACCGGGATCAGGGCAAATCGTTCCTTGCCTTCGTCTATGGGATCGCGGCCAACAAGGTCGCCGACGCCTTCCGCCGCTCGCAGACCCACCCGGCCTATCCGACCGACGAGGTGCCCGAGACGGCGTCGCAGGCGGCGGGCCCGGAGGAATGGGCGCTGGCCTCCGAGCGTCAGCGCGAGACCCGTCAGCTCATGGAAGTGCTCGCGCCGGTGCACCGGGAGGTGCTGGTGATGCGGATCATTCTCGGATGGACCGCGGCCGAGACCGCCGACGCCATCGGCACCAGCCCCGGCGTGGTGCGGGTGATGCAGCATCGGGCGCTGAACAAGCTGCGCGCCGAGCTGAAGGTCCCCGCCTGAAGGCTTCAGGCGTTGGCGCCGTGGGAAGCCAGCGCGGCCCGCAGCTCGTCCTCACCCTCGGGCGAGGTGACGAACAGCAATTCGTCCTCGCCCTCGAACGGGTCGTCGGCTTCGGGCACGATGACCCGCCCGCCGCGCAGAATCGTCACCAATGCGGTATCGCGCGGCAGCTTCAAAGTGCGCACCGGCTTACCGGCGAGCGAGGTGTCCGGCGGCAGCGTCAGCTCGACCAGGTTCGCCTGACCCTGCCGCAGCGTCATCAGCCGGACCAGGTCGCCGACCGAGACCGCCTCCTCCACCAAAGAGGCCAGCAACCGCGGCGTCGACACCGCGACGTCCACACCCCAGGACTCGTCGAACAGCCATTCATTGCGCGGATCGTTGACCCGCGCCACCACCCGGCGCACACCGAACTCGGTCTTGGCGAGCAGGCTGTGCACCAGATTGGCCTTGTCGTCGCCGGTGGCAGCGATGACGACCTCATAGGTTTCCATCCCGGCATCCTCGAGCAGAGCGAGTTCGCAGGCGTCGGCGTGCACCCAGATCGCGTCCGGGATGGCCGCGGGATCAATGTGGTCGAGCTGGCGTTCGAGCAGCATCACCTGGTGCCCGTTGCGTAGCAGCTCCCTGGCGATGGATCGGCCGACGGCTCCGGCCCCGGCAATGGCCACCTTCATATCTCAGTCCTCGTTCGCTGGGGGCTTACCGGCGAGGGCGACGGCTTCGCCGACCGAACCGGATGTGGCGGCCACATAGATGATGTCCTCGGCCTGCACCACGGTCTTGCTCTCCGGAAGCACGCCCTGGCCGAAGCGGATGATGAACGCCACCCGGGCGCCGACCGTGCGTTCCAGATCGCGCACCGTGCGCCCGTACCACTCCTCGTGCAGGGTCAGCTGGGCGACGGCCACCGTGCCGGTGGGGTCACGCCAGGTGGTGGTGCCCGCGTCGCCGATCAACGTGTGCAGGAACCGGTCGGTGGTCCACGGCACCGTGGCGATGGTGGGGATGCCGAGCCGCTCGTAGACGGCGGCGCGTTTGGCGTCGTAGATCCGCGCGACCACGCGTTCGACACCGAACATCTCTCTGGCCACGCGCGCCGAGATGATGTTGGAGTTGTCGCCGGAGGACACTGCCGCGAAGGCGCCCGCCCGTTCGATGCCCGCGCGCGTCAGCACGTCTCGGTCGAAACCGACGCCGAGCACCCGCTCGCCGGGGAAGTCCGCGCCGAGGCGCCGGAACGCACTCGGATCGCGGTCGATCACGGCGACCTCGTGACCTATCCGGACCAGGGCGCGCGCGAGCGACGAACCGACGCGTCCGCACCCCATGATCACTACGTACACCGTGCAACCTCGTTCCTGGAACCGTGGCGTCCGGTCTGTTCGTCCGTCCGGGATCGAACCGTACTCGCCACGTGTCCCCAGAGCCACGTTCCCCCTGCCAGGTCACATCAAACCTGTCAGCACCGCATCGAACTGGGGAACTACCGTGACGTCCCGGGGCGGATCGAATCGGTGGGGCCTATGCTCGCTCCAGTGTCCAAGTTGACGACGGCGGCGAAGCGAATGCTGCTGGGCAGGCCGTTCCGCAGCGATTCGCTCGGTCATACCTTGCTGCCGAAGCGAATCGCCCTGCCCATTTTCGCCTCCGATGCCATGTCGTCGGTCGCCTACGCACCCGAAGAGATCTTCCTCGTGCTGTCCGCGGCCGGGATCTCCGCGTTCGTATACGCACCGTGGGTCGGTATCGCGGTCGCGGTGGTGATGGCGGTGGTGGTCGCCAGCTATCGGCAGAACGTGCACGCCTATCCGTCGGGTGGTGGTGATTACGAGGTCGCCACGACCAATCTCGGTCCCAACGCGGGCTTGACGGTCGGTAGTGCGCTGCTGGTGGATTACGTACTCACCGTCGCGGTCTCGATCTCGTCGGCGGCCTCCAATATCGGCTCCGCCATTCCGTTCGTCGCCACGCACAAGGTGCTGTTCGCGGTGGTGGCAATCGCCTTGCTGACCGCGATCAATCTGCGTGGTGTGCGCGAGTCGGGCAAGACGTTCGCGATCCCCACCTACGCGTTCATCGTCGGTATGTTCTTCATGCTCGGCTGGGGCCTGCTGCGCATCTACGTCTTCGGCGAGGAACTGTCCGCCGAATCGGCGGGCTTCGGTCTCGATGCCGAGGACGAGCATCTGTACGGCATCGCCTTCGCGTTCCTGATCGCGCGTGCCTTCTCCTCCGGGTGTGCCGCGCTGACCGGTGTCGAGGCCATCAGCAACGGTGTGCCCGCGTTCCGGAAACCGAAGTCGCGCAATGCCGCGACCACGCTGCTGCTGCTCGGCGTCATCTCGATCACCTTGCTGATGGGCATCATCATGCTGGCGCAGAAGATCGGGATCGTCTACGCGCACAACCCGGAAAACCTGGTTGGAGCGCCGGCCGACTACCACCAGAAGACACTGATCGCCCAGCTCGCGGAGACAGTGTTCGAAGGCTTCCCGATCGGCTTCTTCTTCCTGACCGTGGTGACCGCATTGATCCTGGTGCTCGCCGCGAACACCGCGTTCAACGGTTTCCCGGTGCTCGGCTCGGTGCTCGCCCAGGACCGCTACCTACCGCGTCAGCTGCACACCCGCGGTGACCGGCTGGCCTTCAGCAACGGCATCCTGTTCTTGTCCGGCGCCGCCATGGCCTTCGTCGTCCTGTTCGGCGCCGAGGTGACCAAGCTGATCCAGCTCTACATCGTCGGTGTCTTCGTCTCGTTCGTGTTGAGCCAGACCGGCATGCTGCGGCACTGGACCCGGCTGCTGCGCACCGAAACCGATGTCGCGCAGCGCTCCAGGATGAAGCGGTCACGGGTGATCAATGCCATCGGCCTGACCCTGACGGGGACGGTGCTGGTGATCGTGGTCATCACCAAGTTCTTCGCGGGCGCCTACATCGCCATCGCGGTGATGGTCGCCATTTTCGCGGTGATGAGGATGATTCGGCGCCACTACGATTCGGTGGCCCGCGAATTGGACGAACACGAATGGGATGGAGTGCTGCCGAGCCGGTCGCATTCGATCGTGCTGGTCTCGCGGCTGCATCTGCCGACCCGCCGGGCGCTGGCCTACGCGCGCGCCACCCGGCCCGACACCCTCGAGGCGATCACGGTCAACGTCGACGATCCCGATACCAGGGCGTTGGTGCGCGAATGGGAGCGCAGCGATATCAACGTGCCGCTCAAGGTGATCGAATCGCCGTACCGTGAGATCACCAAGCCGGTGCTGGACTACGTCAAGCGGGTGCGCAAGGACGCGCCGCGCGATGTCGTCACCGTCTTCATCCCGGAATACGTCGTTGGTCACTGGTGGGAGCAGGTGCTGCACAACCAGAGTGCGTTGCGGCTCAAGGGCCGGTTGCTGTTCGAACCGGGTGTGATGGTGACAAGTGTGCCCTGGCAGCTGAGCTCCTCGGCCAAGGCAAGGGCCGCAGGGGTGACCAATGCGCCCGGTGCGGTGCGGCGGGGTTACGAGGATCGGCCATGAGCACGGTGTGTGCGCCCGGAGTGCCACGATGAGCGACTGGCGCGGCAAAACCTTCGAGGTGCGGCTCGGACCGCCCGGCCACGGTGGGTTCTGTGTCGGGCGGCACGAGGGCAGGGTGGTGTTCGTCCGGCACGGCCTGCCCGGGGAACTGGTGCGGGCGCGGGTCACCGAGGACGCGGGTGGTTCGTTCTGCCGGGCCGACGCGATCGAGATCCTGGAGGCCTCCACGGACCGGGTGGCCGCCACCTGCCCGGTGTCGGGACCCGGCGGGGCGGGGTGCTGCGACTTCTCGCATGCCACGCCCGCCGCGCAGCGCGGACTCAAGGCGTCGGTGGTGGCCGAGCAATTGCGCCGGATCGCCGGTATCGACCGCGACATCGTTGTCGAACCGCTCGATGCCGGCGTCACCACCGGTGGCTGGCGCACCCGGGTGCGGTTGCCGGTCGATGCGGCGGGCCGGGCCGGCGCGCACCGATATCGCAGCACCGAGGTGATCGCCGACCTGCGCTGCCCGCAACCGGTGCCGGGTGCGCTGGACGGTATCGCCGACCGGGTATGGACGCCGGGCGCGGACCTGGTGGTCGCCGTCGACGGTGACGGTGTGCGGCACATCGTGGAATTGGCGCCACCGATCGATGCCGGCACCGGCCGGGGGCGCGACCGACGTGGTGACGCCGCCGACAGCGAACGCGAGGGCCCTGGGCGTTGGCGTGCGGGGGACCGCCCGCATCACGGCAAACGCGGCGGGCCGCGCGGGCGCCGTGGTGAAGCGCGGCCGGGAAACGCGGAGCGGCAGCGTGCGGCCGCGCATCGCGCCGCGGCCCATGCGGTGCGCGATGAATGGCTGATCGAGGGCAGCGGGCGGGCCACCGAGTATGTCGCGGGCAGGCGCTGGCAGTTGGCGGCGACCGGTTTCTGGCAGGCGCATCGGGATGCCGCGCAACGCTATTCGGATGTGGTCGCACAGTGGTCGGCGCTCGACCCCGGTGCCGCGGCATGGGATCTGTACAGCGGTGTCGGAGTGTTCGCGGCGCGGCTGGCCGATCAGGTGGGGCCGACCGGTTCGGTGCGCGCGGTCGAATCCGCCCGGGGTGCCGTCGCCGATGGCACCGCTGCCCTTGGTGATCTTCCGCAGCTCGAGCTGCGCGGTGGCCGCGTCGAACGTTGGGTCGCCGAGCACACCGGCACCGCACCAGAGGTTGTCGTCCTTGACCCGCCGCGGGCCGGCGCGGGCAAGGCGGTCATCGGCGCGGTCGCCACCGTCGCCCCCGACCGGATCGTCCACATCGGCTGCGACCCCGCCTCCTTCGCCCGCGATCTGGGTCTCTACCGCGCCGCGGGCTACCAACTCACCGAACTGCGTGCCTTCGATGCCTTCCCGGCGACACACCACGTCGAATGCCTCGCGCTCCTGCAGCGTTGAACATGAGCCGATCAGTCGAGTTGCCAGGTCACCCGAAGGTCGGCGGCGATCTCTGATTCGCCGAGTTCCACCGGGACGGGGGCGGCGGCATAGGCGATTTCCGCGGCGCGGTAGAGACCCAGATCGCGGGCGAAGGAGGCGGGGTCGCAGCCGATGTGGACGATCCGGTCGGGGGCGACGGTGGCGACCGCGCCGATGACCGC
>NZ_JAAGUY010000030.1 GCF_010868145.1 Nocardia cyriacigeorgica
GAAACCGGCACCCGCACCCGCACCGTCCGCCCCGCCACCACCCCCGCCCTACGAACCGAGATCACCCGCCTGCTCGACCACGCCGAGACCGAATACCGCGAATACATCGAGGACCTGGGCGAATTCACACGCTGATCCACAGGGCACGGGCTCATCCCCGCGCGTGCGGGGAGCGCTGTAGGAGTCCGACACCTTCGTTCCCGCCGGAGGGCTCATCCCCGCGCGTGCGGGGAGCGCATCCTGGATATCTTCCTGCTCGTCTGGACCCTGGGCTCATCCCCGCGCGTGCGGGGAGCGCACGATCCGCGTCGAGGAGAAGGACGCGTACCGGCTCATCCCCGCGCGTGCGGGGAGCGCTCATTCCGTAGTAGAACGGCCACATCTTGATCGGGCTCATCCCCGCGCGTGCGGGGAGCGCAGCACGATCCCGACCGGCGACGGGTGCGCGCCGGGCTCATCCCCGCGCGTGCGGGGAGCGCGTGAATGCAGCGCGCAGCGTGACCCCCGACGTGGGCTCATCCCCGCGCGTGCGGGGAGCGCGTCGACCACCTCGGCAAGGCAGCCGGGCACGGGGGCTCATCCCCGCGCGTGCGGGGAGCGCGCAATTGTCGTGACTGGCGAAGGTCGCGCCTCGGGCTCATCCCCGCGCGTGCGGGGAGCGCCGAGATCTGTTCGGCGATCTCGTGCGGGGCGAGGGCTCATCCCCGCGCGTGCGGGGAGCGCGTCATCGCCGCGACCGCCGCGCCGCCGGTGGGGGGCTCATCCCCGCGCGTGCGGGGAGCGCTCGACCCCGGGCCATCGCGTGACGCTGGTCACGGGCTCATCCCCGCGCGTGCGGGGAGCGCTCCTGGCGGCGCATGCGCCGATACACGCGCACGGGCTCATCCCCGCGCGTGCGGGGAGCGCATTGGCGCGGGCGCAGCTCGGCGCCCCGCGTAGGGCTCATCCCCGCGCGTGCGGGGAGCGCGACGACATCGCACTCGCAGCGATGCATTATCGGGGCTCATCCCCGCGCGTGCGGGGAGCGCGTTGGGCGGCGGCTCGTTTGTTGGCTTGCTGGGGGCTCATCCCCGCGCGTGCGGGGAGCGCAACTCTTGCTGCAGAATCTGGCGGGGCGCCCGGGGCTCATCCCCGCGCGTGCGGGGAGCGCCTCGGCCGCCTCAGCCTTGCGGCGTCGCCGCTGGGCTCATCCCCGCGCGTGCGGGGAGCGCTCGCGGCGTGAACCATGGTCGGGCCGGGTAGCGGGCTCATCCCCGCGCGTGCGGGGAGCGCGTTGCTCATGCGGCCGGCCCGCATGTCGGCGAGGGCTCATCCCCGCGCGTGCGGGGAGCGCTTGCCTGGGAGGGAGGGTGTTTCGGCGGGCTTGGGCTCATCCCCGCGCGTGCGGGGAGCGCCGGGCGGATATCGCCGAGGCGTTCGCGGTGGCGGGCTCATCCCCGCGCGTGCGGGGAGCGCTCGGACGCCCAAGCCAAGGTTGATCTGGATGGGGGCTCATCCCCGCGCGTGCGGGGAGCGCCGTTTGCGCCAGTCGTCGATGCGGCGGTAGCCGGGCTCATCCCCGCGCGTGCGGGGAGCGCACTTCCTGACCAGGCACTCTACCCACCGGTAGCCGAAATTTCGTTCACTTTGGTCACCTCCGTGGCCTGCTGCGGAGTGCGCTCAGACGGTGACGATCGACGTCAGCGGGTAATCACCCTGACGCTTGCGCCCACCGAGCGATTCCAGTTCAAGAACGACCGCAGCCGCGACGATCTCGGCTCCGGCCTGGGTGAACAGGTCGGCCGCGGCAGCGAGGGTGCCGCCGGTGGCGAGGACGTCGTCGAGGAGCAGAATCTTGCGGCCGGCCAGATCGACGCCGTCGGCGGGGATCTCCAGAGCCGCCTTACCGTATTCGAGGTCGTATTCGCGGGTGACGACCGGCGGCGGCAGTTTGCCCGCCTTGCGTACGGCGAGCACACCGGTACCGAGGGTGGCGGCCACGCCAGCGCCGAGCAGGAAGCCGCGGGCGTCGACAGCAGCGACCAGGTCGGCATCGGGGGCGCTGGCGGCGAGGCAGTCGATGACGGTGCGAAAGCCTTCGGGATCAGCGAAGACGGGGGTGAGGTCGGCGAAGCGGACGCCGGGCTCCGGGAAATCGTCGCGCCAGCGGGTCAGCTTCTGGACGACCCCCGCGGCCTTGCTTGTCCGCTCGGCGACTGCGTCGTCGGATTCGATCGCCGCGTGCTTGCTCATCGACACCTCTCCATAGTCACATCACCCACAACACCTTGTCACCGCTTCAGTACCCACCGGTCCATGTTCCAACCGGTACCCGCCTGGGTGGGGGCCGCGATGCCGTTCTGCAAACCGCCGCCGAAGGCGATGGTGCGCGGCGTGGCGAACAACGGGATGCTCGGCATCTGCGCCCACAGCAGGTTCTCGGCTTCGGTGAGCAGATTCAGCCGTGCGGTCGAGTTGTCATCGGCCGCAAGCTGATCGGTGATCGCATCGTAACGGCCGTTACCGAATCGCCCGAAATTCAGCCCGCTACCGGTCCGCAACGCGCTGGTCGCGGCCACACCGTCCAACGAGCCCGCGGGGCCGGGAACACCGGCGGTACCGGCCAGCACGGCATCTACTCCGCCCGCGGCCAACTGCGAGGCGCGGAAATCGGGCGCACCCGCATCGACCACAGTGATACCTGCGGGTTTGCAGGATTCGGCGATCGTGGCGATGGTGCGTGCGCGGCGATCATCGGGGGTCTGATAGCCGACGCGAATGGTCAGTTCCGGTGCCCCAGCTGCCGCGAGGGCCGCCTTCGACCCCTCGATGTCGGCGGCGAGGAAAGGCTCGGCGGCGCCGGAGACAGCCGGATAGTAGAGCGAATCCTGTTGGACGATATGGGAGTTCAGCGGACCCGAGCCCAGGCCGGATTCCGGCGCCTCCGGCACCTTGCCGATCTCGTCGAACAGGGCACGGCGCGGCACGCACAGGGCAAGGGCACGCCGGGCATCGACCGAGGCGAGTACGCCACCGGTTGACAGCACCAGTTGCTCGGCGCCGCGTCCAGGCACCTGCTGCACGGAGAAGCCACCCAGGTCGAGATCCTTGACCGACCCGGCCCCGATATCGACCACGCTCACCGCACCCTCGCCCACCTTGGCCGCCAAATCCGTCGACTTGGGCCACACCACGACCCGGCCGGTCTCGGGCTTATTGCCCCACCAGCGTTCGTTGGCCACCAGAACCAGGCCTTCGTCCGCAGTGAACGACTCGATCCGGTACGGCCCCGACGAGGGGAACCGGCTCGCGTCGAACTCGCCCGGCGCCAGCGTCCAGCCGCTGTTCCAGAAATCGGCCAACCGCTGGATGGCACTCGGATCGCCCGATTGCATCGCCGACACCACGTTCGGCACGTTCGCCGCCCGCGCCGCGATATGGGCAGGCATCAGCTCGCCCGCGGTGAACAGGTTCCGCCAGTCGAGGTAGCGGCGGTCCGGCCGGAACACGACCGTGGCGTCCTTGGACCCGGGCAGGCATTCCACCCGCTCGATGTCCTCGTATCCGGCGGTGCTCGCAGCGTCGAACAGCGGCAGCGGACCACCGTCGCCGGGCCTGGTGAACCGGCCGCTGCGGGCCGCCCAGGCCAGGATCAGGTCGTCACACGAGGTGGGTACGCCATCGGAATAGACACCGTCGGGATTGAGCCGGTACTGGATGGTCTGCGACTCCCCCGGCACCTCCTTGGCCGTGCCGACATCGGTGTCGGCGATCTGCTGGCCGTCGGGGCCGGTATAGAAGAAGCCGGTCAGTACCCGCCCGAACACCGCGGTGGCGCCGGTGCTCGCGCCGAGCGTGCTGCCGCCGTTGTAGCTGGCGACGGCCGCGTCGACGGCGAACCCGATGGACGGGACCTGGCTCTCACTCGAACATCCGGCCGCCAGCCCGGCCACCACCGCCCCGGCGACCGCGGCCGCGAGTAGGCGATGCGGCCGGCGCGCGAAACCTCGCGGCTGTCGCATGAACCGAACCCCCTGTCGTCAGTGGCTCTTCCGGTGTCGTTTTCCGCTCGGCCGAGCACCGGCGCGCGGGCCGGTGTCGCGGGTGCGTCGCGGTGTCTCGGAGACCTCGCGGCCTGCCGCGGACCCGGCGCGATGCTCACCCGCCGCTGCGGCCTTGGCACCCGCCGCACCGGAGCGCTTGGCCAGTACCTTCTTGGTGTGCGCGGCTACCGGGCCCCAGCGTTCCTTGATCGACACCAGCACCGGCACAGCGAAGAAGATCGAGGAGTACGCGCCGACGATCATGCCGACCAGCTGCACCAGCGCCAGATCCTTCAGCGTGCCGACACCGAGCAGCCACACCGCGATGACCAGCATGCCGATGATGGGCAGGATGCCGATCACGGTGGTGTTGATCGAGCGCATCAGGGTCTGGTTGGCGGCGAGGTTCGCCTGTTCGGCGTAGGTGCGCCGGGTCAGATGCAGCACGCCGCGGGTGTTCTCCTCGACCTTGTCGAACACCACGACGTTGTCGTAGAGCACGAAACCGAGGATGGTCAGCAAACCGATCACCGCGGCAGGGGTGACCTCGAACCCGACCAGCGAATAGATACCCGCGGTGACGACCAGGTTGAAGAACAGCGACGAGATCGCAGCGATCGACATATCTCGTTCGAAGCGAATCGCGATATAGATCATCGTCAAGACGACGAAGACCAGCAGCGCGATCACCGCCTGTCTGGTGATCTGACTGCCCCAGGTCTCGCTGATCTCGGCGATGCTGATCGCGTTGCGCGTCACCTCGCCGTCAGCGTTCTTCGGCTGGAACTCGTCGAACAGAGCGGTCTGCAGCGCCACGGTCTGCTCCAGATCCAAGCTCTCGGAACGGACCTGGATGGTCGCGGAGTCGCCAGAACCGACCTTCTGCACCGTGACCGGCTCATGGCCGATCGTTTCGGTGTAGACGTCCTCGACCTGCTGGGTGGTCGCGGTGTCGGAGGCGGGCAACTGGATGCGCGAACCACCCGCGAAATCAATGCCGAGGGTGAAGCCGCGCACGGCGATGCTCAGCAGCGACAGCAACAGGAACGCCGCGCTCAGCATGTAGAAGAACCGGCGACGGCCGACGATCTCGAAACCACCGGTACCGGTGTAGAGACGTTCGAAGAAGCCGTGCTTCGGGGCGGACGGACGGTTGGGGGCGTCCGGTTCCAGAGTCGGGCTCGAAGTGCTCATCGTGCGGTCTCCTTCACCAGCGCCGGTCCGCCCGCGCCGCGTTCCCTGGCTATCTGTTGCATCACGCCGAGACCGTTCACCGACGGTTTCGCCCAGAACGGCGACCGTGAGGCCAGCATCATCAGCGGTGCGGTGACCAGATAGAGCACGATCACGTCGAGCACGGTCGTGAGGCCGAGGGTGAAGGCGAAGCCCTTGACCTGCCCGGCGGCCAGGATGTAGAGGACGACGGCCGCGATCAGGCTGACCGTCTTACCCGAGAGGTTGGTGCGCTGCGCACGGGCCCAGCCGCGGGGTACCGCGGAACGGAAGCTGCGGCCCTCACGCATCTCGTCCTTGATGCGTTCGAAGAACACGACGAACGAGTCGGCGGTCATACCGATACCGATGATCAGACCGGCGATACCGGCCAGGTCGAGGGTGAACCCGATCCAGCGGCCGAGCAGCACGATCAGGCCGTACACCGCGAATCCGGCCGCGACCAGCGACAATCCCGCCAGGAAACCGAGCATCCGATAGTAGAGCAGGCAGTACAGCAGCACCACGACCATGCCGATCGCACCGGCGATCAAACCCGCGCGCAGTGAGGACAGACCGAGTGTCGCCGAAACCGTTTCGGCCTCCGAGGTCTGGAACGACAGCGGGAGCGAGCCGTACTTCAGCGTGTTGGCCAGCTCCTTGGCACTCGAGGCGGTGAAGTTGCCCGAGATCTGCGTGCTACCACCCTGCTGCGGGCCCTGCTGCACCACCGGCGCGCTGACCACCTGCGAGTCGAGCACGAACGCCACTCGCTTGTAGACGTATTCACCGGTGAGATCGGCCCACGCCTCGCTGCCACTGGACTTGAACTCCAGGGTGACTTCGTGGCGTGCCTGCTGCTGGTTCAGACCGGAGGTGGCGTCCTTGATCTCTTGGCCGTCGATACGGCTCGGACCGAGCAGGTAAACCTCGGTGCCATCCGTTGAACACGTCACCAGCGGCTTGGTGGGATCGTCGTTACCGGCCAGCGGATCCGGCTTGCTGCAATCCATCGACGCCATTGCGGCCTGCTGCGTCGCCGGGTCGTCGCTCTGCCGGATCGCCTTGGCAGCCGTGATCTCCTGCTGTGTCTGCTCCTGCGGCGTCAGATCCGCATCGTCAGCAGGCGGTGCCGGCGGCTGCGTCGGTTCGGTCGGCGCCTGCGCGGGGAACACCCGGTTCTGCGGCACGGGCGCCTGCCCGGTCGCCGGTGCGGGCGCGGTGCCACCGGGAGCGGGCGCGGGTGCCTGACCGGTCGTGCCGGGGGTGGGCGCCGGAGCGCCCTGGCCGGGCTGCGGCGTCTGCGCACCGGTCGCGGGCGCGGCCTGCAGGACGGGGCGGATGTAGAGCTTGGCGGTGGTGGCCAGCGAGCGTGCCTGCTGGCTGTCGTCGCCGGGCACGGTGATCACCAGATTGTCGCCATCGATGACGACCTCGGATCCCGAGACACCGAGACCGTTGACACGGTTCTCGATGATGCCCTGAGCCTGCTTCAGGCTGTCCTGGCTCGGCTTGCTGCCGTCCGGCGTGCGGGCGGTCAGCGTGACCCGGGTGCCACCCTGCAGGTCGATGCCGAGCTTGGGTGTCGGGGATTTGTCACCGGTGAAGAACACCAGCGCGTAGATCACGGCCAGCAGCGCGGCATAGACACCGAGCAACCTGAACGGATGCGCCGATCCCTGGGAAGGTGGCACAGTTGGTCATCTCCTAGGCGGAAGTCGAGGTGGAACAGGCGGGACACACGCCGATGACGCCGGGTGCCGTGCGGTGTCCGCAGGTGGGCATCCGGCGCGTACGCGGACGGTCAGTCCTTGGTCAGCCGGGTTTCGGTCTGCTCGGCGGTTTCCTCGGTGGTGGTACCGGGCGCCTCATCGGCCTCGGTGTCACCGGTCGTCTCATCGGCCTCGTCGTCGATGCGAACCTCACGGATCGCCTGACGCAGCCAGGTGGTGACGACCTCCTCGGCGATCTCGAGGTCGACGGTCGTTTCATCAGCCTCGACCACGGTGCCGTACAGACCCGACGTGGTGATGACCTGGTCGCCGACCTTCAGGCCTTCCTGCATCGTGGCGACCTTCTCGGCTTCCCGCTTCTGGCGGCGGACACCGAGGAACATCGGTACGAGCAGGGCTACCAGCAGCAGCGGAAACAGCAGTTCCATCGTCGAAGTCAGTCCCTAGTCTGTGGGTGGGAATGGACAGGTACTCACACAGTCTGCCAGCTTCGGTCACCGGCACCACACCCGCACACCCTGGAGGGACGTGCGAGCCATCCTGCACGGTAGCGCGCGGCAGCGAGCCCCGCGACCGAAACATCGGTGGCGGGGCTCGGGTGCGGACATATCAGGCGCTGTGGCCGTAGCTGTAGTCGTCGAGCGGGAAGCTCACCGCTTCCCGGTGCGCGTTGACGGTGCTGGTCGGGCGCAGCAGGGCCGCCTCACCATGCTGGTTGAAGTAGTAACTGCGTGCGGTGGCGCAGTCACCGCCGTAGAACACCGAGTTGTCGAGTTTGGTGGTCACACGGTCGAGGAACTCGGTGTTGGCACGCTCGGTGACCTCGAAGGTGGTCTCGCCACGACGGAACAGCTCGGCGAACAGCCTGCCCATATGCTTCATCTGCGCCTCGATGGTGGTGAAGTAGGACAGCCCGCTGTAGGAATAGGGGCTGTTGAGGCTGAGGAAGTTGGGGAACTTGGGCACGGTGATGCCCTCGTAGGCCTGGAATCGGTTGTCGCGCCAGAACTTTCCGAGGTTCACCCCGTCGCGTCCGATGATCTCGATGGCCGGGAAGTTCACATCCCACAGGTTGAACCCGGTGGCGAGGATGAGGGTGTCGATCTCGGTCTTGTGACCATCGGCGGTGACGATGCCGTCGGGTTCGATCCGCTCGATCGAGTTGGTTTCCAACCGGACATGCGGTTCGTTGAAGGTCGTGAAGTAATGGTTGGAGAAGGTGGGTCGCTTACAGCCGAAGTCGTAGTGCGGGGTGAGCTGTTTGCGGATCTCCGGATCGCGGACTTGGGCACGCAGATGGGCCTTGGCCAGCAGCGCCGCACCCTTGTTCATGAGTTTGGCCTGCTTGAAGTGCAGGACGCCGACCACCATCAAAGCCTCGAGCATGCTGGTGTTGACCAGCCGCGCGGCCTTCTGCGTCACCGGCGCCGAGGCGAACAGCTTCTGCACCGGGGCAGGGATCGGCGCGTCCACCTTGGGCACCACCCAGATCGGGGTGCGCTGGAAGACGGTCAGCTCACGAACCTTCTTGGCCACCTCGGGGACCAGCTGCACGCCGGTGGCGCCGGTACCGATCACCGCGGCCTTGCGATCGGTGAGATCGACCTCGTCGTCCCACGCGGTGGTGTGGATGATCTTGCCGGCGAAGGACTCGATACCGGGGAACGGCGGCGTGTAGGGCTGGGACAGGAAGCCGGTGGCGGCCAGCAGGTAGCGGCCGGTGAGGGTTTCCCCACCGGCGATGGAGACCACCCACTGCTGTTCTTCTTCGTCCCAGCGGGCGCCGTCGACGACGGTGCCGAAGCGCATCCGACGGCGTAGGCCGTACTTGTCGGCCACGTGCTCGGCGTACTTCTTCAACTCGGCACCCGGCGCGAACAGCCGCGACCAGTACGGGTTGGGTTCGAAGGAATAGGAATAGGTCACCGACGCGATATCGACGGCAAGGCCCGGATACCGGTTCACATGCCAGGTACCGCCGAGATCGTCCTCGCGTTCCAGGATGACGAAATTACTCAGGCCGAGCCGGTCGAGCTCGATGCCCGCTCCCATTCCGCCGAAACCCGCACCGACCACGATCGCATCGAACTGAGGCGCCACGCCGAACCTCCTGATATCTGAACCGACTCTCCGGGAATGACACATCATTCCGTTTGTGACGACAGTATCATCATGGGTGTGACGAAGCCATCCACGCGTGCCGAGCGCCGCAAGGCCGAACTGCGCCGAGAGATCATCGATACCGCTTTCGTGTGTTTCGCCGAAAAGGGCTATCACGCGACCGGTATCGCCGATATCGCCGCTCACCTGGGGATCGGGCACGGCACCTTCTACCGGTACTTCAGCAATAAGCGCGACATCATCGACCACGTCATCGACGATCTGGCGGCCAGAATCATCGTGGCCCTCGGCACCGAGAACGCGCCCGACGCCGCGACCAGCCTCGAGGAGTACCGCGAGCAGATCGACCGGATCGGCACCGCGCTGACCCACATCCTGATCGAGGACCGGCGCGTGGCGCAGTTGCTGCTGTTCCATGCCACCGGGATCGACGACGAGCTCACCGAACGCCTGTACGGGCTGCTCGATACCGCCGACTCACTGACCGCGGGCTATCTCGAGCACGGTGTCGAGCTGGGCTATCTGCGCGAGGACCTCGATACCGTGAACACCGCGCGGGCGGTGACCGGAATGCTGATGGCTGGCGTGGTGCACGGGTTGCGCGATCTGGACGAGGCCGCCATCACCGCCCTCAACGAGGCGATCCGCCGCCTGCTGATCGAGGGTGTGCGTAAACCGTAGCCTGGGCCGTGGCGCTCGAAAACTGGCCGGAAGCACGGTAATCCGGCACGGGTGCTGTCACAATGACGCCCGTGACTCCCGAGGATGTCGGACGGACGACGTTCGCTTTGACCCCGCCCGGACGCCGCGGCTACCACACCGACGAGGTCGACGCATTCCTCGAACTGGTCGCCGCCACCCTCGGTGGTGGCGGCGCACTCACCGCGGACGACCTGCGCCAGGTCAGTTTCGGCGCACCACGTGGCGGGCGGTGTGGTTATCGCGTCGAGCAGGTGGACGAGTTCCTCGACAGGGTGCATGCCGAACTCGAGTTCCGCCAGCGTGGAGTTCGGCCGGTGCCCGCGGCAGTACCGCCACCCGCGCCTGCCACCTTGCTGACACCAGGCGACGTGCACCGGATGCGGTTCACCCCTGCACCACTCGAGCAGCGCGGCTACCACATGGAAGAGGTGGACGCCTTCCTCGATCTGGTGGCGGCGACGCTGGCACACGGCGGCCCTGGCAGCCTGACCGTCGACGATGTGCGGGCTGTGCGGTTCACGGTGGCACGCCTGGGTGTGCGCGGATACCAGCGCGACGAGGTGGACGCGTTTCTGGATCTCGTGGTCACCGCCCTCCACCAGCCCGTCTACCTGCGCTGAACACCGGCACCTGCGGCGAGAACCCGCACGGCACCGTCGAGTCGGCAACCGCCTCGGCGCACGGTCGCGCGGCACGAGGTGTGTCGACCAGCGACGTACTCGATGCTGCCGGTACGCCAGGTTGTCGATCGAGATCGACGTTCAGTCGAACAGGTCGAGCGTTGGATGTGGTTCGCGCCCACGGACTTCGATCGACCCGAAGACCAGGTCGGGCGGTGGGACGAGCCCGAGATGCTCCCACGCGGTCGCCGTCGCGACACGGCCGCGCGGCGTGCGCGCCACCATGCCCGCGCGAACAAGGAACGGTTCGCAGACCTCCTCGACGGTGGCGGCCTCCTCCCCCACCGCGACCGCGAGCGTCGACACGCCGACCGGTCCGCCACCGAAGCCGCGGACCAGGGCGCCGAGCACCGCGCGGTCGAGCCGGTCGAGTCCGAGCGCATCGACGTCGTACACCTGTAGTGCGGCCGCGGCGATGGGCCTGGTGATATGGCCGTCGGCGCGGACCTCGGCATAGTCGCGGACGCGGCGCAGCAGCCGGTTGGCGATGCGCGGGGTGCCGCGGGAACGCCCAGCGATCTCGGCGGCGGCGTCATGGTCGATATCGACGCCGAGGATGCGCGCCGACCGCAGCAGAATGCCGAGCAGTTCGCTCGGTTCGTAGAAATCCATATGGCCGGTGAAGCCGAAGCGGTCACGCAGTGGACCGGTAAGCGCACCGGAGCGGGTGGTGGCGCCGACCAGCGTGAAGGGCGCGATATCCAGCGGGATCGAGGTGGCGCCCGGGCCTTTGCCGACGACGACATCGACCCGGAAGTCCTCCATCGCCAGGTAGAGCATTTCCTCTGCGGGCCGTGCCATCCGGTGGATCTCGTCGATGAACAGCACATCGCCCTCGACCAGATTGCTCAGCATGGCCGCCAGATCACCGGCGCGCTCCAGCGCGGGGCCGGAGGTGATCCGCAGGGCGGTGCCGAGTTCGGCGGCGATGATCATCGCCATGCTGGTCTTGCCGAGTCCGGGCGGGCCGGACAGCAGGATGTGGTCGGGGGTGCCACCGCGCCCGCGCGCCCCGCGCAGTACCAGCGCGAGCTGTTCACGCACCCGCGGCTGGCCGATGAAATCGTCCAGCGATTTCGGGCGCAGACTGGTCTCGATATCGCCGTCGGCGCTGGAATAGTGTGCGCTGACCGGGGATTCGTCGTTGTCGTGCTCGTCGTAGTCCATGCGCGCCTACCGGTTCTTGCCCAGCATGCCGAGTGCGGCACGCAATGCGACCGACGTGGTAGCGGCCGGGTCCTCGGCCAGGACGGCGTCGACGGCCTGTTCGGCCTGTTTGAGCGGGAACCCCAGCCCGGTGAGCGCCTCGACGACCTGATCACGCACGGGTGTGACCACAGCCGCGGGCCCGCTGCCGGGCGGGCCGGATTGCACCGGAACCAGATTCACCTTGTCGCGCAGTTCGACGACCATGCGCTCGGCGCCGCGTTTGCCGATACCGGGTACCCGGGTGAGCGCGGCGACATTGCTTTCGGCCAGTGCCTTGCGCAGCGCTTCGGGTTCGAGTACCGCTAGGACAGCCATGGCCAGCCGGGGGCCGACACCGGATACGGTTTGCAGCAGACCGAAAAGGTCACGTACCTCGGTATCGGCGAATCCGTACAGCGTCATCGAGTCCTCGCGGACGATCATCGCCGTGTACAGCCGCGCCTGTTCCCCGCGAGTGAGGCCGGAGAGGGTGGCCGGGGTGGCGTTGAGCCGGTAGCCGACGCCCGCGGCCTCGACCACCACATGGTCGAGCGCGATCTCGAGTACCTCACCGCGTACCGACGCGATCACCGGCGCACCGCCTTTCGTTGTCGATCCAGCTTCTCGGCGTACCGCCTGCGTGCCTGCTCGGCTTGGGCTTCGGCGCGGGCCATGCGCTCCATCAGCGGCGCACGCCAACAATGACAGATGGCAAGGGCGAGTGCGTCGGCGGCGTCGGCGGGTTTAGGCGCGACCCGCAGCCCGAGAATTCGGGTAACCATGGCCGTCACCTGGGCTTTGTCGGCGGAGCCGTTGCCGGTGACGGCGGCCTTCACCTCGCTGGGGGTATGGAAGGCGACGGGAATGCCACGTCGTGCAGCAGCCAGGGCGATCACCCCACCCGCCTGTGCCGTGCCCATCGCGGTGCGCACATTGTGCTGAGCGAAGACCCGCTCGATCGCCACCGCGCCGGGACGGTGGGTGTCCATCCAGTGCTCGGCGGCATCGGCGACCGCCATCAGCCGCAACGCCAGCTCCATATCCGCGGGGGTGCGCACGACATCGACGTCGAGTGCGGTGACCTTTCTGCCCACGCCGCCTTCGACCATGCTGAGCCCGCATCGAGTGAGCCCGGGGTCGACACCCATCACCCGCACGGAAAACACCCCTTCGGACACGCGAACAGTTGTTCGAAGTCTAGTGCACATCCGGCGGGCGTGGTTCCAGCGACACGGCCACCTCGGCCACCCCGGTTCCCATGTCTGGCCGGAGCCGTCCGAGACACGTAGGGTTCCGTGCCGCCGTGTTATGCCGAACGCGGCAGCAGTGAACGGAGTTGTACGAGCGTGTCCACCTTGGCGAAGATCGCCGCAATCACCGCGGCATGTGCGATCGGCCTGGTCCCGGTCGCCGCCCCAGCTATTGCCCAACAGTCGTCCGAGCCACAGCAGCCCGAATACGCGCCGACCATGCTCGTGCTCGACGCGTCGGGATCGATGCTGGCGGCCGATCCGGGCGGCGGCACGAAGATGGACGCCGCGAAAACCGCGGTGCGCACCTTCGTCGCCGCCGCACCCGAGGCATCCACGGTCGGTCTGACCGTCTACGGCACCGAGACCGGTAATTCGGATGCGGAGAAAGACGCGGGCTGCCGCGACGTCCGCATCCTGCAACCCGCCGAGACCATCGACAGGTCGGCGCTGACGTCGGCGGTCGATCAGATCACTCCGCGCGGCTATACGCCGATCGGTGAATCGCTGCGCAGGGCGAACGACGCGCTGCCGAAGGGCGGGGCGAAGTCGATCGTGCTGGTCTCCGACGGCCTGGACACCTGCACACCGCCCGATCCGTGTGAGGTCGCCCGAGAGCTCGAAGCGCAGGGCACCGATCTCGTCGTGCACGCCATCGGCTTCGGGGTCGACGATCCCTCGCGCGCCCAGCTGACCTGCATCGCGCAGAGCACCGGCGGCACCTACACCGATGCCGTCGACGGCAAATCCCTCGAACAGGCCCTGCCGCGGGTGAGTGCGGCGGCATTGCGCAATTACGCCGCGATCGGCACTCCGATCGAGGGCACCCCCGATTATCAGAGCGCGCCGGTCGCCGCGCCCGGCCAGTACCTCGACGTGATCGGCCACAAGCAGCCGCGCTACTACGCGGTGGATGTGCCGGACGGGGCGACCGCGTACTTCACCGGTACGATCTCGTTCCCGCGCCACGACGGGGATTGGTCGTCGGTCAACCGGATCGATCTGAAGGTGTTCGGCACCGACGGCTCGGATTGCGGAGTCACGGAGAAGGAGCTGACCGGTAGCGCCGACGATGGTGTCGCGCTCACTGTCAGTACGGTCTGGGACGGAGCGGCCGAACCCAGCTCGGGCGGCAACGAGGCATGCTACGGCGGCGGACGCTACTACTTCACCCTCGAGTGGGGTGCGGTATCCGAGGGCGTACCTGCCCAACTGCCACTCGAGATCTCGGTCGGTGTCGAGTCCGCCGTGTCAGATCCGGGAGCACCGGCGGTGTCGGAGCCGGTCGAGTTCACCGCGCCGACCGGGCCGGTGGTACCTGTCGTCGGCGGTGGTTCCTTCAATGTGGCGGCGACACTGCCCGGGTCCGGCCGGTTCACCGACACTGTGCAGCGCGGTGAGTTCGTCTTCTATCGCGTGCGACTCGACTGGGGCCAGGGCCTGTCCTATCGGGTGCGGTTCGGCGAGACCCCTGGTCGCGGCAGCGACAACGTCTCCAATGTCGAGACCACGCTCTACTCGCCGTATCGCGCGGAGATCGACTCCGACACCGGCGCCTATGGCGGTTCCGAACAGGTTCTGCCGTCCGGCAAGGAGCTCGCCACCGCACCCGTCCGCTACCTGAACCGGGAAGAGGGTGGCAAGCTCGTCGCCCAGTCCGTCGCGGGCTGGTACTACATCTCGGTCAAGGCCGGGCAGACGGTCAGCCCAGAGAAGCGCGCGGCACCGGTGCCGGTCGAGCTGGAGCTCACCGTCACCGGCGATCCGGAACCCGGACCGCAATATCGGAATGGCACCGGCGAGACCTTCGGTAAGGAAGGCAAGTCGGCGCGGGCCACCGATCGAGATGAGGTGAGCGCCGGCGCAGACTCCGGCGATGACGGCGGCGTGCCGGCGGTGGTGTGGGTCGCGACCGCACTCGGTGTCGCCGTCATCGCGGCGGTCGTCGTGCTCGTGCTGCTGCTACGGCGCCGCACTACCCGCTGAGGCGCCGCGATCCGGCCGGGGCGTGGGGTTCATCTGGCGATAAGCCCCACGCGCCCGGCCAGCCACGGTAGTTCCCTGGCCAGCCCGGTCGACCACACCCGCCAATCGTGGCCGCCGGGCAGTTCGAGGTAACCGACATCCATCCCTGCAGCCCGAGCTTCCTGATAGGCGCTTCGCGAACCGGAAAGGGTGTCCGTGTCGTCGCTGCCGACGACGAAAACCCCTGCACTACCCGGAAAGCGGCGCTCGGCCAGCAGGTCGTGCGGGTTTGCGCGGGCATAGGCTGCGGTGTCGCCGTCGAAGACGCCGAGGGTGTGCTCGCGGTCGGTGAGATTCAGCTCGGCTTCCGCCGACATGGCCAGGAAGGTCGGGTACACCTGCGGGTACCCGGCGGCCAATTGCAGCGCACAGGTTCCGCCGTAGGACAGCCCGCCCACTGCCCAGGCCTCCGGATCGGGATCGACCGACAGGTGCGCACGGACCCAGTCGGGGACGTCGGCGGTCAGGTAGGTCGCGACCCGTGCACGCGGACCGTCGGCACACAGCGGGTCGTTCCAGGTGCTGCCGGTGCCGTCGGCGACCACGACGATCGGCGCCAGCCCCTGGTGGACGCGGGCGAATTCGTCCATGGTCGCGGGCAGGTCACCGCTGGTCGCCCAGTCACGCGGGCTGCCCGGCTGACCGGCGAGCAATACCAGCACCGGCAGCTGCGGTCGCGGATCGGCGAAATAGGCAGGCGGCAGATAGATTTCGGCCGGGCGAGCATCGAATCCAGAGGCGGTGCCCGGTATCGCGGCATGAGTGAGCCGCCCGGCGGTGGGCAGTCCCGGGGGCGCTGTCCAGCCGGTTTCGACCGGGTCGAGGTCAGGACGCAGCCGGTTCGCCGCGGTGACATCGCTGAACGGGATTTCGTTCAACCGCTGGGTGCCGAGCGCCGCACCGACAGTCGGATAGGCGTCGTAGATCAGGTTGACCTGATTCGCACAGGCGGCAAGGACAACGGCCACAGCGATCGCGACAACTCCGGTACGGATGCGCCCGCGCCACCGGAAGGCATGCGCCATGCCGAGAAGGACCACGAAAACCCCGAGGCCGAGGCAGCCGTAGACCGCCGCCCCGAGCGGGTCGGGAATCAGTCGCCACACCGAGCGCACCAGGTACGCACCGCCGGCGGTGATCGCGATGGCCGCCACCACGCAGCCCGCCACCGCCCGGAGGCCGGGCCGCCGGCGACCGGTGAGCAGCCAGGCCAGCCCAACGATCGCCGCCAGCGACAGCGCGATCGGCAGCGGACCCGACACCAATGACCACGTCGACATCGCGCTCACCGGTTCCTTCGTGGGGCCGGCCATCCGCTTCCCGCGTGCGGTCCGAGGCATCGGGGATCGCGCATCATCGAGCGCGAGGTGGCCTGCCCGCGAGTGCCAGCGCGACGGCATCGGCGGGGTCCTCGGCGATCAGCCCGATGTTCAGTGGCTCGCCGCCGGCGTCGAGCACCCGCCAGCCGCCGAGGGAAACAACCGGGACGGTGGCGCGATGGCGGGCCAGCGCCAGTTCCGACAGCGTGCCCCACGATCCGCCGATCACGATGACGGCGTCTGCCGACCGCACCAGGATCGCGTTGCGTGCCTCGCCCATATTCGTATAGAGCACTGCCGACAGGCCGGCGCACACTCCGCCACGGTCGGTGTCGGGACGCACGCCGATCACCAATCCACCAGCGCGTGAAGCACCTTCGGCGACCGCGGCCATGACACCGGTGCCGCCACCGCACAATACGGTCGCACCGGCCTCCCCCAGCAGCCGCCCGACCGCACGCGCGTGTGCGGCGTCGGCGTCGGTGCAGGCACTGGGCCCGCAGACGGCTACTTGCACGGGCCCGCGGTCACTTGCTCGGATACTTGTAGAAACCCTCACCTGTGGCTACGCCGAGTTTGCCCTTGTCGATGTAGTTCTCTTTCAGGTACGCGGCGAATCGCTGTGCGGCCTCGTCACCGTGTGCGGAGATGTTGTAGGCGGTGGTGAGCCCGACGATGTCGAAGATCTGTAGCGGCCCTATGGGTGCGCCGGTGGCGATCTTCCAGGTCGTGTCGACGGTCTCGGGTTCGGCATAGCCGTTGGCCACCAGCTCGCCCGCGGCGTTCAGGAACGGCACGAGCAGCGAGTTGAGTACGTAGCCTGCCTTTTCCTTGTGCAGTTCGATCGGCACCATGCCGATGTCCTTCGCGAACTGCACCACCGTGCGGTACACCTGCGGATCGGTGTCTGCGGTACCCATCACCTCGGCGGTGTTGGACGTCCACACCCGGTTGGCGAAGTGCAGCGCGAGGAATCGGTCGGGTCGGCCGGTCGCGTCCTTCATATCGCTGGGCAGCAGTGTCGAGGAGTTGGTGGCGAAGATGGTCGACTGGGGAGCCAGCGCGCCCAGCTCGGTGTAGGTGTCGATCTTGATCTTCAGGACCTCGGGGATCGCCTCGATGATCAGATCGGCTTCGCGCGCCGCATCCGCGAGGTCGGACGTGAGCCGGATCCGGGCCCGCGCTTGCTCGGCGTTGCCGTCGGACGCACCGGCCACCTCGTCGCGGTAGGTCTGCACCAAATCGTCGAGTCGGGACTTCGCCTTGTCGACCGCCGCATCGTCGATGTCGTAGGCGACCACGTCGAAGCCACTGTAGGCGGTCTGGAAAGCGATCTGCGAACCGAGCACGCCCGTGCCGAGCACGGTGACCTTACCGATCGTTGCGGTCATAGTCCTGCCTTTCCCTGGCGGATATCGGACACCTGACGCGGGCGCCGACGATGAAGTCCCGAACCAAAAAGCCGATCTCCCAGCACGGTACTAGCCAGCCCTATGGGCGTCGACCAGTCGGTGACGCGGACCCGCTTCAGCGGATTCACACGGCAGAACGAGCGGCGGTGCATCGGTTCAGTCCGGCGCGTGTGCGGCGAAGGCGGCGTAGGCGCGGTCATCGAACAGAACGAAGCGGGCCTCGCGTACCGAAGTGCTGGTGTGGGTAACCGTCTCGATAGCGATGCGGGCACCGTCGTCGATCGGCCAGCCGAAGATGCCGGTCGAGATCGCCGGAAACGCGATGGTGCCCGCGCCGAGCTCATCGGCGACCCGCAGGGATTCGCGGTAGCAGGAGGCCAGCAGGGCGGAGCGGTCGTCACCGGCCGACCACACCGGGCCCACGGTGTGGATGACCCAGCGGGCCGGGAGGTTTCCCGCCGTCGTGGCTACCGCCTGGCCCGTCGGCAGGCCCTTGCCGTAGTGGGAGGCGCGGAGTTTGCGGCAGTCGGCCAGGATCTCGGGCCCGCCGCGACGGTGGATGGCGCCGTCGACTCCGCCACCACCGAGCAGCGACGAATTCGCGGCGTTGACCACCGCGTCCACCTCCTGTTCGGTGATGTCCCCGCGCACGAATAGGAGCTCGACCATTCCTCGATTCTCACCGGCATACCGCGGCCTCGCCACCGGTTTCCGCGTGGATCCGGGCACCGCCCGGACATATCGTTGGCAAACCGATGCGCGCACCGATGGCGAATGTCCCGCATTCGGAGCGTTCACGCTTCTACCATCCGAGGATGAGCATTGGCGCCAAGGCTGTCCTCGAGGGCGGGCCGCAGGACCTGCCCGAACGTATCGTGCCGATCACTCCGCCCGGGTTCGAGTTGAAGATCCCGTTCAGAGGTGGCTACGAACATTTCAAGACCACCGGACGAGAGCAGGACACACCCGAGGGTCGGCTGCCGGTCTACTCCTGGAGCGATCGCACCGAAATCGCGGAGTGATCCCGCAACATCCCAGCAGGCGGCGGCGCTGAGCCGCCGCCACAAACCCGCTGTTTCACGTGCCCATCGATGGACAAATGCGTAACCGACTGGTTACACTTTTACTGTGGACGAAGTGGCGGGCGCGATCGCCGATCCGGTACGCCGGGAGATCCTGGAGATGCTACGCGGCACCCGGCTCACCGCCGGTGAGATCGCCGGGCACTTCACCATCAGCAGGCCGGCGATCAGCAGGCATCTGCGCGTTCTGCGCGAAAGCGGCCTGGTACGCGACGAACTCGTCGGCAGACAGCGTTACTACCGGCTCGACACCGCGCCACTCGCCGCTCTCACCGACTGGCTGACCGGATTCGCCCAGCCGACCACCTGGGAACGCCACCTCGACGCACTCGACACCGAGGTCTACCGGACCAGGCGCGAACGCCGGACCGCGGACCGCGCGACGACACAGGAGAACACCGCATGACCCCCCGACCCACCGGACGACTTTTCCCCGCGCAGACCGGCCGTGACCTGGTGCTGACCCGCAGCTACCGCGCCCCGATCGAGGACGTGTGGGCCAGCATCACCGAATCCGACCGTACCGCGCGCTGGTTCGGCCCCTGGGAGGGAGAGGCGGGCGCCGGTAAGACCATCAAGGTGCAGATGGTGTTCGAAGACGACGAGCCATGGATGGACATGCGCATCGATGCCTGCGAGCCACCCCGCCACCTAGGCGTCTCCGCCGAAGACGAGGCCGGATCCTGGTTCCTCGATGTGGAGCTCACCGAGACCGATGGCACCACCGAACTGCGCTTCACCCACCACTTGCGCACCGGCGACGAGATCGCCCAGGCGCCACAGGTTGGCCCCGGCTGGGAGTTCTATCTCGACATGCTCGGCGCCGCCCGCACCGGCACGGATCGCCCCGATTTCGACGACTACTACCCGGCGATGAAGGAGTACTACGAACAGCAGACCAGCTGAGCCACCGTGTCGCGGTTCAGCCGCTGACGCCGACGGCACCGGTACAGAAAGCCCCCGCAACGATGCGCACATCGTTGCGGGGGCCTCGAACCCTCGTCGCCGACGAGTCGGCGAACGTTCGGGCCTAATCGTCCAATTCGGCGAGTACCTCGTCGGAGACGTCGACGTTGGTGTAAACGTTCTGCACGTCGTCGCTGTCTTCGAGGGCGTCGACAAGTTTGAAGACCTTGCGTGCGCCGTCGGCGTCGACCGCGACGCTGACCGAGGGCTGGAAGCCGGACTCGGCGGAGTCGTAATCGATACCCGCGGACTGGAGTGCCGAACGCACCGCGATCAGGTCGCCGGGCTCGCTGATGATCTCGAAGGCTTCACCGAGGTCGTTGACCTCTTCGGCACCTGCGTCCAGCACCGCCATCAGCACGTCGTCCTCGGACAGGCCGTTCTTGTCCAGTGTGACGACGCCCTTGCGGTGGAACAGGTACGACACCGAACCCGGGTCGGCCATATTGCCGCCGTTGCGGGTCATCGCGACACGAACCTCGCCGGCCGCGCGGTTGCGGTTGTCGGTGAGGCACTCGATCAGCACGGCGACACCGTTGGGGCCGTAACCCTCGTACATGATCGTCTGCCAGTCGGCGCCGCCGGCCTCCTCGCCGCCGCCACGCTTGCGGGCGCGCTCGATGTTGTCGTTGGGGACCGACGACTTCTTCGCCTTCTGGATGGCGTCATACAGGGTCGGGTTGCCATCCGGGTCACCGCCACCTGTCCGGGCCGCCACCTCGATGTTCTTGATCAACTTGGCGAAGAGCTTGCCGCGCTTCGCGTCGATCGCCGCCTTCTTGTGCTTGGTGGTGGCCCATTTGGAGTGGCCGCTCATTCCCCTACTTCCTTCAGGTCGATGGCACGTGTGGTCGTCTACGGTACCGGCTGTGCCGGGCGGACAACTCGACCAGCCTACTCGGCGGGCATACGGGGCGGGGCCTGGCGGCCCTGAACAGCCGATTCCGATTCGCCGGCTCAGGCCGGGCATGGAGCCGCCTCCGGTCCTCGACCGGGTCAGGCGGTGCGAACCAGATCGACGAACATCCGGTGCACCCGCAGGTCGCCGGTGACTTCGGGATGGAACGACGTCGCGATCACGTTGCGCTGGCGCACGGCGACGATCTTGCCCGCGGCCGGACCGTTCGGCACCCGCGCCAGCACCTCGACGCCGTCGCCGACCCGCTCGACCCACGGCGCCCGGATGAACACCGCGCGGACCGGCCCGTCGTCGAGTCCGGCGAACGCCAGATCGGTTTCGAAGGAATCGACCTGACGACCGAAAGCGTTGCGCCGCACCGTCATATCTATTCCGGACAGGTGGTTGGCATCGGGACGGGTGTCGAGCACCTCGTCGGCGAGCAGAATCATGCCCGCGCACGACCCGAAGGTAGGCAGCCCGTCACGCAGCCGGGCGCGCAAGGGTTCCAGCAGTTCGAACACCTCGAGCAGTTTGCTGATCGCGGTGGATTCCCCACCGGGCAGCACCAGTCCGTCGACGGACGCGAGTTCTTCCACCCGGCGCACCAGCACCGCGCGCGCACCGCAGCGCTCCAGCGCCGACACATGTTCGCGCACATCACCCTGCAGGGCAAGCACACCGATGGCCGGCTGCGCGCTCTCGCGCGCCGAGGTCTGCGCCGCGGGCACGGCGACCGCTGAACCGTTCACCCCGCAGAGCTTACGAGACGTCGCGTTGTGGGCCTGCTCACGGTTGTTGTCAACGTTGTGTCAAGCCCGGCCGGTGATCGCCACACCCGGGCCGACACTCACTGACATGACTACTGTGTTGCCGTCGCCGGGCCGGTGCAGCGCGGGGAGGGACCCGCCGCACGCCGTGGGCTGACCGTCCCGACGGGTTTGTCCGGACTCTCGCTGGCGCGATGGGGTCGGTTTCCTACGGACCCGACACCATCGTGTGCCATCTCCGCGTCCAGGCGGTCCGACACCCGGGCGTCGCGTCTACTTCTCGCGCGGTGTGCGGATCAGCCCTTCCTGAACCACGGAGGCAACCAGTTCCCCTGCGCGGTTGAAGATCTTGCCGCCGGTGAGAGCGCGGCCGAAGCCCGCCGACGGCGAGGACTGGTCGTAGAGCAGCCAGTCGTCGGCACGGAACGGGCGCAGGAACCACATGGCGTGGTCGAGCGAGGCGTCCTGGGTGGGTTCGTCTGGGTGTGTGACCTTCGACGATCCGAGCAGTGTCATATCGCTCATGTAGGCGAGGGTGCAGACGTGGAACAGCGGATCGTCGGGCAGCGGGTGCCGGTAGCGGAACCACACCTGCTGCGGGGACACCACTCCCGGCCGCTGGGTGACCGACTCCTGCGGGACCGGGCGGATGTCCCAGTGCTCCCATTCCCGCATGGCCCACAGCCGTTCGGGGCTCATGGTGGTCTTCGCGTCGGGCAAATCGTCCGGCGCCTGCACCACGGGCATCTCGTCCTGGTGCTGGGGGCCTTCGTCACCGACGTGGAACGACGCCGACATGGTGAAGATGGCGGCACCGTCCTGTACCCCGGTCACCCGGCGGGTGCCGAAGGAGCGACCGTCCCGGATGCGTTCGACCAGGTATACGGTCGGCTGATCGGGGTTGCCCGGACGCAGGAAATAGCCGTGCAGCGAATGCACCTGGAACCGCGGATCGACCGTGCGGACAGCCGAGACCAAGGCCTGGCCCGCGACCTGACCGCCGAAGGTTCGCCGTAGCTGGGTCTTGGGCGAGGCTCCCCGAAAGATGTCTCGCTCGAGCCGATCGATCTCCAGCGCTTCTTCGATGGTCGCCAACTTCTCCGCCTCTCCGCGCCACTGGCCGGTCGTGTGAGTACTGCGCAACCGTGCGGGCGATCGGACGGCAACTCGTACCGGCCGGTCCCCGACGGGATCTCTATGTTCGCACGCAGTCAGGGTTGGTCCGGCAGGGGGCGCCGCGCGAGGCGGACCACGATGATGACGGTCACACCGGACCGCGACCCCGTCGGCAGGACGCGCGGGACCGGGAATGAACCGAGCGCGCGGGACTGCGATGACGCGTTCAGGCGCAGGTGGGCGACTGCTCACCGAGCATCGACAGCATGGTGCAGGCCCAGACCAGCTGAACCTTCCAGGTACCGTCCTCGACCACGAACGGGATCTCGACCTGGCTGGTCTGGCCGTCGAGGGTGACGTCGGCCTTCGCGTAGACGGCGTCACCGAAGGGATCCGGGTCCACGTCGACCACACGCAGCTGTGCCCCGGCCTCATGCACCGTCTGCGCCAGCCGATACGGCAGTTCCGGATCGGCCTGTGCGCCCTGCACGAACGCGAGCTTGTGCTCGTTGCGGACCGGGTGGATCCACGCCAACACCCGCGTCGCCGGGTCGAGGCCAGTGGTCAGCTGGTCGTCGAGGTCCGCGGCGGTCGGGAGCGGCGGACGCTCGCTGTCGGCGGCAGCGGTTGCGGCGCTGAGTGCCAGCGCCACCGCCGTCCCTGCGATCGCGAGAAGGCGGGTCCCCTGAAGGTTCATCTACGCATTTCCCCTGTGTCGTGGAACTCCGAGACCGGGTTCGCCGAGACCCGGAAAGTACCACGGCACCGCAGAATTCGGTCCGTGCCGGTGGCAACGGCCGCCGTGATGGTCGTGCCGCCATGACAGGTCGTCGACCATCCGAACGCAACGGAGCGGGTGCCCGCCGTCCGGCGTGACACCCGCTCCTGAGAAACCTCGTCAACCCTGATGCGGGCGCAGACTCACCAACCGCGTTCGGCCAGGCGGTGCGGCTGCGCGATGTCCTCGACATTGATGCCGACCATGGCCTCTCCGAGGCCACGTGACACCTTGGCCAGCACGTCGGCATCGTCGTAGAAGGTGGTGGCCTTGACGATGGCGGCAGCGCGCTGGGCCGGGTTGCCGGACTTGAAGATGCCGGAGCCGACGAACACGCCCTCGGCACCGAGCTGCATCATCATCGCCGCGTCGGCCGGGGTCGCGATACCGCCCGCGGTGAAGAGCACGACCGGCAGCTTGCCCGTCTCGGCGACCTCACGGACCAGCTCGTACGGTGCCTGCAACTCCTTGGCGGCGACGTAGAGCTCGTCGGCGGGCAGCGACGACAGCTTGCGGATCTCCTGGCGGATCTGGCGCATGTGCGTGGTGGCGTTGGAGACGTCACCGGTGCCTGCCTCGCCCTTGGAGCGGATCATGGCCGCGCCCTCGGTGATGCGGCGCAGGGCCTCACCGAGGTTGGTGGCACCACAGACGAACGGAACCGTGAAGTTCCACTTCTCGATGTGGTTGGTGTAGTCGGCGGGGGTCAGCACCTCGGACTCGTCGATGTAGTCGACGCCGAGGCTCTGCAGGATCTGCGCCTCCACGAAGTGGCCGATGCGGGCCTTGGCCATCACCGGGATCGACACCGCGGAGATGATGCCGTCGATCATGTCCGGATCGCTCATCCGGGACACACCGCCCTGGGCGCGAATATCGGCGGGTACCCGCTCGAGCGCCATGACAGCGACCGCGCCGGCGTCCTCGGCGATCTTGGCCTGCTCCGGGGTGACGACGTCCATGATCACCCCGCCCTTGAGCATTTCGGCCATACCGCGCTTCACGCGGGCGGTACCCGCCTCACGGGTCGCCTCGGTGGTCTTGGTGGTCTCGGGCGTGGTCACGGCAAACTCCTGTGTCATGTGCGCCTATGTGGTCGTCAGCGGTAGAACGACACGATTCTAGGCGTGCCCCGAACAGCCATTGATAGCCAGTTGGAGACGACTGGCCTTGCCGCGACCAGCACGTTCACTGCCATCGGGCCGGACTGGACCGATCGGGCTCGTTGATGGAGTCGAATTCGCCGGGCCCGATCCGGCTTCCGCGGACCCGGCGAACTACCCGCGCCGGATCAGATCGGGTTGATCACCAGCAACGTCGCCCAATACTCCGCCGCGGCGGGGCCGATGATCGGCATCAGGAAATCGAACAGGATGTACGACACGTACTACTCACCTCCACCCACCGAGTCGACCCTCGCTCGGCCTGCCAAACCGCATCGACGGTAACACGGCGGTGAATCCGGTCACAGTGATCGAGGAAATCGCCGTCTCAGCGGATGGAACGGACCTCTGGGTCGGCCGCGGCGGCCGCCGCGGCCGCGGCTTCTGCGATGAGTTCATCCAGGTGGTACGGGTACACCGTTTCGCCGGACGCGTCGAGTGCGGCGATATCGGCCGCGGTGCACCAGCGATGTCCGGTGATCGAACGCCGCTCGACATAGGTGAGATTGGCGGGTCGCGGATCGAACATCGGCACCCGAAGGGCGAAGAACAGCTCCTCGGAGCGGATCAGCTCACCGTTGAACGGGAACACCGCCACACGTCGCCAGATGGGCCCACGCAGCGCGGTCGGATCGGCGGTGAAGCCGGTTTCCTCGTGGATCTCGCGGACCGCCGCGTCCCGCAGGCTCTCCCCTGGTTCCACACCGCCACCGACGGTGAACCAGAACGACACCTCCGGCACTTTCGGATCGTTGCCGCGCATCAACAGCACGCGGCCCTGTTCGTCGATCAGGACCGCACGGGAGGAGGTGCGGATGGTGTCGACCTCGAGTCCGGTCGCCGCGGCGGGAGTGGCGCGCTCGGTGATCTCGAAATAGGTCGGCAGCGGCGCGGTACCGCCCAGGTGCAGGATCCGCACCGGACGCCGAGTGCGCAGCGCGAGAGTGTCGCGGACCGCGTCGTTGTGGAACCTCCGCGCGATCAGAACCCTGGCCTCGGCGTCGGCCAGCTCGGCCACCAGCTGGGGGCGCAGCTGCCCGATGTCGACCGACGACAGTGCCGCCGAGAGCTGATTCTCGACTGTTTCCCGGTCCGTCCGGCCGGCGCGTTCGGCGCGGTCCGCCAGCGTGGACAGCTGCTTGGCCTGGTCGGTGAGCACCGGATCGGAGACCGGACCCGCGATCGCCATCGCCACCGCTCGGGCGACCACCGCACGGCGTGCCAGCGCACCGTCGAGCGCCTGCCAGGACTGATCCGACCGCACGTGTAGCCGGTCGAGCCGGTTGGCGGTGGAATAGGCCCACAGGCCGATGGCCACGACCACCGCGGCGATCAGGGCGAGGACGAGAACGGTTGTCGCGGAAAAGGTGATCATCCGGCTGCCCTTACCCGGATGTCGCCGACGGTCACCGTCTCGTACACCCGCAGAATCTGTTCGGCCACCACCGGCCAGTCGTATTCGCCGACAACCTGCGTCGCCGCCCGCACCAGTTCCGCGCGGCGGGCGTCATCGGTGAGCACGGTGTCCAGCGCGGTGGCCAGCGCCGTCGAATCACCCACCGGCACCAGCAGTCCCGCGAGCCCGTCGCGCAGCACCCGGCGGAACGCATCGAGTTCGCTGGCGACAACCGCGGTACCCGCGGCCATCGCCTCGATCAGGATGATGCCGAAGCTCTCACCACCCAGGTTCGGCGCGACATAGACGTCTGCGCTCCGCATCGCCGAGGCCTTCTCCGCATCGGAGACCTGCCCGAGGAATCGCAGATGCCCGGCATGCGGGCCCGCCTCCTTGCGCAGCCGTTCCTCGTCGCCGCGACCGACGATCAGGATCTCGATCTCCGGATGCCTGCGCACCAGCGCGGGCAATGCGCCGAGCAGCACCTCCATGCCCTTACGCGGTTCGTCGTAGCGGCCGAGGAACAGAACCGTGCCGCCCCTGCGTGGATAGCCGTCGAGCATCGGGGCACGCGCGAATGCCGGCACGTCGACCCCGTTGGGGATCTCCACCGCATCCGACCCCAGCGCCTCGACCTGCCAACGCCGCGCCAGCTCCGACACCGCGATCCGGCCGCTGATCTTCTCGTGATACGGACGTAGCACACCCTGAAAGGTGCTGAGCACCAGCGATTTCGTCGTCGAGGTGTGGAAGGTCGCCACAATCGGACCTTCGGCGATCTTGAGGGCGAGCATGGACAGGCTCGGCGCGTTCGGCTCGTGGATATGCAGCACGTCGAAATCGTTGCCGTCGATCCAGCGGCGGATCCGGGTGTAGGCGGTGGGCCCGAACGACAACCGCGCGACCGAGCCGTTGTACGGGATCGCCACCGCACGGCCGGCCGATACGACGAACTCCGGCAGCGGCGTCGAATCCGATGCGGGCGCAAGGACACTCACCTTGTGCCCGCGCTCGATCATCACCCGTGCCAGCTCGACCACATGTGCCTGCACACCGCCCGGGACGTCGAACGAATAGGGGCAGACCATGCCGATCTTCATCGCTGCGCGTCTCCCCCGTCGATGCCGCCGCCGCGTAAGCCCGGATCGTCCAGATCCGCCTGCGCGGCTGCGATTCTGGCGCGTCGCTGTTCGGACAGATCGCTTTCCCATAGCGGTTGCAGCATGTGCCAGTCGGCGGGATGTGCTGCGATATTCGCTGCGAAGCGATCGGCCAGCGCCTGCGTGGCCGGACCGACACCACCCGAAATATCCAGCGGGGCATCAACTTTCATACCCCAACCCTCATGCCCGGACTCGTCGGCGGTGAACCAGGCGTGCACCGGCATCAGCGCAGCACCGGTCTCGATCGCCAGCTTCGCCGCCCCGGCGGGCATCCAGGTGCGCTCACCGAAGAAATCCACCGGAACGCCCTTGCCGGTCAGATCACGCTCACCCATCAGGCAGACGATCTTGTTCTCCCGCAATCGCGCCGCCAGCTGCGGAAACGGCGGCTGCTCGCCACCGGTCAGCGCGAACACCTCGAAGCCGAGGCTCTCCCGGTATGCGACGAACCGTTCGAACAGCGATTCCGGCTGCAACCGCTCGGCGACGGTGCTGAAGGTGCCATAGTTCTGCACCAGCCACATGCCAGCCATATCCCAGTTACCCGAATGTGGCAGCACCAAAATCCCGCCCCGACCTCCGGCGAGCGCGGCGTCCAGATGTGCAAGGCCCTCCACTGGGATCCGGCCAGGGGAAGCCAGCGCGGCATGGTCCATAGCCGGTAACCGGAACGCCTCGCGCCAATAGCGCGCGTAGGAGCGCATGCTCGCGCGGATCAGCTCGTCGGGCACCACCTCCGGTGCGACCCCGAGCACACGAGCAAGATTGCGGCGCAGTTGCTCCGGACCGCCATCTCGCACCACGCGGTCGGCGCCCCAATCGAACAGCCTGCGCGCGACCGGCTCCGGAAGGGCCCGCACCAGCCGCCAGCCTGTCGCGTAACCGCGGTCGCTGAGCCCGCTCTTGATGCGTGCGGCAATGCCGTCGAGGGCCTGTGCTGTCCGCGGGCGGGTGGCGGTCGCGGTCACGACTGCCGCTCCGTCGAGTCCTCGGCCGGCTCCTGCGGACGCGCCATCGGAATGATCTCGCGCGCCCCCGGCGACGCGCGCACCGCCAGCACCCGCTGAAACACCGTCACGATGCTGAACACCGCGAGGAGCCACATCGCGACGTACACCGCCCAGGTCAGCCATCCGATCCCCCAATATCCGCCGATGCCGGTGAATCCGGCGCCCACCAGCACGATGACCAGCCGGTCTGGTCGCTCGATGAGACCGCCGTCGGCCGACAATCCGCTGGCTTCGGCCCGCGCCTTGGCATACGAGATCACCTGCGAGGTCACCAGCACGACCAGGGTAGCGAAGAACAGCGGCTTGCTGTGCTCGTGATAGACCGCCCACCAGGCCAGACCCCCGAAGATCGCGCCGTCGGCGACCCGGTCACAGGTGGCGTCGAGCACCGCACCGTATTTCGTGCCGCCGCCGCGGGCCCGTGCCATCGCCCCGTCGAGCATGTCGAACATGACGAACAGCCAGATCACCATCGTTCCCCAGAACAGGTGACCGGACGGGAACAGCGTGACCGCCGCAGCGATCGAGGCTGCCGTCCCGATGAGAGTCATCGCGTCCGGGGTGAGGCCGGTGCGCACCAGTGCCCTCCCGAGCGGCGCCGTCGCTTTGGCGAACGTCGCACGACCGAAGATGCTGAGCACCGATCTACTCCTCGTCCCAGGCTGCGGCGAGCAGTGCCCTGGTCTCCCTGAGCAACTGAGGCATCACCTTGACCCCGCCCACGACGGTGATGAAGTTCGCGTCACCACCCCACCGCGGCACGATGTGCTGGTGCAGATGGTCGGCCAGCGATCCACCCGCGACGCCGCCGAGGTTGAGTCCGACGTTGAAGCCGTGCGGCCGCGACACCCGCTTCATCACCCGGATGGCCTGCTGGGTGAACGCCATCAGTTCGGCGCTCTCGGCGTCAGTGAGGTCTTCCAGGTTGGCGACCCGCCGGTACGGGACCACCATCATGTGGCCGGGGTTGTACGGGTACAGGTTGAGCACCGCGTACACCAGTTCACCTCGGGCGACCACCAGACCGTCCTCATCGGTCATCTTCGGGATATCGGTGAACGGGTGGCCGGTCGCATCCTTGGGCGGCGCGGTGGCAGCTTCGGCGATATACGACATTCGGTAGGGCGTCCACAACCGCTGCAGCCGGTCCGGTTCCCCCGGACCGCGGTCAACGATGTCGCCGCCGTTCTCGGTGCCCCGAAGCGCGGCGGCGCCGGTATCGCTCATCGACGCTCACCGCCACCGGCGGTACGGATCTCGAAGCCCTCCGCCGTCGGAGACGCGTTGTCGCGCCGGGCAATCCAGTCCACGATGGTCTCCACCGCATCAGCCACCGGGACGCCGTTGACCTGGGTGCCGTCGCGGAACCGGAAGCTGACCGCGTCGGCGTTGACGTCACGCTCACCGGCCAGCAGCATGAACGGCACCTTCTGGGCGGTGTTGTTGAAGATCTTCTTCTGCATCCGGTCGTCGCTGCGATCCACGTGCGCACGCACCCCGGCCTCGTGCAGCAATTCGATCACCCGGTCCAGATGCGGTGCGAAGGCCTCCGCGACCGGGATGCCGACCACCTGCACCGGCGACAGCCAGGCGGGGAATGCGCCCGCGTAGTGCTCGGTGAGCACACCGAAGAACCGCTCGATGGAACCGAACAGGGCGCGGTGGATCATCACCGGGCGCTGTTTGGTGCCGTCGGAGGCGGTGTATTCCAGGTTGAACCGTTCGGGCAGGTTGAAGTCGAGCTGGATGGTCGACATCTGCCAGGTCCGCCCGAGGGCGTCCTTGGCCTGCACCGAGATCTTCGGGCCGTAGAACGCGGCGCCGCCCGGATCGGGCACCAGGTCGAGACCGGAGGCCGCGGCCACCTTGGACAGGGTTTCGGTGGCCTCCTCCCAGATCTCGTCGGCGCCGACGAACTTCTCCGGGTCCTTGGTGGACAGCTCCAGGTAGAAGTCGTCGAGGCCGTAATCCTTGAGCAGGTCGAGCACGAAGTGCAGGGTGTTGGTGAGCTCCGCGTGCATCTGCTCTTTGGTGCAGTAGATGTGCGCGTCGTCCTGGGTCATGCCGCGCACGCGGGTCAGACCGTGTACCACACCGGACTTCTCGTACCGGTAGACCGAGCCGAACTCGAACAGCCGCAGCGGCAGCTCCCGATACGACCGGCCACGGGACCGGAAGATCAGGTTGTGCATCGGGCAGTTCATCGGCTTGACGTAGTAGTCCTGGCCGGGCTTGCGGACGGTGCCGTCCTCGTTGTACTCCGCGTCCAGGTGCATGGCAGGGAACATGCCGTCGCGGTACCAGTCGAGGTGACCGGACACCTCGAACAGATGCCCCTTGGTGATGTGCGGGGTATTGACGAACTCGTAGCCTGCGGCAACATGCCTCCGCCGCGAGTACTCCTCGAGTTCCTTGCGGATGATGCCGCCCTTGGGGTGGAACACCGGCAGACCGGAGCCGAGCTCGTCGGGGAAGCTGAACAGGTCCAGCTCCAGGCCGAGCTTGCGGTGGTCGCGACGTTCGGCCTCGGCCAGCAGGTGCATGTGCTCGTCGAGCGCCTCCGACGACTCCCAGGCGGTGCCGTAGACACGCTGGAGATCCTCGCGGTTCTGATCACCACGCCAATAGGCGGCGGAGCTGCGGGTGAGCTTGAACGCAGGGATGAACTTGGTGGTCGGGATATGCGGGCCGCGGCACAGATCGCCCCACACGCGTTCCCCCGAACGCGGGTCGAGGTTGTCGTAGATGGTCAGCTCTTTACCGCCGACCTCCATCACCTCGGGATCGTCGATACCGGATTTGTCGCTGATCAATTCGAGCTTGAACGGCTCGTTCGCCAGCTCGACCCTGGCCTCCTCGACCTCGACCACCCGGCGCGAAAACCGCTGCGCGCCTTTGATGATCTTCTTCATCCTGGATTCCAGCTTGGCCAGATCCTCCGGGGTGAACGGCTTGTCGACGCGGAAGTCGTAGTAGAAGCCGTCTTTGATCGGTGGGCCGATGCCGAGCTTGGCCTCGGGGAACTCCTGCTGCACGGCCTGGGCAAGCACATGGGCGGCCGAATGCCGGATGACGCTGCGGCCCGCCTCGGTATTGGCGGCGACCGCGGTCACCTCGACGTCAACGTCTGGGGTCCAGGACAGGTCCTTGAGGTCGCCGGCGGCGTCACAGACGACGACGATGGTCTCCGGTCCCTTGGTCGGCAGGCCCGCCTCACGCACCGCGGCACCCGCCGTAGTCCCGGCCGGCACCCGGACGAGGGCGGCTGGGCTGAGGGGCGCTGTGGTGGTCACGGCTCTGACTCTCCTTGGTTTCCGCGGTCCGGTGTCGTTCCGGCTCGCTCCGGTTGCAGACCGCCGTTTCCCGGGCTCAACCCGGAGGGTGACGGCTGGTCCGTCGATCGCAGGCCGGACGGTACCCGGCCGCGACCATGCTATCGGGACAGACGTGACCATGCGTCGACGGACCGGGGCGGCGAGCCCGGCCCGACGGCCCCACTACCGTTCGGTACGGCGGGTCGCTGTGCCCCTCGAGTCGGTGCGGCCGACGATCAGTCCCGCGCGGCCAGCTCGGCGAGTAACTGCTGACGTTCAGCACTCGGGCGTTTCGGGCAGCTGGTGCACATCTGGCAGCCGGGCACCTCGTAGACCAGGCAGCAGGAGATCCGGCGCACGAAAGTGCGTTCGCCGATGTCGACGAACCGCGGTGCGGGCAGCCTGCCGCCGATCTCGGCCGCCAGCCGCGTCCCTGCCTCCGGGAGGCCTGCGTCGATGGCCCGATTGCCGATCGCGTCGGCGACCACCGCCCACAGCGCCGGCGCACGGGCCCCGGACACTGCCGCTACCTGCGCGATCACCGCGGTCAAGGTTTCCCGCAGTGCCCTGCCCGCGTCGGACTGCTCTTTATCGGGCAGCGTCGATATGGCCGGCACGTCCGGGGCGTCGGTGAGTTCGATCTCCGCACTGCCGGCCGCTGAGCCGATGACGCCGGCACAGTCCTCGGTGAACCCGGCGCAGCTGCCGGTCGCCGAACCACCGGCGTCCACGCTGCTGTCGGTCGAGCCGTCGGGGAGGTCGGTCTTCGAGCCGACGGTCTCGGCGGTGCTCTCAGCCGATCCGGCGAAGACGATCCGGTCTACACCACCGTCCGGGCGCACCTCGCAGCCGATGCGATCGAGCTGCGCCACGGGTGCGCGCTCGCCCGCGGCGTAGGCCCGCGCGAGCGGCTCCACCAGCGCCGAGGCCACCATGCACCACCACAGGGTGGCACCGACGCGCGGTGTGTCGGTCCCCCACGATCGCCCCATCTCGGCGATGCGTGCCGTCAGCCAGTCCGGGTCGGTGAGCATCCGGCCCGCAACCGTGCTCACGACATCAGGGGACTGTGCAACCATTGCCACTCGACTCCGATCCAGCCGCCGATCAATCCGAACGTTCCGAGAACCCACAGTGTCGCCACGACTAGCGCAGCGGTGGCCAGCGCGGCAAGCACCTTGAAGACCGTTCCCCGCCCGCCGTACCACGCCATGACCTGCCGGTATCGGTCCCGCAGCCAGCCGAGGGCACGTCGTGCCCAGGAGAATTCGGTGGCCAGGATGCCGAGACCGGCGAAAACCATCGCCCAGCCCGGTCCGGGATAGGGAATCGCGACGATGCCGATGACGAGCACGACGGTTCCGGCCAGCGCCACCCCGATCCGGTAGGCGAGGTTCAGGGTAGGACGCGCAGAAACCCGGTCCCGGAAGGCGCGCCAGGACTTCGGCTCGGTGGGCGGTTGCGGGTCCAGCTCGATGCTCACGATCCCAGCCTAATTGGGCCCTGCCGGACAGAATCCTCGAAGAGACCCCGCCCGGCCGAGCACCCGCCCCGCCGGGTCGCGGGGCGGGTGGTCCTGGCGATCGCGCTCCCCGCCGGTCACACCAGCTGCGTTGCGACGCGACGACCGGACTCGTCGATATGGGCGATCCCGTCGACGCTGACCTCGATCACCCTTGCGCTGGCGATATCGAAGAACAGACCCGACACCGTCACCCCACGCTCGGCGACCGCGCGGCTCACCACCGGATGCCGGTGCAGATGCTCGAGCTGTACCGCGATATTGACCATGCTGAGCTGGTCCACCTCACCGAAACCGGCGGCCTCGGCCGCCCGGCGGACCGGGTGTCCGTCGCGGAACCGGTCGAGGCTTGGCCGCGCGTGCTCGAGCCAGCTGTCGATCTCGGGCCCGCACGGTTGCCCGGAGTGCAGTGCGGTCATCGCCCCGCAGGAGGAATGACCGCAGACGACCACCGAGCGCACGCAGAGGTTCTGTAACGCGAACACCAGCGCCGATTCCACCGAGGCGTCGCCGTGCTCGGGCACGAGATTGCCCACATTGCGCACGGTGAACAGGTCGCCGGGACCGCTGTTGGTGATGATGTTGGGCACGATCCGCGAGTCCGAGCAGGTCAGGAAGAACGAATCCGGATCCTGCCGGTCACGCAGCTCGTCCAGATGCGGCCGCACCAGATGCGCGTGTCCGCGGTGGTAGGCGGCGATCCCGCTGACGATCGGATCGTGGATATCGTCGCTGCCCTTCTTCTCCTTGCGGTCGCTCACCCGCCACGGGCCGAGCACATCGTCGAGGACAACGCGGCCGAAGCTGCGGGCCGGCGGTGCGCTGGTCGCGGCTTCCATACGCGCCGCGCCGATCTCCACGAAATCAACCGTGCCACCGTTGGCCTCGTGCTGGCGTGCCCAGTCGATGATGGCCTCGTAGGCGGCGTGATCGAGGAAGTCGACGGTCATCTCGACGGTGACGTCCACTCCAGCGGGAACCTTCGCGAAGGTTGTCGACAGCTTCGGCAGTGCGAGGAAGGTGCATGATCCGTCGATGCTCACCAACCACCGGTCGCTGCCCGCCAGCGGTTTGGCCTCGACGGTCACGCGCACGATGCGCCACAGCAGCAGCGCGAACGCCAGCGCCAGACCGATCAGCACACCCTCGAGCAGGTTGAGGAAAACCACCCCGGCGAGGGTCACCGCGTAGACGATCAGATCGCCGGTGCGGTGCGCCAGCTTGATGTGCGCGGTCTTGACCAGCTGCACGCCGATCACGATCAGCAATCCGGCAAGCGCGGCCATCGGGATCTGCTGCACCAGCCCGACCAAAGCGACCGAGAACAGCAGCACCCAGACGCCGTGCAGGACCGCCGAAGCCCGGCTGCGGGCACCGGCCACCACATTGGTCGAGCTGCGCACGATGACACCGGTGACGGGCAGACCGCCGAGCAGACCCGACACCACGTTGGCCGAACCCTGACCGATCATCTCCCGGTCGAAGTTCGCCCGCGGACCGGTGTGCATCTTGTCGATCGCGACTGCCGACAGCAGGCTTTCCACGCTGGCGATCAGCGCGAAGGTGAGAATCATCAGCGCGACACCGGCCCAGTCGCTGCTCGGCAGCGCGGGCAGCCCGATCGCGTCGAACAGCGAGCCGTTCAGCTCGATGCGCTGGACATCGGTGGGCAGGACCAGGGAGAGCACGGTGGCCAGCAGGATCGCCACCAGCGGGCCCGGCACCACCCGGACGCGTTCGGGCATGTACTTCCAGCCGAGCATGACGGCGATGACGACCAGGCCCACGAAGGCGCCGCCGATGTGCACCGACCCGAGCTGTGCGGGTAGGGAGGTGATGTTGGCCCAGGCCGAGCTTTCCGAATCACCGCCGAGCAGCACATGAACCTGCTGCAACGCGATGGTGACACCGATACCGGCGAGCATCGCGTGCACCACAACGGGAGCGACAGCCAGTGCGGCACGGGCAATTCGGCTCAGGCCGAACAGGATCTGTAACACACCGGCCGCGACGACGATGAAACCGGTGACGCGCCAGCCGAACTGGTTGATGGATTCGGCGACGATGACGGTGAGACCTGCGGCCGGGCCGCTCACTTGGAGTGCGGAGCCGCCGAGTGAGCCGGCGACGATGCCGCCGACAACGGCGGCGATGAGACCGGCGGCGACAGGCGCACCGGAGGCGATGGCGATGCCGAGCGACAGCGGCAGCGCGACTAGGAAGACCACAATCGAAGAGGGCAGATCGTAGCGCAGGATCGAGGACAAACGGTCGGACAGGGTGGATCCGGGTGCCGGGTCACCTGGCGGCGACAGCGGTGGGTTCGGATCGATCTTGGTAGCCATTGTTCTCCTTCGCCGACTCGGCAAACGCCGAGGTCGGTTGACGATCAACATGTCCAGTCGGGCAAGGACCGCGAACCGGCATCTCGCGGTGAAGAGGCTCCCGGCACGGCGACGGGCCGAGATTTAAACCGCGTCAATGATATTGGTAAAGACTTAGCAAAGCCTGAGAAGCGGACATTTCGTACGTAGTGCCACAATCGGACGGATGCGTGAGTCACATCACATGACACGTCCACTTATTACGTGACATACACGTCGCTCAGGCAGCCATGAGCGAGGCCGGCGGCCCACGTCACCACTCGCGCGCCGGACACGATAAGAGCAGCCGGATGGCGGTCATCTCGTGATGTTCAGCAGCATCCGAACGGCGAGCACGCGCCGGACACCCGCCGCACGGGCGGCCATCCGAAGATTCTGCGCTGCGATGGAATTCGCCTGGTCAGGAACATCGCGACAGGCGGGGCGAGGCGGCCGGAGCGGGCGGCCGGGGCGTGGCGACGTCCGTGATGCGGGATCGGTGTCGGTCGACATATTTCTCCTTCGCCGGCTCGGCGAATACCGATCCGGTTCATCGGTGGAACATGCACTGGCATCGAGATCGAGCGCGGGCGGGGCGGTAGCGCGGACTCATCGTGCTGACTATGACGGCCGGGCAACGCGGAACAGATCGATAGTAAAGACTTACCAAAGCCCCCGAAAAGGCTTTGGGGCCCGAATATGACAACCGCTATCAAACTGTGACACAGACCACACCCAGAGGTCGCCAGCCGTGGGAAGCGTTGGCGCACAGCGCCACAACGACAAAGCCCCCGATCGGAATCCGACCGGGGGCTTGCTCGGTGGTCCCAGCTGGTTTCGAACCAGCGACCTTCCGCGTGTGAGGCGGACGCTCTCCCGCTGAGCTATGGGACCATTCTTCGGCCGCTACACGGCCCTTCGGACCGCGCCGCGGGCGCCGTCCGAACGAGTAGGAATCCTAGCACGGCGCCCCCGGCGACCACCAAATCGCCCCTCCCCCAGCACGCCCGGATGATCGTTCCCGACTGCCACGTCTCGACACCCCGCTGCAGCGAAGCGTTCCCGAGGACATTCCTCCGCAGGCCGACCCGGCAACGAAGATGATCCGACACCGGCCATGCGATGCCGCCCCGCGCCACCACCACATAGACCGCATGCGCCGCCACCGGCAGTGTCGATCCGAACCGAGCGAAGGTCGCACGATCGGCCGGCGAACAACACGAGTACGGACCGCACCCGAACTACCCCCGTGTAATTCGTTTTCCACCCCATCTACCAGCGGATTTGTAGGTTGCGCCGAATGTCGGCTAATGTTCTGTCTCGCACCACGGAGGCGAACAACCCGCCACCGGGATGCAAAATGCGGATGTAGCGCAGCTGGTAGCGCATCACCTTGCCAAGGTGAGGGTCGCGGGTTCGAATCCCGTCATCCGCTCGAGAGGTAGGGCCAGGCAATAATTATTCGCCGTCCCCCTTTGCGCGGTGGAGTGGCCGAGTGGTGAGGCAACGGCCTGCAAAGCCGTGCACACGGGTTCGATTCCCGTCTCCACCTCGCGCGATTAGCTCAGCGGGAGAGCGCTTCCCTGACACGGAAGAGGTCACTGGTTCAATCCCAGTATCGCGCACCATCGCAATAGCAGGTCAGCCCCGGTTCACACCGGGGCTTTCGTGTTTTCCGGACTGGGCTGCTGTGCCCGAGATCCTACGAAGTGATGATCGGAAACCAATCCTCGAGGCCGATGCGCCGACAACCGCACCGCTACAGGATGAGAGTCATGCAGAAGCGAATGACTGGTATCGTCGGCGCCTTGCTCGTCCTCGCGGGGGTGATGCTGTGGTTGTTCGCCAGGGACACCGAATTCCTCTGGTTCCGCGGCGGGCCCCTCGGCATCGTGCTGATCGTGCTCGGACTGGTCGATCTGGCAACCATGTTCGCTAAGGACAAGGAACGACGCTGATCGGACGAACCGACTCGTCGGCCCCCACCGTTAGGCTGACGCCGACAGTGGCACACCGACCGGATTAACCGGTCCCCAGCAGGGAGTCATGCGGGTGGCGACAGATCGGGCTCGGCAACACCAGGACGGCGCGCAGCAGGCCGATGGCGTGGACACCGCCGACGAGATGGTCGACGATCTCGCCGAACACCTGAGCTTCGAACTCGACGACATCGACGAACGCCTGACCCGGCTGATCGATGACTACGCCGTCGACCGACCGCGCGGCGCGCAGATCCTGCGGCTGCGCCTCGGCATCGGCAACGGCCGACCTGAAACGCTCACCAGGATCGGGGCGCGATTCGACTTCTCCCGCGACCGGATCCGGCAGCTGCATACCCGCGCGGTCGGCGAACTGATCCGTCAAGCCCAGCTCACCGGGAACCTGCCCGCGGCCGAGTTCGCCGGACGATACCCGACATCAGCCAAAGACCAGCAGCTGGTGCGGGCGCTGCTGACCGAAACCTATGTCACCGCCACCGATCTCGTCGCCAACGAGCTTTCCTACCTGAAGCTGCGCTTGGCCGGGCATGCTGCCGCCGACGCCAAACGTGTCGCGGGATTCGTCACCCAGCGTCTGGCGGCGTGGCGCAAGAAAACCAACCACCGCCTGGCTCGACTGCACGAGGACACACCATTCCCCGTCGGTCACGACCGCACCTGGCTCGACCGGATCGAGTGGCCGCAGGCTGCGGGCTCGCCCACTGCGCTCCCCACCGATTCGGCGCGCACCCTCGACGGGGACGACGATGGACGCGGCCACTTCTACCTGGACAAGGTCGGTCGCGATGTCGGCTTCGATTCCGGGCTCGAAGCCAGGCTGTTCGGTGTGCTCAATGCCGACGAACGGATCAGCACTTTCCAGGAACACCCCGACGCCGTGCTCTACCAGCTGGATGGGGAGGAAGGCATCCACTTCCCCACTACCGCTGCCCAGTTCACCGACGGTCGCGTTGTCCTGATCGACGTGCAGCCGCTCGGCCAGATCGCCTTCCGAGGTCATCGCGCCCGGGCGGCCGCCGCACGCGCGTATGCCCATGACAACGGGTGGGGCCTGTTGATCTGGACCGGATCCGGGATCGGTCTCACCGACCTGCGTGATCTTCCCGTCGATCCCGCCGTGGACGCCCGTCTCGACGAGCTGGTCGAACAGGGCGTGGCGTCCTGGCCTGCGATCCGGCAGCTGCGTGCGGAGATCGGTCTCGATCCGTTGACCCTGACGGCCCTGGTGGTCCGCCACGACTGGTCCGTGGACCGTGACTCGTTCCGGCTCAGCGCATCACCAATGCCGCGGTCATGAACGTCACCAGCAGCATCATCGCGAAAATGGTGATCAGCTGCCAATGGTTGATGGTTTGATGCAGCCTGCCGATCGCAGCCCGTAGTGCCCGATCGGTCCGCTGCTGGTCGATGAGCTTGCGGTTGACCTCCGCGACGGCGTCCGCGTGCTCCTGGGCGTTGTGCTCGGTGCGCTCCATCCGATGGGTGAGCTTGGAGATCTGTTTGGTTTTGTCCCGCACCGATTTCCGTGACATCGCCAGCGCCGTGCGCTGGTTCACCAGCTCCTGGCGCTGCCGGGCGATCATCATCGCCTGCGTCTTGGTGTGCTGCTCCCAATCGGTCACCGATGCCCATCCCTTCCTCAATTCGTCGCGGTAGCCCCATGCGACTTCGCCATCGACCCACTGACGCAGGAACTCGCGCAACTCGTAGGGCTCCTGGCGCGGCGTCACCAGGGGGCCGGAGCCCATCTCCAACAGACCCGACACGGTGCGGTAGTCGCAGGCATTGGGTTCGAGGTCCTCGATACCGAGGGCCGGCAGCTGCGCCACCCAGAAACCGGGCGCGCACAACCACAGCACACCGGTGAAACCGATGGCGCGCAACCGATCCGTGTGTGCCTGGGCCAGCTCCTGAGTGAGCGGGCCGGTGCGCACCTCGATGGCGTATCGGCTGTCACCTTTACGCCAGTAGACGTCGACGGTCATCGAGCCGATACGGCAGTCGACCACGGCCTCATCCGCGCCGAATGCGAGCATCCGCGCGGCCAGCCAGAACTTCAGTCGCTGAACGTCCCACTGCGCGGCTACACACCGTGCGCACCCACAACCGTAACCAGCCGGCGACTCGCGCGCCTGGCGCGTTTTCCCAGGTCCGTCCGATATACCCAGGTCGGCAAGGATTGCCCGGCGCCCGCACGCACTGTCTGTCCGCTGCTTCGTCTGCACGCGTCCACCCACCTAACCCATCCCATAGCGACCTGCCCGGCACAGACCGGCACTTTCCAGGGTGCGGCAACCGGCCGATCCCCGCCACCCTTTCACCGTCAGGCGTTATCCAGATGCGACTCGCCCGCGACTCGCCTGCCGCCGCGGTGAGATGTCGACCGCGACCGCGCCGGATTCTGCGGCCGGGTCACGTTTCACGATCGAGCGAATAAGCTCCCGCAACCATAGATGTCCGCCGTCGGCTGTGTTGCGTGGATGCCATGCCATGCCGAGCGAAATATCCGGCAGCGGCAGGGGAATATCGAAGGCGCACAGGCCCAATGGCGGCAGCAGGGTCGCGCTGAGGCGGGCCGGGGCCGGGCAGACCAGCGTGCCCGCGCGGACCGCGAGCAGAGCCGTGATGAGGTCGGGAACGGTGGCGACGACGCGGCGGGTGCGCCCGTGCAGGGCCAGCCGGTCGTCGATCGGCCCGCGGGCTCGACCGACCCGGGAAATGCTCAGGTGTGCCGCGCCGGCATAGGCCGCGACAGTGACCCGGTCGGTGATCAGCGGGTGTTCCGGCGCCGCCACCCCGACCCATCGATCGACCAGAACGTGTTGCACGACGGTCTCCGGGTCGGTCTGGTCGATGACGCCCACCTCGATATCGGCGCGCCCCTCTCGCAGGGCGCCTGCGCCGTCCAAGGTGTCGGGCAGGAAATGAACGGTGACACCGGGTGCCTCGGCACGGACGGCGGCGAGCAGCGGTCCCGACAGTTCGACGAGCACACCATCGCCTGCCCGAATGGTGAATCCCCGCTTGAGTGTCGCGGGATCGAGGGCTGCGCGCGGGGTGAGCAGTGTGCGGCCCTGTTCGACCAGCCGGCTCACGTCGTAGCGCAGCTCCAGCGCCCGCGGCGTGGGTACCAGGTTGCGTCCGGCCCGGACCAGCAGCGGGTCTCCGAGCACCCGGCGTAGGCGCGCCAGCGTCCGGCTCATCGCGGGCGCGGAGGTGTGCAGCCGTTCGGCGGCCAGCGTCACGCTGTTGGTCTCCAGCAACGCGTCCAGCGCCACCAGCAGATTCATATCCAACGACTCCACCGGCGGATTATCACCAGTGCAAGCAGCCATCAGCAAACTTGCCGCTCACGGCAACCCGGCGCCCAGGACGCGGGAGATCGGTATCCGTGTGACCGCTTCGGCTACACACAAACGGCGGGCATGCCGAGTCAGGCGTCTCCCGCGTAGGCCTCGGCCACCGGCGCGCTCGCTTGGGTATGCGCCGACGCGGTGGAACGGCGGTTGCCGAGCACCTGATAGGCGGCAGGGCGGATCGGGCGCACCCACTGCGCGGCGCGAGCACCTCGCGGCAGCTTCACTCCCATATCGGCCATCATGTCGTCGAGATTCTGAATGGCGAACGGTTCGATGGCGGTGCCGTGCGCATGCTTGCCGCCGGTGCGCTCGTGCAGCCAGGCCAGACGACGATCGGTGTGTTCGGCCATGGCCTCGTCGCCGGGCAGCGTCAGGTCACCCGCCAAGAGCGCGGCGGTCCAGTGCGCGCCGACCTCGGCGCCGAGCGCGCTGATCAGCGACGAGTTGTACCCGGCGAAGGTCAGATGGGGCACACCGAGCGGCAGAATATGACGGTACAGGCGGAAGTTACCGTTGTCGTCGGTCAGCTGCCGCTGGATGTAGGGGGTCAGGAACGGCACCCGCTGCTGGAAACCGGTGGCGCAGACGACGATATCGGCAGGTTTCCGTTCGCCGTCGGACAGGATCGCCGTCGGACCGGACTGCCCGATATGCAGTTCGGCGATCGTCGACTCGCGTCGAACACTGATCCGGCCCTCGGCGACCTGCTCGTAGAAGCCCTCGGTGGCCACACTGACCGACTGGTCGGCGATGTGCTCGATGCGGCTCTGAGGCATCAGCCCGAGCTCGTCGAGCCGCAGGCGTTTTGCCGCCAGTGCCTGGACCAGATCCAGGTTGCTCTCCCGGAACGAGCGGCCGGGACCGTGCAGGAACCGTTCGAAGCGGCCGGGTTCCTGATGACGGAAGTGGGCCTCGCCGGCCCTGGTCAGCATGAGCTGCTCGGCGTCGATGCCTTTCGCAAGCTTGCGAGGCACCTTCCAGGTCAATCGGCGCGCCACCACCGTGGTCGAGGCCGCGACGTGGCTGACGGCCTCGGCCAGATCACAGGCCGACCGTCCGTAGCCGACGATGACGACGTTCTGATCGCGCACGGCCTCCACGTCGACGAACTGCGACGCGTGCCCGAGCGCGCCGCCACCCGCCTGATAGGCGTCCTCACCGCGGAAGTACGGCATCGCGGGCTCACTGGCCACGCCGTTGGCGATCACCAGGTGATCACAGGAGGTGCGGTGGATGCCGTCGCCGTCGCGAATCTCGAGCAGCCAACCACCGTCCACCGGATCGGCGGCCACGACCTCGGTACGCAGCCGCAGCGCGCTCTCGAAGCCGAACCGGTGCACGTATCCGGCCAGGTACTCCTGCATCTGCTGCCCGTCGAGCACGCGCGGCCATTCCGCAGGCATCGGATGGTCGGAGAAGTGGTAGGTGTTTTTGCTCGTCTGCGCACGCAGGCCCGGATAATGCCTCGTGGTGCTCCACACCCCGCCGACGTCCGGGGTGCGGTCGAACACCTCGACCGAAAAGCCCGCCCGACTCAGCACTTTCGCGCAGGCCAAACCTGCGATACCCGCACCGACGATACCGATACGGTTCCCGCTCCTCATGCGCAGGAGACTACGTCGCCGCGGCCCGCGAGCAAAGCGGAGCCCCGGTCACGACGTCCGCCGGGCTCGCTGACAAGCCTGCTCGGGCGGACTCGAGGACTCGGTACACGGTGGTCGGAGCCATAGCGATACACCGAGCGCCGATCCCCTGACGTGCCCGGCGAACTCCCGGCATTCGATGCGGTCCGTGCGCATACTGGACACATGAGCAACACATCGGTCATCGTCGACCAGGCCGGGCTGTGGGACGCCGAAGCCCTCAGCGACGTCGCGGCCGCCACGTTCCCGCTTGCCTGCCCGCCCGGGGCGACCGCCGACGATATCGAGATCTTCCTGTCCGAGGTGCTGTCCGGGGAACGGTTCGGCGAATACCTGACCGACCCGGCGCGCACGGTGCTCAAGGCGGTCTCGGGTGGCGAAATCGTGGGTTACGCGATGTTGTTCGGTGGTGAGCCGGCCGACCCGGAGGTGGCGACCGCCGTCGATCTGCATCCAGTGGTGGAGATCAGCAAGATGTACGTGCTGCCGGGCCATCACGGAGCCGGTGTGTCCACGGCATTGATGCTGGCGGCGCTCGACCGCGCCCGCGCGGACGGCTATCCGGGGATGTGGCTCGGGGTCAATCAGGAGAACACCCGCGCGCAGCGTTTCTACGCCAAGCACGGTTTCGAACGAGTCGGCACCAAGACTTTCACCGTCGGCAACCAGGTACACCACGACTACGTGATGCGGCTGGTGTTCTGATCGCCGCGGTCACGCGAGCATGCGCGCCTTCAGGGTCGCGATCTCGGCATCGGTGAGCCCGAGGCCGGTGCGGACGTAGTTGTCGAAGCTGCCGTATTCGGCGATGGCCTGGTCGAAGGCCGCGTCGAGCCAGGAGGCTTCGACACCGTTGAGCAGATCACCCGGTGCGGCGCCGCGATATTCGTTCGACAGCAGGTAGTCCTCGGTCACGGTGGCACGATCGACGCCGAGGATGGTGAGCAGCACCGCGGCCGTCCAGCCGGTGCGATCCTTGCCCGCCGTGCAGTGGAACATCACGGCGCCACCATCTTCGGCTTGCGCGTTCTCGATCACATCGCGCATCACCGCGGCGAAGGCCGCGTTCGCGCCGGGCGTCGTGATGAACGCGCGATACATGTCTCCACCGCCGGCCAGGCTGGACACCAGGTCCGGCAGGGGCGCGCCGCCGATCACGTCGTACCAGTTCGCCCGCGCGCCTTCCGGGATGCGGTCCGGGGCGAGCGCGCGCTCGTAGACGGTGCGTAGATCGTCGACGTCGCGGACGTTGCGCCTGGTCAGCTCGGCCAGGTCCGCGGGGGTGAGGTGATCGAGCTGATCGGTGCGGAACACCAGCCCGGTGCGCACCGTCCGGCCGTCGACGGTGCGGTAGCCGCCGAGATCGCGCGCGTTGCGGGCGCCCTCGAGGTGCAGGGAGCGGTCGAAGGCGACGGTCCCCGACGCGACCGGCGGATCAGCAGGCGCGGTACCGGCCGCGGGGCCGAACGCGATGGCCGCGCCCGCAACCAGTGCGACCGGGACACGCAGTCGGTGACCGGCCGTGGTGGAACGGTTGACCATCGCGAAGCTCCCCTCATCGGCTCGCGGTACCCCGGCGACGACGCGCGGACCCACGGCAATTCCCGCCCAGCAAACCAAGCCGGATACCGTGCGGTCAACCCGTTTCGGCGAGTCGTCGCCGTTCAGGCGGTCACTTCGAACCGCGACAACGCCAGCAACCGGGAAATAGCACGCAGATACTTCTTGCGGTAGCCACCATCGAGCATCTCCTTGGAGAAGATCTCATCCAGCTTGGCGCCGGACACGGTGACGGGCACGCTGGCGTCGTAGAGGCGGTCGGCCAGCACGACGATGCGCAGCGCCACGGCCTGATCGGTCACCGGGTGCACGTTGCCGATGTAGACCGACGAGACTCCGGAGATCAACGCACCGTACTTGGACGGGTGCAGGGTGCTCAGATGCTTCAGCAGCTGGTCGTAGTCGTCCAACGTCGACCCCGGCGTGGCGGCGGCGCGTTCGGCGAGCTCCTCCGGCGAGGTCGGCTCGGGCGCGGGCGGCAGATCACGGTGACGGTAGTCGGGGCCGTCGACGCGTACGGCCTGGAAGATCGCGCCGAGCTTCTTGATCTCGCGCATGAAGTCCTGCGCGGCGAACCGGCCTTCGCCGAGTTGGCCCGGCAGGGTGTTGGAGGTCGCCGCAATGGATACGCCGCTGGCCGACAGCTCGGTCAGCAGGCGCGAGACCAGCATGGTGTCACCCGGATCATCGAGTTCGAATTCGTCGATGCACAGCACGCTGTTGGCGCTGAGTCGCTCGACGGCATTGGTGAATCCGAGCGCGCCGACCAGGTTGGTGAGCTCTCCGAAGGTGCCGAACGATTTGGGCGCGGGCGCGCTGTGGAAGATCGAGGCCAACAGGTGGGTCTTGCCGACGCCGAATCCGCCGTCGAGGTAGAGCCCGGCGCCGTCGACCTGCTTCTTCTTACCGAACAGGCCCTTCTTCGAGGCGGTCTTGTGAATCTTGGCGACCTGCCAGGAGAACTCCTCGGCCTTGCTCACCGCGGCGGCCTGGCTCGGTTCGTTCGGATCGGGGATGTAGGAGGCGAAACTGACCTCGTCGAACATGGGTGGTGGGACCATCTGGGCGACGAGTTGATCCGCCGGAACCTCAGGATGGCGATCGACGAGGCGTTCTTGCATGGGCGAAGCCTAATGACGTGGTGTGATCTGTGTTCATGCAGCGTATCCACAATGCGATCCAGCTCACAGGACTGACCGACGACGAACTCGCCCGGCTCTACGGCTATCCGAGCGGGCTCGACCGTCCCTGGGTGCGAGCCAATTTCGTCTCCAGTATCGATGGCGCCGCCACCAGCGACGGCGTGTCGGGTGGTTTGGGCACCGATGCCGACCACAAGGTTTTCGCGATGCTGCGCGAATTGGCCGATGTCGTGCTGATCGGGGCGGGCACCGTACGCGCCGAAAACTACGGCCCGGCCAAGACCGATCCGGCTCGTCGCCGCCACCTGCATGATCTCGGGATCGGCGGGAATCGGGAGGGCACGCCACCGCCCATCGCGGTGGTGACCGCCAGTGCCGCGTTGGACGCGGCGGGGCGGCTGTTCACCGAAGCAGACGACACCGGCGCAGCGACCCGCGCGCCACTCGTCATCACGACCGCGGCGGCGCCTGCCGATCGCAAACGCCTACTCGCCGACGCGGGTGCGGAGGTGATCGAAGCCGGCGACCTCGCGGTCGCACCGCACGACGCCCTGGCCGTGCTGGCCGACCGCGGCCTGCTGCGGGTGTTGTGTGAGGGTGGACCGCACCTGTTCGGTGACCTGCTGGAAGCGGGCTGTGTCGATGAACTGTGCCTGACCACCTCGCCCGTGCTGATCGGCGGCACCGCACGGCGAATCTCGCTGTCAGGCGAGGAGTTCCGCACCGCGATGAAGCCGGCCCACATCCTGCACGACGACGACGGAACGATGCTCACTCGGTGGGTGCGGACCTGAGGGTCTCTGTGAAACGCGGCACGAGACCTGGCAGGGTGTAACGCATGCGCTGGACTCGGGCCGTGGTGCTGGCCTCGACACTTTCGATCATGATCGCCGGATGCGGGGCCGGACCCTCGGATCGTCCCGGCGTGGCCATCGAACGTCCGCCTGTCGCGGGCGAGGCCACCACCTCGGGTGCGGCCGAGCCGCCACCCGAGGCAGAAGTGCCCAAGGCGGATCTGAATTGGCGCGAATGCACCACACCGACCCTCGATCTGCTCGGTCTCGGACCGGCGCCGGAGGGTCTGCTGCTCGAATGCGCCGAATATTCGACGCCCATCGATGCTTCCGGCGCCATTCTCGGCTCCTTCCGCAACGGCGCCATCCGCGCCCGACTGCCGCAGACCCCCGCCGATGCCGCCCCGCTGGTGTTGACCTCCGGCGCGGACCGGTCCTCCACCGCGACCCTCGCCGGGCTGGCCGTCGGGCCCGCGAATGCGATCCTGGCGCAACGCCCGATCGTCGCGGTGGATCGGCGCGGCATCGGCAGCTCGCAGCCGATCGACTGTCTGCCGCCCGAGATCCGCACCGCCATGCACGACAACGCCCAGTTCGCGCCCGGCGGTACCGACCAGATCGCCACCATGGCCGAGCTGAGCCAGGACGCCACCATCGCCTGCCGCGACTTCCTCCAGCCGTACGACGGCACCTTCGACGCCGCCCACGCCGCCGACGATATCGAGCAGCTGCGCAAACAATGGCAGGTCGAACGCATTTCGCTGCTCGGCACCGGTAATGGTGCGCTGGTCGCCATGGCCTACGCCCGCAAGTTCGGTGACCATCTGGCACGGCTGGTGCTCGATTCGCCGCATGCGGTCGACGTCGACGCGGTGACCAGGAGCGAACAGCAGGTACAGGGCGCCGAAGCGGCACTGACCGCGTTCGCGCAGCGTTGTGTCGGCGTCGGGTGCTCGCTGGGGCCCGATCCGCGGGCGATGGTCACCTCGCTCCTCGGTAAGGCCACGGCAGGCGACCTCGGCGACATTTCGGCAAACGCCTTGCTCACGGCGATCACCGGGTTCCTCGGCAGTCCGCGCAGCGACCAGACCAGCCGGGTAACCGAACTCGCCGACGCGCTGTCGGCGGCCGACCGCGGCGATCTGGCGCCACTACAGACCCAGGTACAGCGCGCGACCTCGGCTACCGCCGACGACGGCCAGTTCGTCAACGGCTGCACCGACACCCAGCAGCCGCCCACCGCGGGCAAGGCCGCCGAGGTCTCCGAAGATTGGGGTGCCAAGTACCCGGTCTTCGGCCGCGCTGCGGCGATCTCCCTGCTGACCTGCTCGGCCTGGCCCGTGCTGACCCCGCCCGCGCCACCGGAGAAGCTCGATCTGCCGGTGCTGGTGCTCGCCGGGGTGGCCGATCCGGTCAGTGGTAGCGGACAGGCCTCGGTGACCGGCGCGCTGGGCCGCGCGGGCGCCCGTAACGCCACGCTTACCTGGCAGGGCTACGGCCATCCGGTGTCGAATCACTCCGGATGTGCCCAGCGGGCGGTGGTCGAGTACCTGAAAGGCGCGAAGCTGCCCGCCGACGGCACCGCGTGCCCGGCCTGATCGAGAGCCCTCAGCGGCATGGGGGTGCAGGGGTCTGATGCGTCCTCGGACACCGCGTCCGGGGCATGCAAGGGCGGGTCCGGGCAACCATCTGGGCACGATCCGGTGTACCGTGCCCCAGTGTTACTTCGACAGCTCGAGCCCCGAACAGCTCGCACCACCGCCGAGGTGATCAAGTTCGCACTGTGGCCCCTTGCGGTCATGACCGTGCTGAACCGGGTCTTCATCAAGGCTGTCAATGGTTTCGTCACAGACGATTACAGGCCGGTCTACCAGGCCTCTCTGGACTTCCTCAATGGACGTCCGGTCTACACGGCCAACTTCGATTCGGTCGACCCGCACTATCTGTATCCGCCGAGCGGCACCCTCATCTTCGCGCCGATCGCCATCATCGACTACGAGAAGTCGCGCTGGCTGTTCATCCTGCTGAACGCGGTCGCCATCCTGATCGCCTGGTACCTGCTGCTGCGTCTGTTCAAGTACACGGTGAAGTCGATCGCCGCGCCTGCCCTGCTGCTGGCGATGTTCATGTCCGAGACGGTGATCAACACTCTGGTCTTCACCAACGTCAACGGTTGCCTGCTGCTGGCGGAGCTGCTGTTCATCATGCTGCTACTGCAACGGCGGGACCTGTGGTCTGGGGCGATACTCGGCCTGACGATCGCGGTCAAACCGACACTCGTGCCATTACTGCTGATAGCGGCCGCGCGGGGCCAGTGGAAGGTGTTCATCACCGCACTGGGAGTGCCGCTCGTGCTCAACGCGATCGCCTGGCCGTTGATGAAGGATCCCGGCGACTTCCTGCGCCGAACCGGGCCCTACATCATGGAGACCCGCGACTACTTCAACAGCGCGATTGCCGGCAACGCCGAGTACTACGGCCTGCCGCCATGGCTCACCTGGACTATGCGTCTCGGCCTCGGTGTGATCGTCGCGATCACGCTCTGGCTGCTGTACCGCTATTACCGCCACGACGAGCTGTTCTTTGTCTGCACCAGCTCCGGTGTCCTGCTGACGGCCTTGTTCGCCCTGTCGTCGCTGGGCCAGATGTACTACTCGATGATGCTGTTCCCGTTCCTCATGACGGTGGTGCTGCGCAATTCGGTGCTGCGCAACTGGCCGGCCTGGTTGGCGATCTTCGCATTCATGAGTTACGACAAATGGCTGTCGGACCGCTGGCAGAGCCTGGGCCGCAACCTCGAATACCTGCGCATCACCTTCGGCTGGAGTCTGCTACTGATCGTGGTCTTCTGTGTCCTCGGTGACCGCTATCTGGCCGCGCGACGAGAGGGACGACTGAAGTTCGGCATCGACCCGGCGTGGATGGCGACCGCGCCGGACCCCCGCGGTCCTGCCGCACCCGTGACGGTGACAGAAACGGCCGACGACGGCGATCAGGCGACGTCACGGACCCCGCTCACCACGGAACCGCACAATGGTTCCGCGACGGCGGAGGACAAGCGCATTACCGTGGAGTGATGAGCTCCGAATCGGACACCTCCCTGCCCGTCCCGCGGATTCAGCTGACACCACAGCAATGGCGGTCGAAGCTGACGCCCGAAGAGTTCGCGGTGCTGCGCGAAGCGGCCACCGAGCGGCCCTTCGTCGGCGAATACACCGACACCAAGACCGAAGGCGTGTATGCCTGCCGTGCGTGTGGTGCCGAACTGTTCCGCAGTACGGAAAAGTTCGACTCGCACTGCGGCTGGCCGTCGTTCTTCGATCCGGCCGACTCCGACGCGGTGATCCTGCGAGCCGATGATTCGCTCGGCATGCGCCGGGTCGAGGTGCTGTGCGGACACTGCCACAGCCACCTCGGGCACGTCTTCGAAGGCGAGGGGTATCAGACACCCACCGACAAGCGTTACTGCATCAATTCCATTGCGCTGCGGCTGCACCCCTCGGACACCGCAACGCCTCAGTAAACCCGACGCGCCGTGCGCAAACGGTACGCAACCACGCGCCGATGACGCATGCCCCGAAAGTTCGGGGCATGCATGCTCAGAACCCGGGCGCGTTCAGAGCTCAGGGCAGTGCGGTGATCAGCTGCTCCACCTCGACCCTCGGGCCGGTGAAGAACGGCACTTCCTCCCGCACGTGCAGCCGTGCCTCGGTGGCGCGCAGGTCACGCATCAGATCGACAATGCGGTGTAGTTCCTGCGCCTCGAAGGCGAGGATCCACTCGTAGTCGCCGAGGGCGAACGAGCTGACCGTATTGGCCCGCACATCCGGATAGCCGCGGGCTTCCTTGCCGTGGTCGGCGAGCATTTTGCGGCGCTCGTCGTCGGGCAGCAGGTACCACTCGTAGGACCGAACGAACGGGTAGACGCAGATGTAGTTGCCCGCGTCCTCGCCGGCCAGGAACGCCGGGATGTGGCTCTTGTTGAATTCGGCGGGCCGGTGGATGGCCACATTGCTCCACACCGGCGCGCTGGCCTTGCCGAGGGCGGTGGTGCGACGGAAGTCGGCGTACACCGCCTGCAGGTCCTCGACCCGTTCGGCGTGGGTCCACAGCATGAAGTCGGCGTCGGCGCGCAGGCCCGCAACGTCGTAGATGCCGCGCAGCACGACCCCGCGGTCGGCGAGACCGTCGAAGAAGGCTCGCGCCTCCTTGATCGCCGCTTCCCGATCGTCGCCCAGCGCACCGGGTTGCACCTGGAACACCGAGAACATCAGATACCGAATGGTCGAATTGAGAGCCTGGTAATCGAGTCGCGCCATACCCCCATCGTGCCACTCGGCTCTTCTTGCTCCGCCGTCATCCCCACCACATCGCCAACGGTGCGAGGGCAGCCATCGAGAACGAACGAGGCGCGTTCGACCGAAGCAGGTCGGCATCGTCCCGTACTTGACTGAATTTTTAGTCAGGACCTACAGTGTGGATCGACAGGGTCGCCCATTGATCAGCGACGCGACTTCGACCAGACGAGGCTGCCGAGATCCGACGAGCCACGCTCGGCGCATCGCACATCAGCCAGGAGAAGAGAGCAGACGATATGCGGCGACGCACCTTTGTACAGACCTCGATGGCTGCGCTCGGCGGCTTTCTGCTGGCCGGTTGCACCGACGAGAAACTGCCCTTCAGCGGTAGCGGTTCCAGTAGCGCCTACGACGATGGGAGACAGTGGATGATGCCCGAGGAAGGGCAACCGCATGCCAGGACCTGGATGGCTTTCGGTGCCAGTGAGCGGATCTGGGGCGCGGAATTGCTGCCGGAGGTGCAGCGCAATCTCGCCACCATCGCCACCACGATCGCCAGGTTCGAACCGGTGTCGATGCTGGTGCGCCCCGATGAGATGGGGCTGGCGCAGAGCCTCATCGGTCACGCGAACGTCGAGCTGATTCCCACCGAGATCGACGATCTGTGGATGCGCGACACCGGCCCGGTGTTCGTGAACGGCAGCGGCGGGCGCGCCGGCGTCGATGTCAACTTCAACGGCTGGGGCGACAAACAGGAGCACCGCCGCGACGCCGAGGTGGCCCGATTCGTCACCGATCGGGCTCGGGTGGAGCGGTTGGAGACCGACCTGGTGCTCGAAGGTGGCGGCATCGAGGTCGACGGCGAGGGCACCGCGCTCATCACCGAGAGCTGTGTGCTCAACAACAATCGCAACCCGGGCTGGAAGAAGACGGACGTCGAAGAGGAATTGGCGTATCTACTCGGCATCGAGAAGGTGATCTGGTTACCCGGTATCGCGGGCGAGGACATCACCGACGGCCACACCGACTTCTACGCCCGCTTCGCAAGCCCCGGCGTGGTGGTGGCCGGGCTGGACAACGATCCGGACTCCTTCGACTACGACGTCACCCGTCGTCACCTCGAGATCCTGCACCAGGCCACCGACGTGCACGACCGCCCGCTCCGAGTCGAGGTGCTCGAGGGCCCGTCCACGGTGCGTGAGACCTTCGCCGATGACGACTTCGCCGCAGGCTATATCAACTTCTACGTCTGCAACGGCGCGGTCATCGCACCCGAATTCGGTGATCCCGACACCGATCCGGCCACCCGCGACACCCTGCAACGACTGTTCCCCGACCGCGAGATCGTCCAGATCAACATCGATGGCATTGCCGCAGGCGGTGGTGGCATCCACTGCACCACCCAGCAGGAACCTGCCGCCTGACCCGTCCGGGAACCGCGGCTCGCCGACCCGCGCCGCCGGTCCGAGGCACCACCCTGTCGGGTCGGCGGCGCTCCGCCCTACTGTGAGGACTCGTGTCACCGCGTCGAACCCAGATCCTCGAGGCCGCTGTCCGCGTCATCGCCCAGGACGGCGTGCGCGGACTTCGTATCGAAAAACTCGCCGCGGAGGCGGGGGTGTCCACCGCACTGATCTACTACCACTTCAAAGATCGCGGGGGCGTACTGCACGCCGCCCTCGAACACATCAACCACCGCGCCCAGACCTACACCGATCAGGCCTTCGCCGACACCGCCCCGCGCGCACAGGTCGAGCACATGCTGCTACTGGAACTGCAGAACACCGACGACGTCCGCGAAACGAGCATCGCCTGGGGCGAACTACGCGCCAGCGCGGTCTTCAACCCCGATTTGCGCGAACCCCTGAACGCCACCACGCGGGCGTGGAACACCGATATCGAAACCCTGATCCGGCAAGCCAAGGACACCTCCACCATCCATCCCGGGATCGACTCATCCGCCGCTGCCGAACGCCTCACCTCGCTGGTCGAAGGACTCAGCGAACGCTGGCACAGCGGGTCGATCACTTTCGACCGCGCCCGCGAACTCCTCACCGAGGCCATCGGTATCGAACTCGACCGCACACCCTGAGGAACGTGCTCCCGGTCAGGTCAGTGCGGCCGCGATGTGGTGGGCGGCGGCGGTAGCGGAGGCCACGCAGGCGGGGACACCGACGCCGTGGAGGTAGGCGCCGGTGATCGCCAAGGTGTCGAATTCGGCTGTGGCGGATTCGATGTCGGCGACGCGGGTGGTGTGGCCGGGGGCGTATTGGGCCAGAGCGCCGGGCCAGCGCTGGACGGTGGCCGAGAGGGGCGAGACGGGGACCCCGGTGACGGTGGCGAGGTCGGCGACGGCTGCGGCCACGAGTTCACCGTCGGGCCAGGCGAGGACCGCATCGTCACCGAATTTCCCGAACGAAGCCCGGACGAGGGCGATCTCGCGTTCGGCGAGGTGGGGCCATTTTCGGCTGGAGAGCGTGAATGCCTTGGCGCTCAGCGGTTCTCCGGTGGCGACGAGGATGCCGGAGTTCTGCGGCAGTGGCGTGTCACGGGGCAAGGCCAAAGCGACCACGGCCGAGGAGGACAGCTCGATGTCGGCGAGCGCGGAGGCCGCGGCGGGTACGGCGTCGTCGAGCAGACTGGCGGTCACCGGGGCGGGGGTGGCGAGGATGACGGCGTCCACCTCACCCAGCGGGTCGATCCGCCAACCATCAGCGGACCTGGTGAGATCGGCTGCCGCGCCGGTGACGAACTTCGCCCCGGATTGTTCGGCCAGCGCTTCGAGCAACACCCGATAGCCGTCCCGGATGCCGCCGAACACCGGGGCATCGGATGGCGGCGGAAGTGCCGCGGCGACGGCGTGGATGAGGTTGGGGGCGCCGTTGTCCAGGGCGGCGGCAAGGGTGGGCAGGGCTGCGCGCACGCCGATGGAGCGGGAACTGCCCGCGTATACTCCGCCCAGCAGCGGGTCGACACTACGTTCGGCCACCTCGACGCCGAACCGGTCGGCAACCAGGCTGTAGACGTCGATGTCCGCGCCGGGATTCCAGGCGAAGGGGCGCTTGGGTTCGGCAGCGACCCAATCGATGGTCTCGTCGGACACCAGCCCGCGCAGCGATTCGGCATCGGAAGGGATGCCCATCAGAGTCCGAGCCGGCATATCGTGTGTGCGGCCCTCGGCCCAGATGACCGGACGCAGCCCGGCGGGATGCACCAGTTGATCATCGAGCCCCAGCTCGGACAGCAGTCCGATGACTTCGGGCCGTCGCCCAACGAATGCCTCGGCGCCCAGATCGACCGGATCACCATTGATCTCCCCCGTGTAGAGAATTCCCCCCAGCCGCTCCCCCCGCTCGACCACGACGATCTCCGCATCCGGCCCGAGCAACCCACGCAACCGGTATGCCGAGACCAACCCGCTGATACCACCGCCGATGACCGCGATTCTCATACCCCGACGGTAATCCCTGTGCACGTCATGCCCTCGTAGCGGTTGGCGAATCCGCTGGACACACCGTGCGCGATGCGGTAGGTGTCACAGCGAGTGCGGTCCGCGGTCCGAGCCCTGGCCATGGTCGACCACGGCAGGACCGGCCGCAGGCGGATGGCGAGCACCGACAGATTCGGCCTACCGCCGAGCGCGGATGAAACCCCTCGCCCGCCATCGGTTTCGGTCGACGGCAGGGCTCGACGGGGTCGGCTCACACCGGGCAGGCGCCCGTCCGCCAGTCGGTCGGCGTGAATTGTTCGATGTGCACCCGCTCCCCCGATACGCCCGCCGCGATGAGCTGCACCCGGACCGCGTCGAGGAATCCGTCGGCGCCGCAGACGTAGATGTCGGCATCCGCAGGGAGGGTGACCGTGGACAGGTCGAGCAGGCCCTGATGCGCGGCGCCCGCCTCGTCCTGGTACCAGAGGTCGAGGGTCGCCGAGTCCAGGCGGTCGACCAGGGCGCGCATACGGTCCAGCAGCGGATGGGTGCGCGGAGTGCGGTCTGCGTGTAGCGCCAGGATCGTGCGGGGCGATCCGTGCGCGGCCAGGTATTCGAGGGCGCCGATCATCGGGGTGATGCCGATACCCGCGGAGATCAGGACCAGCGGGGTGGTCGTGGTGGTGTCGACGGTCAGATCGCCGAACGGCAGAGTGATCTCGAGGTGGTCCCCGGCGGCGAGGTTGTCGTGCAACCAGCTCGACACCTCACCGGCGGGGCAGCCTCCGATGGCCTCAACGCGTTTGACCGCGAACGCCAGTTGCCCGCCGCCGGGATTGTTCACCAGGCTGTATTGGCGCAGCTGGCGCGCGCCGTCGGGCAGGCGAACACCGACCGAAACGTACTGTCCCGGCATAAATTCAGGGAAGGGCGCCGCGGAGTCGGCCGATTCGACGGTGAAGATCACGGCGCCGGCGGGATCGTCCTCGCGCCCAACGACCACCGCGTCCCGGAAGACGTCACCGGGCTCGACACCGGCGGAGACATACAGTTGTTTCTCCAGGTCGATCAGCGCGTCGGCCATCAGCCAATACACGCGATCCCAGGCAGCCGCCACCGGCTCGGTGACAACGTCGGCGCCGAGAACCTCGACGATCGCGGCGAACAGGTTGTCGTGCACCACCTGGTACTGATCGGCGGTGATACCGAGGGAGGCGTGCTTGTGCCCGATCCGCGACAGCATCGCCGCTGGGTGCGGCAGCTGCGGGTCGACCAGGTAGGTGGCAAAAGCCGCGACGGAGGCGGCGAGGGCACGCTGCTGGGAACCCTGCGCCTGATTGCCGCGATTGAACAGGTCACGGATCAATTCGGGATGATTGCCGAACAGCCGCCGGTAAAACGCCGTGGTGATCTCATCGATATGGGCGCCGACCAAGGGCAATGTGGCACGGATCGTTTCGGCATACTCGGCTTCGAGTTCGGGTTCGGCACGGACGACGCTGTCGGTGTTCATTGATCTTCCTCCACATCGGAACTACCGCTCACCGACGGCATGGTGAGCAGATGCAGCAATTCGACGGCCGGTCCGGTGACGAGATCGGTGACGGTATACCGGTCCAATTCCCGATAGAACGCTTCCTTGGCATCGGCCAGAATTCGACGCAACCGGCAGGAACCGGCGAGCGGGCAGGGGTGATCGCCCTCGCACAGAACAACTTCGCGGTCGCCTTCCAGGACACGCACCAGTCCACCGACCGACGCGCTACGCCCGGCCTCGGTGATGAACAGCCCACCGGAGCGACCCCGCTGCGCCTCCACCAAACCCAGGTCAACCAGTTGCGTCACTGCCTTCGACACATGATGTTCGGATGCGTTGACCTGCCGGGCGATCAACCGGGTGGTCACTCGGTTGTCGGCCTCGTCACTCACCGCCAACCGCATAAGGGCCCGGAGGCCGATATCGGTGAAGCGCGTCAGCTGCATGACATCGAAGCTACCGAGCCGAAGACCCGGTCATCCAATTCCGAGCAGGTGTTCTTAATTACGCGGTTTCGTGCGGTTTTTCGAGGCGAGAAAAGGGCACGCGGCATCGTCAACACATGGTTCGGGAATTGCTGTCACACCGTGGAATCGATGCCGAGAAAATACATTCCGCATCCGCCCGAGACTCGACAGCCCGGCGGCGGATGCGGCCGATATCACAATTGGTGGACGAGGTCGACCAACGCGGTGATCACACCCGGATCGGTGTCGGGCATGACACCGTGCCCGAGGTTGAAGATATGACCGCTCGCACCCAGGGTGATCGCCTCATCGGCCTCAGCCGCGATCCGGCGGGCCTCCGCCTCCACCGCATCCCACCCGGCGAACAGGATCGCCGGATCCAGGTTGCCCTGCAATGCTTTTCCGGGACCGACGCGGCGCACCGCCTCGGTCAGCGGTACCCGCCAGTCGACGCCGACGACGTCGGCTCCCGCCTCCCCCATCGCACCGAGCAGCTCACCGGTCCCGACTCCGAAGTGGATGCGCGGCACACCGGCCGCGGCGACCTCGGCGAAGACCCGCTCCGAATGCGGCAGCACGAACCTGCGGTAGTCGGCCTGGGACAGGGCACCGGCCCACGAGTCGAAGACCTGCACCGCGTCCACTCCCGCAGCCAGCTGGGCCTGGAGGAAGGCGATGGTGATGTCGGTGAGGACACCCAGCAGCTCGTGCCAGGTCTGCGGATCGGCGTGCATCATCGCCTTGGTCCGCTCGTGATGCTTGCTCGGACCACCTTCGACCAGGTACGACGCCAAAGTGAACGGCGCACCGGCGAACCCGATCAGCGGCGTGTCACCCAGGGCATTCAGCAGCAGCCCCACCCCGTCGGTCACGGCCCCGACCTCCTCTGGGCGCAGCCGCGGCAACGCGCGCACGTCGGCGGTGGTGCGCACCGGCGAGGCGACGACAGGGCCGACACCGGGCACGATATCGAGGTCGATACCAGCCGCCTTGAGCGGAACGACGATATCGGAGAACAGGATTGCCGCATCCACGCCGTGGCGGCGGATGGGTTGCATGGTGATCTCGCAGACGAGTTCCGGATCGAAGCAGGACTCCAGCATGCCGATGCCCGCGCGCAGCTCCCGGTACTCCGGCAGCGACCGTCCTGCCTGGCGCATGAACCACACCGGACGCCGGCTCGGCTCGGCGCCGGTGGCGGCGGCCAGGAAGGGGGCATCGGTCAACCGGCGGCGCGTCTGTGTGCTCACCATCGTCATCGTAGGCGCGTCACCGGACCCGTAGCGGCGCGCCTCCGACTGCGCCGGGGGCGGTAGGTCTACCGTCACCTCTCGTGACACCGCTCGACTACCGCGACGGCGCCGCATCGACCGAGGGCTCCGACGGCGAACCAGCTTCCTTTCGTGCCGCGGTCGAGGCGATGGGCACCGCAACTGTGCATCCCCGTATCGAGCTGGCCCCGATCCGTCCGCCGCAACGGCTGGCTCCGTATTCCTACGCCCTCGGCGCCGAGGTCAAACATCCCGAGACCGGGGTGGTGCCGATCGACTCCGAGGGCGACGCCTTCGGCAGGCTGATCCTGCTGCACGATCCCGACGGCGACGAGGCCTGGCACGGCACCTTCCGGCTGGTCGCCTACATCCAGGCCGATATCGATGCCGCGCTGGCGACCGACCCGCTGTTGCCCGAGGTGGCGTGGAGCTGGCTGGTGGACGCGCTGGAATCGCGGGGTGAGCCGTTCACCGCGCTCGGTGGCACCGTTACCTCGACCAGTTCGGTGCGCTACGGCGATATCGCGGGCCCGCCGCGCGCACACCAGCTGGAGTTACGAGCCTCCTGGACCGCCATGACCACCGAGATGCGCCCCCATGTGGAGGCCTTCGCCGAGGTCCTCGCATTCGCCGCCGGTCTGCCACCGGCCGGTATCACCGATTTGCGTCCACAGTCGTACACCAACAACGACCGCAGCTGAGCGCCACGTAGAGTTCACCTCTATGCCGGAAGCAGATGGGCCCGGCCGCGCCTCGGGGAGCGGCGATACGGACAGCAGTACAGCGCAGGTCTCGGTCGACACCGATACGGAGCCTGCGGTACCGCTGCTCGTCCCGGCCGACGGCGTCCCGCCGGTGCTCAGCACCGCCGCCGAGATCGCCGAGGCCGCCGCCCGGCTGTCCGCGGGCACCGGCCCGTTGGCCGTCGACGCAGAGCGGGCGTCCGGCTTTCGCTATTCCGCCCGCGCCTACCTGGTGCAGCTGCGGCGCGCGGGCGCAGGCAGCTTTCTGATCGATCCGATTCCGGTGGCCGGGGATCTGGCGCCGTTGGCCGAGGCGATCAACGGTCTCGAATGGGTGTTGCATTCGGCCGACCAAGATCTGCCCGGGCTCGCCGAGCTGGGGCTGCGACCGGCGCGTCTGTTCGACACCGAGCTCGGCGGCCGGCTGGCCGGGTTCGAGCGGGTGGGGCTCGCGGCCATGGTCGAACGCTTGCTCGGACGGGAACTACGCAAGGGGCACGGTGCCGCGGACTGGTCGACCCGGCCGCTGCCCGAGGCCTGGCTCAACTACGCCGCCCTCGATGTGGAGCTGCTGCTCGAGCTGCGTGAATCGGTAGCCACCGCACTGCACCAGCAGGGCAAGACCGAGTGGGCCGCACAGGAATTCGAGCACGTCCGGTGCACCGAACCACCGGCGCCGAAAGCCGATCGGTGGCGGCGCACCTCCGGCATCCACACCCTGCGCCGGGCACGCCAGCTGGCCACGGTCCGGGAATTGTGGACCACCCGCGACGAGCTGGCCCGGCATCGCGATATCGCGCCCTCCCGCATCCTGCCCGACTCCGCCATCATCGCCGCCGCGAACGGGGAGCCGCGCACCATCGCGCAGTTACGGGAGCTCCCGGTGTTCGGGGGCCCGCGTCAGCGCCGCTATTCGCGCGAATGGCTCGGCGCCGTCGAACGTGCGCGTACGCTGCCCGATACCGAGCTTCCGCCGCTGTCGCAGCCCTATGAAGGTCCGCCACCGGTCAACCGCTGGGAACGCCGCGACCCGGTGGCCGCCGCCCGGCTGTCCCGCGCCAGGGCCGCCATGGGCGAACTGTCGACCGAGGTCCTGGTGCCGGTGGAGAATCTGCTGACGCCGGAGCTGGTGCGTCGCCTGTGCTGGGACGGCCTGCCCGCCTACGACTTCGGCCCCGAGTCCACCACCGAACTGGCCAAGCAGATCGACGAGTTCCTCGATGCCGCGGGCGCACGCCCGTGGCAGCGCGAACTGTCGGTGCCCCGCCTGACCGTCGCGCTCACCGTCACCGACGCACCGGATCAGGACGCGGCGGACGCACCCTGAGTGGATTACCGTGACGGCGTGAGACTTACCGAATACGCGCCAGGCGATGTCGTCTATTTTCCGGCGGGACCGTTCAGCGGCATCTGTGGAGTCGTGCAAACAGTCGATGCGCCCCGCGCCCGGATGCGGATCGACTTCAGTGAGGGAACCGTCCACCGTGAAGGGGGCGTACTGCGTGAGCGCAGGCACAGCCTGACCGTCGACTTCGCCGAGGTCGAGTTGGTCTAGTCGTTTCCGGCGGCTGTTGGAGCGAACGCGCCGATCGTGTGGCGGCTCGCGCGCGAGGTGCTGGACGAAGCCTCCGTCGGCGCAGACCTCAGCCCGCGTCGACCCAGCCGGCGATGCGGCGGGCGATATCGGGGGCGGTGAGACCGAGTTCCTGGCGGACCTGGACGATGCTGGCGTGGTCCAGGAACTCTTGCGGCACACCGAGATCGCGGGTCGGTACATCCAGGCCCGCGGTGCGCAGGCGGGCGGAAACGGTGGAGCCGATGCCGCCGTGCAGGCCGCTGTCCTCGACGGTGACCACCATGCGGTAGTTCTCGGCCAGCTTGACGATGGTGTCGGAGACCGGCAGTACCCACCTCGGGTCGATGACGGTGACCGAAATACCTTCCGGCGCCAGCAGTTCCGCGACCTCGACGGCAACGCTCGCGAAGGAACCCACCGCAACCAGCAGAACGTCACCGTGCTGAGTCCGTGCGGTGCCGTCGCCCTCGGGCAGGCGAAGGACGTCCACGCCGTCGAGTCGCTCGACCGCCGGAATCTCTTCGATCACAGTGCCTTTGGGGAACCGCAAGGCGGTGGGTCCGTCTGTGACCGCCAGCGCTTCGGACAGCTCCTCGCGCAGGGTGACGGCATCACGCGGGGCGGCGACCCGCATGCCAGGCACGATACCGAGCACCGACAGATCCCACATACCGTTGTGGCTCGCACCGTCGGCGCCGGTGATGCCTGCGCGGTCGAGGACCACGGTCACCGGCTGCTTCAACAGCGCGACGTCCATCAGCAATTGGTCGAAGGCCCGGTTGAGGAAGGTCGAGTAGATGGCGACCACCGGATGCATACCGCCGAGCGCGAGACCGGCCGCCGACGCCATGGCGTGCTGTTCGGCGATACCGACATCGAACATCCGCTCCGGGAAACGTTCGCCGAAGGCGGCAAGGCCCGTCGGTCCTGGCATGGCGGCGGTGATGGCGACGATATCGTCGCGGCGCTCGGCGTGCTCGATGAGCTCCGCCGAGAACACCGAGGTCCACTCCTGCGCTTCGCTGCTGCTCACCGGCTCACCGGTGAGCGGGTCGATCGGACCGCAGGCATGCATCTGATCGGCTTCGTGATTCTCGGCAGGCTCGTAACCGCGGCCCTTCTGGGTCACCGCGTGCACCACGACCGGACCGCCGAAGTCCTTCGCATGCCGCAGCGCGCCCTCCAGCGCGGCGATATCGTGCCCGTCCACCGGGCCGACGTACTTGAGCCCGAGATCACTGAACAGCTCCTGCGGGCTGACCGCATCCTTGATGCCCGCCTTCACCGCATGCATCATCGAGTACGCCGAGTCACCGACCCGGGGGATGCTCTTGAGCAGCCGCCTGCCCGCGTCGAGTGCATGCTCGTAGGCCGGCTGGGTGCGCAGGGCGGTCAGGCGCTGGGCCAGGCCGCCGATGGTGGGGGCGTAGGAGCGGCCGTTGTCGTTGACGACGATGACCACCGGACGGTCGGGCGCGGCGGCGATATTGTTCAGCGCCTCCCAGCACATGCCGCCGGTCAACGCACCGTCACCGACCACAGCGACCACATGCCGGTCCTGACCGGTCAGCGCGAACGCCTTGGCGAGACCGTCGGCGTAGGACAGGGAGGCCGAGGCGTGGGAAGACTCCACCCAGTCGTGCGCGCTCTCCGCACGGCTCGGGTAGCCCGACAGTCCGCCCTGCTTGCGCAGGGTGTCGAACTGGTCCTTGCGGCCGGTGAGGATCTTGTGCACGTAGGCCTGATGGCCGGTATCGAAGATCAGCGGGTCGGCAGGTGAGTCGAAGACCCGGTGCAGTGCGATGGTCAGCTCGACCACGCCGAGGTTGGGGCCGAGGTGACCGCCGGTGACCGCGACCTTGCGGACCAGAAACTCACGGATGTCCGCCGCCAGCTCGCGCAGCTGCGGCGTCGACAGCTGCCGCAGATCTTCGGGCGTGTCGACCCGGGAAAGCATTCCCACCTGAACTCGCTCCCTCCGGATAGCGCATCTGATCCGATCAGTCTACGGAGCCTCGTCGAGTGCCTCGCACGACGACGGATCTCCACCAGCCGACATGGCCGGTGAATGTGAGACTCGACATACGCTGACCAGCTTAGAGTGGGTCTGTGACCGTGCGCGAACAGCAGAGCACAGCGGTGGCCGACCCGGGTGTGGTCGCACGCATCCTCGATGAGGTCTACCGGCAGTATCGCGACGAAGACTCCGGTGCACCGGCCGACTACATTCCCGAACTGGCGGCGGTACAGCCGGATTCATTCGGGCTGTGCCTGGCCACCGCCGACGGCCTACGCTACGGCGTCGGCGACATGGACGCGCCCTTCACCATCCAATCCATTTCCAAGCCCTTCACCTACGCGCTCGCCCTGGCCGATCGGGGCGTGGAGCTGGTCGACGGCCGTATCGACGTGGAGCCCTCCGGTGAGCCGTTCAACGAGATCAGCCTGGACCCGGTAACCGAGCGACCACGCAATCCGATGATCAATGCCGGCGCGATCACCGCTGCCTCCCTCATCACCGGCACCGACTCCGCCGACCGGTTCGAGCGCGTGCGCCGCTGCTACTCCCGGTTCGCCGGACGGGAACTGCGGACGAACGAGGCCGTCTACGCCTCCGAGGCGCGCACCGGGTTCCGCAACCGCGCCATCGGCTACATGCTGCGCTCCTTCGGCATCATCGACAACGATCCGGACGAGGCGGTGGATCGCTACTTCCGGCAATGCTCGATCGATGTGACCTGCCGTGATCTGGCCCTCATGGCCGCGACCCTGGCAAACAACGGACGCAATCCGATCACCGGGGACCGTGCGCTGTCGGCGCCGTTGACCGAGCGGGTGCTCAGCGTGATGACGACCTGCGGGATGTACAACGCCGCAGGCGACTGGGTCGCCACCGTCGGGCTACCCGCCAAGAGCGGTGTGGGTGGCGGCATCCTCGCGGTGCTGCCCGGCCAGATCGGTCTCGCCGTCTACTCCCCCCGACTGGATGAGCACGGCAACAGCGTGCGCGGAGTCGCGGTGTGCCGGGAGCTGTCGCGGCGTCTGGAACTGCACTTCCTGCACGTCACCCGGTCGGCGCGGACCGCGATCCGGGAGACCTACTCGGTGGCGGAGGTACCCTCGCGGCTGCGGCGGGGCACCGAGGAGATGGATACGCTGGCCGAGTTCGGGCGCCAGGCCAGAATCTACGAGCTACACGGCGATCTGCTGTTCGCCGGCGCCGAAAGCGCGGTGCGGGCGATCGAGGCCCAGGCCGGTGAGCTGACCGCGCTGGTGATCGACCTGCGGCGAGTGGGCGAGGTCAGCGCGATCGCGGTGCGCATGCTCGACGATCTGCACGCCGAACTCGCGGCCGCTGGCTGTCGGGTCGCGATCGTCGACCCGGACAGCAAGCTGGGGCGTGTGGTGTCGAGTCTGGATCCCGCCGACCCGCGCGGGCGAGTGTTCCTCGACCGGGATACCGCCACCGAATGGTGTGAGGACATCGTGCTCGACCGCCACCTCGACCCCGCCGAACGGCAATGCGAGTCGGTGACCGTGGAGGAGCATCCGGCGCTGGCGGCTCTCGACCCAGCCGACCGTGCCCGGTTGGCCAAGGAATTCGAGACCAGGACCTTCGCGCGCGGGGAGGTGATCGCCCGGCGCGGCAGCGACCGGTCGGGCCTCTACCTGATCCTCGAGGGCCGGGTGCGGATCGCCTTCGACGGCAGTGATCAGCGCTCGCATCGGCTGGCGACATTGTCGCCGGGAATGTCGTTCGGTGAGATCCCGATGCTGATCGGCTCGCCGTTCGTCAACGAGGCAAGGGCCGAGACGGGTGTGCGGCTCGGCGTCCTGAGCCCGCAACGGTTCGACCAGCTCACCGAACGCGCGCCACACCTCAAGCTCGCGCTGCTCGAGCGGCTCGCGGCGGGTGCGTACGCGCAGATGGACGCCGCGGTCCGGGCGGTCGCGGTGCGTGGCGGGGACTATTGAGTGCGGTGGCTCCGCGAGCACGGAGTTCCGCCCGACATTCGGCGACAGTCAGGAGATCGCGTGAGCAAGAAGAAGTCCTCATCGGCCACGGGCACGGTCACCACTTTCGGTCATGGCACCGCCCGCGCCACCCCCGACCTGATGCGCGTCACCATCACGGTGGAGAGCCGGGCGAGCAAGGTCGCCCTTGCCTACGGGCGCGCCGGTGAGCGCGTCGCCGCGGTCACCGACTCGCTGCGTTCGGACGGCGTCGCGAGTGCCGATATCGCCACCAGTGGGCTGTCGGTCCGTACCGAGACGGTCTGGGTGGAGGGTGGCGGCAACAAGATCACCGGCTATCTGGCGTCCACCTCGCTGACTGTCGCGCTGCGCGAGATCGGCGAGGCCGCCGATCCGGGCCCGGCCACCGTCATCGCGCATTGCGTCGACGCCGGCGGTGACGATGTTCGCCTCGGCGGGCTCGAACTGACCTTCGCCGACCAGGACACTCTGCTGGCCACCGCGCGCGACGCGGCCTGGGCCGATGCGAAAGCCAAGGCACAGCAGTACTCCGACCGCGCCGAGCGTGGCCTCGGTCCCGTCGTGGAGATCACCGAGAACACCTCCGCCCCCATCCCGCTCCCCCGCCC
>NZ_JAAGUY010000031.1 GCF_010868145.1 Nocardia cyriacigeorgica
TGCGTTGTTCGACCACGTCCTGGGTGGGGTTCATGATGCGGGTGTAGATGTTGCCGGGCTCGGCCAGCCCGAACAGCGCCGCCGCGTGATCGGTATCGCGGAAGGCATACGAGGTGGTCTGATAGATCGGCAACGCACGCGCGCCGGTGCTGTCGTCGGGCGCCTGACCGGCATGAATCTGCTTGGTCTCGAAAGACCAGGCTGCGGTCGGATCGGGCACTGTGGCGTCGGTCAAGGAAGGCTCCAAAGGTTGTTCGCCGGGATTACTTGGCTATCTGTGCGCGAGCGACAAACAACAACAACACATCTCGGTGACCTCCTACGTGCGCGCTTGCTCCCGGCTCTCGGGAGCCCGGTCCTCACCCGGAGCACCCCACCGCTGCAGGAGGGTTGCCGTCCAGCTAGCCGGGGCTTGGCACTGGCTCTCATGACCTGACCGACATCGTAACCGGCGAGCCCGTCCGGCCCGAACCCCGGCTTCCCATGCCCGGGGTCGGCGGCGGGTGACCTGCGGCGGAATCGGCGGTCGACCGTAATCCGTCTCACACCCGGACCTACCCGCACGGTGAGATCGCCACCAGCAGTACGCTTGTCTTGTTTGCACCAGACGTCTCGCGGACAACACGAGGCGTATACGTTGTCTGTTGAACAGCTGGGGTCCGCTCACAAGCGTGTTCGCCTGGCCGTGCAATGAGGGCACCATCCTAGGAGGACACGAAGATCCATGTCCAAGATCAAGGTTGAAGGCACCGTCGTAGAACTCGACGGCGACGAGATGACCCGGATCATCTGGCAGTTCATCAAGGACAAGCTGATCCACCCGTACCTCGATGTGAACCTCGAGTACTACGACCTCGGCATCGAGTACCGCGACAAGACCGACGACCAGGTCACTGTCGACGCCGCGAACGCCATCAAGAAGCATGGTGTCGGCGTGAAATGTGCCACCATCACCCCCGATGAGGCCCGTGTCGAAGAGTTCGGCCTCAAGAAGATGTGGCGCTCGCCCAACGGCACCATCCGCAACATTCTCGGCGGCACCATCTTCCGCGCGCCGATCATCATCTCCAACGTTCCGCGCCTGGTTCCCGGCTGGACCAAGCCGATCATCATCGGCCGTCACGCCTTCGGTGACCAGTACCGCGCCACCGACTTCAAGGTGTTCCAGGGCGGCACCGTCACGCTGACCTTCACCCCCGAAGACGGCAGCGAGCCGATCGTGCACGAGGTCGTGAAGATGCCCGAGGACGGCGGCGTCGTCATGGGTATGTACAACTTCAAGAAGTCGATCGAGGACTTCGCGCGGGCATCGTTCAACTACGGCCTGCAGCAGAACTACCCGGTCTACATGTCGACGAAGAACACCATCCTGAAGGCCTACGACGGCATGTTCAAGGACACCTTCCAGGAGGTCTTCGACGCCGAGTTCAAGAGCCAGTTCGACGCCGCGGGCCTGACCTACGAGCACCGCCTGATCGACGATATGGTCGCCTCCTCCATGAAGTGGGAGGGCGGCTATGTCTGGGCCTGCAAGAACTATGACGGTGACGTGCAGTCCGACACGGTGGCGCAGGGCTTCGGTTCGCTGGGGCTGATGACCTCGGTGCTGCTGACCCCGGACGGCCGGACCTGTGAGGCCGAGGCCGCGCACGGGACGGTCACCCGGCACTACCGCCAGCACCAGCAGGGCAAGCCGACCTCGACCAACCCGATCGCGTCGATCTTCGCCTGGACCCGCGGCCTCGAGCACCGCGGCAAGCTGGACAACACACCCGAGGTGATCGGTTTCGCGCAGACCCTCGAGGATGTCGTCATCAAGACCGTCGAGGGTGGTCAGATGACCAAGGACCTCGCGCTGCTCGTCGGCGGTGACCAGGGCTACCTGAGCACCGAAGAGTTCCTGGCCGCGCTCGACGCCAACCTGGCGCGCGCCATCCGCTGAGCCGATCCGCTGAGCTGATCTGCCTCGGCAGGACCGCTGCCGGCCGCTGGACGCCCCTACCGAGGCGCCGCGGCCGGCGGACAAGGGTCCGGCTGGATACGGGCACCCCGCACATCACGCGGGGTGCCCGACGTGTTTCTGGGACTCCTTCAGTGAACGCCGACCGGGCGACCGGATGTGAGCAGGCCGGAGACGGCGGTGGTGAAGCTGTCCGCACCGTGACCGAGCTCGGCCTGCTTGTCGAACAGGCGTTGCAGCGGGTCGATGAGTTCGCTGGAGACGCCCTGGTTGTGCGCGGCGGTGCGGATGTTGTCGAGCCCGACACGGTTGGCGGCGAGGTCGGAGAAGTTCACCGGGAACTCCCGTGAGTCGATTTCGGCAGCCAGCGTCGGCAGCAGATCCAGCAGCGAGCGCAGCCACGGGATCAGGTAGTCGGTGGTGAACGTGGTGGCGCCGACGCCCTCGCTGTCCACCATGGCCACCGCTTGGAAGAAGCCACCGAACAGGCCGTACATCCCCGCCAGCACGGCCATATCGTGCAGCCCGGCCAGGCCGGCGTCGGCGCCGAGAAAGTTCACGGTGCCGAGTTCGGCGAGAGTCTCCGAGTGCCGTTGCTCGGCCTCGGGGGAGCCGCTGTAGAGGAAGAGCGTGTCGGTGGTGCCCAGGGTTTGCGGGACGCCGAGGATCGCACCGTCGAGGAAACGCCCGCCGAGTTCGGTGACCAGGCTCGCCAGTTCGCGGGCCTGATCGGGGCGGCCGGTGGCGACATTGAGGATGTCGCGTCCGGCCACCACCTCACCCACTTCGCTCACCAGCGCCGCCGCCGTCGCGGTATCGACGCCGGCGATCACGATCAGCTCGCTCGCGCTGATCGCCTCCTCCGCGGAATTCGCTCGCTGCGCCCCTAGCCCGTCGAGCTGGTCCGCCTTGCCCGGCGTGCGGTTCCACACCGTGGTCGGATGGCCGTTGCGCAGGAACAGCTCGGCGAGCGCGGCGCCGATCCGGCCCAGTCCGAGCACGGTCACCGAAGTGCTGTTGATCGTCATGATGTGACTCCTGTTGCTGGTGATGTCTGTGGGTGGGCCCGACGATGAGTCTTCCGGACTCGGCGGCGTGGGTGTGAGTGGCAGGACTGACGGCCAACGAACGATTACTGCCATAGGCTGATCTCATGACCGCACATGTCGTGGCATTGGCCGTCTCGCCCGGCGAGCTGCACCCCTGGGATCTGTACGAACTCGGCGTGGTTGCCTCGATCTTCGGCACGCCACAACCCGACCTCGCCGACCCTTGGTACGAACTGCGCGTCTGCACGGTGGAATCGCGGCCACGGACCCAGCCGCTCGGCTTCGGTACCTATCTGCGGGCCGAACACGGACGGGAGGAGCTGCTGGCCGCCGACACCGTGATCGTGCCGTCGGTGGCGCACGACTACCTGCGCGACGGCGGCAAGGTCCCGGAGGCGCTGGTCGAGGTGATCGCCGCCGCCCATGACGGGGGAGCGCGCATCGTCGCCCTCTGTGACGGGATCTTCGCGCTGGCCGAGGCGGGCATCCTCACCGGCAGGCGGGTCACCGCGCACTGGGAGCACGCCGCCGCGCTGGCCGAGAGGTATCCGCGGATCGAGGTCGACGATTCGGTGCTGTACGTCGACGATGGCGACGTGCTCACCAGCGCGGGCATGTCGGCGGCGCTGGACCTGTGCCTGCATCTGGTGCGCCGCGACTTCGGCGCGCTGGTCGCCAACCGGCTCGCCCGGCGGATGGTGATCCCGCCGCATCGCTCCGGTGGGCAGGCGCAGTTCGTCGAGTTGTCGGTGCCTCCGTCGGAGTCCGACGACCTCGGTCCGGTACTGCAATGGGCGATGGCCAATCTCGATCAGCCGCTGACGGTCGACACGCTGGCCGCCCGCGCGAATATGAGTCCAAGGACCTTCCATCGGCGGCTCCATCAGTCCAAGGGCGTCACGCCGATGCGCTGGCTGCTCAACCAGCGACTGGCACACGCGCAATCGCTGCTGGAGTCAACGGATTTCGGGATGGAGCGAATCGGCCGGATGTGCGGGCTCGGCACCGCGACGAATCTGCGCAGGCACTTCGTGGCCGTCGTCGGGGTGACCCCTGGCGAGTATCGCCGTACCTTCCGCCGGCGAGATCCGCACGTCGTGGCCGCCTCGTGAACATACCGACCTGAATGTAAAGGTAGAATCGTCCGAATGGCCAGAACCGCACTCTCCAAGCCCGCGCGCCGCACCCAGGAGCAGCGCAGTAGCGAGATGCGGGTCCGGCTGCTCGACGCCACCATCGACTGCCTGGTCGAGTACGGCTATGCGGGCACGACCACGCCGCGTGTCGCCGAACGTGCGGGCGTCACCCGCGGGGCGCAAGTGCACCACTTCGGGTCCAAGAACGACCTGGTTGTCGCGGCCATCAGCCACCTCGCGCAGCGTCGCGCCGAAACCGCGATGCGCGATATGGGCCGGGTGGAGGATGTCGACGATCCGGTCGACGCGGCGCTGGAGTTCCTCTGGGAGCTGCATCAGGGGCCGCTGTTCATCGCCACCGTCGAACTGTGGGTGGCGGGCCGCACCGACCCGGTGCTCGCGGCTGCCATGGAGAAGGTGGAGCCGTTCGTCAACAATGCCGTGCTGCTCGCGGTGGCGCGGTTCGTCCCGGATGAGGTGCGCCGCAAGGATGCCCGCGATTTCGTCTACACCGCGATGGATGCCCTGCGCGGCATCCTGATCTCGAACTTCATCGACCCGGATCCGGATCGGGCGCGCCGCCGCTGGACTCGCGCGAGTGCCCATCTGGGCACGATCGCCGAGGCCGCACTCACCCCGAAGGCGGCTTCGGAGTCGTGAAACGCTGACGCTGCTCTCGGCGGCGGAAGTCGAATGTTATCCGCGGTTGAGCGCGAGCGCTGCCGGCGATTGCGGCTGTCTCGACACCGAGGCAGCTGATTCGCCCTCGGGGTTGGTCCCGGCGGTGTCGGCTGCCGAGATTCGCGCCTGGGCCATTGATGCTCAACGTGGTGGGCGAGCGTGGCGTTGCCTCCGTGTACGTACGTCAGCAGCGCGGTAGTCGGCCTATGTGCCGTCCCGGCGGCGCGGTGGGAATGTTCGGGCACTGCCCTCTACCGGGACCGACGGGCGTTCTTCGGTGGAAAATCAATCGCACCCTTGCGTGCTTACATACACACTCGTATGTTTGTAACTGGTTGAGCCGCGCGGCTGACGCGGTTACCTGCGAGCGGCTCCGAGGACTTCGGGGCGGCACAAGGTGAGGAGTTCGATGGCGAACAAGGTCTACGTCGTCGGTGTCGGGATGACGAAGTTCGAGAAGCCCGGCCGGCGCAAGAACGAAGACGGCAGCGACTGGGATTACCCGGACATGGCACGGGAGTCGGGGACCAAGGCCCTCGCCGACGCCGGAATCGACTACCGCGAAGTGGAACAGGCCTACGTGGGCTACGTCTACGGCGAGTCGACCTCCGGTCAGCGGGCGGTCTATGAGCTGGGCATGACCGGCATCCCGGTGGTGAATGTCAATAACAACTGCTCCACCGGCTCGACAGCGCTCTACCTTGCGGCACAGGCGATTCGGGGCGGCCTGGCCGAGTGCACCCTCGCGCTCGGATTCGAGAAGATGAAGCCGGGTTCGCTGGAATCCACCTGGGACGACCGGGAACAGCCCATGGGCAAGCACATCCTGGCGCTCGCCGAGATCTCCGAAGTGCTGTTTCCGGTGGCGCCGTGGATGTTCGGTGCGGCCGGTCGCGAGCATATGAAGCAGTACGGCAGCACGCCGGAGCATTTCGCGAAGATCGGCTACAAGAACCACAAGCATTCGGTGAACAACCCGTACTCGCAGTTCCAGGACGAGTACACGATGGACGACATCCTCGGCGCGCGGATGATCTACGACCCGCTCACCAAGTTGCAGTGCTCGCCGACCTCCGACGGTTCCGGCGCGGTGATCTTGGCCAGTGAGGCATTCGTGGATTCGCACGATCTGGCCGGACAGGCGGTGGAGATCGTCGGACAATCGATGACCACCGACTACGCCTCGACCTTCGACGGTTCGGCGAAGAACATCATCGGCTACGACATGAACGTGCAGGCCGCGCGCAAGGTCTACGACCAGGCCGGACTGGGCCCGGAGGACTTCCAGGTCATCGAGCTGCACGACTGCTTCTCCGCCAATGAGCTGCTGCTCTACGAGGCGCTGGGCCTGTGCGGTGAGGGTGAGGCCGCCCAGCTGCTCGACGCCGACCAGACCACCTACGGCGGCAAGTGGGTCGTCAACCCGTCGGGCGGACTGATCTCCAAGGGACATCCGCTCGGCGCGACCGGTCTGGCGCAGTGCTCGGAGCTCACCTGGCAGCTGCGCGGCGCGGCCGACAAGCGTCAGGTCGACAACGTCACCGCCGCCTTGCAACACAACATCGGTCTCGGCGGGGCCGCCGTCGTCACCGCCTACCAGCGCGCAGTGCGCTGAAATCCCTGAACCATCCACGAATTCGGACTCGACGAGGAGCACGACCATGGGTCATATCGACGCCACAAAGAATCTGAACGCCGCCCCCGACGCCGTCTGGGCCGTTGTCTCCGATACCGCCACCTGGGACAAGTGGTTCACCATCCACGAGCGCTGGATGGAGGAGCCGCCTGCCGCTCTGACCGCCGGATCCAAGCTGGTCGCCAAGATCTTCATGCTCGGCATGGCCAACAAGATCGAATGGGTGGTCGAGAGCGTCGACGCCCCGAACAAACTGGTGCTCAGCGGTACCGGTATGGCCGGTGTCAAGGTGCGGTTCTCCTTCGAGATCCAGCCGGAGGGCGCGGGCAGCAAGTTCTCCGTCGACGGTGATTTCGAGGGCGCACTGATCAAGGGCGCGCTCGGCAAGGCGGTCGAAAAGGACGGCGCCAAGCAGCTGGACAAGACCCTCGAGCAGCTCGACGCACTGGCGTCGGTCTGAATCCGGGCGCGCACATGACGACCGAAACAGCGGGCAAAAGCGTCGAATTCGACGACTCCGGTCTGAACGTCTGGTCCGATGATGAGCGTTTCGAGGTCACCGCTGAGCGGATCGCCGAATACGCGGCCGCGACCAACGATCCGATCCCCGCCCATCTCGCCGGTGAGGTCGCCTCGCCGGTGTTCGGCATCGTTCCGGTCTTCGAGGCCATGATGATGCCGGTCATCGACGTGGTCCCGATGGACATCTTCGGCCGGGTCGTGCACGGCGAGCAGGATTTCCATTTCCATCGCCCGATCCGTCCCGGTGACAAGCTGGTCTCGCGGGCCAAGGCGATCGGTTACGAGGGGCGCGAGAACGGCACCTCGATCACCATCGTCATCGAATGCCGCACCGAGGATGGTGAACTGGTCAACGAGCAGTACCTGACCGCGTTCTTCCGCAATATCGATGTCGGCGCCAAGGTCGGCGAGTCGGCACCTGCGCACAAGTTCGATCCGGCACTGGCCGAGCAGCCGCCGCTGGTGACGGTCGCCCACCATGTGGATCACGACCAGACCTACCGCTACGCGCCCGCCTCCGGTGACCCGGTCCCGCTGCACCTCGACGAACAGGTGGCCAAGGACGCGGGCCTGCCCGGCATCATCGCGCACGGTCTGTGCACCATGGCGATGTCGTCCTGGGGTGTGCTCACCGAGGTCGCGGGATCGGATGTGCATCGGCTGAAACGGTTCGCGGTGCGGTTCTCGAAGATGGTGTTCCCCGACGACGATCTGGAGACCCAGATCTGGCGGGTAGGTGCCGAGGACGGCGTCACCACCTACGCGTTCCGGACCGCGCGCGGTGCGGATCTGGTGCTCACCGACGGGCTCGCGGTCGTCGCCGACTGATCCGGTCATGGTCGGTGGTCCAGCGACATTACGCGGGGCCTCCGGATCAGGCTCATCGAACACCGACTGATCACTTCGCTGCGGCGCCGGCGCCGACAGTCCGGCGCCGCGGCGTTTCCCCTCAGCTGTGAAGGAGTTTCGAAACATGGGTGCACTCGAAGGACGGGTTGCCGTGATCACCGGCGCGGGCCGGGGGATCGGCCGCGAACACGCACTGCTGTTCGCCGCCGAAGGCGCCGCGGTGGTCGTCAACGACCTCGGTGGAAGCAATGCCGGTGAGGGCTCCGATGTGGGCCCAGCGCAAGAGGTGGCCGACGAGATCGTGGCCGCGGGCGGTCGCGCGGTGGCCAATACCGAGAACATCGCCACCTGGAACGGGGCGAAGAACCTGGTCGATCAGGCAGTCGCCGAGTTCGGCACGCTCGACATCGTCGTCAACAACGCGGGTATCCTGCGCGACGGTTTCGTCGCAGGCCTCGAGGAATCCCAGTGGGACGCCGTGATCGCGGTCCATCTCAAGGGCCACGCCGCGGTGCTGCATCACGCCGCCGCGTACTGGAAGGACCAGAGCAAAGCGGGCAATCAGCCCGATGCCGCGGTGATCAATACGGCCTCCGCGTCCGGTGTCACCATCCCCAACCCTGGCCAGGCCAATTACGGCGCAGCGAAGGCGGGCATCGCGGCATTGACGCTGGTCGCCGCTGACGAGCTCGAACGCTACGGCGTCCGTGTCAACGCCATCGCCCCCATGGCGCGCACCCGACTCACCCTCGCCACCCCTGGCATGGGCGCCATCTTCGCCGCAGAGGTCGAGGAGGGCGAGTTCGATGCGTTCAGCCCGGCCAATATCTCCCCGCTCGTGGCCTATCTGGCCTCGGAGAAATGCCCGATCACGGGGAAGGTGTTCGCGGTCCAGGGCGGCGCCATCTCCGAGCTGGCAGGCTGGCATGACGTGAAGACCATCGAGGCCGACGGGCCGTGGCTGATCGACGATATCGCCGCCCGGCTGCCCTGATATCACCACCGAGCACAGGAGAACGACGATGTTCGAATGGTCCGAGACCGACGAGATGATCCGCGAGGCGGTGCGGACCTTCATCGACAAGGAGGTCCGCCCCAACCTCGATGCCCTCGACAGCGGTGAGATGACGCCCTACCCGATCCTGCGGAAGTTGTTCGCGGACTTCGGGATCGAGGCGATGGGTGCCGAGGCCGTCGGCAAGCTGCTGGCCAAACAGCGCACACGCGAGGAAGCCCTGGCGGCGGGGGAGGAGCTGCCGGAGAAGAAGTCCTCGGGCGGTTCGAGTCCGTTCGCCGGCCAGGAATCGCTGATGGCGGTGCTGATCGGGGAGCTGTCCGGGGTGTGTATGGGTCTGGTGACGGCGCTCGGTGTGAGCATCGGGCTCGGCGCGACCACGATCATGTCCCGCGGCACGCTCGCGCAGAAGGAGCGCTGGCTCGCCGATATCGTCACCTTGAAGAAGGTGGCCTCCTGGGCGATCACCGAGCCGGATTCCGGGTCCGACGCGTTCGGCGGGATGAAGACCTACGTCAAACGCGACGGGGAGGACTACATCCTCAACGGCCAGAAGACCTTCATCACCAACGGCCCCTTCGCCGACGTGATGATCGTCTACGCCAAGCTCGACGAGGGCGACGCGAACATCGACAAGCGCGATCGCAAGGTGCTCACCTTCGTGCTCGACAAGGGTATGGAGGGCCTCACCCAGGGCAAACCCTTCAAGAAGATGGGTCTGCATTCCTCGCCGACCGGTGAGCTGTTCTTCGACAACGTCCGAGTGGGTCGCGACCGGCTGCTGGGTGAGACCGAAGAACACAAGGGTGGCGACGGACGCGACAGCGCACGTTCCAGCTTCACCGCCGAACGCGTCGGGGTGGCGTTCATGGCGCTCGGCATCATCAACGAATGCCATCGGCTCTGCATCGACTACGCCAAGAACCGCAAGCTGTGGGGTCAGGAGATCGGCCGCTTCCAGCTGGTCCAGCTCAAGCTGGCCACGATGGAGGTCGCGCGGATCAACGTGCAGAACATGGTGTTCAGCATCCTCGAGCGCGGTCGCGCCGGTAAGCCGCCGACGCTGGCGGAGGCCTCGGCGATGAAGCTGTACGCGTCCGAGGCCGCTACCGAGGTCGCGATGGAGGCGGTGCAGTTGTTCGGCGGCAACGGCTATATGACCGAGTATCGAGTCGAACAGCTGGCGCGGGATGCCAAGTCGCTGATGATCTATGCGGGCAGCAACGAGATTCAGGTGACGCATGTCGCCAAGGGGCTGCTGGCATAAGACGGTGGTGTGAACGCCGCCCACCCGCAGCAGGTGGGCGGCGTTTCGGCTCTCTCAGCTGAGAGCGCCGTCGTAATCGGGAAGCTTGAAGGTCGTCTCGGCATGTCCACCCGCGAGGTCGGAGGGGCTGTTGCCGATATTGGCGACGATCGTGTAGCCGTCGGACTCGATATCTCTGCGGGCGCCGGTCTTGTACTGCTCCAGCCCTGTGGATCCGGCTGAGAGCGTAGTCAGCGGACTGCCGTAGAGACCGTCGACCGGGTAACCGACGGCGGAGAGGTTGTGCTGGGTGTAGATGTTCACCAGTTCGGGCCGCCCGGTGACGAATATGATCGCCGCGCCCTGCCCCTTGGCCCAGGTGGCCAGCCGCAGGATCGGGTCCATGGCGGGGATGATGACGCCCGGGTTGTATTGAGTCTCCAGCGAGGTGTTGTCGATATCGAGAACGATGGCGGGGCGGGTGGCGCCGGGTAGCCGCTGCGCGAGCTCGGCCTGTGCCTGGTCGGCCACCGTCTGTACCTCGCCGATCCACTGCTCATATGAGGGGAGCGCGCCGCCGGAGCCGGAGGGTGTGCCGGAATCGGCGGAGTCCGTGGGGGTTTCGGTACCACCGGAGTGTGGGCGGGAATTGGGAGTGCGCGAGGGCGATTCGGTGTCGTCATCGGTCCTCGACGACGATCCGGTGTCGTCGTCGGAGCGCGAGGATGAACCGGTGTCGTCGTCCGACGATGAGCCGGAATCGCGGGATCCCGATGACGAGCCGGATTTACCCGATCCCGACGCGGAACCGGACTTCCCCGAACCCGACGATGATCCGGACTTTGCCGACCCTGACGCCGACCCCGACTTCGCCGACCCCGTGGCCGACCCGGATTTCGCGGACCCCGACGACGAACCGGTATCACCGGGCAGAATGGACGAACCGGTATCGGCCAGTGCAGGCAGCGGAATGATGAGAGTGACGGCGACGCCGAGAGCAACGCCTGCGATGGAGCGCTTCATGATCGGAAGTTAGCGCCCGGCTAGCATGAAGCGTGGGCGTTTCACAATGCTGAGACGAGCCCGTGATCTCGCGCCCCGCGCCGTCGAGCGCCATCACTGGCTCGGGCGAGCGCGGCAACCGCAGGCCGACCCCGGTGACGAGTCGCACACCGTGGCACTGCTCGGCTCGGCTGATCGGCCGAATGGCCGGGCAGACGCCTTCGCCGCGCCGGCCCGCAGCTCAGCGGGCTATCAGGGTCGGCCGTTAAGCTCGGGCGAATGACGGCACTACCCGGCACGTTGATCACGGTTGTCGATGATCTGGACGCGGTGACCACGCGTGGACCCGAGGACGAACCGACGGCGGCGGGGCTGACGCGCGGGGACGTCGAGACGGTCTGGGCGTCGGTGCAGGACTGGTATCGGATGGGGACCACGCCCGCGATTCAGGTCTGCGTGCGGCGGCACGGTGCGATCGTGTTGAACCGGACCATCGGGCACGGCTGGGGGAACGGGCCGGGTGACGGTCCTGATGCGGAGAAGGTCCTCGCCACACCGGATACGCCGTTCTGCGGGTTCTCCACCGCCAAAGGTGTCGCCGGAACCCTCATGTTCATGCTCGTCGAGCAGGGTGCGTTCGGTGTGAACGACCCTGTCTGCGAGTACATTCCGGAGTTCGCGGCCCATGGCAAAGAATCGATCACCATCGGCGATGTGCTGTCGCATTCGGCGGGCGTGCCGTTCATGACGCCGCCGTACCGTGCCATCGACGTGGTGGTCGACGAGGATCTCGCGGTGCAGGCGCTCGCGGACCTCGTGCCGAGCTGGCGGCCGGGCCGTTTCCGGGTGTATCACGCGCTGACCGGAGGTTTGATCCAACGCCTGCTGGTGCGCCGGGCGACCGGAAAACCGATGCGTGAACATCTTGCCGAGCAGGTCCTCGATCCGCTCGGCTTCCGATGGAACAACTTCGGCGTGCGCCCCGAGGACGTCGACAAGGTCGTGCCGAGTGTGAAAACCGGGCCAGGACCGTCGCGGGTCTCGAAGTTTCTCGCGCGCAAGGCACTCGGCGGCGGAATGGGTGGCGCGGCAGTGTCCAAGGAGGCCAACGCGGCCTTCCTCACCGCCGAACTCCCCTCCGGCAACCTCGTCACCACCGCCTTCGAACTGTCGCGTTTCTACGAAATCCTCGCCCGCGGCGGTGAACTCGACGGCATCCGCATCATCGACCCCGCCACCCTGCACGCTGCCGTCCGGCCCGCCTACCGCATGCCGGGAGCCGCGGGCCGAGTCTCCTGCGCTGGATTCGAACTGGGCGCTGGCCGCTCCAAATTCGGCCGCAACACCCAGTCCCATTTCGGCCGTAGTGGTTTGACCACCCAATACGGCTGGGCCGACCCCGCCCGCGCCCTCTCCGGCGCCATCCTCACCAGCGGCAAAGCCACCACCGACACGACCCGCCCCTGGCAGCTGGTCGCCCAGATCTCCGACCTCACCGGTTAGCCGCAGCCAACCCGGGGCGGAGGTTGCGCCGATGAACTGTAAGGTCAGCGGCGTGGGGTGGAATTCACATGGCTCGGCGGCGAAGCTCGTCATGGTGATCGCGGCTGCCGCGATGATCGCCGCATCGCTGACCGGCTGCGCACAACGAATCACCGGTGACGCGAACGCCGCCGGAACCGCGGCGACCTACCGTCAAGGTCTGTCCGCAGAGCAGCGAGCGGCACTGCGAGTGTCCGATCAGATCAGGCGCCTCGATCCGTGCGGGTTCATCAACGATGCGGCGATCGCAACCCTCGGCACACCTGCGTACTTCGGTGGCAGTCAAGGGTTCGACGAATGTCATATCGCGTTTCGGCCGAAAATCGGAGCCGCCGGGATCACCGGGGTGGGGTCGACCTGAGCCATCACTCCGTGAATGCGCCGAACGACACGATCGACGGAACGCCGGTTCACTTCGAGCGGGGATCCATTAACTCGACACAGAAAACGCTCGGTCTGCTCGACTACGCCCAGTCCGAGGGTGAAGCCGTCACTGTCTCAGGGGTCCGTGCGGTGCGCAAGTCCAACAGCTGCACCATGGACCTGTACCTGGGTGAAAATGATCCGCGGACAGTGGACATAGGTGCCGACGGCCCTCCGCCCGCGAACCAAGGGCGAGCCGATACCTGGGCCGATGTCGTCGAACTCACCGGCAGCCGTGGGTGCCCAGGCCTGATGCGGGTTGCCGAGGCCGTGGTCTCCGCGTACAAATCCGCCTGAGCAGCCGCCGACTCACACCGCGCGTAGGTGATTGCGGCTGGCGTAGATGTGTTCGGCGATGAGGGTGGCGATACGGTCGGGGGCTTCGAGCATGGGGACGTGGCCGACGCCGTTGACCAGGATGCGGTCGGCGGATTCGGGGAGTTCGCGCAGGTAGCGGCGGGCGTAGACGCGGTTGGGGATGATGCGGTCGGTTTCGGCGAGCAACAGGCGTACCGGGGTCGTCAGGTCCGACACGTTGTCCATGACCGATGCCCGCAGGCTGCCGAGGATCATCGGAACCATCGCCGGGCAGTGCAGTGCCGCTGTGATCTGGGCAGCGAGGTCGCGGCGGGGTACCGCGCTGATGTTCTTGCTCAGCAGGAGCCCGACGGCCAGCTGGATGATCCGGTTGTTCGCCGGGAATCCGCCCAGCCGCTTGCCCAGCTGTACCAGCGGAATCAGCGACGCGAACTTCATGCCCACCCGGATCTGGGTGAACGAGGGCGAATTCCAGCCACCGGCCGGTGCGATCGCGGTCAGGGTGCGGGCTCGGCCGCGGCGCGCCAGTTCGAAACCGACCCAGGCGCCCAGCGAATTGCCGGCGATATGGCAGGTGCGCCAACCGAGTTCGTCCAGCTGCGCCTCGATCTGATCGGCGAAATCGCGGAACTCGAGGGTCCGCCCGGTGAACTCGGGTCCGCCCCAGTGTCCGATGAACGCGGGGGCGAATACTTCGCAGTGCGAGGACAATCGGGTCGCGACCTGCTCCCAGCAATGCGGTGAGAGCATGAATCCGTGCAACAGCAGCACCGGGTCACCGGACCCGACGTGCAGCGCCTTGATCGGCACGAGTGGGGAAGTGGGCTTGGAGGTGCCTGACGTCATCGTCATCACCCCTTCCTGGCGCGATGGTCCTCGGGGAGTGTCGGTGCATTGCATTGTACGGTCGTCGGGTGCCCCACATCATCTCGACAGTGAACGTCAACGGCGTGCGCGCGGCTGCGGGCAAAGGGATGCTCGCCTGGCTCGCCGCCACCGAAGCCGACATCATCTGTCTACAGGAGACCCGCGCGACCGACGAGCAGGTCGCGGCCGCGCTGGCGCCCGCGCTGGAGCGGGGCTGGCAACTCTCGCACGCAGAACCGGACGCCAAGGGCAGGGCAGGGGTGGGGGTGCTGTCGCGGCGGGCGCCGCTGTCGGTACGCACCGCGATCACCCCGGACAGCGAATTCGCGGCGACCGGCCGTTTCATCGAGGTCGAGTTCGATGAGGTGACGGTGGCGAGTGTGTACGTGCACACCGGCGAGGCTGGCACCGAGCGTCAGGAGGCGAAGTACCGGTTCCTGGCCGAGATCGGTGCGCATCTGAGCACCGTGACCGGCGACTACGTCATCGCGGGAGACTGGAACATCGCCCACACCGAGCGTGACATCAGGAACTGGAAGGGCAACCTGAAGAAGTCGGGCTTCCTCCCGGAGGAGCGCGCCTGGCTCGACGTGCAGCTGGCGGCGGGTTATGTCGACGTGGTGCGGTCACTGCATCCCGAGGACGACGGACCGTACAGCTGGTGGTCCTACCGTGGCCGCGCCTTCGACAACGACGCGGGCTGGCGCATCGACTATCACCTGGCCACCCCCGGACTGGCCGAGCGGGCAAAGCAGGCGATCGTCGAACGCGCCGACGACTACCACCAGCGCTGGTCCGACCACGCGCCGGTCACCGTGCAGTACCGCTGACCCCGCGGTCGCGAGCAACACCGCCGAACGTGCAGTAACGAAGAAAGCAGGAGCTGTGAAAGCCAAGGTCATCCGTGTCCTGTCGGCGGTGGGCACGGTGGTGCTCGCCGTACTCGTCGCGCTGCTGGCGACCAAGGGCGGTGACGATACGAGCACCGACGCGTCGACCACGTCTACCCGGACGGCCGTCACCAGCGCCGCGTCACCAGCCGACATGCCGCGCGACACCGGGAAGGGCTCCACAGCACCGGTGGCGTCCAAGGCGCCCGGCGTCCCCGACCGCGCGTATACGACGTTGCGGGAGATCGACGCGGGTCGCTGGCCCGGCTCGGCGAACTCGCCGGGCACCAAGGGCGGCGACCGGTTCTACAACCGTGGTGGCGACCTGCCTGCCAAGGACTCCGACGGTAAGGCGATCACATATCAGGAATGGGACGTCAATCCCAAGCAACCCGGACGCTCACGCGACGCCGAACGCATCGTTACCGGAAGTGACGGTTCGGCGTGGTACACCGGTGACCACTACGAAACCTTCACGAGGATGCGCTGATGACCATCGCGTTATCGCAGTTCCTGACCCCGGACCTGTCGTCGGCTCCGGTCGCACGCAAGCCGGCGCCGGTCTTCGGGGTGCTCGATGTGGGGGCGCCCGAGTTCAGTGGCGTCCGGTATCAGGCGCCGTCGGGATACCGGGTGCGCGAACTCCGCGGAAAGAAGATGCGCACGGTGGCGGGCGTCCTCGACGAGTTCGCGGCCGCGCTCCAGTTCCCCTACTACTTCGGCAACAACAAAGACGCCTTCGACGACTGCCTTCGTGACCTCGACGACTGGCTCGGATCGGCCGAGGGATATGTCGTCGTGGTGCGTGACGGTGGTCAGCTCCTTGCCGACGCCCCGGCCGACCGTGCGTGGCTCGCCTCGGCGCTGCACGCCGGGGCGGACTATTGGGCGCACCGGGAGGTCGTGTTCCGGGTGGTCGTGCAGGGTGAGCCGGCGGGGTTGCCCGCGGTCGGGCTACACCTCTGAGCCGGGCTCGTCCTGCTGCTCGACGCTGCCCCGCAGCGCCGATTCGCCGAGCCTGTGGGCCAGATCCTCGCCGAGCAGCACGAACACATCGGTGGTGTAGTCGATCAGTTCGTCCCGGCTGATCGGCAGATCGCCGCGCAGCCAGCCGGTCAACGTCTGGACCAGGCCACCGACCAGGTAGGTGGCCCGGAAATCGATCACCGGATCCGGCTCGGGGTCGGTGATGCCGTAGAACTCGACACCCTCCGTGGCGACCAGGCGCGCGAATACCCGCACCGTTTCGGTGGTGCGCGCCCGCAGCTCGGGGGTCGCCATGCCGGCAACCAACGCCACCTCCGCCTTACGCGGGTCGTCGGTGAGCAGGTGGATCCCCGCGGTGATCGCCGCATGCGCTTTCGCCCTGGTATCCGCTGGCGCGGTGTGTAGTGACGCGACGATCACCGTGGCCAGTTCCTCGGCGATGCCGTCGATCAGTGCGGTCAGCACGGCGTCGCGGCTGTCGAAGCTTTCGTAGTAGTACCGTTCGTTGAGCCCGGCACGGGTGCACAGCCCGGAGACGGTGAGCTTGGCCAAGCCCTGGGTGCCGATGATCTCGAGCGCCGCCTCCAGCAGCGCGCGACGCCGCTGCGCCCGGCGCGCGTCGGCAGAGATCCCCCCATAGGTCCGCTGCGCAGTCACGGGTTCGATTCTGACACGGATGCCATGCGAAGATCGGGGGCATGTCCAGTCCTGCCTCCAGCCCGGTCGCCGCCGGTGAACGCAAACAGCGGGTCCTGTCCGGGATCCAGCCGACCAGCTCCTCGTTCCATCTCGGCAACTACCTCGGTGCGCTTCAGTACTGGGTGACCATGCAGGACGACTACGACGCGCTGTACTTCATCCCGAACATGCATGCCATCACTGTGCCGCAGGAGCCCAAGGAGCTGCGCCTGCGTACGCGCAGGTCGGTCGCCCAGCTGCTGGCCATCGGCATCGATCCCGAGCGGTCGACGCTGTTCGTGCAGAGCCAGGTGCCCGAGCACGCCGAGCTGACCTGGGTCCTGAGCTGCCTCACCGGATTCGGCGAGGCGAGCCGGATGACGCAGTTCAAGGACAAGTCGGTCAAACAGGGAGCGGAGAACGCGACCGTCGGCCTGTTCACCTATCCGGTGCTGATGGCCGCCGACATCCTGCTCTACCGGCCGCATCAGGTGCCCGTCGGTGAGGATCAGCGTCAGCATCTGGAACTGACCCGGAATCTGGCCCAGCGGTTCAACACTCGGTTCAAGAAGACCTTCGTCGTGCCGGAGCCGCATATCGTCAAGGGCACCGCCAAGATCTACGACCTGCAGGATCCGACGGCGAAGATGAGCAAATCGGCCAATACCGACGCCGGTCTGATCAACCTGCTCGACGATCCGAAGGTGACGGCCAAGAAGATTCGCTCCGCGGTCACCGACACCGAACGCGAGATCCGCTACGACCCCGACGCCAAGCCTGGTGTCAGCAATCTGCTGGTGATCCTCGGCTCGCTCACCGACACCCCGATCGTCACTCTGGAAAAGGAGTACGAGGGCAAGGGCTACGGCGATCTGAAATCCGACGTCGCCGACGCGCTGGTCGAATTTGTCACGCCCTTGCAGGCGAAGGTGGAAGAGTACATGGCGGATCAGGGCGAACTCGACCGCATCCTCGCCGCGGGCGCGGAGCGTGCACGAGAGATCGCCGGCAACACCCTCGCACAGGTTTATGACCGGGTGGGTTTCCTGACCCGCTAGACCCGTTCTCGCCGGCTGCGAGGTCCGTCTGAGGGGCTGACAGTGCAGTTGATCGACAACGTCAAAGCGGCGGTCTCACGGAAGGTCGGGGCGCGGCCGTGGCTCGACCATCTGGTGCGCGCCGGTGGCCGGTATCATGGTCAGCGCGGTGACTATTTCGCCGCCGGAATCACCTACTTCACGGTGCTGTCGCTGTTTCCGCTGCTGATGGTGGCTTTCGCGGCAGCCGGTTTCGTGCTGGCGGGTAATCCGGAGCTGCTCCAAGAGATCCAGGATCGGGTGGTCGAGAACATTCCCGGTGAATTGGGCACCCAGCTCAACGATCTGATCGACCAGGCCATCAGATCCCGCACCGCCGTCGGTGTCCTCGGACTGCTGACCGGTCTGTACACCGGCCTCGGCTGGATGGCGAATCTGCGTGCCGCGCTGACCGAACAGTGGGAGCAGAAGACCGAGGACGGCAACTGGATCATCACCAAGATCAACGATCTCGGTGCGCTGATCGGTCTCGCCCTGGCTTTCGTGGTGTCGCTTGGCTTGTCGGGTCTGGCCTCCAGCGGTGTCGGTGCGCCGCTGCTGGAACAGCTCGGTCTGCGTGATGCGCCCGGTGCGCGAATCGTGTTGTGGGCGTTGTCGACTCTGCTGGCACTGCTCGCATCCTGGGCGGTGTTCGCGTGGATGATCGCGCGGTTGCCGAGGGAGCCGGTCACTCTGGCCAGTGCGGCCAAGGCAGCCGCGTTGGCCGCCATCGCCTTCGAAGTGTTCAAGGTGATCGGCTCGGTGTATCTGCAATCGGTGATGAGCAGCCCGGCCGGTGCCGCATTCGGTTCGGTGATCGGTCTGATGGTGTTCAGCTACATCACCTACCGGATCATCTTGTTCGCCACCGCGTGGGCCGCGACGGCCGCGGAGAACGAGCAGGAAGCCGAGGTCCCGGTGCCAGGGCCCGCGGTGATCCGCCCGCGCATGCAGGACGCCGGGCGCTTCGGGAGTGGGGCGACCTACTTCGGGGCGGGTGCTGTTGCCGCATTGGGTCTTTCGCTGCTGCGGCGACGGAGGGACTGATCAGCGCCGCTTGACGATTCGCCGGGCGCCGGCGAGCAGCACGAGCACCATGATGCCGCCGCCGGCCACCAGTACCCACCGCAGATCATCCCGGTCCGGGCCGCCCTGCGATTGCGCCAGATGTCCGACCTCCGAACCCTGTGGCGGCGCCGCCAGCGCGACCGCGGTGGGCTCGGCCTCGGTGTCCGGGCCGGGTAGTGCGCCGACCGAGGCGTCGGCGTCGAGGGCGAACCCGTAGTCCAGCAGCCGCGCCGCCTGCTCCCACGGCCGGATCGGCAGCACGTCCGCCTTGAGCAGGGTGACGATGAGCGTGCGACCGCCGCGCTCGGCCGCCGCGACGAAGGTTTGCCTGGCATCATCGGTGAACCCGGTCTTGCCACCCAGCGCGCCTTCGTAGTTGTAGAGCAGGTGATTGTCGTTGCCCACCGGGAAACCGGGATGGTCCTTGTCGTCCGGAATCCGCGGATCGGCCGGGTAGCCGGGAAAATCGATCTGTTCGGTGTGGATCAGCTCGGCGAACAGCGGGATCGTCATCGCCTCGCGGAACAGCAGTGAGAGGTCGTAGGCCGACGTGCTCATTCCTGGGCCGTCGAGACCGGACGGCGTCGCCGCGCGGGTGTCGAGCGCGTGCAACGACCGCGCCAGCTCGTTCATCTTCGCCACAGCGCCGTCGTCCCCACCGAGCTGGGCGGCGATCGCGTGCGCGGCATCGTTGCCGGAGGCCATGATCAGCGCCTGCATCAGCTGGCGGTTGGTATAGCGACCACCGGGGCCGATACCGACCCGGGTGCCGTCCACGTCGGCGTCGGTCTGGGTGCCGGTCACCACCGTGTCCAGGTTCAGGGTGCGCAATGCCACCGTCGCCAGCAGCACCTTGATCGTGCTCGCCGGCCGATAACGCCCATGCGGATCCTTCGCGGCCAGCACCTGGCCGGTCGCCATATCCGAGACCATCCACGACGTCGCCGAGATCTCCTCAGGCACCGGCGGCGCCCCCTTCGGCACGACCACCCCGCACTCGCCCAACCGCTTCCCGCCGATCGGCGGATCCGGCACCGGCAGCGGCTTGGGCGTCGGCTGGCCGGGCTTCGGCACCTCCGATAGGTCGATCGGCGGCGGCGGCAACGTCTGCTGCGGGCAGCGATCGGTATTCGGCGTGGTGAAAGGCGTCGTCGTCGGGCCCGTACTCGCAGGCTCGGCGATCGCGGGCGCGCCGGCCGCGACCGTGCCGATAGCCAGCAGTGCCGCCAGCGCCACCGCGGCCCGGCAGCGAAGATCCCGGATATTCATCGGGCGTGAGCCTAGCGGGCGCGGTGGGGTTCGCCGCGGTTGGCGGGTCAGCGAGCTGTGGCCAACCGCATCGGTGTCTCGTCGTCCATGTCGGCGAAGAATCCGCCGATCACGTCTTCGATCTCACCGATCGACTCCGCGCAGTACAGAATCGGCTGGTAGTGGGTGATGTCGTAGGCGGCAGTGCCCATGGCGGCGACGTCGAGTGGGCGCAGTTCCGCATGCCGGAACTCGTCGATCTCGCCGTAGGAAGACAGCAGACCCGCGCCGTAGCAACGGATTTCGCCGTGCTCACGGACCACGCCGAACTCCATCGAGAACCAGAAAACATCGGCGAGGAACTTCAGCGCGTGCTCGGTCTCCAATCGTGCGACCGCCGCGCCGACCGTCTCGTAGACAGCGGCGAAGCGCGGGCTGGCGACCTGGTTGGCATGCCCGATCACCTCGTGGATGGCATCGGGCTCCGGGGTGTAGAGCGGTGCCGAATGATGCCGGATGTATTGGGTGGCATGGAAGATCCGGTCGGCGAAAGAACCGAAGAACTCGCGCAACGGCACCAGGCCGGCCGCGGGGACGTAGCGGAATCCGGTCAGCGGTTCGAGCGCCGCCGACACCTCGTCGAGCTGCGGGATGTGGTCGGTGGGCAGTGCCAGCCGCGCCGCGGCTTCCAACACCTCGGTGCAGGCGTAGGTGCGGTGTTTGCGGGCCAGCTCCGCCGAGACGATCCGCCAGACCTGCTGCTCCTCATCGGTGTAGTCGACCCGGGGTAGGGGGCCGCCGGGACGGTAGTCGAGTGCGAGCGCCGCAATGGCATTGCGTCGGGCCCGGTAGTCCGGGTCGTGCACGCCGGGGTGCTCATCGCTCAGATGCACCGTCACGTCACCGTCATCGGTGCGCGTCACCGGCGAATAGAGCTGTGCTTCGGTGAACATACTTCGATGCAAGCACCGCGATGGCAAACTGACAACAAACACACGCTCAACTGCGCAAACTGTCTACTATTCGTGCGTATCGAGAGGTTGCGCGGTCGTCTGAGGCCGCGTGCCCGCTGTCTCGGCGGCGCCATTCACCGCACATCGGCGCGGTTCATGGCGCAAGATGGCGAAAGTACGAAGGAGGACGCATGCGGACCGTGCGAATCGATCTCGACCAGAAACTGCTCGCCGCGGCGGGGACCATCATGGGTACCTCGACGAGCGCGGCGACCATCAACGAGGCGCTGCGCCGCATAGTCGTGCACGAACGACAGCTTCGGCACCTCGAGAAGCTCGCTTCCGGTGTTCGTGCGCGCGGCGAGCTGGCAGTGGTCGACGGATAGGCCCACTTTCCAGGGCAGTCCGATAGGTCGGCGCGGGTGCCGATGACGCACGCCGTTGCGCGGACGCGACATTCGACGCGCTGATCTGTCGGTGGGTGCTGGCATCATCCGAGCTGTCCAACAATCGCGGCAGGGCCGCACCGAGGGGGGAACGATGTCGGTACCCATCGCCGATCTGCCCGATAGCCAGCGTCCACGGGAACGGTTGGCCGCGCTCGGTCCGGCCGCCCTCACCGATGGCGAACTCTTGGCGCTGCTGTTGCGTCACGGCAGGCGTGGCGAGAGTGCGCTGGAAATGGCGGCGGAACTGCTTGCCGAACACGGCGGTCTCGCCGGGCTGGCGGTGGCGCGCCCGGAGGAGCTCGCCATGCGTTCTGGTGTCGGTGCCGCCAAGGCGGCCTCGATCATCGCCGCATTCCATCTGGCCACCCGGGCCCGCCGTGACACGGTCACCGCCAGCGGCCTGTGTGGCGCCGCCGATGTCGCGCGGGTCGCGCAGCCGCTGTTCGCCGGCGCACGGGTGGAACGACTACTCGTGCTCGTGTGCGATGCGCGAAACCGGTTGCGGCGGCCGGTATTCGTGGCCGAAGGTGCGATCGACCAGGTGGCCGTCCCGGTCCGCGAGATCTTGAATACGGTGTTGCGGCACGACGGACGTGCCTTCGCCATCGCGCACAATCATCCCTCCGGCGATCCGAGCCCGAGCGTCGACGACAGGCGAGCCAGCACCATGCTCATCGAAGCGGCCCGCACCGTCGGCCTGCGATTTCTGGATCACGTGGTGATCGCGGGGGAACAATGGCGCAGCGCGCCGCCACTGGGCGGTTAGGTATTCGCCAGGACGTTCGCGGACCGTCGGCGTGCGGCGGCCAGCCGTGCGCCGATCACACCATGGCGTGGCGCGAACAAATACACCAGCGCGAATGCGACACCCTGGGCCACGACGATCATGCCGCCGGAAGCGGTATCGAGGTGGTAGCTCAGGTACAGGCCGATCACGGCGCAGGCGGCCGAAACCGTTGGCGCGATGACGAGCATCCGCCCGAACCGATCGGTCAGCAGATATGCGGTCGCACCCGGAATGATCAGCATCGCCACCACCAGGATCACCCCGACCGCCTGCAGCGCGACCACCGACGTCAAAGCCAGCAGTCCGAGCAGAGCGGCCCCGAGCAGACGTGGGCTCATCCCGATCGCGTGGGCGTGGGTGGGATCGAAGGCGTAGAGGGTGAAGTCGCGCCGTTTGAGGATCAGCGCCGCGAACACGATCGCGGCCAGGATGGCGATCTGCAGCAGATCCGAGCGGCTCACACCGAGCAGATTGCCGAAAATTATGTGGTTGAGGTCGGTTTGGCTCGGCGTCACCGACACCAGCACCAAGCCGAACGCGAACAAGGTGGTGAACACGATGCCGATAGCCGCATCTTCCTTCACCCGGCTGGTATCACGGACCACCCCGATCAACGCCACCGCGAGGAAACCGAAGATCACCGCGCCCACCGCGAACGGCGCACCGACGATATAGGCGAGCACCACCCCCGGCAACACCGCATGCGATACCGCATCGCCCATCAACGACCAGCCGATCAGCACCAGCCAGCACGACAGCACCGCGCACACGACGGCCGCGATCACGCTGGTCGCCAGCGCGCGCACCATGAATTCGTACCGCAACGGGTCGACGAAGAAATCGATGATGTTCATCGTGCTCACCGCTGGCCCATCACATCGAGACCGAAAGCGAGAGCCAGGCTTTCGGGTCGCAATGCCTCGTCGGGGTCGCCGTGCATCAGGACCTTTCGCATGAGCAGGATCGCCTCGTCGGCGAGCCCGGGCAGCGCGTGCAGATCGTGGGTCGACACCAGCACCGTCGCCCCGTCGGCGGCCAGTTCCCGCAGCAGACCGGTAATGGTGGCTTCCGAGCGCTTGTCGACTCCGGCGAACGGTTCGTCCAGCAGTAGAACGGTGGCGCCCTGGGCGATTCCGCGAGCGACGAAGGCACGTTTGCGCTGGCCGCCGGAGAGCTGGCCGATCTGCCGGTCGGCGAGCTCGGTGAGTTCGACGCGCTCGAGCGCATGGTCGACCGCATCGCGATCGCTGCGGCGTGCCCGGCGGGTGAATCCCATCCGGCCGTAGCGACCGGTGGTCACGACCTCGCGTACGGACAGCGGAAACGACCAGTCGACGTCCTCGCTCTGCGGGACGTACCCCACGACGCCCGCTTTCCTGGCGGACGTCGGCGTCCCGCCGCCGATCCGAACGGTGCCGCGGTCGGGGGTGACCAGGCCCATGATCGTTTTGAACAGCGTCGATTTACCGGAGCCGTTCATCCCGATGAGCCCGCACACCCGACCGGATTCGACGGTCAGGTCGACCGCGTCGAGTGCGAGCACCGAGCCGTAATGGACGGTGACGTCGCGTACCTCGATGGCTGACGTATCGCTCATGGTGTGCTCCCGGTCAGTGCCGTGCCGATCAGATCGGCGTCGTGGCGAATGAGCTCCAGGTAGGTCGGGACGGGGCCGTCTTGTTCGGACAGCGAGTCCACGTACAGCACGCCGCCGAACGCCGCACCGGTGGCCTCGACGACGCGGCGCATCGGGGCGTCGGAGACGGTGGATTCGCAGAACACCGCTGGCACCTGATTCGCGCGGACGAATTCGATCGCGGAGGTGATCTGCTGCGGTGTGGCCTGCTGTTCGGCATTGACCGGCCAGATGTACTTCTCGGTCAGGCCTGCGTCCCGAGCCAGGTAGGAGAACGCGCCTTCGCAGGAGACCAGAGCCCGCTGATGCTGCGGCAGCACCCTCAGGTCGGCGACGAGCTCATCGTTCACCCGCTGCAACTCGGCTTTGTACTTGTCGCCGTTCGCGCGGAAGTCGGCCGCATGATCCGGGTCGAGCTCACTGAACGCGGTGACCATGTTGTCGATGTAGGTCCGCACGTTCAGCGGCGACATCCAGGCATGCGGATTGGGTTTGCCCTGGTAGGCGTCCTCGGTGATGCTCATCGGCGCGACACCTTCGCTGACGGTCACATGCGCGGCCTCGGAGTCCTCGACGAACTGCCCGAACCAGGCTTCCAGATTCATCCCGTTGTCCAGGATCAGATCGGCCTTGGCCGCCTTTTTGATGTCCCCCGGGGTGGGCTCATAGCCGTGGATCTCCGCACCGACCTTGGTGATCGACTCGACCGTCAGATGTTCACCCGCGACGTTCGACGCGATATCGGCCAGCACTGTGAAAGTCGTCAACACCGTCGGTTTCCCGTCCTCGGCCTCGATCGCACCGCATCCGGTCGCCCCCAGCGCGACCGCACACGCGACGACAAACGCCCCGATCCCTGCACAACGACGAAAACCAGGCCCGGAACGCAATCTATCCACTACCAAATAGTAATGTTCGGGTACCCGAAACTTCAAGTTCGGATGGTGTCTCAACCTCGGGCGAAACGGCGAAGGCCGCCTTCCCGAATGGGGAAGGCGGCCTTCGTGTACCAGCCGGGTGTATCCGGTGGGATCCCACAACCTCAGCGGGTGAACAGCAGCGCGCGCTTGACTTCCTGGATGGCCTTGGTGACCTCGATGCCGCGGGGGCAGGCGTCGGTGCAGTTGAAGGTGGTGCGGCAGCGCCAGACACCTTCGACGTCGTTGAGGATGTCGAGGCGTTCGCGGGCGCCTTCGTCGCGGCTGTCGAAGATGAAGCGGTGGGCGTTCACGATCGCGGCCGGGCCGAAGTAGCTGCCGTCGCTCCAGTACACGGGGCAGGAGGTGGTGCAGCAGGCGCACAGGATGCACTTGGTGGTGTCGTCGAACCGGGCGCGGTCGGCCTGGCTCTGGATGCGCTCGTAGGTGGGCTCGTTACCGGTGGTGATCAGGTACGGCTTCACCGCGCGGAACGCGTCGAAGAACGGCTCCATGTCGACGACGAGGTCCTTCTCCACGGGCAGGCCGCGGATCGGCTCGACGGAGACGGTGATGGACTTGCCGTTCTTGGGCAGCATGTCCTTCATCAGCACCTTGCAGGCCAGCCGGTTCACACCGTTGATCCGCATGGCATCGGAACCACACACACCGTGGGCGCAGGAACGCCGGAAGGTGAGGGTGCCGTCCAGGTAGGACTTGATGTAGATGAGCACGTTCAGGAAGCGGTCGGTCGGCAGGACCGGCACCTGGAACGACTCCCAGTGCGCGCCCTTGTCGTCCTCCGGGTTGAACCGGGCCACCTTGACGGTGATCATCACCGAGCCCTCGGGGACGGGAGCGGGCTTCTGCGAAGAGGGTGCTTCGGCAACAGCAGTCATCAGTACTTACGCTCCATCGGCTCGTAACGGGTCTGCACCACCGGCTTGAAGTCGAGGCGGATATCGGACAGCAGGTCCGCACCCTCCTTGTAGGCCATGGTGTGGCGCATGAAGTTCACGTCGTCGCGATCCGGGTAGTCCTCGCGGGCGTGTCCGCCGCGCGATTCCTTGCGGTTGAGCGCGCCGACGACGGTGACCTCTGCCAGCTCCAGCAGGAAGCCGAGCTCGACGGCCTCGAGCAGATCGCTGTTGTAGCGCTTGCCCTTGTCCTGCACCGTGATCCGCGAGTACCGCTCCTTGAGCGCGTGGATATCGGTGAGGGCCTGCTTGAGCGTGTCCTCGGTGCGGAACACCGAGGCGTTGTTGTCCATAGACCGCTGCAGTTCGGTGCGGATGTCGGCGACGCGCTCGTTGCCGTGGTCGGACAGGATCAACGCGAGCCAGTCCTGCACCATCTGCGCCGGGTTCTCCGGCATCTCGACGAACTCGGTGCGCTCGGCGTACTCGGCGGCGGCGATACCGGCGCGCCGGCCGAAGACGTTGATGTCGAGCAGCGAGTTGGTGCCGAGGCGGTTGGCGCCGTGCACCGACACGCAGGCGCATTCGCCGGCGGCGTACAGGCCGGGGACGACGTCGGTGTTGTTGCGCAGCACCTCGCCGCGGATACGGGTCGGGATACCGCCCATCACGTAGTGACAGGTCGGGAACACCGGCACCAGTTCCTTCACCGGGTCCACACCGAGGTAGGTGCGGGAGAACTCGGTGATGTCGGGCAGCTTCTCTTCGAGCACGTCCTCGCCGAGATGGGTCACGTCGATGTAGACGTAATCCTTGTTCGGTCCCGCGCCGCGGCCTTCGAGCACCTCGAGCACCATCGAACGGGCGACGATGTCGCGGGGCGCGAGGTCCTTGATGGTGGGGGCATAGCGTTCCATGAAGCGCTCGCCGTCGGCATTGCGCAGGATGCCACCCTCACCACGGACCGCCTCGGAGATGAGGATGCCGAGGCCGGCCAGGCCTGTCGGGTGGAACTGGTGGAACTCCATGTCCTCGAGCGGCAGGCCCTTGCGGAACACGATGGCCATACCGTCACCGGTCAGCGTGTGCGCGTTCGAGGTGGTCTTGTACATCCGGCCCGAGCCGCCGGTGGCGAACACGATCGACTTGGCATGGAAGACGTGCAGCTGCCCGGTGGCCAGCTCGTAGGCGACGATGCCGGTGGCGACCGGACCGCGATCGGTCTCGGTGAGCACCAGGTCGAGGGCGTAGAACTCGTTGAAGAACTCGACGTCGTGCTTGACGCAGTTCTGGTACAGCGTCTGCAGGATCATGTGGCCGGTGCGGTCGGCGGCGTAGCAGGCCCGGCGGACCGGGGCCTTGCCGTGATCGCGGGTGTGGCCACCGAAACGACGCTGGTCGATCTTGCCCTCGGGGGTGCGGTTGAACGGCAGACCCATCTTCTCCAGGTCGAGCACCGCGTCGATGGCCTCCTTGGCCATGATCTCGGCGGCGTCCTGGTCGACGATGTAGTCACCACCCTTGACGGTGTCGAAGGTGTGCCACTCCCAGTTGTCCTCTTCGACGTTGGCCAGCGCCGCGCACATGCCGCCCTGCGCCGCGCCGGTGTGGCTGCGGGTGGGGTACAGCTTGGTCAGTACCGCGGTGCGCGCCCGGGGCCCGGCCTCGATCGCCGCACGCATCCCCGCGCCACCGGCGCCGACGATGACGACGTCGTAGCGGTGCTCCTGAATCCGGGATTCACTCATCGGAGGTGGCCTGTTCCTAACTGATGTTGGGGTCGAAGGTGAAGATGACGTAGGTGCCGACGCCCATGACCAGGATCATCGACAGCACCAGCAGCGTGTTCAGCCAGAAGCGGGTCGAGTCCTTGCGGGAGTAGTCCGCGATCACGGTGCGCAGCCCGTTGCCGCCGTGCAGCTGGGCCAGCCACAGCATGGATAGGTCCCAGATCTGCCAGAACGGGCTGGACCAGCGGCCGGCCACGAAGGCGAAGTTCAGTCGCTTCACGCCGCCGTCGAGCAGCAGCATGATCGACATGTGGCCGAGGACGAGCACGATCAGTGCCAGGCCGGAGAAGCGCATGAACAGCCATGCGTACTTCTCGAAGTTGCCGTTGGCGCGAGCACGCGGGGAGCGGGGCAGATCCAGGCTCGCCGGGCGGTCATAAGACTTGCCGAGTACAGGTGCGCTCATATTTATCAGTGCTCCGTGAACAGTAGGTAGAACATCCGACCGACGGCGGGCACGAGTAGCACGACAACCAGGCCGATGATGCCCCAGAGCATCTGGCGCTGGTACCGGGGGCCCTTGGACCAGAAGTCCACCAGGATCACTCGCACACCGTTGAGCGCGTGGAACAGCACGCAGAAGACCAGGCCCATCTCCATGAGCGCCACGATCGGAGTCTTGTAGGTCTCGATCGCGTCGTCGTAGACGGCGGGGCTGACGCGCACCAGCGCGGTGTCCAGAACGTGGACGAAGAGGAAGAAGAAAACGGTGACGCCGGTGATCCGGTGCAGCGCCCAGGACCACATTCCGGGGTCGCCTCGGTACAGCGTCTTCCGCTTCGGCTGTGCCGGAGCTTCTATCGTGGTCATAGAGTGCGGTGCCTCCAACGTCGTTGATGGACCCGGTCGCAGATCCGACGCCGGCGCTTCGAGCCGGAAATCCGGTGGAAACCAGCTCGCGGCCACCAGGCGTTTTATCGCTTGTGGCTGCGCTCCGGCCCGCCGCCGGGAACCTGAACCGATCTGTTGTGGACTCTAATCCTCTCCGAATCGCGGAACTAATTCGGAGTGCCGCGCGTTGCGTGCATTTCCGCTAGGTTAGGGTTACCTTTCTCCGTGGGTGAGGGGTTGTGCGGTGGTCCGCCCATGCCCTGGTGCGGCCGGTTCGAGGGGAGCTCGGGATGACCGAAATCGACTGGAAACTCCTGCGTGACAAAGCAATTGGAGTAATGCGCAATGCGTATGCGCCATACTCGCGGTTTCCGGTCGGCGCCGCGGCTCTCTGTGCCGACGGTCGAATTGTGAGCGGTTGCAATGTGGAAAATGTCTCATACGGGCTCGGCCTTTGTGCCGAATGTGTACTCGTCGGTAACTTTCAGAGCGGCGGCGGGGGCCGCTTACTGGCCGTCTCGGTCACCGATTCCCGCGGCGAAATCCTGATGCCGTGTGGGCGGTGCCGCCAGGTGCTGTACGAGTTCGGCGGGGCGGAGCTACTGGTGGATCATCCGCGGGGGCCGATTCGACTTGGTGAGCTCTTGCCGGACGCGTTCGGCCCGGATGATCTCGATGCGGTGCAGGGGCCACGGTCGCCGTAGGCCGATCGAACCGATCGTGTTCGCTGTGCCGTACCTCTGTCTACCCGCCCGAACCGACGGGCCGGACACTCCTGACAAGAGGTTCGCATGAGCAGTACCGATCTCCCCACCACCACCGACACCGGACTGCCCGGTGCCGAGACCGACGGGCGCGGGCAGGCCCTCGCCGAACGCCTGTTCGCCGACATGCTGTCCGGGCTCGAACTACTGACGGTGGAGCTCGGCCGCCGCCTCGGGCTCTATCGCGCACTCCACGACGCCGGGCCGACGACCGCCGACCGATTCGCCGACCGCGCGGCCATCGCACAGCGCTATGCCCGCGAATGGCTCGAGCAGCAGGCCGCCGCGGGCATCATCGACGTAGTGACGGCGGGCAGCACCACCGACCGTGAATACGCGCTGCCCGCGGCGCACGTCGGCGTGCTGCTCGACGAGACCGATCCGCTGCACCTGGCAGGCGGGGCAATGGGCGTGGAAGGGATTGCCTTGACGCTGCCCGAGGTCGCCGCCGCGTACCGCACGGGGACAGGTGTCGGCTACGAACGATTCGGCGACGAGATCCGCCGCGGTATCGCTTCCCTCAATCGGCCGATGTTCACCCATGAGCTTGCCGGCTGGGTCCGCGCCCTGCCCGATGTCGCCGCTCGCCTCGACAGCGGTGGCGTGGTGCTGGATGCCGGGTGTGGTTCCGGTTGGTCGTCGGTCGCGTTGGCGAAGGCTTTCCCGGCCGCGCGAGTAGTCGGCGTCGATCTGGATACCGCGTCGGTCGCTGAGGCTCGCCGCAACGTCGAGTCCGAAGGGCTGTCGGACCGGGTCCGGGTGGTGGAGGCCAACAGTGCGGACGGGCGCGCACTTCAGGCCGCGGCCGGCGCCAGATGTCAGCTCGTCACTGTGTTCGAGGCCCTGCACGATATGGGTGAGCCGGTCCGCGCGCTGGCTGCGTTCGCCGAGGTACTCGCTCCCGGCGGCGCGGTTCTGGTGGCCGACGAGCGGGTGGGTGCCGAGTTCACCGCGCCCGCCGACGAGCTGGACCGGCTCAACTACGCATTCAGCGTGTTGCACTGCCTGCCGGCCACGATGGCGGAATCCACCCATATCGCCAACGGCACCGTGCTGCGTCCGGACACTGTGCGGAGCTGGGCGCAGGCCGCCGGGTTCGACCGCATCGAGGAGCTGCCGATCGACAACGAGCTCTGGCGGTTCTACCGGCTGTCGGAGTAATCCCCTGGACATCGTTCTGCCGGACACGTCCGGCTCGGCGGACCTGGACGCTCGCCGGCGCAACGCATGGTGGCGTCCGCGCCGCAGGCGGCGTGCTGCACCCCGGCCTGCCGACTGCGAGACTGACGGTTGTGACGGCACTGGACGCGGTTTCCATCATCACTGCCAAACGCGATGGCGGGCAGCTCACCGATCAGCAGATCGACTGGGTGATAGACGCCTTCACCCGTGGCGCGGTGGCCGACGAGCAGATGTCGGCGCTGGCCATGGCGGTGCTGTGGCGGGGGATGACACGACGGGAGACAGCGCGCTGGACCGCCGCCATGATCGATTCGGGCAGCCGCCTCGACTTCACCGACCTGCCCCGCCCGGCGGTGGACAAACATTCCACCGGAGGCGTCGGCGACAAGATCACCCTGCCGTTGGCGCCGCTGGTCGCGGCCTGCGGTGCGGCGGTACCGCAGTTGGCCGGGCGTGGGCTCGGTTACACCGGTGGGACGCTGGACAAACTCGAATCCATCCCCGGCTGGCAGGCCGACATCACGGTGTCACGGATGCGGGAAATTCTCGCCGACCCGGCTGCTGGTGCGGTGGTGTGCGCGGCGGGTGCGGATCTGGCGCCTGCCGATAAACGGCTCTACGCATTGCGTGATGTCACCGGCACGGTCGAGTCCATTCCGTTGATCGCCAGCTCGATCATGAGCAAGAAGATCGCCGAGGGCACCGGCGGGCTGGTGCTGGATGTGAAGGTGGGCTCGGGTGCCTTCATGAAGAACATCGAGGACGCTCGGGAGCTGGCCACCACGATGGTCGAGCTGGGCGAGGACGCCGGCGTGCGCACCGCCGCACTGCTGACCGGCATGGACACGCCACTCGGGCGCACCGCGGGCAATGCGCTCGAGGTCGCCGAGGCCGTCGAGGTATTGGCCGGAGGTGGGCCCGCCGACGTCGTCGAGCTGACCTTGGCGCTGGCGAGGGAGATGATCGAGCTGGCCGGGCTGGATGCCGACCCCGCTGCCGCGCTCGCCGACGGCCGGGCCATGGACCACTGGAAGGCGATGATCCGCGCCCAGGGCGGCGACCCCGATGCTCCGCTGCCGAAGGCCAACCACACCGAGACCATCCACGCCGGCAGCGACGGCGTGATCACCCGCCTCGATGCCATGGGTGTCGGCCTCGCGGCCTGGCGCCTCGGGGCGGGCCGCGCAAGGCAGGGTTATCCGGTGCAGGCCGGAGCGGGGGTGGAACTCCATGCGCGCGTGGGTGATTCGGTGCGCGTCGGGAGCCCACTGTGCACTTTGCACACCGATACACCGGAGGCTCTTCGTGGCGCGGTGGCTGCCGTGTCCGGAGCCGTCACCATCGACGACAGCGTCGGTACGGCGAGCGCGCCCGCCTTGATCCTCGATCGAATCGGGGCCTGAACCACGACCGCGCCCGTGGTCGTGCCGCAACGAGATCGTCACCACGCCTCGACTCCGCTGCCGATTCGGCCCGGTGCGGCTACCGTCAGGACATGACTGGACCGATGCCATTGACCCTTGCCTCGATCCGCCAAGCGCCCAAAGCGTTGCTGCACGACCACCTCGACGGTGGCCTGCGCCCCGCCACGGTGCTCGAACTCGCCGCCGACTGCGGCTACGACCAGCTACCCGCCGCCGACGCCGACGCGTTGGCCGTCTGGTTCCGCGAGGCCGCCGACAGCGGTTCGCTTGAACGCTATCTGGAAACCTTCACCCACACCGTCGCCGTGATGCAGACCCCGGAGGGGCTGCGCCGGGTCGCTCGTGAATGCGTTGCGGACCTGGCTGCGGACGGCGTCGTCTACGCCGAGGTGCGGTTCGCGCCCGAACAGCATCTGGAACGCGGCCTGACCCTCGACGAGGTGGTCGAGCACACGCTGGCCGGATTCCGTGAGGGTGAGGCGGCGGCCGCCGAGGCGGGCACACCGATCGTGGTGATCTGCCTGTTGACGGCGATGCGGCATGCGGCGCGTTCCCGTGAGATCGCCGAACTGGCGGTGCGGTTCCGCCACCTCGGCGTCGGTGGGTTCGATATCGCGGGCGCCGAGGCCGGCTACCCGCCCACCAGGCATCTGGACGCGTTCGAATATCTGCGCGTCAACCATGCCCACTTCACCATTCACGCGGGTGAGGCGTTCGGTCTGCCGTCCATCCACGAGGCGCTGGCGTTCTGCGGGTGCGATCGGCTCGGCCACGGCGTGCGGATCACCGACGACATCCACGTGCCGGGCGCGATCGAGGAGGCGAAGCTGGGGCTGGTCGCCAATTATGTCCGCGATATGCGGATCCCGCTGGAGTTGTGTCCGTCGTCGAATGTGCAGACCGGGGCGGTGCCCTCACTCGACAAGCATCCGTTCGACCTGCTGGCGAGGCTGCGTTTCCGCGTCACCGTCAATACCGACAATCGCCTGATGAGCGACACCACCATGAGTGCGGAGATGCTCAAACTGGTCGACACCTTCGGCTACGGCTGGAGCGACCTCGAACGCTTCACGATCAATGCGATGAAGTCGGCGTTCATCCCGTTCCCGGACCGGCTGCGCATCATCGACAACATCATCAAGCCCGGCTACGCGGTGCTACTGGGTTAGAGCGACGTGGTCAGCCCGCCCGGGAACCTTCGGTGGCTTGGACGGCTTTCGGCACCGCGTCACCGTTGCTTCGGCGCGACAGTAGATAGAGAACCCACATCACGATCGGCAAGAGGATGTCGGTCCACAGCGGGATCCCGATGTTGTACGGCTTCGTATTGTCTTCGGCCACCCAGAAGTAGATGTGCCCGGCCGCGTCGCCCCAGTACTGAATGGTCAAAACGACGATCGTGCACAACCAGAAGTGACCCCGGAACCAATACGCCATGATGCCGACCACACCGATGGCCAGATCGCCCATCGCGTTCTCCCATTGGAAGCCGCCGTCACCACGGGTGTAGCCGATCTGCTCGGCAACGTTCGCGCCGTCGAAGATATGTGCGGCCGCGCCGAGCACGGATGCGACGCCGACAACAGCCACCATCCACCACACCATGTATATATCGGCCACCGGACGGTCGCGCTGTCGTCGGCTCTGCACGAACGCTCCGATGAGGGCGATCAGAACTGCGATGATGGTAGGCACAAGAGGGTCTCCTTGCGTCCAGTCGATCACTGTGTGCAGTTGCCTCTGACGAGCTTAATTCGCGAGGGGTCGCCAGGGAACCGTCGACAGGGGCGAACGGCGGGGCGAATGGCGCCGGTTAGGTTGGAGTCGTGACGGATTTGCGGATTGCTCGCCGGTTCAATGGCCCCGCCGACTCGGGGAACGGTGGATATGTCGCGGGCCTGGTCGCGGCGCACGTGCACGGGACGCCGCCGCGGCAGGTTCGGGTGATGCTGCGCGCCCCCGCGCCGCTCGATGTGCCGCTGGTCCTGCGCGAGGGCAGCCTCTACGACGGTGACACCGTCATCGCCGAAACCTCGGAAGGGACATTCGACCGCGAGGCGCCGGACGCGGTATCGCTCGACGATGCCAGGACGGCGGCCGCGGCCTACGAGAACGACAGCGAGATGTTCCGGTACTGCTTCGTGTGCGGAACGGCCCGCCCGGACGGTCTGCGGATCGCGCCTGGTGCGGTGCGTGACGGTGTCGTAGCCGCGCCGTGGATGCCGACGGATTCGGTGCCGATCGACGAGACGCTGCTGTGGGCGGCGATGGACTGTCCCGGCGGCTGGGCGTTGCCGGGAATGCTGGAGCGGCCCGCACTGCTCGGTTCGATGACGGCGCACGTTCTCGACCTACCGGCCGTGGGGGAGCAGTGTGTCGTGGTCGGCGCAGACCAGGGCGAACAGGGGCGCAAAGCGTTCGCGTCCACTGCGGTCTACGGCGCCAACGGTCGTCTGCTCGGACGGGCCGAGCAGATCTGGATCCGGCTGAACCGGGCATCGAACTGACGCCCGGTCCGGCCGGAGCCGCTCACTTCTGGTTCAAGCGCGCCTCGAAGTTGCGTTCCAGCTCCCGCCAAGCCTGCGCCTCGGCGGTGAACGGCGGGTTCGGGGCCATCCGGGACGGGTCCGGGTTCAGCAGGTACGAGACATACCAGCCGAGCGGCGTGGACTGGGCAAGACCCTGCTCCACCGCGTCGTCGTCGGCGTAGTCGGCGGCGTCGGTGAACAGCTCGACCGCCAGATCGAGCTGTTCGATATCGACGGACTCGGGCCCGTCGCCGAGGTCATCGGCCAGGCCGGGCAGCACGTAGACGTTCTCGTCGGTGACCTCGACCTCGAGCGAGCCGTCCACGGCCGCGGTCTGTACCTCACTGAAAGTGCTGACCCGTGCGAGGTCGTGTTCGTGATCGTCGGCCAGGTAGCGAGCCAGCGCACGTTCGGTGCCGAAGACCGCGATCGCGCCCTTCGTGCCGAGGAAGATCGGCTCGTCGTCGAGGTAACACCGCAACGTGAAGTAGGTGCCTTCGCCGGTGACGATCTTGATCGGGTCGATACCGACCTCATGCCACAGCGAGTCGTCCTCGACGTCGTCCTCTTCGTCCTCTTCGTCCTCATTGCTGTCGTCGGTGAGGTCGACCGGCTCGTAGTCGCTGTCACTGTCGGTGTCGGCCGCGTCGTCGGCATCGATGACGTTCTCCTCCGCCGCGAGCAGTTCGGCCTCGGCCACCGACACCGCTTCCGCATCGACGTCAGGGGTCTGCACCACCGAGTCGATGGCGTCGACGACGGCATCCCAGTCCTTGGCGACGGCGGCACCGATTTGATCCCAGAGCTCTTCACCATCACGTCCGATGAAGGCGTTGACGCCGCCGGGCAAGGCGCCGAGCACCGGATGCGAGCCGAAGAACTTGGTCACCACCTCCAGCTCGCACACCTCGCCGATATTGCGGACCATCGCGAGGGTGTCCTCGAGTTCGGCGACCGTTTCGGCGTCCGGATCGCTCGCGACCAGCTCGGGAACCCCGATCAGGTCGAAGGTGAAGTTCTCCTCCGGCTCCAGTTCCACCGCCGATAGACCGGCTACGACCTTCCACGCGGGATGGTCGACCAGATCGTTATCGGAATCGGTCCGGATGAACGCGGCCAGTTCCGCGACCGACTCGAAACCGTAGAGGGCGTCCTCGTGGCCGAGGAACGCCTCCCACTCGTCGTCACCGTCACGCCAGCGCGGTGCCCACAGGGTGACGAGATCGCCGTCGGTCAGGCCGAGTTCGATCGGGACGATGTCTCCAGAAGCCATGTGCCGAAGCCTATCGAGCTTCTGGCTCAGGCACTATCCGGGCTGCCCCCAACGGCACCCGTGGCGGCCCGCGGCTCGGGCGCGAACGACTCGTTCAGTGCGGCAACGACGTTCGAGCGCTGCCCGCCCGCGTCCTCCGCGGCCTGCCTGCAGGCCCAGATGATGAGCTGGGCGACCTCGGCCGGCGGCAGTGACGTGGCGGTTTCGGCCAGGTTCAGCGCGACCAGCGCGCCGTCGCTGTTCACCTCGGCACTGACCATGCCGTCTTCGGTCGTGAACTGCCCGCGCACCTGCTCGAGGCCGTACAGCGCGGCCTCGAGCGCCTCGAGTTTCTGCGTGGCCCCGGCGACCAGGGCATCCATCTCCGCACTCATGCCAGCACCTCGCTCGGCGCCGGCATGACCGCCCGGGCAGCTGTGCTCATGGTTCGCTCGCTCATACCGGCCTCATCCAGCTCGTCTGTCCAGTGTCTGCGTCATCGATCCGGTCCAGCTCGTCGACGGCCTGCTGGCGCGTGGGCAGGCCGAGCCGGTCGAGGATGTCGTCGGGCATGCCCGATTCGGCGAGCACCTCACGCCTGCGCGCCTTGGCGGCGACGGTGGAGCGCTGGGTCAGGCGCAGGATCTCCGCGGCGAGAGCTTGGGCGCCGTAACGGTATTCGCTGCGCTCGAACTTGATCTCCACCGGCATCCCCTGGTCGGTGGCCCGGACCGAGATGGTGCCCGATCGGTTGCTGCTGGCCGCCACGGTGACGTTGGGGACGGCGGCGCCCTGCTGTTCGCTCATTCGGTAGGCCTGTAGAAGCCGTAGAACTCCATGTCCAAGTTCTCCGTTCGGATCGAGCTGATGGAGACCGGGTCACCGGCCTCGACGAGTTGACCATTTCCGACGACCATGGCGACGTGGCCGTCCCATACCGCCAGGTCGCCGGGCTGAAGGTCGCCCGGTGACACCTGGGGGTGTCCGATGTGTTGTTCCTGCGCCAGCCGTGGCAGCTCGACTCCGGCCTCGCCGTAGGCGTACTTGGTCAGGCCACTGCAGTCGATGCCCGAGCCGGGAGTGTTTCCGCCCCAGACGTAGGGCGTGCCGACCGCGCCGATCGCGGACTTCACGGCGGTCGCGGCCTTTTCGTTGGGCGCTTCGACCTGGCTGCCGTCGGGCAGGGTGATCATGACGCCATCGCCGGTGGCCTTACCGCTGGTAGTGGTGCCGGAGCCGGACTTGGAGGCCGTGCTCGTGGACGTGCGGCTGCCCGAAGAGTTGCTGCTCGTGCCCGAGCTGGTGGACGACGAGCCCATCACCGAGCTGATCATCGAACCGGCGGTGCCCATGACGCCGGAGGCCATCGAGCCAAGTCCCGAGGTCGCTGCGCTGATCGGCGCCGCCACGCTCGCGGTGGAGGTGGACGGCGGCGGGGAGAGCTGCTCCATCGACGCGGTATGGGTGGTGAGCTCGTTCTGCACCCGGCCGACCACGCCGAGCGCCTGGCCGAGATGGTCGATGGCCGAGCTGACGAGCACGGTCAATCCCACCGGCGTGCCAAGCGTTGGGCCCGCGGCCACGGCGGAGTCGACGAAGGACTGGGCGATGGAGGTGAGATCCTTCTGCCCGGTCTCGACCTCGGCCGCGGCCTGTCCGACGACTGTCGACATCTCGTTGCCGCGGTCGGAGATGGTGGCGGCACTGGTCTGCACCCGCAGCGCCTTCGAGGTCGCGGCGTCGGCGCCCTTGCCGTCCCACACGCTGTTCATCTGGTTGATGCTCGACCGGCCCAGCTCGTGCACCTGGTCGATCGCGGTCGAGGTGGTGCGCAGCGCGTCGCCGGGACCGCCGACGGCGAGCACACCGGTACCGAAGCTGGCCAGCAGATCGAAGATCGGCTTCGCCAGCACATTGATGTCGATCACCGGTTCACCCTTCTGCGGACGTGGTCCGCAGCGAGTCGGCGATATCGATATCGGTGCCTGCGTAGTTGGTCGCCGCGCCAACCGCGGCTGTGCTCATGCTCGACACCACGGCGGACAGCTGGCCGATCGCGGCGACGTGGCCTGCGTGCGTGGCGGCGTAGGCGGTCATGAAATCACCACCGATCAGGCCGAAGATCGGGCCGAGTAGGGCCGGACCCGCACCGGCGGCACCCGCACCCGCCGCGGCTAGTTCACCCGCCATCACCCCGGCGGTGGCACCGTACGCGGCGATGCCCTCGGTATCCGCTGAGATCCTCTTCATCAGAGCTTCCCCCATCGTCTTCGTTTCCGGGCAGAGTATGTCATCTACCTGATTCGACGCACGGATCCGCCGATCGGTTCCAGATCGTCGGAAAAAGTTTTCGGCGACTGCGGCGGCGAACCCGGATTCGACTTTATCGTTCCTACATGCGTACGCACACTGTGGATCATCCGCTGGCCGCGGCTCTGCTGACCATCCTTCGGGATGAGCGCACCACGAACTCGGCGTTTCGTTCGGCGTTGCGCGATCTGACGGGTCTACTGATCTATGAGGCGCTGCGTGACGCGCCGCTGACCCGGTTCGACATCAACACGCCGATCACCGTCACCGACGGGGCGCGTTTGGCGAAGCCGCCGCTGCTGGTGCCGGTGCTGCGGGCCGGGCTCGGAATGGTCGATGCCGCTTCCGCACTCATACCCGACGCACGGGTCGGCTTCGTCGGAATCGCGCGCGACGAAACGTCCCATCAGCCGGTGCCATACCTGGAATCGCTGCCCGCCGACCTGTCCGATATGCCGGTGTTCGTGCTGGATCCGATGCTGGCCACCGGTGGCTCCATGCGGTACACGCTGGAACTGCTGGCCGATCGCGGCGCCACCGATATCACCGCGCTGTGCGTCGTCTCGGCCCCGGAAGGAGTTGCGGCGCTGGAAGAATCGGGTCTGCCGGTGCAGCTGATCACCGCGGCCATCGATACCGGTCTCAATGCCGACGCCTACATCGTCCCCGGTCTCGGCGATGCGGGCGACCGGCAATTCGGTCCGCGCTGACGGGAAGCTCGGCGGCGGGGTTATTCGCCAGAATGATCGGCGAATAGTTCGATGTGCGCGCACGAGGTACACCGAAAGGCGGCGATATGGAATCGGGGCCGCTGCCCGAGGACCGCACCCCGCCAGCCAGGATCGGCGGCGGCATCGGCCCAGTTCACCCCGGCGCGGCCGGTTTCGAGCGAGCCCACGCGCAGATCGGTACCACCGCAATGGGTGCAGTGCCGGTGGTTCACGCCCGGTCTCCTAACGCGGTGCAGAACGCGCTGAGCGCGGAGAGCTGTTGTGCGGCAGCGATTCTTGCGGTGGCAAGTTCGCTCGAACCGGCTACCGGCAGTATCACCTCCAGATAGCACTTGAGCTTGGGTTCGGTTCCGGACGGGCGAATGACCAAGCGCGCCGAATCCCCATCGAAGATCAGTGCATCGGTGCGCATTCGTCCACGCACCGTGCCCATATCGGTGACCCGCATCGGCATATCGGCGATGGCGGCAGGTGGATTCGAACGCAGCCGGTCGAGTACCGCTGCCGCGGTGGCCTGATCGGAGAGCCGTAGCGAGACCTGCTCGCCCGCGTGCAGGCCGAATTCGACCGCATAGTCGTCGAGTTCGTCGAGCAACGAACGTCCGGCCGCTTTCAGCCGTGCGACGAGGTCGGCGGCCAGCACGGCAGCGGAGATGCCGTCCTTGTCGCGCACCGCGACAGGATCGGCGCAGTGCCCGATCGCTTCCTCGTACGCGTAGACCAGCCCGTCGCCCGCGCGGGCGAGCCATTTGAAGCCGGTCAGCGTCTCCGCATAGCGTGCGCCGCGGGCCGCTGCGAGTCGCGACAGCAGCCGCGAGGAGACGATCGTGGTCGCGACCAAGGCGTCTGCGGGGGCGGTGCGCAAGACGCAATCGGCCAGCAGCACGCCGGTTTCGTCGCCGCGCAGCATCCGAACCTTGCCGGCCGGGCCGGGCACACCGACCGCGCACCGGTCGGCATCGGGGTCGAGCGCGATCGCGATATCGGCCCCGACCCGTTCGGCCAGCGCGATGAGCAGATCCGTTGCCCCCGGCTCCTCCGGATTCGGGAACGCGACGGTCGGGAAATCCGGATCGGGAGCGAACTGCTCATCCACGACGTGTACATCGGTGAATCCGGCCGCGGTGAGCGCCGCACGTGCGGTCGCGCCACCGACACCGTGCAGCGGGGTGAGCGCGATCCTGATGCCCGCGCGCTCGCCAGGTCCGCCGATGAGTTTCGGCAGCGCACCGACTCGGTCGAGATAGCGACGCACCAGATCGGCGCCGGAGAAGTCCACCGGTGTGCGCGCGATCGGTTCGGTCACCGCCTCGATCCGGTCTTCGATCTCGGTGTCGGCCGGTGCCAGTAGTTGGGCGCCCCCGTCGAGGTAGACCTTGTAGCCGTTGTCGGTAGCCGGATTATGCGAGGCGGTGATCTGGACTCCCGCAACCGCACCCAGCTCGCGCACGGCGAAGGCGGTGACCGGAGTCGGCAGCGGTTCGGGCAGCAGCGTCACCGGGAAACCGGCGGCGGCGAAGATCTCCGCTGTCGCGGTGGCGAATTCGGCCGAACCGTGGCGCGCATCGCGTCCGACGACCACGCGGCCGCCACCGAGGCAGCGGTCCCGCAGCCAGTCGGCGATGCCTGCGGTCGCGCGGCCGACCGTGGTCACATTCATCCCGTCGGGGCCCTCGCGTAGCGGCCCGCGCAGCCCTGCCGTCCCGAATCGCAGCATCTACAGCAGCTCCAGCACACCGCGCAGCAGCTTGCCGAGGCGCGGCGCCGCCGCCCGGCCCTCGGCCAGGACCTCGGCGTGCGAGAGCGCCTCCCCGGTGACACCGGCGGCCAGATTGGTGACCAGGGAAATACCGAGCACCCGCACGTCCAGCGCGCGGCACGCGATGGCCTCCAGCACCGTCGACATGCCGACCAGGTCGGCGCCGAGGGTCCCGAGCATCCGGATCTCGGCCGGTGTTTCGTACTGCGGGCCGGTCAGGCCCGCGTAGACGCCCTCGGTGAGGGATGGATCCACCTGGCGGGCCACCGCGCGCAGTGCGGGATCCCACGCGTCGACCATGTTGACGAATGTCGCGCCGGACAGCGGGGTCCGGCCGGTGAGGTTGAGGTGGTCGCTGATCAGCACCGGCTCACCGACGTGCAGCCCGGGCCGGATACCACCCGCGGCATTGGTGAGCAGCACGGTGCGCGCGCCCGCTGCGACGGCGGCGCGGACCGGGCGCACCACGTCATCGGGGGAGTGGCCCTCGTAGAGATGCTGGCGCCCCATGAGCACGAGGACCGGTGTATCGCCGACCGGTATCGAATGCACCATCCCGACGTGCCCGAGCGCGGTGGGTACCGAGATGCCGGGTAGCTCCGACATCGATACCGACGCGGTGGGTGTCCCGATCTCCGAGGCGGCGTCCTGCCAACCCGATCCGAGCACCACCGCGACTGGATGGCACGGCACTCCTGTCCGCTCGGCGATCGCTTCGGCGGCCTGTTCGGCAAGCATGACGGCAACTGTATCGGCCCGGGTGCACAGCGGCCGGGACTCGGCGGTGACCGACCACACTCAACTCCTTGCTACCCGCGAGTAGGATTTGCTCGCCGATACCGATACGCTGCACGCATGCCGTATCTGGAACGTGATGGGGATGTGTTCGTGCTCTACCTCGGCAACGAGGGCCAGACCGACAGCGAGAACCGCTTCCACCCGGACTGGATCGCCGAGATCCACGCCCATCTCGACACCGTCGAGGCCTCCGAGGGCCCGGCCGCGCTGGTGAGTACCGCCTCCGGCAAGTTCTACAGCAACGGCCTCGACACCGACTGGCTGTTCGGCAACCTGGATCAGATGCACGGCTACCTCGACAAGGTGCATTCGATCTACACCCGGCTGCTGACCTTCCCGATGCCGACCGTCGCGGCCGTCAATGGACACGCCTTCGGCGCGGGCGCCATGCTGGCCACCTCGCACGACTTCCGCCTGATGCGCGCCGATCGCGGCTTCTACAGCCTGCCCGAGGTGCACCTGGGTATGCCGTTCACCATCGGGATGAACGCCCTGCTGACCGAGCGGCTGACCAACCAGGTCGCGGTCAAGGCCATGACGACCGGGCATCGCTTCCCGGCCGATGAGGCCATCGCCGCAGGCATCGTCGACGGTAAGGCCGAAGCCGACGCGCTGGTCGCCGCCGCGGTCGCGCAGGCGGCGGCGCTGGCCGGTAACCGCAAACCGAACCTGCCGGTGATCAAGCGCGCCCTGCACGCCAACGCTCTGGCCGGGCTCGCCGTGCCGACCACACCGGAGAACCTGGCGTTCGCCGCCGGATAGCCACCCGGCGACTCCGCTCGGCCACGGCGGCGTGCGCGGGCGTCGGTCCCCAGTGCGACACTGAATGCCATGTCACCCCCGCGCAGCGGTCAGTCCGATCAGCGCAGCGCCGACACCGCCCGGCGCGGCGTCGGTGATTCGCGTCACGACGACGGCGCTGCTCGCGGAGGTCTCGTCCCGCACTCGGAAGTCGCGCGCGCCGCTATCGCCGCGGCCTCGGATGAGCTGATCGCGCTCTCGCACTCCATCCATGCCGAACCGGAGCTGGCCTTCGAGGAGACCCGCAGCGTCGCCAAGGTGATCGCGCCGCTGGCCGCCCGCGGGTTCGACATCGAGACCGGTGTGGCCGAGCTGCCCACCGCTTTCCGCGCCACCTACGGCAGCGGTGAACTCACCGTCGGGCTGTGCGCCGAATACGACGCACTGCCCGAACTCGGACATGCCTGCGGGCACAACATCATCGCCGCGAGCACCGCAGGTGCGGCACTCGGCCTGGCCGAGGTCGCCGACGCGCTCGGCATCACCGTCGTCGTGCTCGGTACGCCTGCCGAGGAGAGCGGCGGCGGCAAGGTACTGATGCTCGAACGCGGCGTCTTCGACGACATCGCGATGGCATTGATGGCGCATCCCGGCCCGTACGACATCGTCGGTGCGCGTTCGCTGGCGCTTGCCGACCTGTCGGTGGTCTTCCACGGCCGTGAAGCGCATGCCAGCGCCGCGCCGGAAGAGGGTCGCAACGCGGGTGATGCGGTCACCGTCGCGCAGGTCGCCATCGGCTTGCTGCGCCAGCATCTGCGGCCGGGCCAGCAGCTGCACGGTATAGTCGGCGACGGTGGCGTAGCCCCCAACATTGTGCCCGGACGTGCGGAACTGCTGTATTACCTGCGAGCAGCCGACTCCGCATCCCTCGGCGAACTGATGCGGCGAGCATCCGATTGCTTCGAGGCGGGCGCCCTCGCGACCGGCTGCACCCACGACATACGGACGCTCGCGCCCACCTATACCGAGCTCACCCCTGATCCGGCACTACTGTCTGCCTATCGAGAGCAGATCGCCGGTTTGGGACGGACGCCGATCGCGCCCGAGCTCGAAGCGCAGCGACCGCTCGGGAGCACGGACATGGGCAACGTCACCAACGTCATCCCGGGGATACACCCGGTCATCGGCATCGATGCCGATGGCGCGGTGACGCATCAGCCCGGTTTCGCCGCGGCCAGCGTCAACGCCTCGGCCGACCGAGCGGTGATCGATGCGGCCACGGCGCTCGCGCGTACCGCGATCGTGGTGGCAAGCGATGCACTACACAGAGACAGGTTGTTGCAACGGCTCGTTCAGCGACAGGAGGAGTTTCGGTGAGTAGTTCGGTACGTACCGGACAGGAAGTGGTCGACGCGTGGCTGGCCGAGCACACGGTCGATCTCGTCCACTGGCGGCGCCACATCCACGCCAACCCGGAACTATCGCGTACCGAGTTCGGCACCACCGAATTCGTCGCCACCTGGCTCATCAAGGCCGGGCTCACGCCCAAGGTGCTGCCCGGCGGCACGGGTCTGATCTGTGACATCGGCCCCGAGAGCCCGCGGATCGCGCTGCGCGCCGATATGGACGCGCTGCCGATGCAGGAGTTCACCGGGCTGAGCTTCGCCTCCACCGTGCCCGGTGTCTCCCATGCCTGCGGTCACGATGCGCACACCACCATCCTGCTCGGGACCGCGCTCGCGCTGGCCGAGGCGGACCTGCCGGTCGGCGTGCGGTTCGTGTTCCAGCCCGCCGAAGAGGTGATGCCCGGTGGTGCCCTGGATGCGGTCGCCGCGGGCGCCATGGAGGGTGTGGACCGGATCTTCGCGTTGCATTGCGATCCGCGGCTCGAGGTCGGCCGGGTCGGTATCCGGGTCGGTGCGATCACCTCGGCTGCCGACACCGTCGAACTGGTCCTCGATTCGCCGGGCGGGCATACCTCACGGCCCCATCTGACCAGCGATCTGGTCTACGCCATCGGCACCATCATCACCGGTCTGCCCGGTCTGCTCAGCCGCCGCATCGATCCGCGCACCAGCACGGTGATGGTGTGGGGTGCGGTCAGCGCGGGCAAGGCACCCAATGCGATTCCACAGACCGGCATGCTCACCGGCACCGTGCGCACCGGCGATCACGCCACCTGGTCGCTGCTCGAGCCGATGGTGCACGAGATCGTCGACGGCCTGCTGGCCCCGACGGGCGTGCGGTACCAGCTCAACTACCGTCGCGGCGTGCCGCCGGTCGTCAACGACGAGCACTCCACCCGGATGTTCGAGCAGGCGATCCGTGCCGTCGGCCCCGATGCCCTGGCCGACACCCCGCAATCCGGCGGCGGCGAGGACTTCTCGTGGTACCTGGAAGAGGTTCCCGGTGCCATGGCACGCCTCGGCGTGTGGTCCGGAGAGGGCGATCAGCTCGATCTGCACCAGCCCACCTTCGACATCGACGAACGTGCACTCGCCGTGGGCGTGCGGGTGCTGAGCAACATCGTTCTACAGGCCGGCTGATAACCCTGGCGCGGGGCCGCGGCGGGGGCAGGACCTGCCGTTGCAGCAATACACCGGCCGGCAAAGCCTCACATTTCGAGCGAAGCGAGACCGAACACGCGGTGCCGAAGGCGCCGCAAATCAAGCACTGAAGTTTCCCGGGCCGACGTTGCGGCTGTTGCGGGTGCGCAGGGCGTGGACGTAGTCCTCGGGGGCGCCCGCCTTCTCCGCGGCGTCGGCCATCACGCCGAGGTAGCGCGCCGAAGGCAGTCCGCCTTCGTAGGCGTCGAGGACGTAGAGCCAGGCCAGGATCGGTTCGGTGCCGCTCCCCGGGCTCGGGGTGACGCGCAACCGGATCTTGCGATGGATGCCGAAATCCGAACCCTCCCAGCGGTCCAGCCGCTGCTCGTCCTCGGGTGAGACGTCGTAGAGCACGACGAACACCCGGGAGCCGGGCTCCTCGACGACAGTGGCCAGCGGGCCTTCCCAGCCGATGTCGTCGCCGCTGAAGGTGAGTCGCCAGCCCTCCAGCCACCCCGTTCCGGACATGGGGGAGTGCGGACAGCGCTCGAGCATCTGGGACGAGTCCATGTTGGACCCGTAGGCGGCGTAGATCGGCACCAAGAAAGGGTAACCGGTGTTGGATTTGCCGCGCTTGCGGCGCGGCATACCGCGTCGATCCGGCGCGGGCCTGGCCGGATAACGTTGACGAGAACCGGAGATCCCGGTCCAACTGCTCGAGCGGAGGTATCCATGACCCGCATTGCGATCATCGGTGGCGGACCGGCCGGATACGAGGCGGCGCTGGTGGCGGCCCAGCACGGTGCCGAGGTCACGCTGCTCGATTCCGACGGTATCGGCGGGGCGTGCGTGCTGTGGGACTGCGTGCCGTCGAAAACCTTCATCGCCTCCACCGGCGTGCGCACCGATCTGCGCCGCGCCCGTGATCTCGGCATCACCCTCGATCCGAGTCAGGCCATGGTGCGTTTGCCCGAGGTGAACTCGCGAGTGAAGGCGCTGGCGCTGGCCCAGTCCTCCGATATCCGCTCCAAGCTGCAGACCGTCGGCGTGACGGTGCTGGCCGGTCGCGGGCAGTTGATCGATCGTGCCACCGGCCTGGCCGCGCATCGAGTGCGCGCGATCCTCGATGACGGCACCGAGGAGGTCATCGAGGCCGAGGTGGTGCTCATCGCCACCGGGGCGAGCCCGCGTGTGCTGCCCGGTGCCGAACCCGATGGTGAGCGCATCCTCAACTGGCGTCAGCTCTACGACCTGACCGAACTGCCGGAAACCCTTGTGGTGGTCGGTTCCGGTGTCACCGGCGCCGAATTCGTCTCCGCGTACACCGAAATGGGAGTGCGGGTGAAGCTGGTGTCCAGCCGCGACCGGGTCCTGCCCGGCGAGGACGCGGACGCGGCCCTCGTCTTGGAGGAGGCGCTGGCCGAGCGCGGTGTCGAGCTCGTCAAGCACGCACGCGCCGATGCTGTGGAGCGCACGGCGGAGGGCATCGTGGTGAAGCTGGCCGACGGGCGCACCGTCTCCGGATCGCATGCATTGATGACTGTCGGTTCGACGCCCAATACCGCTGATCTCGGTCTCGACCGTGTCGGCATCGAACTCGACCGCGGCGGATACCTGCGTGTCGATCGCGTTTCGCGCACCTCGGTGCCAGGCATCTACGCCGCGGGCGACTGCACAGGTCTGCTGCCGCTGGCGTCGGTGGCGGCCATGCAGGGCCGGATCGCGATGTACCACGCGCTGGGCGAGGGCGTGAACCCGATCCGGCTCAAGACCGTTGCCTCCGCGGTGTTCACCCGGCCCGAGATCGCCACCGTCGGTGTCAGCCAAACCGCCATCGATAATGGTGAGGTCCCCGCCCGGACGGTGATGCTGCCGCTGAACACCAACCCGCGCGCGAAGATGTCGGGGCTGCGGCGCGGCTTCGTCAAGATCTTCTGCCGCCCGGCCACCGGTGTGGTCATCGGTGGTGTCGTGGTGGCGCCGATCGCCTCGGAGCTGATCCTGCCGATCGCCCTTGCAGTACAGAACAACCTGACCGTCACCGATCTGGCACAGACCTTCTCGGTGTATCCCTCACTGACCGGGTCGGTGACCGAAGCCGCTCGTCTGCTCATGCGTCACGACGATCTGGACTGAGCGACCCCTGCGCGGAACCGGGACGAGTGTTCCTGCGAGTGGGTAGGTTTCGTCACGTTGCCTGCACGGCACAGTTGTGGTTCACTTCCCGCAGAGATGCGATCGATGGGTGGTCGTGAGGTTTGGTGTCGGGGGGTTTCCTTTCCTGACGCGAACGACGGGCAGCCCTGGGCTGCTGTCAGTCCGAGCGTCTCACCAAAGACAGCTGAGTGCGATCCCTACGGGACCGCACCCGGGAAAGGGATTGGGCGAAAAGTGAAACATCGTAAGCCGAGTCGGGCGCAGCGAGCGATGGCGAGTACTTCGTTGCCGTTGGCCACCGCGGCGGCCGTAGCCACTCTGTTCGCATCGCCGGCGGGGGCCGTTCCGAACGAACAGCCGGATAATCCGGCGCCGACGCAGGACGAGTCGCCGAGCCAGCCGGGCACCACACAGCCGGAGCAGTCGCAGTCGCCGACGCAGCCGGGTGTCACCGACCCCGCGCAGCCGGAGAACCCGCAGGGCAACGCCACTCCGAGCCAGCCGGGTGTCACCACCCCGAACACCGACAACGACCAGAAGGACCCGAAGCTGGCCGCGCCGCGTCAGCCCGGTGTCACCGCACCGCGTGTTGCGCCGCTGCCGGTGCCCGGCCAGGGCCCCGTCCAGCCGGTGGTCGTGCCGGAGCAGAAGCCCGGCGAGGTCGACCCGAACCGTCCCGGTGTCGTCGATCCGCGCGCCGAGGGTGTCGTCACACCCGAGGGCGGCAGCGAGGCCGAGCCTGCCATCGACGGCGACCGTGCGCGCGCCATCGAGCCGGGGTCCGAGTCGGAGACCCAGACCCTGGTGCAGCCGCAGTGGGAGGCCCCGCGCCTCGACGCCGCTCCTGCCGCTCCGGTCGTGCAGATGACCGGCCCGCACGCCGAGGTCGGCGCCACCATCGATGCCGGTGGCCTGCTGCCCGGCCATCTGGCCAACACTCATCACTTCACCAATGAGGCCGGCTACGTCGGCACCGTCGGATACAGCACGCCGACCGGTCGTGGTGACGCGGGTATCGCGTGGGAGTACCTGGACCAGAACCACATCAAGGTGAACACCTTCACCGGTGGCGCCGGCCTGGCCGACAACAAGTTCGAGACCGTGCTCGACACCACGCAGCTCAACGCCGCGAAGGCGACCGTCGAGCAGTGGATCGCGCAGCAGCCGGGCGGCGTGGCCGCGCTCGAGGCGGCGTCGCAGGTTAAACTGCCGACTATCGTGCAACCGGGCAACTTGGAACCGCAGACGATCAATGTCGCTGGTGTCACCACCCAGTGGGGTGGCTCGCTCCAGTACTGACATGTGCTGAATCGGCGGGTGGGGCGGTCGTTCGCGGCCGCCCCACACGTGTGTCCAGGGGAAAGGATTGGGTGTGTCCGGCGACGGCGAAGGCAAGGACAGCGGGTCCGGCGGATCGGATTTCGGCCCACCGGTAGGAGACTTCGGGCCTCCGGTGTCGGATTTCGGCCCGCCCCTCAGCGATTTCGGCCCGCCGACCACCGGCGGCCCCGATGTGGGGTGGAAGGCGGAATCGGCGCCCGAGAAACCAGGTCTGACCTGGCGCCCGGCCGGTGAGCCCGCACCGGAGCCGCCGCCGAGCGTGCCCGCACCGCCGCCACAGTTCCGCGCGCCCGACAGCTCCGCCTTCCTGGACAATCAGCCGCGCGCGCCCCGCCCCGAACCCGCGGATATGGGCGAGGACCGCACCGTCCGTCTGTCGACCACCGATGATGAGACCTGGTGGAATCAGCCGACCAAATCCGGTGAGCCGCCCGCACCGCCTGCCGAGCCCGCGCAGGAACCCGGCCTGTCCTGGGCTGACGATCCGATCGCCAAGCGCCTGACACCGCAGTCGGTGAGCGAAGCGCTGGCGCGTCCGACCAAGCCGAAGCGCCCGATGGGCCCGATCATCGCCGGATCGGCGGCGGTCGTCGCCGTGCTGGTCGCGCTCACCCTGACCATCGTGCTGATGACCGGTGACGACAGCGACGCCGAATCCGCCCAGGCGCCCGCCACGACCAGTGCCGCACTGAGTTGCCCGGCCAGCAAGGACGGCAATGTCACCGTCGGCAACGGTCCGGGCGATACCGCGAGCGGAGCTGGAGCCATCCTCGGCTACCAGCACGCGTTCTATGCCACCCGCGATGGCGCGAAGGCGCACAGCTTTGCGGCGCCGGGCGCGAACTTGTTGCCCGTCGCGGATCTGCAGCAAGTGATCGACGGGGAGATTCCGCAGGGCACCACCTACTGCCTGCGCATGACCGAGCGGGAGTCGGCCGTCTTCGACGTCGATCTGACCGAGCATCGCCCCGACGGCACGACGTTTGTTTACCGGCAGACCGTGCAGACAGTCGACCAGGGTGGCAAGCATCTGATCCTCGCCATCCTGGATCGGTGAGCCGTCCGAACGCTGGCTCGATCTGAAAGCCTCGCGATGCGAGGGTTCACGAAAGCTGCATGGGTGCAACGATTTTCGCAGAGTTTGTGCGACGATTGCCATTGCTTTGCGGGGAATCTCTCCGGTAGTGTTCGGGACGCAATCTAGGGAGGGAGTACCCATGTTGAAGAAGTCGTTCGCCGGTGCCGTGATCGTGGTCGGCCTGCTGTCTGCCGGGGCGACCGTTGCGCCCGCTATCGCGGTGGCCGGTCCTTGCCAGCCGGGTGTCAGCACGGACTGTAAGGACACCAAGAAGCAGCCTCCGTGCCAGCCGGGCGTGACGAAGGACTGCAAGGGCAAGAAGCCTGAACGGCGATAGTCTTCGAAGGTGAACGTCACGGCCTCATCCCGATCTCGGGGTGGGGCCGTTCCGTTTCCCCACACTTTCCGTATCTCAAACTATGGGATGATGATTTCACGATATGGTCATTGATATGCGACAGTGAACAAGGCGCACCTCGCGTAATCTCTGGAGGTTCCATGTCGCAGCACCTTCCGCCCCTGGCCGGACGACTGAGCGGCCTGACCAGCTCGGCCATCCGTGACCTGCTCAAACTCACCACCCGCGCGGAGATCATCAGCCTCGCCGGCGGTTTACCCGACGCGGCGCTGATGCCGCGTGAGCGGATCGCGGTAGCCGCCGACGCCGCACTACGCGACGCCGCATCCCTTCAATACACCGAATCGCCAGGATGGGGGCCGCTGCGCGCCCTGCTGGCCGAACGTGAGACCGCCCGGCTCGGCCGCACCGTCCCGCTCGACGAGGTGTTCGTGACCCACGGCTCCCAGCAGGCGTTGTCGCTGCTGTCGGAGGTGCTGCTCGATCCGGGCGCACTGGTCGTTGTCGAAGATCCGGCCTACGTCGGGGCACTACAGGTGTTCCGGGCGGCAGGCGCGCGGATCGTGGCGCTGCCCCTGGATGCCGACGGCATGCGGACGGACCTGCTCGGTGAGCTGCTCGCCCGAGGTGAACGTCCCGCCGTCGTGCATACGGTGAGCAACTTCCACAATCCGGGTGGGGTCACCATGAGTCCGGCACGACGGCGCGAACTGGCTGCGCTCGCCGACCGGTACGGCTTCTGGGTGATCGAGGACGACCCCTACGGTGAGCTCTGGTTCGACAAGCCCGCCCCGGACCCGGTCGCGACGTATTCGCCGAAGGTGATCCGGCTGTCGAGTGCATCCAAGATCCTGGCGCCGACCCTGCGGGTGGGCTGGATGGTCGCACCGGATCCGGTGTGCCGCGCGGTGGAGCTGCTCAAACAGGGCGCCGATCTGTGCGGTTCGGCGCTGACGCAGCAGATCGCCACCGACCTGCTGGCGGACACCCACTGGCTCGCCGGGCATATCGATACCGTCCGCACCGCATACGCCGAACGTGCGACCGCACTCGTCACCGCACTTCGTGACCGCTTCGGCGATCGCATCACCAGCACCGATGCCGCAGGCGGCATGTTCGTGTGGGCAGATTTCACCGACGGCACCGACACGACGGCGCTACTTCCACACGCCCTCGACGCGGGCGTCGCCTATGTTCCCGGACAGGCGTTCTCGGTGAGCACTCCGCGACCGCAGTCGCTGCGCATGTGCTTCACAACAGCCGCGCCTGACACCCTCGCCGAGGCAGTGGACCGGCTCGACCGCGCCGTTGCCACGCAGGAGGCGCCGGTTCAGTCGGCCCAGTTGTAGGTGCGCTCGACCGCCTTGTTCCACGCGTCCAGACGACCCTGTCGATCGTCGTCGGTCATGGTGGGCTCCCAGGTCTTGTCCGCTGCCCAGTTGGTCTGAATGTCGTCGGTACCCGCCCAGTACCCGACGGCCAGGCCGGCGGCATACGCGGCGCCGAGCGCGGTGGTCTCGTTGACGACCGGTCGTACCACCGGGACACCGAGAATGTCGGCCTGGAACTGCATCAGCAGCTCGTTGCTCACCATGCCGCCGTCCACCTTGAGGGTGGTCAACTCCAGTCGCAGCTGCTGGGATTCGGCGTCGGCACGCATCGCATCGGTGACCTCGCGGGTCTGGAACGCGGTGGATTCGAGCACCGCCCTGGCCAGGTGGGCCTTGTTCACGAAACGAGTCAGCCCGGTGATGACGCCCGCGCGCGTCCGGCCGCCAGCGCGGGGCGAACAAGCCGGAGAACGCGGGCACGATGTAGGCACCCCCGTTGTCGTCGACGCTGCGTGCCAGCGGCTCGATCTCGGCGGCCGAGGAAATGATGCCCAGATTGTCGCGGAACCATTGCACCAGCGAACCGGTGACGGCGATCGAACCCTCGAGCGCGTAGACCGGCGCTTGCTCGCCGAGGCGATAGCAGACTGTGGTGAGCAGACCGTGTTTGCTGAATACCGGCGTCGTTCCGGTATTGAGCAACATGAAATTGCCGGTGCCGTACGTGTTCTTGGCGTCCCCGGGGGACAGGCAGGCCTGGCCGAAGGTGGCGGCCTGCTGGTCGCCGAGGATGCCGCCCACCGGAACACCCGCGAGCGGGCCGGAGCTGATCTCCGCATACACCTCCGACGAGCTGCGGATCTGCGGCAGCATCGCCGTCGGCACACCGAATTCGGCGCAGATCCGGCCGTCCCATTGCAGCGTGCGCAGATCCATCAGCATGGTGCGGGAGGCGTTGGTGACATCGGTCAGGTGCTGACCGGTCAGGTTCCACAGCACCCAGCTGTCGATGGTGCCGAAGCACAGCTCACCCGCTTCGGCGCGTTCGCGCGCACCCTCAACGTGATCGAGAATCCAGCGCAGCTTGGGGCCGGAGAAGTACGTCGACAGCGGCAGACCGGTGCGGTCCTGGTACCTGGTCCGGCCGACCTCGCCCGCCAGCTCGGTGCACAGCGCCTCGGTGCGGGTGTCCTGCCAGACGATCGCGTTGTGGATCGGTTTGCCGGTGGTGCGGTCCCACACGACGGTGGTCTCCCGCTGATTGGTAATGCCCACCGCCGCGATATCGGCGGCGGTGATGCCGGTGGCCGTCAGCGCTTCGCCGAGCACCGCTTCGGTGTTGTGCCAGATCGCCTCGGCATCGTGTTCCACCCAGCCGGGACGCGGGAACAGCTGTTCGTGCTCGCGTTGAGCGATGCCCGCGACGCGCCCAGCGCGGTCGAAAACGATGCACCGACTCGACGTCGTTCCCTGATCGATGGCGGCCACATAGCGTCGCATTGGTGCAGGCTACCGGAACCCGCGGCCGGTCACGGCGGGCTCGGGGCAACCAGGAAACCCAGGCGCACAAGGGCGTCGCACACCTGGGGTGAAGCTGCGGCGATAGGGTGTAGTCGAAGCTCGAACGCGCCCGATCACAGACCACAACGTCGACCTCCGACGCTTGCGTCGGTTGGAGGAGCCGAGCAATGACCAAGAAGCCCGAATCGCAGTTCCTCGGTCCGCAGCAGCGCCTGGACGCCTGGGGCCGGCTGGGCAAGGACCATTTCGACGTGGTGGTCGTCGGCGGTGGGGTGGTCGGCGCAGGCATCGCGCTCGACGCCGCGACGCGGGGACTGCGGGTCGCGCTGGTGGAGGCGCGCGATCTCGCCTCTGGGACGTCGAGCCGCTCGTCGAAGATGTTCCACGGCGGGCTGCGGTATCTGGAGCAGCTCGAGTTCGGCCTGGTTCGCGAGGCGCTGGCCGAACGCGAACTATCCATGTCGATGTTGGCGCCGCATCTGGTGAAGCCGCTGCGATTCCTCTATCCACTGACCCGCCGGGTGTGGGAACGGCCCTATGTGGCCTCCGGTCTGCTGCTCTACGACACCATGGGCGGCGCGAAATCCGTTCCCGGACAGCGCCACCTGAGCAGGCACGGTGCGCTGCGGCTGGCCCCTGGACTGCGCCGCGACTCGATGATCGGCGGGATCAGCTACTACGACACCGTCGTCGACGACGCCCGCCACACGATGACCGTGGCCCGCACCGCCGCCCACTACGGCGCGGCGATCCGCACCTCGACCCAGGTCGTCGGCTTCCTGCGCGAGGCCGATCGAGTGGTCGGGGTCAAGCTGCGCGACAGCGAGGACGGGCGAACCACCGAGACCCGCGCGCATGTGGTGATCAATGCGACCGGCGTCTGGACCGATGAGATCCAGGCCCTGTCCCATCAGCGCGGGCGCTTCCATGTGCGTGCGTCCAAGGGCGTGCACATTGTGGTCCCGCGCGATCGGATCGTCAGCGATGCGGCGATCATCCTGCGCACCAAGACGTCGGTGCTGTTCGTGATCCCGTGGGGCAGTCACTGGATCATCGGCACCACCGACACCGACTGGAATCTCGACCTCGCGCATCCGGCCGCGACGAAAGCCGATATCGACTACCTGCTCGAGCACGTCAACCGGGTGCTGGTCACCCCGCTCACCCCGGACGATATCGACGGTGTGTACGCCGGTCTGCGGCCGTTGCTCGCCGGGGAGAGCGACGACACCTCGAAGCTCTCACGCGAACACGCCGTGGCCAGGATCGCGCCCGGCCTGGTCGCCATCGCGGGAGGGAAGTACACCACCTACCGGGTGATGGCCTATGACGCGGTCGATGAGGCGGCGCAGGACATTCCGGCCCGGGTGTCACCCTCCATCACCGAGAAGGTGCCGCTGCTCGGCGCCGACGGCTACTTCGCGCTGGTCAATCAGACCGTGCAGCTGGCCGAGGACTATGGCGTGCACCCCTATCGGATCAAGCATCTGCTCGACCGCTACGGCTCACTGATCGACGAGGTCATGGCCGTGGCCGATGGTAAGCCCGAACTGCTGCAACCGCTGACCGACGCACCGTCCTACCTGCAGGTCGAGGTGGTCTACGCCGCCGCCGCCGAAGGCGCGCTGCACCTGGACGACATTCTGGCCCGGCGCACCCGCATCTCCATCGAGTACTCCCATCGCGGTGCGGACTGTGCCGAGCAGGTGGCGAGGCTGGTAGCACCGGTATTGGGCTGGGATGACGACGATGTCGACCGGGAGGTCGGCCTCTATCTGGCCCGGGTCGAGGCCGAGATCTGTTCCCAGACCCAGCCCGACGACGCAGGCGCCGACGCGTTGCGGGTGGCCGCTCCGGAGCCTCGTCCAGAGATTCTGGAGCCGGTCCCGCTGGATCGGTGAGCTCCGCGAGGAGCCGCCGCCAGCGGACTCAGACCGTTGCGGTCTGCATCGTTCGCAGCTCACCGGCATGGTGAGCGCAGAAGACTCGGACATCGTCGCCCTTGGTGGCGATCAGCTCGCGCAGTCGCTGCTGGTTGTCGATCCTGGATTCGGCCACCGTCTGCACGAGGCGTTCGAAGACGGTGATGCCCAACGGCTGATGCGGATGAGTGGCGTCGAGGGTGCCGGGGTCGAAGTAGGCGTCACCGGCGCTGAGCAGCCAGCCGTCGCCGGTATCGACGGCCACACCCGCATGTCCTCTGGTGTGCCCGGCCAGTGGAATCAGCAGGATCTCCGGCGGTAGTCCGGCCAGTTCACGCACTGCCTCGAACCCGAACCACGGCTCGCCCTGTTCGTCGTGCACCTGCCAGTTCGGGCCGTGCTCGAATTGGATCGCGCGGTAGCGGAACCGTTCCCTTGGTCCGTATTTACCTTCCAGTGCCTGCATTTCCTCCGAGTAGACATGGACGCGGGCGTGCGGGAAGTCGGCAAGGCCGCCCGCGTGATCGAGATCAAGGTGGGTCAGCACGATGTCGCGGACGTCCTCGCGCCGATATCCGAGCTGTTCCACCTGCGCGACCGCCGTCCGCGCCGGATCGAGGACGGGCCTGGTCATCTGAATGAACTGGCTGCCAAGCCATTCGGCGGGACGGCGCACGGCTTGTTCGCCGATACCGGTCTCCACCAGCACCAGGCCGGTGTCGTGCTCGATGAGCAGGCAGTGGCAGACCATCTCGCCGCGGTGCAGCAGTCCGCCGGTTCCGGTGAGCAGGCGGCCGCCGAAGGGGCGCATCGTTCCGCCGTCGAGGTGATGGATCTTCATCGGGACAACTCCTGGTCCAAGAGGGTGCGGAGGTGGTCGGCGACCGCGCGCAGCGGCGCTATATCGCGGGTGGTCTTGGCGAGTAGCAGTGCGCCCTCGAGCATGGCGAGCGCGACGGTGGACAGGTGTTCGGTGCGTTCGGCGTCGATGCCCTTGGCGCGGAGGAAATCCGCGATGGTGATTCGCCAGGATTCGAAGCCATCTGCGCAGGCGGTGCGGATCGGTTCGCTGTCGGTGGCATCGAGCGCCACCGAGGCCAGCGGGCAGGCGCGTTCGAAACCGGATTCGGTGAGTGTGGTTGCCAGCAGGTCGAAGACGGCGTCGATATCGCCGTGTTCGAGCGCGGCCGCCAAGATCGCGTTCAGCTTTCTGCTCGACTGGCCGAGCGCCTCGGCAGCGAGTTGTTCCTTGCCGCCGGGGAAGTGGAAATACAGCGAGCCCTTGGGCGCTCCGCCCGCGCTGACCAGCTGGTTGAGTCCGGTGGCGTGATAGCCCCTGGTGTGGAACAGGTCGGCGGCGGCATCGATGAAGCGCTGCCGCGAGTCCGTACGTGGTGTCACGACGGAGACGTTACGCCAACTATGACGACCGGTCTAGTGAGCGATGGACCCAGCCGCGCGTCACCGCGCGCGTGGTGCTGGCCACCGCGGACGTGGAGGCGGTCGGATT
>NZ_JAAGUY010000032.1 GCF_010868145.1 Nocardia cyriacigeorgica
CTGAACCGCCGAGGAGCTGGCCCGGTGCGCGCAGCACGGTGCCCACCGCGCCGCCGCCCGCGCCACAGCTACCCCAGAAGCCACCGGCGCAATCACCGAACCTCCCGACCGACGGCCTGTCCGACACACTCGGCGACACCGTGGGCACGGTCGGCGGCGCGGTGGGCACCGTGCTGCGCGCACCGGGCCAGATCCTCGGCGGTTCAGGTGGCTGAACCGGTACCGCCTGCGGCATTCGAGACACTGCCCTGTGCACGAGAGTTGTTTCGGGAACTGGACTCCGATGATCCGGTCGTCCACCTGATTCGAGGACGCTCCGGCACCGGCAAGTCGACCCTGCTCGCTGCGGTGCGGGCGCGGCTGCGTGAGCGCGGCGTCCCGGTATTCGATACGACGCGACGCACTGGCTTTCAGTCCGGCGCGGCCCTGGTGGTCGACAACCTCGACGCTCTCGGCCACGACGAGCTGGAAAAGCTGCGTGTCGCAATAGAATCCGGCGGCCAAACGGTGGTCGCCGCCGGCCGGCCCCGCCATCACGATCCCGAGTTGCGCGCGCTGTTCGAGGCGGCGCTGCGCCGCGGCCGGGTCGCGGAATTGCGGCCGCTCGGTGTCGCGGAGATCGCGCCGTTCGCCCGTGAACTGGGCATGTCGGTACCGCGCGCGGTGGCCGCGCATATCCACAAGCAGACCGACGGCATCCGCGGCGGCGTCGTCGCGGCGCTGTCCGCCGCCTGCACTGCCCGCCTCGACGCGAGCATCGCCGCTGTGGACGCCGCCGTCGATGGCTGGGCCAGAACAGTGCTGGCCGATATCGATCCCGCACTCCTCGACACCCTGGCCGTCGCCACCACCGGAAGTGGTTTGGACGCGGGGGAACTCACCGAGGTACTCGGTGTAGCGCCGGCCAAGGGCCGCGAATTGATCGACCGGGCCAGGGCCACCGCGTTGATCACCGATGCCGACCTGCTGCTCGCGCCCGCCGTCGAGCCGCTGCGCGCACTGCTCGGCGAGCGCCGTTTCCTGACCATTCAGCGCGATCTGCTCACCGCCCGCCTGAATGCCGGACTGCTGCGCGACCATACCGCGGTACTGCTCGCCGAATCCGGACTGCGCGACCGACGACTGGCCGATTTCCTCTGCACCGCCGCCGGAAACAGCGGCAACGAGGCGGTCCGCTACTACGCCGCCGCGGCGCGAGCCGGCGCCGATCGTGACGCCATCGCCGTCCTCTGGGCCGAGGCCGCAGCACTGGCCTGCGACTACGACACGGCCCTACGCCTCGCCGAGCCGCTACTCGCCCGCGACGACGTTCCTGTCGCGAACCTGGCAGCCGCCGTCCGGATCTGCGCCTCCGTCCTGACCCGCCGCGGCTTGACCGAACGCGCGGCACGCCTCTACGCCTGGCTCGGCCCGGACCGGGCCGGAGCCGAGTGGGCCGAGGGCGCTGCGGTCCTGTACCTCTCCGGTGACGCCGCCGCCGCGTCATCGATGGCCGCGAACGCTTCCCGATGGGCTCCGACGGAATCGAATGCCCCGATCCGCCTCGTCACCGATGCCCTCGGCCGCACCCTGCGGGGCCGCGAGAGCGAGACCGCGAACGCGATCTCCACCCTGGTCCGTGCCACCCACACCGATCCCATGCGCTTTGCGCCCTGCACCCCTACCGCCGCCGCGACCCTGCTGTGCCTGAGCACAGGGGACCCGGCACGCGCCGTGCAGACGCTGCGACGAGCTACCGGTGCGAGCCGCCAGTCGCCGGTGCTCTCGGCATGGGCGGCACTGGCGGGCGGCGACGAAACCGGCGCCACCACCATCCTCGCCGGGCTCGACTGGGCTGGTCTCGACATCCGTGATGCCCTCCTCGCTCACGCCGCCGCTGTCGGCCTGGCCCGCCGTGGTGGCGACCAAGCCGCGCTCACCCACGCCTGGCAGGCGGCCCAGCCGCTGCTCGACGAGGTGGAGGCCGATCTTCTCAGCCTGCTCCCGATCGGCGAATTGTGGCTCGCGAGCATCCGCCTCGACGACGAGCGGCGCACGACCGCGTTGGTCGACGCGGCCCGCGCGCTCCTCGAGCGGCTCGGCAACCCGCCGGCCTGGTCCAACCTGTTCCACTGGTACGGCGTGCAGGCCGCCATCGCCCGCGAACGCCCGGACGAACTGCTGCCGCATGCCCACGCACTCAAGGCCGCCGCCGAGGCAGGCGATCGGCACGCGGCCACCTTGGCCGACGCAGGCCGCACCTGGGTGCTGGTGTTGCGCGGCCAGGTGTGCGGCGTCCGGGTGGAATCGGCGGTGGCCGAACTGGGTGCGATCGGCCTGAGCTGGGATGCGGCCCGTTTGGCGGGTGAGGCCGCACTGGCCGCCTCCGATTCGGCCACAGCGACGGCACTGCTGAAGCTGGCCCGCACCGTGCGCGCCGACGCCAGGCCGTCGACGGTCAGCCCGGCCCCTCCCGGGCGCCGCGTCCCCGCCGCCGAGGCGAGCACCGACGAGCTGCTCAGTGACCGTGAGCGCGAGGTTGCCGAATTGGTGTTGCTCGGGCTGACCTATCGGGAGATCGGCGCCAGGCTCTACATCTCGGCCAAGACGGTGGAACATCACGTCGCCCGGATCCGGCGGCGGCTCGGCGCCGGATCACGCTCGGAGCTACTCGCGATGCTGCGAGCCATGGGTTACGGCTCGCTCCTGGTCTGAATCCCCTCGACCGTCCGGAAGACCGTTAACGGCGGACGCGCAGTTCCCGAAAGAGTAGTGGGGAGGCCGACGAAAATCGCAAAGCAGTCGAACTGTGACCGCACCTGCGCATAGTCTCGAACGGGGGTTCAGATGACAGCCGAGATCGCGAAGTACACCACACAACCGCAGCACAACGGTTCACCACCGGCCACCGACCTACCGGTCGCGAGGTTGCCGAACGGGACCGAAGCACCGGGCAGGACCACTGCCCACCCGCACGATCTGCCGACGCGACCCAGATCAGCAGAGCGGCGCACCGAGGTCGATCACGCGCACGATCTCCGGTTCGAATCCATGCCGCCGGCTCAGGCGATGTTCCGGGAGCTGAGCAGCAAGGACGCGCGACCATCGGTCTTCCTCATCCGCGGTCGAGCAGGCACCGGCAAATCCGCGCTCCTCGGTGCCGTGCGGGATCTGCTGACCTCGGCCGACGTCAAGGTCTTCGATGATCTCGGCACCCTCCCGAAGCGACTGCTCGCCGACACCGGACCCGAAACGGCCGGGCGCCGCGCGCTGCTCATCGATGACGCCCACCTGCTCACCGCCGACGACCTGCAGACGCTCGGTGCGATGGTGGCCAACCGGCGCCACACCATCGTCGTCGCGGCACAACAGCGGCCGCACGACGCCGACCTGCGCGGGCTCACCGACGCGCTGGTCCGGCACGGCCGGGTGATCGACCTGCGCACCCTCGGCGTACCGGAGCTGATGTCGTTCGCGCGTGAGCTCGGCCTTCTGGTTCCGCGTCCTCTCGCCGAATACATCCTGCTCAGGACCGGCGGTATCCGGTCGGGCATCGTCGTCGGTCTGCGCGCGGCCTGCTCGGCTCGCCGAGACGCCGCGGTCGCCGCGGTGGATCCCGCCGTCGCCGGATGGGCCCGCGGCCTGCTGGCCGACATGGATCCAGACTTGCTGGACACCCTGGTCGTCGCGGCCGCGGGCGCCGGATTGGACGCGAGTGAGCTGGCCGAGGTGTTCGATATCGACTTCGCCTCGGCGCAGGACCTGGTCGACCGAGCCAGGGCGAGCGCACTGGTGACCGACGCCGACCTTTTGCTAGCAGCCGCTGTCGAACCGCTGCGTGGACAGCTCGGCGCCCAGCGATTCGTCACGGTACAGCGGCGATTGCTCACCACCAGGCTCGATGCGGGCCTGCTGCGCGAAGACACCGCGGTGCTGTTCGCCGAATCCGGCGTGCGCGACCCGCGCCTGGCCGAATTCCTCACCGCAGCCGCCGAGCACGCGGGCGGCGAGGCGGTGCGCCTGTACGCCGCGGTCGCGGCGTACAGGGCCGACCCCGCCGATATCGCCGCCCGCAGAGCACGGGCCGCCCACCACGCGCATGCGGCCGAGGCCCCCGATCCGGCCCTGCCCGTGCTCCAGCCCGCCTACGAGCCACTGACCTCGCTGACCGAGCGTGAGCAGCAGGTCGCGGAACTGCTGCTGCTCGGCCTCACCTACCGCGAGATCGGGTCGCGGCTCTATATCTCAGCCAAGACCGTCGAGCATCATGTCTCCCGGATTCGGCGCCGGATCGGTGCCGGGTCTCGAACAGAGTTATTGTCGATGCTCAGCGCAATGGGACACGGTCCGTTACTGGGGTGGCCGTCGCGCGGACCGATCCGGATCGAGCAGGACGCCGAAGCGAGGACTTGAGGATGGCCACTGGGGTGGGCCTGCGTATCGCCGCCGACGAGTGCATCGCGGCGATCGTGACCAACGACGGCGAGCCGGAGTACATCGTCCGCGAGCCGATCCTGCACATGTCCGACGAGGGCGACGCCGAACTCGGCGGTACCGCGCCGGCCGGGCACACCCACACCATCGCCGGATTCGCCGACGCCGTCGGTGACCCGGCCGGGATCTCGGTCGACGACGGACCGGCCTACCGCGCCGAGGATCTCGTCGCCACGGCTCTGTTCTGCCTGATCAACCTGACCGCCGACCATCTCAACGGCGCCGCCGAGTTCTACGCGACCCATCCGGGCGACTGGCCGGAACAGCACGTCAGGGCGCTGCGTGATGCGCTGGACTACCTCGGTCTGCGTTCGGTTGTGCTGGTCAGCGAGGCCGAACTGCCCGAGGCGAGCGCACTACCCGCCGATGCGCACGCCGAGACACCCGGCCGAGTCTTCGCCTACGGCGCGGCCGCCACGGCGCTGACCGCGGTGCTGGCGACCCCGGCAGGGAACGCACCACCCGACCCCGCAACGGCCGAGAACTCGACCCTCGACACCGACATCATCCCCGCGGTCCCCGCACCCGAACCGCACGCCCAGGCCTATTCGGCCGCGATCCCGATCGCCGAGCCGCCCGCCACCGAGATGGCGACCGAGATGGCGGCCGTCGCCCCGGAAACCACGTCCACCACCGAAGCCGCCGCGAAACCCACGAAACCCACGAAACCCGCGGAACAGACGAACCGCAGCCGCACGCCCGTGCTCATCGCGGTGGCGGCGTTGTTCGGCCTGATCCTCGGCGGCATCGGCGTCGCGGTGCTCTTCCGCGAGGACGACAGCACACCCATCCCGCCGATGCGCGATGCCAAATCCGAACAGGCGACGGTGAGCCCCACCCCGCACGCGCCACCAGGGGGCCCCCTGCCGGTGGCGCCGCCGACGACCGTGGCACCGCCGGTCGCCGAGGAACCGCCCGTCACGGTGGCGCCAACCACCGAACCCGAGCCCGAGCCGGAACCGAGCACACCACCGCCGATGGAGCCGCCCTCGACCACCCAGGAACCGCCGACCAGCACCGGCACCACCCCGTCGACCAGCCCGAGCAGGCCGTCGACGAACACGGGTCCGTTCCGGCCCATGCCGCAGCTACCGCTGCCGCCCGCGCTGGAGATCCCCGGCGCCCGCCGATAATCAGACACGAGTAGCCACCGATGTGATGTGTGGCATAAAGTGATCCGCTGACCGGCCACAGCGGGATCCCGCGCACATCCGGTTCATTGCTCCACGTAGGCTGTGCGCCAACGGATTCTGCCCGTGGCCACGGATTACCTGGCACATCTGTGCCGACGAAGGGACTTCATGCGCAAGTCGGTGGCGCGTCGCGCCGCGGTCAAGGCTGCCATCGCCTCGACCGTTCTCCTGGGACCCATGCTCGGCACCAGCCCCGCCGTGGCCGAGGCCCCGCAGCTCAAACCCGGCGACCTACCGGCCGAGCTGGTGCAGGCCGTCTCGCGCGATCTGAAGATGACCCCAACCGAATACCTGGATCGTTCGGCCCGGGCGCAGCAGCTGAGCAGCTACGCGCGCGAGTTCCGCGCCGAACGCCCTGACGCGTTCGCCGGTGCCTGGATCGGCACCGACGGCAAGCCGACCGTCGCGGTGACCTCTCCCGACGCCGCCAAGATCGCCGCCGCCGACGGCTACCAGACCCGTCTCGCCCCGGTCTCCGCGGACAACCTGGAGACCTCGCTGACCCAGCTGAACCAGTGGATCAGCGGTCTGCCGAACGAGCTGTCGAGCGCGATCAACTCGGTGGCCATCGACTTCCTCAACAGCCAGCTCGTGCTCAGCGTGGCCAACACCCCGGTCGGCCACATGCTGAACCTGCCGACGTTGATCGCCAACATCAAGGTCATCCTGTCGCCCAACGGTGGCGGACCGGTCGAGCGTCGTCCGATGGGTGGCGACACCTACATCAGCGCGCCGGGTTCGCTGAAGGACACCGCGCTGCGCGGAGTCGATGTGTGCTCGTTCGGCTTCAACAGCGTCGACGCCGCGGGCAATGCGCTCAATATCAGTGCCGGGCATTGCGATCCGAACCTGGGCAAGAGCGACCAGTCCGCCGGCGTCTACATGCCCAATGTCCGCGATATTCCGGCCAGCCCCGAGCTCGGCACCTTCGTGCGCGCCAACCTCGGCGGGCAGAGCGGCCTCGACTACTCGGTGATCAAGCTGAACGATCGCGCCGTGCGGGCGGGTATGGATCAGCCGTCGGTGCGCGGCGCCAACGGCACCACCCTCACCATCACCGGCATCGCCGACCCGGTGATCGGTGCTCCGGTCTGCAAGTCCGGCCAGTCGTCCACGTTCACCTGCGGTTTCGTGGTGGCCGATCGGGTGGAAACGCAGCTGTTCACCGCCGACGGTGAATCCAAGACCGTGCGCGGCTTCGCCAGCACCGCCTGCACCCTCGGCGGCGACAGCGGCGGCGCGATCGTCTCCGGCACCCTCGCCCTCGGTATCACCAGCGGTTCCAATGCCGCCGAGGCGCCCAGCTGCGACGAAGCCAATATCGCCCTTGCCCAGTACGGCGGTACCGCGACCCTCGGCATCCCGATCCGCCCGATCCTCGCCGATATCAATGCCTCCGCGAGCGGCGGACTCGGCAGCGGGATCACGGTCCGCACCCGCCCGAACGCGGGCTGAGCCTTCCGAAGGACCAGCCGAAACCCGACCGAGCCGGGCCGCTCGTGCGCTGTGGAAATCAGCGCATGAGCGGCCCGGTTCGTGTTTCGGCGGCCGCGGTATTCGTGGCGATCGACAACGCCGTCGCCGCGAGATCGGTGGCGGCCTACAAAGCCTGCGCCGCACGCGGGGTCACACACCGTCTGATCTGTCCGGATTCGAGCAAACCGGTCGGCCGAACAAGTAGGCATCGCGAGCCGAACCCCATATAGTCTGGTCATGCTCCTGCCACGCATAGGTAAATTCCGGTCACACCGGACAGCTCCGCAACGGACTGGGATGCGGAAAGCCGCGATCGCCGCTTCGGCCGCGATCCTGCTGTTCGGCCCTACCGCGGCGGTGGCGTCAGCGCAGCCCGACGCCGAGCCGGGCCTGCCCGCCGAGCTGATCACCGCGGTTTCCCGCGATCTGAAGATTTCGGCGGATGAATACCTGCGTCGCGCCGATCTGGCGCAGCAGGTCGCCGCCTTCGCGACCACCGCGCAGCGGCAGTTCCCGCAGGTGTTCGGCGGTGCGTGGCTGGACGACGCGGGCAAGGCCGTCGTCGCACTCGCGCCGGGCTCCGGTCTCGACGAGGCCAGGACCGCCGCCGAATCGGCCGGTTTCGAGGTCCGCACAGTGGCCAAGAGCCAGTCCGCGCTGCGTGGCGAGAAGAGCGCGTTCGAGCGGTGGCTGGACGAGCAGCCCGAGCCGGTGGCCTCGCTGGTGCGCGGCGTCGTCATCGACACCGTCAACAACAGCATCGCGGTGCGGGTGGACAAGCCAGGCCTGCCGATGCCGAGCTTCGTCGACCCGGCCCGCGTCATCGTGATGGCCCCGCCGATCGCCGGTGAGGCGCTGCCATCGGCCGACCCGATCGCCGAGGTCACCGGCGCCTCGCTGGCCGGTGGTGACGGCTATGCCTCGGTCGCCGGACGTACCTCGCTGCGCTGCTCGTTCGGCTTCAACGGTGTCGATCGTGACGGCTCCACCGTCAACATCACCGCGGGCCACTGCAACCCGGACATCGATAGCGCGGGCGGCGGCAACGCGGCGTCGGTGCACGAACTGCTGCCCGGCGACAAGCTCGGCGGCAAGCTCGGCACCTTCAGCAAGTCGGTGCTCGGCAACCAGGACTACTCCATCGTCCGCATCGCCGACCAGGCCAGGGATCGCTTCGCCAACAACGCCGTTCGCGTGCCCGGCGCGGGCCCCGTCCTGGTCGACGGTGTCGCGACGCCCGTCGTCGGCGCGCCGGTCTGCAAGTCCGGCTCCCGTACCGGCTTCAGCTGTGGCGTGGTCAATGCTGTCGATCAGACCGTCCAGGTCGGTGACCGTCAGCTCACCCAGAGCTTCTCGGCCAATATCTGCGCTCTGCCCGGCGACAGCGGTGGCCCGATCGTGACCGGCCGTCTCGCACTCGGTATTTCGAGCGCGTCCTCCGTGGCCGACTTCCCGATCTGCGAGATCCCCAACCTGATCGGCGCCCTCACGGGTAACACCCCGCAGTTGTTCGCCCAGCCCGTCAGTGTCGTCCTCTCGGACAACCCGGGTCTTCGGGTTCGCACCAACTGAGCCGCGGGCGTTCAGCCCGAACGGTGACAAAGGCCGGCAGCATCACGCTGCCGGCCTTTGTGTTTGCGCAAACCCGCCTGAATCGCCCGGAGAGGCTCGCGAGAACGCCGGATGAACTCTGGGTTACCCCAGCGCTTCTCGAGCCGTAGGCGTCGCTCAGGCTGCCGGAAGCGCGATCTCGCTTGCGACAGGTCCGATCGGTGCCCGAAGCCCGGACCAGCCGCATCCGATATGGCCTGACATCCACAACCGCGTGACCCACAACCTCATCGCAGCGATGGTCGATACCTGGTTCCGCTCGACGAACGCGCGCAGCGGTACGTGAACAATCACATCCATCCCGAAACGCGAACCGGCCCGCCCCCTTTCGGGGACGGGCCGGTTGCTACGAGCGTGAACTACCGCGAGGTATTACTTCTGGCCCTTCATGTTCTCGTCGGTCCACTTGGTCGTGCCGGGCTCTGCCTGCAGAGTGTTGATCAGATCCATGCCGGTGATGGCCAGCGCAGGGCCACCCACCGCGACAGTGCCGAGGATGCCGCCGATACCCGCACCTGCGATCGCGGCCGGAATGCAGCCGACGCCGAGGAACGGCAGGCCGAGGATGCAGCCGATGACACCACCGGCGATCACGCCGACCGCGGTGCCGAGGAAGCCGCCGACCGCGGTAGCGATACCGAACTGGCTGGCGAACTCGTTCTGGGCGCGCTGGTTCTCGATGGGCGAGGCGACTTCCTTCACGGCGACGTTGACCGTGTTGACTTTGGCCTCAGCCGGAACCGCAGCCTGGTCGGGGGTCAGTTCGAGGACCTTGCCCTCGTCCTTGACCACCGGCTTCACCGGGACCGCGACGTCGGCGACGTCGAACGCGATCGGCAGCGAGACGACCGTGGCACCCTTGCCGTCCTTGATCAGGTAGACGTCGTCCTCTTTGACGTCCTTCGAGGACTTGGCCAGCTCGAATGTGCCGTTCTTGAGGGTGGTGACGACGGTCTTGTCGACCAGCTTGACGGAGTAGCTGATGGGCTGCGCCGCCTCGGCAGCGGGTTCAGCGTGGGCCGTGCCGAACCCCATGGCCATCGCGCCGGTCACCATCGCGGCAATCGCGCTGGACTTGCGGAGTTTCATTCAGTTTCCAATCCATCATCAGGTTGTCCGTGCGCTGTGAGCCTTCACGCGCGAGCCCATTCATTTCGGCCGGCAAGTCCGAAATCCCCTCCGAGCATTGCGAAGACACGCACACAGAACAGAACGCCGTGAGCCTAGTCGAACAAAAGTCCAGATGCGAGATTCGTTACGCATAGATGCGACCGCGAGTGGGTAAGCCTGTCCTTATTTCATGCAGGGTTACGCATGCCGTTTACGGTGTTGAACAGCCCAGCTTGCACATTGACCGAACAGTCTTGTGTGAGCTTGATCACAACACGATCCGCGGTCAACCCCCAGGAAGATGGGGCACCACCCGATCACGAATCGTACGCTGGACACCACAAGTTACCGGCGGGTAACTTACTGGCAGTTAGGATACGAGCCAACCCGAGGCACACCGCCTCGACAGCTCGTGTTGCCTCGAAAGAAAGGTCGCGACATGAATGCCCTGACAATCACGCTGGGCACGATTGGGGCGGCGCTCAGCCTCCTGTGTTGGGTGTCGTTCTTAGGCGGCGCCGGAAATATCGTGCGTACCGTCATGGTCGGCCAGTCCGCGCCGGATCGGTGGCGGCCGTTCTTTCCGCGCTTCAAGCAGATGATCGTGGAGTTCATCGCGCATACGCGCATGAACAAATTCCGCACCGTCGGCTGGGCGCACTGGCTGGTCATGATCGGCTTCTTGGCTGGCGCACAGTTCTGGTTCATGGCCTACGGCCAGACCTTCGAACCCACCTGGTCGTGGCCGCTGATCGGTGAAACCTGGTGGTTCCACCTTGGCGACGAGATCCTCGGCGTCGGCACCGTCGTCGGCATCGTGGCGCTGATGATCATCCGCCAGCTCAATCACCCGCGGCTGCCGGAGCGGCTGTCGCGTTTCAGCGGTTCGAAGTTCGGCCCCGCCTACTTCGTCGAGTGGGTCGTGCTCTCCGAGGGCATCGGCATGGTGCTGGTGAAGGCGGGCGTGCTGTCGCTGCACGGCCACTCCAGCTGGACCGACCCGGTCACCGGACAGATCGCCAAGGTGATCCCGGCCAATGTCACGCTGATCTCGATCTTCGCGTTCGTCAAGCTGATGTCCGGCATGGTCTGGCTGTTCGTGGTCGGCCGCAACATCACCTGGGGTGTGGCCTGGCACCGCTTCTCGGCTTTCCCGAACATCTACTTCAAGCGTGAAGACGATGGCGGCGTCGCTCTTGGTGCGGCCAAGCCGATGATGTCGAAGGGCAAGGCCCTTGACATGGAGAACGTCGACCCCGATACCGACACGTTGGGTGCCGGCCGGATCGAGGACTTCTCGTGGAAGGGTTGGCTGGACTTCACCACCTGCACCGAGTGTGGTCGCTGCCAATCGCAGTGCCCGGCCTGGAATACCGGTAAACCGCTCTCGCCCAAACTGTTGATCATGTCGCTGCGTGACCACGGTTATGCGAAGGCGCCGTACCTGTTGGCCGGTGGCCGCAAGGACATGGGTGGCGACGAGGTCGGTCTGGTCGATGCCGAGGGCACGCCGGACGAGGCCGCCCTGGCCAAGATCTCCGAGGCCGCCCGCGCAGAGGCCGAGCGTCCGCTGGTCGGTGCCGAGGATGTCAACGGCATCATCGACCCCGAGGTGCTGTGGAGCTGCACCACCTGCGGTGCGTGCGTCGAGCAGTGCCCGGTCGATATCGAGCACGTCGACCACATCATCGATATGCGCCGCTACCAGGTGCTCATCGAGTCGGAGTTCCCGTCCGAGCTCGCGGGTCTGTTCAAGAACCTGGAGAACAAGGGCAACCCGTGGGGTCAGAACGCCAAGGACCGGCTCAACTGGATCAACGAGCTCGACTTCGACATTCCGGTCTTCGGTAAGGACGCCGACAGCTTCGACGGCTACGACTACCTGTTCTGGGTCGGTTGTGCCGGCGCCTACGAAGACCGCGCCAAGAAGACCACCAAGGCCGTGGCCGAGCTGCTGGCCACCGCGGGCGTGAAGTTCATGGTGCTGGGTCAGGAAGAGACCTGCACCGGTGACTCGGCGCGTCGTGCGGGCAACGAGTTCCTGTTCCAGCAGCTGGCGCAGCAGAACATCGAGCTGCTCGACTCGGTCTTCGAGGGTGTCGAGCAGCGCAAGAAGAAGATCGTGGTCACCTGTGCGCACTGCTTCAACGCGCTCAACAACGAGTACCCGCAGGTTGGTGGCACCTATGAGGTGGTGCACCACACCCAGCTGCTGAACCGGCTGGTGCGGCAGAAGCAGCTGGTGCCGGTGGCGTCGGTGTCGCAGAACGTCACCTACCACGACCCCTGCTACCTCGGTCGCCACAACAAGGTCTACAACGCACCGCGTGAGTTGATGGAGGCCTCGGGCTCGAACCTGGTCGAGATGCCGCGCCACGGCGAACGTTCCATGTGCTGTGGTGCCGGTGGTGCCCGCATGTGGATGGAAGAACAGCTCGGCAAGCGCATCAATATCGACCGCGTGGACGAGGCGCTGACCACCAACCCGGCCAAGATCGCCACCGGCTGCCCGTTCTGCCGCGTCATGCTCACCGACGGTGTGACCGCACGTCAGGAAGACGGCAAGGGCGAGGGTGTCGAGGTCGTCGATGTCGCCCAGCTGATGCTCGATGCCATCGAGCGGGTCGAACCGGCCACGCTGACCGAGAAACTGACCGTCATCCAGGAACCCAAGGCCGAACCCGAGCCGGAACCCGAACCCGAGCCCGCACCGGTGGCCGAAGCCGCCACCGCGGCGGCGAAGGCCGCACCCACCGGTGGTGGCCTGGCCATGAAGGGCCCGGCCAAGGCGCCCGGCAAGGGACTCGGCATGAAGGGCGCCGCCAAGGCACCGGGCGCGAAGGCCGAGGCTGCTCCGGCCGCCGAAGCAGAAGCCGCGGCTCCGGCCCCGGCCAAGGGTCTTGGCATGAAGGGCGCCGCCAAGGCACCCGGCGGCAAGGGCCTGGCCATGAAGGGTGCGGCGAAGGCACCCGGCGCCAAGGCGGAGGCTCCCGCCGAGGCCGCCGCCGAGGCTCCCTCGGCACCGCCGGTCAAGGGTCTTGGCATGAAGGGCGCCGCCAAGGCACCCGGCGGCAAGGGCCTGGCCATGAAGGGTGCGGCGAAGGCACCCGGCGCGAAGGCTCCGGCTGCTCCCGATGCGGAAGCTGTGACCGAGACCGCCGAGCCGGGTACCGAAACGGCTTCGGCTCCCACCGAAACCAAGCCGACCGTCGCCGCCAAGGGCCTCGCCATGAAGTCGGGCTTCAAGCGTCCGGGACCGAAGGCACCCGGCGCCAAGGCAGCGGCGGCGGAATCGACGTCTGCCGCAACCGCGTCGGAAGAGACTTCCGCCCCGGCCACGGCCGAATCGGCTTCCGCACCTGCCGAGCGAGCCGCCACCGAATCGGCCTCGGCACCTGCCGAATCCATGCCGACTGTGGCTGCCAAGGGCCTCGCCATGAAGTCCGGGTTCAAGCGTCCGGGACCGAAGGCTCCCGGCGCCAAGGCACCCGCGGCGGACCCGGCTACGGCCGAGGGGGCTGCGGCCGAATCCGCTTCGGCTGCGGCGGAAACGGCGACGGCGACCACCGCAACGGAATCCGCCGAGGCACCGGCCCCCGCGAATGGCAATGGCGCACCGGATGCGCCGCTGCCCACCGCCAAGCCGGGCGGCCTCGGATTCAAGTCCGGTGCGAAGGCGCCGGGCAAGAAGAACTGAACAAACACATCTGAATAGGCATGATTCGACCCGGGTCCCGTACGGCGGCCCGGGTCGAGTCGTCTCAGCGACCCGCGAAATCCGCGGGCCGAGAGGGGAGCTGATGACCATGAGTACTGTTCTGATCACCGGTGGCACCGGAGCGCTCGGCAAGCTGATCGCCGAGCGTTTACGTTCGACCGATCACGAGATCCGAGTATTGTCCCGGCGGCCGGGCGCGGGCACGCACGTGGGCGACCTTCAGACCGGCGCTGGTGTCGCCGAAGCGGCGGCGGGCGCCGATCTGATCGTGCACGCCGCCACCGATTTCCGGGCCTCTGGCCGCCATGACCTACGGCAAACCGACAATCTGCTCGCGGCCGCTCGCGATGCCCGGCACCTGCTGTACGTGTCGATCGTCGGCATCAATCGAATTCCCCTCGCGTACTACCAGCGGAAACTGGACTGCGAACGATTGATCATCGACAGCGGCGTCCCGCACACCATCCTGCGTGCCACCCAGTTCCACGAACTCATCGCCTTCATCCTCGGCACCGTCGACCGCTGGCCAGTCGCACCCCTGCCCCTCGATTTCCGCTTCCAACCCGTCGCCGCCGCCGACGTCGCCACCAGGGTCACGGAGCTGATCGCAGGCGCCCCGCTCGGCCGCGCCCCCGACTTCGGCGGCCCCGAACTCTTCACCCTCGCCCAGCTCACCGACACCTGGCGCGCCGCGTACGGTCGCCCGCGCCACCCAATTCGGATCCCCATCCCAGGCCGCGCCGCACGTGCCTATCGCGCCGGCAGCAACACCTGCCCCGACCACCGCGACGGCAAACAAACCTGGGCCGAGTACCTCGCAGCACACCCCGCCACCGCCTACCGACTCCGCGGCTGAAACACCGCGAGTGGCACCTCACTGCGGCGCGCGAGATTCGTCTTCGGGATCGGTCAATCGCATCGCTCAGCGAGTCATGAACCCGCCGACAACATCCGCGTACTGCGCGGGGTGCGTCTCGTGTGGAATGTGCCCGGTGCCAGGCAATGTCCGCACCTCGGCTCCGTCGATAGCCTCGGCAACACGCGCGCTGATCGTTGCGAAGAACGGCGGACTCTGGTCGCCCTGAGTCAACAGGACCGGGAACCCGACCTCGCTCAGGGCGGCGAGGTCGATCTCGGCCCAGTGCGGATCATGTTGCTCGCCGGCAAAGGTATGGGCGTTGATGATCATCGACAACTGCTCATCGCTCGACATCAGCTCCCACGCGCCAGGACCGAGGGCGACGTTGTCGACGAAGGTGCGGGCCGCGGCTTTGAACTCACACCCGTCGATCAACCGCAATACGGTTCCGATGACACCACCGGCTGCGACGACCACCGGGTCATCCGGCGCGAGCGAAATCAACGGTGGCTCATGCACGCAGAGAGTGCGGAAGAGTTCCGGCCGCCTGGCGGCCAAACCTAACGCTATCGAAGCTCCGAACGAATTGCCCACCACGTTCGCCGGCGCGAGCTCGAGCACACCGATCAACTCCGCGAGATCATCTTCATCATCGCGGCGCGTCCCGGACCCGGAGCCTTCTGAACTGCCGGTGTGACCACGTCGGTCATAGCTGAATACCCGAAAGTTTCGCGCCAGATCTTGCTCGACGAGTTCCCATACGCGCCGGCTGTCCCAACTCCCGTGTACCAGCACAAGAGGATCACCGCTGCCCGATTCCTCGACGAGCAGCCGCACCCCATTGACCTCGACGAGGGCCATCGGCGAATTTTATCACTTCCGGGGATACAAAGCCCCTCTGAACAGCTGATTTACCCGCGAGCCTTGCGTTATGCGAGGTCTGCCGGGTGGCATTCGACCAGGCGGCGGCCTATTGGCTACCGGCGCCCTGCGGGGGGCATCCCGGGATGCGGCACCGGCACGGCCATGAAGTCAGCGTGCCAAAACCCGCCTGGCGGTTCGGGCGGGCAGGTGCGAGCGCGCCGCACGCCAACCTGATGGCATATGCCTTCAGTTTGACTCCGTGCGAGAATTGCGGATAACTTCTCTCATGGGTGCCCGGTTCGCGGGCGCTGCGGCGACGATGCACAGCCCTCGGGAGTATGGATGGATTTCGACTGGTCGGAGGCCGACTCGGCCTTTCGGGACGAGGTGCGGGGATTCCTGCGAGACAACCTGACGCCGGAGTTGCGGGCTGCCGGGCGCTTGGCAACGAGCGTTTATCCCGACCATGAGGCCAGCATGCGGTGGCAGCAGACTCTGCACGAGCGTGGCTGGGCCGCGCCGAGCTGGCCGGTGGAGCACGGCGGCTGCGATTGGACCCTGACCCAGCACTACATCTTCAACCGCGAACTGGCGTTGGCCGGTGCGCCGCCGCTGTCGCCGATGGGCATCCGAATGGTGGCGCCGGGCATCATCGCCTTCGGCACGCCGGAACAGAAGGACTTCTTTCTGTCCGGCATCCTCACCGGCGAGGTGTTCTTCTGCCAGGGCTACTCCGAACCCGAAGCCGGTTCCGACCTCGCGTCGCTGACCATGAGCGCCGTCGAGGACGGTGAGGACTTCATCTGCAATGGCAGCAAGATCTGGACAACCCACGCCACCGAGGCGAACTGGATCTTCTGCCTGGTCCGCACATCGCGCACCGGTAAGAAGCAGCAGGGCATCACCTTCCTGCTCATCGATATGACCACGCCGGGCATCGAGGTAAGGCCGCTGGTCATGACCTCGGGCGAGCAGGTGCAGAACCAGGTGTTCTTCGACAACGTCCGGGTCCCCAAGAGCAACGTGCTCGGCCGGGTCGATGAGGGGTGGTCGGTCGCCAAGTACGTGCTGGTGCACGAACGCGGCGGCGCGGCGGCTCCGGCATTGCAGGTCATGGCGCAGGATCTGGCCGAGGCAGCGGCCGAACAGCCTGGCCCGGACGGGGAGCCACTCATCGACGATCCCGGATTCGCCGCGCAGCTGGCCGATGCCCGCATCCGCGCCGATGTGCTCGAGATCCTCGAATACCGGACGATCTCGGCGTTGGCCCAGGGTCGAGACCCGGGCCCGGCCTCGTCCATGCTCAAGATCCTGGCCACCGAACTGAGCCAGCAGCTCACCGAACTGGCGCTGCTGGCGGCCGGGCCGCGCGGTCGCGCCTACCAGCCGCACGCCACCAAACCGGGTGGCCCGATCGCCGAGTTCACGCCACCGGCCGACGGCTATCACAGCGGTCCGCAGTGGCAGGCCGTCGCGCCGCTGCGCTATTTCAACGACCGCGCCGGTTCGATCTATGCCGGTAGCAATGAAATTCAGCGGAACATTCTCGCCAAGGCAGCATTGGGGCTCTGATGGACTTCTCACTCACCGATGAACAGCAGTTGCTGCGCGATTCCGTCGCGGGATTCCTCACCGCGCGATATGAGCTGGAGAAAAGTCGCAGCGCGGCCAAATCCGTTGCCGGCTGGCAGCCCGAGATCTGGCGCGGATTCGCAGACGAACTGGGCATTCTCGGCGCGACGCTGTCCGAACGGGTCGATGGCATGGGCGGCGGTCCGACCGAATTGATGGTCATTGCCGAGGAATTGGGTCACGCGCTGGTGGTGGAGCCGTTCGTGGACACCGTCGTGGTCGGCGGTGGGCTGCTGTCACGGTCCGGGGGCGAATCCGCCGATGCCGTGCTGCGCGAGATCGTCGCCGGGAGCGCGCGCACAGCCTTCGCGAGCCTGGAACCCTCGGCCGGAGAATCACCGCATGATGTGTCCCTCACCGCGCGCGAAGATGGCGACGAATGGGTGCTCGACGGCACCAAGATCGTGGTCACCAGCGCGCCACTGGCCACCCATCTGATCATCAGCGCCCGTACCGCAGGCGATCGACGCGACCGTGACGGCGTGTCGTTGTTCCTCACCGAATTCGATGCGCAGGCACCCATTGCGGGCATCGAGGTGCACAACTACCGCACGATCGATGACCGGTACGCCGCCGATCTGACCTTCACCGGTTTCCGCCTGCCAGCCTCGGCACTGCTCGGCGCCGAGGGCCAGGCCACAGCGATCATCGAAGCGACCCTCGAGGAAGCCATCGCCGCGGTTGCCGCCGAGGCGGTCGGACTCATGCGCAAGGTCGTCGCCGACACGGTCGAGTACAGCAAGCAACGTCAGCAGTTCGGCCAGCCGATCGGCGGGTTCCAAGTGTTGCAGCATCGCATGGTCGACATGTACATGGAACTCGAACAGGCCACTGCCGCCGCATATCTCGCTGCGTTTGCCTTATCGGCCTCGGCGGCCGAGCGAGCCCGCGCCATCTCGGCGGCCAAGGTCACCGTCGCCCGCACGGCCCGATTCATCGGCCAGCAGTCGGTGCAGCTGCACGGCGCGATGGGGATGACCGAGGAGCTGGCCATCGGCCACTACTTCAAACGACTCACCGCCATCGAGAACGAATTCGGTTCCAGCGCCTACCATCTGAACCGCTACGCCCGCCTGACCAGGCCGTGACCCGACCGCACTGCCCGGATTCCGCCACCGGGCAGTGCGGCATCCGCACCGTGGTCGAACCGGCGCAGACCTGACTGATTCCCGGTCAGCCCGGTGATGGCGCTCGAGGCTGCTGCGGCGCGGTAGTTTGGTGCGGTGAGCAACCGGGAGCGACTCGGCCGGGCATTGATCGACAAGGGTAAGCCGAACAGGCCACCGGGACCGATTCACCTGGCAATCACTATCGTCGCCGTTGTCGTGCTGGTATGCCTCTACTACGACTGGTGGCCGTCCCGCTACGGCTCCTTCGGCTGGGCTGATCCGCTGTTGTTCGGCGCTGCGGCCGCGCTCTGGCTGTTCATCTGCGGCGCGGTATGGGCGATCCGCACGCTGTATGTCGTCGGGCGGGGCCGGACATGGTCATGGTGGATCGCGGCAGCCCCGGCGATGATCCTCGCCGTTGCGGGCACAGTCGTACTTCTGCCGCGCCCGTCTTTCGACGACACCCGTCCGCAGTTCGAGCGGGTGGCGCTCGACTTGCTGGTGAGTTCGGAAACCTCACGCTCCCATCTCGACATCGGCCGGTTCGACATCAGCTATGTCAGGAAGGATCCCGACGGAGCCGTCTACTTCATCGACGGTGGCGGGCTCGGGCTCACGGTGAGCAGTGGATGGGCGTACTCACCGCACGGCACACCGGTTGGCTTCGATGATTTCACCGCAACCCACCTCGATGGCCCGTGGTACGAGTTCACCGCCGTGTGGCGCGATTGACGACTCCGACCAGGTGACGGTGCGTGCCGCGCAGGGCCTAGCCGCAGTCCTCGAATACCGCTTTTACGTATCCCGCTGACTGGTAGACGTAGTCATAAGCCCAGCGTGCGACGGAAAGTCGCGGCTTCGGGTCCACGAAGAGCAGTTCGCCCGCCCAACATTTGCCGAGGATGTAGCGGGCGCGGGAGATATGCGGGGTGAATGTCACCACGATGACGCGCGTCCACTGCTCCTCGCGCGCGCGTTGCGCCAGGTATCGCCCCTCGCCCCGGGTCGTGCGCGGCTCCGGATCGAAGCACTCCACCTCGAAGCTGTACCCGCCGTGACAGATCCGGTTGACCAGCGCACTGTGCTCATACGGATTCGACACCAGTACGCGCGGCGCATAACCGTCCCTGGCCAGTCGCAGCCCGAGTTCCTCACGCCCATCGTGGGCGCCGCCGAGAATCAGAATCGCATCGGCGGGCGCGGACTGTTCGGTCTGCGGTCCGACATAGACCGGCCACAGCGCGGCCGTGACGATCGCGAGCACCGCGCAGACGACGAGCACAGTCCCGCCGATCCGACGCATCGGCCGATCCTATCCACGCCGGGCGCCCGGGCGACCACCACGCCCGGCTCGCTCAATCGAGGAGCAACCCGGACATCGCGTCGCGCTTCTCGGTCAGTCGGTCGATCTCGGCTTGGAGCTCGCCCAGCTCGCGACGCAGTATCGCGTCCACCTCGGCGCACAGTTCGACGCTCGGTTCCTCGCCGTGCACGCACGGAAGCAGCGTACGAATGGTTTCGGTGTTCAACCCCGCATCGAGCAGTCCGCGAATCCGGCGCACGACCGTGACGGCGTCCGGGTCATAGTCCCGGTAGCCGTTCGGGTGGCGGGAGACATCGAGCAGCCCCTGCTGTTCGTAGTAGCGCAGCAGACGTGGCGATATTCCGGTCTGTTCGGCGAGTTCTCCGATGAGCATCAGCACTCCTCCTCGGCTCGAGGCTTGACCTTGACACCCATGTCAGGGCTTAGGTTCGCCTCCATGAGCGCATTTCCTTCAGTGACATTGATCGACGGACAGCCCGCCGACCCCGGCACACTCACGACGAACGCGTTCGCGGGGTTCGCACATTTCACCGCGATGCAGGTCCGCGATGGCGCTGTCCGCGGACTCGATCTGCACCTCGACCGATTGGTCGACGCGTCCCGGTCGCTGTTCAACGCCGAACTCTCACCCGAGCGAATCCTCGACGACCTGCGTACCGCGATCGCGGGCTCACCGCCCGACCTCTCGCTGTACCTCACGGTGTTCGACTCCAACGGGGAATTCACCAACGACTCCGCCGAGCCGTCGCTGCATACTCTCATCCGCACCGCGCCACCGGCGAACGGCCCGCAAGGCCCGCTCTCGCTCGCGATCTTCGAGCATGAACGGTTCATGCCCGAGATCAAGCATGTCGGTGAGGGCGCCAAGACCTACTACATGCGCCGCGCTCGTGCCGCGGGATTCGATGATGCGGCCTTCGTCGACCGGCAGGGACGCCTATCCGAAACATCGATCTGGAACCTTGCGTTCTGGGATGGGGACGCCGTCGTATGGCCGGAGGCGGCCGTGCTCACCGGCACCATGATGGGCACCGTTCGCCGTCAACTCGAGGTGGCAGGCGTGCCACAACGGACGCAGGTGGTACGGCCCGCCGACCTTGGCAAATACCGCGGCGCAGTCGTCCTGAACTCATGGACACCCGCGATCGCGGTACACCGGATCGGGGACACACCGCTCGACCGTTCGTCGGAGCTGGTCGAATTTCTGCACACCGCATACGAATCCGAACCTCCCGTGGCCATCGCCGGGTAATGGGCCGCCGGCCAGGCCCCATGGCATGGATGGCAGGCCATCCAGTGGTAAACCCGCAGGTCAGGTGAAGTTCCACTCCTTGTACATCTACTGTTGCCCGGACTCTTGCCTCGGTGTGGGGGTGTGGCCACCGTGGCGGCTTACCAATCGATCATGCGATGCACAGTCTTCGGAACCGGGTACCTGGGGGCCACGCACGCCGCGTGCATGGCCGAACTCGGGCATGACGTGATCGGGGTTGATGTCGATCCGGGCAAGGTCGCAAAGCTGTCCGACGGGGTGGTGCCGTTCTACGAGCCGGGGCTCGAGGCCGTGCTCCGCCGCAATCTGGACGCCGGACGCCTGCGCTTCACCACCTCCTATGCCGAAGCGGCCGCACATGCCGAGGTCCATTTCCTCGGTGTGGGCACGCCGCAGAAGAAGGGCGAGTACGCTGCCGACCTGAAGTACGTGCATGCCGTGATCGACTCGCTGGCGCCGATGCTGGAGCGGCCGTCGGTGATCGTCGGCAAATCGACGGTGCCGGTGGGCACCGCGGCCGAACTCGGCTCCCGCGCCAGGGCTCTGGCCTCCACTGATGTCGAAGTGGCATGGAATCCGGAGTTTCTGCGCGAAGGCTTTGCGGTGCAGGACACGCTGCGCCCGGACCGGCTGGTCCTCGGCGTCGACCGGGACCGTGCCGAATCTGCCTGGGTGGAGCAATTACTCCGCGGGGTCTACGCCGATCTGATCACCGCCGACATCCCGTTCCTGCTGACCGATCTGGCCACCGCGGAACTGGTCAAGGTCTCGGCGAACGCATTTCTGGCCACGAAGATCTCATTCATCAACGCCGTGTCGGAGGTCTGCGAGGCCACCGGAGCCGATGTCACCGTCCTCGCCGACGCGCTCGGCTACGACGCCCGGATCGGCCGCCGCTTTCTCAATGCCGGCCTCGGATTCGGCGGTGGTTGTCTTCCCAAGGACATCAGGGCATTCATGGCCCGCGCGGGTGAGCTGGGCGCCGACCATGCGCTGACCTTCCTTCGCGAGGTCGACAACATCAATATGCGCCGCCGCACCAAGATGGTCGATATGGCCACAAAGGCCTGCGGCGGATCGCTGCTCGGCGCCAATGTCGCGGTGCTCGGCGCCGCCTTCAAACCCGAATCCGATGACGTGCGCGATTCCCCGGCGTTGAACGTCGCGGGCATGATGCAACTACATGGGGCCGTTGTCACCGTGTACGACCCCAAGGCGCTGGAGAATTCGCGCCGGGTGTTCCCTACGCTGAACTACGCCACCTCGGTGGCCGAAGCCTGCGATCGCGCGGACGTGGTGCTCGTGCTCACCGAATGGTCCGAGTTCACCGCGCTGCGACCGCACGATCTGGATCCGGTGGTGCGGACCCGGTCCATCATCGACGGTCGCAACTGTCTCGAGCCGGCCACCTGGCGGGACGAAGGATGGGTGTACGCGGGGCTCGGCACACCGTAGAGTTGCCGTCGAGGCGGGGGCCATCGGATACGGCCAGCACTGCCGCGAACTCCGCAGATCTCGGTCGGTAGGGTTCGGGGTCGAGCCGTCGCCGCGTAGATGGTGCGAGCTCACATGTCGTGGAGCGGGAACGAGATGAGCAGCTGATGGGTTCGGTACTGGGAGTTGCCGTGGGGGCCTGCGCTGTTCGACTGGCGCGGCCGCACGCCGGGTTCCAGCACGAACACCTTTCCGCGCACTCCTTCGGTACGCAGACCCTCCCCGTCGGCGAACAGGACACGGCCGAACTGACCGCCGAGGTCATCGGGGTGACGCTCGAAGCGTCCGCCGATATCACCGCCACCGCGATCGCCTACCGCACCGACCAGCAGGCCCGCGCAATCCGCGCGGCCATGGCCAAACAGCAGATCACCAACTACGAGCTGGTTCCCGAACTCAACGCGATCGTCGAATTCGCCGAGACCAGCGGCGATATCGCCGATGTCTCCGCGCTCGTTGTCTACGACCTCGGCAGTTCCGGGCTCTCGGTGAGCATCGTCGATGTCGAGTCCAGGCAGGTCCGCCACACCGAACGCACCAGCGATATCAGTGGCGACTACATCGATTCGCTCATCCGCGAACAGCAGATCGCCTCCGGCCGGATCGCGCATCCGCACGATCATTCCGGGCTCGCGCAGCTCGACGCACTGTGCAGACAGGCCAAGGAGCAGCTGTCGAGCAATACCGCGGTGGCATTGCCGAGCGAGCAGGGCCTGGTACTGCTGGCGCAGGAGAACTTCGAATCGCTGATCATGCTCGCCGTGGAATCGTCGGCGCGGATGACCCGCGATGTGGTGATGCGTTCCGGTGTGCAGGTCAACGGGGTGCTGATGGTCGGCGGCGGCTCCCGGATTCCGCTGGTCGCCACGGTGTTGGAGCACTGGATGGGCCTGCCGGTCACCGTGCCTGCGGACCCGGAAACCGTGGCGGCCCGCGGTGCGGCGCTGCTGGCCCGGACCGTGCGCGCACCGCGCCCGGTCGCGGCCGCCCCACATTCCGCTCCGGCCGCCAGCTTCGATGACGACGACCTCGCGCCGTCGTGGTTGTCGGCTCCCACCACCCGCAGGCGCGGGCGGCGCGAGATCAGTGGTGCCGCGCTGACGGTCACCGCGCTGGCCGTGGTCGCGGCGATCGGTCTCGGGCTCGGTTACGGACCGCAGGTGCTCGAGCGGGATTCGCACACCAGCGAGGGCAATACCTCGCCACTGCCGACCACCCCGGCCCACGCCACCGCGGCCGATCCGCAGACCGCGGCGCCGACCACCACCGAGGCCGAGGAAGCGATCGCCGTGCCGCCACCGCAGCGGCAGTTGCCGGAGGAGCCTGAGACGACGACGGTCGGACCGAACACGATCGTGGTGGTTCCTGGGCTGCCGCCCATCATCGTTCCCACCATCCCACCGCTGTTCCCCCCTGCGCCGCCGCCCTGATATCAGACCTTCGCGTGCCGAGCCCTCCTGCTTACCTGCGGTGCGGGCTTTGCTGCCCCGAACGGACGGGCGAGCATGACCGCGATACCCGTGGTCAGCGGAACCGACAGCGCCAGCGCGATACCGCCGACCGCGGAGCGTGCGATCTCGATCGCGACGGCGTCACCGACCAGCACGTCTTGGATGGACCTGCCCGCGACGCTGAACAGCAACAGCAACGGCAGCGCGCCACCGGCATAGGCGAGCACCAGGGTGTAGACAGTGCTGGCGATGTGGTCGCGCCCGACGCGCATGGCGGCGGCGAAGATCTCCCGCCGGGACGCGCCTTCGTCGAGCGCCGCCAGTTCGAACGCGGCCGAAGCCTGGGTGATGGTGACATCGTTGAGCACACCGAGCGAACCGATGATGAACCCGGCCAGCAGCAGCCCGGTGATGCTGACGTGTTCGAGATAGGTGGCGACGTTGGTGTTCTGTTCCTCGGACAGTCCGGTCAGGTCGGTGACGCCGATGGTGAGCCACGACAGCACCGCCGCGAGCACCATCGATGTCAGTGTGCCGAGCAGGGCGGAGCTGGTCCGCAAATTCACCCCGTGGGCCAGATACAGCACCGCATACAAGATCAGCGATCCCGCGACCAGTGCGACCGGAATGGCAGGCTTTCCGTCCAGCAGGGCCGGGAGCATGAACACTACGAGCACGCCGAACGCGAATCCGAGACCGAGCAGTGCACGCAGGCCACGCCATCGGGCGACCACGATGATCACCACCACGAACGCCAGCGTGATCAGCGTCAATGGCAGGCCACGGGCGTAATCGTCGAACGAGTACAGTGGCGTGCCGTCGGGTGCGGTCTGGCGGACGATCCGGATGCTGTCGCCGGCCTGCAATTCGGGTTGTCCCGGTCCCGGCGCGATCTCGAGCAGCGTGTGGTTGCCCTCATGCGGCCCCGACTCGATCGCGATCAGGCTGCGCTGACAGGTGTAGGCGTTGGTGGCCGGCGGATCCGGCCGCTCGGCGAACACTTTGCCCAGCGATGGACTGCCACATGCCCCGATGTCCTGGAGAACCACCGTCCCCGCCTCGGTCTCCACCGCCCCACCACCCGCGTTCTGCATCGGCAGCGGAATATCAACCTTCTGCTCACTCGGCCACAACACGACCGTGGCGATCAACACGATGACCCCGATGACCGCGAGTAATCCGACAACGACCCGAGCAGCAGTCGCCCCGATAGCAATCGGCCCGGAGTGATCGTGGTGATGGTGATGATGGTCGCTCACGCGGCGAGCTTAATGGACGTCATTTTCAAGAGGCGCGCCAACAGCGGTCAGCCCGCCATGAATACGTCCGAGACGTCGGTCACAGGATACATCCGGGACCTCGCGGCGGCGACAACTGCCCAGATGCGCAAAGCCCGGCAACCAACCGCGAGATACGCGCGAAGACGACCACCGACCAAGCTTCTTCCCAACGCACCAACTGATCTCGCAAGATCCGGGTAACTCACCGGGAACGGGCTAACTCACCCGAAGAACACAACCGCCGGTCGCCAACGCAGATCACCCCACGCCTGAGCCTGGCCAAAAATCGCGGAGAGGCGGGAGGGCCGGCGGAGAGCAGGGGGATGTCTCCGCCGGCCGCAGGTCGGCGCCCAGGGGGGTAGGCAGCCTAACCCGAAAGCTGGATTGTCCAGGGGGGGTAGACAATCCAACCGGGCGCTCGAAAGCGCCGATGCCTACTGTACACAAAAGAAGTTGTTTTGCGCTAGTAAGTCTTCAAAAACCCATAGAACCCCAACACAAGGTTGGTTTTCGCCGGTGGAACCGGGGGCAGGTCGGGTTGAACCCGCGCTACTGGCGGTAGCTGGACAGGAAGTTGCCGAACCGCTCGATCGCGACGGCCAGGTCACGCGCCCACGGCAGGGTCACGATCCGCAGGTGATCGTGCGCCGGCCAGTTGAAGCCGGTGCCCTGCACCATCAGGATCTTCTCCTGCAACAGCAGGTCGAGGATGAGCTTGGCGTCGTCGTAGATCTCGTGCACATTCGGGTCAAGCCGCGGGAACGCGTACAGCGCGCCCTTGGGCTTGACGCAGGAAACGCCGGGGATCATGTTCAGCCGCTCCCAGGCCACATCGCGCTGCTCCAGCAGCCTGCCGCCGGGCAGGATCAGGTCCTCGATGCTCTGATGTCCACCGAGCGCCACCTGGATGGCGTGCTGAGCAGGCACATTCGGGCACAACCGCGACGAGGCCAGCAGATCGATACCCTCGATGAATCCGGCCGCATGTTCCTTCGGGCCGGTGATCGCCAGCCAACCGGACCGGTACCCCGCCACCCGGTAGGCCTTGGACAGACCGTTGAAGGTCAGGCACAGCAGGTCGGGAGCGAGGGTCGCCAACGAGATGTGCTTGGCGTCGTCATAGAGGATCTTGTCGTAGATCTCATCGGCCAACAGCAACAGCTGATGCTTGCGGGCCAGGTCGACCAGCTGCTGCAACACCTCGGTGGAGTACACCGCCCCTGTCGGGTTGTTCGGGTTGATGACCAGCAGCGCCTTGGTCTTATCGGTGATTTTCGACTCGATATCGGCCACATCGGGCTGCCAGCCATTGGACTCGTCGCACAGATAGTGCACCGGAGTGCCGCCGGCCAGGCTGGTCATCGCGGTCCACAGCGGATAGTCCGGAGCGGGGATGAGCACTTCGTCGCCGTTGTTCAGCAACGCCTGCATGGTGATGGTGATCAGCTCGGAGACGCCGTTGCCCAGGTAGACACTGTCCACATCGAGCTCGGGGAAGCCGGGCACCAGCTCGTATCGGGTCACGATCGCGCGCCGGGCCGACAGGATGCCCTTGGACTCGGAGTACCCCTGGGCATACGGCAGCGCCGCGATGATGTCGCGCATGATCACATCGGGGGCCTCGAACCCGAAAGGGGCCGGGTTGCCGATATTGAGCTTGAGGATGCGGTGACCCTCGCCCTCCAGCCGTGCCGCATGCGCGAGTACCGGTCCACGGATTTCGTAGACGACGTCCTGCAGCTTGGTGGATTGCTCCAGAACGCGCGGCGGGCGATGCGGATGATGACCAGTACTCACCGCTCCATGGTGCCATCCTCGGCAATCCGATCTCCGTCTCCCCGCACTTCGGTCCAGTAGGGTGACCGCCGTAACTGCGGGTGGAGGAGAACCGGGTTTGGGGCAGTCACTGGCGGATGGCCAGGAATTCGCGGGCTATCGGATCGAACGGCTGCTCGGGAGCGGCGGCATGGGCGAGGTTTATCTCGCGCGCGACCGCGACCTGCCCCGACCGGTCGCATTGAAGCTGCTGAGCCGGGCATTGACCAACGATGCCGAGGTCCGCGAGCGGTTCCGCCGCGAGGCCGACACCGCGGCCCGGCTGTCACATCCGGACATCGTCGCGGTGCACGCGCGCGGTGAACAGGACGGTCAGCTGTGGATCGCGATGGAGTACGTCGACGGCACCGATGTGGGCGCCGTGCTCGGCGAGGGGCCGTTGCCTCCGGCGCATGCGGTGCGGGTCGTCACCATGACGGCCCGGGCACTCGATCACGCGCATCGTGCCGGAGTCCTGCATCGCGACGTCAAACCGGCCAATATCCTGCTTGCGCGCGGAGCGCAGGAACGGGTGCTGCTCGCCGATTTCGGTATCGCGAAGGCACTCGACGAATCGGTCGGGCTCACCCGCACCGGTGAGGTGCTCGCAAGCCTGCGCTATGCGGCACCCGAACAGTTCGATACCGACGCGGTGGTCGACCACCGCACCGACGTCTACGCGCTCGGCGCCACCCTGTTCCACATGCTCACGGGCACGGCCCCGTATCCGGGGACGAATTCCGCACAGCTGATCCACGCCAACCTCAACCTGCCGATACCTGCGCCGACCAGCCGAAACCCCGCATTGCCTCCCGGATTCGACGCGGTCATCGCCCGGGCCATGGCCAAGGATCGGGCGAATCGGTTCGGTAGTTGCGGCGAGCTCGCGGCAGCGGCTAACGAGGCATTGTCCGGGGCACCGATGCCGTACCCCGCCTTCGCCCCGACGGCGGCGCCATCACCTGGCTCGAATACCAAGGGTCGCCAGATCGCGTTGATCAGCGCCGCCGTGGTCGTGCTGGTGCTGGTGCTCGGTGGCGCGGGTGCGGCGGTCGCCATCGCGATGCGCAACTCGGCCGCCGCCGACCAGCAGGCGCAGAAACAAGAGACAGAGCGGCAGCAGGTAGAGGACACGCGCGAGGCGGCGCGTCAGGCCGCGTGCGATTTCACCCGTGTCATGACCAATTACGACTACCGGGATCTGGACGGCTACCTACGGTCGGTGGACGCGGGTTCGACCGCCCCGTTCAGAACCGAATTCGACAGTGCGTTTCCCGGCCTGCGCGACGTCATGTCGGCTTCCCGGACGATCTCGACAGGCTCCGCTATCCAGTGCTTCCACAAGTCCGGCAACGCCGACCGGGCCGAGGTGACGGTCATCGCGAACCAGGCCATCACGAACGGCACCACCCCGACGCCCAGGAACCAGCAGATATCGTTCGTCATGACGATGGTCCATCTCGACGGCCGCTGGCTGTGCAGCGAGATGAACCAGTCGAAGTAGCCGCGCTCACACAGGTCCGACCGGAATCCCCTTGGCCGCGGTGGTTCCGCAGAACTCCTCGATACTCTCGTCGAGCGCGACGGCCTCGGTGGCACCGTCGAAGGCCGGCGCGGAGAGCCTGCGCCGGACACCGGTCAGCCGCTCCTCCAGCTGAGCGATGCGCTTGTCCTCGTCCAGTCCGAGTACCGGACGCAGTGCCGCTGCCGCACCGTCGAGACTGCCATTGATCAGGTGCGCGGCCGCGGAATCGACGCGCGCCAACGCTTCCGCGCCGTAGGAACGCTGCCACGACGGCCCCGCCGAATACAGTTCGATCGCCTGCTGGGTGGCGGTGAGCGCGGGCTCGGCCAAACCCAGATGAATGTAGGTGGCACCCGCGTAGTACTCGGCCTTCGCGTCGGGGAAACCGAAGACGCCGCCGATACCGTCGTGCAGCGTGTCCGAACCCGAACCACCACGGGCGTCTATCGCCGCGCGCAGGCAGCGTTCGGTATCGGCGACACTGCCGATCTTCGACCAGATCCTGGCCTCGATATTGCTCAGCCGCACCCGCGCGGTCGCCGAATCCGCGAATTCCAGACCGCTCTGGGCCAGCTCGACCGCCCGGCGTGGGCGCTCGGACCAGTATTCGATGAGCGCATGCATGCCACGGGTCCACGCACGTAATCCGTTGTGGCCACACAATTCGGCGTAGGACCGCGCGGCGCGGATCTGTTCGGCGGCGGCGTCGTAATGCCCGAGGTCGGTGCTGGCGTTGGCGAGCAGACCGGAGAGGCTGCCCGCGAGCAGATACAGATGGCTGGTATCTGCGGGACGCTGCTGCCCTTCCAGAAGCCGATACACCCGCCGTCGCACCCGCAGCATCTCCACCATCATCGGTACCGGCGGAATATGCACGTAATCGTTGGCGATTCGGGTGACATCGGCGTCGAGCTGTTCCAACGTCATCGCGCCGACATTGGTGCTCTCGGCACGACTTGCGTGTTCACTGGCCTCGTGGGCAGCCGCCATTATCAGGTCCCTCTCCGAAATCGCTGCTAACGCATCGCCTCTCACCGCGCCGGCGTCTATGAGGTCCAAGAGTTCCGCGTCGCTCGAATAACTGCTGTGCGCCGAGTCGCCGGCTCGCGCGTCGAATCGCGGTATGGCGGGCTGACTGATCAGCTCCGCGAACCGTGCCCGCACCACATCGTCGGACCTGGCCAAGGAAGTATCGAGCGCGGCCTGGTTGACCGGCCGTGGATGGACCCGGCTGCCGCCCGCCTCCCATTTGGATACCAGGCGCTGGTGCACCCCCAAATGGGCGGCGAACTCCCGGATACTCATCCGCATGGCGTCGCGCAGCGCCCGGGTCTCCTTACCTGACCACTGCCGGACCACGTTGTCTTCCCTTCCGAACGAAACGTCCTCCACAGATTACGAGCAATTTGTGAGCCCTGCCACAAGGCTTTTCGGGCCGAATAACTGGCGGCGCAAGGGCAGTGGAACGCCGGCGTGTGGGCGCTTGTGGCGCGCCGGGGATTTCGGCGAGCCTGGAATCGGTGGCGAAACCGACTCCGACCGGCCCGACATCAGCGGCCAGGGGGCTCAGGGATGAACGTGCAAAAGCTCAGAACGATCGACGATTGGGCGGCGTACTACCGGCACGAATTCGGTCTGGTGGTGACCGAACGCGGCGGGTTCGTGATGCTACCGATCACCGCACGGGCCTGCGTGGTCCATCTACCGACCGAGCGTGCCGAAAAAGTCCGCGCAGCACTGGATCAGCAGGGCATCCGAGCGCCGATGCTCGCCAGGCAGATCCGGTGGAGTTTCTTGGCCGCGCCCGACAGCAGGCCGGGCTCGCAGGTCATGGAGGTTCTCAACCGCCTCGATATCGGCATTCCTGCCGTCGGCAGTGCCGTCATGCTGCCCACCGGGCTCGGCCGCTGGACCAGAGAAGGCTGCTACTGGGTCGAACCACCCGAACGCGATGAACTGCTGCCACCGCTGTCGGTGATCGTCACCACGGCGCTGGCGGTCGGATCGGATCGGCCGGACTGAGCGGTCGTCCGCGCTCGGCCCCGGCGCATAGACGAGGAAGCTGTGCGCTGGGCCGAGCGGGCTAGCGGTCGAAGCTCGGCAGCGGGAAGTTCAGGTACGCCTTCGACGGCGTCGGTCCGCGCTGGCCCTGGTACTTCGAGCCGGTGACAGCACTACCGTAGGGATTCTCGGCGGGGCTGGTCAGCCGGAACAGGCACAGCTGGCCGATCTTCATACCCGGCCAGAGCGTGATCGGCAGGTTCGCCACATTCGACAGCTCGAGCGTGATGTGGCCACTGAAACCCGGATCGATGAAACCAGCGGTCGAATGGGTGAGCAGGCCGAGGCGGCCGAGACTCGACTTGCCCTCCAGACGCCCGGCCAGGTCGTCGGGCAGAGTGCAGACCTCGAGGGTGGAGCCGAGCACGAATTCACCCGGATGCAGCACGAACGGCTCCCCTGGCGCGGGCTCGACCAGACTGGTCAGCTCATCCTGCCGCTGCGCCGGATCGATATGGGTGTATCGGGTGTTGTTGAACACCCGGAACATCCCGTCCAGGCGCACGTCGATACTCGACGGCTGGATGAGGGTTTCTTCGAATGGCTCGAGCCCGAGACGCCCACCGGCGATCTCCGCACGGATGTCACGATCGGAAAGCAGCACGCGCAAGAGCGTAATGGCAGGCTTCTGCGCGCGCGTCACCGGGAAGTTGTCGCACCCCGGGCGCAGGATGAGCACATGTCTGATTCCGACGCCACTGCCCACCGCCACCACGCCATCGATTACATCGAGATCGCCGTCACCGACCTCGCCGCGGCCACACGCTTCTACGGCGAGGCGTTCGGCTGGCAGTTCAACGACTACGGCCCCACCTACGCGGGCATCCGCGACCCCGCCGCACCCGAAACTTCCGAGGTCGGCGGACTGGCGCTGGCCGATCAGACCCGGCAGGGAGGGCCGCTGGTGCTGCTGTACTCCGACGACCTCGACGCCTCGGTCGGAGCGGTCGAAGCGGCGGGCGGCGCGGTCGTCAACGGGCCCTACGAGTTCCCCGGCGGGCGCCGATTCCATTTCACCGACCCCAGCGGAAACGAACTCGGGGTCTGGGCGCAGAAGTGAGGTCATTGCCGGGCTGACAGCTCAGCCATCGCTGCTCCGCTCAGTCGTCGCCGCCCAGGTATTTCCGGAGCTGACCCACAGTTCCGGCTAACTCGCGTTCCGTTCGGTCGCGGACTCCACGTCGGTGATGCGCGGGAACGGGCTGGCCGCCTCGAACTGGTAGGCCAACTCCAGCAGTGTCCGTTCGGCGCCGCGCCGGGCGGACAGCTGGACCGAGCCGGGCAGGTTCGCCGACATCCGTCCGTGTGGGAGCGAGACGGCGGGCCCGCCGCCGACATTGTTGAGCGGTGTGAACCCGACATAGTCGACGAGCTTGGCGAACAGTTCCTCGAACGGCAGGTTCGGCGAATGCTCGCCGATCAGCGGCGCCGGATGCGAGAGCACCGGGCTGAGCAGGACATCCACCTCGGTGAAGTGGCCGTCGTAGATCGCGGGTGCGGCGCGGAGTCTGCGCACCGCACCCACCACGCCCAGCGGACGGCTCGCCGCAAGGGCCGACAGACCTTTGGTGAACGGATCGCGCAGGCGCGGGTCGAAATTCTTGCGCTGCGCTACCCGGAACGAGGTCGACAGCAGCGCCGCGACGGCGGCCCAGTACAGCTTGAAATCCTCGATGAACTGTTCATCGATATCGAGGCTGGTTTCGACCACCTCGTGGCCAAGCCCGGCGAGCACGGCCGCCGCGGAATCGAGCACCGCGCCTGTTTCCTCGTGCACGGCACGGCCGCGGACGTCGTACCTGATCAGGCCGATCCGAAGTCGCCGATCGCTCGGCCCCTCCACAAGGCCGATCGGTGGCAGCTTGGTGTTGGTGTGGAACCGTTCGGCCGCGGCCAGATAGTGCGCGGTATCGCGCACGGATCGGGTGAGAACACCTTCGGCCACCAGATGGACCGGCAGCTGCCGTGCACCCGGCTGGTCGAGCAGCCGGTTACGGGTCGGCTTCAACCCGACCAAGCCATTGGCGGCCGCCGGGATGCGCGTCGAACCACCACCGTCATTGGCGTGCGCGATCGGCACCACACCCGCCGCGACCAGCGCCGCCGACCCACCCGACGATGCCCCCGCGGAGTGATCGGTATTCCACGGGTTGCGGGTGGCCGGCCGGTCGGCGTACTCGGTGCTGGCGGTGAGCCCGAACTCGGGCAGTGTCGACTTGCCGAGCACGACGAACCCGGGATGCAGGAACTGCGCGCCCGGACCGCTGGTGCGGGCAGCCGGATGCGGGTCGAACGCGGCCGAGCCATGGCAGGTCGGCATCCCGGCGACGTCAGTGTTGTCCTTGACGAAGACCGGTACCCCGGAGAACACTCCCGAGGTCGCCCGCGCGGCGCGCGCGTGTGCGAAACATTCCGTCACGATGGCATTGAGCTGCGGGTTCACTCGTTGCGCCCGTTCGACGGCGGCTTCGATCACTTCGGCGCGGCTCACCTGACCGTCGCGGATCGCCGCGGCCAACGCCACCGCGTCCAGCTCGCCCAGCGCGTCGTCGGTGAATGCGTGTGTGGGTGTGCTCATGTGCTGGGTGTTCCTCACTTCCCGTACGAGCCGCGCCGGCTCGGAGGGTGGGTCGAGGTTTCCGTTACCGGCCGCTGCTTTCGCAGGATAGCGATGCTCATGCCACCGCTGCTCCGGTCGACGATGTGCGCAGTTCAGGGCGTGCGGCCCCCTCCGGCAGCAGGTGGGCGAGCAGCAATTTGATCAACAGCACGGGCGCGAACCACAGGAGTTCCTGCGGCACTGTGATCAGACTGGTCACCACCACCAGGCCGAATGCGGTGGCCGCGAAGGCGATCGGACGGCGCAACGGTTCCGGCGCAACCGTCACGATGACGGCGCCGCCCAACGCCACCGTGTAGATGACGGCCGCGACCAGCCACCCGAAGCCCGGTACCACCGCCGCCAGAATGAACGGCTGCACATGCACCGCGACGAATCCCAGGTGATGAACCCACGTCCGGCCCGGCCGGTGATACCACCGCTTGGCCGAGGCCATCGCGTTGACCACCGCCCCGCCGAATACGTCGAAGGCGATCAGCACGACCACAACCACCGCGATCCACGACCATTCCGCGGCGACGGCGAGGGCGGAAGCTGTTGCGGCACCGCCGATTGCGGCGCCGAAGCCAAGGCACACTTCAGCGCGTGTCGCCTGTGGCGCGATCAGCCGTTCGATGAGAGTCATCGCCGAATCCCTTCCACACACACGTGCAGTACGGGTTCCACCAGCTCGCGCAGCGACATGTCGGGATCGACCAGGGCTTGCACCAGGCATCCTTCGATCGCCGCGACGATGACCGTCGCATGCCGCGCATCGATCCCTTGACGCAGTTCGCCACCAGCGGCGGCCTCGGTCAACAGCTCGGCAATCGCGGCGCGGTAGTCGCGGTAGACGCCGACCAGGTCGATCGGCGGATTCGCGGCCCACACGTCAAGCAGGACCCGCACGTGGTCGGGATGCGCGTCGAGCATTTCCATCGCCCCGCGAACCAACCGCGCCAGCCGTTCCAACGCGGTGCCGGCACCGAGTTCGGCGAGCACCTGCCCCGTCTCCGCGACGTAGCTGGCGAACACACCGGTCAGCAGCGCATCCCGGCTGCCGAAATACAGGTAGATGGTCCCTTTCGCGATCCCCGCCTCGGCCGCCACATCGTCGACCCGCGAGGCCGCGAACCCCTTCCGCGCGAACACCTTGGCCGCCGCATCCAGAATCTCCCGCTGACGAGCGGCCCGATCGACAACTTTCGGCATGAGTCGATTATGAATGACCGGTCAGTCATAAACAACCCCAGGCGCCGGAAAAGTGAATCTTCTTGGGAGCAGCGAGGATCGGCCCACGACACCGGCACCACCCGGTGCCACACTCTTCCTCGCCGACAAGCGCCGTAGCCGCCGACCCCCGCCCCACCACACACTCCAACCGCAGGTCAGACGCGCTTACCTGGAGCTTTCCCCCGACGGCACCGACTCTGCTACAGTCTCCGTTGATACCCGGTATCGGGTGCTGCCGATGTAGTTCAATGGTAGAACTTCTGCTTCCCAAGCAGACAGCGCGGGTTCGATTCCCGTCATCGGCTCCAGCAAGAAACGGTCCTCACCAAGCGCCGACCAGTTCGGCAGCTCTTCGGTAACTGCCGGTCAGATCGTCGGCAGCCCGAATCTCCATGATCTCCTCGTCGGTCTTCACCGCTGTTGTTGACCCTGTGGGCGGTTGGGGTCGGATTCGGCTGGTCTTATCGGTCGAGTTGGGCTTGGAAGATCGCTCGGTTGAAATAGGCGCGGGCTTCGTGAATGAGTCCGTCGTCATCGAGGTCGTAGACGTTGATCCCCGACCAGTTCACCGGGGTTCCGGTGGTGGTTACGGCGGCTCCGGACCAGCAGACCGCGACCGAGTTTCCGACGGTGTGGGCTTCGCGCGGGGTCAGGCCGAGGAACAGGCTGAAATTGGGTAGCACCGAGGCAATGAACTCGCGGATCGCGGGGCGGCCGACGATCGGCGGCTCACCGATCGGATCGTGGAACACGCCGTCGACGGCAAAGGCATCGGCCCAGGCGTCGGCATCAGCGGACTGGGAAGCGGCGAAAAACTTCATCACGGCGGCGGGCATGGCGGGCATGGTCATCGGGGAATCTCCTGGGTTGATAGTGGTGGGAAAATCGTTGGCATTCATGCCGTTACCGGGGTGCGATGGTTTCGTTCGTAGCGTCGTGCGAAGGGCAGAACCGCGAGACCGGTGACGGCGAGTAGCGCTTGCAGCGCGCACACGCCGGCCCAGCCGAGGCCGGCGTAGCAGGCGCCAGCCGCGGCGGCGCAGATCGCGCCGCTGAGGAACACCGCGACCATGTAGACGGTGTTGGCGCGGCTGCGCGCCTCGGGCAGGTAGGCGAAAATGCGGGCCTGGTTGGCGATCTGGCTCCACTGCACCGCGACATTCACCGCGATGATCGCCACGATCATCGACGCGATCACGGTCCGGCCGAGGGCGTACGCTCCCGCCGAGACCAGGGTCAGCACCAGCGCGGCGGTGACGATCGGCAGCGGGCCGCGCCGGTCGATGAACCGTCCGGCCCACGGCGCGGCGAACGCACCCGCCAGACCCAGCATGCCGAACAAGCCAGCGGCCGCGGCGCCGAAGTGATACGGGTTGTGGGTGAGTACCAGCACTAGCGAGGTCCAGGTGGCGTTGTAGGCACCGAACAGGCTGGCGTGCAGCAGGCACGACTGCCGCAACGCCGGCTCGCTGCGCAGCAGCCGCGGCAGGGACGCCAGCAACTGCCCGTAGCCGATCGTGTTGTTGCGGTTGGGTTCTCGCGGAATCAGAGCCACGGTCAGCAACCCCGATGCTGCGGTCAGCACGGCCGCGAGCACGTAGACCGCCCGCCACCCCAACGCCTCACCGACCGCGCCACCGATCACACGGGAGCCGATGATTCCGGTCATCAATCCGATCTGGACTCCGGCCACCGCCGAGGCTCGCCGCTGTGGCGGGGCGAGTTCGGCGGCCAGCGGCACGAGCACTTGCGGGACCACGGTGAATCCGCCGACCAGCGCCGCGGCCGCCGCCAGCAACGATAGACCTGGCGACAGCGCAGCCAATAGCAGCGCAAGCACCGTCACGGCCAGCATCACCATCAGCAGCGGCCGTCGTCGGCGCACATCACCCAACGGCACCAGGAACAAGATTCCCGCGGCATAGCCGAACTGTGCGCATGTCACCACCAACCCAGCCGACGACGGTGCGATCCCGAGTGCACTGGCGAACAACGTCAGCAACGGTTGTGCCAGATACACATTCGCCACGGTCACGCCACTGCAGATTGCCATCACCGCGAACAACAGCGGACGCACCTTCGTTCCGGCATCGGTCGCCGGGGTTTGAGTTGGGTTCATCAGCATCTCCAAACCGATCGAACTAGTTAGTTCGAATGGTAGAAGTCGATAGGTTTCGAAGTCAAACGAACTGGTTCGTTACAATTCACCTTGTGGCATACGACTCAGCGGCAACCAAGGAACGCATCCTCACTGCTGCGGTGACCGAGTTCGCCACCTATGGCGTCGCGGGCGCACGGGTGGATCGCATCGCAGCCACCGCGAAGGCCAACAAGCGGGCCATTTACGACTACTTCGGCGATAAGAAGGCGCTGTTCGGTGCGGTGCTGGAACGATTGATGACCGAACTTGCCGAAGCTGTCCCACCCCGCGACGACGAAGACCTCGACGCTTACGCGGGCGCGCTTTTCGACTACCACCGCGCTCATCCCGAAGCTCTGCGGTTGCTCCTGTGGGAAGCGCTCGAACTCGGCGACGAACCGGTCCCCGATGAACCTGCACGCACCGAGCACTACCTCGACAAGATCCGCGCCGCCGAAACCACCACCGGCGACGACGACCCGCGAGCACTGCTGTTCTTTACCCTCGGCCTGGTCGGATGGAGCTTGGCCATGCCGCAATTGCGGCGCATGATCCTTGGGACCGACTACCCGCTGGACCGGCTGCGCAATTCCGTCTCCTCGGCGGTCCGGGCACTGTCCAGCACATCACACCACTCTGCTGAATAGACCGCGAGCGTCCTTCGTCAGAGCGGAAACTCCTGCGCGTGCCGGGGAAATCTCGTGTCCGCCACTGCGCTAAGAAATAGCCCGGGTTCACCCACCCGCCACTGCGACATAGCCTCCCCAGGCGAAGTACGCGGTATCGACCGCCACACCGGCAGCCGCGGCACGACGCCCGGCCACCTGCTGCGACGCACCCCGCAGGCGGTCCAGCCAGATCAGTAGGTACACCGCAAGCAACGTAGCGGCGAGCCAACCACCGAGGTCTCGAGTAGCAGGCAGGGCGACCATCCCGCCGAGCAGAATCTCCACAACGCCGGACATCGCTACAAGCAGCCGCGGCCACGCCGGTCACGACGGCACCAGCGCCGCGTAGTACGCCGGCGCCACAAAGTGTGAGACACCGCAGGCGATGAGGAACAGTCCGAGCACGGTCGCTGCGATAGCGTGCATGGGGTGAGCATGGCGCCGGCGTGCCTGTGGCGGCTTGAACAAAACGATCGCCGCCGCGTCTTCGCGCGTGATGGATCGGCGGCGTTGTTCGCCGATACCGGTACCTCGGCCGTCACGAACCATCGCCATCCGACCTGGAAGCTGATCCTTCCGCTCGGCGACAATCCCGCCGAGGTCAGCGCGGGCGGCTCAGGGCGGCTCGCCCCGCCCGCCGTGCTTATTCCGCCGCAGTGGCCGCATTCCAGTCGCGTCGTCGACGGCTATATCGGCCTGTTCCTCGACGCGCGACTCTTGCCGCCCGCCGGCGATCCGGCTCAGGCCGGGGCCTTTTCGATGCGAGTGATGCGGGTGTGGCCGTCGAGGGTGGCGACGGTGACCATCTGGTTGAACGTGTCGGGGGGTTCGCCGGGGTACTGCTGGACCAGGTCGACGAGATAGCGCTCGGGGGCGGAATTCGGCAGCGGCGTGATGGTGACGCAGTAGCGGGTGCCGAGGGGGACCTGGGAGATGCCGCGGTCGATGCCCGCGGCATCGGAGACGGCGGCGTCGGCGGTGACGAAGCCGCGCGCACGGTGGCCGTCGCGGGCGACGTAGTAGGCGTGCTCGAATCCGAAGATCGCGTCGGCACCGGACCCGGTTCCGCCGGTAGGAGTTCCGGACACCACCGCACCACCGGTGCCGTCGAGTTGCTGCACGCACCCGTCGGCCGCGTACGGCGGTGACTCCACCGGCGATTCGGCAGGCGGCGTTGTTGGGGCGGCTGCCGCTGTGGAACTACCCGGTGGGAGCTGGTCGCCGGCGTTCGGGGTCTGTCCGCGAACATCGGCCGACACCGCGCGTTTGTCCTCATCGCCGGTCGAGGTCGCGATGACAACGGCGACCGCCGCGATCCCGATTGCCAGCCCAACGCCCATGAGGATGCTCAGCGCGCGGCCGCCGCCGCTGCCGTCGTCGTCGCGGGTCGCGCGTTTCGACCGCGGTTTACGCCAGCCGCCACCGATCTTGCCGCTGCGGTCGATCAGCGGCGGCAACAGCGAGGGCTCATGATCGCGGTAGGCGGCGACCGTCTCCTCCGGTGCGTCGTACTCCGGCTCCTGCTGCCACTGCTCGGTTTCCTCGTCGGCAGCCTCCTCATCGGCCGCGGGAGGTTCCAGCGGGCCGGTGGGCGTTTCGAGCCAGTCGTCCCAGTTGCCCTCGCGGTCACCGGGACCACCTTCGGGCGGCGGCCTGCGCCGCCGCCCCCGTTTGCGGGGCGGCGGTACACGCACCATCGGCAGCCCGGGGTCGAATGGGTTGTCGCTCATCGGTCGTCGTCGGCACCGATCGCGGGTGCGGTGGCCATGGTGAGCGTCGCCGGGACGGTCACCCCGAGCTGGCCGGGCCTCGGCTTACGGTCCTGATCGCCACCACCCTGGCCGGTCCCTGGCGGGATGACCATGCCGCCGTGCTGTCCGCCAGAGGCTGGTGGCGGTGCGGAGAACGGTCCGCCCCCGCCACCGGTGTTGTCGGAAGGCTTGGGCTCGGCCGGCTGCGAACGAGATGCAGGCGGGGGTGGCGCCGCCATCGCGGCACCGGGGGTGGAGGGCGCCGTCTCCGGTTTCGGCGCGGGCCCACCACCGAAATCGAACATCTTCGGCGGCACCGGGTTCCCGGCGCCGGCAGGTGCCGTCGAGGACGGACCGGTCTGCGCCTGGTCGGCCTTGTTCGGATTGAGCGCCTGCTCGATGGCGGTACCGGCTTGGGCGCCGACAGTGTCGACGACTTTGAGGCCGACGTCGGCGATCCGGTCGATGATCTTCGATCCGAGTTCCACTCCGGCGTCGATGGCCGTGGTGCCCAGCTGGACGCCGGCGGCCACGAGCTGCTGCTGCAACTGCAACTGCATCGCCAGCGCCGGATCGATCGGCTGGCCCGGTACGGCGCCCGGCACCGTCGTGGTCGTGCCGGGGATGGCGCCGGGTGTGGTGAGCACGCCCTGTGGCGTGGTCACCGTCATGGGGCCCATATCGCGCAATCGCTGTCGGTGGCCGTCCATTTCGCCCTGAGCGGTGTTCACCACGCCGAGCGCCTCCCGGATGGCTTGGGCGGCACGGTCGATGACGGCGTCGGTTTCCGGCGCCGAGGTGGCCGTGTCCAGGATGGTGCGGGCGTCGCGCCGGAAATCGTCGATGATGCCGTCGACCTCACGTGCCGCGCGACTACTGGTGAACTGGGCATCCGACAGCAGCGCCGCATACTGCGGTCCACGGTCGGCGACGGCGCCGATCTCGCTACGGGTGGTACGGATGACGGGCACCGCGGCGTCGGCGGCCTGGCCGGACCACGTGGACTCCAACGCATGTAGGCCACGGGTGTGGGTGGATTCGGTGGCATCGGCGGTGGCCGAGGCCGTGGTCAATGCGCCGAGTACTTGCTGGTCCGGGGCTGCCGCACCCGATCCGAGCCCGGAACGCAGCCGCAGGAGCGGTTCGGCGAGGACCGTCACCATGGGCGGATCGGATATCGGTTTCATGCCTGCTCACCCGCCCGGCCGAGCGCGGCGGCGCCGTCGGCATCGAGGCCGCCGGCTGCGGCGGCTTGCCCCTGCACCGTCTGCCCGTACGCGGTGACCAATGTCGCCGCCGTGCTCAGCGCGGTGTAATCGTCACCGACGGCCGCGACGAACTCGGTCGCGAAATCGGCGCCGAGCAACCCCACTCCCGCAGCGATGCGGGCCGCGTCGGTTCCTGGCACCAGCTGCGCCGCGGCACCCGCGAGCTCACCGGCCACCTGATCCGCGACCACCTTGTATGTGCTCACCGCATCCGGATCGATCCGCACAGTTCGCGCCACTTCGGCCCCCTTAGCTCGTCGTTCGAGGTACGACTGGACTGTAGAACAAAAGCCCTGACCCAGCGTCCTCCACGATGGGTTACCCAGCGGGACACCGCAACCCCACGCTCGAAACCGGACGCCCGCGCGTGTCGCCCCACGAGGACGAGCTGGGCCGATGCCGCCGAGTCCTCGGCCGATGCCCGATGTGTCCCTGGCGATGCCCGTTCAGCCCGCGCGCAGCAGCCGGAAGCGGGAGCCGTGGAAGATGAGCGGTTCGCGGTGCGGATGGGTGGCGAGGCGGTCGATGGCGAGCAAGCTCAGGCCGAGCCGGCTCGCGGTGGTCAGGCGCGGCCAGGTGGAGGAGGTGTTCTGCACACAGAACGACACCAGCGGCAGGTCGAGCGAAACAGGCACGAAGGTCGCCACCGCCATACCGTGCGGGACACCGTCGCCCCGGGCGCAGACCGCGACCACACCGCTGGGAAAGTTCGCGAATGCGCGGCGCAGGCCGGCGCCGTCGGCGGGTGAAGCGAACAGCTCATCCATGATTCGCCACCCCGACCTCGGCGGCCAGTGCCTGAACCACCGGCCGCCGAGAGCACCGGTTAGACGCAGCGCGATCGAAACCGGGCATGTCGGTGCCCAGCGCTACGGTCGACGTGTGACGGACGGGCGATACACCTTCACCGCGCGATTATGGGAGCACCACGGTCAGGGCTCATGGCATTTCGTCGACCTGCCCGAAGAAATCGCTGACGAGATCGAGGAGATCTATGGGCACCGCTCGGGTGGATTCGGCTCGGTGCGGGTCCGGGTGACGATCGGCGGCAGTCGTTGGTCGACGTCGCTGTTCCCGGATAAATCCCGCGCCACCTATGTGCTGCCGGTGAAAAAGCCGGTTCGTCTGGCCGAAGATTTGGTTGCGGGCTCACGGGCGCGGATCGAGATCGTCATCGCGATCTGATCCGCGCACCGATTATCCCGTCAGCTGGGCAGCTTCACGCATTCGGTGACGATCTTGGCCTGCGCCGCACGCGTCTTGTCGGCGTCCTCCTGACTCATCCCGAAATTCTCCCCATCCGGGGACTGCGGATCGTGCTCGCCGCTCAACAGCGTGCGTAGCCCGTCCTGGGAGATGCCCTCGGCGACAAAGACCTTCGCCACGCAATCGGCGAGTGCCTTGTCCTGCATGCCCTTGTCCTGCATGGACTTGGACAGTTCTGCCTCCGTAACGGAGGCCGCCTCGGCATCGCTGCCGCCGCACGCAGCCAGCAGCGGCAGGGCGATGAGCGCCGTGGCAATGAGCTTGATCCGCACCGAAATCCTCTCTCAGGTGGTGATGCCGAACCGGCGGCGGGCGCCGGGTCGATGGCCCGCACCGCCGATGCGGCCGAATCCACGCACCGTGTGTAGTCGCAGCGGGGCGAGGTCCGCAACCCGAAGGCCGGATTCCGTGCGCTACACAGCGCGGCCCTGCGCATTCGCGCTCGCTCTCGGGCAGCCGATCAGAGATCCATGGCGGCGCGCAGGGCGGTGTCGAGCCGGTCCATCGTCTCCGGATCGGCCTCGTCCACCCGTTCGGCCAGCCAGCCGCGATAGATCCGGCCGATATTGCCCGCGTGCACCCAGCCGAGCGTGCCGAGCTGAACCGCGAGGATGTCCTTGGGGTCCTGGTCGAGCAGTTCGGCGGCGATCAACCAGGGGCGCGGGGATTCGTTGATGCCGTCACTGCTGATGAGCACGACTGTGCGATGTCGTGGCGAACCGTGCGGGTGGTAGAGCCAGAGTTCACCCCTGCGCACGCATCGCCTCCTCGGCGGCGGCCAGTTCTGCCGCCTCGATCGCCGCCTCTGCAGCGATAACGGCCCGGTCGGGGACGGGGCCGACGCCGGTGCGCACGGCCTCGCGGCGCGCGGCCTTGGAGATCCAGGCCGACGGCGACATTCCCGCGCGGGCGGCGGCCTGTTCGGCGAACGACCAGGCGGCTTCGTCCAGCGAAAGGGTTACCTTACGCGTTGCCATACCTTTTATCGTACCGGTCGCCGGGTATCCACCAGCCCAGATTTCCACAACTGACAGCGCCCGCCCACTGTTAATCTTCCGACACAACCAGACGACCGATCGGAGTTCGACGATGAGCACGATTCGCCATGACCGGTTCGGCTCCGGCGAACCCCTGATCCTGGTCCACGGAGTCGGCAGCCGCAGGCAGGTATGGGGGCCGATCATCCCGGCGCTCGCGAACTCCTTCGAGGTGATCGCGGTGGATCTGCCCGGCTTCGGCGAATCGGAGCCGCTGCCGCACACTTCGGTCGCCACTCTCACCGACGCCCTCGCAGGCTTCCTCATCGCCGAAGGCATCGAACGACCCCACCTCGCGGGCAATTCGATGGGTGGCGGGATCTCACTCGAACTCGGCGCCCGCGGGCTCGCCCGCTCGGTCACCGCCTACTCCCCGATCGGCTTCTGGGACACCGCGGGCCGGATCTGGTGCCAGCAGTCGCTTGGCAAGTCGAAGGCTCTTGGCGGGCATCTGCGATCCCTGTTGCCGAAGGTTCTCGGCACCGCTGCCGGCCGCACCGCCTTCCTCAGCCTGGTGGTCGGCAAGCCGTGGGCACTCGACACCGATATCGCGATCGCCACCGCACTCGGCGCCATCGACGCGCCCGGTTTCGACGACGCCCTCGCCTCCTTCACCGATTTCCGTCTGCCCGACCCCGCCGCCCTTGCCGGCATTCCGGTCACCATCGCCTGGGGCAACCGCGACATTCTGCTGACCTACGCCACCCAGGCCCGCCGCGCGAAGCAATACCTTCCGGGCGCGAAGCACATCACGTTGCACGGCATCGGCCACACACCGTTCTACGACGACCCCGACGCCTGCGCGCAGGTGCTACTCGGCGAGCGGCGGTAGTCGCACGAAAGCGGCCGCCGCCTCCCCCTGCGAGGCGACGGCCGGATCCGAGATTAGTGGGTCAGCGGCCCTGCCACTGCGGCTCACGTTTCTGCGCGAAGGCAAGCGCGCCTTCGGCGGCATCCTTGGAGAACAGCGCGGGGAGCGCGACCTCACCTTGTTTGGCGAAGGCTTCGGCGACGGTCCAGTCGGGTGATTCGTCGATGATGCGTTTGCTCGCGGCGACCGCCAGCGGAGCCGCTGCCGCGATCTCGGCGGCGAGTTCGAGGGCGGTATCGAGCGCCGCATCGGGTTCGGTGATCCGGTTGACCAAGCCGAGTTGATATAGCCGCTCGGCACTGATCCGGCCACCGGTCAGCGCCAGTTCGGCGGCGGTACTGCGGGGTAGGCGCTGGGTCAGCCGTAGTACGCCGCCACCGGCTGCGACCAGACCGCGCTTGACCTCGGGAATCCCGAACTGTGCGTCGCGGGCGGCGACGATCAGATCACCAGACAGAGCCAGCTCGAACCCGCCGGCCAGCGCGAACCCCTCGACCGCCGCGATCATCGGCTTGACGGGCGGCTTCGCCGCGATCCCCAACGGGCCGCGATGCGGGGTGATCGGCATCTCGCCACGGGAGGCGGCGACCAGATCCATCCCGGCGCTGAATGTGCCGCCCGCGCCGGTGAGCACGAGCACCCTGGCTTCCACATCGGCCTCGAACGCGTCGACGGCCGCTTCGATGGCCTTTGCGGTCGCCAGGTCGATGGCATTGCGGGCCTCTGGGCGATTCACGGTCAGCACGGTGATCGCGTCGCGCCGTTCGACCAGCACCAGATCGGTCATGGAATGTCCTCTCGATGAGCAGCACATGGCCGTCGCGATCGGGTCCGGTGACGACCACCGGGATCGACACTAGGCGAGCCGGGCGGTGTGTGACGCGGCTTCGGGTGGCTCTTCCGCTCAGCGGACCGCATTCGACCTTACCGGAGAGTAAGATCCGGGTCATGGGTTCACATATCGCGGTTCGATTCGACGGCCGGCGCGCCTACGTCACGCTGAACCGTCCGGACAAGCACAACGGGCTCACCATCGACATGCTGCGGGAACTGATCGCCGCCGCACACACCATCGCCGCCCATCACGACGTGCGGGCGGTCATCCTGTCCGGCAACGGCCCCAGCTTCAGCAGTGGCCTCGACATCGCCGAGGCCACTGGAGACCCGCTCGCCATCGTGCGCAACTTCGTCCCACTGCCATGGCGGGGCACCAACACCTTCCAGGAAGCGTGCTGGGCCTGGCGCAGGTTGCCGGTCCCAGTGATCGCGGTCGTGCACGGGCGTTGCTACGGCGGCGGTCTGCAACTGGCCCTCGCCGCCGACGTCCGCTTCGGCACCCCCGATTCCGAATACTCGGTCATGGAAGTCAGACACGGGCTGATCCCGGATATGACCGGGACAGCGACGCTGGCCAGGCTCGTCGGCGCCGACCAGGCGCTGCTGCTCGCGATGACTGCCGACACCGTCGACGCCACCTACGCCGACCGCATCGGCTTGATCACCGAGATCAGCGCGGACCCGATGGCCGAGGCGGAGAAGCTGGCCGACCGCATCGCCTCCCGTCCGCCCCAGGCCGTCGCCAGTGCCAAGCGGCTCATCGACCGCGCGTGGCACGCGTCCGCACGCCGAGCGTTCGCCCTCGAGCGTGCTGCGCAGTTGCCGCTGATCGTGCGGCGCGCATTGGGATCAGGTGGAAAAACAACGAAATAGATGTGGAGGATCGGCCGGTCGCAGGCGCAACCCCCCAATTTCACGGAATTCACTGCTAGCATTTCCGACGATTTGCCCGCCAGCCGAAATGTGGTGCACGACACACGTGCATGCCGTGGATCGAGGCCCATTTCGGCGCGACCCCGGAGGCTCGACTCAGTGAGTAGAACCGCGTCCATCCTGATGACCGCGATCGCGGGCGCCTCAGCCCTGCTTCTCACCGCGACTACCCCGGCCACGGCAAACCCAAACGCCATCAACCCGATTCCGGTGCTCAACGGCACCAACGGCCTGCCCAACCTGCCCGGGCGCACCAAGGCCGTCTTCCAGGTGACCGGCATGGCAAGCCCGAATGTCACCCAGAACTACAACGTGCTCGGCACCGACCTCGGGATCATGTGGGACAACGGGCACGGCGAGATGCTCACCGCGTTCGGCGATACGGCCGGTCTCGGTTTCCCGAATCTGCTCGCAGGCAGCATGTGGGCCTGGCGCAGCAATATTCTGGTGCGTAGCCACACCACCGACCCGGCCAATGGCATCTTCTTCGACAGCGTGGTCCGCGACGTCTTCGGTCAGGCCAGGGATCTGATTCCGAGCCCGAAGATTCCGTTCCTCGAGATCAGTCGCATCCCCACCGCGGGTATCTCGGTCGGCGGAGTGCAGTACATGAGCACGATGTCGGTGAAGACCTGGGACGCTCCCGGCGAGTGGACGACCAACTTCTCCGGCCTGGCCGCCTCCGCCGACAACGGCGAGACCTGGGCCGATCTCACCGCCACCCGGCGCCCGAACGAGGGTGGCAACGCCAACTTCCAGATGAATGCCTTCTTGAAGGACGGCGGCTTCGTCTACGTCTACGGCACGCCGTCCGGTCGCGACAACGCCGCCTACATCTCGCGGGTACGCGAGCCCGATATGCAGAACCTCGGCGCCTACGAGTACTGGGACGGCGGCGGCTGGATCCGCGATGTCAACAAGGCGGCCCCGATCATGCACGGCGTCGGCGAACTGTCGGTGATGTACAACGACTATCTCGGCCAGTTCATCTCGCTCACCACCGATCCGTGGAACTCGGTCGTCATGCGTCGCGCCTCCTCGCCGGTCGGCCCATGGAGCGCGCCCGAGGTACTCATCGACACCCGTGAACTGCCCAGTGCCTACGCACCGTCGATCTTCCCGTACCAGACCGGACGCGACCTCTATTTCCTCACCACGGTGCACAGCCAGTACAACGTGGTGTTGATGCGTACACAGCTGTAAATACCTGTGCTCCTGCCGATGCCCGCGCCGAACAGCGCGGGCATCGTCGTTTCGGAGGAGTTCGCGCATGCGACAACTCGGGCGAGGGGACTACCGGCCGTCTCGGCGCTCGCCGAGACGGTGACCTGCTGAGACTCCCGCGAATCCGAGACAGGCTTGACCTGAACAATGGTTGATGTACGAGTCTCGGGGAATCATGCTCGACCGACCCCGGGAGGAACCGATGACCACGAACACTCAGGCAAGCCCGGACATCACAGCAGTGCACGCGTGGCTGCATGCCCGTGCTCAGCCGCTGCGCACCGAATCCGATGCCGTCGGCACCGATCTCGATCCGTTGATCGCGCGGCTCGCCGATGCGACCGTGGTCGGGCTCGGCGAGTCGACCCGGTTCTCGCGGCAGACCTTCGGAGTACGCGAGCGCATCTTCCGCGCGCTGGTGCAACAGCACGGTTTCCGGGCCTTGGCCGTCCAGGACGGCGCACGGTCAGGGGACCGGCTCGACGCCTACGTCCGCACCGGCGACGGCGATCCGGCGACGGCGCTCAGTAAAGCCTGGCGCCCGTGGCGGACAGCGGAAATGGTGGCCGCGCTCGACTGGATCCGCGCGTTCAACGAGCAGCATCCCGACGATCCGGTCACGGTGTTCGGCATCGTGCCGCCCGCCGCCGAACCCGCCGATTACGACGCGATCCTCGACCACGTCCGCCGGCACGCCCCGGACGCACGGGCGCGGCTGGAATCCCATCTCGATCCGATCCGTACCGCGCACCGAATCGACGAGCACGTGCAGCGTCATCAGGGCATCCACCCCGGCCGCCCGTTCGTCGAGCATGCCCGCGACGCCCTGTCACTGCTCGAACAGCTGCCCGAGGTGCCCGATGACATCGCCGCGCGCATGCGGATGATCGTCGACTTCCATCAGTCCAGCGTCGCGGGTCAGGGCGGATTCGCCCGGGATGAAAGCGCTTCGGCCGACTCCATCATCGAACGACACCGGCGTGCCGGCGCCAAGATCGTCTACTGGGACGGGATCGGGCACACCGCAGCCACGGGAGCGAGCATCGGAAGAACCGATCCGGAGCAATTCCGCGGCGTTGGCGCCCATCTGCGTGCGGAGTTCGGCGAGCAATACGCCTCGGTTGCCATCGGCTTCCACCACGGGGACCTCGGCCTGGCGATCGCACCCGATCCGGCGCCCGAACTCATCGATGCGGCCCTTGGCACGATCGACCTACCCGCCTTCGCCATCGACCTGCACGGAGACGCTCCCGGCACCGTCGAGCAGTGGCGTCACGCACCGGCGAAGCTGCGCACGATCAGCGGCGTCTACGAACCCGCCAAGGATGGTGAGGCGTTCACGGCGGTCGACTCGCTCGTCGAATCCTTCGACGTGCTGATCCACATCCGCGAGACGTCGCCGGTGGACTGGCTGCCCGAGTTCGCGGCCTGACGTCGCGCCCCGCACCCGGGTGGTCAATACACTGGCCGCTATGGACGCGGCCGATTGGGATGCGCGGTACGCGCAAGGTGAATTGGTGTGGGGCGCACCGCCGAACAGCACCGTCGTGGAGCATGTGTTCGGCTTGGACCGGGTGACGCCGTTGTCTCCGGATGCGGACGGCGTCGTCCCCGACCTGCCGCGCGCACTCGATCTGGCCTGCGGCGAGGGACGCAACGCGCTGTGGCTGGCCACCCATGGCTGGCAGGTGCACGCCGTGGACTTCTCGCAGGTCGGCATCGACAAGGGGCGGACTGTCGCGACCCGGTTGTCGCGTTCGGTACGGGACAGGCTGACCTGGCAGTGCACCGATCTCACCGACCTCGACAGCGCCGGGATCACCGGACCGTTCGAACTCGTTCTGATGGTGTTCCTCCACCTGCCCGCCGCCCAGCGTCGCCCGCTGGTGCGGCGGGCGGCCGAGCTGCTGAGTCCGGGCGGCACTCTGCTGGTCCTCGGCCACGACAGCACCAACCTCACCGAGGGTTACGGGGGCCCGCAGGACCCCGAGATCCTGTTCACTCCCGACGACATTGTCGCCGACTTGGACGGACTCCCTGAGATCCGGATCCGCGTCGCCGACCGGATCCACCGGCCGACCGAAGAACGAGATGCCATCGACGCCCTCGTCATCGTCACCCGCGCCGATCCGGAACCCGACCCCGAACAACCAGCGCCACCGGCCTGATCGACGCGACCGGAACCGGCCGACCAACCGACCGGAGTTCGCGCGCCCACAGGAGCCGGAGTTCGCGCACGTCTCGAGCGGCAGATGGCACCGCCGCCCACCGACACGGTCGCGCTCTCGGTCCCGGCCGCGTGGCAATCGAGCCCGTCGCACTGCCGCTTCTCGACCGAACCGCGCGCACCCGCTCTGGGGCGAGCGTCGTATCGGCGCTATCTACTCCAGCGCTCGAACCACGGGGTCACCGTCTCGGCGATCATCTCGAAGCCCGTCCGGAAGGAGTGCGGCTGACCTGGGATGACACGTACCTCGGCAGCATCGGCCGGATCGGGGATACCGAAGGGGTCGCTACCACCGTTGATCACGACGACCTCGATATCGCCGGGTGCGAGCAGCTCATCGCGGCGGGATTTCTCCGGCTTACCCGGCGGGTGCAGGGGAAACGACAGTGCGATCACCCCGCGCGCACCCACCTCGATCGCGGTGCGGCACGCCACCCGCGCCCCGTTACTGCGGCCGCCCTGGATGAGCGGCGCTTTTCTGCCCACCCGTCGACGGACCGCGTCGACGATCTCGAGCCAGGCCGCGTCCTGTTTCGCCGCCGATCCGGGCGCCCGTCCACCTGCGACCCGATACGGCTGGAGCACCAAGCCGACCGCTCCACCGGTGGCAATAGCCGAATCGCGAACAGCGATAATGTCTTTGGTATCCACACCACCGCCGGCGCCGTGGGTGAGCAGCAACAGGAACTTCGCCCCACGCGGCCGCCGCAGCTCCACCTCGGCGGGCCCGGCACTCGTCTCGATCCGCACACCTCACAGTAACCCCAGGTCAACTGCCAGCAGCCGGGCCAGAGGTTGGCGGCGTGTTCATCGCGTCACATTGGCGAGGTTCGTCTTTGCGACCGCCTTACCGGCCGGTAATATGGCACATAAGTTACCCGCGAGTAGCATGCGGAAAACCGGCATGGCTACCCGGAGGCGACAACGGGCGGGAACGGCAGAACAACCGACCGCACCAACTCGATGGAGAGTGAGTAGCAGACATGGGCCACTACAAGAGCAACGTCCGCGACCTGGAGTTCAACCTCTTCGAGGTCCTCGGCATCGGTTCGCTGCTGGACAACGGCGCCTACGGTGACCTGGACACCGAGACCGTGAAGGAAATGCTGAGCGAGGTCCGGCGCCTGGCCGAAGGCCCGCTGGCCGATTCCTTCGTCGACGGCGACCGCAACCCGCCGGTCTTCGACCCGGAGACCCACACCGTCACTCTCCCCGAATCGTTCAAGAAGTCCTACCGCGCCCTCGAGGACGGCGAGTGGTCCAAGGTTCCGGTCCGCGAGGAGCTCGGCGGCCTCGGCGCCCCGAGCGTCGTCGGCTGGGCCCTCGGCGAGATGGTCCTCGGCGCCAACCCGCCCGCGCAGATGTACGCGGCAGGTGCAGGCTTCGCCCAGGTCTTCTACAACAACGGCACCGATGAGCAGAAGAAGTGGGCTCAGATCATCGCCGAGCGCAACTGGGGCGCCACCATGGTGCTGACCGAGCCCGATGCCGGCTCCGACGTCGGCGCGGGCCGCGCCAAGGCCGTCAAGCAGGAAGACGGCTCCTGGCACATCGAGGGCGTCAAGCGCTTCATCACCTCGGGTGACTCCGACGACCTGTTCGAGAACATCATGCACCTGGTGCTGGCCCGCCCCGAGGGCGCAGGCCCCGGCACCAAGGGCCTATCGCTGTTCTACGTGCCGAAGTGGCATTTCGACTTCGACACCAAGACCAAGGGTGACCGCAACGGCGTCTTCGTCACCAACGTCGAGCACAAGATGGGCATCAAGGTCTCGGCCACCTGTGAGGTCACCTTCGGCGGCCACGGCGTGCCCGCCAAGGGTTGGCTGGTCGGCGAGGTGCACAACGGCATCGCGCAGATGTTCGACGTCATCGAGAACGCCCGCATGATGGTGGGCACCAAGGCCATCGCAACCCTGTCGACCGGTTACCTGAACGCCCTGGACTACGCGAAGCAGCGCGTACAGGGTGCCGACCTGACCCAGATGACCGATAAGGCCGCACCGCGCGTCACCATCACCCACCACCCGGACGTGCGTCGCTCGCTGGCCCTGCAGAAGGCTTACGCCGAGGGCCTGCGCGCCATCTACCTCTACACCGCCGCGCACCAGAACGACGACATCGCCAACCTGGTGTCGGGTGCTGACAAGGACACCGCCTTCCGCGTCAACGATCTGCTGCTGCCGATCGTCAAGGGTGTCGGTTCCGAGCGGGCCTACCAGTACCTGACCGAATCGCTGCAGACCTTCGGTGGCTCCGGCTTCCTGCAGGACTACCCGATCGAGCAGTACATTCGCGACGCCAAGATCGACTCGCTGTACGAGGGCACCACCGCCATCCAGGCGCAGGACTTCTTCTTCCGCAAGATCGCCCGCGACCGCGGTGTGGCCCTTGCCCACGTGGCAGGCCAGGTCCAGAAGTTCATCGACTCCGAAGCGGGCAACGGCCGCCTGAAGGCCGAGCGCAAGCTGCTGGCCACCGCGCTCGAGGATGTGCAGGCCATGGCCGCCACCCTGACCGGGCACCTGATGGGCGCCCAGGAACAGCCGACCGAGCTGTACAAGGTCGGCCTCGGTTCGGTGCGCTTCCTGCTCGCCGTTGGTGACCTGCTCATCGGCTGGCAGCTGCTGCGTCAGGCCGAAGTCGCGGGCGCCAAGCTCGACGAGGGCGTCACCGGTGCCGACGAGTCCTTCTACACCGGCAAGGTCGCGGTCGCGCAGTTCTTCGCCCGCAACGTCCTGCCGGAGCTGACCTCCACCCGCGCGGTGCTCGCCAACCTGGACAACGACATCATGGAACTCGACGAAGCCGCTTTCTAGCGGTCCCGCCTACCCGAGGTTCTTGGCCGGACTCAGACGCTACGTGCGTGGCGTTGGCGGGCGGCGATAGGTCGTCTGGCCGGGTTAGCCCGTACCCGGTGAGTTACCCGGATCTTGCGAGATCAGGTGGCGAGTTGGGATAAAGCGAAGAGTGGTCCGGAAATCATTCCGGGCCACTCTTTTGCGTGCTCGTTCCTGTCGTGGCCTTGCCCGGCGTGGCCTCGTCTGTTCTGGCGTGGCAGGTCGCGGTCGTCCCCGATAGGGTTCTCCTAGCGTTCGGAACCGGAGAGCACGCCAGGAGGAAACGTGATCGGGAAGCGATCGTTGTCTGCGGTTGCTCGTGTCGGGGTGGTCGGTGCCGTGTGCTCGATGGTTCTGGCCGGGCCGGCGATCGCCGATCCGAACAACGTCAACCCGATTCCGGGACTCAACGGGCAACCGCGCGGCCTGCCCGCGCTGCCCGGGCCCACGCAAGCGGTCTTCCAGGTCACGGGCATGGACAGTCCCAACCAAACCCAGAACGCCAATGTGCTCGGCACCGACCTCGGCATCATGTGGGATGACGGCCGCGGCGGCATGATCACCGCCTTCGGTGACAGTGCGGGGCTCGGTGTGCCGAATCTGCTCGCGGGCAGCGTCTGGGCCTGGACCAGCAATGTCCTGTTCCGCAGCCACGATCCGGACCCGTCGGACGGCATCATTTTCGACGGCGTCGTCCCGAATCCGCTGCCGAGCCCGAAGATTCCGGGCATCGAGATCAGCCTCATCCCCACCGCGGGTATCTCCGTGGGTGGCGTCCAGTACATGAGCATGATGTCGGTGCGGCACTGGGGCGATCACGGCAAGTGGGACACCAATTTCTCCACCCTCGCCGTCTCGGGTGACGGCGGCCAGACCTGGGCCCAGCTGCCGACCACTCGCCGCGCGAATGTCGACGGCTTCGAACGTTTCCAGCAGAACGCCTTCGTCAAGAGCGGCGGCTACGTCTACAAATACGGCACCTCCGCAGGCCGCGACCACGCGGGATACATCAGCCGGGTCAAAGAACCCGATATCGCCAATCTCGACGCCTACGAATACTGGGACGGCCACGGCTGGAAACCCAACGATGCCAAGGCCTCCGCTCCCATCGTGGGCGGCGTGGCCGAACTGTCGGTGCAGTGGAACGACCATCTCGGCCAATTCGTCATGCTCACCACCGACCCGGCCAATTCGGTGGTCCTGCGCACCGCCCCGGCCCCTGAGGGCCCGTGGAGCCCACCCCGCACCCTCATCGAGGCGGCCGCCCTCCC
>NZ_JAAGUY010000033.1 GCF_010868145.1 Nocardia cyriacigeorgica
GGATTCGGCGGCGGGGGCCGTGGGGGCCGGGAAGAGGGCGGCCACGGCGGCTACGCGGCGTTGGGCTGCGGCGATGACGGCCGCGCCCGCGCCCATGCCGTGGCCGGCGAGCACGAGCCGGTCGGGGTGGACGCTGATATCGCCGTCGCCGAGGCGGACGCCGGAGCAGATGTCGAGGGTGGTGAGCAGGTCGGTGGCCAGGCCGAGGTGGGAAGGGATGGGGCCGCGTTCGGTGTCGGGGGCGGCGGTGACGAAACCCCAGGACGCCAGGTGTTCCAGCAGGGTGCGGTAGTTGTCGGAGCCGGTCATCCAGCCGTGGCCGAACGCGATCGCGGGTAGATTCCGGCCGGATTCGGGGGTGTACACGACGCCGGGCTGGCCCGCGATGGCCAGGTTGCCGCGCAGCACCCGATGCGGGCCGCGGCTGGTCAGGGTGCTCAGGAGGGATTTCACAGACGCCGACACGACGTGAACGTTATCCGATAAGTACTCTGGTGAGCCATGTGCGGAATCGTGGGGTACGTCGGGTACCGGGATGCTCTCGGCGTCGTCGTCGACGCGTTGCGCCGCATGGAATATCGCGGATACGACTCGGCTGGTGTCGCGATCCTCGACGGCGCGGGCGCGATCGCGGTGGAACGCAAGGCGGGGCGCCTCGCGAATCTGGAGGCTGAGCTGGGCGAAGCCGGTGCGAGCGAGTTCGCGGGCAGCACCGGGATGGGGCATACGCGCTGGGCCACGCACGGCGCGCCGACCGACCGCAACGCCCACCCGCATCGTGACGCGGCAGGTGCCGTCGCTGTGGTGCACAACGGGATCATCGAGAACTTCGCGCCGCTGCGTCGCGAGCTCGAGGAGGCCGGTGTCGAGCTGCGCAGTGACACCGACACCGAGGTCGCGGTGCATCTGGTGTCCCGTGCCTACGCCGAAGGGCCGACAGCGGGCGACTTCGAGGCGAGCGCGCTGGCCGTGCTGCGCCGCCTGGAGGGTGCGTTCACGCTGGTCTTCACCCATGCCGAGCACCCGGACAAGATCATTGCCGCGCGTCGCTCCACTCCACTGGTCGTGGGTGTGGGCAAGGGCGAGATGTTCATCGCCTCGGATGTGACAGCCTTCATCGAGCACACCCGCGAGGCTGTCGAGCTGGGCCAGGATCAGGCTGTGGTGATCACCTCCGACAGCTACCGGGTCACCGACTTCGCCGGCAACGACGCGGGTTCGCGCACCCGGCCGTTCACCATCGACTGGGATCTGGCCGCCGCCGAAAAGGGCGGACACGATTACTTCATGCTCAAGGAGATCGAGGAACAGCCCGCCGCGGTCGCCGAAACCCTGATGGGGCATTTCGACACCAGCCACGGTGGTTCCGGTCGTATCGTGCTCGATGAGCAGCGCCTCGCCGATCAGGAACTGCGCGACGTCGACAAGGTCTTCGTCGTCGCCTGCGGCAGCGCCTACCACTCGGGTCTGCTCGCCAAATACGCGATCGAGCATTGGACCAGGCTGCCCGTCGAGGTGGAGCTGGCCAGCGAATTCCGCTACCGCGACCCGGTGCTGGACCGCTCCACCCTGGTGGTGGCGGTCTCGCAGTCCGGCGAAACCGCGGACACGCTGGAGGCGGTGCGCCACGCCAAGGAGCAGAAGGCGCGCGTGCTGGCGATCTGCAATACCAACGGCGCGCAGATTCCCCGCGAATCCGATGCGGTGCTCTACACCAGGGCCGGGCCGGAGATCGGTGTCGCCTCGACCAAGGCGTTCCTCGCCCAGGTGACCGCCAACTACCTGGTCGGGCTGGCCTTGGCGCAGGCGCGCGGCACCAAGTACCCCGATGAGGTGGCGCGCGAGTTCGCCGAGTTGGAGGCCATGCCGAAGCTGGTCTCGCGGGTGCTGGAGGTGGCGCCACAGGTGCGGGCAATCGCACGTGAGCTGGCGCAGGTACCGACGGTGCTGTTCCTCGGTCGCCATGTCGGTTACCCGGTGGCGCTCGAGGGTGCGCTCAAGCTCAAGGAACTGGCATACATGCATGCCGAGGGTTTCGCGGCGGGTGAGCTCAAGCACGGACCGATCGCCCTGATCGAGGATGGGCTGCCGGTGATCGTGGTGATGCCGTCGCCGAAGGGGCGTGCGGTGCTGCATTCGAAGCTGCTGAGCAATATCCGCGAGATCCAGGCGCGTGGCGCGCGGACGATCGTCATCGCGGAGGAGGGCGACGATACGGTGCGCCCGTTCGCCGACGACCTCATCGAGATCCCGTCCGCGCCGACGTTGTTCCAGCCGCTGCTGTCGACGATCCCGTTGCAGATCTTCGCCGCTGAGGTGGCGCAGGCACGCGGGTATGACGTCGACAAGCCGCGCAACCTGGCCAAATCGGTCACGGTCGAATAAGTAGCTGAACCATGAACACCGACCTGGCCGAAAGCGGCCAGGTCGGTGTTCATGCGTGTGACAGCGAGGGCGTCTTCGCGCTACCGCACTTGTGCCATGACCTCGCTGCCGACGTGGTCCGGACTGCCCGTGGCCGGATCGTGGCGGTCCGACGGCGCCGGCGCGTCACGACGCTCCAGCCTCGCCGAGACGACCGCCAGCACCAGAGCGCTCGCCGCGAGCAGCGCCCCCACCCAGTTCGGTGCGGTGTAACCGAGACCGGCGGAAATGACGAGCCCGCCGAGCCACGCCGCCAGCGCGTTGCCCAGGTTGAACGCGCCGATATTGATCGCCGAGGCCAACGTGGGTGCACCGGCGGCCTGGTCAAGGACGCGCTTCTGCAGGGGCGGCACGGTGGCGAAGCCGAGCGCTCCGATCAGCACGATGGTGATCGCGGCGAGGGGCTTGCTGTGCGCGGTGACGGTGAACAGGGCGAGGACCGCGGCGAGCAGACCGAGCGCGATGTAGAGCATCGGCATCAGATGACGATCGGCGTAGCGGCCACCGATCAGGTTTCCCGCGAACATGCCGAGGCCGAACAGTACGAGTAGCCAGGTCACCGAAGTTTCGGCGTATCCGGTGACGTCGGTCATCATCGGTGCGAGATAGGTGATGGCCGCGAACACGCCACCGAAGCCGAGGACCGTCATGGCCATGGCGAGCAGCACCTGCGGATTGGCCAGCGCGGAGAATTCCGACCGCGGCCGGGCCTCGCGCGGTGCGGGCTGCTCGGGGATCAGCGCGACGACGCCCACCATCCCGATCACGCCGATCACGGCAACCAGGGCGAAGGTGAGTCGCCAGCCGAACTGCTGTCCGAGCAGCGTGCCGAGCGGTACGCCGACGACGGTTGCGGCGGTCAGTCCGGTGAACATGATGGCGATCGCACCGGCCTTGCGTTCCGCGGCGACGAGGCTGCCCGCGACGACCGCGCCGATACCGAAGAACGCGCCGTGCGCCAGCGAGGCCACGATCCGCCCGGTCAGCATCAGGGCGAAGCTCGGAGCCAGCGCCGACAGCAGATTTCCGGCGATCAGCAGCAGCAACGATCCGAGCAGCATGCGTTTGCGGGATACGCGGGTGCCGAGCCCGGTCATGACCGGCGCGCCCGCGACGACGCCGAGCGCATATCCGGTGACCAGCAGCCCGGCGGTGGGAATGGACACCGCGTAGTCGGCGGCGATGTCGGGCAGCAGCCCGACCACGATGAATTCGGTGGTGCCGATGGCGAACGCCCCGAGGGTGAGGGCAAGGAGGGCGAGCGGCATGGGGAGAGCCTCCACTTGATGTTGCGCATGAGCTTTACAGGCGTTGAGAATAATTGCACATGCATTTAATTGCAAGCGCGGGCTATTTCGGAAGTCATCTATCCTGAGTGGAGAGTTCCGAGGGAAGGACCACCATGACCGCCGATGCCGCCCTCACCGGCCTCGCCGACGGCTGGTACGCGCTGTCGCTGCTGCACGACCGGATCGAGGCGCACATCGAACGCGCCTTGCAGACCGGCCATGAGCTGAGCGTGCGTGAGTACTCGCTGCTCGTGGTGTTGTCCCGGCAGCACGACGGGCCCGGTGGCCACCTTCGGATGCATCAGGTCGCCGAGGCGGTCGTGCTGAGTCAGAGCGCGACGACGCGACTGGTCTCACGGCTGGAGGATCGCGGGCTGCTCCAGCGCTACCTGTGCCCGGATGATCGCCGCGGCATCTACACCGACGTCACATCGACCGGCCTCGAACTACTCGACCGCGCGCGGCCGACCCATGACGCGGCATTGACGAGCGCATTGCGGCAGGCCGCCGCGAACCCCGAACTGGCGCCGCTGGTCTCGGCGGTCGAGGCGTTGAACGACGGCAGTCCGCGCACCCGCGAATACCGACCGATATGAGGCAGTAGGCCCCGGTCGGTGCTGTCCCTACTGCACCGTGATCGTGCCGCGCATATCCGGATGGATGGGGCACAGGTAGCGGAACGAACCGGTGGTGGTGAAGGTATGGCTCCACTCGCCCTCGGTGAACAGCGGGCTGTTGATACCCATCGCCTTGTCCCCGATGCCCTGAACGCCGTGCACCACGTCGTCCTCGAATTTCCAGGTGACGGTGTCGCCGACCGAAATCGTGAGGTCGGCCGGGGAGAATTTCATATCGTCGACCTCGACGACGAAGGTCTGCGCCTGTCCATCGTCGGCAGCGGGCGCCGAGGTCGGGGCCGACGTCGCGGTGGTGGCCGGTTCGGAGGCGCTCTCGTCGTCGGAGCCGCATCCGGACAACAGCGCCGCGGTGAGGACGAACCCGGCGGCGATGACGGAGGTGGCGTGACGACGCGGCATGGCCATGATGGTCAAGCGTAGTCTGCTGACGTCGCGGCCCGAGCAACCAGTGGAGGTGCGTGTCCGATGTCCTCGCAGCGTGGCTATTTCACCGTCGACGCGGTCCGGGCGGCCGAAGCGGAACTGTTCACCCGGGTCGCTGCCGGCGTGCCGATGCGGCGCGCGGCCTACGGTTTGGCGACCGTCGTCGCCGGGGAACTGCGTGCCCGCACCGGGGGCGTGGCCGGACGGTCGGTGACGCTGCTGGTCGGATCGGGTGACAACGGTGGTGACGCGTTGTGGGCAGGCTACTTCCTGCGGCGGCGCGGGGTGACGGTCGACGCCGTGCTGCTGAATCCGGTGCGCGTGCATGCGGAAGGCCTTGCGGCGCTGCGGAAAGCCGGAGGCCGGGTGCGTTCGGAGGTCGGCGATCCGGATCTGGTGATCGATGGGATCGTCGGCATCTCCGGTCGTGGTTCGTTGCGGCAGGCCGCGGCGGAGATCGTTTCGCGGATCGAGGCGCCGATCGTCGCGGCGGACCTGCCGAGTGGGGTCGATCCCGATACCGGTGCGGTGCACGGTCCGGCGGTGCGCGCGCAGGTGACGGTCAGTTTCGGTGCGTACAAGCCGGTGCATGCGCTGGCCGCGGCGTGGTGCGGGCGAATCGAGCTGGTGCCGATCGGGTTACGGCTCCCATCGCCCGATCTCGCTGCGCTCGAGCCATCCGCGATCGGCGCGGAATGGCCGGTGCCCGGTCCCGCCGACGATAAGTACAGCCAGGGTGTCACCGGGATCTGCGCGGGCAGCGCGGCCTATCCTGGCGCCGCCGTGCTGTGTACCGGGGCGGCGGTCGCGGCGACGTCCGGCATGGTCCGCTATGCGGGCACCGGTGCCGAGGACGTGCTCGCTGCCTACCCGGAGGTTGTCGCCTCTCGCGATATCGCCTCGACCGGCCGAGTCCAGGCCTGGGTATTCGGTCCAGGTGCGGGCACCGATGACGGCGCGTTGGCTCGACTCGCGCAGATCCTTTCGACCGATCTGCCCGTGGTCGTCGATGCCGATGGCTTGACCCTGCTCGCCGACCATGCCGCCATGGTGCGCGAGCGCACCGCGCCGACAGTGCTGACCCCGCATGCCGGTGAGTTCGCCCGCTTGACCGGGCAGCCACTCGGCGACGATCGGGTCGCGGCGGTCCGTGAGCTGGCCGCATCGTGGCAGGTGACGGTGTTGCTCAAGGGGCGCGCCACCCTGATCGCCGAACCCGGACGGCCGGTGCTGGTGAACGAAGCGGGTGGATCATGGGCGGCGACCGCCGGTGCCGGCGACGTGCTGTCCGGTGTCATCGGCGCCCTGCTCGCCGCCGGACGAGATCCGGTCTGGTCCGCCGCCGCGGCCGCACGCGCCCACGCCCTCGCCGCCAACCTCGCGGCCGCCGAGGGTCCCGCCGCCGCCCCGATCTCCGCGACCCCGCTGCTGCGCCATCTTCGGCCCGCGATTCGAACCCTTCGCGCCCTTGCCGATTGATGTGTTCGGACTGGGCGCGACACCGGGGCTGTGCTGCTCGAGGTCGCTCCGCCCTGACCGGCCCAGCGCGGCCGGGCCTGGTGAGCAAGACACGGCATCCGGGTGGCAACGCCGGCGCACCCCTCGCTGGCTGCTGCCCTCGCACAACCGATGACGGCCGGGCGGTTGCCGACCGCGGGCTGTCGGCCGAAGCGATCGGCGCCGTTGGCAACCACAGCCTGCGTCTCAGCACTCCGTCGCCGATGGAGTTGAAGGTTCAAGTTTATCGCCACGCGAGCTCGATCCCAGGTGGGTGCCCACCGCCGACGACCCCAGTGGTGGTAGGATCGGGAATCGTGAATGCGCAAGTGGAGACGGTCGTCGATCTGGATGCCATCGCTCATAACGTGCGGATCCTGCGTGAACACGCCGGCGACGCGGCGGTGATGACGGTGGTGAAAGCCGACGGCTACAACCATGGCGCGGTCGAGGTCGGGCGGGCCGCGCTGGCGGCGGGAGCCGCCGAGCTCGGCGTCACCACGATCAGTGAGGCGGTGCACCTACGCGAAGCGGGGATCACCGCCCCGATCCTGTGCTGGCTCAACAACTCCGGTGCCGATTACGGAGCGGGCATCGCGGCCGATATCGAAATCGGCATCTCCTCGATGTCCCAGCTGCGCGCGGTCGAGGCGGCGGCGCGGCGGCTCGGGCGCACCGCGACGCTGACCCTCAAGGTCGATACCGGACTCAACCGCAATGGAGTCTCGGTCACCGAATACCGCGACGTCCTCACCGCGCTACGCCCCCTCGTCGACGAACAGGTGCTGCGATTCCGCGCGATCTTCTCCCATCTGGCGCACGCAGACCAGCCGCATCACCCCACCATCGACGTTCAACGCGACCGATTCGTCGACGCCATCGCCACCGCCAAGGAATACGGGCTGGTGCCGGAGGTGACGCACCTGGCGAACTCGGCCGCTGCCCTGACCAGACCGGATCTGGCCTTCGACATGGTGCGGCCGGGGATCGCCATGTACGGATTGTCGCCGGTCCCCGAACTCGGCGATTTCGGCCTGCGCCCGGCCATGACCTTCCAAGCCGAGATCTCCCTGATCAAACACGTCGCCGCCGGTGAGGGCGTTTCCTATGGGCACGAATGGATCGCACCGCACGACACCACAGTCGCACTCATCCCGGCCGGATACGCCGACGGCGTCTCGCGCCGACTCGGCGGACGCTGCGAGGTGTGGGTGCGTGGTGCGCGGCGCCCGAGCATCGGGCGGGTGTGCATGGACCAGATGGTCATCGACCTCGGCGACAACCTCGACGGCGTCGCCGAAGGTGACACCGCGATCCTGTTCGGCACCGGAGAATCCGGCGAACCACACGCCCAGGATTGGGCCGATCTCCTCGACACCATCCACTACGAGGTGGTGTGTTCGCCTCGCGGCCGCGTGGTTCGCCGTTTCCGAGGTGGCCAACAGTGAGTCGTAGGCGGGTGACCATCCTGCGCGGCGGGATGGCGACAGCGGGCCTGGTCGGCGCATTGGCGGGCGTGCACGCGCTGCGCCGAGCGGGAGCGCGCGTGCTCGTGCCGGTGAGTCGCGACCCCTACCGTGGTGAGGACTTCTCGCTCATCGACGCCGATCCCGCCGACGAGGTCAGCGCCGATGACGGTGTGCCGCTCGCCACCAGGGAATGCGGTCCCGCCGACGCGCCGGTCACCGTCGTGTTCGTGCACGGTTTCTGCAACACCATGGAGTCGTTCCACTTCCAGCGCCGCCACCTCGAACAGCGCTGGGGCCCGCGGGTGCGGATGGTGCTGTTCGACCTGCGCGGCCACGGCCGCTCGGGCGTCCCGGAGACCGAAACCTGCACCGTCGGCCAACTCGGCCGCGACCTGGCCCGCGTGATCGAGGCGAAGGCGCCGCAGGGGCCACTGGTGCTGGTCGGGCATTCGCTCGGCGGGATGGCGGTCTTGGCCGCCGCCGCCCAATTCCCCGATCTGTTCGCGCAGCGGGTGGCGGGCGTAGCGCTGTTGTCGACGGCGGCGGCCGAGGTGGCCAGTGCAGGCATCGGGCAGTTGTTGCGTAATCCGGCGCTCGACGGTTTCCGGATGGCGGTGCACACCGCGCCCGCGCTGGTCCAGACCGGGCGGATGACCGCAAAGCACGTGATCACACCGATCCTGCACGTCAGCTCGTTCCATGGTTCGGTGAGCCCGACGCTGTCGCGGTTCGCCACGCTGATGATCGACCGCACTCCAGTCGAAACGATCGTCAAGTTCCTGAAGGCGATCGAACTCCACGACGAATCGGCCGCGCTGCCGGTGCTCGCCGACATCCCGGTGCTGATCATGGGCGGCAAACATGATCTGGTCATCCCGTTCCGCAATTCGCGCGCACTGGCCCGCGAACTGCCAGGCGCCGAGCTCGTCGAACTGCCGGACGCCGCGCACATGCCCCACCTGCAATTCCCCGACCTGATCGACACCGCCATCGACCAGCTGCTGTTGCGCGCGCGCGTCGTCACCGAGACCGATGCACCAGAGGTGACGCGTGACTGAACCACACCGGCGGGTCCTGCCCACTGTGGACGACACCGAGGCACTCGGCCGCGAACTGGCCGCAGGCCTGACCGCCGGCGATCTCGTGGTGCTCGACGGTCCGCTCGGCGCGGGCAAGACCGCGCTCACCCGAGGCATCGCCGCCGGGCTCGGGGTGCAGGGCAGGGTGAGCTCGCCGACGTTCATCATCGCCCGCAGGCATCGGGCAGGCGAACGCGATAACGGCGCTCCGGTAGCGCTGGTGCACGTCGACGCCTATCGTCTCGGCGGCGGTCTCGACGAACTCGACGCCCTCGATCTGGACACCGATCTGCACGACGCGGTGGTCGTCGTCGAATGGGGCGGAGGTGTCGTGGAACACCTCTCCGACCGTCATCTGCGCGTGCGGCTGGCCCGGGATCCGGAATCGGAAGTGCGTACCGCGACCTGGGAATGGGTTGGGCGCCAGGCCGATCCCGCCGCGGGCTAGCAGCACACCCGCCAGCGCTTCGGACCTGCGCGCCCTGACGGCGTGCCGTGCCCGGCCGCGTGGTCGGGCGTATCTGCGCCACGCGCGGCCCGACGCCCCGGCGTCCGCGACCGCCCCGCAACGCTGTGACGTGGGCAACCTCGACGAGGACGGGCACACACGCATCGCGGCCGCGACCCTCATGGCTGCGCGGCGCGTGGGGACCAACCGGTATCGTTGGGCCAATCATGCTTGTACTTGCTGTCGACACCGCGACGCCCGCCGTTACAGCGGGATTGGTGGAACTGGAGCAGTCCGCGGCCGGTGCCGAGGCACCGGCCGACGTGCGCACCATCGCCGTCCGGGTGCGGGTCGACGCCCGCGCCCATGCCGAGGTGCTCACCCCGCAGATCCTCGAATGTCTCACCGAGGCAGGCCGTTCCAGGACCGATATCGCGGCCGTCGTTGTCGGTGTCGGGCCGGGCCCGTTCACCGGATTGCGGGTCGGAATGGCGACGGCGGCGGCGTTCGGCGACGCGCTCGGCATCCCGGTGTACGGCGTGTGCAGCCTGGATGCGATCGCCGCCGACGGCGCCCGCGATCTTGCCCCCGGCGCGGAGCTGCTCGTGGTCACCGACGCTCGCCGCCGCGAGGTGTACTCCGCGCGCTACCGCGAGGATGTGCCGTGGGCGATGGGCGGTATCGGCCGTCGCGTCGCGGGCCCGGACGTCGGCAAACCGGGCGAGCTCGACACCGAGCAGGCGACCGTGATCGCGGGCTCCGCTTCCCATGTCGACCTGTTCGACCTGCCCGTTCTCCCGGTGGAGACCCCGTCACCGGCCGGACTCGTGCGCGTCGCCGCACCTGTCGTGCTGGCACGCGCAGTTCCCGAACCGCTGGTCCCGCTGTACCTGCGCAGGCCGGACGCGGTCGAGAAGAGCTACCGCACCCTCGATCGGACGGGAGCGTGAGCGTGGGCATCCGCATCGAACTGATGACCGTCGGGGATATCGACCGCTGCGTGGAACTCGAGCAGCTGCTGTTTCCCGAGGACGATCCGTGGCATGCGATCTCGTTCCGGTCGGAGTTGGCGGCGCGGCACAACCGCTACATCACTGCCCGCGACGAGGACGGCCGCATGGTCGGTTACGCCGGTATCGCGCTGCTCGGCGACGCCGAACATCCCGAGGCCGAAGTGCACACCATCGGCGTCGACCCGCAATGCCATCGCGGCGGTATCGGCACCAAACTGCTCGAGGCGTTGCTCGCCGAGGCCGGACGCCGTGGCGGGCCGGTGTTCCTCGAGGTCCGCACCGATAACGCGGCGGCCATCGCGCTCTATGCCAAGCACGGCTTCCACATCATCGGGTTGCGCAAGAACTACTACCACCCCAGCGGTGCCGACGCGTACACGATGCGCAGGCCCGCGCTGTCGTCGATGACCACTGAGTGGGGCGACGCGAACCGACCGGACGAGGTGCTGTCGTGATCGTCATGGGAATCGAGAGCTCCTGCGACGAAACCGGTGTCGGCATCGTCCGGCGCAACCCGGACGGCAGTTGCGAGTTGCTGGCCGATGAGGTCGCCTCGAGTGTGGATCAGCACGCCCGGTTCGGTGGTGTGGTGCCCGAGATCGCCTCACGCGCGCATCTGGAGGCCATCGTGCCAGCGATGCGGCGTGCGTTGTCCTCGGCGGGCATCGTCGCGCCGGATGCGCTCGCGGTCACCATCGGTCCCGGCCTCGCCGGTGCTTTGCTGGTCGGGGTCGCCGCCGCCAAGGCGTATGCGGCGGCCTGGGACGTTCCGTTCTACGCGCTCAATCACCTCGGCGGGCACGTCGCGGTGGACACACTCGAGCACGGTCCGATGCCTCCGTGTGTCGCGCTGCTGGTCTCGGGTGGGCACACGCATCTGCTGCACGTCACGGATCTGGCCGAGCCGATCGTCGAGCTGGGCAGCACCGTCGACGACGCGGCGGGCGAGGCGTTCGACAAGGTCGCGCGGTTGCTCGGTCTCGGCTTCCCCGGCGGTCCCGCGCTCGACGCCGCCGCCGCGTCCGGTGACCCGAAGGCGATCGCGTTCCCGCGCGGTATGACCGGCCCGCGTGATCCACGCTACGACTTCTCCTTCTCCGGTCTGAAGACCGCGGTGGCTCGCTACGTGGAGGCCGCGCAACGCGACGGGTTGGCCGCCGCCGACCTGCCGATCCCGGATATTGCCGCCTCGTTCCAGGAGGCGGTCGCGGATGTGCTCACCATGAAGGCGGTGCGCGCCGCGCAGGACGTCGGCGTCGGCACGCTGGTGCTCGGCGGTGGCGCGACGGCCAATTCCCGGATCCGGTCGCTGGCCGAAGAGCGCTGTGCGGCCGCCGGTGTGGAGCTGCGGGTACCGAAGCCTCGGCTGTGCACCGATAACGGTGTGATGATCGCGGCGCTCGGCGCTCATGTGATCGCAGGTGGCGCGCAGCCTTCTCCGTTGACCGTGGCCACCGATCCGGGTCTGCCGGTGTCGGTCAGCCAGATTTCCTGAGCCGCGCAGAGATTCAGTCCGTCGGCGCCAACGATGTGCCATCGGAGGAGCCGGTGCCGACTCGTGGCACCGGATTCCGGCCCTGCGCCGGTGAGCTGCTCGGACGCGAAGTGCTCGGCGCCGCACCCGGAGTCGGCGTACCACTGGTGGTCGGCTCCGAATCCGGGTCGCCCTCCCTGGCATTGTCCGGAGCGGCCCCCGAGCCCGACGGTGGTGTGGTGGTCGGCGGGAACAGCGGGCCGAGCAATTCCGGCAGCTCCGGGAACGGGATCTGCGGCAGGTTCGGGTCCGGGCGCAGCGTCGGCTGCGACGATGAGGTGTGCGGAGTGGTCGGCGTGACGCCGGTGGTGGTCGGCACCTCATCGGGACTGCTCGGCGCGACGGTGGTGTCGGTGGGCCGGATCGGCGGAGTCTCGCGCACGCCACCGGTGGTAGCGCTGCCGGGAACGGGGGGCGGGTAGGACGTCATCGGTGGCGGCAGCTGGGTGCTGCTCGTGGTGCCTGCGGGGGAGACCTCCTCGCCGGAGGTCGGGGCGAGCGCCTTGACTCCATAGCCGATGACCAGCCCGACGACGACGATCGCGCCGGCCAGCGTACCGACGACCTTGGTGAACGTGCCCACCGGCGCGTCCGAACCGAGCGCGGCGACCGGGCCCGCGGCAGGCTGGGCGTCATCGGCGACCAGCGCCGCGCCCTTCGCGATGACCGCGTCCGGATCCGGCACGGTGAGCACCGGCATATCGAGTTCGTGCTGCAGGGTGTCGACCACGGACGGAACATTGGCGCCGCCGCCGATCACGGCGACCGCTTCGGGCCGCTCGGGCGCGCGCCCGAAGGTGACCGCGGTGAACGCGGCGAGTTCGCGCAGTTGGTCGGCGATCAGTTCTTCGAAGTCGGTGCGGGTCAGCTTGAGTGGCCGCCCGGCGACATGGTCGATAGTGACCGCGGGCGCGATGGACAGGTGTTCCTTGGCCGCACGGCCGCGGTTGGTGAGCATGCTCCGGTTGGGCCGGGTGCCGCGGCGGGCATAGTGGGCGTCGACCAGATGGTGGTAGATGAGCTCGTCGATCGCATTGCCGCTGACGGTGGTGGTGCGCGCCGAATGCAGGATGGTGCCGTCGGCCTGGGTGGCGACGGTGACGGTGACCCCGGAGGCGCCGACATCGACGAGCGCGACGGTGCGGTACCGGTCGACGAGGCCGGTGTGGCGCAGGTAGGCGAGGGCGGCGGTGGCCTCGGGGACCAGCTGTAGGTCGTGCTGCTTGCCCGTGGCCGATCGAATGGCCTGGGCCTGAGCCTTGCTGCGGTAGGCGACGGCCACGGCCGTGGGTGGACGGCTGAGGGCCGCGTCGAGGTTGTAGGCATGGGTGCCCGCATATCGAGTCCCGGCCGCGCCCGTATCGTGCGGGTGGGTGGCAGGTAGCTGGGTCGTCATCAGTTCGATCGATGATGCGACGAGATCGCCGAGATCGGAATGGGCCTCCGCCGACACGACGCGGTAGTCGAAGCTCTGGGCTCCGTTGGTCGCGGTGGCGACGAGCGCCGAGCACACCACCTCGTTCCCGGCCGAGATACCGAGGGATGTTCGCATGTTCACCTCCCTTCGAGCGGATGGTCCTGGTGTCGGGCGACCATCTCGAATGGACTCCCGGAACGGCGTGTGGGTCACGATCGCACCGGGCTCGCTATCCGGGCCGCCTCGTTGCCTGGTGGGCGCGGAGACGGCCGTGGATCGGGTGTTGCTGGTGGCTCTCTGTTCAGCTGGCCGGATCGTTCGTGACGACCTGTCGTTCGGGCGGGACGCCGGTTCGTGATGAACACGGCGGCCACTGAGCGACCGTCGTCAATACTGTCACAATCCGTTATCCGAACGTTACAGATTTTGTGAAGTAATAGGAAGCCCTAGGAGCTGGGGGCGTGCCGAATGTATAGATCGGCCCTGCGCTGCGGCGATCGGTGTTCTGTCGATCGGGCTCGACGCCGGGAGATTGGCACCTCCCGCCCTTGAGCGCTGGCACTCGCATGTATAGAGTGCTAGTGGCGCTGTGTGATGTGTGCCAGTGCCGAGTTCGACTACTGAGCAGGTCCCGGCACCCGCGACGACGGGGCTGTGCGCAGGGTCGGCATCGTGACCGAACCGATGGTCCGGGACAACAGTCCCGGACGACCGTAAATCCCCTGAAAGTGGAGGGCTCAACGTGGCGAGCGTGAACATCAAGCCGCTCGAGGACAAGATCCTCGTCCAGGCCAACGAGGCCGAGACGACGACGGCCTCCGGCCTGGTCATCCCGGACACGGCGAAGGAAAAGCCGCAGGAGGGCACCGTTGTCGCCGTCGGCCCCGGCCGGTGGGACGAGGATGGCGACAAGCGCATCCCGCTGGATGTCCAGGAGGGCGACACCGTCATCTACAGCAAGTACGGCGGCACCGAGATCAAGTACCAGGGTGAGGAATACCTGATCCTGTCCGCGCGCGACGTGCTGGCTGTCGTCAGCAAGTAAGTCATCGCTGCGCATGGCGTTCCGCCCCGGTGTCGGTGTTTGCGACCCGGGGCGGAGTGCGTTCCGCGCACCGTGACAGCGCACCGAAACACAGGAGCGAACACATATGGCAAAGCAGATCGAGTTCGACGAGAAGGCTCGCCGGGCTCTCGAGCGCGGTGTGGACAAGCTCGCCGACGCGGTCAAGGTCACCCTCGGTCCGCGCGGCCGGCACGTCGTGCTCGCCAAGGCGTTCGGCGGCCCGACCGTGACCAACGACGGTGTCACCATCGCGCGTGACATCGATCTCGAGGACCCGTTCGAGAACCTCGGCGCCCAGCTGGTCAAGAGCGTCGCCACCAAGACCAACGACGTCGCGGGCGACGGCACCACCACCGCCACCGTGCTGGCGCAGGCGCTCGTGCGCGGCGGACTCAAGAACATCGCCGCAGGCGCCAACCCGATCGGCATCGGCTCGGGCATCGCCAAGGCGGCCGAGGCGGTCTCCGACGCACTGCTGGCTCTGTCCACACCGGTTTCCGGTGAGCAGGCCATCGCGCAGGTCGCGACCGTCTCCTCACGTGACGAGGAGATCGGCGCGATGGTCGGAAAGGCGCTGACCACCGTCGGCAAGGACGGCGTCGTCACCGTCGAGGAGTCCTCGACGCTGCAGACCGAGCTCGTGGTCACCGAGGGTGTCCAGTTCGACAAGGGCTACCTCTCGCCCTACTTCGTCACCGACACCGACACCCAGCAGGCCGTGTTCGAGGATGCCTACATCCTGCTGCATCGGGAGAAGATCAGCTCGCTGCCCGATTTCCTTCCGCTGCTGGAGAAGATCGCCGAGTCCGGCAAGCCGGTGCTGATCATCGCCGAGGACGTCGAGGGCGAGGCGCTGTCGACGCTGGTCGTCAACGCGATCCGCAAGACGATCAAGGCCGTCGCGGTCAAGGCGCCGTTCTTCGGTGACCGCCGCAAGGCGTTCCTCGACGACCTCGCCGTCGTCACCGCGGGCACCGTGGTCAACCCCGATCTCGGCATCAACCTGCGTGAGGCGGGCCTCGAGGTGCTCGGCAGCGCGCGTCGCGTCGTCGTCACCAAGGACGACACCACGATCATCGACGGTGCGGGCACCGCCGAGGACATCGCGGCCCGCGGCGCCCAGCTGCGTCGCGAGATCGAGGCGACCGATTCCGATTGGGATCGGGAGAAGCTCGAGGAGCGGCTGGCCAAGCTGGCCGGCGGCGTCGCGGTGATCAAGGTCGGCGCGGCCACCGAGACCGCTCTCAAGGAGCGCAAGTACCGGGTCGAGGACGCGGTCAGCGCGGCCAAGGCCGCGGTCGAGGAGGGCATCGTGCCCGGCGGCGGTACCGCGCTGGTGCAGGCGGGCACCAAGCTGGTCGACCTGCGCGAGTCGCTGTCGGGCGACGAAGCGGTCGGTGTCGAGGTCGTGCGGCAGGCCCTGCGGGCACCGCTGTTCTGGATCGCCACCAATGCCGGCGTCGACGGCTCGGTCGTGGTCAGCAAGGTCACCGAGGGCAAGGAAGGCTTCAATGCCGCCACCCTCACCTATGGTGATCTGCTCACCGACGGTGTCGTCGATCCGGTGAAGGTGACCCGTTCCGCGGTGATCAACGCCGCCTCGGTCGCTCGGATGGTGCTCACCACCGAAAGCGCTGTCGTGGACAAGCCTGCCTCGGACGAGGGCAACGGTCACGGACACGGCCACAGCCACTGATCGACCGATCGGCGGCCGTCGGGCCAAGGTGATCGAGCGGACCGTTCATGTTCCCCCCGGACGTGAACGGTCCGTTCGTCTTTCGGCCGTCAGGGCCGGAACGCGGGGAAGTCTCGGGAGAATCCGCCAGAAGAAGTCAGGAGGCCACCGGCGGCTGCTCCGCGGAGATCGCGGTGAGCAGCCGCCCGCGCAGCGCCGCCGGCGGCTCATGGGCCGTCGCGACGGCGAGCGCTGCGAGCGCTTCTCTGGTCAGGTGCACTTCGGTGATGAACTCGGCACGGCGAGCAGGGTCTTCACTGTCGAGCAGGTCTTGTACCGCTTGATGGTCTTCGTCGTCGATCGATCCGAGCGCGACGGTGTGCGCGAGATCGATCTGGCGTTCGTTCATCTCACGTCACCCCCAAACTTTTCTTCAGTCGTGTCAGGCCGTCCCGAATTCGGGACTTAACGGTCGGTAACCCTACGCCGAGATGGGTGGCCACTTCTGCGTAGGTTCGCCCGCCGTAGTAAGCGAGCGAGATGGCTTCTCGCTGTGTTTCGGTCAGTGTGCCGAGGCTGTCCAGGACGGCCCGCTGTTCGAACTTGCGCTCGACTTCCTCGGTGACCTCGTCGAATTCGTTGCCGAGAACCCGTATCCCGTAGGCGACTTCGCGTTGGGTATGGGCCTGCTCGGCCCGCACCCGGTCGACGGCGCGGCGATGTGCCAACGTCATCAGCCAGGTGGCGGCCGAACCCTTGTCCGGATCGAAACTCGCCGCCGTTCGCCAGACCTGGAGATAGACCTCTTGTGCGGTCTCCTCCGCGTAGCCCGGGTCGTGTAGGACGCGTAGCACCAGGCCATAGACGCGCGCACACGTTCGGTCGTATAGCTCGGCGAAGGCTTCCTGGTCGGACTGGCCACACCTGTGTAAAAGCGCGGCGAGTTCGATGCTTTCAGCTGCGCGTGCCGAGACCGCAGATTCCACGCTGGGTGGAAAGGCTTCTCCACGGAACGAGTCGCCCTCTGCGGCCGGCGGCCGCGTTGTCACAACGCTCCATTCTGTGTCATCGGTCACTACCGTAGCGTGCCGCTATCGGGTTCGCTCGGTAGGGGGCTGTGAAACTGCGTGCGTTCGACGCCGGCAGGCGCACCCGGTGGTGACCGGGGGCCTGACGGGCGTTGTCGTGCGTGCGAGCCGAAGGACTGTGTGCCAGTGCACGGCTCGCACCCATGGTGCTGGTCGGCAGTTGTTGCTAGGAATTCGGCGCCCTGCGTGGCGCGGATGGGAAGGGATTCACAATCACCCGCCGACCCGGGCGTGCCGTGGTGACCAGCGGCTTCTCAGACCGCCATCCGACGCCGATTGCGCCGGGCATGTGTCTCGCGCTCGGTCTCGGACATGCCGCCCCAGATGCCGTAGGGCTCGCTCACTTTGAGTGCGTGGCTGCGGCACTGCATCAGCACCGGGCAGCTGTGGCAGATCTCCTTGGCGCGCATCTCGCGCGCGGTACGGGCCCGGCCGCGTTCGCCGTCGGGATGGAAGAACACCGCGGAGTCCACACCGCGGCAGGATCCGCGCATCTGCCAATCCCAGACATCAGCGTTCGGCCCGGGAAGGTGGGTGGGCATGGGCATGTATGAACTCCTCGTGGTGCGAGCTCGTCGGCGTTGTCGAGCAGGTGTGATCTGCAACGGTCGCTCGGCGCGGATGTATGTCCGGCCGAGCGCATTCCGGCCACGGTGCGGCGTATGTCGTCCGAGAGCCCGCCAATGATGGTCGCTGCAATTTCGCGCGGCGCCGTCCGTGGCGATGAGCTACGTTAGGTCCCGCCGCGAATTTCCGTCAATAGTTCGGCGCAGGGGTTTCGCAAATGTTCGGCGGACAAATTTAACCTTCTCGCTGTTTACTTTTAACGATGCTTCCGGAGATAATGGCCGGTTGACCCAACGGCGGTGTACCGCCTTGTCTTCGAGGTCGGCGTATCCGTGCAGGTGGTGGCCTGGTTTCGAGCGTTGGCCGGGCGGCCGTCGGGTGAGCGCACCCGAGTCGGCGGTGATCCGGTTCACCCGCCGGGGTGGGCGAGGCCGGGGGAGATGGCGATAGCGGGGCGCACGGGTTAATTGCTCGAAACGCATATGAATTCATGGGGTGCATGCCCGGCGATTGCCGGGATGGTTTTTACCTGATGGAAACATGATGTGCGCATGTTCGCATTCCCTCCGGCTGGGTGCGCCCGTAAAGAAATGCTGATCGGTTGCTCACCGGCTCCGGTCTTTCGCCGGATGCGGTAGCTGTTGCGGGCGCCGAGATAGAGTGCGGCCGTGTTCGTCCCGGATCCCCGCCCAGATGACCGTCGCGCGCTCCTGGTCGACGCCGCCTTCGGTGCCACCCCCGCAGTGGCCGCTGCAGAGTTGCCGCTCGCGCGTGACGCGGGCGAAGCCTGGCTGCGCGCAGTCGTGCTCGGCGGTCAAGGCCGCTACGCCGCCGCCCGCGCCGAACTCGGTGGTCTCACGGTCCATCACGCCGATCCGGTACTCGCGGCCCTCGCCGCCTCCACTCGCGGCTCGTTGCTGCGTCAGCTCGGCTGGCACGCCGCGGCCGCACGCCACGACGGCGCTGCGGCCGCCTTGGTAGTCCCCGAGCTGTCCCCGGCCCGCGCGGGTGAGCCCTCGGTGTCATCGGATCTTCGCTTCCGGCCCGACCGTCTCGATGCCGCATGCGACGCCCTGACAGGTCTGGCCGCCGACGCGCTCGGCACTGGTAGAACCGACCTCGCCACCCGTCTGCTCAACCGGGTACGGGTTCTGCTCGGCGACGCCGCCGAAGTGCCCGATCCGCCCAGGCTGCGGCTCGCGATCAGGCTGCGCTGGGTCAGCGCGGAGACCGCGCTGGCCGCGGGTCGCCTGCCAGAGGCCATACCCCACGCCGAGGCCGCGCTCACACTGGCCGAGCAGGGATCCTCGGTGCGGCATCGGGTGAAATCGCGGCTGCTGGTCGCGGCAGCCACCGCGGCCAATGGCGGTGATGCGCGCGAGCTCGCCGAGTCGGTGGCCGCCGAATGCCGAGAACACGGCCTGCTGCCCTTGCGTTGGGCCTGTGCCATGTTGCGGACCGGGTTGTCCGGAGGTGACATCGATCGCACTGCGGCCGAACGAGAAGCCGCCGAATGTGCGAGCGTCATCGAACGGCTCGGTGGGCACTTCCGTCCGGCGGACGCGCGCTGAGGGTTCGCGAACCTCTGGATCGACCCGGTCGAATGATCAGTTGATGACGCAGTTACCCGGTTCGCCAACGGGTATCGCTATTGTTAGACCCGTTCCGCTGCACCCGCGGAAGCATCGGTCGATACCCGGCCGTGCCACTTGTAACGCCAGGAAATTCTCTGACGATGTCGAACACGGGCGAAGAGTTGGACCTCGCCGTCGCTGCCGCTGCGCAGGGCGACAGATCCGCTCTAGCTCAGGTACTGGAGTTGATCCGCCCACTGGTGATGCGTTATTGCCGGGCAAGGATCGGAGCTGCGGAGCGTGGATCGCTCTCCGCGGACGACGTTGCGCAGGAGGTCTGTCTGGCGGTCATGACAGCCCTGCCCAGGTATCAGGACCAGGGCAGGCCGTTCATGGCCTTCGTATACGGAATCGCTTCGCACAAGGTCGCCGACGCTCATCGCAACGCCTCACGTAACAAGGCGGAGGCGATGGCCGAAGTACCAGATGTCATATCCACCGACCACGGGCCGGAGCAGCGAGCTCTCGAATCCGAAACGAGCAGGCAGATGAACCGTTTGCTTGCCACGCTTCCGGAAAAGCATCGAGAGATCCTGATCCTGCGCTTGGTCATGGGTTTGTCGGCAGAAGAAACCGCGACCGCCGTGGGCAGTACGGCGGGAGCGATACGGGTCGCCCAGCACAGGGCACTCGCGAAATTGAAGTCACAAGTGGCGAGGGCAGGTGAAATGTATGGCTAGGGATGGCGGACGCGGTCGGGGTGACTGGAGGGCGCGACGTGGATCGCGGGACAGCGGTCCCTACGCCGAGGGGTCCTCTGGCGACAACGCTCCGGTCGACATCGCGGCGGTACGCCGCGACGACGCGCTGATTGATGCCATCGCCAGCGACGGGCCGGTTCAGACCGACAGCACCGAAGAGTTCCAGCTGGCGGCTCTGCTGGCCGACTGGCGGGCAGAGATCGTCACACCACCGATTCCGGACGCCCCGGATCTCGACACGGTGGTCGCAGCGGTCAATCAGGAAATCGGCGCGCGACAGGCGCGAGTCGGCGCACGGACGGGTAGCAGGCTTCGGCTTGTGCGTCCGATTGCCGGTGCCGCTGCCGGTTTGGCGCTGGTGTTCGGCGGTATGACGGCCTTCTCCTACAACGCCGAGCCCGGCGATCCGCTGTGGCGGTTCAAGGAGGTCGTGTTCAGCGAGCAGGCCCAGTCGACCGTGGTGCAGCGCGCCGACGACGATCTGGCGGCGGCGCAGGAACTGATCGACCAGGGCAATCCCGAGCGTGCGCGGGCACGGCTGGAGCAGGCGTCGGCCAACGCGACCAAGGTTGATGATCCGGCCAAGCGCGGCGATCTGATGGATCGCTGGGAGCGACTGCTGAACGACCTGCGTGGCCTGTCGCCGGAGGCGGCGGCTCAGCTGGAGCAATCGCGTCCAGGCGAGACACGGCCGGGTTCGACCACCGATCCCCGGGCGACGACCACCGAGACGACAAAGCCTGGTGAGACGACGCGGCCCGGTGGTGGCGACGGTAGCGGCAGCACCGCGCCGACGATCATGGGTGTGGATCCGTCGGTGTCGGCTACCAAGCCGCCGGTGACCACCGCTCCGGACACCACCGCGCCGACCACGCCGCCGACGACCGGCCCAGAGGACACCGGCACTCCGCCGACCGTCGAGCCGACCACGCCGCCGGTGACCACTCCTCCGGTGACTCCGACCACCGTGTCGCGGCCGACGGATATCGAGCCGCCGGTGATCACCACGATTCCGGATTTGCCGCCGACCGGTGGAAACACCGGGACGCCGGGGACGGGCGGAAGCACAAGTTGACCGGTCGGCCCTGATGTGGGCAACGGCCGCGAACAACTGAGCGGGATCGAAAGACGGGTGAAACCGATCGCCAAGAGGGCGGTCGGTCTTTTTTTATCCGGCCGTTATTCCATGCCGTGGGAAGTGTGGTGATATGCCACACATCATGATGTCGCGCACGTGACGAAGCGGCGCTCATGGTCTCCGCGTTGCGTATTCGTGCGGTGGACCGAAGGGGCGGACCGATTGTGGCCGACCGAGAAGGGATCAGCTGTCGAAACCGTCGAAGCCGTCGCCGTGGAATGCCTCATTCATCGAAGCATCGGCGTAGCCCCGGCAATAATCCCAGGTGACGTAGGCCTCGGGTGTCGGATCGTAGGCCGGCTCGTGCGGGCGGACCGTTCCGTCGACCAGTAGCTGAAGCAGGTTGGCGCGCAGCATGTCCCAGTCGTGGTAGTGATCCTGCCTGCAGTCCTCACAGCTGACTACAAGGCCGCGGATGCCGCGATGGCCGAGTAGTGCTTCGTACACTGCGAGGTCGGCGAGATCTTCCTCGACCGCGAGGCGCTCATGAGGATCCAGCGGTTCGCCCGGCTCGATGGCATCGAGCGCGGCCGACGGGTCGGAGGGGTCTCCGGCGAATGGATCCGGCGGCAAGCCAGGTGGTAGATGGTCACGCACATCCCCACGGTACGCAGAACAGGGCGGTCTGCGCCAGCTATGCGCGCCGCCAGTTTCGGCAACGGCCTCACTTGATGGCGCGTTCCACCGGACAGATACCATAGGTGAAACGCGCCGACGCGTACCCGACAACCCGTCGGCGGTGTCAGATCCGCACAGTCCATCCCATGAAACAGTCCGCACGGCTACCTCGGCCTTCGCGGAACTGTCGACGTCCAGGAGGGGTCGATCCGAATGAGTAATCCCGTAACGGGCGAACGAAGCGCTGTCCGCCCTCATACGGGTGGTGACGATCCGAACAAGATCGCCATGCTCGGCCTCACGTTCGATGATGTGCTGCTGCTGCCCGCGGCGTCGGATCTCATTCCCAGTTCGGTCGAGACCTCGAGCCAGCTGACCAGGGAGATCCGCCTGCGCACCCCGCTGTGCAGCTCGGCAATGGATACCGTCACCGAGGCCAGGATGGCGATCGCGATGGCGCGGGCGGGCGGTATGGGCGTGCTGCATCGCAATCTGTCGGTCGCCGATCAGGCAGGCCAGGTGGAGACGGTCAAGCGGTCCGAGGCCGGCATGGTGACCGATCCGGTGACCTGTCGCCCCACCGACACGCTCGCCGAGGTCGACGCGATGTGCGCGCGGTTCCGCATCTCCGGCCTGCCCGTGGTGGACGAGACCGGCGCGCTGGTCGGCATCATCACCAACCGCGATATGCGCTTCGAGGTGGACCAGGATCGCCGAGTCGCCGACGTGATGACCAAGGCGCCGCTGATCACCGCCCAGGAGGGCGTCACCGCGGAGGCCGCGCTCGGTCTACTGCGCAGGCACAAGATCGAGAAGTTGCCGATCGTCGACGGTAAGGGCACGCTGCGCGGCCTGATCACCGTGAAGGACTTCGTCAAGACCGATCAGTACCCCAACGCCACCAAGGACCGTGACGGCCGGCTGCTGGTGGGTGCCGCGGTCGGTGTGGGCGAGGACGCCTGGTCGCGGGCGATGACCCTGGCCGACGCCGGCGTGGATGTGCTGGTGGTCGACACCGCACACGGCCACCAGGCGCAGGTCCTGCAGATGGTCACCAAGGTCAAGGCCGAGGTCGGCGACCGGATCCAGGTGGTCGGCGGCAATATCGCCACCCGGGCCGGGGCGTTGGCCCTGGTCGAGGCGGGCGCGGACGCGGTGAAGGTCGGTGTCGGACCCGGCTCGATCTGCACCACCCGCGTGGTCGCCGGCGTCGGCGCACCGCAGATCACCGCCATCCTGGAGGCCGTCGCGGTGTGCAAGCCCGCCGGTGTTCCGGTCATCGCCGATGGCGGCATCCAGTTCTCCGGTGACATCGCCAAGGCCATCGCCGCGGGCGCGTCCACCGTCATGCTCGGTTCGCTGCTGGCGGGCACCGCCGAATCGCCCGGTGAGCTGATCCTGGTCGGCGGTAAGCAGTTCAAGAGCTACCGCGGTATGGGATCGCTCGGCGCCATGCAGGGCCGTGGCCAGGCCAAGTCCTTCTCCAAGGACCGCTACTTCCAGGACGACGTGCTCGCCGAGGACAAGCTGGTCCCCGAGGGCATCGAGGGGCGGGTGCCCTTCCGCGGCCCGGTCAATCAGGTCATCCACCAGCTCGTCGGCGGCCTGCGCGCGGCCATGGGCTACACCGGCTCCCAGTCCGTCGCCGACCTGCAGGAAGCGCAGTTCGTGCAGATCACCGCGGCAGGCCTGAAGGAAAGCCACCCGCACGACATCACCATGACGGTCGAGGCGCCGAACTACACCGGCCGCGGCTGACGGGGAGCCGATTGTGCGCACGGCACGATCGGCGCGGTCTGGCTCGCCCCGGTGTTCGCATCCGATTCGTCCGGGTCGCGTCGGCATGCCCGCAATAGTGGATCTGGTCACGATGGGTATCGTTCGTAGACGGTGACGGCACGACATTGCCTGGATCCACCACAAACAGAATCCTGCCCGTGGCCTGCCCACGGACGCGAGCTTGCGATGCAAAAGTGCCGCAAGTCCACACAACGGAGGGGCGACCTCGAGGAGCCCCGTTCGCGGCCCGTCTCGTGTTCCGCGGCCGCTGCGCACGCCGAAGGCAAGCAGCGGCCGCGGAAACACGAGACACCGGGGGCCGCGAACACGCGGTGCCGCAGGCGCCGCAATTAGATACAGGAGCGAGCACAGTGCGCGACATGGTCGAGATCGGGATGGGCCGGACGGCTCGGCGTACCTACGAGCTGGACGATATCGATATCGTCCCCTCGCGCCGGACCCGCTCGGCCAAGCAGGTATCGCTGGCGTGGCAGCTGGATGCCTACCGGTTCGAGATCCCGTTCCTCACGCATCCGACCGATGCGCTGGTGTCGCCGGAGTTCGCGATCGAGCTCGGCAGGCTCGGCGGTCTTGGCGTGATCAACGGTGAGGGGCTGTGGGCGCGGCACGCGGATGTCTCGGCCAAGATCGATCAGCTGCTCGACCTGGTCGCCAAGGGTGGCTACGAGCGGGCCATCGCGTTCCTGCAGGAACTGCACGCCGCGCCGATGCAGCCGGATCTGCTGGCCGCCGCGGTGGCGCAGGTGCGGGCCGCGGGCGTGACCACAGCAGTTCGGGTGAGCCCGCAGAACGCCCAGGCGCTGACCCCTGCGCTGGTGCAGGCCGGTATCGATCTGCTGGTCGTGCACGGCACGATCATTTCCGCCGAGCATGTCGGCGATGGTGAGCCGCTGAACCTGAAGACCTTCATCGCCGAGCTGGATGTGCCGGTGGTTGCCGGTGGGGTGAGCGATCACCGCACTGCGCTGCACCTGATGCGTACCGGTGCGGCGGGCGTCATCGTCGGTTACGGCTCCTACCCGGGTGCGACCACCACCGGTGAGGTGCTCGGTATCGGTGTGCCGATGGCGACGGCCATTGCCGACGCGGCCGCGGCGCGTCGCGACTACCTGGACGAGACCGGTGGCCGCTACGTGCATGTCATCGCCGACGGCGATATCGCGGCGTCGGGTCAGCTGGCGAAGGCGATCGCCTGCGGTGCGGACGCGGCCATGATCGGTGTGCCGCTGGCAACGGCTGCCGAGGCGCCGGGTCGTGGCTGGTACTGGCCGTCGGCGGCAGCGCATCCTTCGGTGCCGCGTGGATCGATGCTGCATGTGGACGATCCGTGGGATCTGGGTGGCGACGGTGAGGAGTCCGTGCGGCCGAGCCTGGAGCGGGTGCTGTTCGGTCCGTCCGATGATCCGTTCGGTTCGCTCAATCTCGTCGGCGGATTGCGCCGGTCGATGGCGAAGGCCGGGTACTCGGATCTGAAGGAGTTCCAGAAGGTTGGGCTCAGCGTTCGCGCCTGATCGCCCGATCAGCGGCGCCGGGTGGCGGTGCTGACCGCGCGGCTGCGCAGGAACTGACGGATGGCGTGATTGACCGGATCCGGATGGGTCATCGTCACCGCTAGCCGCGCGCCGTCGATTTCGATGAAGGTCGAACCGGGGATCGACTCGACGAGGAGTTTCCCGCGCTCCCGGGCGATGCCGCTGTGGCTGGCGTGTACGACCAGGGCCGGGCAGCTGATCTCGGACAGCCGGTCCAGCACCGAATCCCGGCCGAGCAGACAGCCGGCGGCGACTTCGATGCCGTGCCGGTCGTGGGTGAGCCAGCGCTCGGTCCACACCGAGCGGTGTCGGTCATGGTCGCCGATGAGCCAGTGCGCCAGGCGCTGTACCGCTCGTGGACGGGATCCGTCGTCGTACCATTCGGCCAGGAAACGCTGTGTGGCCGTTGACTGTTCGGGTGTCGGGCCATGAGCCTCGGTGCTGATCAGGATCAACGCGGTAACCCGCTCGGGCGCGATGAGCGCGGTGCGCAATGCGGTGAACCCGCCCTGGGCGGTGCCACCGACCACGGCGCGTTCGGCGCCGAGATGGTCGAGCACGGTCAGTGCGTCACGGGCGGCGGTCCAGTAGGTGAACGGCAGGCCCTGATCTCTGGTGTGGCCGTGCCCGCGCGCGTCCCAGGTGACGATGCGGAACTCCGGCGCCAGCGCGTCCATCTGTTCGGCGAACATGGTGCGGTCCATGAAGAATTCGTGTGCCAGCAGAACCAGTGGGCCGTTGCCGCCGGTGTCCTCGTAGTGGATGTCGGCATCGATCGCGCGGGCGAATGGCACGACGTCGAGGATAGCCAGCAGTCCGGGGACGCGTCGGGCGATTCGCCCGCGGTGCGGGCTGCGGTCAGAGCGGTGATGGCCGAGCTCTAAACTATTCGGGTGGCAGATTCGCAGAGACCCGTCCTCGTCGTCGACTTCGGTGCGCAGTACGCGCAGCTGATCGCCCGTCGAGTCCGCGAAGCGAGTGTCTACTCGGAGGTGATCCCGCATTCGGCCTCGGTCGAGGAGATCGCGGAGAAGCAGCCGCTGGCCGTCATCCTGTCCGGCGGACCGTCCAGCGTGTACGCCGAGGGCGCGCCGCAGCTGGACGCGCGGCTGTTCGACCTCGGTCTGCCGGTGTTCGGCATCTGCTATGGCTTCCAGGCGATGGCGCAGGCGCTCGGCGGCACGGTGGCCCACACCGGCACCCGCGAGTACGGCCGCACCGAGCTCAATATCGACGGTGGTCTGCTGCACGGCGGTCTGCCGACCATCCAACCGGTATGGATGAGCCACGGTGATGCGGTCACCGACGCTCCCGCCGGTTTCGAGGTCACCGGCACCACCGCGGGTGCACCGGTCGCCGCGTTCGAGAATCCGGCCAGACGGCTGGCCGGTGTGCAGTACCACCCGGAGGTGCTGCACTCCCCGCACGGTCAGCAGGTGCTGAGCCGGTTCCTGCACGAGATCGCGGGCATTCCGTCCACCTGGACGCCTGCCAATATCGCCGAATCGCTGATCGAGCGGGTTCGTGAGCAGGTCGGCGACGCGCATGCCATCTGCGCGCTGTCGGGCGGTGTGGACAGCGCGGTGGCCGGTGCCCTGGTGCAGCGCGCCATCGGCGATCGACTGACCTGTGTTTTCGTCGATCACGGACTGTTGCGTTCAGGGGAGCGCGAGCAGGTGCAGCAGGACTTCGTCGCCGCGACCGGTGCCCGGTTGGTCACTGTCGACGCGGTTGATCAGTTCCTCGGCGAGCTGAAGGGCGTCACCGACCCGGAGGAAAAGCGCAAGATCATCGGGCGGGAGTTCATCCGGTCCTTCGAGGACGCGGTGTCGGAGGTCGTCGGTGCGCACAGCAGCGCCGATGGCGTCGTGCCCGAGGTCGAGTTCCTGGTGCAGGGCACGCTGTACCCCGATGTGGTGGAGTCCGGTGGTGGCGCGGGCACGGCCAACATCAAGTCCCATCACAATGTCGGCGGCCTGCCGGAGGACCTGGAATTCGAGCTGGTCGAGCCGCTACGGCTGCTGTTCAAGGATGAGGTCCGCGCCGTCGGCCGCGAACTCGGCCTGCCCGAGGAGATCATTTCCCGGCAGCCGTTCCCCGGCCCGGGTCTTGCCATCCGCATCGTCGGCGAGGTGACCGAGGACCGGCTGCACACGCTGCGTCAGGCCGATGCCATCGCCCGTGAGGAACTCACCGCGGCCGGGCTGGACCGCCAGATCTGGCAGTGCCCGGTGGTGCTGCTCGCCGATGTCCGCAGCGTCGGCGTGCAGGGCGATGGCCGCACCTACGGTCATCCGATCGTGCTGCGTCCGGTGTCCAGCGAGGACGCCATGACCGCGGACTGGACCCGCCTGCCCTATGAGGTGCTCGAGCGCATCTCCACCCGGATCACCAACGAGGTGGCCGAGGTCAACCGCGTGGTGCTGGATGTGACCAGCAAGCCGCCGGGCACCATCGAGTGGGAGTGATCAGCCGATTCGGTAGGGCCAGCCTCGGCCGAGGATGATGCGGCCGAGTGGGACGCCGTCCGACGGTGCCGCGGACGTGGGTTCGAGTGGATGCTCGTCGGGTGTGATCGGCGGGTGTTCGGGATGTTCGTGGTGCTCGGAACGGTACTGCGACATCGGATCTCCTGTCGGCCGTGGTTCGGCTGCGTCGGTCGGTGCGAGTCGGGTTGCCGCGGAAGGCTTCTCGATCCGACCGCGACGGTGGTGCTACGCGAACAGCCCGCCGGTGCGGGCGGGCCGTTCCTATGAGGTTGTGTTACCGGCGTTTACGTGGGGAGAGTACGAGCAGCAGCCCGACGATGATGGCTGCCGCCACGATGATCCAGCCGATCGAGAGGACGCCGGCGGCGGGCCAGGACACCGGCCCGGTCAGGGCCCAGACGCTCAGGGCGAGCGCCAGCAGCCCGACGATCAGCAGGGAGAACGAGGGCCCGCGGCGCTTGTCGGTCGCGTTGCCGGTGTGGTTGTCAGCCACGGCGCACCTCCGCACTTCCCGCTCGGACATCGATGTTCAGGTCGAGCACGGGAGCGTCGCCACCGGGCCCGGTCAGACCCTCGGGGCATTGAGCGTCGCCCATCCGCACCGTGCAGTCGGCACGGACGTTCATATTCTCAGGTACCAGCACAATCGCCTCGCCCATTTGCACCGACACGTCGACGGTGCGGTTCTCGGTCAGGCCGAGTTCACGCAGATCCAGCGTCCCCGAACCCATCGTGACGCTGTACTCCGGCTTCAGATCGCCGGTCGCCAGCGGGGTCCAGGTGCGCTCACCCATGGTGGCGCCGTCGAAGCTGACCGGCCCGATCATCGAGGCCAGCACCACGAACCCGGCCAGCGGTGCGGTCACCACCAGCAGGCCGTAGCCGCGCCGCAGGAACGCACCGAGGATCAAGCCGAGACCGACCACGCCGAGCGCTACCGCGGCAATCCGCCCCGGCGTCATCCACTCCACTCCCGACGCGGCCGCCGCACCCGCGCCCGCGGCGGCCAGAATCGCCAGGCCGAGCACCATCGGAGTCAACCGGGAACGCGGCTTCTCCGGCTCCGGGGCGACGACAGTCTTCGCCGGGGAGGGTTCGGGCAGATCCCAGGCCAGCGGAGCCACACCGAGGGGATCCCAAGAGGGCGGGGTGGGGTTCGCGGTGAGCGGTCCGGTGCGCAGGGTGCTCGATGTGCGGGGCACTGCGGGTTCGACGCGGGGCGAGGCAGCCCCCTCAGCGGTGCTGCTCGACGCCTTGTCGAGGGAAGTCGTCGCACCGTCGGTGACATTCGCGCTGGAGTCGATGGCTTCTGTGGCCCCCGCACCGGTACCGAGGACCTCGGTGGCCTTGGTGGTTGCGATGACCTCGGTCGCACGTTCGATTTCCGGCACCTCGGTGCTGTTCTGGTCGGATTGCGCCGTCGAGGAGTCGGCTGCGGGATCTGTAGGCGTCTGCCGCGACGAGTCGGCTGCGGGTGGCGCGCTCTGAGAGGTGGGTGCGTTCGACTCCTTCCGCAGAACGACCTGCTGCTCGGGCACGTACCGCTCGGGCAGTTTCGTGTACGGCGTGTAGGGGCCGTAGGTGGGGGATTCGAAGGTGTCCTGGCCGGTCCACAGCGGCGTGGTCTGCGGGAGGGCGGTGCCCGGGTACCCGGTCCCCGTGACACCGTCGACCTCGCCGAACCCCAGTGCCGGTGGTTCCGGGGTGCGCATGAACAGCATCCACCAGCCGGCCAGCATGGCCGCCAGCCCGATCACCCCGGACCCGCCGAGCCCGACCCCGATCGGCCCCACCGCGCTCACCGCGATGGCAAGGGCCACGATCAATACGATCGTCTTGGTCTGCGACTGCGAGCTGTGTCCCTTACCGATCAACGACTCGGCCGCCGACGTCTCATCGCCCTGCGCGCTGCACAACAGCCAGGCCAGCAGATACAGCACGATCCCGGCGCCACCGAAGATCGTCGACACCACGAACGCCACCCGCACCAGCACCGGATCGACGTTGTAGCGCTGTCCGAACCCGGCCGCGACGCCCGCGATCGGCCCACGCCGCGGCAACCGCACCGGCCGCGTCCGCCACATCTGCTGAAGCTGATCGCCGAAGCTCGTCCTAGTCATGGAATCCATGGTCGGCCCAGGCGCGCCTCCTGCGCATCGGGGTTCACCCTGAAAATCCTCCTGAACCGCATGGACGAGAGTCGGCGAAGGGATTTCAGGGTGTTTCCCCATGGCTGGCCGTCGGTGGGGCGTGCCAGTATCGGAAGTATGTATCCGTCTGTTCCGGCGTTCGACTCACGTGGGTTCGATGCTGCGCGCGGGGGCGAACCCGTCGAGGCGGCCCGGATGCGGCTGGTGCGTCGATCGGGTGGACGGATCGTCGGTGGGGTGGCCGGCGGGATCGCCGATCATCTCGGGGTCGACGTGTTCAAGGTGCGGATGGCGTTCGTGCTGCTGTCCGCGCTGGCGGGGGCGGGAATCGTCGCGTACGCGATGCTGTGGATCTTCACACCGGGCGGTGCCGACGAGGTGCGGCCGTCGGGGCAGGAGCGGCGTCAGGCGATCGGGCTCGCGTTGCTCGGGTTCGGGCTGTCGGTGGCGATGTCCGCGTTGTTCAGCGGGACGGCGGCGCGGATCATCGTCCCGCTGATCGCGGTGGCCGTCGGTGCGGCGCTGGTATGGCGCGAGTACGACGCGGACGGTCCGCGATCACTGCTCGGCCTGCCCGCGAAACCGACGATGGTCACATGGTCGCGCATCGTCGCTGGCATCACCTTGATCGTGGCGGGGCTCGCGGTGGTGGTACTTGCCCGCATCGACATCGGCTCGCTCGGCTCGGCACTGCTGGCGGTGGCGGTCACCCTGCTCGGTGCCGGACTGCTGTCGGTGCCGCTGTGGCTGCGGATGATGCGCGCACTGAACACCGAACGCGCCGCCCGCATCCGCAACGAGGAACGCGAGGAAATCGCCTCGCACCTGCACGATTCGGTGTTGCAGACCCTCGCGCTCATCCAGCGTCAGGCCGATGATCCGCATGAGGTGGTCCGGCTGGCGCGCAGCCAGGAACGCGAACTACGCAAATGGCTGTTCGAGGATTCTGTGCCCGCGCAATCGAGTTTGGCCGCTGCGCTGCGCACCATTGCCGGTGAAGTGGAGGACCAGCACGGTGTGAAGGTCACGCCGGTGACCGTCGGCGATGTGTCGATGGATATCGCCGACACCGGATCGGGCCTGCCGAAGGAGCATTTCACCGCAGTCCTCGGCGCCAGCCGGGAAGCGCTGGTCAATGCCGCCAAACACGCGGGCGTCCCCGACATCGACCTCTTCGCCGAGACCGAACCGCATCAGGTGAGTGTGTTCGTCCGTGATCGTGGCGTGGGATTCGACGTCGACGAGATACCCGCGGATCGGCAAGGCCTGGCCAAATCCATTCGCGGGCGGGTGGAACGGCGCGGAGGTCAGGTGGAAATCGTGTCCAACCCCGGCCGAGGCACCGAAGTGCGGATCATCATGCCGCGCAACGATTCCGGGATCGAGAACGAATCGTCCGCAGATCCGGGCGACGGTTCGACCGATGATGTGGGCGCGGGTGAACCCGATGCGCCGAGGGCCGCGGTGCCGTTCGCCCCGTTGCCGAACGACACTGGCCAGGCGCGCGAGACGAATCGGGTGCGAAGCGATGACGCGGCAACGCAGCCGATCGTGCCAGCGGTTCGAGCCGATCGACGCTGACGGCTCGATCCGGCCGGTACGCGGCCGTTGTGGTACCGATGGAACTGTTCCGGGCGACCGGGACACTGTGTGACGGCGGATCGGGCTGTCCGGTGAAGGAGAAGTAGGTGGCGGTGAAGGTTTTTCTCGTCGACGATCACGCCGTGTTCCGTTCCGGGGTGCGGGCGGAACTGAGCCGGGAAACCGATATGGAGGTGGTCGGTGAGGCGGGCGGAGTCGCCGAGGCCGTCGCGGGCATCAACAACGCCCGGCCCGATGTCGTGCTACTCGACGTGCACATGCCCGATGGTGGCGGTGTCGCGGTGCTGGCCGGTATCGAAGACGGCCCGGTCTGCCTGGCCCTGAGCGTGTCCGACGCCGCCGAGGATGTGATCGCGGTGATCCGTGCCGGTGCCCGCGGCTACGTCACCAAGACCATCTCCGGCGCCGAACTGGCCGACGGGATCCGCCGGGTCGCGGGCGGTGACGCCGTCTTCAGTCCGCGGCTGGCCGGTTTCGTGCTGGATTCGTTCACCGGGAAATCCCCGGCCCCGGAACCGCCGTTGGATCCGGAACTGGATTCGCTGACCCCGCGTGAGCTCGAGGTGCTGCGACTGCTCGCCCGCGGCTACACCTACCGTGAGATCGCCGAAACCCTGTTCATCTCGGTGAAAACCGTGGAAACCCACGCCTCCAACGTGCTCCGCAAAACCCAGCAGTCCAACCGGAACGCGCTCACCCGCTGGGCGCACCGCAGGCGGATCGATTAGTTGGCGCTGTGTTGGATTTGCGCCGCCCGCGGCGTGGCGAACTCGATGCTCGGTCTCGCTTCGCTCGAAAACGATGTGTGACCGGCCGTTGTATTCAGTGCGCTGACACGACAGGTGTGGTGGGCGCCTTACATCACCGCGACGATGACGGCGATGATGATGACCAACCCGATCAGCAGACCGACAGCGATGGCGAGTGGCGCGTTGCTCGGCTGCGGTAGCTTGGCGCCCAGCGGTGCCGGGGCGGGTGCGACCGGCGCCTGCGTGGGCTGGGTGCGGCGCGGTAGCGGCGTCGACAGCGGACTACGCAGCCCCGACGCCGAATTACGGGCCGCCCACGCCGGAATGGTGCCGTCCTCGGTACGTACCGGGGCGCCGAGAATATAAGGCCCGGTGCCGGGGCCGAATGCTGCGGTGAGGATTTCGTCCCTGGCCTCGGCCATGGTTGGCCGACGCTGCGGCGCCGGTTCCATCATGTGCAGCAGCACCTGGGTGAGCACACCGCTACGGCTGGGCGGAATGATCTGCGCCATGGCCGCGCGCTCGACGACGGCGCCGCTGTCGTCGTCGAAGCCGAACGGCGGCTGGCCCTCGACGGCGGTGTAGAGCGTGGCGCCGAGGGAGAACACGTCGCTGGCCTCGGTCGGGCGGGCGCCTCGGGCCACCTCGGGCGGCAGATAGGCGGGAGTGCCGGTGATGACACCGTCCGGTTCGTCGGCGGACTCACCCGAACCGCGGGAGATGCCGAAATCGCTGAGCTTGGCCATCCCGACGCCTGGCCCGCGGTCGGCGACGAGGATATTGCCGGGTTTGATATCGCGGTGCACGATGCCGACGGCATGCGCCGCGGCCAGCGCATCGGCGACCTGTGCGCCGATCTGCGCCACCTCGATCGGCGGGAGCGTATCGACCAGCCCGAGCGCCTTGGCCACATTGCGCGACGGTAGGTGTTCCATCACCAGCCAGGGCTCACCGGCCTCGAGTACCACGTCGTAGACGGCGATGGCGTGTTCATGGGAGAGCTTGGCCGCGACCCGGCCCTCATGGATGATCTGCTCGCGGATCCGGTTCGCCTCGTCCTCATCGAGCCCTGCCGTGGTCAGCACCTGCTTGATGGCGACATCGCGGTTCAGCAGCCGGTCGGTCGCCAGCCATACCGCGCCCATACCGCCGCCACCCAGTTTCGACTGCAGACGGTAGCGACCGGCCACCAGATAATCCGGGCCGACGTTGGGACGGGGACGATCGATCATGGTGCGAGACTAGCCGAATTCCGTGGTAGCTGGCCGGATTCGGGCCGGGAGTTCGCTGCCGTGACAGTGGTCACGGCGACGGCAGGGCGGTTGCGTTCGGCGCGGGCTTGACGGATTTCAGGGGCGGGTTTCTACTGAGAGTCGATCGAACGTATATTCGATAGTGATCGATAGCTGGATCGGTGCTGGACTGTCGAGACGCCCCGGCGGCATGCGTGCGGCGGGGAGTGCTGGTGGTCGGCGCCGGATGCGCGCCGTACCGCGATGCTCGCCGGGCCAGGCCCGGTGGGTGCCGTTGTCGGCTCCGGCGGCTGTGCCCGGAGCAGAGTCCATCCGTGGAGGTAGGTGAGTGTGATGGGTTCGGATTCGCGAGGGGCGGGGCGCGCGACGGCGCAGGAGTTGGCAGAACTGCGGCGCAAAATGGCGGCGGTGCCCGGGCGTGGCGAATCCGCTGTCGTACGGCCGCCCACCTCGGAAGGAACACCTCGGGAGACATTGCCCGTCCCGTCGGCTCTCGCCGAACTCCTGCCCGACGGCGGCGTGGTGCGGGGGTCAGTGGTGGCCTACACCGGGGCGGGATCGCTGCTCGCCGGTGTGCTGGCCGCGGTCACCGCGGGTGGCGGGCATGCGGCGGTGGTCGGTATGCCGCGCCTCGGTTTGCTCGCCGCGGCGGAAATGGGGGCGCGGCTGGAGCGCCTCGCCGTCGTCGCCGACCCGGGGCCGGACCCGCTGGAGGTGGCCGCGGTGTTGCTCGACGGGCTCGACCTTGTGCTGCTCGGCCTCGGTGACCGAGCCGTCGCCCCCGCCCGGGCCAGAGTGATCGCCGCCCGCGCCCGCAACAAGGGCGCCACGCTGATCGTCACCGAAGGGCGCTGGCCCGCACCCTCCCTACGTCTTGGCGCCCGGGTCGCCGGCTACACCGGACTCGGCGCAGGCCGCGGCCGCCTCGACTCCATCTCCCTCGACGTCGAGGTCGCCGGTCGCTCATCGCTGCCGCGCAACGGTCGGATCACCCTGCGCCCGCGCGGTGGCCGGATGGAATGGGTGTCCCGCGAAACAAGTACCACCGCAAGCGAATCGACCAACGATGTGCGTGAAACCGCATCGTGAGTGTGCCGCGCCAGCAGGGCGCAGCCCATGACACGCCGAGCCCGGGTACTCGCGGTGTGGTGCCCGGATTGGCCTGCGGTCGCGGCGGCGGCACTGGGGAAGGTGCCCGCCCACCGGCCGGTGGCGGTGTTATCGGCGAACAAGGTGGTGGCCTGCTCGGCGATCGCCAGGGCCGACGGGGTGCGGCGCGGACTGCGTCGGCGTGAGGCGCAGGCGCGCTGTCCGGAGTTGTTCATCGCACAGGCCGATCCGGATCGGGATGCGCGCCTGTTCGAGCCGGTAGTGGCCGCGGTAGACGCTGCGGTGCCCGGGGTGGAGGTGCTGCGACCGGGGCTGCTGATCCTCGGTGCGCGCGGTGCGGCGCGGTTTTACGGTTCCGAGGAAGCCGCGGCCGAACGCCTCGTGGATGTGGTGGCCGCGGCAGGCGCCGAAGCTCAGATCGGGATCGCCGACGAACTGTCAACGGCGGTACTCGCGGCGCGGCGCGCCACCATCGTGGCGCCGGGTGCGGGTGCCGAATTCCTTGCGGCGCTGCCGATCGGTGAACTCGCCGTCGAACCGGCGTTGGCTGCGCCCGAACGCGTCGATCTGGTGGATCTGCTGCATCGGCTCGGTCTGCGGCGGGTGGGCGATTTCGCTGTGCTTACCCCGACGCAGGTCGCTTCCCGATTCGGCACCGACGCCATCGCGGCGCACCGCTGCGCCCGCGCCCTGCCCGAACGCCCACCGTCCGCGCGGACGCCGCCGCGCAACCTGACGGTGGAATTGCGCTGCGATCCGCCGATCGACCGCGTCGACGCCGCCGCGTTCGCCGGTCGCCTGCTCGCCACCCGCGCCCATGCCGCCCTCTCGGCTGCGGCGGTGGCCTGTACCAGACTCGCGGTCTTCGCCGAGACTGCCGCCGGTGAACATCTCACCCGGATCTGGCGCTGTGCGGAACCGCTGAGCGCCGACGGAGTCGCCGACCGGGTGCGCTGGCAACTGGACGGCTGGCTCACCCACCGCGACACCGGTGGCTCCGGCGGACCCACCGCACCGATCACCCTGCTGCGGCTTGAACCGGTCGAGGTGATCCCGGCCGCCGCCCTCCAGCTCGGTCTATGGGGTGATGCGGGCGGCACCGACGCACGGGCGATGCGCGCCCTTGTCCGGGTACAGGGGCTGCTCGGCGGTGCGGCGGTGCAGGTCGGCGTGCTCAGCGGCGGTCGTGGACCCGCCGAACGGATCACCATGGTCGCCCTCGGCGACGAACAGGTGCCCGCCACCGATCCCGCGCTGCCCTGGCCGGGTCGTCTGCCCGAACCGGCACCCGCGGTGCTCATGATGAACCGTCCGCAGGTCCGACTGGAATCCGCCGGTGGTGTCCCGGTACACGTCACCGATCGCGGCCTGTTCAGCGCGACCCCCACCCGGCTGCGCTGGGGCGGCAAACACTGGGAGCTGACCGCATGGGCGGGTCCGTGGCCGATGGACGAGCTCTGGTGGGCCTCGGGATCCGCACCCGCTGCTCGCGTCCAAGTCGAGCTACCCGGACCCCACACCCTGTTGCTCATCACCCGCGAGGGGAGCTGGCATGTGGAAGGCCTCTACGAATGAGGTGCCGTTTCGCCGCCTCCGTGGACGGTCCATTTCTTTCCGCTGACAGGTCGCTGGTGCGCCACCGGTGTGTGGCAGATCATCGCCCTTCGCCCGCTACCCGCCGGTACCCTCGAAAATCGTGGATCTGACGACGGCCAGGGTCGCGCTCGGCGACGTGCTGATCGCCTACCGGGACTCCGGGGCGGTCGCGGTCGACGATGTCCCGGTCGTGCTGGTGCACGGTATGGGCGGAGACGGCCACACCTGGGATCGGTTCGCCCGCGAACTGGTGCGGGCGGGACGCCGGGTCATCATTCCCGACCTGCGTGGACACGGTCGCAGCGCGCATACCGAGTCCTATCTGTTCGGCGAGTTCGGCGACGATGTGCTGCGGCTGTGTGAGTCCCTCGAACTGGACCGGGTCGACCTGGTCGGGCATTCACTCGGCGGTTACGCGGTGTCGTGTATCGCGCAGGAACGACCGGGCCTGGTTCGTCGCCTTGTCATGGAGGAATGCCCGCTGCCGCTGCGGTCGGGCACCGAGGAACTCACGCTCACGCGCAGGCTGCCGAGTATCCCGGAGCTGTGGCATGCCACCTCCAGTCTGCTCCGCCATCCCCGCGCGGTGCTCGCCTTCGACCGGTCGATGACGCGGACCGCGCTCGAACAGTTCCGCAAACCGCATCCGGAGTGGTGGGAGCGGCTCACCGAGATCACCGCCCCGACCCTCGTCCTGCGCGGCGGCCCCGGCGGCATGGTCGATCCGGACAAACTCGAGATCATGCGCACCTCGGTGCCCGACTGTTCGGTCACCGCCTTCACCTGCGGGCACAGCATCCACCGCGACCGCTACCGCGAATTCGCCGCCGCCGTACTGCCGTTCCTCGGTCACTGAGAACCGCAGCCGCCGACCGACTCGCCGGATCACCAGTGGGTGCCGGGAACCCAGCGGGCGGCGCGGCGAAGGGCGGCGCCGGTGGCCTTGCGGGCAGCCGAGCGAGGTCGGGTGTTCGGTTGTGGGGCAACGATTTCAGTGGGTTCGGGGGTGTCGTCCTGTTCGCCGCGGGCGGCGGGGGAGTCGGGCAGGGCGCGGTAGTAGCGGTGCAGGATGCGGTCGCGCAGGTTCGGGGTGACGATGCCGCCGTATTCGGCCAGCGTGCCGAGCGGGACGTCGATGCGCTTGGGGCGTTCGCTGAGCGCGCGCACGATGGTGGCCGCGGCCCACTCCGGGGATTCGGACGGGCCCTGATTGCCGCTGGGGGTGATCATCGGGGTCCGCACCAGCGGCATGTGAATGGTAGTGAAGGTGACGCCGTCGGCCAGCGTTTCCACTGCGGCCACCTCGGTGAATTTGTCCAAGGCGGCTTTGCTGGCCAGATAGGCCGCGAAGCGGGGAGTGGCGACCTGCACGCCCGCGCTACTGATATTGACGATGTGACCGAACTTGCGCTCGCGCATCTGCGGTAGCAGGGCGAGGGTCATCCGGAGCGCGCCGAAGTAGTTGACCGCCATGGTGCGTTCGAAATCGTGCAGGCGATCGGTGGAGCGGTGGATGGCGCGCCGGATGGAGCGACCCGCATTGTTCACCAGCATGTCGACGTGGCCGTGCTCGTCGAGGATCGCCTTGACCGCCTGGTCCACCGACTCGGAATCGGTGACGTCGCACTGGTATCCGTAGGCGCTGCCGCCGGTGGCGCGGATCTCCTCGACCACGGTCGAGAGTTCGTCGGCGCGGCGGGCCAGCAGTAACACCACGGCGCCTTTGTCGGCGACGGCGAGCGCTGCCGCCCGGCCGATACCGGAGGAGGCGCCGGTGATCAGGACATGTCGTCCGGTGAGGTCGCGATTGCGCTGATTGCGCCGGATCTGTTCACGTGCGTCGGCGTCGTCGGCTCGGGTCATCGCTGCTCCTTCGCAGGTCTGTCGGCACCGAACTTACTCTGAAGTAAGTTCGATGCCAAGTGGTTTGTATCACATCTGAAGAACATCGACGCGACGTGTTCGAACACTCGAAATCAATCGAACATATGTGCGATAATTGAGCCATGACGGACGATCGGATGGCGGATATCTATGCCGCGGTGCGGCTCGGCGGCGTTGACCAGGAAGTGGCACGGCGTGCGTTGCACACGCTGTGGGAGGAGCTCGGTGAGTACGGTGATCCGCTACATCGCTGCGTGATCGCCCATCATCTGGCCGATGTGGTGGAGACGGCCGAGGAGGCGCTGCTGTGGGATCAGCGCGCACTCGCGGCGGTGTTCGCGCCGGGCAGTCCGCTGGATGAGGGTATGCGCGGGTTCCTGCCCTCGCTGTATCTGAACCTGGCCGACAGTCACCGCCGCGTCGGCGATTTCGACTCTGCCCGAATGCAATTGGCACTCGCCAAAGGGCATCTCGAGGTGCTCGCCAATGATGCCTACGGCCAGGTGATCCGCACCGGGCTCGATCATGTGTCCGGCGCGCTCGACGCCGGCTCCACCGAACGGCTCAAGGCGAGCTGATCGGCGTCCGTGATGTGGGGACGATGCCATGGGTTGGAGTAATGGACCGCCCAGCTGGTCGGAGATGGAGCGTGTCCTGTCCGGGCGGCCGGGCAGGCACGACCCGGAGTCGATGTATCCGGGCGACGGTGGCGACAGCCCGGCGTGGTCGCGTAAACGTGGTGAGTACCTGGCCGAGGGCGAGGAGCGCCCCCTCGGCCCGGTCATGCCCTATGCCGAACTGCACGCGCACTCGGCCTACAGCTTCCTCGACGGGGCGAGCCAGCCGGAAGAACTGGTCGAGGAGGCGGCCCGCCTCGGTCTCGAAGCCATCGCCCTCACCGACCACAACGGCTTCTACGGCGTGGTCCGCTTCTTCGAAGCCGCACGGGAATGGGGCATCGCCACCGTCTACGGTGCCGAATTGACCCTCGTCGCACCGGAATCGGTAGCGCCGACCGCACAACCACAACCATCGCGGTCGGCAAGTCCGGCAGAGGCTCGGCCGCGAACACTTCGGCCGGTCGATGCGACGGATCCGGACACTTCGGCGGATTCCTCACCGCCAGAAGCGGTGTCGCCGGCACTGCAACCGGCAGGCCGAATCGCGACAGGACATGCCGATGCACCCGACTCCGTCGCGCGGACGGGGGAACCGGATCCGGCGGGGATGCATCTGCTGGTGCTGGCCAGGGGGCAGGAGGGGTATCGGCGGCTGTCGCGGGAGATCGCGGCGGCGCATATGGCCGCGGGAGAGAAGGGGATTCTGCGCTACGACCTGGACACCCTCACCGCGGCGGCGGGCGGGCATTGGCAGATCCTGACCGGATGCCGGAAGGGACAGCTGCGGCAGGCGCTGGAACAGGATCTGCGGGCGGGAGGGGAGTTGGCGCGATCCGAAGCGGCGCTGCGTGATCTGGTCGATCGTTTCGGCGCCGACCGGGTGAGCGTCGAACTCACCCACCACGGGCTCCCCGCCGACGACGAACGCAACGCCCATCTCATCGCGCTGGCCGAGCGGCTCGACCTGCCCGTCGTCGCCACCACCGGCGCGCATTTCGCCTCCCCGGCCCAGCGGCATCGCGCCATGGCACTTGCCGCGATCCGTTCCCGGCGCAGCCTCGACGAGATCGCGGGGTGGCTGGCCCCCACCGGCGGCGCGCATCTGCGGTCGGGTGCGGAAATGGCGCGGTTGTTCGCCGACTGTCCGCAGGCCATCACCAACGCGGTCGCCCTCGCCCGCGAATGCGCCTTCGACCTGCACCTGATCGCGCCGGAGTTGCCGCCGTTCCCGGTGCCTGAAGGGCACGACGAGGATTCCTGGCTGCGGGATCTCACCTTCAAAGGAGCTGCCGAACGCTACGGAACGCCACAGCGCAACCCAGCCGCGTACCGGCAGATCGAGCACGAACTCGCGGTGATCACCGAGATGAAGTTTCCCGGCTACTTCCTTGTGGTGCACGACATCGTGATGTTCTGCAAGAACAACGACATCCTGTGCCAGGGCCGGGGATCGGCGGCCAATTCGGCGGTCTGCTACGCCATTGGCATCACCAATGTCGACCCGGTCGCCAACAACCTGTTGTTCGAACGGTTCCTGTCACCCGCGCGCGACGGTCCGCCCGATATCGACATCGATATCGAATCCGATCGCCGCGAGGAAGCGATCCAGCACGTCTACACCGCGTACGGCCGTGAATACGCCGCCCAGGTGGCCAATGTGATCACCTACCGCGGTAAATCAGCCGTCCGTGACGCGGCCCGTGCGCTCGGTTTCTCGACCGGCCAGCAGGACGCGTGGAGCAAGCAGGTCAGTCGCTGGAGCGGTGTCGGCGCCGAAACCGGCACCGATATCCCGGAGCGGGTGCTGGAACTGGCAGCCGATATCGAGGGCCTGCCACGGCATCTCGGCATCCATTCCGGCGGCATGGTGATCTGTGATCGCCCCATCGCCGATGTGTGCCCGGTGGAATGGGCGCGGATGCCGGGACGCAGCGTATTGCAGTGGGACAAGGACGATTGCGCCGCGGCTGGACTGGTGAAATTCGATCTGCTCGGCCTCGGCATGCTCTCCGCGCTGCACTACATGATCGATCTGGTGCGCGAACACGAAGGCATCACCGTCGAATTGCACACCCTCGATCTCACCGAAACCGCGGTGTACGACATGCTTTCGCGCGCCGATTCGATCGGCGTGTTCCAGGTGGAGTCGCGCGCTCAGATGGCCACGTTGCCCCGGCTGAAACCGCGTGTGTTCTACGACCTGGTGGTCGAGGTGGCGCTGATCCGGCCCGGCCCTATTCAAGGTGGTTCGGTGCATCCGTATATTCGCCGCCGCAACAAGAAAGAGAAGTGGAACTACGACCATCCCTCGCTGGAGAAAACGCTGGAGCGCACCTACGGCGTACCGCTGTTTCAGGAACAGCTCATGCAGATAGCGGTCGACGTCGCCGGATTCACCGAAGCCGAAGCCGATCAATTGCGTCGCGCCATGGGGTCCAAACGGTCACCCGAACGTATGGAGCGGCTCAAGGCGCGGCTCTACCAGGGCATGCGTGATCTGCACGGCATCACCGGTGAGGTCGCCGATCGCATCTACGAGAAACTGTATGCCTTCGCGAATTTCGGTTTCCCGGAAAGTCATTCGCAGAGCTTCGCCGCGCTTGTGTTCTATTCGGCATGGTTCAAACTGCATCATCCGGCCGCCTTCTGCGCCGGTTTGCTGCGTGCCCAGCCGATGGGCTTCTACTCACCGCAATCATTGGTGGCCGATGCCCGCAGGCACGGTGTCGTGGTGCACGGCCCCGATATCAATGCCAGCCGTGCCGAACCCACCCTCGAACAGCGCGGCACCCAGGTGCGGCTCGGGCTCGCCGCGGTCCGCTACATCGGCGACGAGCTCGCCGCGAAAATCGTCGCCGCCAGGCAGGAGAGCGGACCCTATATCTCGCTCCTCGATGTGACCGGGCGAGTGGAACTCACCGTCCGCCAGGCGGAATCGCTGGCGACCGCTGGTGCGTTGGACAGCATCACCACCGCGACCTCGGCGGAGGGAGGCGCGCCCAAGCCGGCATCGGCCGACACGCCCGGCGCACACAGCAGTCTGCGGCGTACCGCCCTGTGGGCAGCGGGCGCCGCAGCGGGCGAACGTCCGGATCGCCTGCCCGGCATGGTCGCCGCCACCGCCGCCCCCTCTCTCCCCGGAATGAGCGCGCTGGAATTGGCCGCCGCCGATGTCTGGGCCACCGGCATCTCGCCCGGCAGCTACCCCACCGAATTCCTTCGTGCCGAGCTCGACGCGATGGGCGTGATCCCCGCGGACCGACTGCTGTCGGTTCCCGACGGTTCCCGGGTTCTCGTCGGCGGAGCCGTCACCCACCGGCAGCGGCCTGCCACTGCCGCCGGTGTCACGTTCCTGAATCTGGAAGACGAGACCGGCATGGTCAATATCGTCTGCTCGGTGGGCCTGTGGACCCGCCACCGCAGGCTCGCCCAGAGCGCAACGGCACTGATCATCCGCGGCCGGGTCCAGAACGCCGAAGGTGCGGTGAGTGTGCTCGCCGAGCATCTACAACACCTGGATCTGCGCATGGCAGCCAAGTCTCGCGACTTCCGGTGATCGAGAAGCGTGTCGTGACCGAGACGAGCCGCTACGCTGCGACCATGCGGAAGCTTGCGGTGCTATTGATCGCCTTGCTCGGCCTTGCCCTGCTGCTCGGCGGCTGCGGCGATGACGACGACGCGGGTGAATCGACCACCAGCGGACGCGCGTCCATGGACATGCAGGCCCCAGCGGCGACCCCGGGTTTCCGGGAACAGGCACCCGCCAGGGAACAGGACACCGGCGGCGAAACGAACGCCGACCGTAAGGAAGTGATCACCGGCCAGGTCGAGATCACCTCCGCCGACCCGGTCGATGCGGCGGGCAAGGTGACGGCTCAGGTGACCACGCTGAAGGGCCGGGTCGACAGTCGCACCGAACGTCCCGGCACCGGCGACAGCGATCCCAGTGCCCGGCTCACCGTCCGGATTCCGGCCGAGCACACCGACGCCTTCATCGCCGGTCTCGGTGATATCGGTGAGGTCACCGAGGTGAGCACCAACCGCGATGACGTGACCATGCAGTGGCAGGATCTCGACGCGCGCATCAGCGCCCTGCAGGCTTCGGTCGACCGGCTGCGGGTCCTCATGGCCGAAGCCACCAATACCGCCGACCTGCTCGCCGCCGAGCAGGCGCTGTCGAGCCGTCAGGCCGATCTCGACAGCCTCACCGCGCAGAAACGGCTGCTCGACGATCAGATCGCGCTGTCCACGCTGACCATCGAGATCTCCAGCACGCACACCGATTCCGACGACGGGCCCACCAACTTCTGGGACGGCATCGTCTCCGGCTGGAACTCACTGGTCGACTGGTTGAAAGACGCTGTCGTCTTCCTCGGCAAGGCGGTCCCGTGGATCGGCTTCGTCGCGGTGATCGGTGCCGTCGTCTGGGTGATCGTGCGGTTGGTGCGCCGCCCGCGCGGCACGACAGCGGCCGCGACCAGGACGCCCGCCGAGTCCGAAGCTGGGAAAGCTACTGCCACAACAGGAGAATCGAGTGCCGACGACGGTTCGGGCGACGATAAAACCGAACAGCCGTAAGGGCCCGCTCGTCGAAATCCTGGACGACGGTACGGTGCAGCTCTACGTCCGTGCGCCCGCCGTGGAAGGCAAGGCCAACAAGGCCGCGATCGAATTGCTCGCCGAGCACTACGGCGTGCCGAAGAGCGCGATCCGCCTCGCGGCCGGCGCGACGTCCCGTCACAAGCGCTTCGAGATCGACAACTGAACTCGCTGCCTCTGCCTGCCGTCACACCGCGTCGGGGAATCCGTGCTGGCGCCACGCTTCATACACCGCTACCGCCGCAGAGTTCGACAGATTCATCGACCGCCGTCCCGGCAGCATCGGAATCCGCACCAGTTCGGTGACGTGCGGGTCGGCGAGCACCTCCTCGGGCAGCCCGGTCGGCTCGGTCCCGAAGAGCAGCACATCGCCCACGCGATACTCCACATCGGTGAACCGCGTATTCGCCTGCGTGGTGAACGCGAACACCCGCTCCGGTCGGATCGCCTCCCACGCCGCCGCCAGATTCGCATGCACCGTCACCGACGCCAGGTCGTGATAGTCCAACCCGGCCCGCCGCAACTTCGGCTCGGACAGATCGAACCCCAACGGCTCGATCAAATGCAGCTCACATCCCGTCCCCGCCGCCAACCGAATCGCATTCCCGGTATTCGGCGGAATGCACGGCTCATGGAACATCAGTCGGAACACGCCCACCATTCTGTGCGGGTGCCCTGCAGGCTGATCACCCGGGTCGTCGGCCCGACGGTGAGCAGGGTGGTGCACCGCAGGAAACCGCGGTGACGTTGGTCGGTGTGGCGGCGTTGTTCATGCCTGAGCATCTGATAGAGGTCGAGGGGGTCGCCGTGGTCGCATAGGCGCCGGTAGCGTCGGCCGAAAGGCGTTGCGCTGTCCAGCGCTCGCTCGGGGTGGGAGGTCTGCAACAATCGAGGGCGTGACCGACGCCGACGCCCCGACCGCCGAACGACGGCCCGGCGATAGTTGGGCGACGCAGTTCTGGCGCTGTCACCTGCCGATGGTGATCGTCGCGCTGGTCATCCTGGTGGCGATCGTGTTCGTGGCCTCGGAACGCTGGCGGCGCGGTGCGCTGTTCTTCGGCGGTGCCACACTGTTGGCCGCCACGTTCCGGCTGTGCCTGCCTACCGCGCGGGTCGGCCTGCTCGCGGTGCGCAGCAAACCGTTCGACGTCGGTGCGCTCACGTTGCTCGGCAGCTCGATCGTCTTCATCGCCGCCACCATCAACACCCTCGGCGTGAGCTAGCGCTGCGCCCCTCGACGGTCGAGGGGCGCAGGCCGTGTCAGCTCGTGGCCGGATAGCGTTCCGGGAACACGATCCGATCCCGATGGCGCCGACCCGGATGTGGCGGTTGAGCAGCCGCGTAGCCGAGGGTCACGAGTACCGCGATGGCGAGATCAGGCCGGGCCTCGATGCCGATGGCCTTCTTCACCAGGTCGGGGTCCCACCCGTTCATCGGCGCCGAGGCCAACCCGAGACTGGTCGCGGCCAGCATCGCGTAGCCGGCGGCGATCATCGCGTTCTTCACCGAGTTCTCCCGGATCAGGCCGCGCCGGTCCAGGTCGTGGAATTCGGCGCGGGATTCGAACATGGTCCGGAACTCCGCGTTCCAGGCCCCGTTGGCGGTAGCGGTCTCGGCAATGTCGGTGTTCCGCGACTCCCAGGCCGCGGTCTCGGCGACAAATACCAGTACGACCGGTGCCTCCCGCGGCTGCGGCTGACCGAATGCCGCGGCCGACAGTTCATTCCTGGTGGACTCGCTGGTGACCAGCACGATCGACCGATCCTGCATGTTCCATGCCGTCGGCGCCTCGATCACCAGATCCAGTAGTTCGTCCAGCAGCGGCTGCGGTACGGGTTCGGGGCGGTAGTGGCGCACGGTGCGACGGGTGCGAATGGCTTCGGGTACAGAAAGTGGCTGCTTGTTCATGCAGACAACTATTCGATAGTTACTCTCTTTTGGGAAGAAGGCACTCATAAGTGCGTTACACTAATTTTGTGCCCACATATTTGGCGGACTCAGGGCTGCCGGCCGATGTGTACTCGGCCAAATGCCCTACCAGGCAAGTGCTCGATCATGTCGCGGGCAAATGGACAGTGCTCATCGTGGACGCGCTCGCCGACGGCACCTTGCGCTACACCGATCTGCGCCGCCGGATCGAAGGCATCTCGCAGAAGATGCTCACTCAGACCCTGCGTCAGTTGGAGGCCGACGGATTCGTCACGCGCACCGTGTATCCCACGGTGCCGCCTCGGGTCGAGTACACCCTCACCGAGCTGGGGCACAGCCTCCGCACGCCGATCGCCGCACTACGGGATTGGATCGAAACCAACATCAACCGCATCGAGGCAGCTCGCCGCGCTGCTGTGGATCCGAGCTGATCACCGCCGGGGTGTGCCGGAATCGGCCCGGACGGCGGACCTATCGCGCGTTGCGGGCCAGGTTCATGGTCTGGATCAGCAGCTTGGACACCGCCGCTGCCTCGGTGAGGAAGCCGTCGTGTCCGTCGCGGGAGTGCACCACCTCGAGGCCCTGACAGCCGGGCAGCCCGTCGGCCAGTTCTTGCTGGGTGTAGAGCGGGTACAGCCGGTCGGAGTCGACGCCGCCGACCACGCACGGCACCGGCGTGCTCGCCAGCGCCGCCGCGATACCGCCGCGTCCGCGACCGACATCGTGCCGGTTCATGGCCTCGCTCAGCAGCACATAGGTGGCCGGATCGAAACGCTTGCACAGCTTTTCGGCCTGGTATTCGAGGTAACTCTGCACCGCGTATCGCCCGCCGCGCCACGGATCCTCATCACCCTGGGCGTGGTTTTCGAAGCGATGATCGAGTTCGCCTTCGGTGCGGTAGCTCAGATGGGCGATGCGCCGGGCGATGCCCATGCCAGCGGTCGGAATACGGCCGGTGTCGTGGTAGTCGCCGCCCTGCCACTCCGGATCGGCCTGGATGGCGGCGATCTGGGTGGTCTGGGTGCCGATCTGGTCGGCGGTGGCGCGTGCGCCCACCGCGAGCACCAGCGCCGCCGAGACCCGTGCGGGTGCGCCGACCATCCACTCCAGGACGCGCATGCCGCCCATCGACCCACCGACGACGGCGGCCAACCGTTCGATTCCGAGCTTGTCTAGCAGCGCGGCTTCGGCGGTCACCTGGTCGCGAATGGAGATCTCGGGGAACCGGGAGCCCCACGGTTTCCCGTCGGGTGCCGCCGAGGACGGGCCGGTGCTGCCCTTACAGCCGCCGAGCACGTTCGTCGCGATGACACACCACTCGTCGGTGTCCAGCGGCGCGCCGGGACCGACCATGCCGTCCCACCAGCCGGGCTGCGGATGGATGTCATCGGGGCTGCCGACCACATGGGAGTCGCCGGTCAGGGCATGCTCCACCAGCACCACGTTGTCCAGTTCGGGTGACAGCTCACCCCAGCGCTGCACGGCCAGATGTACGTCGGGGACGGTCTCGCCGTTCTCCAGCGCGATATCCCCGACGGCGATGATGCCGAGCCGTCCGTCCGGCGGTGGCAACTCGGCCGCCGTCACACGGGCGGTTCTGTGGTCGGCGCTCACGGTCACGTCGCCGCCGCCGTGAATCCCGCGCGCAGGTCGGTGAGGATGTCGTCGATGCCTTCGATACCGACGGCGAGGCGGACCAGGCCGGGGGTGACGCCTGCGGCGAGCTGCTGTTGGGGGGTGAGTTGGGAGTGGGTGGTGGAGGCGGGGTGGATGACGAGGGAGCGGACGTCGCCGATGTTGGCGACGTGGGAGTGCAGGGTGAGGGCGT
>NZ_JAAGUY010000034.1 GCF_010868145.1 Nocardia cyriacigeorgica
TCAGGCAGATGGCCCTGCGGTCGGGTCCCCGGTGGGTGCGGGGGCGGGGCGGGGTGCGTCGGCGGGGGATTCGACGCCATTCATCGACGGGGCCGGCGCGGCCGGTTCGTCGTGGGGGACGTCGGTCCAGGAGGGCGTCGGGTCGGCGATGCCACGCAGCGGCAGATCCCCGTAGAGCGTCCATTTGGCTTGTTCGTGCGGTGCGGCCGCGTCGATGACGGACTCGCTCACCAGGATTCGACGGGGTACGGCCTTGGCAGCGGTGGTGAGACGGGCGGCCTCGTTGACGGCGTCGCCGATGACGGTGAACTCCAGCCGGGTATCGGTCCCGACATCACCGGCGAATACCTGGCCGCGGGCCACGCCGATGCCGATATCGAGTTCGCCGGTGGCCAGCACCTCGTCGCGGATGCGGCGGGCGGCGCGCAGGGCGGGAGTGGCATTGTCGCGTAGCGCGATCGGGGCGCCGAAGATGCACAGCGCTGCGTCGCCTTCGAACTTGTTGACCAGGCCGTTGTTCTCCTCGGTTGCCGCGACCACGATCGAGAGCAGCCGGTTGAGTTTGGCCACGAATTCCTGCGGCGGCAGGCCCGTGGAGATCTCCACCGAACCGGTGACGTCGACGAACAGCGCCGACACCACCCGCACATCGCCGGTGAGATCCACGCTACTGGCCAGGGCCCGCTCGGCCACCTCGTCACCGACGTGCCTGCCGAACACATCACGCATCCTGGTCCGCTCGCGCAAGGTGGCGGCCAGCTGATTGACCGAATGTTCCAACCTGCCGATCTCGCTTGCGCTGCCCACCTGTACCCGTACGTCGAGGTCGCCGTGGGTGATCCGATCCAAGGCGAGGCGCAGATGCCGGATCGGCGCGGCGACAGCGCGGGCCAGCGTCGCGGTGGCGAGGGCGCCGACGACGATGCCGAGGCAGGCCACGTAAATGCCGGTGCGGATGCGATCGGGCGCGCTGGAGACCGGATCGGCGAGCACGACGATCAGCATGGACAACGGCATCGCGCCCGAGACCGCCCAGGTGAGCACCACCCGAACGAAGACCGTGGAACTCCAGTGCATTGTCGCGCCGAGTACACCGGCGACGATCGGAATGGTCGGCCGGATCAAGCGGTCCACGATCAAGAAGGTGAGCCCGCCCGATTCCAGCCCGCCGATGATGAACATCGACGTCATCACCGCGAGATCGTCCTGCGGTGTCACCCTGGCCAGCACGATGGCGGCGATGATCACGCCCGGCAGCCACAGTGCGAGTGCGCGGGTGGTGATGGCGATGGGCAGCCGCAGCAGTCGTCGCGCCTCGTCCGGTGTGGGTTTGCGGGTTTGGTCGAGCCAGGCGAAATAGACGCCGCGATCGCGAATGGCCAGCGCGATGCCGATCAGGAAGCCGATGGCCGGATAGATGGCGACGACACCGAGCGCGCGCAGAATGTCGGGTCCGAGCCGGTCGAAGAATCCGCCGAGCCACAGTTGGATGGTGATCACCGCGAGACCACTGAGATTGCAGGTGATCACGACGGCGGCCAGGCCCCACCGCGCCCGCAGCGCCCAGACCACCAGACGGGCGATCATGACGTGCGCTCGGGCAGCACAATGCTCACTGGGACAGCGACCGACACGAACGAGCAGCATAGAACGCCGAAGGCGTTCAGCGCAGCAGCACGAGCCAAACCGCAACGTAGTGCGCCAGCGCGGCGAGCACCGTCGCGGCGTGGAAGAACTCGTGATGGCCGAACACGGCGGGCCACGGGTTCGGCCATTTGGTGGCGTAGAGGATGGCGCCGACGCTGTAGATCAGGCCGCCGATGAGCAGCAGGATGAGCGGCGCGAGCCCCACATTGTCGTAGAGCTCACCGGCGACCGGCACGATCGCCCAGCCGAGCAACAGATATAACGGCACCCCGACCCAGCGCGGTGCGGTCGGCCACAGCAGTTTCAACGCGACACCGGCGAGCGCGCCCGCCCACACCACGATCAGCAGCGTGCGACCCGTGGAACCGGGCAGGCCGAGCAGCGCGAACGGGGTGTAGCTGCCCGCGATGAACAGGAAGATCATCGAATGGTCGGCGCGTTTCATCCGGATCCGAGCGCGCACCGTCGACCAGGTGACCCGGTGGTAGACGGCGCTGACCCCGAACAGCAGGCATACGGTGAGCCCGTAGACCAGCGTCGACCACACCGCGGTCGCCGAGACCGTCGTCGCGACGGCGATCAGAGCGATGACGGCGATCGCGGCGATACCGACTGCCCATGTGTGGATCCACCCGCGCATCCGTGGTTTGAGCAGTGCCTCCAGTGCATCGGCCGGGTTGAGCGCTTCCTCGGCGGCGTCGTCGGCAGCGGTGGTGTCGACGTAGCGGGACGTGTCGGTGGCCTCGACCGGATCGGTCACGGACTGCCTCCTGTAAATAACTCGCGAGTAACCTACGGAACCGTAGGTTGCGGGCACGATCGCTACTGTACCGGGAACTGCGGCCGCTGCCGCTACCGACGTGACGAGGCGTACTGTTGGTCGCCGTGGAGTTTCCGAGTCGGGTGCGTGGCTTTCCGTATCGCGTCTACGAGGCCCGGCTGGCCAAGCAGCTGGCAGGTAAGCAGCACCCCCGTCACGTGGCGGTGATGTGCGATGGCAATCGCCGCTGGGCCAGGGAAAACGGCTTCACCGACGTCAGCCACGGGCACCGGGTCGGCGCGCTGAAGATCGCCGAACTGGTGGGCTGGTGCGAGGCCGCGGGCATCGAGATGGTCACCGTCTACCTGCTTTCCACCGAGAACCTCAACCGCGATCCGGAGGAACTGGAGACGCTGTTCGAGGTCATCACCGACGTGGTCGAAGAGCTGTCGGCGCCGGACCAGAACTGGAGTGTGCGGCTGGTCGGCTCGCTCGACGGTTTTCCCGAGCTGATCGCCAAGCGCTTGCGTACCGCCGCGGAACGCACCAGCGGACGCAACGGAGTGCACGTCAATGTGGCGGTTGGCTACGGCGGCAGGCAGGAGATCACCGACGCGGTGCGCTCGCTGGTGCGTCAGGAGATCGCGGCCGGCGAGACCGGCGAAGACCTCGTGCAGTCGATCACCGTCAACGCCATCGGTCAGCATCTCTACACCTCCGGACAGCCCGATCCAGACCTTGTCATCCGCACCTCCGGTGAGCAGCGGCTGTCCGGTTTCCTGCTGTGGCAGAGCGCATATTCGGAGATCTGGTTCACCGAGGCGTACTGGCCGGAGTTCCGCCGAGTGGATTTCCTGCGTGCGCTGCGTGATTTCGCCGCGCGACACCGCCGATTCGGCGTCTGAGCGGATTCACCGGCTCACAATTTCCGCAGTCGTAGCCGATTGATGGCGTGATCGGCGTCCTTGCGCAGCACCAGGGTCGCGCGCGGACGAGTGGGCAGGATGTTCTCCACCAGATTCGGCCGGTTGGTCGAGTTCCAGATCTCCTTGGCCGCCGAGGTCGCCTCCTCGTCGGTGAAGCGGGCGTAATGGTGGAAATGTGCTCGCGGATCGGCGAAACCGGTCTTGCGCAGGCTGAGAAACCTTTGTACGTACCAGTTCTCGATGTCCTCGATGCGGGCGTCGACATAGATGGAGAAGTCGAACAGATCCGACACCATCAGCCGCGGGCCCGTCTGTAACACATTGAGACCCTCGACAATGAGGATGTCGGGCTGGCGCACGCAATGGAACTCGTCCGGCACGATGTCGTAGGAGATATGCGAGTACATCGGCGCGCACACCTCCGGCGCACCGGCTTTCACCTCGGTGACGAAACGCAGCAGCTTACGTCGATCGTAGCTCTCCGGAAATCCCTTGCGATGCATGATGCCGCGCCGGGTGAGTTCGGCGGTGGGGTAGAGGAACCCGTCGGTGGTGACCAGATCCACCCGCGGATGATGATCCCAGCGGGCCAGTAGCGCCTGCAGCACACGGGCAGTGGTGGATTTGCCCACCGCGACACTGCCGGCAACACCGATCACGAACGGCACCTGCCGGTCGGGATGCTTTTCCCCGAGGAAGGTCGCGGTCGCCGCGAACAGTCGCTGACGTGCGGCGACCTGCAAGTGGATGAGACGGGCGAGCGGGAGGTAGACCTCGGCGACTTCTTCCAGATCAATCTGTTCACCCAGACCACGCAGGCCGCGCAGTTCTTCCTCGGTGAGCACCAGTGGAGTCGATTTACGCAGTGTGCGCCATTGTTTCCGATCGAATTCCACATAGGGACTCGGCTCACTCATCCGTGCCACTTACCCGACGCTCCATTTCGGCAAACACGCACACATATCGCACCGGCGCTGTGAGATTCGGTCTAACTGTGGCCGCATGGCTGAATTCTGCGCCTCGCCGCCCCGCGACCGGAAACGGGGTGGCCTACCGGTGAGTAACAGGCGGCGCCGCGCTGGTGGACCCGCTATCGTCGGCTGCCATGGAAGCGCATCCGCTCGTGACCGAGTACCTGCGGCTCGGCCTTGCCTTCGACCGGCTGGAAGAGGGGTTCGTCGACGCCTTCACCGGTGACCCGGCGCTGCGCCGGGAGGTCGAGAACGTGCCAGCGCCGCAACCGCGGGAGCTGGCGCGGCGGGCCGCGACACTGCGAGCCGAACTGCCCGCGGCCGGGCTTGCACCGGAGCGCACCGAGTTCCTCGACGTGCACCTGCGCGCGCTGGAATGCTCGGGCCGCAAGTTCGCCGGTGACGACATCGGATTCGTCGACGAGGTGCGGGCCTATTTCGACGTCGAGATCGCACCGGGCGACGAAGCCGACTACCGCGACGCGCACCGCAAGATGGACGAGGTGCTGGCAGGCGACGGCTCGCTGGCCGAACGGATGGCCGCGCACAAACAGGCCGACGAGATCCCGCCGGAGCGCCTCCAGGCCTGCGTCGATGCGTTCTCCGGCGCATTGCGTGAGCTGGTTCGCGATCGGTACCCGCTGCCCGATCATGAGCACGTCACCTATGAGGTGGTCGGTGACAAGCCGTGGTCCGGCTTCAACTACTACCTGGGCAACTATCACTCGACGGTCGCGATCAATTCCGATCTGCGCCAGCACATGGCCAACCTGCCGCATCTCATCGCGCACGAGGCCTATCCGGGCCACCACACCGAGCACTGCCGCAAGGAGGCGGGGCTGGTCGCGGCCGGGCAGGACGAGCAGACGTTGTTCCTGGTCAACACCCCGCAGTGCCTGATGGCGGAGGGGCTTGCCGACCTGGCGCTGAAGTCGATCATCGGGCCCGGCTGGGGACGCTGGGCGCAGGAGATCTACGCCGATCTGGGGTTGCGGTTCGACGGCGACCGCGCCGAACGGCTGTCGGAGGCGTCGGGGCAGTTGCTCGGAGTGCGCCAGGACGCCGCGCTACTGCTGCACGATCGCGGTCGCGACGCCGACGAGGTCGCGGAGTTCCTGATGCGCTGGAACCTGCTGACGCCGACGCGGGCCCGGCAGTCGCTGCGGTTCCTGTCCTCGCCATTGTGGCGGGCCTACATCAGCACCTATGTCGAGGGCTACCGGCTACTCGGTGGCTGGCTGGACCGTGCGCCCGACGCCGACGATCGCGCCGACCGGTTTCGCAGGCTGCTGGACGAACCGCTCACCCCGGGCACGGTGCGGGCGATGCAGCCGGCCTGAACTGGCCGGGTTGCCCGCCCGGTGCGGTCGGGCGGGCACGCTGGTGATCTGCCGAGCCCACCGAGCGCGCGTCCGCGGGCATAGCGGGTACCCGCCGCCGGACCTGGCCAGGCGCCGTCAGCTCGAACGCGACCGGGCACTGTTCGGTTGAACCGACCCCGGTGCTCGGCTCCGGCGGAATCGGTCCGCCAGGGCCTGTGATGTGCTATCAGACCCCGTGCCGGTCCGGCCCGCAGAAGCCAATAGACTGTCCGGGTGACGCAGACGACCGCTTCTGTCAATACCCAGTCTCTCGGTGAACTCGATCCCGAGGTAGCTGCCGCGATGGCAGGAGAGCTCGCTCGCGAGCGCGACACCCTCGAGATGATCGCCTCGGAGAACTTCGTGCCGCGCGCGGTCCTGCAGGCGCAGGGCAGCGTGCTCACCAACAAGTACGCCGAGGGCTACCCGGGCCGCCGCTACTACGGCGGCTGCGAGCACGTCGACGTCGTGGAGACCCTCGCCCGCGACCGCGCCAAGGAGCTGTTCGGCGCCGAGTTCGCCAACGTCCAGCCGCATTCCGGCGCCCAGGCCAACGCCGCGGTGCTGATGTCGCTGATGAACCCCGGCGAGAAGCTGCTCGGCCTCGATCTGGCCCACGGCGGCCACCTCACCCACGGCATGCGGCTGAACTTCTCCGGCAAGCTGTACGAGGTCCACTCCTACGGTGTCAGCAAGGACGATCACCGCGTCGATATGGACGAGGTGCGCAAGATCGCCGTCGAGGCGCAGCCGAAGGTGATCGTCGCCGGCTGGTCGGCCTACCCGCGGCATCAGGATTTCGCCGCCTTCCGCGAGATCGCCGATGAGGTCGGTGCCTACCTGTGGGTCGATATGGCGCACTTCGCCGGTCTGGTCGCCGCAGGTCTGCACCCCTCGCCCGTGCCTTACGCCGACGTCGTGTCCTCCACCGTGCACAAGACTCTCGGTGGCCCGCGCTCCGGCCTGATCCTGGCCAAGCAGGAGTTCGCCAAGAAGCTCAACAGCTCGGTGTTCCCCGGCCAGCAGGGTGGGCCGCTGATGCACGCCATCGCCGCCAAGGCCGTCGCGTTCAAGATCGCGGGCACCGCCGAGTTCGCCGAGCGCCAGCAGCGCACCCTGTCCGGCGCCAAGATCCTGGCCGAGCGCCTGACCGGCGCCGATGTGGCCGGTAAGGGCATCAGCGTGCTGACCGGCGGCACCGACGTGCACCTGGTGCTCGTCGATCTGCGCAACTCCGAGCTCGACGGCCAGCAGGGCGAGGATCTGCTGCACGAGATCGGAATCACGGTCAACCGCAACGCCGTTCCGTTCGATCCGCGTCCGCCGATGGTCACCTCCGGCCTGCGCATCGGTACCGCCGCCCTTGCCACCCGTGGCTTCGGCGACGCCGAGTTCACCGAGGTCGCCGACATCATCGGCACCGCGCTGGCCGGTGGGTCCGAGGTGGAGACGCTGCGCGCTCGGGTCCGCAAGCTGGCCAACGACCTGCCGCTGTACCAGGGCCTCGAGGACTGGCGCCTGCTGGGCTGAGCTGCACGACGCTGACGCGTCCACGATCGGTTACTGCCGATTCGTGGGCGCGTCGTTGTTTTCCGGGCGTTCGATCAACGCCGGGTAGTCCCGCAGATCGACGTCGTTGGCGCCCTTGTCGCCGAGCTTGACCATCAGTCCGAACAACGGGGAGTTCAGGAACCAGTCGCGCGCACGGATGCCGAAGGCGGTCTTGGGGGCAAGGAAGCGGCCCGGATTGCTGGAGCCCGCGATCTTGTTGTAGCGCTGCATGATCTCGTCATAGCGCGGGAAGGCCACGGTGTGGTCGCCGTCGGCGAGGGCGAGTTCGCCCGCGAGCACGTAGGCGCCGACGATGGCGAGCCCGGTGCCGAATCCCGCCAGGGTGTTGCCGTATCCGGCATCCCCGATCAGGGCAACGCGGCCGCGGACGCACGACGACATCTTCACCACGCTGAGCGAGTCCAGGTAGAAGTTCTCGGCCTCGTCCAGGTCGGCCATCATGCGCGGTACCTCCCACCCGACATCGGCGAAGGTTTCCTTGACAATGTGGCGCTGCGCTTGTTCGTCATCGCGTGCGTAGTCGAGCTCGGGCGCGGCGAACATGTACATCTGCTCGGCCTTCGGCCCCCCGTCGACCGCCAGCTTCCCCGGCGCGTTGTGGGCATAGGACACCTCGCGTCGCGGTCCGTCGGTGCGCCGGGGCTGGGTCCCCGAATTGACCAGGCAGTAGTAGTAGCCCCGATGCTGGACGTAGTCGTGCTCGGGTCCGAAGGCCAGCTTGCGCACCCGAGAGTGCACGCCGTCGGCACCGAAGACCAGGTCGAAGGTGCGGGCCTGCCCGTGCTCGAACTCCACTCGCACACCGTCGGCGGTCTCGGTGAGCGCGCTGATCGAATCGCCGAAAATATGAGTGCAGCTCTCGGCGGTGCGTTCGTACATGATCTCGGCCAGATCGCCGCGCAGGATCTCGACGTCACCGCCGGTGAAGTCGCCGGAGATCATCGAACGACGTGTGCCCGCGGCATCCACCATCACCATGTCGCCACCGCCGGTCTGCCGATCCCGGACCGCGTCGAGGATGCCCATCCGCTCCAGCACCTTCAGATGCGTCGCACCCTTGAAATCGACGGCCTGACCGCCGGGGCGCAGCTCAGGGGCGCGTTCGACGACGGTGACGTCGAAGCCGTAGCGGTCCAGCCAGTAGGCGAGGGCGGGGCCAGCGATGCTCGCGCCGGAGATGAGGACGGTGTTGTTTCGCATGATCGCTCCTTCGGTAATAACTGCGTCCAGCGGAATCTGTTTCTGGTGGACGCAGATGAGCGTATGGTAGACACAGTTTCAGGTCAACCCCATTTCTGGAAGGACACCGCGATGCCGGCTCCGACCGTTGTCGAGCTGCTCTGGGGCACCGGGCGCCAATCCACGCGCGGACCGAAGCCGTCGCTGTCGCTGGAGGCGATCGTCGGTGCGGCGATCGAACTCGCCGACGCCGAGGGCATGGGCGGTGTGTCCATGCAGCGGGTGGCCGAGCGACTCGGCTACACCAAGATGTCGCTGTACCGATACGTACCGGGTAAGGCCGAGCTGGCCGCACTGATGTTGGAGCAGGCACTTGGGGCGCCGCCGGATCTCGCTGCGGCGCAGTCGGTGTCCGATGAGTCGCCCTGGCGGGCCGGGCTGCGTACGTGGACGGAGGAGATCTTCCGCCGCTACCGCGCGCATCCGTGGTCGCTGGAACTATCTGACGGTGTGCGGCCGATGGGGCCGCACGAACTCGGCTGGCTGGAAGCCGCGCTGACGGCGATGGCGGGGATCGGGCTCACCGGGCCGGAGCGGCTGGACACTGTCGTTGTGCTCAACGGCCACGTCCGGAGCCTTGCGCTGCAATCCGGCGGAGGTGCCGCGGACGGGATAGAGGAGCAGTTGATGCACCAGATGGCGGAGGTGATGGAGGCGGCGGGGGACCGATATCCCGAGGTGATCAGGGCATTGGGCGAGCAGGCCGCCGGCACCTCGGCACGCGATGACGCCCTGAACTTCGGCATCGACCGGATCCTCGACGGGCTAGAGGCGCTGGTCGATCGGCGCAAGTCCTGACCCTTTATGTCCCTGGTAGCTGGATTCCCTTCTCCGCCGCGAGCTTTGTCAGCTTCTCCACCTCGTCGATCGGCACCGCGACATACGCGCGCAGCCCGTCATCGTCGCGCCGTAGCAGATACTCGTAGTCGCCGTCTGTGAGGAGGTCGTCGGCGTCATCGTAGAAATGCCAGCGCACCCGCACTCGGACGATGCGCTCGGTCACATCGACCTGCTCGAGCAGGGTGTGGTCCACCCGCGCCAGCCCCAGCTGTTGATAGAACGGGTAGGCCTGCGACAACCCCCGCGCCATCTCGGTGCGTGAGTGCAGCGACCCGACGAAGGCGTCGCTGAGGATGGTGCCCGGCATGCCCCACAGGGCCGCGGAACGTTCGGCGTCGTACGCCGACAGCCCGGCCTGATACTCGTCCAGAAACGACTCGATCTCATCCCGAGTGGTCATAGGGCCAAGGTATCGCCGGGTGGTCGATTCGCATCGGCGAACGCGCCGATCCGTCGCGGTACCGACGCGGTCGGCCTACCCTCGATCCATGAGCGAAATCGAGCTGGAGCAGGACTCGATCACCACGGTGCGGGAGTTCTTCGCCGCGCTGGAACTCGGCGCGGTGGGCGAGGCGCTGGATCTGCTGCACCCCGACATCGTCTGGAAGAACACGTCACTACCCGATGTGCGCGGCGAACGCCGGGTCGCGGGCATACTGCGCGGGCTGAACCGGGACCAGTTCGGCTTCGCCGCCGACATGCACCACATCGCCGCCGACGGCACCATCGTGCTCACCGACCGCACCGATATCCTCCGCATCGGGCCGCTGCGGATCTCCTTCTGGGTGACCGGCACGTTCGAACTGCGTGACGGGCGGATCATCTTGTGGCACGACCACTTCAGCTGGGAGAACTTCCTGCGCGGGACGGTCGTCGGGTTGTGGAAAGCCGTATTCTCGCGAGGCTGAGGCATAGCCGAGGAGGCGATCCGCGCTACTGGCCTCGGCAGTTGATGCCGTGCGGTGGCGGACCACGCTCTTCGGGCGGTGTCCGGCTCGGCGTTGGAGTGTTGCCGGGGGCAGACGCCCGGCTGCGGCCATGTCGCGTGTGGGCAGCCCCGCGACGCGAGTGGCTGACCGAAGTGTCGAGCGTCGTGTTGCAGCAGGATTGGCGGATCTGAATACCGCCTACCGCAACTTTTTTCAGTCGATCGTCGGCAAACGGAAGGGTGCGAAGCTCGCGCCACCGAGGTTCCGCTCACGGAAGGACACCAGGCAGGCGATCCGGTCCACACGGAACTCGCGGTTCGCGGTCACGTCCGGCCGGAAGTTGCGGTTGCCGAAGATCGGTGATGTTGCAGTCCGCTGGTCGCGCGAACTGCCGGCGCCGCCCTCGCCGGTGACGATCGTCAGTGACGCATCCGGCCGATACTTCGCGTCGTTCGTCGTGGAATCGGGCGACAAGGCGTTGCCGCCGGTCGATCCGGAAGTTGGTGTCGACCTGGGACTGACGACGTTCGCGGTGATGTCGGACGGGAAAACGATCGCGTCGCCGCAGTTTCTGCGGCAGGCCGAACGCCGGCTCCGCAAGAGTCAACGAGGCAGGAAGGTCTGTGGTTCCACGGCGGCAATCTGCACCAATCCCGGCACTACTCGCTGTATCTCGCGTTGCAGCTCGAGGCGCGATACGAGGGCATCCCGACCCCGGTGTACGGGATGGGGCCGGTGCACCATCTGAGCTGACTTCGCTCGTCGATGCCGCACCGATCGACGGATCGGTGCGGCATGATGGAGACAGTCGAATATGTGACAAGGAAGACACCGCGTAGATGGCGCCACGCAGCACGCTCGCCGAGCAGCGAGCCACGCTGGAAAAGGAATGGGCCCGGTGGGTACCGGACGGGTCGCATCCTGCGCTGCCGCGGGTCTCCGGGTCCGGCCTGCGCAGTGAAGTCGCGCAGTCCTGGATGCGCTCGGTGCGCACCGTCGATCCCGCCCGCGCCAGCGCACCTGCCGTCGATTCCGCCGATATCGGATCGCGCTGGGCGGAGTCCCCGCTGCGCGAACCGGTGACGCAGCTCGCCGATCAACTGCACGACGTCGCCCATGACGCAGGCTATGTCGCCGCGGTGACCGATGAGTCCGGCACCATCCTGTGGTCCTTCGGCGGTCAGGTCATGCGACGCCGGGCCGAGAAGGTCAATTTCGCCCCCGGCGGCCGCTGGGACGAGCAGCATATGGGCACCAACGCGCTATCGCTGGCCATGCAGACCGGCAAACCCAGCACGGTGTTCTCAGCCGAACATCTGGTCGCCGCGCTGCACGGCTGGGTGTGCTACTGCGCGCCCATCCACGCACCCGACGGACGTCAGCTCGGCGTGCTCGACCTGTCCTCCACCTGGGATCGCTCGCATCCGCTTGCCATGTCGACGGTGCAGTCGCTGGTCATGGCGGTCGAGGCGCGGCTGAACGCGGCCGCGCCCCTCACTCGCCCCGGGGTGCGGCTCACCTGCCTCGGTGGTTCCGGACTGATACGCGACGGTCGTGCGGTACGGCTGCGGCCACGTCAGCTGGAGATCCTGGCGCTGCTCGCGCTGGAACCGGCCGGCTTCACCCCCGAACGATTGCACTACGCCATCTACGGCGACCGCCCCGCCACCTCGAGCACACTCAAGGCCGATGTCTCCCATCTGCGCCGGGCCACCGGCGGCGAGATCGCCAATCGCGTCTATCAGCTGACCACGCCGCTGTCGTGCGATGCCGTCGACCTGCTCACCGCGCTCGAAGCCGGCGACACCGCGACGGCGGTGCGGTTGTATCGCGGACCGCTGCTGCCGGGATCGGAGACGCCGGGAATCGTCGAATGGCGCGAACATCTCGAGGTCGCGGTCCGCACCGCGGTGCTGTCGGACGACGACCCCGAATACGCACTGCGCTACGGCGAGCGGGCGCCCGACGATATCGAGATCCACGAGCACGCACTGGCTCTGCTGCCGGTCAACGATGCCCGCCGCGCGGTCGCCGCGGCCAGGCTGCACACCGCGCTGCGTTCCTGAGTTCAGCGCCCCTGACCTGCGGCGTCGGCGTGTCGTCGTGGTAGTCAACCTTCTGCCAACCCGAGATCGCGATAGTGGTCCACATCACGAACGGTTGCTCGTGCTATCCCGCCGACTCGATGAGGAGCATGCGTCATGACCTACGCACAACCAGGTGCCGACGGCAGCATCGTCAGCTACGCCGCCCGCTATGACAATTTCATCGGCGGCGACTGGACCGCACCGGTCGAGGGGCAATACTTCGAGAATCCGTCGCCGGTCGACGGGCGGACCTTCACCGAGGTAGCACGCTCGACCGCCGCCGATGTGGAACTCGCACTCGATGCCGCGCACACCGCCGCCGACGGCTGGGGCGCGACCTCCGCCGCCGAACGTGCCAATATCCTCAATAAGATCGCCGACCGCATCGAGGACAACCTCGAGGCCCTCGCCGTCGCCGAGACCTGGGAGAACGGCAAGCCGGTCCGCGAAACCAAAGCCGCGGACCTGCCGTTGGCGGTCGACCACTTCCGCTATTTCGCCGGCGCCATCCGCGCCCAGGAAGGCGGTATCAGCGAGATCGACGGCGACACCATCGCCTACCACTTCCATGAGCCGCTCGGCGTCGTTGGCCAGATCATTCCGTGGAACTTCCCGATCCTGATGGCCACCTGGAAGCTTGCGCCCGCGCTCGCGGCAGGTAATGCGGTGGTGCTCAAGCCCGCCGAGCAGACCCCGGCCTCGATCCTGAAGGTGGTTGAGCTGATCGCGGATCTGCTCCCACCGGGAGTTCTCAACGTGGTCAACGGTTTCGGTGTCGAGGCGGGTAAGCCGCTGGCGTCGAGTTCGCGGGTGGCCAAGGTCGCGTTCACCGGTGAAACCACTACCGGCCGGCTGATCATGCAGTATGCCAGCGAGAACATCATCCCGGTGACGTTGGAGCTCGGCGGTAAGAGCCCCAACATCTTCCTGCCCGACATCATGGCCGCCGACGACGAATTCCTGGACAAGGCCGTCGAGGGTTTCGTGATGTTCGCGCTGAACCAGGGCGAGGTGTGCACCTGTCCGTCGCGTGCGCTGATCCATTCGTCCATCTATGACGAGTTCATGGCGCGATGCGTGGAGCGCACCAAGGCCATCATCAGCGGCAATCCGCTCGATGACGCGACCATGATCGGCGCCCAGGCCAGCAACGACCAGTACGAGAAGATCCTGTCCTACATCGACATCGGCCGTCAGGAAGGCGCCGAGGTGCTCACCGGCGGCGGGCCGCGCAAGGTCGACGAGTTCCCGGACGGGTACTACATCGAGCCGACAGTGTTCAAGGGCAGCAACGATATGCGGATCTTCCAGGAGGAGATCTTCGGTCCGGTCGTCTCGGTCACCACCTTCGACTCCACCGATGAGGCGTTGAAAATCGCCAACGACACCCTCTACGGTCTCGGCGCCGGTGTCTGGACCCGCGATATGAACACCGCCTACCGGCTCGGTCGTGGCATCAAGGCCGGCCGGGTGTGGACCAACTGCTACCACGCCTACCCGGCGCATGCGGCCTTCGGCGGTTACAAGAAGTCCGGTATCGGTCGCGAGAACCATGCCATGATGCTGGACCACTACCAGCAGACGAAGAACCTGCTGGTGAGCTACGCACCGAATAAGCTCGGATTCTTCTGATGCCCGCGGACGTGCACCGCGTCGAGATCACCGAACAGGCCGAGCAGATGCTCGACAGCCTGATCCGGCGGCACGGCGCGGTCATGTTCCACCAGTCCGGCGGCTGCTGCGACGGCAGTTCCCCGATGTGCTATCCGCGCGGTGAATTCCGTGTCGGCGCCTCGGATGTTCTGCTCGGGACGATTGCCGTGGATACGCCGTTCTGGATGAGCGCCGATCAATACGAGTACTGGAAGCACACCCACCTCACCGTGGATGTGGTTCCGGGACGGGGCAGCGGGTTCTCCCTGGAAGCACCCGAGGGTGTCCGTTTCCTCATTCGCTCCCGTCTGCTCACCGACGAGGAGTTCACCGAACTCGAGTCCGCGCCACCACTCAGAACTGGCGCGGACATCGAATAGCCGTGCGCGGCCAGGGGTTCGCCCGCCCCGCGCCGCGCACTCTGAAGATCTGCCCACCGGTGCCGCGCCGGTGGGCAGATCTGCGTTCTGGCACCGTGGCCGCCGGCGAATCCGAGAGCCTGACGCGCGGCCGCCATCGGATCAGAAGGGGGTCGGCGTGTTCGTACGCGCCCAAGCCTTTTCGGCATCGCTACCCGCAGGCGGCGGGAACTGTCCGGCGATCTTCCACAGATCGCGCGGCGACTCGTAGGTGTGAAATTCCCAGTGCAGACCGCGGGCCCGGGTGTAGGGCAGCATGATCGAGTCGAGTTTGTCGGTGGAGCGTTTGCGCATCTCGGGATCATCGAGGTGGCGGGCGAGGTGTTCGACAACGATCCGGACGGTGTCGGTTGCCGGTTTACCGCCAACGTAGAAGTCGGACTCCGCGGTTTCCTTGAACAGGACGACGACGTAGAAGGCTGGTAGGCCGAAGCTGGTGTACAGCTCGGTGATGTCGTTGGCGAAGTCTTGTTTATCCTGGTCGGAGTAGGTGTTGGCGGGATGGTAGATGTGCCACAGAGGCATGGTGAGTCCTTTCCCGGAGCGTGTGGTCAGCGGCCGACGGCGATGGCGAGGCCCTCGACGGGGCCGGACAGGGCGGCCTTCATCCGGCGGGTGACCTCGTCGACGAGGACTTCGCTGTCTCCCTTCTCGACCCCGTCGAAAACGGCCGCGGCGACCAGGGCGGGATCGACCTTGTCAACCGGGAGATGCCTGACCATGTCGGTATCGGCGAAGCCGAGATGTACGCCGACGACTTGGGTGCGTTGCGCGGCCAACTCCAGCCGCAGCGAGTTGGTGAGCGACCAGAATGCGGCCTTCGACGCGCCGTAAGCAGCCGCACCGGAACCCCAGGACAGCACCGAATGAATATCGATCAGCGCGCCGCCACCGTTGGCCGCCAAGATCGGCGCGAAGGCTTGCGCGATCCGCAGCGGGCCGAAGACATTCGTCTCGAAAGTGGCGACCACATCGGGTATTTCGGCCTTCAGTAGCGGTGCGGGGATCAGTGCGCCCGCGTTGTTGACGACGATACCGACATCGCCCGCGACGGTCGCCGCCGTGGTGACGGAGTCGGGATCGGTCACGTCGAGGGCAAGTACTTCCACACGCGGATCCGAGCTCGGCGCCGGTTGGCGGGCGGTCGCGTAGACCTTCGCCGCGCCCCGGCGCAGTAATTCGTCGACGAATGCCCGCCCGAGTCCGCGTTGCCCGCCGGTCACCAAGGCGACCGAGCCTTCGATTCTGGTCATTGCTGCACCTTTCGAGTCGTCCCGCGGTCCGAACGCATGTCGGACAGGTTGGGAAGGGGAGCATTGCCGCTCGATTTAGATTATGATCATCATCTATAGGATGCGCAAGACTATGACCGTCGATCGCGCCGCCGAAGGCGCGCCGACCCGACGGAAGGAGACGATGTGCCACGAGCGTCGCGCGAGCAGGCCGAATCGCACCGCAAACAGGTCCTCGACGCCGCGGCGGCTCAGGTCCGCGAACGCGGTGCCGGAGCAATGACCGTCCCCGACCTGATGGCGGCCGCTGGCCTCACCCACGGCGGTTTCTACCGCCACTTCCAGTCCAAGGAAGACCTGGTCACCCAGGCCTGTACGGCCGCATATGCCGAGAAGATCGAGGAAATGGATCGTATTCGCGCTGCGAGCCCGGACGGTCCGTCCGCCCGCCGCACCTTCATCGAGCGGTACCTCTCGACCACCCACCGCGACACCCCCGCCAACGGTTGCGGCATCGCCGCCACCGCCGCCGACGTCTCCCGCGCCGCCCCCGACAGCCCCGTCCGCCAGGCTTACCTCGACGGCATCCAGAACATGATCGCCAAGCTCGCGGAATTCGGCGAACACCCAACCGACGACCCGGACGTCCTCGTCGAACTATCCGTCATGGCGGGTGCCCTGATGCTCGCCCGAGCCAGCGCCGATGGCGAACTGTCCGCCCGAATCCTCGATGCGGCCCGCACGTTCCTCGTCGAGGAGCGCCAGTAGCGCGCATGGCCGCCGGCGTCGAGGGAGCAAGTGCCGCAAAGCCATTCGTTGATCGATCGTGCCGGTCTCTCCCGACCCCCTCCGCGCCGACTTCGTTGGCGGCCGATCCCCGGCGTCGTTGGCGGGGCGGGAAAGTTCGGGAGGTCTTCCACACGGGTGGGTCGGGGTTCAGTTATCGATGGCCCATGGTGTGGACGTCGGTGTCGAGTATCGACCGCGGGGGTTGGCGGCAGGTTGGGTGCGTCCCGGTGAGTGGTACACGGGATGGGATGCGCGCTTGCCCAGGTCAGGCGTGCTGGGTGAGGTAGTCGAGGTAGAAGGGGCGCAGGGCTTCGGCCAGATCGCCGTCTCCGGCGTGAACGTAGTCGTCGATCAGCGGCAGGACCCACTTGATGTCGGCTTCGCTTTCGCCGGACTTGCCCGCGGTGGCCTCGGCGGCGGGTATGCGGGTGAGTAGCTTCCACAGGAATTTGATGTCGCCGCGACGCACGGCCAGCCTGACCGCGCGGTCGTGCAGTTCCTTGGACGACAGCTGCTGCAGATCCTCGTTACCGGCCATGAAACGACTCTAATCCGCCGACGGCATGATGAGGGCTCGCGTGGCGAAATCGCACACCCCCGACGTCGTTGGCCGCCGTATCGTCGCCCGTGGGAGCATCGGCTACTGCTCAGGCACACCGGCCCGGAAAACTCGCTGACCTGCGTCGAAAGCCGGTCAGGGCGCGTCGTTAACGACGAATTCACCGACACGCCTGTCCGTCTCCGAGCGCGCAACCCGGGATCGGCGGTAGCGTCGTTGATGCGGGTCGCGTCGTTGTGGCTCGCGCGGGAGGTCCTGACCGTGACTGAGCCATTCAGTACGAGGGGGCCGGCACCCGGCCCTCGTGGCATCTGACGCAGCCGGCGTCGGATCCCTCAGGACGGACCGGTCCAGCGAGATTGTCTGATGCGGGTGCCGCGCAGACACAAAAGGAGCCCACCGTGACTACAACACGCTCCGTTTCCGCCCCATCGGCGAACTCTCGCACCGTGAAGAAAGGCACCACAACCTTTGTCGTCGACACCTCGGTTCTGCTGTCGGATCCCTGGTCGGTCACCCGTTTCGGCGAGCACCACGTCGTGCTCCCGCTGGTGGTGATCAGCGAACTCGAAGGCAAACGGCATCACCATGAGCTCGGCTGGTTCGCCCGCGAGGCGCTACGCATGCTCGACGATCTGCGTGTGCAGTACGGCAGGCTCGACGAGCCGCTGCCGATCGGCACCGACGGCGGCACGTTGCAGGTGGAGCTGAACCACACCGATCCCACGGTGCTACCGGTCGGATTCCGAACCGACACCAACGATTCCCGCATCCTGGCCTGCGCGCTCAATCTCGCCGCCGACGGCCGCACCGTGGTGTTGGTGTCCAAGGACATCCCGTTGCGGGTCAAGGCGAGTTCGGTGGGTCTACAGGCCGACGAGTACCACGCACAGGACGTGGTGACCTCCGGCTGGGCGGGCATGGTGGAACTCGACGTCACCACCGATCGGGTGGACGCGCTCTACAGCGAGGGCTCCATTGATCTGGACGAGGCACGGGAACTGCCCTGCCACACCGGGATCCGGCTGTTGGGCACCAGCTCCAGCGCATTGGGCCGGGTCACCCCGGACAAGCGGGTTCAGCTGGTCCGGGAGCGAGAGGCGTTCGGGTTGCACGGTCGCTCGGCCGAACAGCGCATCGCCTTGGATCTGCTGCTGGACGAGAGTGTCGGCATCATCTCGCTGGGCGGGCGGGCAGGCACCGGTAAGTCGGCGCTCGCATTGACCGCGGGCCTGGAAGCGGTGCTGGAGCGGCGGACTCAGCGCAAGGTGGTGGTGTTCCGTCCGCTGTACGCGGTCGGCGGGCAGGAATTGGGCTACCTGCCCGGCTCCGAGAGCGAGAAGATGGGCCCGTGGGCGCAGGCCGTCTTCGACACCCTCGACGGGCTGGCGAGTCGCGAGGTCATGGAGGAGGTGCTCAGCCGCGACATGCTGGAAGTGTTGCCGCTCACCCATATTCGTGGCCGTTCGCTGCACGACTCGTTCGTGATCGTCGACGAGGCGCAGTCGCTGGAACGCAATGTGCTGCTGACGGTGTTGAGCCGGCTCGGCACCGGATCGCGGGTGGTGCTCACCCACGATGTGGCCCAGCGTGACAACCTGCGCGTCGGCAGGCATGACGGTGTCGCGGCAGTGATCGAAAAGCTGAAGGGTCACCCATTGTTCGCCCATGTCACCCTCACCCGCAGCGAGCGTTCCCCGATCGCCGCGCTGGTGACGGAGATGTTGGAGGAGTACGGACCCAACGCCTGATCGAAGCGGACGCAGACCCCCGGCCCGAAGTGGCCGGGGGTCTGTTGTTTCCTGTGCGCTGAAGCGACCGGCGGCCGCCACACTTATTCCGTCGACGGGTGCCGAGCGCCTGTGAGATAAGCGTCAGGCGTGGCTTCCCCACGTGGGGCGGGCGCGGCATATGGTCGGACTATGAGTGAGCGAAGCGACGAGACCGAATACCGCATCGAACACGACACCATGGGTGAAGTCCGCGTTCCCGTGGACGCACTGTGGCGGGCGCAGACCCAGCGGGCCGTGACGAACTTCCCGATCAGCGGCCGCGGCCTGGAACGTGCGCAGATTCGTGCGCTCGGGCTGCTCAAGGCCGCGTGCGCGAAGGTGAATCGCGATCTCGGTTTACTGGACGCGAAGAAGGCCGACGCGATCATCGCCGCCGCCACCGAGATCGCCGAGGGCCGCCACGACGACCAGTTCCCGATCGATGTCTTCCAGACCGGATCGGGTACCAGCTCCAATATGAACGCCAACGAGGTGATCGCCTCGATCGCCAAAGCCAACGGCGTCGACGTGCATCCCAATGACGATGTGAACATGTCGCAGTCGTCCAACGACACCTTCCCGACCGCGACGCACCTTGCCGCCACCGAGGCGGTCATCGCGGATCTGGTGCCCGCGCTGGACCATCTGCGGCTGGCGCTGCAGGACAAATCGCTTGCGTGGAAGACCGTGGTCAAGTCCGGTCGCACCCATCTGATGGACGCGGTTCCGGTGACCCTCGGCCAGGAGTTCGGCGGCTACACCCGGCAGGTCGCGGCCGGTATCGACCGCATCATGGCGACCCTGCCGCGGCTGGGTGAGCTCCCGATCGGCGGCACCGCGGTCGGCACCGGCCTCAATGCGCCGGAGGGTTTCGGCGGGCTGGTCGTCGCCGAGCTGGTACGCACCACGGGTATCGATGCGCTGCGTGAAGCCGAGGATCATTTCGAGGCGCAGGCCGCGCGGGACGGGCTGGTCGAGGCCTCGGGTGCGCTGCGCACCATCGCTGTCAGCGTGACCAAGATCGCCAACGATATCCGCTGGATGGGATCGGGTCCGCTCACCGGCCTGGCCGAACTCCAGCTGCCCGATCTGCAGCCGGGCAGTTCGATCATGCCGGGCAAGGTGAACCCGGTATTGCCCGAAGCGGTCACCCAGGTCGCGGCGCAGGTGATCGGTAATGACGCGGCCGTCGCGTTCGGCGGCGCGAACGGTCACTTCGAGCTGAACGTCTACATCCCGGTGATGGCACGCAACCTGCTCGAGTCGATTCGCCTGCTGGCCAACGTGTCTCGGTTGTTCGCCGATCGTTGTGTGCGCGGGCTCGTCGCCAATGAGGAGCATCTGCGCACCCTTGCCGAATCGTCGCCGTCGATCGTGACGCCGCTGAATTCCGCGATCGGCTACGAGGAGGCCGCCGCCGTGGCGAAGGAAGCGCTGAAGGAGAAGAAGACCATCCGGCAGACCGTGATCGACCGCGGTCTGATCGGCGACAAGCTCACCGAAGAGGAGCTCGATCGCCGCCTTGATGTGCTGGCCATGGCAAAGGTGGACGAGAAGAAGTAGCTGTCGCGCACCCGAGACCTGAAGCGGCCCGTTCGATGATCACACGATCATCGAACGGGCCGCGGTGCTCATTCGGAGGAGATCCCGATGAGTTCGCCGATGAAGCTGAAGAGTGCCGCTACTACGTCGAGGAACATTGCTCTCACCTTCCTTCGGATTTCAGGGTTGTGCAGTCAACCCGTCCACGATATCCGGGATCGCGGTTGACCAGGGGATAAACCCGGGTTACTCAGCCGCGCAGGTCGGACAGCTCCGCGCGCGCCGCCTCGCCTACCTGCCCCAGATCGGTGCGATCGAACACATTCCAGCGCTTCAACAGGGGCGCGAAGACCAGTTCGCCTTCCTTGGCCGGATCGTAGATGCCCGCCTCCGCCAGCACTTCATCGCTACTGCGGCCGTCCGGCAGCGCGACGGTCGGGACGTGGAAGTCGGCGATACGGTCGGCGATGGCGCGCATGGTCTGATCGGGGGCCTGTGCGAAAGCGGCGTCGATCAGGGCGGCGAAGAACTCGGCCTGCAGTTCGTCATCGACGGCAATACGCTCGCTGATCGAGGTGACGATCGGGTTCTCGTTCAGTGCGGCGGTATTGCGGTGCCTGACGGCCGAGGCGGCTTCCTCGAACGCGGCGTTGGCCAGCACGTCGAGCAGATGCAGCGGGGCGCGGCGGAAACCCTTGGTCATGTGATCCATGCGCAGCCGCTCCAGCTCCACCGGATCCACCGCACGGGTCACCATGAGGTAGTTGCGGATCATGATCTCGTGCCGATTCTCCTCGGCCGTCCAGCGGCCGACCCAGCGCCACCAGGAGCCGGTACGCAGGTACTTGCCGATCTCACGGTGGTAGGAGGGCAGATTGTCGGCGATCAGCACGCTGACGGTCAGCGCCAGCTTGGCGACCTCACTCAGTTCGGACTGATCCGGTTCCCAGTCGGTACCACCGAGGAAGCCGAAGTTGCGGCCGTCGTCCCACGGCACATAATCGTGCGGCTGCCAGCCGTCGGCGGCCTCGATATGGCGGCGAAGGTTCAGTTCCACCTCCACCGCGAGCGACTCGAGCAGTTCGCGATCGGTCAAGAGAGTTTGCACCGCACCAACCTAGCCGTTGCGTGGATCACGTGGGGGAGCACGGGGGTATCGCGCCCGGGCGCGCGGGGCGCGGCATCCGGCCGGGCACCTGCGAGGTGCCCGGCCTGCGCGTGTCTACTTCTCGGTGACGGTGGTCTGACCGTTCACCCAGACGATGGTGCCGCCGGTGAACTCGCTCTTCTTGCCGCCATCTGCCGTGGTTTCCTCATCGGTGACCGGGTAGCCGAGCGTGCCGTTGGCGCCGCCGTTCTCCTCCCACGTCTCACGGATATCGCCCCAAACGATGTGGGCGCCGGAATCCGGGCTCCAGTAGATGGTGCCGCCGACGAAGTCCTGGTAGCGGCCACCGTTGGGGCCGGACTCCTCGGCTTCCTCCGGCGCACCGAGCGGGCTGTCCGGGCCGCCGGTCTCGACGTACTTGGTGTAGATGACATCGGAAACGACGATCTCGCCGTTCGGGGTGTTGATCTTGGTCTCGCCCATGGCGCCGGGAGTCTCACCGCCGGTTGCGGTGCCGGTTGGCATCGCGGTTCCGGTCGCGGAACCGTCGTGGTCCATATGCCCGGTTTCGCCAGGGCCCATCGGGCCGGTTTCGCCGGGGGCCATCATCGAGGTCATGGAGCCGACGGTGTCGTTCGCGGTATCGGAGTCATCGTCGCCACAGCCGGCTACGAGCAGACCCGAAGCGGCGATCGCCATGGCGAATCCGGCGGTACGTCGAGCGAATTGGTGCATGTCCATCCTCTCGGGAGTGGTCACACGCGGTCACCGCGGAGCCGCGGTGATGCCACGCGCAAACCGGAGCCGACGCTCGGCAAAGCCTTGGCGAACAAGAGAACTGAACGCGCGACCATTACTGAGCTGGTACCCACGCGGATATTACCCGGAGGAATGTGAACTAAACGACACGCTGAGCGATTGCTGTGTGGCCCGAGTTTCGTCGTATGAGAGTTCGGATATGGAACCGAGGATCGGCACAGGGACCGAAGCGCGCGAGCCACATCACCCGACGCAGCGCCGGGCAATGTGCGGACAACCGCCGAACCCGACCCGACGCACCCGGTCGGTCGAACTCAATTTTCGAGCGAAGCGAGACCGAACATAGAGTTCGCGGCCCGTCTCGCGTCTCCGCTGCCGCTGCGCAAGCCGAAGGCAAGCAGTGGCAGCGGAGACGCGAGACCCAAGGGGGCCGCGAACACGCGGCGCCGTAGGCGCCGCAATCAGACAGAGCCCGCGAACACGCAGCGCCGCAGGAGCTGCCAAAAATTACGGCAAGGGCGGGTTGGCGTCGTCGTCGCCGTGGAAATCGACCGACGAGTATTCGCGCAGCTTGGTGAGACGATGGTAGGCGTCGATCATGCGGACCGTGCCGGACTTCGATCGCATGACGATCGACTGGGTCGAGGCACCGCCGCCGTAGTAGCGCACGCCGCGCAGCAGATCGCCGTCGGTGACGCCGGTGGCGCAGAAGAAGACGTTCTCACCGGACACCAGATCCTCGGTGCTCAGCACGCGATCCAGATCGTGACCGGCGTCGACCGCCTTCTGGCGCTCCTCCTCGTCCTTCGGCGCGAGCATGCCCTGCAGTTCGCCGCCCATACAGCGCATCGCGGCGGCGGCGATGATGCCCTCGGGGGTGCCGCCGACGCCGACCAGGATGTCGGTGCCCGAATCGGGTCGGGCCGCGGCGATGGCACCCGCGACGTCACCGTCGGAGATCAGACGGATGCGCGCGCCCGCATCGCGCACCTGCTGGATGAGCTCGGCGTGGCGCGGACGATCGAGGATGCAGACGGTGAGATCGGAGACCGAGGAGCTCTTGGCCTTGGCGACCTTGCGGATGTTGTCGCCGATCGGGGCGGAGATATCGATCACACCGGCGGCGTCGGGGCCGACAGCGATCTTGTGCATGTAGAACACGGCGGACGGATCGAACATCGCGCCACGTTCGGCGACCGCGAGCACCGAGATCGCTCCGGGCGAGCCCTTCGACATCAGGGTGGTGCCGTCGATCGGGTCGACGGCGAAGTCGACCTCGGGGCCGTCGCCGTTGCCGACCAGCTCACCGTTGTAGAGCATGGGCGCTTCGTCCTTCTCGCCCTCGCCGATGACCACGATGCCCTGCATCGACACCGAGCTGACCAGCTGGCGCATGGCATCGACGGCCGCACCGTCGCCGCCTTCCTTGTCGCCGCGGCCGACCCAGCGGCCTGCGGCCATGGCACCTGCCTCGGTGACCCGGACCAACTCCAGTGCGAGGTTGCGGTCGGGCGCCTCGCGGCGGCTCGGGGCGGGCGAAGATGCCGTCATAGCGGTGTGCCTCCTTGGCTCGTACTTACGCTGGGCATTGTCTCATTCGGCAGGCAGGCACCCGTGCACACCTGGCATGGGACGGGGCCGTGCCGGTGTGATCGCCGTCGCGAGTGGATACTGGGGAGCGTGTCGTACCAAAAGCCACGCATCATGAACGACTACCGGGATCTGTTCTGGTCGCTGATCCCGCTGGCGCTGATCGCCGTGGTCTTCGCGGGGCTGGCCAGCCAGTGCAGCTTCTCCGCCGACGGTCCGACACAGGGCCAGATCCCCAGCTTCGACGCGAAGACCGCGCTGGAATCCGACGCCGCCAATCTGAGCTTCCCGATCCGTGCGCCGGCCGTGCCCGAGGGCTGGACGCCGAACTCGGGTAGCCGCGACACCATCACCGAACAAGGCGGCGGCACCGTCAGCACCATCGGCTACATCACCCCGGCGGGCACCTATATGGAGCTCAACCAGAGCAATGCCACCGAGGTCGCCTTCGCCCGGCACACCCTCGGTTCCCGATATGCCAGCGGCACACGGGATATCGGCGCGCAGAAGTGGGTCGTCTACGACGAACCCGGCGAAGAATCGGCGTGGATCGCCGACTTCGGCCAGTCCAGGGTGCTGATCCGCGGCGCGGGTGACGAGGCAGCGTTCACCACACTCGCCGAAGCTGTCACGGCAGCTGCCCCGCTGCCGAAGAAGTAGACCCGAAGATCGTTTACTCGCCGTCGACCTCGGCGCGCGACAGCGCGTCCTCGACACGTTTACGCGCACCGGCCAGATGTTGTTCGCAGCGGTTGGCGAGGGCTTCGCCGCGCTCCCACAACGTCAGGGATTCGTCGAGGTCGAGGCCACCCTGCTCGAGCATCCTGACGACGTTGACCAGCTCGTCACGGGCACGTTCGTAGCCGAAGGTGGCGATCTCGGCCTGATCGTCGGTCGGCTGGTCCTCGGCGGGCTCGGGCAACATCGGTCCTCTCGGTCGGGTGTGTGGTCTGGCGACGCGGTCAGTGGGTGGAGTCGGTCCGGTCGGAATCCGGTGGCGCTGCACGGGTGCCGAGCGGGGTCGTGCCGAGGGCGGCCGCGGAGATGGCGCCGTCTGCGACGCGGACGCGCAGCTGACTGCCCGCCGGTGCGTCATCGATGCTGTGCACCACATGACGTTCCTGGCCGGTGACCCGTTGGACCACCGCGTAGCCGCGGGACATGGTCGCCGCCGGGCCGACCGCGGTCAGCTTCTCGCGCAGGTGCCGGGTGGTGGTGGATTCGGCGTGGATGAGGTGCTCGGCGCAGCGGCGGGCGGAGGTGCGCAGCCGTTCCACCTCGTCGACGCGATGACGCAGTTCGCGCAGCGGATCGGAGAGTACCGGCCGGGAACGCAGCTGGTCGAGTGCGCGGGTCTCGCGGTCCACCCAGCCGCGAAGCGCTGCGGCCGAGCGGGCGCGCAGTTCACGCACCCCGGCCAGTTCGGCGGCGGCATCCGGCACGATCCGTTTGGCGGCATCGGTCGGGGTGGCGGCGCGCACATCGGCGACCAGGTCGCTGAGCGGGTTGTCGGGTTCGTGTCCGATGGCGCTGACGATCGGGGTGGTCGCGGCGACGATGGCCCGGCACAGTGCCTCATCGGAGAACGGCAGCAGATCCTCGACACTGCCGCCGCCGCGCGCCAGCACGATCACATCGACCGACGGGTCGCGGTCCAGCTCGGACAGCGCGGTCATGATCTGGGGCACGGCGGTCGGTCCCTGCACGGCGGTATTGCGGATCTCGAAACGCACCGCGGGCCACCGGGTTCGTGCGACGGTCAGCACATCGTGTTCGGCGGCACTGGCGCGCCCGGTGATGAGCCCGATCGTGGTGGGCAGGAACGGAATCGGCCGTTTCAGCCGGGGATCGAACAGGCCCTCGGCCGCCAGCAGTGCCTTCAAACGTTCGATCCTGGCCAGCAGCTCGCCGACACCGACGGCGCGGATCTCGGTGACACGCAACGACAGCGTGCCACGGCCGGTGAAGAAGGACAGCTTCCCGTACACCACGACCCGGCTGCCCTCCTGCAGCGGGACCGGGGAGTTACGGATGAGCGCGGGATCACACGTCACCGACAACGACATGTCGGCCGACGGGTCGCGCAGAACGAGAAAGGCGGTCCGGGTACCCGGCCGCATCGAGATCTGGGTGATCTGGCCTTCCACCCAGACGCTGCCCAGCCGATCGATCCACTGGGCGACCTTGATCGAGACCGAGCGCACCGGCCACGGCTGGTCGGCGGAGTTGGCGGGCGCGGCGCGTTCGGGCCGGCCGGGAGTGTCCCGGCCGGCCGTCGGTGTCGAAGAGGGTTCGGTCACTGGGCCCGGACGGTGGCGATCCGGTTCGTCAGCATGGTGACGAAGGGTGCCCTGGCCTGGGTGCGCTGCTCGTAGTCGAGCAGGGCGGTCAGATCGTCGAGGGTGAACATGCGCAGCCGGGCGCGCAGCTGGGCCAGCGTCATGTTGGCGTAGTCGTAGCGGGTGGCGACCTCCGGCTCGGCGACCTCCGGCTCGTCGGTCGCGGGCTCGGCAACGTCGGCCGCGGTGGTGGCCGCTTCCGTGGTCGGCTCGGCGTCGGCGGCACGCTCGGCTTCGGTGTCGGCAGGCTCATGCAGGCTGCGCACCGTCGCGGCGTGACCGTTGTGCCCGGTCCTGGCATTGGCGAGCGTCTCGGTGATGAGGAATTCGGCCAGCTCGGAGTCGCCACCGAAACTGTCGAAGCTGCTGGTCCTTGCCCGGCCGAACGCGGCGGGGGACGGCTGCACAGGCGTGTCGTCCTCGTCGAAGGTGGCCCAGGCCGGCTGGTCGACGGCGCGGGGGGTGATCCGGTCGAAGACCGCATCACCCTTGAGCGCCAGGCTGGTGACGAACTGCTGGACGTGCATGGTGGTCTGGAGCAGCTGGCTGATCGCGGTGATCGGGAAATTCACCGCCGCGGTGGGTAGCCGTCGAGTCTCCTCGATGGCATACACGGCGGCACCGGCGGCGACGCGGGCCAGAAACGGTGGTCGGAACATGGTCCTAGCCTGCCCGAAATGGTGCGATGTGCAAAAGAGGATCGACGTTTGTCGTGTTATCTCGCTCGCATCCGCCGGGATGGGTGCCATCGCGCGCACGTATCCTGTGGGCATGTCCTCGGCAATACCGTTGAATGTCGGAATCGCCCGCTCTGTCCGCTCCGACGGCGCGGGAGGTGCCGACGGCGACAAACGAGTGCTGCTGGCCGAGCCCCGCGGCTACTGCGCCGGTGTCGACCGCGCGGTGGAAACCGTGGAAAAGGCGCTCGACAAGCACGGCGCCCCTATCTACGTGCGCAAGGAGATCGTGCACAACCGGCACGTGGTGGAGACCCTGCGGGACCGTGGCGTCATCTTCGTCGACGAGACCGATGAGGTCCCCGAGGGCGCGCTGCTGGTGTTCTCCGCGCACGGCGTCTCCCCAGCAGTGCACGCCTCCGCCGCCGCCCGCAACCTGCGCACCATCGACGCCACCTGTCCGCTGGTGACCAAGGTCCACCAGGAGGCCAAGCGCTTCGCGCGCGACGACTACGACATCCTGCTGATCGGCCACGAAGGTCATGAGGAAGTCGAAGGCACCGCCGGTGAGGCACCCGACCACGTGCAGCTGGTCGACGGCCCGGATGCGGTGGACAAGGTCAGCGTGCGCGATGAATCCAAGGTGATCTGGCTGTCGCAGACCACGCTGAGCGTCGACGAGACGATGGAGACGGTGTCGCGGCTGCGTGACCGGTTCCCGGGTTTACAGGATCCGCCGAGCGACGACATCTGCTACGCCACCCAGAACCGCCAGGTGGCGGTGAAGGCGATGGCGCCCGAATGCGATCTGGTGATCGTGGTCGGCTCGCGCAACTCGTCGAACTCGGTCCGGCTGGTCGAGGTCGCGCTCGGCGCCGGTGCCAGGGCCGCCCATCTGGTCGACTATGCCCGCGAGGTCGACCCCGCCTGGCTGGAAGGCGTGCGGACCATTGGCATCACCTCGGGCGCCTCGGTGCCAGACATCCTGGTGCGCGGTGTGCTCGACATGCTGGAAGGCCACGGTTTCGGCGACGTGCAGCCGGTGACCACGGCCAACGAGACGCTGGTGTTCGCCTTGCCGCGAGAGCTGCGCGAGTCGCGTCGCTGAGTCGCATTCCGGCAGTCGCCTGGTACTGCCGGTCGGCGCGGTGATATCAGCGGACGTCGGGTCCGCGGCGTTCGATGCGGCCCGAGTCGCGATCCCGGTAGCGAACCGTCGGCTGGGGGTGGGGCGGTTCGTTGCGGCGGCGAGCCGCGCCGCCGCGGGCCGGCTCGGCATCCGGTCGTGGTGCCGGAGTGGGGCGGGCCGGACCGCGCGGACGTCCTTCACGTGAACGTGCCGCGGTCGCGAGCCGGGGCGGATTCTCGGCGACCGGCTGCGGGCGCTTGCTCTGGCGCCGCGGGCGCGGGGTGGCTTCCGGGGCGTCGTAATCGTCGGGGGCCGGCGCGCGCCTGCCGCGCTTGCGGGCGGTGCCCTGCAGCGACTCCGAACTCTTCTTCCCGCCGCGGGGACGCTGCTGCACCGAGCTGCGGCCCCAGCTGGTGCCGCGACGGGCCTGGGATTTGCCTTCGGCGGCGCGTTCGGCGCGGTCCAGCGCGATCCGCGCGCCACCGATGCACAGCACGATCACCGTGGTGACCACCATGGTCGGGAAACGGTGCACCAGCGGGATCGCCAGATTGAGCAGAACGTCCTTGATCGAGGTCGAGGGACGTCCGAGTAGCTGCTGGTAGGCCAGCGGTACCGCGATGAACAGCAGCAGCGGCGGCAACACCATCGTGGTGAACAGGCCGCGTAGCCGCACAGCGAGCACGGCCGCGACGCAACCGATGACGTAGAACACGGTGAACGAGCCGGTCAGCTCGGTGCCGTCACCGGAGACGTCGATCAGGAAGCCCATGAACGTGCAGGCAACCGCGATCAGGACCGCCGCGCCCGCCGGGATTCCCGGCACCGACGGCACGATCGAACGTTGCGGCGCGGGCACCCGGGTTCGCACTCGTTGGGAAGCAGCCACGTAGAGAACACTATCTGCCGACGCGCCGGTGGGTGTCATGGCAGGGCCGGTCGGGTGGTGGTGGTTGCACCGGCACCCGCCCGCCCAGGTCACCGTTTTAGTCATGTAGATCACATCGGGGCCGGTGGGCGGCCCGGCGGTTATCCGACACCCTCGGGCCTGTGATTGAAGTGTGTCGGTGCGTTGCCATACGGTTCGCGGCATGCGAATCCTGCACACGTCGGACTGGCATATCGGCCGTACCTTCCACGGTGTCGATCTGCTCGGCGATCAGGAGTACGCGCTGAGCGCCGTCGCCGAGCTGGTGGCGGAGGAATCGGTCGACGTCGTCGTGGTGCCGGGTGACGTATACGACCGGTCGATTCCCAGCGCCGACGCGATCGCGGTGTGCAATCGCGGATTCGAGGCGATCCGGGCGGCGGGCGCGCGCATCGTCGCCACCTCCGGCAACCACGATTCCCCCGCCAGGCTCGGGGCGGGAGCCAGTTTCGCGGCCGCGGGTGGGCTGTATCTGCGCACCACCGTCGCCGATGCCGACCGGCCGGTGCTGCTGTCCGACGGTGACGGTGAGGTCGCCTTCTACGGCATCCCCTATCTGGAGCCGGAGATCACCCGCGTCGAATTGGTGGTGCCGCAGGCGCGTTCCCACGCCGAGATCCTGGCCGCGGCAATGGGGCGGATCCGCGCGGATATCGCGGGGCGGCCCGGGGTGCGGACGGTGGTGCTCGCGCATGCGTTCGTGGTCGGGGGAGAGGCCACTGGATCGGAGCGGTCGATTTCGGTGGGCGGCGTGGAGACGGTGCCGCTGGCCGAGTTCGAGGGCATCGACTATGTCGCGCTCGGTCATCTGCATTCACCGCAGACGTTGTCGGAGTCGGTGCGCTATTCCGGTTCGCCGCTGCCGTACTCGTTCGGGGAGAGTTCGCACCGTAAAGCGGTCTGGATCGTCGACCTCGATGCCGACGGGCTTCATGCGGTGCGGCGGCGCGAGATGCCGGTGGTGCGCGGGCTGAGCAGGCTGGTCGGCACGCTGGACGAATTGTTGCATGGGGCCGAGTTCGGTCGTGCCTGTGAGGACTACGTCTCGGCGACACTGACCGACCAGGCCCGGCCGATCGATGCGATGCGCAAACTGCGCGAGCGGTTTCCCTACGCGGTGCATGTGGAATGGGAGCGTCCGCAGGGCAACCCGGAACTTCGCTACCGCGAACGGGTGCACGGTCGCCGTGACAGCGAGGTCGCGCGCAGCTTCCTCGCGGATGTGCGCGGTGAGCCCACCGATTCGGAGATGGTCTGGCTCGAGCGCGCCATCGCCGCGGCCACGAGGGAACCGGAAGCGGCGATGGTCAGCACGGCGGACGCCACGGAACTCACGGCATGAGGCTGCATCGGCTGGAGATGACCGCGTTCGGCCCGTTCGCCGAGACCACCGTCGTCGATTTCGACATCCTCGGCGCTGATGGACTGTTCCTGCTGCACGGGCAGACCGGGGCGGGCAAGACCACTGTCCTGGACGCGATCGCGTTCGCGCTCTACGGGCGGGTGCCCGGCGCGCGCAACGACAGCAAGCGCCTGCATTCCGATCACGCCTCCCCGCAGTCGCCGCCGCAGGTGTCGCTGGAAGCGACGCTGGGCGGGCGGCGGGTGCGGTTGATCCGCAGTCCCGAATTCGAACGGCCGAAGCGGCGTGGCACCGGAACCTCGGTCGAGAAACCCAAGGCCACCTTGGAATGGTTGGACGGGCCGAGCGCGAACCTGTCCCGTATCCCCGATATCGGTGACGAGATCAAACGCCTACTCGGGATGAGCGCCGAACAGTTCTTCCAGGTCGTGCTGCTGCCGCAGGGAGATTTCGCGCGGTTCCTGCGCGCGGACAACGAAGAACGGGAGAAGCTTCTCGAAAAGCTTTTCGACACCGAACGATTCGGGACCGCCGAACAGTGGCTGGCCGAACGCCGCCGCGCCTCCGATGCCGAACTCGCCGCCCGCACGCGTGGTGTGGACAACCTGATCGTTCAGGTCGGGGTCACCGCGGGCATCAGTGTGACGGAAACCGTTGGGCCGCTGGAAGCTGTCGACTGGGCCGAGGATCTCTTGGACACGGCCCGTGCCGAACTGGCAGGCGCCACCACCGAACTCGAACGCCGTCGCGACGATTCCGCCCGTGCGGACACGGCAGTGGCACAGCAACGCAAGGTTGCCGATTCGCACCGCCGCATGCTCGGCGCCCGCCGCCAACTCGACGAGTACATCGCGACCGCCGAGCAGCGCGCTGCGCGCCGGGCAGAACTGGAGGCGGCCCGTCGCGCGGAACCGGTCGCTGCGACGCTCGACGAGGCGCGCACCGCTGTCACCCGCGCTCGTCGATACGACGGCGAAACCGAGCGGGCCGCAGGACGACTGGTTCAGCTACTCGGCGAGCCGGGGAGTGCTGATCTGCCGGGCGGAGAGCTGATCGGCACCAGCGATCCGAATCGTGTGGACGATGCGGATATCGCCGCCGGGGCATCGACCAGCCGGTCCGCTGTCTCACCGGATCCGGCTGCCTGCGAGGGCCAGATCCTCCGGCCCGGCGCCGATGTCGATGGCACGATCCGGCAGTGGAGTGCCCGTATCGGTGTCCTGGACGAGGTTGGTGCGCATGCTGACGCGGCACAGCGGCTGACCGCGGAGATGGCCGGGCTTCGGACAGAAGAGTCCACCCTTGCGCAGCGAGTAGCGCGGATTGTCGAGCGGCGGGGGGCGATTCCCGCGGCGATTGTCGCGGTGGAGGCCAGGTCGCGCGAGTCGTCCGACGCGGCGGTGATGCTGCCCGCGTTGGCCGCTGATTGTGAGCGGCTGCAAGCCTCGGCGTCGGCGGCCGTCGAGCTGGCGGCGCGGCGAGTGGAGCTGGATCGCGCGCAGGTCGAGTTCGAGACCGCGCGCTCGGCGCACAACGACGCCAAGGAGCGTGTGCTGGATCTGCGGGAGCGGCGGCTGGCGGGGATGGCGGCCGAATTGGCGGGTCAGCTCACCGACGGTCACCCGTGCACCGTCTGTGGTTCGGCCGACCATCCGGATCCGGCGCAGCCGACCGCGGGCGCGGTGTCCAAGGAAGCCGAGGATCGGGCGAGCGCGCAGGAACGCGCGGCCGAAGATGCCCGCGACAATGTGCTCGCCTTGATCGCCGGGCTCGAGCGCGATATCGAGGGCCTCACGGCTCGCGGCGGCGACGCCGACCCGGTCGAGCTCGCCGCCTCGCTGCGCACCGCCACCCTCCGCTACGAAGACGCCGGCGAACTCGCCGACCAGAGCGCCGCGACCACCGCGGAACTCGATCGGCTGCGCACCGAGGAAACTCGCCTGCACGATCAACTCCGCGAGGCCGAAACCCGCCGCGGCACCATCGCGTCGACCCTCGCCGCCGCCGAAACCCGCCTCGCCGAGCTCAGCACCCGCCTGCGCACCGCAGCGGGCGCCGATGACACAATCGACCGCCGCCGCGCGCGCCTGGACTCGCTCATCTCGGCGGCGACCTCCTACCGCAGCACCGAAGCCGAGGCGGCCACCGCCTGGCATCAGGTCCGCGCGATAGCGGTGCGGGTGGAGAACCTGGCGCGCGCGGCCGGTTTCGCGCTCGAACCGAGTGCGCTCGGTGCTGTCGCCTCGGCGCGAGGCTACGGCCCCGGGAGTTCGATCGACCGCATCCGTTCTGCCTCGATCGCAGCGCGACCCACAGCGGAAGCGGTCGGACATGAAGCCGCTGAGCCGGATTCACCAGATACGGCAGGTGGCCCGCACGAGGTCGACGAGCCGGCCCTGTTCGCTCTACCGCCCACTCCGGCGGGTGATGACAGCGCTGGTGGGGAAGCCGAGCCGACGTTGTTCGACATGCCGCCGGCGCCGAACGACACCGGTGGCACCCGCGGTCGCCGCCACAGTGCCGAGAGCGACAGCGCCCGTGCCGGCGCTGATATGAGCGAATCGCCGTCTCCCGCGCCCGAGACGATGACACCCGCTGAACTCGTCGCATTGCTCACCGCGTATGCACGATGCATCGAGGGCGCAACCCGAGAGGCCCGCGAGCAACAGGCGATCGAGCAGCAGCTCGAGGCGGCCGAGCGGGCCAGGGCACTCGCCGATGCGGTGCTGGCCGAGCCAGAGATACGGGCGGCGGCCGAGGTCGAACTCGGTGATCTGGCGGCCTTGGATGCGGCGGTGCGTGCGGCACGCTCGGCGCTCGATGTCGCGGTGGCAGCCCATTCCGCGGCGACAACGCGAGTGACCAAGCTCGAGGAACTCAGCAGCCAGTTGTGGGCGGCGGTCGACCACATCGCACCGGCCCAGCGTGCGCACGAGGAGCTCGCCGGACTGGCGGACGTGGTCGCGGGCCGCGGGGCGAACAACCGCCGGATGTCGTTGCGCTCCTATGTGCTCGCTGCGCGGCTGGAGGAGGTGGCGCTGGCGGGTTCGGCCCGGCTGCGCCGAATGTCGGGCGGGCGCTACGAATTCGTGCACACCGACCGCGCGGGCACCCACGGCCGTCGCGGCGGCCTCGGCCTCGATATCCGCGACGACTACACCGGCGCCATCCGCCCCGCCAAAACCCTCTCCGGCGGCGAAACGTTCATGGCGTCACTGTCACTGGCGCTCGGTCTGGCCGATACGGTTGCCGCCGAATCCGGCGGCATCGTCCTCGACACCATCTTCATCGACGAAGGCTTCGGTGGCCTGGACGCCGATACCCTCGACGCCGTCATGGGCGTCCTCGACGAACTCCGTGCAGGAGGCCGGGTGGTCGGCCTGGTCAGCCACGTCGACGAAATGCGGCAACGCATCCCCAGCCGCCTGCACGTCATCCGCGGACGCGCGGGCTCACGTCTGCATGCGACGGTCGCCTGATCCGGGTCAGCCGTCGCTGAGACCGAGCCGGTCGTGCAGCCGTCGCAGCGGTGCGGGAGCCCACCAGTTCCGGTCACCGAGTAGACGCATCACCGCGGGTGTGAGCAGCCCCCGCACCACGGTGGCGTCGACCAGCACCGCGAGCGCGAGCCCGGCGCCGAGCAGCTTCAGCAGGCTCAGGTCCGAGGTGGCCATCGCTCCGAGAACGACGGCGACAATGATCGCCGCGGTGGAGATCAGCGCGCCGGTGCGTTGCATGCCGAAGGCCACGGCCTCGGTGTTGTCTCCGGTCCGCAGGTAGGCCTCGCGGATCCGGGACAGCAGGAACAGGCTGTAGTCCATGGCGAGTCCGAACGCGATACAGAACATCAGGATCGGGACGGTCACTTCCAGCTGCCCGGTGTGCACGAAATCGCCGACCAGCCATTTCAGATGCCCGTCCTGGAAGACGTACACCATGGCCCCGAACGACGCGGTCAGGCTGAGCGCGTTGAGGGCGATCTGCTTCACCGGTAGCACCACACTGCCCGTGAACAGGAACACCAGTATCAGCATGCTGAGCACGATGACGAGCGCGGCGAACGGGATCCGGCTCACGAGCATGTCCTTCGTGTCCACGAGCATCGCGGCGTCGCCGCCGATCAGCGCCTCGCCGGGGGCGTCGACGGCCCGCAGGGCGCGCAGATGACGCGCACCATCAGACGAGTTGGGTTCGACATCGGCGCTCACCGACAGCCAAGTGGCCCCATCGCCCCGTAACGCCAGGGACATGAGCCCTGGACCACGGACCGGAGCACCGTCGACAAAGGAACCGACTGCGCTGTCGACCCGCGCCGAACCCGGCACGGCGGACAGTTCGCGCGCGTACTCCGACAGTGCTCGCGCACCATCCGCGGTGTCGATATCGAGGTCGGTCAGTACCACGGAGGTGGGCGCGAGGATCGTGGCCGGAAACTGTTGCCGCACCAGCTCGCCCGCGACGACGACGGGATCTTCGCGGGGCAGCACCCGATCATCGAGCAGCGCGAAATCGGCTCCGGCGAACGGTATCGCCAAGATCAGCAGCCCTGCTGACACCGCAGTGCCGACCGCTATCGGGCGACGCATCACCCGATGCGAAAGGCGGTGCCAGACACGGGAACCGGATGCCTTCGCCCGCATCCACCGCAGTGGGTCGTATCGGTCGACGCGATGGCCGAGTAGCGCAAGCAATGGTGGAACCAGCAGTAGCGAGGTCAGCGCCGACAACCCGACGACCGCGATCCCCGCGTACGCCAGCGAGCGCAGGAAATAGATCGGAAACACCAGCAGCGCCGCGAACGACAGCAGGACCGTCACCGCCGAGAACACGACAGTGCGTCCTGCGGTGCGCACCATCGTAACGATCGCCGTGACCGAATCCCGGCCTGCGCGCAGCTCCTCGCGATATCGGGTCACCAGGAACAGGCTGTAATCGACCGCCAGTCCGAAGCCGAGCGCAGTGGTGATGTTGAGCGCGAAAATCGAGACCGGCGTGAGCTCGGCCAGCAGGCGTAAGACCGCCAGGCTCGTGAGCACCGCGACACCGCCGACGAGCACCGGCAGCAGCGCCGCTGTCACCGAACCGAACGCGATCAGCAGGATGAGCAGCGTCAGCGGCGCCGCGATGAGTTCGGCACGGGTCAGATCGGCCGACGATTGTCGTTCGACGGCATCGTTGACCGGTGCGAGCCCGGTGGCGTGCACTCGGAGCGGCCCATTGTCGGTGACGAACTCGGGGATCAGCCGGTGCGCGGTCCGGTTGACGGTGTCTTCGTCGCCGGCCAGGCGCACCAAGACCAGGGCGGTGCGCTCGTCGGGCGACCGTAGCGAAGCTCCGGCGTCCGGGTCGGTGTCACTCAGGGTCCAGTACGACAGCGCATACACGACTTCCGGTCGCTGCGTGAGCCGCTGGGTCAACGCACGTCCCGCCGCTGCCGCGGCGGCACTGCGCACGCCATCGTCGGCTTCGGCGACCAGGACCAGATTGGGTGAGCCCGCGCCGAAGCGGTCGGCCAGGACCGCATCGGCGCGTACGGAGTCGAAACTGTCGTCGACGTAGCCGCCGGTGGACAGCCGGTCGGCGACGCCGATTCCGGCGAGCGCGGCGATCAGGGTGAGTAGCCCGACCGCGGCCAGGGTGAGCCGGTGCCGCGCGATCAGTGCCATGGCGAACGTCGCGAGCGGGCCGCGTGGCGTGTCGTCGTCGGTGGTGGGCGGCTTATCGGCCCGGATGGTTGTCGACATCGTTGGTGATTCCTCGGTGATGGTGCGATGGAGGTGGTGGCCGTGCCGGACGCGGCTGTCAGGACGAGACGGTCGCCGATTCCTGTTCGGCAGGCCGGGGAGTGGGGCGCAGGACGGCGACGGTGAGTACCGCGCCGAGGGCCGCCAGTGCGGCGGCCGCGGCGAAGGCGGCGGCCAATCCGGTGCGGTAGGCGAGATCAGTTGTGGCCGAGGAGCGTTGCGTCACCACCTGGGCGAGCAGGAGCAGGGCGGTGACGCCGAGCCCGGAGCCAACCCGCTGTGCGGTATTGACCACGCCCGCGGTGATTCCGGCGTCTGCGGTGTCCACCGCGGTGACAGCGGGTGCGGTGACACCGACGAACGCGGCAGGCAGACCGATGCCGAGCAGCACCGCGCCGGGCAGCACATCGATCAGGTAGCTGCCGTTCTCCGGTACCCTGGCGAACCAGGCCATCGCCACCGCTTGCAGCGCCAAGCCACCCGCCAGCACGCGCCACGCGCCGAGTCGGTCCAGTGCGAGGGGAATCAGGGTGCGGGAGACGACGATATTGACCACCGCCACCGGCAGCACCGCCAAGCCGGACGCGGTCGGGCTGTAGCCCTGGCTGTTCTGCAGGTACAGCGCGAGGAGTGCGAATGTCGGCACATGAGAGGCGCCGACCAGCGCGTTGACCACTGCCGAGCCGCGCACCTGGCGAATGGTGAACAGCCGCAACGGCATCAGCGGATGCGGGCTGCGCGATTCGATCCAGACGAATCCCGCCAGTAGTGCCAGGCCGAGCACCAGCGACCAGCCAGCCAGGGCACGCGTGGCCGAGTCGCCGAGCGCGCCGATCGCATAGCCGACGATCAACAATGCCGCGGTGCCGGTAACCGCTCCGGGCACATCGAGCCGCTTGCGATCGTGTGGGGAGGCGTCGGCGGGCAGCACTCGCAGCATTGCCAGGGCCAGCACGCCCACCGGGATATTGATCAGGAAGATCGACGGCCAGCCGAACCAGTCGGTGAGTGGACCGCCCACCGCGGTCCCGATGGCGGCGCCGGCCGCGCCCATCGCACTCCACACGCCGAACGCGCGGTTACGGGCGGACGGCTCGGTGAAGCTCGCCGTCAACAAGGCCAGTTGAGCCGGAATCACCACGGCCGCGCCGAGACCCTGGAGCGCTCGCGCGCCGATGAGCAGCCAGGCCGAATTCGCGAATCCGGCGAACGCGGACGCCACTGTGAACACGGCGAGACCACAGGCGAACATTCGCCGCGGACCGAGCAGATCCGCGGCTCGACCACCCAGCAGCATGAATCCGCCGAAGGCGAGTAGATAGGCGTTGGTCACCCAGCCGAGCCCGGCCTCGTCGAGGTCGAGATCGCTGCCGATGCTCGGCAGGGCGACGTTCAGGACCGTGGTGTCGAGGAACACCACCAGTTCGACAACGGTGATGAGTAGCAGGATCAACCGATCGCGGGTGCCGAGAGCTGTCCGTGGCATGACCCCTCCATTTCGCTAGAGCGTTACTCTAGCGAGAATCCACTAGAGTTGGGCTCTAGTCAAGTAGGATCTCGGTATGACTGCGAAAACCACGCGGGCGGCGAAGACGACGGCGAATCGCGCGAAGATGCTCGACGCCGCGCGGGAACTGTTCACCACACGCGGCTACACGCCCACGACGATGAAGGCCATCGCCGAACAGGCAGGCATGGCTGTGCAGACGCTCTACTTCACGTTCGAGACCAAGCGCGCGATTCTCTCCGAGCTACTCGACCGCGAGATCGCCGGCGACGCCGAACCGGTCGCGACCCTCGACCGTGCCTGGTTCGCCGAGGCCGTTGCGGCCGAACCCGTCGAACAGATCCGCAGACAGGTCGCCGCCGCCGGTGAGATATTCGAACGTGTCAGCCCGTTGCTGGAGGTGATCCGCTCGGCTGCCGCTACCGAGGCGGAACTGGGCGAACTCTGGCAGAGCAATATCAACCAGCGTCATACGGTGCAGCTGCGCCTGGCCGAAGCGTTGGCGGCCAAAACATCTCTACGCAACGGTATTTCCGCCGCGCACGCCGCCGATGTGGCATTGGCCGTGCTGTCGCCGGAGATCTATCACCTGCTGATTCATGAACGCTCGTGGACCCCGGCCGAGTGGCAGACGTGGGCCATCGACGCCTTGGTGTGCCAGCTACTGCCGTAGCTGCGGTGGCGGGGCCCCGGAGAGCGCCGTCGGCTGCCTCGAGCTATCCGAGTGGTGGCTGTAGGGCGCCGCTCAGGCGGCGGACTCGTGGTCGATCAGCCACCGCTTGGCCGGCAACCCCCAGCGGAATCCGCCCAGCGTCCCATCGGTGCGCAGGATGCGGTGGCACGGCACGAAGAGGGCGGCGGCGTTGCGGGCGCAGGCGTTGGCTGCGGCCCGGGTGGCGGCGGGGCGGCCGGAGCGGGCGGCGAAAGCGGTGTAGGTGAGAGGAGTTCCGGCGGGGACCTCGCGCAGGATCTGCCAGGCGTGCATGAGGAATTCGCCGGACTGCTGGCGGACCTCGACGGTGTCGATGGCGGTGAGGTCGCCGCGGTGGTAGGCGGTTATGGCGTCGGTGACCGCGCCGAGGTCATCGCGTTCGCGGAGTTCGGCGGGCCGGAGCGTGGCGTGAATGAGGCCACGCAAGTTCTGTGCGTCGGCGGTCCAGCCGGAGGCCAGCACGGCACCGTCGCCGTCAACCAGTGCGGTGAACGGTCCGATCGGGGTGGACACGGTGGCGAAATCTGCTGTCCGGACCGAGGTTCGAGCGTCGGGGACGGCGATGGCTGAGGTCATGATTCGGTACTCGCTTTCGTTCGTGCGGCACGGGCCACGGGAGCAGTGCGGGCGGCCAATGCGCTGTGCCACAACTGCATGGACAGGTAGGAGCGCCACGGCGCGTAGCGGGCGGTATCGGACAGGTCGATGCCGTGCAGAGCGGCGCCCTGTCGAACCACCAGATCGGTGTCGAGGAGGATGTCGGGATCGGCGAGCAGCCGCATGATCACATAATCGGCCGTCCACGGACCGACGCCCTCCAGTGCCAGCAGGTCGCGGCGCAGTTCGGCGGAGGTGCGACCCTGGTGCAGGGCCAGATCACCGGAGGCCAGCGCGGCCGCGGCATTGACGATGGAGCGGATGCGCCGCGCGGGCCCGGTCAGTACTTCGGCGCCGCGTTCGGCGATCACCGCGGGTTCGGGAAACAACCGCGGCGTCGGCCCGTCGATCGGATCACCGAGCGCCGAGACCAGCCGGGCGGTGTGGGTCGCCGCCGCTTGCACCGAGATCTGCTGACCGATCATGGTGCGCAGCAATAACTCCGGTCCGTCCAGGCAGCCGGGTACCCGGATGCCGGGAACGAATCGTGGACGCCCGTCCGGGCGGTTCGCGTGTGCGGCGACGTCGAGCGCCTCATCGATGCCGATCGGGTCGGCGTCGAGATCGAGCAGATGACGCAGCCGGGCCACGGTGGGTGCCAGGTCGCGCATATCGTGCAACGCCAGTTCGGCGCGCACATGATCGCGCTGGAAGCCGAGCCGGATCGATGCATGGCCGTGTGGGGTCCGCAGATTGCGCAGGTAGCTGCGGTCCTCCCACAGCTCGAGCCCCTGCACCGTGTGCGCGGACAGGAACCATTCCAGCCAGGCCCGGTCCAGCGGCTCGCGGTAGGGAAGCCGTAGCGACAGCGTGCCGTTGGTGTTCGGCACCGCTCGCCCGTTGGTCCGCTGGGATTCGGTGCGCATGGTGGTGGGGCTGACCGCGAACACCTCGCGCACGGTGTCGTTGAACTGCCTGATGCTGGCGAAGCCCGCGGCGAAGGCGATATCCGACATCGGCATGTTCGTCGTCTGGATCAGCAGCCGCGCGGTATGCGCGCGATGGGCTCGCGCCAGTGCGAGCGGGCCCGCGCCCAGTTCGGTGGTCAGCACTCGGGTGAGCTGGCGCTGCGAATAGCCGAGCGTTGCCGCGAGCGCGGGCACCCCGCCCCGTTCGATGACCCCGTCGCCGATCAGCCGCATCGCTCTGGCAGCGAGATCCGCGCGGGTGTTCCACAGTGGGGAACCGGGCGCGGCGTCGGGCAGGCAGCGGCGGCAGGCGCGGTACCCGGCCTGCTGTGCGGCGGCCGCGGTCGGCAGGAAGCTGACATTGGCGCGTTTCGGAGTGATTGCCGGACAGGATGGGCGGCAATAGATTCCGGTGGTCCGCACGGCGGTGAAGAACTGCCCGTCGAAACGGGAGTCCCGGGTGGAGACCGCTCGGTAACAGCGTTCGAAGTCCAGAGCCGTGATCGTCACGTCAACCACAATGACAGCTACCGGCGCCCGCTGCTAGCGGAAATCGGTCATTACCCCGGTGGGCTCGTTCCGCCGTGCGCGACACGCCACACGACTCGCCGAGCAGCGCTTCCCGGCCAGGTCAGCAGCAGCGGTTGGCCGGATTCCGATCGGCCTCGGCATGCCGCTCCCGCCAGTACTCCCGCTCGGACGGGATATCGCAGCCGGGATGCTTACGCCGCAGGTGGGCGACGTAGCGCTGATAGTCCTGGCCGCCGAGTACCGAGTTGAACCACCAGAGCACGCTGCGCGCCCCTTGTAAGAACGCGCGGGCAGGCCCAGCGCGCGCACGCTGGACCGGCTCCCGCCCGACGGGCGCCGACCCGTGCTCGACGGTCGCAGGCCTCAGTGGGTCGCCTTCGCGTGTGCCGCGCCCGGTTCCTTCACGTCGCCCTTCTCGATCAGTTCGTCCCATTCGCGCTGCACCTCCTTCTCCGCGGCGGTGGGGATGAACCCGCGCGGGGCAAAGATGCGCGAGGGTTCCTCCGGCGATTCGGTGGTCTCCGCCGAGCCCGCCCGCCAGGCTCGGTAGCAGACGATGGCACCGACGACGGTGACGATCAGCACCAGCACCGCGAACACGATGGACAGCGTGCCCTGGATGAAGGTGTTGCGAATGACCGCGTCCACATCCTCGGGAGTCTTTGCGGTCAGGCAGAGTTCACCGGCGTCGCGTGCACTCTGGCAGAGCTCATGCTGCTTCCAGTAGCCGACCTTCGGGTCGGCGGAGAAGATCTTCTGCCAGGACGCGGTCATGGTGACGATGAGATCCCAGACCAGCGGGACCCCGGGAATCCAGGCCCATTTCGTCATGCCTTTCTTCACCAGGATGGTGGTGACGACCATCAGGGCGATCGCGGCGAGCAGCTGGTTGGCGATACCGAACAGCGGGAACAGTGCGTTGATGCCGCCCAGCGGATCGGTGACGCCCATGAGCAGGATCGACCCCCATGCCGCGACCACGATCGCCGAGCACAGCCAGGCACCCACCCGCCAGGACGGATCCTTGAACTTGCGTGCGGGACCGGCGAAGTTGCCAAGCGCGTCCGAGAGCATGAATCGCGCCACGCGGGTGCCCGCGTCGATGGTGGTGAGGATGAACAGCGCCTCGAACATGATCGCGAAGTGGTACCAGAACGACTTCATGCTCTCGCCGCCGAGGAACTGGTGGAACACCTCGGAGATGCCGACGGCCAGGGTGGGCGCACCTCCCGTGCGGGAGATGATGCTGTCCTCACCGACCTCGCTCGCGGCATCGCTGAAGGTCTCCGGTGTGGCAGGAGGGCCGGACAGGCCGAGGCTGTTGGTGTAGGCGGCCGCCGATTCCGGAGTGCCGCCGGTTGCGCCGAGCGGGGCGTTCATGCCGAAGTACAGGTGCTGGTCGATGATCGAGGCGGTGATGATCGCCATCACCGCGACGAACGACTCCATCAGCATGCCGCCGTAGCCGATCATCCGGCTGTGCGATTCCTTCTCCAGCAGTTTCGGTGTGGTGCCCGAAGCCACCAGCGCGTGGAATCCGGACAGCGCACCGCAGGCGATGGTGATGAACAGGAACGGGAACAGGCTGCCGGCGAAGGCAGGACCGGCGCCGGTGTGGGCGAACTCCGAGACCGCGGGTGCTTGCAGCGTCGGCAGGGTGATCAGGATGCCGAGGGCGAGCAGGCCGATGGTGCCGATCTTCATGAACGTCGACAGGTAGTCGCGCGGGGCCAGCAGCAACCACACCGGCAACACCGAGGCGAAGAAGCCGTAGCCGATCAGCATCCAGGAGATGGTCACCGGATGGAAGGTGAACCAGCTCGCCCAGGTGTCGTTCTCCGATACCCAGCCGCCCGCGACGATCGCGAGGATCAACAGGACGAACCCGATGATGGACACCTCACCGACCGCGCCCGGCCGCAGGAACCGCAGGTACACGCCCATGAACAGGGCGATCGGGATGGTCATGCTAATGGAGAACACGCCCCACGGGCTGTGCGCGAGGGCATTGACCACGACCAGCGCGAGCACCGCCAGCAGGATCATCATGATCACGAGGATGCCGATGATGGCGGCCCAGCCACCGAACCAGCCGAGCTCGTCGCGGGCCATCTGCCCGAGGCTGCGTCCGCGTCGTTTCGTCGACACCCACAGCACCAGGTAGTCCTGCACCGCGCCGGCGAACACCACGCCGATGATGATCCAGATCGTGCCGGGCAGATAACCCATCTGCGCGGCGAGCACCGGTCCGACCAGCGGGCCCGCGCCTGCGATGGCGGCGAAGTGGTGTCCGAACAGCACCCGCCGATCCATCGGCAGGTAGTCCTTGCCGTTCTCCAGGATTTCGGCCGGTGTGGCGAGGTCGTCACGTGGTTTGACGATCTTGTATTCGATCATCCTGGCGTAGAAGCGGTAGGCGATGATGTAGGTCGCGACCGCCGCGATGACGATCCATACCGCGTTCACCGATTCGCCGCGCGCGACCGCGAGGATCGTCCAGGCGACGGCGCCGAGTATGGCGATCCCCGCGAATATCGCCTTCTTGGCCGGAGTCATCGGGGACCGGTCCACCACGCCGACGGGCGGGAGATCCGGATCGGTCCGCAGATATTCGATGGTCGCCATCTGCCTACTCTCCTGTGAAACGCGCAGGATGATGCTGAAACACGTGCCAACGTAGCCGATCGGAGATCCCCGGCGGGCCGGTTCGCTCACGCGGTGCTCGCGGTCGGTCTGGTCGTTGTCGTGTGTCGGCGGTCACCCTCTTCAGTTGCCGCCAGTATGCTGCCATGCGGCCCGAGATGCTCCACATCCGCCCTGAGGAGGCCGGAGCTGGAATCCGCACTGTCGAGCACACCCGTCCGGCGGCGTACGCTGCTCGGCTCCGCGCTGGCCGCCCCGTTGCTGGCCGGCGGATGCGGCGCCGACGACGACGCGCTGACCTTCTTCTTCGGCGCCCGTCCCGAGGAGGCGCGGGTGCGGCGGCGGATCATCGACGAATTCCGCAAGACGCACCCCGAGATCCGCATCCGCACGGTGGTCTCCGGGCCGGATGCGCTACAGCAGATGCTCACCTACTGCGCGGGCGGCAAATGCCCCGACATCATGATGGCGTGGGAGCTGCTGTACGCCGGGCTCGCCGACCGTGGGGTGCTCCTCGATCTGAACACCCTGCTCGACCGTGATCCGGAATACGCCGATGGGCTGCGGCGGGACAGCTTTCCCGCCCTGTACAACACCTTCACCTACGGCGGCGGCCAATATGCGTTGCCCGAGCAGTGGTCGGGGGTGTTCCTGTATTACAACCGTGAGTTGTTCGCCGAGGCAGGCATTCGGGCGCCGAAGAACTGGGACGAGGCCTGGAGCTTCGCCGAATTTCTCGACGCGGCGCACGCTGTGGCCTCCCGTGAAGGCAAGGAGCGCTGGGGTTTCGCCGATGCCTGGGTGCCGTACTTCTCGGCCGCATGCTTCGGGATGAACAACGGGGTCGACTGGTTCACCCCGTCGGTCGCTCCCACCCGGACCAACATGGGGGACCCGCGATTCGCGGAGGGCTTCCAGTTCTATGCCGATCTCGCGGTGCGTCACCGCGTGGCGCCGAGGGTCGCCGATCAGCAATCGGTCTCGGCTCCCGACCTGTTCCGGCGCGGACGGGCGGGGATGGTGCTCGGCGGGCATTGGTTGTATTCGGAATTCTCCGGGCAGGACGATCTCGATATCGACCTGACCGTGCTCCCGGTGGGTCCGCACGGCGGGCCAGGCGCGATCACCGATGTCGGATGCACCGGGCTCGCGATCGCCGCCGACAGCCCACGTATCGAACAGGCCTGGGAATTCGTCAAATTCGCGACCGGACCGGTGGGACAAGCGATCATCGCTGAATCCGGGCTGTTCGTTCCGGTGCTGAAATCGGTGCTGGCATCACGGGAGTTCGCGGAGGCCCACCGCGATATCACCAACCTGGACGTGCTCGCGGACGGCCCTCGGCATTCCCGTGCACTGCCGGTCACCCCCGCGTGGGGAAAGGTCCAGGCGCTGGTGGAACGCGGCGCCAACCGAGTCCTGCGCGGTGCGGCCCCCGCCAGCTCCATGCACCCCGACCTCACCCGCACCGTCGATGCGCTCCTCACCCAGGAGAACGCGCGATGAATGGCACCGGGCTGCGGCACACGGCGAGAAGCCACCACGCTCCGGTGCCACTCGTGCGGCGTTCGGGGTTGGCACGGCGGCGGGCGCGGGCGGGGCGGTGGTTCGTGGCGGCGAATGTCGTTGGGGTGGGGGTCTTTCTGGTGGGG
>NZ_JAAGUY010000035.1 GCF_010868145.1 Nocardia cyriacigeorgica
CCACCCACCCCCGACCTGACCGCCCGCATCATCCGAGAATCCGGCGTCACCCGCTTCGGCAGCAGCAACTACGGCGAAGCGTTCGCGGGCTTCGTATCGAGCCACCTGGACGCCCTCGGCCCCCGCACGTCCCTGCTGATCCTCGGTGACGCCCGCACCAATCGGACGGACCCGAATCTTGTTGCGCTGGAGCTGATGGTGGACAAGGCGAAGCACGCGTACTGGTTGAACCCCGAACCCGCCCGTTCGTGGTCCACCGGCGACTCCGCCGCCGACACCTACGCCCAGCACCTCACGATGCACGAGTGCCGGAACGTGGTGCAGTTGGCCGAGGTCGTCGCGCGACTACTGCCCGCTTAGCGTGGTAGCACCACCGGATGAGTCCTTACTCTGTCCGACTGCGTGGAGTTCACGACCGCCGCGACCTTCTCAGCCCGGGACCCTAATCTCGTACCTGATGTTCATTCGTTCGCGGCGAATTCTCCCTCTGGAGCCACCGACTTCACGATTTTCGTGGTCGTATCGGAGCTCGGCCAGCTGATGTCGTGCCTCCGGCCGCTGGCACGCACCCCCATTGTGAACTGCTCGAAACGTGCTGCCAGTCGTTGTTCTGACGGGTAGAACTTGCGGGCGATCGGTAGCTGGAGATCCGCCTTGTCCAGTTGCTGTAGTCCGAGCTCGAGGATCGGGCCTTCATTCGCGGCCGACATGATCTCCTCGCCGACGTGGATCTTCATATCGGAAAAGACTCCGATGAGATTGCGGTCGTAGGCGGTGTGATGAATACGGCATAAGCTCAGACCGTTTGGAATGTCGGCGATTCCATGCTCGTGCGCGTCGGGAACGATAGGCGCCGCCTCGAGCAACTGGACACGATCAGTGGTCGCCGAACTCCCTTGATCGTGAACTGGTCGAGTTCGGAACGGGAAACGGACCCGCCCCGGTGACAACCAGATCGGTGAGTGCCGCGAAGATCTCCAACCGCAGCTCATACTCTTCCTCTAGCGTCACATGCTCAGTGTGCCATGGTGTTACGACCGAAGCGGTACGGCGGACTCTTCGCAGATCGTTGCAATGATCTGCCGGGGATCGAGTCGCTCGAGCCGTCACGGTAGTTAGCCATGGACCCATAGACCTCGGGGAACCGCGCTTGATCCAGGACGCGAATACAGCCCCATCATTGCCGCGTTCCCGTGTGCTGCAACTTGCGGGGTCGGTGCCTCGTGCAGACGCACCAGTTGGAGCCCGCTCGAGTGGCGCTGAACCGTGCGCTGACGGATGCGGAGTCCACAGGCAATGCGCTGGATGCGGGTTCGGCCGTTGTCACGCTGTGCTGGCTGCTGATCGTGGAACGTCGATTCGACCGGGTGCGCCAGCTCGCCACAGCGTGGGCTGACCGAATTTGAGCCGCGCTTGTCCTCGTGATGGCGTGGCGATCTGGTGGCCGCACGACCGGGGCGACGAATAGGTAGCCCCCCACGCCTGCCGATCGTGCAGCCGGGAACTGGCACCCGACGGCACCGGAGCGGAGTGCTTGCCGGGATGAGTCCGATCGGCCCCGTGCAACGCGTGGGCCCTACGTGACGGCTGCCACCCCACCGTGACGCCCCCGTAACCTGGGCAATCGTCCACACTCCATAGTGGAACGCCCTGAGGGATAGTTACCTCACAGTCACATGGTCCAGATGTGGAGGAATAGCCGAAACCATGGCATCGTTGTAGGCGAGACCGGGCTTGAAATTTGCTCGGCTCATCTACAGGAAGTATGAAGTACAGAACATGGCTCAAGGCAGCGTGAAGTGGTTCAACAGCGAAAAGGGCTTCGGCTTTATCGCGCAAGACGGAGGCGGCCCTGACGTCTTCGTGCATTACTCGGCAGTTTCCGGGTCGGGTTTCCGGACCCTCGAAGAGGGCCAGCGTGTGGAGTTCGAGATCGGGCAGGGCCAGAAGGGTCCGCAGGCTCAGGACGTCCGCGCTATCTGAACAGCGTGACTTTCGCAAGCCCCGCACCGTACGGTGCGGGGCTTGCCCCTTTTCCGGACCTTGTGACTCAGCCTGCGCGCATGAGCTGGACGTACTGCTGCGGCAGCTGCTCGGGCCGCAACTTGGTGACCTCGGCAGGGCCGGACTGGTAGGAGTCCTCGCCAACGATCCGGCCGTCCTCATCGACCGGCCAGAGGATGAGCTGGCGGTTGATGACGAGGTAGTCGGCTGATTCGTCATCAACCGGTATGCCGAGTCGCGCGGCATAGGATCCGGGGTAGATCTGCTTCAAGAAGCCCTCGGTCACCACGCAGTGGTCGTCGACGACGAGACGATCGATGTCGAACTCGAGGATATTCGAGCGTGTCGCCAGGAAATCTGTGTAGTACTGGCGCACGCCGTCGGTGCCCTTCGGCCCGCGGTCGCTGCCACTGTTCCAGAAGTGGTAGTCGGGCTCGTCCGACAGCGTGGCCATCAGTGCGTCCAGGTCGGGCGCGGCCTCGGCCCGCATATGTTCGATGACGGCGCCGAGCACGACGCGGTGCCGCCGATCGGTGGTGTCGGCGAGTCGTTGTTCGAGCGGCTCCCAGGTCCGGGTGGGATCGATGACGGGCATCGTGGCATTCCTTTCCGTGGCAATGGTTCACGCGTGCGGCAGGACCAGGATCTTGACGTGCTCGTCAGGATCGCGCAGCGCGTGGAACGCATCCGCGACACCGTCGAGACCGACGCGGCCGGTGATGATCGCTTCGGCGTCGATCTCGCCGTCTGCCAGTCGACGCAACACTGTGTCGTAGGCGCGGTCGTAGCTGCCATGGCCGAAATTGATGGCAATCATCCGGAACTGGCCGACTACGGGGACAATGGTCTCCTCCGCGAAACCGGCCGCGAGGACCTGGATTCGGGAGCCGAACGGCATAGTGTGCAGCAGAGAGTCGAGAATGCCTGCGCGGCCACTGCATTCGTAGGCGATGAGGATCCCCTCGCCGGGTGTGGCCATCTCGTTCCACACGGCGATGGGGTCCTGCTCATTCGGGTCGACGACGATATCGGCGCCCAGTGCGCGGGCGAGTGCACGTCGGGCCGGTGACGGCTCGGAGGCGATCACGGTCCGTGCGCCGTGTGCCTTCGCCGCCAGTATCGCGCCGAGACCGATCGGGCCGCAGCCGATGACCAGCGCCGAGTCGGCGTCGGTGAGACCCGACTGCTGCACATGCATCTCACCGACATGCAGCGGCTCGGCAAGTGTGGCGTGTTCCAGTGAGAGCCCGTCCGGAACATGGCGCACCCAGAATGCGTCGACGACGATGAATTCGCCGAAGCCGCCGTGATATTCGTTGGAATACCCGATGATCGTCGGAATGCCGGTGACGGTATCGGTGCAGACACCGATCCCCGCAACGCGGTCGCCGATGACGAAATCCTTCACCTCCAAACCGGTTTCGACGACGGTGCCCGCGTATTCGTGACCGAGCACCACCGGCCGCTGATGGTCGAACACGGCCAGTGGGTAGCCGGCCTTCTCGGCGACCGCGACGAATCGGCACGGATCCTTCGACATGCTCAGATCACTACCGCAAATCCCGCAGGCGGCCACCGCGATACGCAGCTGACCCGGGCCGAGCGCAGGGGGATCGGCGACCTCGGTCACCAGGAACTCGCCATCGGCGAACTGTGCCGCACGCATGGTCACGCCCCTTTCTGCTGTTCGCCGTAATAGTCGGTGTGTGCCTTGGTGATGGCGCTGACCAGTCCACCGATGAGGTAGTCGCGGTTGTCTTCGGCGAACTGCAGACTCGCCTCCCGGCCGATATTGCGCTGCTTGAAATGCGGGACGACCTCGGCGGCGAAAAGCTCGTAGCTGCGCAGGGTGTCTTCCCAGTTCGCCATATCGACGTGTAGCAGCAACAACGTGCCGAACCCGCCGGTCTTCTCGATCAGCCGCTCGATCTGCGCAATCGCCTCATCGGGAGTGCCGATGATCGCCTGCCCGAACTCACCGAGCGTGTCGTTGCGCCACTGATCGATGATTCCGTGCGGAGAATCCGCCCAAGCGGGGCGAACTCCGGTCTGCCGGTTGACGTAGGCGGCCATCGCGCCGATGCGACGGCTCACCGCGCGCTCGGCGTCCGCGCGCGACTCCGCCAGGAACATGGGATTGACCAGCCGCCAGGTGGCGCGATCGGCCACGTGTTCGTGGTCGGCGCACACCTTCTCGTACACACCCCAGTTGCGGTCGAGTGCGTCGAAACCGGTGGGTGACCCGGCTGCCAGGGACAGCAGTGAAAGTCCGTGAGTCCCGGCCAGCACCGAGCCATTGGGTGAAATGGTGGACGCCGCAGCCACTTCGATACCCGCGGGGTCATAGGTCGGCAGTTGGGCGCGGGCGTCGCGCAGGGTGAACCAGTCGGTCTTCATGTTCACGACCTCGCCACGCAGCAGCGCCAGAATCGCCTCCAGCGCTTCGCCCTGCCGTTGGCGCTGATCGGACGGGTCGATGCCCATCATGTGCGCGTCGAGCGGAATCTTGCCGGGGCCGGTGCCGACGATCAGCCGGCCGCGGGTCTGCAGATCGAGCTGCGTGATCCGGTCGGCGGTGATCAGCGGGTGGTGATACGGGAGTGACATGACTCCGGTACCGAAGCGGATGCGCTGGGTGCGCTCGGCTGCCGCCGCGATGAACATATCCGGTGCGGGCACGATCTCGGCGCCGGTGGAGTGGTGTTCACCCATCCAGGCTTCGTCGAAGCCCAGGTGGTCGAGGTGTTCCATGAGGTCGATATCGCGGCGTAACTGTAGCACCGGATCGGCGTCGAGCGGGTGATACGGGGCGAGGAAGGCGCCGAATCGCAGTGATCGGGAGGTCCACACGGGCGTCGTCTCCTGACGTGATCGGGACGAGAAAGGTGAGTGGCATCACATCCGCTCACTCGCTGTTGTCTACCAGAGGATTGGATCAAGTGATCCAGAAAGCTCCCGCTGAATGGAACAACACCGGGACCGGGTCCGCGAACCGATCAGGAGCCGAGGAGTCGTTCGACGCCGCCCACTACGAACGTCACCACGTCCTCGTAGAAGGTGACGAGTTCGTCGGGCGAGAGCATGCTGTCGTCGCGGCTCCACTCGTCGGCCTGGCTCAATGCCTGGACGAAGCCCATGACCGACACCGCCCAGCGCGCCGCCAAACGCTGCGGGTCGGCCGCCGGGAACGCGCGCCGGACCTGTTCGAAGAGGATTTCCGGCAGACGTTGATCGGTGGCTTCGAGCGCGGGATGGCCTTGCGGCGCGATCTGCGCGATGATCTTGACCCACCGCATCCCGCGGGTCCGATGCCGTTGTAAGAGTTCGAGATACGGCGTGGACACGGCTCGTACGAGCGATTCGGCATCCGGTGGTTCGGCTGACCCGGCCAGCCGGTCGGCATTGGCCCGGATGCGGTCGCGGACCGACGCGCCGAGCTCGACCAGCACCGCGGCGAGCAGGTCGTCCTTGGTGCCGAAGTGATAGTGGACCGAGGCGGCACCGAGTCCGGCAGCAGCATTGACCGCGCGCACCGATACCGCGTCGACGCCGTGGGCGGCGAAAAGCCGCTCGGCCGTCTCGAGCAGGCGGAGCCGGGTGGCATCGCCCTGACGGTTGCGGGCAGGGGAGCTCATGCGGTCAGCATGGCACGGGACGCCGACCCCAGCTGGTTGTATATTGCAAGCGGTAGGTCTGAATCGGAGGAGGACGGTATGCGTGAGGACGGACGCTCGGGCTGCCCGATCAACGCGACCATCGAGGTGATCGGCGACCGCTGGACGTTGCTGGTGCTGCGCGACGTGATGTTCGGCAACCGTCGCTACTTTCGTGAGCTGCTGGCCGGGTCCGAGGAGGGCATCGCATCCAACATCCTGTCCGACCGGCTGAAGCGGCTGGTGGCAGCCGGATTGCTCAGCCGCGACGATGCCGGGCCGGGCCGCAAGGCCGAGTATCGGCTGACCGAAGCCGCCATCGAGCTGGTGCCGATCATGGCCCATCTCGGTTCCTGGGGCCTGCGCCACCGCGAGACCACCCATCGTTTGCGGGTCCGGGCGCAGCTGTTGGAGGAAGGCGGTCCGCAGCTGTGGGAAGAGTTCATGGACGAGCTGCGGGAGTCGCACCTCGGGACACCGCGGCCTGATCCATCGGTGCCGCGGGCGAGTGAGCGTTTGGCAGCTGCTTATGCGGCTGCCGCAGTCGGCGGCAATCAGGATCGGGAGCCGCCCCGGTCCGATAGAACAGCGTTGCGGACCAGGTAGGCGATCGCTCCGATGGCTGTCACGGCTGCTCCAGCGAGGACGGCTTCCGCGGGCAGGGTGCATGCCAGGGCCAGGCACCCGATCAGGCCGAGGGCAGGGATGACGCGTAGGGGGCGGCCTTCATCCGGGCGGAGGGTCCAGGCGGAGGCGTTGGCGATGGCGTAGTAGAGCAGGACGCCGAAGGAGGAGAAGCCGATGGCGGTGCGGAGGTCGGCGGTGGCAGCGGCGACGGCAACGACTGCGCCGACGGCGATTTCGGAGTGGTGTGGGACGGCCGTGCGCGGGTGTACGGCGGCGAGGGTGCTCGGTAGGTGGTGATCGCGGGCCATGGCGAGGGTGGTGCGAGAGACACCGAGGATCAATGCGAGCAGGGAACCCAGCGCGGCGACGGCGGCGCCGACGCGGACAATGGGGGACAGCCAATCGGCGCCTGCTGCCTCGGCGGCAGTCGACAAGGGCGCGGGGGATTCAGCCAGACGTTGTGGGCCGAGCACCAGCAGGACCGCGACCGCCACCGCGGCGTAGACGACGAGCGCGATGGCCAGTGCGAGCGGGATGGCGCGGGGAATGGTGCGTGCGGGGTCGCGCACCTCCTCGCCGAGAGTGGCGATGCGGGCGTAGCCGGCGAAAGCGAAGAACAGCAGCCCCGCGGCCTGCGTGACGCCGAGAACCGTGATGTCGTTGCCGAATTCGAGTCGTTGTGGATCCGCCTCGGCGGACGTGGCCGCAGCAACAACCACGGCGGCCAGCACCGCGAGCACGACCGCTACGATCATCCTGGTCAGCAGCGCGGACTTCTGGACGCCGAGATAGTTCACCGCCGTCAACACCACCACCGCAGCGACCGCCACCGCGTGCGCATGACCGGGCCACAGATAAACGCCAAGGGTCAATGCCATTGCCGCGCAGGACGCGGTCTTACCGATCACGAAACTCCAGCCGGCCAGATAGCCCCAGAACTCGCCGAGCCGTTCGCGACCGTAGACATAGGTGCCGCCGGACTCGGGATAGCGGGCCGCCAGCCGCGCCGAGGACGTGGCGTTGCAATAGGCGACAACGGCCGCGACGGCGAGACCGAGCAGCAGCCCGCTACCCGCGGCTTTGGCGGCCGGTGACAACGCGGCGAAAATGCCTGCGCCGATCATCGCGCCCAGACCGATCATGACCGCATCGCCGACTCCCAACCTTCTGCGCAGCCGTTGTGGGTTCGGCTGGTTCGGGGACGCGGAGGTGGGCACGGCGGCTCCTGGGGAGGGGTCCGAAGTCGTCGCTCACCCTATCCGCGGCCGTGTTCCAGCGCTGGGCGGCTGTCCGCTCGGCGGGCGGATGCGGCATGGATAGGGATTTCGAGGAATATCAATGCGGCTAATTGATTTGGATGCGGCGAGGCAGCTGGCATCCGACCTGGTCGACCGAACTTCGCGTATTGCCCACAAAAATTGTGGGCAGCTTTCTAAGTGAATTCTCAGGTTATTCCGCCATGTGCGGGAGAGTGCTTCGTGATCGGCTCGTGACCTGGTGATTCTCGGCATTTGCGCTGATAGGAGCCCTGTATGGCAGCAATGTGGCTCACACGCCAGCGGCAATTGTGGCCTGTGTCACTAATTGAAGTTTTTCCGTAACCGATTCCGATCGCGCCTCGATGAGTCCTGTGTCAGCCAGTTCGACTGGATTGAATTTCGACGAGAGGTATTTCATGATCCCCGTTATCATCGACACCGGTAGCGCCGCCGTGAACGGTCTTTTCGACACCCTGGGTGCGGCTCTGCACGGCCTGGTGAACACCCTGTGGACGGGCTCGTTCGGCGGCTGATCACACGCTGCGGTCGCGGACGCGACCAGACTCCTGCCCCGGTCTTCCTCGTAGAGACCGGGGCAGGTCCGTCTCCGGACGAAAACGGCGCCCGACCCAGGCCACCCGACCGACTGAGGACGGCCGCCTACCAGGCGGTAGGGGGCGCGCAAATCCGGCCAACTAAGCTTGGCCCCGGTAACTGCCGACCCCTTTTCTTCCCCAGGAGTAACCCACAGTGAGCCAAGCAGGCCGTCCTGTAGTTCTGATCGCCGACAAGCTCGCCCAGTCGACCGTCGACGCGCTCGGTGACGGTGTCGAGGTCCGCTGGGTCGACGGTCCCGACCGTCCGGCGCTGCTGGCCGCGGTTCCCGAGGCCGACGCGCTGCTGGTTCGTTCGGCCACCACGGTCGACGCCGAGGTGCTGGAAGCCGGTAAGAACCTGAAGATCGTCGCCCGTGCCGGCGTCGGCCTCGACAATGTCGATGTGCCTGCCGCCACCGAGCGCGGCGTCATGGTCGTCAACGCGCCGACCTCCAACATCCACACCGCCGCCGAGCACGCCGTCACGCTGATGCTCGCCGCGGCCCGTCAGGTGCCCGCCGCCGACGCCACCCTGCGTGAGCGCACCTGGCAGCGCAGCAAGTTCAACGGTGTCGAGATCTTCGGCAAGACCGTCGGCGTCGTCGGCCTCGGCCGCATCGGCCAGCTGTTCGCCGCGCGCCTCGCCGCGTTCGAAACCCACGTCATCGCCTACGACCCCTATGTGTCGCCGGCCCGCGCCGCCCAGATCGGCATCGAACTGGTGACGCTGGAGGAGCTGCTCGGCCGCGCCGACCTCATCTCGGTGCACCTGCCCAAGACCCCGGAGACCAAGGGCCTGCTGAGCAAGGAGAAGCTCGCGCTGACCAAGCCGGGCGTCATCATCGTCAACGCCGCCCGCGGTGGCCTGATCGACGAGCAGGCGCTCGCCGACGCCATCAAATCCGGCCACGTGCGCGCCGCCGGTCTCGACGTCTACGAGACCGAGCCGTGCACCGACAGCCCGCTGTTCGAGCTGCCGCAGGTCGTGGTGACCCCGCACCTTGGCGCCTCCACCTCCGAGGCACAGGACCGTGCGGGCACCGATGTCGCCAAGTCGGTGCTGCTTGCGCTGGCGGGCGAGTTCGTACCGGGTGCGGTGAACGTCACCGGTGGCGTCGTCGGCGACGAGGTCGCCCCATGGCTCGACATCGTGCGCAAGCAGGGTGCTCTGCTCGGTGCGCTGGCGGACGAGCTGCCGGTGAGCCTGGAGATCCAGGTGCGCGGCGAGCTGGCCTCCAGCGAGGTCGGCGTGCTGGAACTGTCCGCGCTGCGCGGCATCTTCTCGGCGCACGTCGAGGACCAGGTCACCTTCGTCAACGCGCCGGCGCTCGCCAAGGAACGCGGCATCACCGCCGAGGTCACCACCGCGTCGGAGAGCCCGAGCCACCGCAGCGTCGTCGACCTGCGCGCCGTGTTCGGCGACGGTCGCACCCTGAATGTGGCAGGTACGCTGACCGAGCCCGCCCAGGTGGAGAAGATCGTCAACATCAACGGCCGCAACTACGACATGCGCGCCGAGGGCCTGAATCTGGCCGTGCTCAATTACGAGGACAAGCCGGGCGCACTGGGCAAGATCGGCATGAAGCTCGGTGAGGCCGAGGTCGACATCCTGGCGGCGCAGCTGACCCAGGACGTGGACAAGGAAGGCGCCACCGTCATGCTGCGTGTCGGCAAGGAGGTATCCGCCGAGGTGCAGAACGCGATCCGTGAATCCGTCGGCGCCACCAAGGTCGTTCAGGTCGACCTGTTCTGAGTCACCGGGTTCGCATCACCCGATATCACCGACCGAGCCCCGTTCCGTGTGGAGCGGGGCTCGGTTGTCTCGTCGGTTCTAGTGCTCATGCCCTCCGCGGGCTTCCACTGCCGCTTTCGCCTCCGCCAAACCTGCCTCCGGGTGCAGTCCCCGGTACGCCTTGATCGCGTGAATCGTCTTGCCCTGAGCGAGTAGCGCGTCGATTTCGCCATAGGAGATGGCAGCCTCGGGATCGTCGATGCCCAGATGTTTCATGATCAGGTCGATCTTTCGCTCGATTCGACCGATCCGGTACTCGAGCCCACTGTTTCCGAACATGCGCAGAGGCTGCCCATGGCGCCGCGATCCCACTGTTCGGGAGAGTTCGCCCTGGTCGCGGCCGGGTTCGGGCCACCGGCTATCGTTGCGATGTTCACGGGCGCCATCATCGGAAACGGAGCATTGCTTTCATGAAACTCGCTGTCATCCCGGGCGACGGTATCGGTCCCGAAGTCATCGCCGAAGCCCTCAAGGTGCTCGATGTGGTGTCGCCCGGGGTCGAGAAGACCGAATACGACCTGGGTGCCAAGCGGTACCACCGCACCGGCGAGATCCTGCCCCCCTCGGTGTTGCCCGAGCTGAAGCAGCACGACGCCATCCTGCTCGGCGCGATCGGTGATCCGTCGGTGCCAAGCGGCCTGCTCGAGCGCGGTCTGCTGCTGCACACCCGGTTCGCGCTGGACCACCACGTGAACCTGCGGCCGTCGAAGCTGTTCCCGGGCGTCACCAGCCCGCTCGCCGGCAATCCCGATATCGACTTCGTCGTCGTGCGTGAGGGCACCGAAGGCCCCTACACCGGCACCGGCGGCGCTATTCGCGTCGACACCCCGCACGAGGTCGCCACCGAGGTCAGCACCAACACCCGGTTCGGCATCGAGCGGGTCGTGCGCTATGCGTTCGCCAAGGCGCAGCAGCGTCGGAAGCACCTGACGCTGGTACACAAGACGAACGTGCTGAGCTTCGCCGGATCGCTGTGGCAGCGCACCGTCGACGAGGTCGGCGCCGAGTTCGGTGACGTCGAGGTCGCCTACCAGCACATCGACGCCGCGACCATCCACATGGTCAACGATCCGGGCCGCTTCGATGTGATCGTCACCGACAACCTGTTCGGCGACATCATCACCGACCTGGCGGCCGCGGTCAGCGGTGGTATCGGTCTGGCGGCCAGCGGCAATATCGACGCCTCCGGCACCAATCCGAGCATGTTCGAGCCGGTGCACGGCAGCGCCCCGGATATCGCCGGTCAGTCCAAGGCCGACCCGACCGCGGCGATCCTGTCGCTGTCGCTGCTGCTGAACCACCTCGGCGACACCGAAGCCGCGGCTCGGGTCGAGGCCGCGGTCGCGAAGGATCTGGCCTCGCGCACCGGCGCCGCGTCGACGGTCGAGGTCGGCGACCGGATCGCCGCCTCGGTCTGAGTCATGTGATGTGTAGGCCCCGCGCTCTCTGTGAGCGCGGGGCCTACTGCATCCCGCCGCCGTGCTTGTCGGTCCCGGGTTGGGTTCTCACGCACCGTCTCGGAGACTCTGATACGTCGACCGCAGCGGGATCGGCGCACCGAGCGGTCGAGTGCTCGTGCAGTCAGGCGTCGGTCCGCGCGCGGCCCGGGCGCCGTCGAATTCGTATCAACGCGGCTCGGGATCCTTGGGTACCAAGGGAATCGCGATGACTGCGAGCGCGGCCGCGGCCAGGTAGGTAGCCGGGAATCCGGAGTAGGTGATCAGCGCGCCGAAGACCGGCGGAACCGCTGCCAGGACCAGATTCTGCCCGGTGTTCTGGATGCCCAACCCGCGACCACTCCAATGCGGCCCGGCGATTTCGGCAACCGCGGTGAAGGCCAAGCCGTTGTCGGACACCGTGACGACCGAGGCGATCACCAGTAGCGGGATGGCCAGCCACCACCACTGCGCCCATGCGGCCAACCCCAACGCCGCCATGGTCGCCACCGCGGCGATCGCGACCGACCGCAGCGGTCCAAGGCGGCTGCCCACCCGGTCCGACCATGCGCCCGCACCGATCCGGCCCGCAGCACCCAGCATTTGGGTCGCGGTGACCAGCACGCCGGCCACCGGCAGCGACCAGCCGATATCGCGATGCAGCCACAGCAATGCGAACGTCCACACCGTCGCCTGGGGGAACACCAGCAAGACCGACACCGCATGAATGCGCAGCAGCGTCGTGCTGCCGCGATATGGGTTGGCCCGATCAGTGGCCGAGCCCGCCGGACGTGGCGGATCAATGATCCCGGCCAGGCAGCCCACCGCGGCGACCGCCGCCATGATCGCGGGCACCAGTATCGCGACCGCGACGCCGTGTGCGCCGGCCACCAGGGGAATCGCCACTGCGCCGACGCCGACGCCCAGTGGCTGCGCGGTCTGCCGGACACCCATGGCGAGCCCGCGACGATGCGGCGGGAACCAGCCGACGATCACCCGCCCGCTGGCACCGTTGGTGCTCGCCGCGCCGACACCGCCGAGGAACAGCAGCACACCCAACGCCGGATAGCTCGACGTCGTGGCCGCGGTGGCGCCCGCGACGAACATCAGTAGCGGTCCACCGACCAGTACCTTGCGTTCGCCGATCCGGTCGACTACATAGCCCCAGGCGATCAGCGTGCAGACCAGCCCGACGCTCGGCATTGCCACCAACAGCCCGGCCGTGACCAACGGCATGCCCTGCGCGGTCAGCTCGGGCAGCAGGAACGGGACGCCGTGGACGAAGACCGCGCTGGAGGCTTGGGCGAAGACCCCGAGGGCGAGCATCGACCACCGTCGAAACGTGTCGACCTGCGGTGTGGTCGCCGTGGGAGCGTTCACGGCCATTGGTAGCCCCACCTCTCGAATCTCAATATATGGAACTCTGATCTCACTCAGTGATCGGCTGACGCTTACCGTACACCCGGTGACCGGGACCGCCGAAGCGACAGTGATGTCCGACGGCTCACACCTCGCGGCCACCGCAACCTCTCGATGTGAATGCGGACCGTCGTGCGCTCGGATTCTGTTGTGCTCGAGGGCGACGTGGCGCACCCGATGTCGGCCGGCCATGTGACGGGCATGCTCCGCGTTCGGGCAGGTGGAGGCGGGTGGATAGACTCCGACTATGCGTCTAGGTCGAGTTGCCAGTCCGGATGGAGTCGCTTTCGTCAGTATCGAGGGCGACGGTGGCGACAGCGTCGCCAAGGAGATCGCCGAACACCCCTTCGGCACCCCGACGTTCACCGGGCGCAGCTGGCCGCTGGCCGATGTGCGCCTGCTCGCCCCGATTCTGGCCAGCAAGGTGATCTGCATCGGTAAGAACTACGCCGCGCATGCCGCCGAAATGGGCGGTCCGGCACCCGCCGACCCGGTCATCTTCATGAAGCCGAGCACCTCGATCGTCGGGCCGAACGCGTCGATCATCCTGCCGCCCAGCTCCTCTCAGGTCGACTACGAGGGAGAACTCGCCATCGTCATCGGTCGCCCGTGCAAAGACGTGCCCGCGGCCCGTGCGCATGAGGTGATCCTCGGCTACACCGTCGCCAACGATGTGACCGCGCGCGACCAGCAGCGCCACGACGGTCAATGGACCCGTGCCAAGGGATACGACACCTTCTGCCCGCTTGGGCCGTGGATCGAAACCCAGCTCGACCCCTCGGATCTGGAGATCGTCACCGAACTCGACGGCGAGGTGCGCCAGCGCAGCCGCACTTCGCTTCTGCTGCACGATATTCCGAAGCTCATCGAATGGGTGACCACCGTGATGACGCTGCTGCCCGGCGATGTCATTCTCACCGGAACCCCCGAGGGTGTCGGCCCGATGACCGCGGGGCAGAACGTCTCGGTCACGGTGTCGGGCATCGGCACCTTGACCAATCCTGTTGCCGCCAAACGCTGATCGAAAGAGAGCCATGACTGAAGTACGGGTCCGTTTCTGCCCGTCACCCACCGGGACGCCACATGTCGGCCTTATCCGGACGGCGCTGTTCAACTGGGCGTACGCCCGCCATCACGGTGGGAGCTTCGTCTTCCGCATCGAAGACACCGACGCGGCACGCGATTCCGAAGAGTCCTACCGTGCGATCATCGACGCCCTGCGCTGGCTCGGACTGACCTGGGACGAGGGCCCCGAGGTCGGTGGCCCCTACGAGCCCTACCGTCAGTCCCAGCGGCGCGATCTGCACCTGGACGTGGTGCGACGGCTGGTGGAGGCGGGGGAGGCCTACGAGTCCTTCTCTACGCCCGAGGAAGTCGAGGCGCGCCACCTCGCCGCCGGCCGTGACCCCAAGCTCGGCTACGACAACTTCGACCGCGACCTGACCCCCGAGCAGATCGAGGCCTTCCGCACCGAGGGTCGTCCCCCGGTGGTGCGGCTGCGGATGCCCGACACCGACCTCACCTGGAACGACCTGGTGCGCGGGGAAACCACGTTCAAGGCGGGTACCGTGCCCGACTTCGCGCTGACTCGAGGCAGCGGCGCCCCGCTCTACACCCTGGTCAACCCGGTCGACGACGCGATGATGCGCATCACCCATGTGCTGCGTGGTGAGGATCTGCTCTCCTCGACGCCGCGCCAGCTCGCGCTCTATGCCGCGCTACAGCGCATCGGTGTCGCGGAATTCACTCCCGAGTTCGGTCATCTGCCATTTGTGATGGGGCCGGGGAACAAGAAGCTGTCCAAACGCGATCCGGAGTCGGACTTGTTCGCCCACCGGGACCGCGGTTTCCTCCCCGAGGGTTTGCTGAATTACCTGGCATTGCTCGGTTGGAGCATCGCCGACGATCACGATGTGTTCTCGATGTCGGAGATGGTCGCGGCCTTCGATATCTCGAAAGTCAATTCGAATCCGGCCCGTTTCGACCAGAAGAAGGCTGATGCGCTCAACGCCGAGCACATCCGTTTGCTGGAAGTGGGCGATTTCACTCACCGTTTGCGTGAGTACCTTACCGAACACGGACATATCGGCGCCGAAATCGACGAGAAGATGTTTGCCGCAGCGGCCCAACTCGTGCAGACCAGGATTGTCGTCCTGGCCGACGCGTGGGATCTGCTGCGCTTCCTGTTCTCGTCCGACGAACAGTTTTCCATCGACCCCGCTGCGGCCGCGAAGAATCTCGGTGCTGACGCGGCGCCGGTTTTGGACGCCGCTATTGCCACGCTGGACTCGCTCACGGCGTGGACCACCTCCGCCATCGAGGAGGCTCTGAAAACCGCGCTGATCGACGATCTGGGCCTCAAACCGCGCAAAGCCTTCGCGCCGGTGCGGGTCGCGGTGACCGGCTCGCACATCAGCCCACCGCTCTACGAATCGCTCGAACTGCTCGGCCGCGACCGCGCGATGGCTCGGCTGCGCGCGGCGACGGCGCAAACCCTGGCCGGCTGACCGCGGCAGTGGGCGGCTGCCGTGAAACAGCCGCCCACTGCCCGAAAACAGGGCTTTGACCAGGCGATTTGTAGTTTACCGTCAGTGGTTTGGTACTCTTCTTCTCGGCCGGAACACGGCCTCGGAGTCACCCAGACACGAGGTCGAATGTGTTGGTCATTGGGGTATGGTGTAATTGGCAACACAGCTGATTCTGGTTCAGCCATTCTAGGTTCGAGTCCTGGTACCCCAGCGGAGAAAGCTCCGGTTTCGACTCATGTCCGAATGGGCCTGAAGAGAATCCTTCTCGCGATGGCGAGCGGGTTCGCCGGAGTCTCATCCAGGCGATTTGGTCGCCGAGCTTCGGCCGGTTAAGCTTGCCGAGCCTGATCGAGAGATCAGACCGATCGAAAGATCACCGGATACACCTCAGCCAGAGGTTGATCCAAGTCCTGGCCCCGTCGTCTAGCGGCCTAGGACGCCGCCCTCTCAAGGCGGTAGCGCGGGTTCGAATCCCGTCGGGGCTACGCAGATGGAAGGCTCATGCTCACGAAGAGCGTGAGCCTTTTCTGCTTCGCATTGTCTTTTGGGGGTGCAACCCCCATACCCTGTCCGGAGGGCTTCGCCCCCGGACCCCCGCCCGGGTGGCTTCGCCCCGGGGGAGTCGGGTGTGCGTTGGTGGGGGAAGTCGCGTTGCTGGTACTTGCAGGGCGTGTGACCTTGCTGATACGTGGGGGCGCACCACTTTTGCAAGTGTGTGCGGGGCAGGTCGCTTGACGAGTTGGGCGGTCGTTCTGCTGCGCCGGCCCTTACTGCGCTCATATGGCACGTTCGGTCGAACCGGATAGCCGCCGAGCCATGTGCAGCGAATCGTTCTCGGGCTGGGCGGTTGCCGGCCTGGGCCGATGTCCGGGCCCAGGCCGACTGTCGTGCCGCTACCCGCTCTTGCGGCGGAACTCTCGTTTGTGGCTGGCGCTGGCGTGGGGGCCAGTGGCCTTGGAGTGGCCGTCCATGTGGTCGGCCGAGCGGGCGTGGTGCTCGTTCTTGCGTTCCAGTGCCTCCCGGAACTTGCGCTTCACTTCATCGGCGCTGTTTTGGGAACCACCCGATTCCGACATGGTCTGCTCCTTGTGGTCGGGCCGAGGCCGCACCCGGCGAGCGGGGCGGGCGCCGGCCGAAACGTGTCGAACATCTCGACGCTAGCCCGCCGGGCGGGTCCTGTCAGGTGGAATTCGGGTTGCCCGCGATGTGTCGGGCGCCCTGGAGGTGAAATCAGTCGTCGAGGGCGTGGGCAGTGGTGCCGCCCAGCGGCATCGCGGGCATACCCAGCTTGCGGTGATCCCAGCTGCGGATGCGGTCGGCCACCACACGCACCGCCACCCGCTTGTTCAGCATGGTCTCCACGAACGGGCGCATTTCCTCGCTGTACGGGCCCGTATAGCGCTCCCAGACGCTCACACCGACCGCGAAAAGCTTCTCCGGATCATCGATGATCTCCGCGCGGCCCTCGATGGACACACCACGCAGCGTGTCGTAGGTCTGACCCGACTCCACCATGCACGTCACACGGGGATCGCGGCGTATGTTCACCGCTTTCTGCGACTTGGCCTTGGTCTCGAACCACAGCTCGGGCCGGCCGCCGTCGGGGCCGTCGATCAGCGCGTACCACATGGCGGTCAGATGCGGTGCGCCGCTCGCACCGAGGGTGGCCAGCATGGCGACGCGGCTGCGCACCAGGAAATCGGTGATCTCGGTGTCGGACATGACGATCTGCGACCGTTGGTTAACTCCCATGGGCCAACTGTAGTGAGGGCGGGTGCCCTCGGGTAGGGCCGCAGGTGCCAGGCCGCCTGTGCGCAGCCGTGGCGCGGTGCCTAGAGCCGTTTGTGCAGCGCGTCGGCCGCGGCCACCAGATCCGCTGCCCAACGTGCACCCGGCCTGCGGCCCATGCGATCGATCGGCCCGGACACCGACACCGCCGCCACCACAACACCGCCCGGATCTCGGACCGGCGCCGAAACACTCGCCACTCCGCTGGCCCGCTCGGCCGCGCTCTGCGCCCAGCCGCGCTTTCGGACCTCGGCGAGGGCGCGTTCTCCGTAGACGGCATCGGCCAGGATCGTCCGCTGCAATTCCGGATCGGCCCAGGCGACCAACACCTTCGCGGCCGAACCCGCGGTCAGTGGCAGCCGGGCGCCGATCGGGACGGTGTCGCGCAGGCCGGCGGGCGGTTCCAGTGCCAGAACGCAGACGCGCGCATGGCCGTCGCGGCAGTACAGCTGGACGCTCTCGCCGGTGATCTCCCGCAGCCGGGGCAGAATGGCCGAAGCGGCGTCGTGCAGCGGATCGCTCGCACCCGAGGCCAGCTCGGCCAGGGCAGGCCCCGCACGCCAGGAACCGTTGTTGTCCCTGCTCAACAGCCGGTGCACCTCCAGGCCGACGGCCAACCGGTGCGCGGTGGCGCGTGGCAGGCCGGTGCGCTCGCACAGTTCGTTGAGGCCGCACGGTTGCTCGGCGACCGCATACAACACGGCCACCGCTTTGTCCAGGACGCCGATACCGCTATGCTGTCTCATAGAACGATATTAGCGTCTCGCATGCTGAGATTCCTAGCCTCGGGTTCCAGGTACCGGGATTCCGGGGCCGCAGGATCGCTGAATGCGAAGTTCCCCTCATGTCGCGCATCCGCCGCCGACAGCCAAGAGCGGCGCACCGGATGCCAGCCCGAAAGGTGATCGATACATGGCACGCACGCTGGCCGAGAAGGTATGGGAGCAGCACGTCGTCGCCCGTGGTGAAGGAGAAGGCGCCGCGCGTGAACCCGACCTGATCTACATCGACCTGCACCTGGTGCACGAAGTGACCAGCCCGCAGGCGTTCGACGGACTGCGCGCCGCCGGACGGCCGGTGCACCGCACCGACCTCACCATCGCCACCGAAGACCACAACGTCCCCACCATCGATATCGATAAGCCGATCGCCGATCCGGTATCGCGGACCCAGGTGGAAACCCTGCGGCGTAATTGCGAGGAATTCGGGGTACGCCTGCATCCGATGGGCGATCTCGATCAGGGCATCGTGCATGTGGTCGGCCCGCAGCTGGGTCTGACCCAGCCGGGAATGACGGTGGTGTGCGGCGACAGCCATACCTCCACCCACGGTGCATTCGGTGCGCTTGCCATGGGAATCGGCACCAGTGAAGTCGAGCATGTGCTGGCCACCCAGACGCTGTCGCTGCGTCCGTTCAAGACGATGGCCATCACCGTCGACGGCACGCTGGCCCCCGGTGTCACGAGCAAGGACCTGATCCTTGCCGTGATCGCCCAGATCGGTACCGGTGGCGGCCAGGGCTATGTGCTGGAGTATCGCGGCGAGGCCATCAGGAAGCTGTCGATGGAAGCGCGGATGACCATCTGCAACATGTCGATCGAGGCGGGCGCACGGGCCGGCATGATCGCGCCGGACGAGACGACCTATGAATTCCTCAAAGGTCGCCCGCACGCGCCGCAGGGGGCCGACTGGGACGCCGCAGTGGCCGCCTGGGACGCGTTGAAGACCGACGAGGGCGCGGTTTTCGACGCCGAGGTGCATATCGACGCCGACCAGCTGACCCCGTTCGTCACCTGGGGCACCAATCCCGGTCAGGGCGCGCCGCTGGGCGATCGGGTCCCCGATCCGGCCCAGATCGCCGACGAAACGGCCCGTGAGTCAGCGGAGAAAGCACTGCGATACATGGATTTGGCGCCGGGTACGCCGCTGCGCGAAGTCGCGGTCGACACCGTATTCGTCGGATCGTGCACCAACGGCAGGATCGAGGATTTGCGCGCGGTCGCCGATGTTTTGAAGGGCCGCCGGGTCGCCGAGGGTGTCCGAATGATGGTTGTACCGGGTTCTATGCGGGTGCGGGCTCAGGCGGAAAAAGAAGGACTCGGCGAGATATTCACCGCCGCGGGCGCGGAATGGCGTCAGGCCGGTTGTTCGATGTGCTTGGGAATGAATCCCGATCAGCTGTCCCCCGGCCAGCGTTGCGCGTCCACCTCGAATCGCAACTTCGAGGGCAGGCAGGGCAAGGGCGGGCGAACCCACCTGGTGTCGCCGCTGGTAGCGGCCGCCACCGCGGTGCGCGGAACGCTGTCCTCGCCTGCGGATCTGGACTGACCCGCGAGTAAGTCGCCCCGTCGAAGCCGAATCAGACTCAGGAGAATCAGATGCAAGCCTTCACCGTGCACAAGGGGATCGGGGTTCCGCTGCGCCGATCCAATGTCGATACCGATCAGATCATCCCGGCGGTCTATCTGAAGCGCGTCAGCCGAACCGGATTCGAGGACGGGCTCTTCGCGGCCTGGCGAACGGATCCGGACTTCATTCTGAACACCGAACCCTTCAATCAGGGCAGCGTGCTGGTGGCCGGTCCGGATTTCGGTACCGGATCCTCTCGTGAGCACGCGGTATGGGCACTGTCGGACTACGGCTTTCGAGTGGTCATCTCGTCGCGTTTCGCCGACATCTTCCGCGGCAATGCGGGTAAGGGCGGTCTGCTGGCCGCTCAGATGTCACAGAACGATGTCGAAATGCTCTGGAAGATGCTCGATGAACAGCCCGGACTGGAATTGGTAGTGGATCTCGAGGCGCGCACTGTGACGGCAGGAACCATCGTGTTGCCGTTCGATATTGATGACTACACAAGGTGGCGTCTGCTGGAAGGTTTGGACGACATCGGGCTGACGTTGCGGCGCAGCGAGCAGATCGACGAGTTCGAAAAAGCAAGGCCAAGTTGGAAACCCACAACCCTTCCGGCGCATATTTCGCAGACGTAATCACCTGCGGCGGTTAGCTGGGCGCCGACCGGGGCGGTAGCTGTACGTGTGCTAAACCACATGAATTTTGGCGTGGCACATAGACTCTTGCCCAAAGTGGGTTTACCGTGGTACCTAGTCGGTCCGACGACGGGCCATTAGTCTGCGGAGGATTCAATGAACAAGGCGGAACTGATCGACGTTCTGACCGAAAAGTTGGGTACTGACAGGCGCACGGCCACCGCGGCAGTCGAGCATGTGGTCGACACCATCGTGCGCGCGGTGCACAAAGGTCAAAGCGTCACCATCACCGGATTCGGAGTATTCGAACAGCGCAAGCGCGCGGCTCGCGTCGCGCGGAACCCGCGCACCGGCGAAACCGTCAAGGTGAAGCCCACTTCGGTGCCTGCGTTCCGTCCCGGCGCCCAGTTCAAGGCCGTCATTGCCGGTAAGCAAAAGCTTGCCGCCACCGGCCCTGCGGTCAAACGCGGCGTGAATGCACCGGTCGCGGCCAAGAAAGCCGCTGCGAAGAAGACGGCGGCCAAACGCACGGCCGCCAAGAAGGCGACCGCCACCAAGGCGCCCGCCAAGACCACTGCACGGAAGGCAGCGACCAAGGCGCCGGCGAAGACCACCGCGCGCAAGACGACCGCTACCAAGGCGGCTGCGAAGAAGGCGCCTGCCAAGAAGACAACGGCGGCAGCCAAGAAGACCGTCGCGAAGAAGACGACGGTCGCCAAGAAGACCGCTACCAAGGCGGCTGCGAAGAAGGCGCCTGCCAAGAAGACAACGGCGGCAGCCAAGAAGACCACCGCCAAGAAGACCGCGGCGAAGAAGGCTCCGGCCCGTCGCTCGCGCTGATCCGGCGTCAGGCGCGTAACCCAGCCCGTCGCGCGCGGACGCCCGGCACACAGGGTGGACACACCTCCACCCGCGATACCGAACGGGAAACGGCCCCGGGTGATCCCCGGGGCCGTTCGTCGTCTCTGCGGCGGTATGCGCGCGGGCGTCACTCGGTGACGGTCGGCCCCACATCGATCGACAGCGACCGATCCAGATGATCGGCAGCGACAAGTTGTCCCGCGACGAACGACAGCACCCACACACTGCCCTTACGGTTACGGGCCGGTGGCAAGGTCACGCCGTCGCGGTCGGACCACCACCGCATCAGATCGGGAATCACCTCGCCCTGGCTGCACAGCACCCGCACGGCGGTATCGGAGACCAAGGAACGGGCACGCTCACGCGCCTGCTCCGGGTCCGCGGCATAGCCGGATTCCGACAGCAGCGGCTCGATTCCGATCTCCACACCCAATTCTTCGGCCAGCGGCGCCACCGTCTGCATACAGCGCAGGGGATCGGCGGAAACGATCTCACTCGCGCCGAAAGCGCGCAGATTCGGCACCAGGGCCGCCGATTGCCTGCGTCCGGCACGTTCGAGCGGCCGCTGATCGTCCGGGCCGCTGAAACGGTCGCGGCGCCCGGCTTTCGCGTGCCGGACCACCAGTAGCGTGCTGGTTGCCGCGGGTAAGCGGGTGAATGCACGCACGACCTGCCGATCCATCGGATACGACAGTTCGTCCATCACCTGATCCAGCCGCAGCCAGATCAGCTCATCGACCTCGGTATTGGCGGCGAACGCACCCTCGATCACCTCGGCGGCCCAGTAATACACGCGCTTGAGTTTGCGGTGCCCTGGCACCGGATAGGTCACGTGGCCGAGATAGCGCCCGAGCCTGCACCGCAGGCCCGTCTCCTCGGCGACCTCACGGATCGCGGCGAGTACCGGCGTCTCACCGGGGTCGAGTTTGCCTTTGGGCAGCGACCAATCCTCGTATTTGGGGCGGTGGATCACCGCGATCTCGATGGCGCCGGAACCATCCGACGCGTACCGCCACACCACCGCTCCGGCGGCGTGGATATTGGCCTGCATCCGGGAATCCCGGAACACTCCGCCATTGGTGGCGAAACCGGTCGTCGCGCTCACTGCTGGTCCGGCCGCCGCAATCGCATCAGGTACGCCTGGTGGTCGCGGACCTGCGCGCCGTCCTCGGTGCCGGTGCGCTCGGGCCAGGCCTGCCAGCTGCCGTCCGGTTGCAGCACCCAGCACCGCGTCATCGGGTCGAGCGCGGAATCGAAGACCGAACCGAGTTGGTCGCGCAGCTTCGGATCCTTCACCTGGGCCATGACTTCCACCCGTCGGTCCAGATTGCGGTGCATCATGTCGGCGCTGCCGATCCAGTACTCGTCCTGCGCCTGGAAATGCATGATCCGCGAATGTTCGAGGAATCGACCGAGAATGGAGCGGACCTCGATGTTGTCGCTCATCCCCGGTACTCCCGGCCGCAATCCGCAGATACCGCGCACCACGACCTGAATCGGGATCCCCGCCTGAGAGGCGCGGTACAGCGCATCGATGACCTGTTCGTCGACGATCGCATTGGCCTTCAGCCGGATTCGACCTGGCTGCCCGTTCTGAGTCAGCTCGATCTCACGCTGGATTCGCTCGATGATTCCGGCGCGCACACCGGTGGGTGCAACGAGGATATTGCGATAATCGGACTTCCGGGAATATCCGGTCAGCGAGTTGAACAGATCGGTGAGGTCGGCGCCGATTTCCGGTGCGGCGGTGAGTAATCCGACGTCTTCGTATAGTCGCGCCGTCTTCGGGTTGTAGTTGCCGGTGCCGATATGGCAGTAGCGGCGGATGGTTGCGCCCTCGCGCCGGACCACCAGGCAGGTCTTGCAATGGGTTTTGAGCCCGATGAGTCCGTACACCACATGGACGCCCGCCTGCTCCAGCGTCCTGGCCCATTTGATGTTGGCCTGTTCGTCGAACCGCGCCTTGATCTCCACCAGCGCGACCACCTGCTTGCCCGCCTCGGCGGCGTCGATGAGCGCATTGACGATCGGCGAATCGCCGGAGGTGCGGTAAAGGGTCTGTTTGATCGCCAGCACCTGGGGGTCGGCAGCGGCCTGTTCGATGAATCGCTGCACGCTGGTGGAGAACGAATCGTAGGGATGGTGCACCAGCACATCGCCTTCGCGCAGTGCGGCGAAGACATTGCGGGGGGTCTCCCGTTCGCCGAACGCGGACGGGGTGGCGGGCACATAGGGCGCGTCCTTGAGGCCGGGCCGGTCCACGCCGTACACCTGCCACAGGCAGGACAGGTCGAGCAGGCCGGGCACCTGGATGACGTCGCCCGGATCGACTTCCAGCTCGCGCAGCAGTAGTTCGAGCATGTGCTCGGTCATATCGTCGGAGACCTCGAGACGCACCGGCGAACCGAACCGGCGCCGTGCGAGTTCCCGTTCGAGCGCCTGCAGCAGATCCTCGTCGCGATCCTCGTCGACCTCGAAGTCGGCATTGCGGGTGATCCGGAACGAATGGTGTTCGACTACCGACATCCCGGGGAACAGCTGATCGAGGTGCGCGGCGATGAGCGCCTCCATCGGCAGGAACGCCGCGACCGCGCCGGAGCCCGAATCGGTGCGCCGCACCCGCACGAACCGGTCGACGTTGTCGGGGACCTTGACGCGGGCGAAGTGCTCGCCGCCGGTGGTCGCGTCCTGCACCGTCACCGCGAGGTTGAGGCTGAGACCGCTGATGTAGGGAAAGGGGTGCGCCGGGTCCACCGCGAGTGGGGTGAGGACGGGGAACACCTGGTCCTGGAAGTGCGCCGAGAGCCGCCTGCGTTCGGACTCGTCGAGATCGGACCAGTCGATGATGGCGATGCCTTCGGCGGTGAGCGCGGGAAGGACATCGCCGAGGAAGGCCCTTGCGTGCCGGTCGGCGATCTCCTGGGCCCGTGCGGCGATCAGCTCGAGCTGTTCACTGGGGGAACGGCCGTCGGCCGAGCGCACCGAAAGTCCGGTCTCGGCACGACGTTTGAGGCCCGCGACGCGGACCATGTAGAACTCGTCGAGATTGGAAGCGAAGATAGCCAGGAATTTGGCACGTTCCAGTAACGGCAGCGACGCGTCTTCGGCGAGGGCCAGCACCCTGGCGTTGAAGTCGAGCCAGCTCAACTCGCGATTGAGGTAGCGATCGGCTGGCAAACGCTGTGCTGTCGAACCGGGCTGCAAAGGTGCCGCCGCAGGCGGTGGAGTAGGAAGCACCTGCTGCTGCTTGACGGTTTCGGTATCGCTCACGACAACGATCATCCCTCACAAACGGGGCGGTGTGCAGCCTGACACCGGGATTGCCACACGAATCACCTCGGTCGTGGCGACCGGCTAGCACACGTGCGGGACCGTCTCGTGAACACGACCCTGCCAGCCGATGTCACGCAATGCGGCACGGGTCGCGGAACCGGCGCCGAGAGCGATCGCGCAGTCGAGATCGGTGGCGGTGTCGACGTCCAGACGCAGGCCCGGCCAGTCACCGTCGAGGTCCAGCGCGCCCGCGGCGATATGCCTGCGGGCCGAATCCGGGCCGAATCGCGGATCCAAGGCGTGGGCCGAGGCACGGGCCAACAGGGCCGCCGTACCGCTGCCCGCGTGATCGACCACGACCGAACGGGCGTCAGCGGGTGCGGTGGCGAGCATATCGGCGAGCTCGTCCGGGCGCAGTGCGGGCAGATCCGCCTGCAGGGCCAGCACATCGACCGGCCCGTGGCGATGCCGGAGCTCATCGGCGGCGGCGCGCAATGCGGCATTGAGCCCGTCGGGGTCACCGGGTTCGCCGGGGGCAGGCATCGGTTCCGGATAGACCGCGGCGCCCAGGCGAACCGCGAGATCGGCGACCGCCGGATCCGGGGTGACCACAGTGACCGAGGCGATCTGCGGGACCGCCGACGCGGCACGCACAGTATCGGTGAACATGGCGAGCACCAGGCGCGCACGCTCACGCGGCGGCAGTCGATCGGCCAGCCTGGACTTGGCTCGGTCGAGACTCTTCACCGCGATCACGGCGTGCACGGTGTGCGAACGCATGGCACCGATCTTTCCATGGCATATTGGGCTGATGGCGAGGGTGGCAGTGCTCGGCGCGGGATCCTGGGGAACCGCGTTCGCGAAGGTGTTGGCGGATGCGGGATCGGACGTCACCATCTGGGCGCGACGGCCCGAGGTGGCCGCGGCGCTGAACACCCAGCATCGCAACCCCGACTATCTGCCCGGCGTCCAGCTGCCGCCGGTGTCGGGCACCCACGATTTCCGGGTCGCGCTCGACGGTGCCGAACTGATCGTGCTCGCTGTGCCCTCACAGTCGTTGCGCGCGAATCTCGAGGTGTTCAAGCCTGCCATCGGGCCGGATGCCACATTGCTGAGCCTGGCCAAGGGCATCGAGACCGGGACGCTGCTGCGGATGAGTCAGGTGATCTCCGAGGTCACCGGCGCGGAGTCGAGCCGTGTCGCGGTGCTGTCGGGGCCGAATCTGGCCAAGGAGATCGCCGCGGGTCAGCCCGCGGCGACCGTGGTGGCCTGCACCGATGCCGACCGGGCCGTCGCGGTCCAGCAGGCCTGTGCCACCGGATACTTCCGGCCCTACACCAATACCGACGTCATCGGCTGCGAGGTGGGCGGTGCCTGCAAGAACGTCATCGCCCTCGCCTGCGGTATCGCCGCGGGTATGGGTTTGGGCGACAACTCCATCGCCAGCCTGATCACCCGAGGACTGGCCGAGATCATCCGGCTCGGCGTCGCGCTCGGTGCGGAACCGGCCACCCTGGCCGGCTTGGCCGGTGTGGGCGATCTGGTGGCAACCTGCGCGTCGCCGCTGTCTCGCAACCGATCCTTCGGCGCCGTGCTCGGCACCGGCGGATCCATGCAGGCCGCCCAGGACGCGACTCATGGCCAGGTCGCGGAGGGTGTGAAGTCGTGCACATCGGTGCGGGCACTGGCCGCCGCGCACGATGTGGAGATGCCGCTGACCAACGCTGTGCACCAGGTCTGTCACGAGGGAATGCCGGTGCCGGAGGCGGTGGGCAAATTGCTCGGCCGGCGGATCAAACCGGAGTAGTCCGACGCGTGTACCCGGCCCGGTAACGGGTACGGTTCCGTGCATGACGAACCGGATCAGGGTGGCTGTGGTGTTCGGCGGGCGCAGCAACGAGCACGCCGTCTCGTGTGTGTCGGCCGGCGCTGTGCTGCGCAACCTCGATCCGCAGCGTTATGAAGCCGTCCCGATCGGCATCACCAGCGCGGGCACCTGGATGCTCGGCGGAGCCGATCTGTCGGCACTCGCGTTCCGCGATCACAGCCTGCCCGAGGTGGACGGCACCGGCACCGAACTGCTGCTGGCCACCGATCCGAGCCGGTCGGGCAACCTCATTCCGGTCGACGATCCCGGCGCCGCGCTCGGTGCGGTGGACGTGGTGTTCCCGGTGCTGCACGGACCTTTCGGTGAGGACGGCACGGTGCAGGGAATGCTCGAGCTCGCCGGTATCCCGTATGTCGGGCCCGGTGTCCTGGCCAGTGCGGCCGGTATGGACAAGGAATTCACCAAGAAACTGCTGGCGGCCGAGGGGCTGCCGATCGGCAGCCAGGTGGTGTTGCGGCCGCGTGATGTCACCGTCACCGAGGCGGACCGGGAACGGCTCGGGCTGCCGGTGTTCGTCAAACCCGCGCGCGGCGGGTCGTCCATCGGCATCACCAAGGTCACCGACTGGGCCGATCTGGATGCGGCCATCGCGGCCGCCCGCGCCCATGATCCGAAGGTGATCGTGGAAGCGGGCATCGTCGGACGCGAAGTCGAATGTGGTGTGCTGGAATTCCCCGACGGCCGCGTCGAGGCCAGTGTGGTCGCCGAGATCCGGATGCCCGAGGTCGACGCCGCGGCACCCGAGTTCTATGACTTCGAGACCAAATACCTCGACGACGTCTGCGAATTCGATGTGCCCGCCAAACTGGACGATGCCGTCAGCGACGAGATCCGGGCGCTGGCCGTGCGGGCGTTCCGGGCGCTGGACTGCCAGGGGCTTGCCCGCGTCGACTTCTTCGTCACCGCCGACGGTCCGGTGATCAACGAGATCAACACCATGCCCGGCTTCACCGCCATCTCGATGTACCCGCGCATGTGGGAGGCCACCGGGATCGATTACCAGGCACTGGTATCCACGCTCATCGAGACGGCCGTGGCGCGCGGCACCGGGTTGCGCTGAATCGGCGTACGCTCGACTCGTGTTGATGGCGATGACCATCCCGGGCCTTGCGTTGCTGATCATCGCCGTGGCCTCGGCGGACGTGATGTACCGGCGGATCACCGGGCGCACGGCTCTGCCCTGGATGCGGGGTGGGGAAGGCCGTGGCGTTGGTGCCATCGGACTGGAACAGTTCGATGCCGTGTTCGCCGCCGGGCGGCAGCATCAATTCGAGCAGCAGCAGTCGGTGCTGATGCACCGCGAAGCGCCGGGGGACGGTACACCGGGCGAAGCCGAGGTCGATCTGCGGTCCGGTAAAGCCGTTCTGCGCGGGGATTGAGCTAGTTCGGCAGCGGGCCCGGATCCATCTGTTGCGCGGGCAGATTCGCGGTGATCGCATCGGAGACCGCCTGTAGCGGGGTGGGCCCGGAGCCACCAGGAACGGTCAGCGCAATGTAGGTGGCGCGGTCGACGGCGAACCACGTGCTGGCATCGGCGGCGGGATCGGCGATCTCGAACCAGGCCACCTCGTTCACCATCTGAATGGGGGAGGCGCGGTTGAACTCCAGCGGGCGGTCGAGGCCGCAACGCAGCACGATCGGCTCGCCGCCGTCGGGTCGCTGCCAGGCGCGGGTGGCCGGGGGCGCGGGTTCGACCAGCGTCGACTTGGTGAAGTCGCCAAGTTCGGCGGGCAGCGCGGGTAACAGGGTCGTGCAGGCCTCGCTGTCCGCGGCAGGGGCGGGGACGGAGCCGAGGGCAAGCGGTTCGCGTTCGACGGGCATGCGGTTGGCCAGGATCGCGGCGACGAGAACGGCGATGACCAGGGCTACCGGGAGAGCTACGGCGGTCGCGATCAGTGCGGGGGGGTAGCCGGAGCCCGTCTGTTCGGGCTCGGGCTCGGTGTCATCGCCGGCGGACACCGCGGCATCGTCCTCGGAGCGCGTTGCGTCGGCTGGCTCGTCCGTCGCCGGCTCACCCGCGTCGGTCGTGGGCTTGTCGGCATCGCCCGCGGCACCCGATTCGCCGGTGTCTTCGGGTGAATCGTGGTCCGGCGTGCTCGCCATGCGCACCGATCCTTCCTTGGTCTCACGTGTTGTCGTCCCGGGCCGGGAGGCCGCGTGCCGTGTGGCATACAAAGGGATGCCGCGGCGCCGGGCGGTCACCCGATTGCCCGTGCACAGGGTACCGTCGGGGCGAATCCGGCTGGGCAGCGCGCCCGCGCCGGGCCGCACAGGTCGTGATCTCGAGAAAGGGCCGATCATCAGCAACAGCACGCCGCCGCGGACTGTGGGTGAGCTCGGTGAGTTCGCGCTGATCGAGCGCATCAACGCGGGCCGCACCCAGGCACCCGCGGTGTTGCTCGGTCCCGGCGACGATGCGGCGGTGCTTACCGCTGCGCGCGGCCGGTTCGTGGTGACCACCGACATGCTGGTGCAGGACCGCCATTTCCGGCTGGACTGGTCGAGCCCCTATGACATCGGACGCAAGGCCATCGCGCAGAACGCCGCCGACGTGGTCGCCATGGGCGCGGTGCCGACCGCGTTCGTCGTCGCGCTCGGCTGCCCGGCCGACACACCGGTCTCGGTGATCGACGGACTGGCCGACGGGCTGTGGGATGAGGCGGCGATCAGCGGCGGATCCATCGCGGGCGGGGACCTGGTGCGTGATGCGCACCTGGTCGTCTCGGTCACCGCATTCGGCGACCCGATCGGCTCGGAACCGGTACTTCGCAGCGGTGCCCGGCCCGGCGACACTATCGCGGTGGCCGGTCGGCTCGGCTGGTCGGCGGCGGGGCTGACCGCGTTGAGTGCGGGTGCGGGACGCCAGGGCCAGTTCGCCGAAGCTGTTGCCGCGCACCGGGTTCCGAAGCCGCCGTATCGGAGGGTGCTCGACGCGGTGACCGCGGGCGTGGTTCCGAACGCCCTCACCGATGTCTCCGATGGTCTGCTCGCCGACCTCGGTCACCTGGCCACCGCCTCGCAGGTCGCGATCGACCTCGACTCAGCCGCGCTGGCCGACGCCGACCTCGCCGACCTCGCCGCCGCGCTGGATGCCGATGCGGCCCAATGGGTTCTGACCGGCGGCGAGGATCATGCCTTCGCCGCAGCCTGGCCCGCAGCCACCGAGTTGCCGTCAGGGTGGATCAGGATCGGTGTGGTCAGTGCAGGTCAGGGGGTCACCGTCGATGGCGTGCGCCCGGCGGGTCGCGGGGGCTGGGAATCGTTCGCCGGGGCGGACTCGGCGCAGCGGCCCGGATCGCGATAGGTTGTCCGGTCATGGGCGCGAAACCACTGGCGGAAGTCATGGATCCGGGTTGGGCGACGGCACTGGAACCGGTGTCGGATCAGATCACTGTGATGGGCGAATTCCTGCGCGCGGAGAACGCGGCAGGACGCGGATACCTGCCCGCGGGGGAGAACGTGCTGCGCGCCTTTCAGCGTCCGTTCGACGCGGTGCGAGTGCTCATCGTCGGACAGGACCCCTACCCCACGCCCGGACATCCGATGGGGCTGAGTTTCTCCGTCGCGCCCGATGTGTCACCGGTGCCGAGGAGTCTGGCGAACATTTTCGCCGAGTACAGCAAGGATCTTGGGCATCCCACGCCATCCTGTGGTGACCTGAGCCCCTGGTCCGACCAGGGAGTGCTGCTGCTGAACCGCGTGCTGACGGTCTCGCCCGGCCAGCCTGCCTCGCACCGGGGCAAGGGGTGGGAAGTGGTCACCGAACAGGCGATCCGCGCGCTCGTCGCGCGGGATGAACCGCTGGTGGCGATTCTGTGGGGCCGCGATGCCCAAACCCTGAAGCCGGCACTGGCGGAGGCCGAGGTGCCCTATATCGAATCCGCGCACCCCTCGCCGCTCTCGGCGTCGCGCGGATTCTTCGGTTCCCGCCCGTTCTCGCGGGTGAACGAGCTGCTCGACGAGCTGGGAGCCGAACCGGTGGATTGGCGTCTGCCCTGATCGGGCGCCGATAAGAAACAAGTGAGGAGCTAGAGACATGCAGACCAGAACCGTCCGCGGCGTAGTGCGCGGCACCACCGCCACGCTGGCCGTGTGCGCCGCGATCGCCGGCGGCGCGGCGAGCGCGGGTGCGGCGCCGTTGGCGCTCGAACCGGCTACCGAGACCAGCTCCACCCAGGTCTCCGAGCAGTACACCTCATCCGGATCGTCGACGATTTCGGCGACGGTCCACGCGAAGTTCGCCTGCGTGCTCTTCACCGGAACGTTGGGCTGCTGAAACCCGTTCCAGAAATCTCTGGGGGCTCGTTCCGGCACCGCTGGGTGGCTGTGCGATCCTCAGATCGTGAGTAGTGCGAACAATCTCGTTGATCCCGTCCGGCTGCGCTTGCGTGGTTCGGGCGGGATCGAGCTCGTTGCGGACCAGTACGGGCCCGCGGACGGCCCGCTGGTGGTTTTCTTGCACGGCGGCGGGCAGACCCGGCACTCCTGGAAGCGGACCGGCGCCAAGCTGGCAGCTACCGGAATGCGGGTAGTCACTCTCGATGCGCGCGGGCACGGCGACAGTCAGTGGTCGGCCGAGCGCGACTACCGGCGCGAATCCATGGTCGACGACCTGATCGAGGTGCTCGGTCAGCTCGGCGGCCCGGCCGTGGTGGTCGGGGCGAGCATGGGCGGAATCACCGGACTGCTCGCGACCGCGGTGCCCGGCGGTACACAGATCAGCGCGCTGGTGCTGGTCGATATCGTCACCCGCCCCGAACCCGAGGGTGTGCAGCGGGTGCTCGATTTCCTCGGCAAGCATCGCGATGGCTTCGACAGCCTCGATGCGGTGGCCGATGCGGTCGCGGACTATATGCCGCATCGCCCCCGTCCGGACAACACCGACGGCCTGCGCCGCAATCTGCGCGAGCGCGACGGCCGCTGGTACTGGCATTGGGATCCGGACATGCTCGCCGACCGCGCCGAGGATCCGTCCGAGATCACCGGCCAGATGGAAGAGGTCGCCCGCACCCTCACCATTCCTGTGCTGCTGGTGCGTGGCCTGCAGTCGGATGTGGTCAGCGCCGAGGGGGCCGCGGCCTTCCAGGAACTCGTACCGCATGCGTCGATGGTCGAGATCGGCGGCGCGGCCCACACCGCGGCGGGCGACGACAATGACGCCTTCACCGACGCGGTGGCCGAATTCATCCTCGGACTCGGGGGCTGAGCGGTTCAGTCGCCGGAACTGCGCTCGGCCAGCAGCCGGGTCTGTTCCCGATGAACGTCGAAGGCCGTCTGTAGGAAGTCGAGAATCAGCGCGAGGGCGTCCTCGTCGTAGCGGGTCAGCGCCCGCGCGCCCGCTTCGGCGACCGGTCGGAACAGCTCCGCGTCCACCGCTCGCGCCGCGTCGGTGGCGGTGACGAGCACGCGCCTGCGGTTGTCCGGATCCTGTGCGCGGGTGGCGAATCCCGCGCGAACCAGTCGATCGATGACCGTTGTCGTCGCGGCCGGACTCAGCCGTAGCGCCGCGCTCAGTTCACCCGCGGCGCTCGGACCGCGGCCGAGCACGAGGTCGAGGCAGCGCATATCCGTGCGGTTGAGGCCGACGTGCGCGGCCGCCGTCTCGTCGAACGTATCGAAGCTCTGCTGAAGCAAGCGCAACTGCTGACCGATAGCGCCGATACTTTCTTGTTTCGACATTCGAATCTTTCTGTTATCATACATTTCGAGCATGGAAACGATAGCAGAGGGGATACCCGCAATGAACGAGACACTCACCCACGCTGCCGACGACACCGCCATCCTGGCGCTGTTCGAGGAGTTCAAGCAGGCCTGGACCGACAATGACGCCGCCGCGTTCGGCGCGTTGTTCACCGAGGATTCCGACTACGTCTCCTATGACGGCACCCGGGCGAGCGGACGGGCCGAACACCAGGACAACCACGACAAGCTCTTCCGCGGCGTGCTGGCAGGCTCCGCACTGGTGGGTGAGGTCGAGTCGATCCGCTACCTCACCCCCGATGTGGCGATCCTGTACGGCACCGGATCGGTGCTGATGCCGTGGCGTGCGCAGCTGCCCGAGCGCAGGCTCTCGCGCCAGACGGTGGTGCTGGTGCGCACGTCGGCGGGCTGGCTGATCAGCGCCATCCACAACGGGCGCGTGCGGCCGGTGACCATCCCGGAGCCGGACGCGTTCCCGTCGAGGATGGCGCAGCTGATGGGCCGGTGGGCCCGGCGGCTCGGATTCGGTCGTGCTCAGGCGAGCCCGCGATAGTCGGGTACGCGTTTGCCGACGAAAGCGTCGACGCCCTCGCGTCCGGCGGGGGTGCCCGCAGCCGCGGCGATGGCGTCGCGTTCGTCGTCGAGCTGATCGCTCAGCGTCGCCGTGGTCGAGCGGTTCAGCAGGGTCTTGATGCTCGCGTAGGTGCTGCGCGGGCCGTTCGCCAGGGAGGTGGCAAGGGCCACTGCTTCGTCGCGGACGGCCTCGTCGGCGACCAACCTGCTGAGGATGCCGAGCCGGACGGCCTCCTCGGCATCCAGGATCGCGTCGGTGAGCAGGATTTCCCTGGCCCGGCCGCTGCCGACGATGCGGGGCAGCGTCCACGACATGCCGCCGTCGGGGCTGAGGCCGACGCCGGGATAGGCGGGCCGCAGTGTGGTGGACGGCCCGCCGAGTGCGATATCGGTGGCGCACACCAGGCTCATGCCCGCGCCGGCCGCCCAGCCCTGGACACCCGCCACCACCGGGACGGTGGTCTCGTCGAGTGCGCGGACGAAGGCGTGCAGCTGGTCGGCGAGGTCGTAGAGGTGGGCGGAACGGTCCTCGGCGGCGGCGAAACCACGGACATTGCCGCCGGCGCAGAAGTTGGCGCCAGTGCCTGTCAACAGGACGGCCCCCACTCCGGAATCGAGGTCACGCAGGGCCGCGGTGCCCGCGGCGACTCCGGTGAAGTCCAGTGAGGTGCCGTTGGCGGCGGTGGCGATGGTGATCTGTAGGACGCCGTCGACGGTGGTTACGTACTCGGCTTCGGTGGTGGTGGCCATGGCCACGACCCTATCGCGCCCTCCGGGCGCACCATTCTGACCTCGGTGACGTTGGCGAAGTACTCGGCGCGGCTGGCCCCGTCGGGAGTGAATCCGTATTTGCGGTAGAAGGCGATCGCCCGCGGATTCTGTTCGAAGACCCAGAGCGAGCAAGGAGTCTCAGGGTTCAAGGTGGTCTGCATCAGATCGTCGGCAACGCCGGTTCCATACCATTCGGCACGGACGTAGAGGGCGTTGAGCTCGAGGTCGGTCACAGTCGGGTGGTAGAGGGCGGGCCCGAGGGTAATGAAGCCGATCACGGTGTCGTCTGCTGCGGCCACGGTGGTGCGGCCCGGATGGTCGCGCAGTCTGCGGGCCCAGATCTCGGTCCGGTGATTGATGTCGAACGCGTCGAGCACATGGTCGGGGACCAGTCCGCGGTAGGCCTCGCGCCAGCACACGATATGGCATTCGGCGAGGCCGCGGGCGTGCTCGGCGGCCGCGGGTGCGATGCGATAGAGGCGCGGCGCGATCATGACCTCATTGTGGCGCGCGAACCCGGCCGAGTGCGGACACGACCGCGCCCCGGATCACCGTGAGGTGCCGGGGCGCGGTTGCTGTACTTACAGGGTGGTGCGTCGAGCGGATCAGCCGCGAACGACCTTGCCCGCCTTCAGGCAGGAGGTGCAAACGTTCATCCGGCGGGTGTTGCCCGGCGCGACCTGCGCACGCACGGTCTGGATGTTCGGGTTCCAACGACGGTTGGTGCGCCGGTGCGAGTGCGAGACCGACTTCCCGAAGCCGGGGCCCTTGGCGCAGACGTCGCAGACGGCAGCCATAGTCGCGAACTCCTTCATGTCATAGAGGACCGCTGCATGACAACACAGCATGTCCGGAATCAATGTCGTAGTGCCTTGCCGACGTGAACCGGCGAGCGCAAGCCGAAGCGGCCGCGCGAGGCAACCCTGCAAGATTAACCGCCCGCCCCGCGATCCGCCAAACCGGTGGCCTGTCCGGGGCCGGAGCGAGGTAGTGCGCCACGTCGATGCGTGGTCGCCCGCGACAGGAGCGATGTCGGGGGATCCGGCTAACCTGGCCAGCAGTGGTATCGGGTGTCGAGGTGGTGAGAGGAGGAGCTGCGTGCCGGAATCGTGGGAGGTGAGCGGCCGCTACGCGGCCCCGAGGGCGGACGCGCTCGACGGCACGGCGCTGATGCGGTGGGGCAGGCTCTGCCTCGACGAGCTGACCAACCGGCGCGAGGAGATCAACGCCCTCAACGTCTTCCCGGTCGCCGACTCCGACACCGGCACCAACCTGCTGGCCACCATGCGCGCGGCGGTCTCGTGCGCCGAAGTGGCGGTGCTGTCGGCGCACGGCGGGGCTTTTCCCGGCGGATCGCCGAGCGGGGACGCTGCGCCGGCCACCCTGGTCGCCGCTGCGATGGCGCGCGGCGCGACGTCGGGCGCAAGGGGCAATTCCGGGATCATCCTGTCGCAGGTCCTGCGCGGAATGTCCGAGGCGACGCGCAGCGGTCCGCTCAGCGCACAGACACTGCGGCTGGCGCTGGACCGGGCCGCAGTGCTGGTGCGGGAGGCGCTGAGTGTCCCGGTGGAGGGCACCATCCTCACTGTGCTCGAGCGCGCGGCGGGCGAGGCCGCGGCATGCGTCGACTCCGAGCTGGCCGAGGTCGCGCTGGCGGCGGCCGATGGTGCGGCCAAGGCGCTCGGGGAAACCCCGTCGCAACTGACCGTGCTGCGAGCCGCCGGCGTGGTCGACGCGGGGGCGCGGGGGCTGGTGGTGTTGCTGGACTGCCTGGTCGAGGTGGTGATCGGCGAGCGGCCCGCTCGGCCGGTCTACTTGCCTGCCGGCACCGCCTACGAACTGGCGCCGGTCGCCGGTGCCGCGGCCCCGCCCCGCTACGAGGTGATGTACCGGCTCACCGGCTCCGATCCGCACCGGATCGCGGCCCTGCGGCACCGGCTCACCGAACTGGGCGATTCCGTGGTAGTCGTCGGTGACGGTGAACGCAGCTGGTCGGCGCATGTCCACTGTGTCGATGCGGGCGCCGCGGTCGAAGCCGGGCTGATGGCAGGAACGCTCGGCGGGGTGCGCGTCGAAGCGTTCGCTGTGGGCACCACCGCCGAGTCGGATCCGGACCGGCCCGGAGGGCGCGATGGTGGTGGGCGCTGTGGCGTCGGGGGAGCCGCCGAATCCGGTCCATCCGCCGCGCACGGTCCCGGTGTCGCGGGCTCATCGGCCGGCCGCGCGGACGAGACATCCTTCGACGATGCCGCCGCCGACCGGGGCATCGTGGCCGTCGCGGCAGGTGACGGTTCGATCGCGCTCTTCGAGGCTGCGGGCGCGATCGTGATCCCCGGCGAGCCGTTCGTCACCTCGGCCGCCCTGCTCGCCGCCATTCGGCGGATGCCGAACCGCGAAGTGCTCGTACTGCCCAACGGTGCCCTTGCCGCGCAGGAACTGGTTGCCGTGGGTGTGGCCGCGCGTGAGCGACATCGCGACGTGCTGCTGCTGCCGAGCGGTTCGATGGCGCAGGGGCTGGCCGCGATCGCGGTGCACGATCGTGGCCGGATCGCGGTGGACGACGCGTTCGCCATGTCCGAAGCCGCCGCGGCGACTCGTTGGGGATCGTTGCGGGCGGCTACCGAGCGTGCGTTGACCATGGTCGGCACCTGCGAACCCGGTGACGGTCTCGGGCTGGTCGGACACGACGTCATCGTCATCGACCGTGACGCGCGCGCCGCCGGGCAGACGTTACTGAACCGGATGCTCGGTCTCGGTGGTGAACTGGTCACCCTGCTGGTCGGTGCCGCGGCGCCGGAGGGGCTTGCCGAAGAACTTGCCGCGCATATCGCCGAGGATTTTCCCGGGGTGGAGGTCATCGTGTATTCCGGTGGGCAGCATGCCGATCTGATACAGATCGGAGTCGAATGACGGTGCGCGGTGCGACGGTGCGGACGAAGGCGGCGGGAACGAGGTCATGGCAACACTGAGCGATCGGCTCGACCATCTACTCGGCGCGAAAGCGGCTGCCTCGCTGGCCGACGCGTTCGATATGCAGACCGTCGAGGATCTGCTGCGGCACTATCCACTGCGCTACGCCACGCAGGGGCAGCCGCTCACCGAGGAGGCGCCCGAGGACGGTTCGCACATCACCGTCATCGGCCGGATCACCAAGGCCGAACTCAAGCCGATGCGTCAGCGTCGCGGGTCGCTGCTCAAGGTCGTGCTCGACACCGGCACGGGTAAGGGCGTCGATGTCACCTTCTTCAATGGCGACAAGGTGAAGTACGTCGTCCGCGAGGGCGCACGGGCGATGATGTCGGGCACCGTCAACTACTGGCGACCCGGTCAATGGAATCTGAGCCATCCCGGTTATCTGATTCTGCCCGAGAACGCCGATGACGAGGCCGCCCCCACACTCACTACCGTGCGCGGCGGCGGTGACCTGCGTGGTATTGCCCAGAGCGCGAAAGACGAGGGCGGGGTGGATATGTCGTTCTTCGAGCGCGAGTTCATCCCGGTCTATCCGGCGACGGCGAAGGTGCAGAGCTGGGAGATCCTCGCGTGTGTCCGACAGATACTCGATCAGCTCGACCCGATCGATGACCCACTGCCGGAACGGATCCGCGACGAGCGCGAGCTCATGGCCGTCTCGGATGCGCTGCGCCTGATCCACCTGCCCGATCACAAGCTCGATATCGAACAAGCGAAGCAGCGGCTGCGTTTCGACGAAGCGCTGGCCTTGCAACTGGTGCTGGCCGAACGTCGCCATGAGGTGTCCGGCCGGACCGCGCGCCCGTGCCCGCCACGCACCGACGGCATTGCCGCCGCGTTCGACGAGCGGCTGCCGTTCGAGCTCACCGCCGGCCAGCGGCAGGTGATCGGGGAGATCTCCGCGGATCTGTCGCGCGAGCAGCCGATGCACCGCCTGCTACAAGGTGAGGTCGGATCCGGTAAGACCATCGTCGCGCTGCACGCGATGCTGCAGGTGATCGATGCCGGTCAGCAGTGTGCGCTGCTCGCCCCCACGGAAGTGCTCGCCGCGCAGCATTATCGGTCGCTGCGCGGCATGCTCGGCGAACTCGGCCAGGCCGGTGAACTCGGCGCCGCCGACACCTCGACGCAGGTGACACTGGTGACCGGTTCGATGTCGGTCGGTACGAAACGTGCGGCGCTGCTCGCCGCGGTCACCGGCGAAGCGGGCATCGTCATCGGCACCCACGCACTGATCCAGGACGCGGTGGAGTTCTTCGATCTGGGCATGGTCGTGGTCGATGAGCAGCATCGCTTCGGTGTGGAGCAGCGAGATGCGCTGCGCGCGAAGGCGAAAGCGGGATCGACACCGCACCTGCTGGTGATGACGGCGACGCCGATTCCACGCACCATCGCCATGACCACCCTCGGCGATCTGGAGACCTCGACCCTCACAGAACTTCCGCGTGGTCGTTCACCGATAGCATCGAAGGTGGTGCCGCGCCGGATGCATCCGAACTGGGTGGAGCGCGCCTGGGAGCGGATCGCTGAGGAAGTGCGCGATGGCAGGCAGGCCTACGTCGTGTGCTCGCGCATCGGCGATGACGAAGACGGCGCACACGGCGCCAAGTCACGGGGTAAGTCCAAGGCCGCGGACGGCAAGGATGGCCCGACCACCCAGGCCGTGCTCGATGTCTTCGATCAGCTGCGAACCGGGCCCCTGTCCGAACTCCGGGTCGGGCTGCTGCACGGGCGCTTGCCGTCGGATGAAAAAGACCAGGTGATGCGCGAATTCAACGACGGCAGCATTGATGTGCTGGTCTGCACCACCGTTGTCGAGGTCGGCGTGGACGTGCCCAATGCCACCGTGATGGTGATCGTGGACGCGGACCGGTTCGGCGTCAGCCAGCTGCACCAATTGCGCGGGCGTATCGGCCGGGGCACACATCCCGGGCTGTGCCTGCTGGTCACCGACGCGGCTCCTGGTGGCCCCGCGATGACGCGGCTGGAAGCGGTCGCCGCGACCACCGACGGTTTCGAACTGGCGGTGCTCGATCTGCGGCAACGCCGCGAGGGCGATGTGCTCGGTTCCGCGCAGTCGGGCACCGCACGTTCGCTTCGGCTGCTCTCACTGCTCGATGACCTCGAAGTCATCACCGCCGCACAGGAACTCGCGCGCGAGCTGGTCGAGGAGGATCCGGGTCTGTCCCGGCATCCCGGGCTCGCGGCGATGATGCACGCCGCGGTCGACTCCGAACGCCTGGAGTACCTGGCCAAATCCTGAGTCATCCCCGCACGCGTGGATACGGCAGATCCACCGACACCTCCTCGGTGACGGCCAGCGGGCTGCCGATCTGCGGGAACGCTCGCTGCGGGCAGGCAGGTCGATCGCAGACCTTGCATCCCGCGCCGATCGGCACCGCGGTCGCGGGATCGTCGAGCTGAATGCCCTTGGAATACACCAGCCGGTCGGCGTATTCGATATCGCAGCCCAGTCCGACGGCGAAGTTCTTGGCCATGGTGCCGAAGCCCTGCGGTGCCATCATGGCGGTGCGTGCGATCCAGAAATACCTTCGCCCGTCGGGCATTTCGGACACCTGGGTGAGGATGCGGCCGGGATGCGCGAACGCCTCGTGCACCACCCAGAGCGGGCAGCTGCCGCCGACGCGGGAGAAGTGGAAGGCGGTGGCGGACTGGCGTTTCGAAATATTGCCCGCTCGATCCGTGCGGACGAAGAAGAACGGCACGCCACGCTGGCCCTGCCGTTGCAGGGTGCTGAGCCGATGACAGATGGTTTCGAAGCCGACCTCGAAACGCAGGCCGAGTAGATCGATGTCGTAGCGCAGTTCCTCGGCCGACCGAAGGAAACGTCCGTATGGCAGTACTAGTGCGCCGGCGAAATAGTTGGCCAGCCCGATCCGCGCCAGGTTGCGGGATTCGCCGGCCAGTGACGGCGCTTCGCTCAGGACTGCGTCGAGTTCGTTGCCGTAGAGCAGGAAGGCAAGGGTGGTGGCGATCTGGAAGGCACGCTGACCGGGCCGCAACCGCCTGGCCAGGGTGAGGGTGCGGCTGTCGGGGTCGTAGCGGCGTTTGGGGACCGAGGAGTCGGCGCCGTCGCCACGCACCAGCACCGTCACCCCGGCGCGCTCCTCGGCTACGCGCGCAAGCTGCCGGTCCAGCGATCCGATCGACAGACCGCATTCGTCGAACAGCCGTTCCGCGGCCAGATCGAGGCGGCCGATGTGATTGTGGTGGTCGTAGAAGAAATCGCGCACGTCCTCATACGGCATCGGCACCCCTGCCGCGCCCGCCGGAGCGGCGACCCGCGCCGAGAGCAGATCGAGCTGATCGGTGGCGGTACGCAACCGTCGGTGCATCGCCACCACCAGGCGCGCGATCTCCGGTTGCCGCGTCGCCAGTTCCTCGATCTCGGTGAGCGGGGCGCTGTCCCCGCCGGCGGCGTCGACGAGAACTTCGTGTAGATCCGATACCAGGCGGGCATCGGAGTCCGCGGCGAAGAACTGCACATCCAAGTCGAAGGTCGAGTTCAGTTTGAGCAGGACCGGGATGGTCAGCGGACGCTGGTCGCGCTCGAGCTGATTGAGATAGCTCGGCGACAGGTCCAGCGATTTCGCGAGCGCGGCCTGGGTCATTCGCCGTTCTTCGCGCAGTCGTCGCAGCCGGGCCCCGGCGTACATCTTTCGCACGGCGAGCGATCGTACTCCCATATCTTCGCAAACATCGCAAAAATGCTAGTTGTTACCCACAAAAATCCACCTGTGCAAGGTGTTTTGCCGCAGACATCGGCTGCGTAGCGTGCGAAGTACCGGAAGAGATCGCCCACAGTGCGGAGGACGCATGAAGACCAACATCGTACGCGCTCGCGGATCCGCTGAGGACTTCCCGCGCGCGGAGCATCTGGCCACCAAGATCGCCGAAGTCGCCACCGATCCGGTCGAGGTGACCGACGCGGTACGGGAGATGATCGTCAACCGGATCATCGACAACGCCGCTGTCGCGGCCGCCTCGCTGGTACGTCGTCCGGTGTCCTCGGCGCGGGTCCAGGCCTTGGCGGCCGGCTATCAGCCGCGAGCCGGTCGCGCGGGCGCGACGGTGTTCGGTCTGCCCGCCGCTCGTGTGGTGTCGCCGGAGTGGGCGGCGTGGGCCAATGGCGTCGCGGTGCGCGAACTGGACTTCCACGACACCTTCCTGGCTGCCGAGTACTCCCATCCCGGAGACAACATCCCGGCGATTCTGGCCGTCGCCCAGCACACCGGTCGCAGTGGCGCGGATCTGATCCGCGGGCTGGCCACCGGCTACGAGATCCAGATGGATCTGGTGCGCGGAATCTGTTTGCACGAGCACAAGATCGACCATGTCGCCCATCTCGGCCCGTCCGTCGCGGCCGGTCTCGGTACCCTGCTCGGGCTGGATGCCGAGACGATCTATCAGGCCATCGGCCAGGCGCTGCACACCACCACCGCGACCCGGCAGTCGCGCAAGGGCGAGATCTCCAGCTGGAAGGCCTACGCGCCCGCCTTCGCCGGGAAGATGGGTGTGGAGGCCGTCGATCGCGCGATGCGCGGCGAGGGTGCGCCCTCGCCCATCTGGGAGGGCGCCGACGGCGTCATCGCCTGGCTGCTCGGCGGACTCGATGCCGAATACCAGGTGCCACTGCCCGGCCCCGGCGAGCCGAAGCTGGCCATCCTCGACAGCTATACCAAGGAGCACTCGGCCGAGTATCAGAGTCAGGCGCCGATCGACCTGGCTCGCCGGATGCGCTCGCAGATCGGTGATCTCGACCAGATCGCCTCGATCGTGCTGCACACCAGCCACCACACCCACGTGGTGATCGGTACCGGCTCCGGTGACCCGCAGAAGTTCGACCCGCAAGCCAGCCGGGAAACCCTCGATCACTCCGTGCCCTATATCTTCGCGGTCGCGCTGCAGGACGGCACCTGGCACCACGAGCGCTCCTACGCGCCCGAACGCGCGCAGCGGCCGGACACCGTTGACCTGTGGCACAAGATCTCTACCGTCGAGGATCCGGAATGGACCCGTCGCTATCACTCCACCGACCCGAACGAGAAGGCCTTCGGCGCACGCGCGGTGGTGACCTTGAAGAGTGGCGAGACCATCACCGACGAGCTGGCCGTCGCGGATGCGCACCCGTTGGGCGCGCGGCCGTTCGCCCGCGAGCAGTACATCGAGAAGTTCACCGTGCTGGCCGAGGGCGTGCTCGACGCCGCGGAGCGGCGTCGCTTCCTCGACGTGGCGCAGCGGGCGCCGGAACTGGCCGCCGGCGAGCTGGACCAGCTGACGTTCACCGTGTCCGATCAAGTGCTCGCGGCCGCGCCAACCATCCCCGAAGGTGTGTTCTGATGAGCGGGCTCATTGCCGCGGCGACGAGCGCGGCCGATAAGCGAATCGCTCTGCGGGCCGGTTTGGCCTCGAACCGGATCCAGCGGATGCCGGGTGCGTTCAATCCGCTGGTCGCCAAGCTGATTCAGGAACTCGGATTCGAAGGCGTCTACGTGTCGGGCGCGGTCGTCTCGGCGGAGCTCGCGCTGCCCGATATCGGGCTGACCACGGTGACGGAGGTGGCCGGGCGCGGACAACAGATTGCCCGCGTCACCGATCTGCCGGTACTGATCGACGCTGATACCGGGTTCGGTGAACCGATGAACGCCGCCCGCACGGTGACGCTGCTCGAAGACGCGGGCCTGGCCGCCTGCCATATCGAGGACCAGGTGAATCCGAAGCGGTGCGGGCATCTCGACGGCAAGGCGGTGGTCGAGCGCGACGAGATGGTGCGCAGGCTGCGTGCTGCCGTGTCGGCGCGACGCGATCCGAACTTCGTCATCTGCGCTCGCACCGATGCGCGCGGCATCGAGGGGTTGGACGCGGCCATCGACCGGGCCAAGGCCTACGCGGATGCGGGCGCCGACCTGATTTTCACCGAAGCACTGGCCGACGAAGGCGAATTCGCGAAGTTCCGTGCGACGGTGGATATTCCGTTGCTGGCGAATATGACCGAATTCGGCAAATCCGAACTGATCTCGGCAGGCACGCTCGAAGAGATCGGCTTCAACGCCGTCATCTATCCCGTGACGACCTTGCGGCTGGCGATGTTCGCCGCCGAACGCGGATTGCGTGAGATCGCCGCCACCGGAACCCAGTCCGGGCTGTTGGACACCATGCAGCACCGCTCGCGACTCTACGAACTGCTGGACTACCAGCGCTACAACGATTTCGATTCCGGAATTTTCAATTTCACCGTGAGTGAGTGATCGATATGACCGAGATCAAGAAGGGGCTGGCGGGCGTGGTGGTGGACACCACCAGCATCTCGAAGGTGGTGCCCGCAACCAATTCGCTGACCTATCGCGGCTACGCCGTCCAGGATCTGTCGCGGCTGTGTTCGTTCGAGGAGGTGGCCTATCTGCTCTGGTACGGCGAGCTCCCGAATGCGGGACAGCTCGAACTGCTGTGCCAGCGCGAGCGCGCGCAGCGGCGGGCCGACCGTTCGATTCTGTCGCTGGTGCAGAAGATGCCCGACAGCTGCCATCCGATGGATGTGGTGCGCACCGTGGTCAGCTACCTCGGATCCGAGGATCCGGTGGAGGACCTTACCGGCGCCGCGGACGAGAAGGCATTGCTGGCCACGGCGTTGCGGCTGACCGCTGTGCTACCCACCGTGATCGCCGCCGATATGCGCCGCAGGCGTGGTCTGGAACCGATTGCGCCGCATTCCCATATGGGGTTCGCGGAGAACTTCCTCCACATGTGCTTCGGGACGGTGCCCGATCAGCGGATCGTCAAGGCGTTCGAGATCTCACTCATCCTGTACGCCGAGCACAGTTTCAATGCCTCGACCTTCGCGGCGAGGGTGGTCACCTCCACCCAGTCCGATATCTACAGTGCGGTGACCGCGGCGATCGGTGCGTTGAAGGGGCCGCTGCACGGTGGCGCCAACGAGGCCGTCATGCACGCGATGCTCGAGATCGGTGATCCCGACCTGGCCGCGGAATGGCTGCGCACCAAACTGGCGAACAAACAGAAGGTGATGGGTTTCGGCCACCGCGTCTACAAGAACGGCGACTCCCGCGTCCCCACCATGAAAGCCGCGCTCGATGACGTGGCCGAGGTGACCGGCGAGCGCCGGTGGCTGCGCATGTACACCGAACTCGAACGCACCATGGCCGAAGCCACCGGCATCAAACCCAACCTGGATTTCCCGGCAGGCCCCGCCTACCACCTGATGGGCTTCGACATCGAGATGTTCACCCCCATCTTCGTCATGAGCCGCATTACCGGCTGGACGGCTCACATCATCGAACAGACCCAATCCAACGCTCTCATCCGCCCGCTGTCGGAATACGTCGGCGTCGAGCAACGCGAACTCGTCGTCGCCTGAGACGATTCACCCGGACCGGCCGTGCGTGCTGCCTGTGCAGCGCGGCGGCCGGTCCTACTCATTTCACGGAGCCCGCCACAGTTCGGCAGTATGCGGCGTGTCGTGCGGTGTGTTGAAAGTTCTCCCGAGAACTGGGAACCGAATCGTCGCGTGGGTCGTCCAACCTGGCGAAACGATGACTGTGATGTGTGAGGAGGGGTAGTCGCATGGAGCGGAATCAAGGGTGCCGGGCGCTGTGGCGTGGGGTGGTGGCGCCGGAGTCGCGGGAGCGGCCGGTGTTGCGGGTGGCGCGGCGGTGTCAGGGGTGTGCAGTTGATGGGTGGGAAATGCGGAGCTGGGCCGCGCATGTGAGGG
>NZ_JAAGUY010000036.1 GCF_010868145.1 Nocardia cyriacigeorgica
CACAGGGAGTCGCCGGGGTGTACCAGCTGGGCGGGGTCGTCGGGGGTGCCGAGCTGGAAGACGGTGTTGTCGATGACGGGGATGTCGGGGTGGATGACGGCGTGGCGTCCGCCGCCGCCGGTGATGCGCAGGCCGTCGAGGTCGATGACATTGCCCGCATGCACCGCCTCCCACGAGCCACCGCGCTGATCGGCCGTCTGTGGATCGCTGAACAGCCGGGCCTGCGGGTTGGCCGCGATGAGCGCTTCGATCCGATTCGGGTCGATGTGATCGGGATGCTGATGGGTCACGGCGATCGCGTCGAGGCCGGTGATGCCTTCGAAGCCGTGTGCGAAGGTGCCGGGATCGAACAGGATCTTTCTGCCGTGCAGCTCCACGAGGATGCAGGAATGACCAAAGTGGGCTATGCGCATACGGCCACACTAAGCGCACTGTGGGCCTCGGCACAGTGGGCGTCGCACAGCCAACCCGCTACCGCGCCGGTCGTGCCCTACAACTACGCTGTTCAGGTAACCCCAACCACCACTCGAGGAGCAACGCGTGGCACGAGTCGTTGTCGAGGTGATGCCGAAGGCCGAGATCCTGGATCCGCAGGGTCAGGCCATTGTCGGTGCACTTCCGCGCCTGGGATTCCAGGGAGTCTCGGACGTCCGGCAGGGCAAGCGATTCGAACTCGAGGTCGGCGATGACGTCAGCGACGACGAACTCGCGCAGATCGCGGAATCGCTGCTTGCCAACACCGTCATCGAGGAGTGGAAGGTGGTCCGCGTCTCATGACATCGCGCATCGGGGTCATCACCTTTCCCGGCACGCTCGATGATGTGGATGCCGCCCGCGCGGTCCGCCTGGCAGGTGCCGAGGCGATCGACCTGTGGCACGCCGACGCCGATCTGAAGCAGGTCGACGCCGTCATCGTGCCCGGTGGGTTCTCCTACGGCGACTACCTGCGAGCGGGCGCCATCGCCCGGTTCGCGCCCGTCATGGGTGAGGTCGTCCGCGCCGCGGAGAACGGTATGCCGGTGCTCGGTATCTGCAACGGCTTCCAGGTGCTGTGCGAGGCCGGTCTGCTGCCGGGTGCGCTCACCCGCAACGAGGGCCTGCACTTCATCTGCCGTGACGAATGGCTGCGCGTGGAGGCCGTGGACACCGCCTGGACCTCCCGCTACGAGCCGGGCGCGCAGATCCTGGTGCCGTTGAAGTCCGGTGAGGGTCGCTTCCAGGCCTCCGAGGCCGTGCTCGACGAGCTCGAGGGTGAGGGCCGCGTGGTGTTCCGCTATGCGGGCGACAACCCGAACGGTTCGCAGCGCGGTATCGCGGGCATCACCTCGGCCAACCGCCGCGTCGTCGGACTGATGCCGCACCCCGAGCACGCCACCGAGCCGCTCACCGGCCCGAGTGATGACGGTCTCGGCCTGTTCCTATCGGTGCTGGACACGCTCGTCAGCGCCTGAGGCTCGGCACGGCTCCCCGACCCTGCATAGGATCGCGGTATGCCGGTTTCCTCCACCGCGGCCTCGGCCGCCGGGCTGTGTGCCTTCATCGATGAGTCGCCGTCACCGTTCCACGTGTGCCATACGGTCGCACAGGATCTCGACGAGCACGGGTTCACCCGGCTGGACGAGACATCGGTGTGGCCGACCGATGGCCGTGGACGGCATTACGTGGTGCGTGGCGGCTCGCTGGTGGCGTGGGCCGATCATGATCCGGAGGCGGCGGCGCCGTTCCGGGTGGTCGGCGCGCACACCGACAGCCCCAATCTGCGGGTCAAACAGCATCCGGATCTGAGTGCCGCGGGCTGGCAGTTGGTCGGCCTGGAACCGTACGGCGGCGCCTGGCTGAATTCCTGGCTCGATCGTGAACTCGGCTTGTCCGGTCGGTTGAGCGTGCGCGAGGGCAACACCGTAGGAGAGCGGCTGGTCCGCATCAACGAGCCGATCCTGCGGGTGCCGCAGCTCGCGATTCACCTGTCCGAGGACCGGCGCGGGGTGACCCTCGACCCGCAGCGGCATGTGAACGCCATCTGGGGCGTCGGCTCCGAACCGCGTTCGTTCATCGCCTACGTCGCCGAGCATGCGGGCCTGGATCCGGACGCTGTGCTCGGCTGGGAGCTGATGACCCACGATCTGGACCCGAGCCGGTTGGTCGGCCGCGACCGCGATCTGGTCAGCGCTCCCCGCCTGGACAATCAGGGCACCTGCTACGCGGGCCTGCGCGCTTTCCTGGCCGCGATCGACACCCCCGGCGCGGCGGTACCGGTGCTGGCCATGTTCGATCACGAGGAGGTCGGCAGCCAGTCCGACCGCGGCGCCCAATCTGATCTGCTGGCGACGGTGCTGGAGCGAATCGTGCTGACCCGCGGCGGTGGCCGGTCCGAGTACCTGGCGGCGCTGGCCGGTTCCATCTGTGCCTCCGGTGATATGGCACACGCGACCCATCCGAACTATCCGGACCGGCACGAGCCGGCTCACCGCATCGAGATCAACGGCGGCCCGGTGCTCAAGGTGAATCAGAACCTGCGCTACGCCACCGACGCCACCGGCGCGGGCGCCTTCGCGCTGGCCTGCGGTCAGGCGGGGGTGCCGTTGCAGCGTTATGTGCACCGCGCCGATCTGCCGTGCGGATCCACCATCGGCCCGATGACGGCCGCCCGCACCGGCATGCCCACCGTCGACGTCGGCGCGCCGCAGCTGGCCATGCATTCGGCCCGCGAACTGATGGGTGCCGCCGACGTGGGGTCCTACGCCGCGGCGCTGGCCGCCTTCTTGACTCCGGAGACCGCGGGCCGATAGGTCAGTACCGCGACCACGAACACCGCGAACGTGGTGATCACGTAGCCGCTGCCGATGATCTGCTGCCACCACGCCCAGTCGAGTTCGCGATCGGCTTCGTGGGGCAGCAGCCAGTGCGGGCCGATCAGGAACATCACCGTCATCGCAGCGACCGCGCCGATCAGCAGGGGATTGCGTCGACCGCGGGCGATGGCGTCGGCGGTCAGGAGCAGGGCGGGCGCTACCCACACCCAGTGGTGCGACCACGACACCGGCGACACCAGCAGGATGGCGGCCGCGTTCACCATGAGTGCGGCCACCGACGCACCGGCCTCGATGAGCCTGCGCATCCACAGCGCGGCGAGGCCGATCGCGACCAGCGACAACGAGATCCAGATCGCCGTCGCCAGCGAATCGGACACGCCGAGCCGGAACGCGAGGCCCTTCAATGATTGGTTGCCCGCGTAGTAGGGCGGGCCGATGCGGCCGGTATCGGCGAGGGTGTGGAACCAGTACTCCACCGAATCGCCCGGGAAGATCAGGAACCCGAGCCCGACCGCGCCGATCGCGGAGACGACGAGCGTGCCGGCAGCCTTCCAATCCTTGCGCAGCAGGAAATACAGCAGATACCCGGCCGGGATCAGCTTCACCGATACCGCGATGCCGATGAGCATGCCGCGCGGCCAGAAGGGCTTGCGTACCAGGCAGTCCAGTGCGACCGCTGCCATCAGGACCAGGTTCACCTGGCCGAAGGAGTAGGTCTGACGCACCGGCTCGAGGAACCCTGCCAGCGCGACCGCGGCGATGACGACGGTCAGTGCGCTCATCCGGTCCAGTTCGGGACGGATCCGCGCCAGCACCAACCACAAGGTGATGCCCAGACTCAGCACCGACGTGGTCAACACCACGATCTCGGCCACGCCGAGCGGCATGAGCGCGAGCGGGGCGAAGAACAGCGCCGCCAGCGGGGGATAGGTGAACGGCAGTCCGATGCCGAACACCTTGGGCATGGGGCCGTACAGGTCACCGTCGTCGAGCCAGACTCGCGCGCCGTTGCGGTAGACCTGCAGATCGATGTAGCCGTCCCACCAGTGGACCAGGGGGGCGATGATCGCGTAGATCAAGAACAGTGCGATCGCACCGGCCAGCCAACGCATCTGGCGTGACGACAGGCCGCCGGTGGCCGTGAGTGCCGCACTTGTGCCGGGCGCTACCTCGTTCTCGGGCGCTACGACGTCGCCGTTCGAACCGGGGCGTGCGTCAGCGGTGGCGACGGGCTGCTCGGCCGGTTCCGCAACCCCCGATCGATCGTTCACCGGGACAGATTAGCGGGTACCCCTATGCCCCGGGGTAGGCCGGGTTTGCCCCGGCAGTAGTCGCGTTTGCCCCGGCAGTAGACTCGCAGGCGTATCTCGCGGCAATTCAGCAACTCGGCGCATCGCAGCGGCAGTCGTCTGGATTGTCTCCGCATGCCTGGCCGAAAGGACCCTGGTAATCCCGTGACTCCGCAGGTCGACACGGTCGCAACCGCAGCAGCCACTCCGGACACTCCGCAGCCGTACCTCGAGCTCGGGCTCAAGGATGACGAATACGCCCGGATCAAGGAGATCCTCGGTCGCAGGCCGACCGACGCCGAACTGGCGATGTACTCGGTGATGTGGAGCGAGCACTGCTCCTACAAGTCGTCGAAGGTGCATCTGCGCTACTTCGGCCAGACCACCACCGAGGAGATGCGCGCCTCCATGCTCGCCGGTATCGGCGAGAACGCGGGCGTGGTCGACGTCGGTGACGGCTGGGCGGTCACCTTCAAGGTGGAAAGCCACAATCACCCGTCCTACGTCGAGCCGTACCAGGGCGCCGCGACCGGCGTCGGCGGCATCGTGCGCGACATCATGGCGATGGGCGCGCGCCCGATCGCGGTGATGGATCAGCTGCGCTTCGGCGCCGCGGACGCCACCGACACCCGTCGCGTGGTCGACGGTGTGGTGCGCGGTGTCGGCGGCTACGGCAACTCGCTCGGTCTGCCGAATATCGGCGGCGAGACCGTCTTCGACGCCTCCTACCAGGGCAATCCGCTGGTGAACGCGCTCTGCGCGGGCGTGATGCGGGTGGAGGACCTGCATCTGGCCTTCGCGTCCGGCACCGGCAACAAGATAATCCTGTTCGGTGCCAGGACCGGCCTCGACGGCATCGGCGGCGTCTCCGTGCTGGCCTCGGATACCTTCTCCGGCGACGAGTCCGGTGCCGGCCGCAAGAAGCTGCCGAGCGTGCAGGTCGGTGACCCGTTCACCGAGAAGGTGCTCATCGAGTGCTGTCTCGAGCTGTACGCCGCCAAGCTGGTCGTCGGCATCCAGGACCTCGGCGGCGCCGGGCTGTCCTGCGCTACCTCCGAGCTCGCGGCCGCCGGCGACGGCGGTATGCACATCGAGCTCGACAAGGTTCCGCTGCGCGCGGCCGATATGACCCCGGCCGAGGTGCTGTCCAGCGAATCCCAGGAACGCATGTGCGCGGTGGTGACGCCGGAGAACGTGGACGCGTTCATGGCCGTATGCCGCAAGTGGGATGTGCTGGCCACCGTGATCGGTGAGGTCACCGATGGTGAGCGCCTGGTCGTCACCTGGAACGGTGAGACCGTGGTCGACGTGCCGCCGCGCACCGTCGCCCATGAAGGCCCGGTCTACGAGCGTCCGGTGCAGCGTCCGGACACCCAGGACGCGCTGATCGCCGACACTCCCGACACCCTGACCCGGCCCAAGACCGCCGACGAACTGCGCGCCACCCTGCTGCAGATGGTGTCGAGCCCGCAGCTGTGCAGCCGCAAGTGGATCACCGAGCAGTACGACCGCTACGTGCGCGGCAACACAGTGCTCGCCGAACACGCCGACGCCGGTGTCATCCGGATCGACGAGGAGACCGGTCGCGGTATCGCGCTGGCCACCGACGCCTCCGGCCGCTACACCAAGCTCGACCCCTACACCGGCGCGCAGCTCGCGCTGGCCGAGGCCTACCGCAACGTGGCCACCACCGGTGCCACCCCGAAGGCCGTCACCAACTGCCTGAACTTCGGTTCGCCGGAGGATCCGGGCGTGATGTGGCAGTTCCAGCAGGCGGTACGCGGTCTGGCCGACGGCTGTGTGGAACTGGGCATCCCGGTCACCGGCGGCAACGTCAGCTTCTACAACCAGACCGGCAAGGACGCCATTCTGCCGACGCCTGTGGTCGGTGTGCTCGGTGTCATCGACGATGTGCACCGCCGCATCCCGACCGGCCTCGGACTCGAACCCGGCGAGACGCTGATCCTGCTCGGCGACACCCGCGACGAGTTCGGTGGTTCGATCTGGTCGCAGGTCGCCCACGATCACCTCGGTGGTGTCCCGCCCAAGGTCGACTTCGCCAGGGAGCGACTGCTGTCGGAGGTGTTGACCGCCGGTTCCCGCGACGGCATGATCAGCGCCGCTCACGACCTTTCCGAGGGCGGTCTCGCCCAGGCGGTGGTCGAGGCGGCGCTGGCCGGCGAGACCGGTTGCCGCATCCTGCTTCCCGAGGATGCCGACCCTTTCGTCGCGCTGTTCTCCGAATCGGCCGGCCGTGTGCTGGTCGCCGTGCCGCGTTCGGAGGAGACGAGGTTCACCCGCATGTGCACCGCGCGCGAACTGCCGTGGGTGCGCATCGGCGTGGTCGACCAGGGCGCCGACTCGATCGAGGTGCAGGGCCAGTTCTCGGTGCCGCTGAGTGAACTGCGCGAAGCGCACGAGGGCACCCTGCCCAAGCTGTTCGGCGCCGCCGTCTGAGCCGAGTCCCGCTGGGACCGAACACGACACACCACTCACCCCGTCCGGACCCGGACCCCTCGTGATCACCGGGCCCGCACGGGGTGAGGCGTTTACGCGGTATCGGATGTGCCTGCCCCGGAGGGCCTGCGTGGTGACGCTCCGCCACCGCCTCCGGCCCTTGACCGGTTCAGGCGACGGATTTGAACGGATCGTGCTCGGCGATCAGCTTCTCCATCCGGGCCTCGTCGATGCGCCCGCGGATGGAATCCGCCTCATGCTTGTCCCTGACGACCTTCGCCAAGGTGAAGGTGCTGGTGACCAGGAACAGCACGGTCATTCCGAGGAATCCGCGCTGCCACGGATCCAACGGCAGGTAGAAGATTCCGACGCCCGCCCCGAACAAGCTGACGCCGAACGCGATCGCGGCCTGGGCGATATAGGCCGAGGTGGTTTTCGGCTGTGCGTTTGGTGTGCTCATGGTTATCGAGTGTGCGGTGGCGGGGGCGTTGGCAACCGGGTACAACTACTCGAGCGCGATGGGTAGTTGCCGCGCCGTGGATAGGGCGGCATTCCTGCGTTGTCATAGCGTGGCGCCATACTGTCTTGGTGCTCGAAACGGCGTCCACCCTCACGAAGCTGCGCTCGCGCGGCGTCGCGGCGGTGCACCGTGCCGAGGAGATCATCGATCTGAACTACGTCGGGCTGGTGGTCGCGACGGTGTTCTTCGCGCTATCGGTCACGCCGTCGCTGGTGCCGCGCGATTGGATGTTCCAGGGTCTTATCAGTGGTATCAACGCTGCCATCGGCTACGGCGTCGGCTGCGTACTCGAATGGCTGTTCCGGCTGTGGGTGCGCCCGCGGCTGACCAAGATCCCCGCGCCGCCCACCTGGGTGCGCTACGGGGTGAAGTCGGCGGTCCTGCTGACCGCTGCGGTCACCGCCGGGTACATGCTGGTGCAATCGGCGCGCTGGCAGCGCGAGATCACCGCGTTGATGGGTATGGAAGGCACGACCACGCCTGCCTATCTGCGTACAGGGCTGCTCAGCGTCGCGGTCGGCGTGCTGGTCGTCGCGGTCTATCGGACGGTGCGCGAGCTGATCCTGTTCCTGGCTCGTCAGCTCTACCGCTGGGTGAGGGTGCCACGCGAGCTGGCGCCCGCGGCCGGTTTCCTGGTGTTGGTGCTGCTGGCGGTCACGTTGTTCAACGGTGTTGCCACGCAGGCGTTCTTCGCGGTCGCGAACTCGGCGTTCAGCGTGCGCAACGATCACACCTCCGAGTACGCGGTCCAGCCGCAGCTGCCGGAGAAGTCGGGTAGCCCGACGTCGCTGGCGAAATGGGACACGCTCGGTTTCGAAGGCCGCTGGTTCGTCTCGCACGGCCCGAATGCCGCCAGGATCGCCGAGGTCACCGGGGCGCCGGCCAAGGAGCCGATCCGGGCCTATGTGGGGCTGGAGTCCGCTGAGAGCGGCGAAACCCAGGCCGAACTCGCGGTCGCCGAACTGGAACGGGCGGGTGCATTCGACCGGCAGGTGATCGTGGTGACCACCACGACGGGCACCGGCTGGGTGAATTCGATGGCGGCAGGTGCGATCGAGTACATGTACGGCGGCGACACCGCCATCGTGGCCACCCAGTATTCGTATCTGCCCAGCGTGCTGTCGTTCCTCGCGGACAAGAGCAAAGCCGCGGCCGCGGGCCGCGAGGTATTCGATGCCGTCTATCAGCACTGGTCCGCGCGGCCGGAGGACCAACGGCCGAAGCTGTTCGTCTACGGCGAGAGCCTCGGGTCGCAGGGTTCGGAGGCGGCTTTCGATGGGCTGGCCGATCTGCGGGAAAAGGTCGACGGTGCGCTGTGGGTCGGCCCGCCCAATTCGAATCGGTTGTGGCAGCAGTTCGTGGCGCGGCGCGATCCCGGCTCACTGGAGGTGGAACCGGTGTACGCCGACGGGTTGGTGGTCCGATTCGCCGCCGACGCGGCCGATCTGGCGCGACCCGGACCGGAGTGGCGGAATCCGCGCATCGTCTACTTGCAGCATCCCTCCGACCCCATCGTCTGGTGGTCGGCGGATCTGATCTTCTCGCAACCGGATTGGTTGTCCGAGCCGCGCGGCGCCGACGTCTCCGGTCGGATGCAGTGGGCGCCGTTCGTGACGTTCTGGCAGGTCACCGCGGATCTCACCAATGCGCAGGGTGTCACCGACGGGCACGGGCACCGGTACGGCAGCCTGGTACTCGACGGCTGGGCGGCCATCGGCGCTCCTCCGGGCTGGAATCCGGAACTGGCCGAACGGATCCGGCACGAGATCGAGCTCTCCGAGGCGTACGAGCGGCAGATCAAGTGAACGGTCGCATCGTGCTCGCGGTGGGTCTACCGCTGCTGTGGAGCAATTGGCTGGTGCCGCGTCTGCCGGAGGACATGCGCGTGCGGACAGTCGTCAACGCGAGCGTTGCCACCGGTTATGCCGTGGCGTTCGGTGCCCACCCGAACTGGTTTTCGGCGCGGGGAAGGCGGTATGGACTCGGCTGCGCCGGAATCGTCGCGGCCGGTTACGGTGCGGCGGTGGCGGTTCCGGCGGTGCGTCGTGCGCTGGCCGAGCGTCCAGACCGGGCTCCCGGTGTCGCGACGGGCGAATGGATCGGCGTGCATATTCCGCTAGGCACCGTCTACAGCGAGGAACTGATCTTCCGCGCCACCCTCGACCCCTTGCTGGACAACACCTTCGGCCGCCATGTCGGATCGCTGATCGGCGCGACCACCTTCGGGCTCTGGCATATCGCGCCCGCCCGCGCCGCAGGTGAGAACGTGCCGGTCACCGTCGCCGTGACCACCGCCGCAGGCGCGCTGTTCGGGCTGTTGCGTCGCCACACCGACAGCACCACCGCCCCGGCCCTGCTGCACTGGGCGATCAACGCGGGCGGTGTGCTCGCGTCACGGTTCGCTGCCCGCTCCCGCTGAGACGGCACAACGTGCGTGGCCTGGAACAGCGGGCAGCATCGACTTCGATCGTTATGCCGCGATCGCCGAGATCAGTCGGCCCCGGCCGCGATCTACTCGGTGGGGACAGCGTCCACCCGCACAAGCGGCAGCCACCGGGAGACCTCGTCGGCGCGGCTGCCGGATGCGGTGAGGACACCAGCGTCGCGGGCAGCGGCGAAGTCCAGCAGGCCGGTAGCCAACAGTAACCAGGTGCGCGGGTCGGTCTCGACGACATTGGGCGGCGTGCCGCGAGTATGCCGCGGCCCCTCGATGCATTGCACGGCCACGAACGGCGGCACCCGCACCTCCACCGAATGCCCCGGCGCCGATTCGGCCAGCGTGCGTGCCGTCATCTTGACGGCCGCCCCCAACGCTGCGCGCGCGGGCGCGGGCACAGCGTCATCGAGTAGCCACTCGCGTACCGCGGTGACCGCAGCCCGCATCTCTTCCGGTTTCACCACCGCACGTCGCACCACGGGCCTGAGATTACTTAGTTCGGACCGGTGCCGCCGCCGGCCGACTCGGCACCCGAGACGCCCACACCGGACGATGTGCCCGCACCGGCCGCCTCCGCGACCCGGTTCCCGCGATGCAACCCCTTGTAGTCGTAGTACCGGGTGATCACCGCGCCGAACACGAGTGCGAAGGCAAGCCCGAGCAATGCCATCCATACACCGCGGCTCAGGCCTGCTGAGAAGCTGCCGTCGAAGTACAGGATCGAGCGGACGCCGAGGAACACCTGGTGCATCGGCTCCCAAGTAGCCAGCCAGTGGAAGTACTTCGGTGTCGCCTCGATCGGGACGGTGCCGCCCGAGGACGGCAGGCCGAGGATGATGAACAGGATCAGGTTGACCAGCAGACCCGCCGTACCGATGGCGGCGAGGATGGACAGCCCGGTCATACCGACTGCGGTCACCGCCAGCGCGCCATAGAGGTACAGGCCGAGTGGGTGGTCGATCGGCATGCCGAGGATCTTCGCCACACCCAGGTACACGCCCGAGATGATATTGGCCGCGATCACCATCACACCCCATTTGATGAGCAGGGTGTTGAACCGGGAGATCGGCGTCGGCGGGAAATGCACGTACCAGGGGCCGTATTCGGTGGGGACGAAACCGAGTGCGGCGTCGATCATCGTGTGGATGATCATCGCTCCGACCACGCCAGCCAGCAGAATCAGCAGTGCGTAGAAAAAGGCGGTCAGGCCCTGGCCGGTGCCGTCGGGCAGCGGGCGGTACTGCTGATAGACGATCTGCACCGGATCTTCCAGCGCCACCCGCGCCGCGCCGCTCGGCTCCGGGTTCGGTGCCGCGCCCGGCTCCGGCGCCAGCTGCGTATTCACCTGGTCGGTGAGCTGCTGACCGACCTGCTGACGCACCTCGGTCAGGGCCTGATCGCCGACCCGCAACACGATCTGGGTGCCGAACGCGCCCATGCGCGGATTGGTCTGCAAGGTGATGATCGGACGTTCGATATCGCCGGGGATGACGCTGCCGACGCCGAGAATGCCCAGTCGCTTACTGAAATCGCTCGGGATGACGATCGCGCCATAGATCTGCCCGTTCTGCATCATCCGCTCGGACTCGCTGATGGCGACAACGCGCAGGTCGATCTTGTCCTCTGGCATGCCCTGCTGTAGCGCGTCGGCGATCTGTTTGCCGTAGTTCACATGCTGCGTGGCATCGGGCGGTCCTGTGACGTCACCGACATCTTGATTGACCAGCGCGATGGGGAAGTCGTGCAGATTGCCTTCCGGATCAGCGACGTAGTCGAGGTACATCACCCCGAGCAACGCCGTGAGCAGGGTCAACACACCGATCGGCAGCAATATGCGCACCCCGAGGCGGCGATCCGACCCCTTCGCCGCTGCGCTGTCCGTAGTCGTCACGGCTCGCACGGTAACAGCCGAAAGTCCCCGATATCGGGGACTGCGCCGCACCGATCAACTGCACGGATGCGCGTACCTCCGCGTTCGCTGCGGCCATGTGCGGGCTGATGACGGGCGAGCCCGGCTGCGTCCTCGGGGGCGGTGGTGATAGCCGCCGCGGTTTCACCCGTAGAATGACGTTGCCCCCAGCCCGCCCGAACAGGGAGCACACGGTGACCAACGCCGACCTGCCGGTTGTCAGCAATCCCGCCCCCGCGGATCAGGACGAGAATCCACCACGCGAGGAGTGTGGTGTCTTCGGAGTCTGGGCGCCCGGCGAAGACGTGGCCAAACTCACGTATTACGGCCTGTATGCATTGCAACACCGTGGCCAGGAGGCCGCGGGCATCGCAGTCGCCGATGGATCACAGGTGCTGGTCTTCAAAGACCTCGGCCTGGTCAGTCAGGTGTTCGACGAGCAGACCCTGGCCGCGATGCCGGGCCATGTCGCGGTCGGACACTGTCGTTACTCCACCACCGGTGCCACCACCTGGGAAAATGCCCAGCCCATCTTCCGGACCACCGCCGTCGGTTCCGGGTTGGCCCTCGGCCACAACGGAAATCTGGTGAACACGGCCGAATTGGCCGATCGGGCAAGGGAACTCGGGGTACTCGGCGGCATGCCGCGCGGTGGCCGTCCCGGTCCGGTCGCGGCCACTTCCGACTCCGATGTGATGACGGCGCTGTTGGCCCATGCCGCCGCCGATTCCAGCATCGAGCAGGCCGCGATGAAGCTTCTGCCCACCCTGAAGGGCGCCTTCTGCCTCACCTTCATGGACGAGCACACCCTGTACGCGGCTCGCGATCCGCACGGCGTGCGTCCGCTGTGCCTCGGCAGGCTCGACCGCGGCTGGGTTGTCGCCAGCGAGACCTCGGCGCTCGATATCGTCGGCGCCTCGTTCGTCCGCGAGATCGAACCGGGTGAGTTGCTGGCCATCGACGCCGACGGTGTGCGCTCGCTGCGGTTCGCCACTCCCGAGCCAAAGGGCTGTGTCTTCGAGTACGTCTACCTGGCTCGCCCCGACAGCACCATCTCCGGTCGCTCGGTGCACGCGACCCGGGTCGAGATCGGCCGCAGACTGGCGGGGGAGCATCCGGTCGACGCCGATCTGGTGATCCCGGTGCCCGAATCCGGTACCCCGGCCGCCGTCGGTTACGCGCAGGGCTCCGGCGTGCCGTACGGGCAGGGCCTGATGAAGAACGCCTATGTGGGCCGCACCTTCATCCAGCCGAGCCAGACCATCCGTCAGCTCGGTATCCGCCTCAAGCTCAACCCGCTGCGTGAGGTGATCCGCGGCAAGCGCCTCATCGTCGTCGACGATTCGATCGTGCGCGGCAACACCCAGCGCGCGTTGATCCGGATGCTGCGGGAAGCGGGCGCGCTGGAGATCCACGTGCGGATCGCCTCGCCGCCGGTGAAGTGGCCGTGCTTCTACGGCATCGACTTCGCCTCGCGGGCCGAACTGATCGCCAACGGCACGGGCTCCGACGACACCTATGACGACATGGTGGAGAACGTGCGTCGCTCCATCGGTGCCGACAGCCTCGGCTACATCTCCACCGAGGGCATGATCGCCGCCACCGAGCAGCCGCGTACTCGCTTGTGCTGCGCCTGTTTCGACGGCGACTACCCGATCGCGCTGCCCACCGAGGTGGCCATCGGCAAGAACGTGCTCGAGGGCATGCTCAACGGTCAGTCCGAGACCGCGCTGCTCGGCCAGAACGCCAACGCGAGCGCGTTGAGCAGGCCCTGAACTCGACGCGCCGACGCGCGACGGTAGCGTGATCAGGCAATCTATCCGCCGATTCGGTTTGGAGCTATCACCGAAAATGAGTGAACAGACCCCCAGTGGTGCCGGAGCCTCGTATGCCGCGGCCGGTGTTGACATCGAGGCCGGCGACCGCGCAGTCGAGTTGTTCGCACCACTGGCTCGCAAGGCCAGCCGCCCGGAGGTCCAGGGTGGCCTCGGCGGTTTCGCCGGGCTGTTCGCGCTGAAGGGTGGTTACCGGGAGCCGTTGCTGGCTGCCTCCACCGACGGCGTCGGCACCAAGATCGCCGTCGCGCAGGCGATGGACAAGCACGACACCGTCGGGCTCGACCTGGTCGCGATGGTCGTCGACGATCTGGTCGTCTGCGGTGCCGAGCCGCTGTTCCTGCAGGACTACATCGCCGTCGGCAAGGTCGTCCCGGAGCGGGTGGCCGAGCTGGTCTCCGGCATCGCCGACGGGTGTGTGCGCGCCGGCTGCGCCCTGCTCGGCGGTGAGACGGCCGAACACCCCGGCCTGATGGATCCCGATGACTACGACCTGTCCGCGACCGGTGTCGGCGTGGTCGAGGCCGACGCGGTGCTCGGCCCCGACCGGGTGCGCCCGGGTGACGTGGTGATCGCCATGGGTTCCTCGGGTCTGCACTCCAATGGCTACAGCCTGGCCCGCAAGGTGCTGCTCGATATCGACCGTATGTCGCTGACGGGGCATGTCGAGGAGTTCGGCCGCACCCTTGGCGAGGAGCTACTCGAGCCGACCCGCATCTACGCCAAGGACTGCCTGGCCCTGATCGCCGAGACCGATGTGCGCACCTTCGCCCACGTCACCGGTGGCGGGTTGGCCGCGAACCTGGCTCGGGTGCTGCCCGCGGGCCTGGTCGCCGAGATCGACCGCGGTACCTGGAATCCGGCGCCGGTGTTCAAGATGATCGCCCAGCGCGGCCGGGTGGAGCGGCCCGAGATGGAGAAGACGTTCAACATGGGCGTCGGCATGGTGGCCGTGGTGGCGCCCGAGGACGTCGATCGCGCGCTGGCGGTGCTGACCGCGCGGCACATCGAATGCTGGACCCTCGGCACGGTGACCAAGGCCAAGGATGCGGGCGCACCGCGCGCGGTCCTGGTAGGCGATCACCCGCGCTTCTGATTCGGACCCTGTCGGAGCCGGTCGGCCTTCGGGTCGGCCGGCTCTCGCGTTCCCGGAGGCTGTGGGTGTCCCCGGGTAGCGAGCATCGCGAATCCATCGGTGGGATGAGCATTTGCGGTCGCCGGCGGGCGGATGCGCTGACGACGGTCGACCGGGGGAGCAGCGACTGTTCGATGCGGCTCATAGCTGCCCGAATATGAGGTGCGGCTGCAGGATGGTGTCGAAGCGTCGAGAGAACGCGGTGAGTGCTCGAATGAGCTTTCGATCAGGTCTCGACGGTGATGTCGAGACCTGATGTCAGGCGAACCTCAGCGGACGATGCGACCGGTTGGCAACGACTTAAGGGGAGGCCCGCTGGCCTCCCCCTCATGCGTTGTCACCGAGTCAGCGTCGCCAGTCGTCGTAGTCGTCGTCCTCGTTGTTCCAACGGGACAACGACTCATCGGCATCGTGCTCATCGGACAACACGCCACTCCGCTGAGAGTGGGAGCTACCCGCGAGCTCGCTACCCGACAGCTCGCGCTGAAGGCTCGCGAAGTCGGTCGACGGCGAGCTGTACTTCAGCTCGCGTGCAACCTTGGTCTGCTTTGCCTTAGCCCGGCCACGGCCCATGGCTGACCCCCTCGCGTCACAGCGGGGCGGCCTGGGGATTGGTGGCGGCCCCGTTCGAATTAATACTCTTCCTGACAGACACTCTAGCGCGTGTGCGGCGGTCGCGCTTCCAGGAGTGGTCGAACAGCTACCGAACCGAAGCCGTTTGCCCGATGCTCGCCTGACTACAGGACGCCGGGGATCGCGCGGATGACGCCGACCCGCGCACCGCCACCAAGGACCGCCGGTGCCGCCAACTCGGCGAGGGCATCGGACCATTCGACGCCCATGCGTTGCAGAATCGCCAGCGTCAGCGGCATCCGGGCTCGATCGGCACCGTCATCGATCTTGTAGGCGAACGCTGTTCCGTCGGGTAGTGCGCCCGCATGGACCCCGTCGGCACCGATTTTGCAGACCAAGCCAGGGGTGGCGCCCATGGTCAATAGATCGGGGCCATTGGTGCCCGAAATCACTCGCGGATGGGTGCGAATGGCGTCGGCGACCCGGCGAGCGGGCGTCCCCGGATCCGCCGTCGCCATCGCGGCGAAGGCGCGGGCCAGGTTGATCAGCGAGACCGGGATGATGGGCAGGCCGCAGCCATCGATACCCAGGTCGGTTTCGGGTTCACCGGTCATGTCGATGACGGTCGAGATGACAGCCCGTTGCAGGGGATGGGAGCTGTCGAGGTATCCCGTGGTCGGCCAGCCGTTGATGGCACAGGTGGCCAGCATCGCCGCATGTTTGCCCGAACAGTTCATATAGACCGCGCTCGGCGGCCGGTCGTGGCACAGCACCATCGCGCGGGCGCGTTCGTCCAGCGGCAGGTCGGGTGGGCACTCGAGGGCCGATTCGTCGAAGCCGAAGCGGTCAAGCAGCCGCCGCACCAGCTCGACATGGTCGGGCTCGCCGAAATGCGAGGCTGTCGCGATGGCCAGTTCGGCGTCGTCGACCGGGTCGAACCCGTTGCGCAGCAGGGTGACCGCCTGCATCGGCTTATTGGTCGAGCGCGGGTAGATCGGTACGTGGACCTCGCCGAGGGTGTAGGTGGGTTCGCCGTCGGCGCCGAGGACGACCACCGACCCCCGGTGTACGCATTCACGGAATCCGGAACGGACGACCTCGACCAATTCCACGCTCACGCTCGCGCTCCTGCCTTCCGTGGGTCGCCGTCGTCGCGCCGTTGTGCCGCACGTCCGGCGTTCGCGCGGCGGCGGTGATGGCGGTCGATCTGCATCCGGATGTCGTCGGAAACGGTGGGCTCGGCGGCCAGCAGCAGCTCCAGGCGGACGGGGTCGGCGCCGGTGAACACATCACGGACGGTGATGCCGTGGTCGGGTACGTGCACCACATCGACCGTATCGCCGGCGCCGATCGTGCCTTCGGTGAGAACCCGCAGGTAGGTGCCGGTGTTGGCGCGCAAGGCGAATCGCTTGACCCACTGTTTCTCCCCGCTCCAGTGCTGGAAGGTGGCGCACGGTACGCGCGGCGCGCTCACCTCGAGCAGGGTGTCACCGATGGCCCAGCGGGCCCCGAGCACCGCATCGCTGACCGGAAGGCCGGAGATCCGCAGATTCTCGCCGAACCAGCCTGCAGGCAGTTCCCGATCGAGTTCGGCGGCCCAGTCCCTGGCGTCCTCGTCGGCGTAGGCGTAAACGGCCTGGTGGACTCCGCCGTGGTTGGTGGTATCGCAGACGTGGTCGCCGTCCAAGCCCAACCCACGGACAGCAACCCGACCCGCCGCCGGGCGTTTATCGATGGCCGTGCGGCCTACCCGGCCCGGTACCTCGAGTTCGGCGTGCAGCACGCACACCGCGAGGACTTCTCCGGTGTCACCGGCGCGCATAGCTGAACTCCTCTCCCCGGGACGGTCGGCGTCGGACCGGTGCTCAGCGGCCACGGAGCCGATCGACCGCCACGCGGCCCGCCTGTGGAGTGTCGTCGACGACGACCGAGTCCGGGTCGATGGCGGCGGCCGTCGGCCCTGCCTCCAGCTTGGCGTCGGCCGGTACGGCCCGTTTGATCAGCGCGAGGGCGATCGGACCGTACTCGTAGTGATCGATGACGGTGCCGATCCGGCCGACCGAACGGCCGCCCGCGGTCACCGCGTCGCCCGGTGCCGGGCGGTCGTCGGCCGAGCCGTCCAGGTGCAGCAGCACCAGCTGCCGCGGCGGCTTGCCCAGGTTGTGCACCCGAGCGACGGTCTCCTGCCCGCGGTAGCAGCCCTTGTCCAGGTGCACGGCGCCGTGTTCGGCGACGCCGCCGATCCAGCGGGCCTCGTGCGGGATGGTGCGGTCGTCGGTATCGATCCCGATCCGCGGGCGCAGTGCGGTCACGCGCAGCGCCTCGAAGGCCCACATACCGGCAGGTGCGGCGCCGGCCTCGGTGAGGGTTGTCCACCACGTGGTGAGCCGCTCGCGCGGGACGACCAAGTCGAAGGAGTCCTCGCCCGGCCACGGCATGCGGCGCAGGAGCCCGCCGTCGGGAAGGGGTACTGCCTCGTAGACGCCGGGCAGGGCCTCGATGCCGAGCGCATCGGTCAGGGTGTCGACCTGCGGGCCGAGCAGGCTCAGCACCACGTGATCGGTGGCCTCACGCGGTTTCGCGTCGGCCCAGAAGACCATCTTGGTGAGGAAATCGAGCAGGGCGGGGCCGCGCTCGGCCTCGGTGTCGATCCAGACCGTGCCGTCGAGGTCGGTGAGCACGAAATGGTGCTGCACGCGCCCGTTGAGGTCGAGGTCGAGGTTCTCGGCGGAATGGCCGTCGGCAAGGTCGGCCACATGCTGGCTGGTGATGGTGTGCAGCCAGCTCAGCCGCTCGGCGCCGGTGATGGCGAGCACAAAACGGTGCGACCGATCCACGATCGCCACCCGCTGCGCCGCGGCGCGTTGTTCACCGAAGGGATCACCGTAATGCCACGCGACAGCGGCGTCGGGCGTACCCGGCGCTCCCGCGACGGCTCCCGGAACAGCAAGGACAGGGCTGGGTGCGGCGACCACGGACACGCCACCCACTGTAGGCGCGTCCCCGAAGTGCTGCCGGAAGCGCCCCGGCCCGCGCGCCCATTCAGGCTCGTGCGTCCGTAGCCCGCCGCCGCAGGGCGCAGTGGCCTACGCTTCTTCGCATGGTGGATCGAGTTCTTGTAACACTCGACGGTGAGGTCCGAGATGCGGACGCGCCGTTGTTGTTTGCCGACGATATCGGCGCATTGCGTGGTGATGGCGTTTTCGAAACGATTCTGGTGCGCGAAGGCAGTGCGTGCGCCCTCGAATTCCATCTCGCCCGGCTGCGCCGTTCGGCTCAGGCCCTCGACCTGCCCGAGCCCGAACTCGGTCGCTGGCGCGAGGCGGTCGAGACGGCGGCCAAGGAATGGGGCGCCGAGCGTGAGGGGCTGATGCGGCTTGTGCTCACGCGCGGGCGCGATGCCGACCTCAACAGCATGAAGGCTTCGGTGACCTCCGGCGAGCTGTCGGAAACGGTCCCGGTGCCGACCTCCTTCGTACTGGTGGTCGGGGTTCCGGAACGGGTGGCAAAGGCCAGGACCGAGGGTGTCTCGGTGGTGACGCTGGCGCGCGGCATCTCGATCGATCTCGCCCAGGCGGCGCCGTGGCAGCTGCTCGGCGCGAAAACCCTGTCGTACGCGACGAATATGGCGGCCCTTCGCTTCGCCGCGCGGATGGGTGCCGACGATGTGATCTTCACCAGTACCGAGAACCGGGTCCTCGAGGGCCCGCGGTCCACCGTGGTCATCGTGCGTGACAAACAGCTGATCACTCCGCCCGCGAAGAACGGTGTGCTGCCCGGTGTCACCCAGCGTGCGTTCTACGCCGAAGCGGAGAAGGCGGGCTACGACTGCCGCTACGAATCTCTGTACACCGCCGACCTGCTGACCTGCGACAGCATCTGGATGCTGTCGAGTATCACGCTGGCGGCCAGGGTGAATTCGCTGGACGGGCTGCGCATGTCGGCACCGGACAATGCGCAGGAAATCATCGGGCTGGTCGAGCGTGGTATCGAACGGGCCGGAGCCATCGGGGACTGGTGAGTCGCACGTACTGACCGCGCCTCCTGGCGAGCGGTCGGCGTGTCGTGTCGCGCGACACGTTGACCGGGCTTACCTGCCGCGTAATCTTTACTACGACACGTCGTAGATCGCCAGGAGGTCGATGTGAGTGCCTTGGACGTCTCGCGGTGGCAGTTCGGCATCACGACCGTCTACCACTTCCTGTTCGTGCCGCTCACCATCGGCCTAGCGCCGATCATCGCGGGCATGCAGACCGCATGGGTGATCACCGGCAAGGAGCATTGGTACCGGCTCACCAAGTTCTTCGGGAAGCTGTTCCTGATCAACTTCGCCCTCGGCGTCGCCACCGGCATCGTGCAGGAATTCCAGTTCGGCATGAACTGGAGCGAGTACTCCCGCTTCGTCGGTGACGTCTTCGGCGCTCCGCTGGCGCTGGAGGGTCTTGTCGCCTTCTTCATGGAGTCCACCTTCATCGGACTCTGGATCTTCGGCTGGTCCCGGCTACCGAAACTGTTGCATCTGGCCACCATCTGGATGGTCGCCATCGGCGTCAACGCCTCGGCGTACTTCATCATCGCCGCCAATTCGTTCATGCAACATCCGGTCGGTGCCCGCTACAACCCGGAGACCGGGCGCGCGGAACTGACCAGCATCGTCGAACTGCTCACCAACAACACCGCGCTCGCGGCATTCCCACATGTCGTCGCGGGCTCGTTCCTCACCGCGGCCACCTTCGTCGCAGGTGTCTGTGGCTGGTGGATGGTGCGCAACGCACGCAGCGGTGACGAGCGGAAGCTCGCCGATGCCAGAACCATGTGGCGGCCGGCAGCTCGGGTATCACTGCTGGTGATCGTGCTGTCCGGGGTCGCGCTGATCTACACCGGCGACGTCCAGGGCAAGCTGATGTTCGAGCAGCAGCCGATGAAGATGGCGTCGGCGGAATCGTTGTGCCACACCGCGACCGACCCCGACTTCTCGGTGCTCACGGTCGGCACGCACAACAACTGCGACAGCGTCACCCACGTCATCGAGGTGCCGTATGTGCTGCCGTGGCTGGCCGAGGGCAAGTTCACCGGCGTCACCCTCGAAGGTGTCGGCGATCTACAGGAGTCGTACAACGAGAAGTACGGCCCCGGCGACTATCGGCCCAACCTGTTCGTCACCTATTGGTCCTTCCGCGCCATGATCGGCCTGGCAGGCGGTTCCGCGCTGCTGGTCTTCGCCGGTCTCTGGGTGACCCGGCGTGGGCGGGTACCGGACCAGCGCTGGTTCTCCTGGCTGAGCCTGCTCGCCATCCCCACCCCGTTCCTGGCCAACAGCGCAGGCTGGGTGTTCACCGAGATGGGGCGCCAGCCGTGGGTCGTGGTACCCAACCCGACCGGTGACCCGAACCTGCGGCTACTGGTGCAGGACGGCGTATCGAACCATTCCGCGACGACGGTCTGGGTCTCGCTGATCACCTTCACCATCCTGTACGGCTTGCTCGCGGTGGTGTGGTTCTACCTGCAACGTCGCTACATCATCGAGGGCCCGGACAAACCCGCCACGCCAGTGCCCACCAAGGGCGGCCCGGACGATACCGGCGGACCTGGTGGCACACCGCGCACCGAAGAACCTGCCGTCGAACAGCTTTCGTTCGCCTACTAGGAGCCGACGATGGATCTGCAAGAATTCTGGTTCGTTCTGATCGGCGTCCTGTTCACCGGCTACTTCGTGCTGGAGGGCTTCGACTTCGGTGTCGGCATGCTGATGCCGGTGCTCGGTCGTGGTTCCGATACCCGCAGGCGTGTCGTGCTCAACACCATCGGCCCGGTGTGGGATGGCAACGAGGTCTGGCTGATCACCGCCGGTGGCGCCATGTTCGCGGCGTTCCCGGAGTGGTACGCCAGCCTGTTCTCCGGGTTCTATTTCCCGCTGCTGTTGCTGCTGGTCGCGTTGATCCTGCGGATCTGCGCCATCGAATACCGCGGCAAGATCGACGATCCGGTCTGGCGGGCACGCTGCGACCTCGGCATCGGCATCGGATCCTGGATTCCGGCGCTGGCCTGGGGTTGGGTGTTCGCCAATATCGTCCGCGGCGTTCCGCTGGACGCCGACCACCAGATGACCGGCTCGTTCCTCGAGCTGCTCAGCCCGTACGCACTGCTCGGCGCACTCACGACCGGCCTGCTGTTCGCACTGCACGGCGCGGTGTTCCTGAGCCTGAAGACCGGGGGCGAGGTGCGTGACGACGCGGTGCGCATAGTCCGGTTGCTGCTGGCGCCGACCGCGCTGGTCGTCGGCGGATTCGGACTGTGGACGCAGCTCACCTACGGCGCCGACTGGACCTGGATCCCGCTCGGTCTCGCGGTGTTCGGCCTGGTCGTGGCCGCCGCGGCGTCGTTCGCCCATCGCGACGGCTGGGCGTTCACCGGCACCGCTCTCGTGGTGGCCGCCGCGTCGGCGCTGTTGTTCGGGTCGCTGTTCCCGGACGTGCTGCCCTCGACGATCGACGCCGCGTTCAGCCTGAACGTCGACAACGCCTCGTCCACGCCGTACACGCTGAAGGTGATGAGCTGGGCGGCGCTCATCGTGACGCCGGTCGTGCTCATCTACCAGGGCTGGACCTACTGGGTGTTCCGCAAGCGGATTACCGTTGACCACATCCCGCCCGGTATCGGTCTGTCTCCCCAACCCGTCGAGGAGTAGGTCATGGCCCGCCGTCCGCCCATCGACCCGCGCCTGTGGCGGTACGCGCGTTCGGCGCGGCGCTATCTGGCACTGAGCGTCGGGCTTTCGGTCCTGACGACGATCGCCATCGTGGTCGCCGCGGTGATGATCGGGCGGGTACTGGCAGGTGTGATCACCGATCCCGGTGCGCGCGAGATCAGTGCGTGGAGTGTCGAGTTGATCGTCCTCGGGCTGGCGGTCGGCTGCCGGGTGGCGGCGATCTGGGCGCAAGCCAGAGTGGCCCATCGTGCGGGTGCGTCGGTGGTCGCCGAGCTCGAGCAGTCGGTGCTGGAGGCCGGGGCGCAGTTGCCGCCGCGGGAACTGGAGTCGCGCAGAACCGAATTGGCGGTGATCGTCGGTACTGGATTGTCCGGATTGCGTGGCTATCTGGTCGGGTATCTGCCCGCGTTGATACTCGCGGTCCTGGTGCCGCCGGTGGTGCTGGTGGCCATCGCGGTGCACGATCTGACCTCCGGAATCATCGTGGTGATCACGCTGCCGCTGATCCCGATCTTCATGATCCTCATCGGCCTGCTCACCGAAGGCCGCGCACGCGCCACCCTGGATGCCACCACGCGGCTGTCGGACCAGCTGCTCGATCTGTTCGCGGGCATGCCGACATTGCGCGCGCTCGGAAGGGAGACCGGCGCGGACGGATCGTCGAGGGTCGCGGCCACCGCTGCCACTCGGCCATCTGCGCACGGCGGCGACAGTTCTGCGACTGCCGCCGGGACCACGGCCGACCCCGGATCGGCGGACCGCCCGAGCAACCCCCGCACCATGGCAGGCCGGGTCCAGGAACTCGGCGACGCGCTCCGCCACCGCACCATGTCTGCGCTGCGCATCGCCTTCCTGTCCTCGATGGTGCTGGAGATGCTGGCGACGCTGTCGGTCGCGCTGATCGCCGTTTCGATCGGTCTGCGGCTGGTGTTCGGCGAAATGAGCCTGTACGCGGGCGTCGTCGCGCTGGTGTTGGCGCCGGAGGTGTATCTGCCGCTGCGCACCGTTGGCGAGCGGTTCCACGCCGCGCAGGACGGCATGGCTGCGGCGGACAAGGCGTTCGCGGTGCTGGATCCGCCGAAAGCGGTTGCGACGGGTGCGCACTCCGGCGGCGTCGAAGCAACCGGCGGGCGCATCGAGCTGCATGACCTCGCCGTCCGCGCGCGAGATGGGATGGCACCCGACGGGTTGTCGGCGGTGCTGCGCCCGGGAGCGATCTCGGTGCTCACCGGCCCCAACGGGTGCGGCAAGTCGACGGTGCTGCAGGCCGTCCTCGGGCTGATCGCGCCGGACCGTGGCATGGTCGTCGTCGACGGAATCACTGTCTCCGAACTAGATTCGGCGCGGTGGTGGTCTCGCGTGGCGTGGCTGCCGCAGCGTCCAGTGCTGGTGCCCGGCACTCTGCGGGAGAACCTGGAACTGCTCGGCGCGCGCATCACCGAACCTGCGCCAACAGCGCAATCCGCGCCAGGACTGCACGAACTCGAGGCTGCCTGCGCGGCAACCGGTTTCGACGCGGTGCTGGACGAACTCCCCGACCGCTGGGACACCCGAGTCGGCGCAGGTGGCGCGGGTCTGTCGTTGGGGCAGCGCCAACGTATGGCGCTGACTCGCGTTCTGGCCGCGGATCGCCCCATCCTGCTGCTCGACGAGCCCACCGCTCACCTCGACGCCGAGAGCGAGGCCACCGTCCTGGCCGCCCTCACCGCCCGCGCTCGCGCCGGAGCGACTGTTGTCATCGTTGCCCACCGTGCACCCCTGCTCGCCATCGCCGATACCGTGATCGAGGTACCCGCCTCCACTCACGCAGCGGAGGTGTTGTCGTGACTGTGTCACCCCGAAGCTCATGGCCGGCGGATGTGGTGCCGAGCAGCCGTCCGCCGGTGGCCACATGGCCTGCCTGCTCGTGGTCGAGGCGGGCGAATGGCTGCGGTTCGCCCGCTCCCGCTCCCCGGACCCGCGCATCGTCGGCACGGTGGTCCGGCTGGGGCTCTCATGGCTCAGGTCCCGTCGGAGCGGTCTCGTCGGTTCGGGCATTGTCGCCGGCCGACGTTGGCCCGAGCGATGCGGCCGAGACATCAGCGGCGGCCCGCATCTGCGGGTACGTGCTTGTGGGCCGAGGCAGACTTCTCGGGCCGGATCTCAGCGGTATTCGGAGAATGAGTGGCGTCGCATGGGTGACTGTGCTCGCGCCGCACCGACTTTCGGTGGAGCGAGTCGAGGAGCGGTGTCGTGGGTGAGTTCGTGCACGACCTGCGTGGCATGTGGTCGATGCTGCGGCTGTCGCCGTGGCGGGTGGCTGTGGCCGTCGGATGGGGTGTGCTCGCGCTGGGCAGCGGACTGGCGCTGGCCGCGTTGGCGGCGTGGTTGATCGCACGGGCCTGGCAGATGCCGCCGGTGCTGGATCTGACCGTCGCGGTCGTCGCGGTGCGGGCGCTCGGTATCTCGCGCGGGCTGTGCCGGTACCTGGAGCGGCTGGCCACCCATGATGTGGCGCTGCGGGCGATGACGACGGCGCGGACGGCGACGTATCGCGCACTGGCCCGATCGGACATCTGGATTCCGCGGCGCGGCTCGTCGCCCTCGGCGGGAGCTGCCGCAGCCCGTCGCGTCGGCACGCGGGGTGCGCACGTCTCGGCCGCACAGCCCACCGCGACCGATGTGTGGTCGGGTCAGCATGAGCCCACCGACCCGACTCGGCGGCCCGGTGAGCAGGAAAGCACGGTTTCGAGCGCTCATCTGCGCCGCGGCGATCTGCTCGTCCGGATCGGCAGCGATATCGATGATCTCGGCGCCGTAGTGGTGCGGTCGTTCGTGCCGATCGCGGTGGCGGCGGTCCTGTCCCTGGCCGCTATGGTGCTGCTCGCGCTCATCTCGGTCGCTGCCGCCGCGATTCTGGCTGTGGCGCTGTTCATCTCGGGCGTCCTCGCGCCCTGGCTGTCGGCGCGCGCGGCGGCGGCCGCGGAACGGGCGGTGCGCGCCGACCGGGCCGAATTCACCGCCCAGGCGCTCACCGTCCTCGACCATGCCGCCGAACTGCGTGTCGCGGGCCGCCTCGACGATGCGCTGTCCGCCGCTTCGGCCGCAAGCAAGCGCGCCGTCGCCGCCGAGGACGCCGCCGCCTCCCGCAGCGCCTGGTCGGCGGCCGCGACCCCGCTGTCGATTGGTGCGAGCGTGCTCGGCGCCCTGCTCATCGGCATAACCCTCTACGGGCCGAATGGCGGTGACCCCGGCGCCATGACCCCGATGGCCCTGACCATTCTGGTCCTGCTGCCCTTGTCGGCCTTCGAGGCCGTCGGCGCCCTCCCCGCCGCCGCCCAAACTCTCACCACGGCCCGCGCGGCGTTGCACCGGCTCGAGGCAGCCGATGCACCCGAGAGAGATCGATCCGGCAGCGGATCGGACGCTGCGAGCGCGGGTACGGCGCCACCGCCCGGCGCTGTGCGCGATCCACTCATCGCGTATCCGGCCCGCCCCGACGCGCGGCGCGTGGCGATCGTCGGCCCCAGTGGCGCGGGCAAGACCACCCTGCTCATGGCCTGGGCGGGCCTATTCGACACCCCGGTCCCCGAGGTGACCTTCTTCGCCGAGGACGCCCACCTCTTCGGCACCAGCGTCCTGGAGAATCTGCGGGTCGCGCGCGGCGATCTCACGCCCGAGGAAGGCGAGCGGGCACTGCGGGCGGTTGGCGCGGGACCCTGGCTCGACTCCCTGCCGGACGGCGTCCACACCGATCTGGTCGGCGGCGCGGCGGCGGTCTCCGGCGGTCAGCGGCGTCGGATCCTGCTCGCGCGGGCGCTCATCTCACCGGCTCGCGTCCTGCTGCTCGACGAACCGACCGAGCACCTGGAGGCGGAAGCGGGCAAGGAGCTGCTGCGGGCGCTGCTCGATGAGCACAGCGGACTTGTCGAACCCGAACGCACAGTGGTCGTCGTCACACACCAGCTTCCTGCGGACCACCGCGCGGAGCTCGTCCTGCACGTCGATGCGTCGGGCCAGGTCAGCGGGGTTGCGGACGGCCGCGAAACGACCCGCTCCGCCGCACGCGAAATTCCGTTGCCGACCTCCTGACGCGTGGCTAGATTCGTCAGTACACAAGGAAGGAGGTGGTCTGAAGAATGTTTGACTCTTGGACGCGTGAGGTGACTGCCAGCTAAGGCGTCACCGCTGTACGGATTCCGTTCGGCGAGGGCGCTGATGTGAATCCCAGGCAGTCACCCGACCCCCGAGTCCCCGATCTTGTCCGATCGGGACCGATGTGCCCAGCACACCGGAACGGCTCGGGGGTCGCTCCATATCTGGGCAAGATGCAGAAAAGCGCGGCACCCCACTCGGGACACCGCGCTCGACCGAAGCAGCTCAGCCGATATAACGCTGCAACCGCGCCGACAGCCGTGGAGCCAGCGGGCCGTCGGCTACGACACGCTCCTCGACGTAGGCCAGATCTCCGCCCTCGACGATCCCGTACAGCCGCTTGGCGCCGCCGACGACCACACCGGACTGGCTGCGGATCACCACATCGGTGGCCAGCTCCCAGGACGACTGGGTCAGCGCCTCGCCGTAGAACAGCTCGACGATGCCGGAGCTGTGCGTGAGCAGCAGTTCGATGACCTCGTCGTCGGCATCGGTGCCGACTCGCCAGAACCCGGTTTCGCGCAGATCGGGGCCGCCGTAGCTGCCATCGGATTCGATGACCCAGGAGCGGGAATCCCAGGCCAGGAAGTCTCCGCCGTCGTGGGAGACGATGATCTGCTGCCCGAACCGGTAATCGCCACGCTCGGGATCGTTGCCTTCGCCCTCACCGCGCCAGACGCCGACCATCGGCAGCAGTGCGAGCATGGCAGAACTCAGGTCCGGCCCGAGCCGCAGATTCGCGGTGTCCTCGGGCAGCGGAAGGTCCGGCAGCACCGGAATATTGCGGGCACCGGTCGATTTCGCCCGCTCGACGGCGTCGGCCACGGCCTGATCGCCGCTACGCCGCTCCGGCCGTTCGACCGGGGCGTTGCCGTTCATGTTCTCACTCGCTCGCTCGGCCGGATCGGAACCTTCGCTCGCGAGATCACTCATGATTCGGTGAACAGCCGGTAGAAGACGTACAGGCCGAACCATCCGATGAGGATGGACACGGCCACCAGCAGAATCTCGAAGAAGAGGACCACATCTGGAGTCTAGCTATTGCGGTACGGCGGCACGCAAACGCCCCCGCGGCCACGGATATCGGCATCGGCGGCCACGAATACGGGCCACACCGGTCACGCGTATCAACCACTGCGGCCGATTGCACGGCCCACCGTGGCAACGCGAAGGCCCCGCACCCTCCGGATGGGAGGCTACGGGGCCTTGAAGCGGTGTGGACTACTTCGCGACCGCGACGTCCACGCTGTGGATGCCCGCGCCCTCGGGGCGGACCTCGGCCGAGCCGTTGCCCGCCGAGCTCAGCGCACGCACGGTCCACGCGCCCGGCGCGGCGAAGAACCGGAAGTCACCGGTCCCCGACGCCACGACCTCGGCGGTGAAATCACCGTTGCCGTCGAGCAAACGCACGAAGGCGCCGCCCACCGGCTGGCCGTCGGTGCTCAGGACACGGCCGGTGATGACCGTTTCCTTCTCCACGTCGACCCCCGCGGGGATGGCCTGACCCTGGGTAGGTGCTGCACACATATTGATTACGCTCCCAACTCGATCGGTGCGCCGACGAGCGAACCGTATTCGGTCCAGCTGCCGTCGTAGTTCTTGACGTTCTGGTGGCCGAGCAGCTCCTGCAGCACGAACCAGGTGTGCGAGGAACGCTCACCGATGCGGCAGTAGGCGATGGTGTCCTTGGAGCCGTCCAGGCCGGCCTCGGCGTAGATCGCGGTGAGCTCGTCGTCGGACTTGAAGGTGCCGTCCTCGTTCGCGGCCTTGCTCCACGGCACGTTGATGGCGCCGGGGATGTGGCCGGGACGCTGGCTCTGCTCCTGCGGCAGGTGCGCGGGAGCCAGGATCTTGCCGGTGAACTCGTCAGGGGACCGGACGTCGACCAGGTTCTTGGCGCCGATGGCCGCGATGACCTCGTCGCGGAACGCGCGGATCGACACGTCCGGGGCGGACGCCTTGTACTGGGTGGCCGGGCGGCTGACCGCTTCGGTGGACAGCGGGCGGCCGTCGAGCTCCCACTTCTTACGGCCACCGTCGAGCAGCTTGACGTTGTTGTGGCCGTACAGCTTGAAGTACCAGTAGGCGTATGCGGCGAACCAGTTGTTGTTGCCGCCGTAGAGCACGACTTCGTCGTCGTTGGCGATACCGCGCGCCGAGAGCAGATCGGAGAACTGCTCCTGGTTCACGAAATCACGACGAACCTGATCCTGCAGGTCCTTCTTCCAGTCGAGCCGGACGGCGCCCTCGATGTGACCGCCGTCGTAGGCGGAGGTGTCCTCGTCGACCTCGACGAAGACCACGCCGGGGGCGTTGAGGTTCTCTTCGGCCCAGTCAACGGAGACCAGGACATCGGAGCGGGCCATGTTGTTCCTTTCGGTGGTGACTTGCAGGGGTCAGTTCGGTGCCGGGGTCCGGCGGAAACGGGCTACCAGCGGATAGATCCGGCAACCAAGGCAGATCCCGAACGCCGCGTTCAGGAACGCGGCGAACAGAGCGAAGCCGGCGAAGATCGCGCCGACGACGGGGGCGCCGAGCACGAAGCCCAGCAGGCTCACGGCCGCGAAGGCCAGGCCGAGTAGTTGGGCGAACCGCAGCGGTGCCTCGGGTTCGGTCTCGGTGACCGGGCCCGAGCGCGGGGCGATGAGGTTCGCGTAGATGCGGCCGTACGGGTGACGTTTCGGCCCGTTGACGGCGCCGAGCCCGAAGACGACCGCCTGTACCGCGATGAGCACGGCGGCGATCACGGGGGAGACGGCGGCGGCGATCAGGACCAGGACCAGGACGGCCGTGGTGATCCAGGCGACGAAGCGCGGTCCGCGCACGTCGACGTAACCGGCCGGGATCGACCTGGTTCCGGAAGTTTCGATGGAATCGGTAGACATCGGAGGTACTCCTGCGCTCGAGGTGCTGTTCGGCGGGAAATTTGCCAATTCGCCGGGGGATCAAAGGATCTCTCGCGCGGCGAACGCTGGTCGGCGTCAGGAAATCTGAGCGGGCCGACCGATCAGCGGCACAGGCAGCAACAACCACCGAGCCGACACAGATCAACTGTGCGGCGTCGGGTGAGCATCAGCTCGCGGTGGGATTGCACGGAAGGCAGTTTACCCAATTCCCGGGGAGAATTGGACCCCGGGTTGATCGAGAAGCTGTCCGGCCAGGTCCACGGCCGGTTTTCAGACGGTCAGCGGCGTCAGCGCACTGCGCAGATCGCCGACTTGCGGGACACCGGAGATGCGGAAGCGCTCACGGCCTTCGGCATCGAAGACGAACGTGGTCGGCAGCGACATCACATTGAGCGCCTTGGCCAGGGTGGGGTCGGCGTCGATATCGACCTCGATATCGCGCGGCGGCTGCGGCGAATCGGCCAAATCCTCGGTCACACCGGCGACTACGCGACGCACGGCCGTGCACGGGCCGCACCATTCGGCGGAGAAATGCAGCACGGCGGGACCGGATCCGGTGACGCCTGCGGCGGCGAGCAGTTCGGCACGCTCGCCGGTGCCGCTGTCGAGGATGGCCGGGCGGACGGTGCCTTCACGGGTGCGTAGATACAGTCCGACGGCGACACCGGCCAGCAGCATCACCACCAGAATTGTGATTTCGATCATTGTCGCCGCAATCTGTCGAGGTCGATCGTCACGTTCTCACCCCTGCCCTCGACGACGATCTGGCCGCCGAGCGCGAAGACCTCGGTGGGCCGGATGCCGAACGGAAGTTCCTTCGTATCGATGGTACGGGTGAATCGGGCCAGCACGGCAGGAGCGTCGGCCTCGGGGACGACGACGCTGGAGGTGTCGTCGGGGCCGCGGTAGAAGCCGGTGGCGATGACGCGGATCTGATCGCCGTCCAACAGCAGATCGGCCTGCACGCTGACGCGCTCGCCTGCGACCTGCGCGCCGAACTGGCCGGTCGGCGCCTTGGGCAGGGTTCCGGTCAGCACCAGGGCGCCCGCGGTGGTCATCCCGGTGCCGCCCGAGCCGCCGGTGCCGTCGGATTTGTCTGCCGGACGGGAATGAACCTGCAGGTCGGGGATGCCGAACAACCTGCCGAGCTCGATCGGCTCCACCCGCATCCGCACGTCGACCCGGTCCACCGGCACGCTGCGGACTCGGCCGTCGACCAGATCGCCGAGCGGCAACTGCATCCCGGCCAGTGTGGCCTCGACCGCGATCTCACCCGGAATGTCCGGACGCATGCTGCGTGCGGTGATCTGGATGTTGTCGTAGCGGCCGTTGAACGCCTGACGCAGGAACGGGAAACCGTGGAAGGTCACCTCTGGGTCGGCGCTCAGATCGGCGCCTTCGCGCAGGGACCGGGAGACGCGGTACTCCGAATACGCGGCGGCGCCGAAATCGATGACCACCGCCAGTCCCGCGAGACACAGCAGCCCGATAATCAGCTTGCGCATGTGATGAACAGTAACTGGGCCGCTCACCCGGATGACAAGCTCATCGGCTCATACGCGCTAATCTTGCATCCGATCACCTGTGACCAGCGACGTGGCACGCGGCGACGATGCCGGGCTTTCGCGTAGCTACGAAATGGGAGGAGTGCTTGTGGAGCTGCTCCTGCTCACATCCGACCCCAATCCGGAATCGGTGCTGCCCTCGCTCGCGCTGCTCGCGCATACCGTGCGGCCCGCGCCGACGGAGGTGGCCTCGCTGCTCGAGGCCGGGACCGCGGACGTCGCCCTGGTGGACGCGCGCACCGACCTCGCCGCCGCCCGCGGACTGTGCCGCCTGCTCGGCAGTACCGGATCGTCGGTGCCGGTGGTGGCGGTGCTCACCGAGGGCGGTTTGGTGGCCGTCAATGCCGATTGGGGCCTGGACGACATCCTGCTGCCCGGTACCGGCCCGGCCGAATTGGATGCGCGCCTGCGGCTGCTTGTCGGCCGCAATGGCGGTGTCGCCAGTCCGGAGGCCACCGGCAAGATCACTCTCGGCGAGCTGGTGATCGACGAGGGGACCTATACCGCGCGGTTGCGTGGTCGTCCGCTCGACCTCACCTATAAGGAATTCGAGCTGCTGAAGTACCTGGCCCAGCACGCCGGCCGGGTGTTCACCCGTGCCCAGTTGCTGCAGGAGGTGTGGGGCTACGACTTCTTCGGTGGCACCCGCACCGTCGACGTTCATGTGCGGCGGCTGCGCGCCAAGCTCGGCAGCGAATACGAATCGCTGATCGGCACCGTCCGCAATGTCGGTTACAAGGCCGTGCGTCCGGCGCGTTCCAATGCCAAGGGTGAGCCGCCGAGCTTCCCCGAGGAGGAGTCCGACGGTTCCGATGGCACGCCACTCGCCCCGATCAATGGCACCGCTCAGTAACGGCACGTTAAATAGCGGGCCGCTCACCAGCGGTGGGAAATGTCCGGATTGCCGTTAAATTGGCGGGCAGCACGACCCCGGCGTCATCGGCGACACAGTGGATGGGTGGTATGCGAATGAGCGACATGACGTTGCGCTGGAGTGATGAGCTCGACGCCGGCATCGCCGAACAGGTGCGGGCGACGCTGGATCGCGCGGTGGAAACCGACGGTGTGGCAGCCATCTCCGAACAGGCCGTGCTGTCGCTGCGGGAGGCCGATGCGGCCCGTCACCTGGTGGGTCTGCGCGAGGGTGCGGTGATCGGCTACGCGAATCTCGTGTCCGCGCACGGTGATCATCCGGCGATGGCGGAGGTCGTGGTCGATCCCGCCGTCCGCGGCAATGGATACGGCGCCGAGTTGGTCGCCGAAGCGCTCGCCGCGGGAGGTGCGGGAGCGCGGGTCTGGGCGCACGGGAATCTGCCCGCTGCGCGAGCGGTGTCGGCGCGGCTGGGGCTGACGATCGCGCGGGAGCTGTGGCAGATGCGCCGCGATCTGGCTACCGAAGAGCTACCCGAATTGGCGGTGCCGGAAGGCGTTCAGCTGCGCACCTACGCGGGCGCGGACGATGACGCCGAGCTGTTGCGGGTCAACAACGCCGCCTTCGCCTGGCATCCGGAACAGGGTGGCTGGACCGATCGCGATATCGCGGTGCGCCATGACGAGCCGTGGTTCGACCCGAAGGGCCTGTTCCTCGCGGTCGATCCCGCCGATCCTGATCGGCTGCTGGGATTTCACTGGACCAAGGTTCACGCCGAACTCGATCCGCCGCTGGGGGAGGTCTATGTGGTCGGGATCGATCCGGCGGCGCAGGGCCGTGGGCTCGGCGGGCTGCTCACCCTTGCGGGGCTGCACTATCTGCGTGATCGCGGGCTCGGTGCGGTGCTGTTGTATACCGAGGCCGACAACGAGTCCGCGGTACGCACATACACCCGGCTCGGCTTCACCGTCGCTCATGTGGACGCCGCCTATACAGCCGCCGGGCACGCGAGCTGAGAATCCGGCGAACCGGACACAAACATCTCATCCAACTGAACGGCAATCGGACGATCAGGGGAGCTCGAGTAAATGTGGGGCAAATGTCACAGCGGTAGGCGCGGTTATCGCCAGGCTGTTCACCTTCCGTTCACCCAGCCTGGTCCAACTGTCCACCGGGCGAATCTAGGTTACTTGTGGGCAGCATGCGCTGCCTGGTGCGCAAGTTCCCCGCGAACCGCACCACATCACCCGCCCGGGCCGGTGAGGGGCCGGGCGTGTAGTACGACGCAAACATGCGGAGGAATTGTGAAGTTCAAGCGCAGCAGCGCACTCGTCGGTGTGCTGGCCGCCGGTGCAATGACGCTCGCCGGTTGTGGCAGCGATGACAATGCCTCGACCACGGGCACCGAGGCGAACACCAACGTCGCCTGCGGCGGCAAGGATGCGCTGAAGGCCAGTGGCGCGTCCTCGCAGAAGAACGCCATGGAGATCTTCACCACGGCGTACGAGACGAACTGCGATGGCCAGACCCTCAACTACACCTCGAGTGGTTCCGGCGCGGGCGTCAGCGAGTTCCTCGGCGGCCAGACCGATTTCGGCGGCTCCGACTCGCCGCTGAGCGCCAAGAAGGACGAGCCCGCCAAGGCTGAACAGCGCTGCGCCTCGCCTGCCTGGAACCTGCCGACCGTTTTCGGTCCCATCGCCATCACCTACAACATCGACGGCGTCACCGACCTCGTACTGGACGGCCCGACCGCCGCCAAGGTCTTCAACGGCACCATCAAGACCTGGGACGCCCCCGAGATCAAGGCGCTGAACCCGAACGCCGCGCTGCCCGCCGAGCCCATCGCCGTGGTCTTCCGCAGCGACGACTCCGGCACCACCGACAACTTCCAGCTCTACCTCGACGCTGCCTCCGACGGCGCCTGGGGTAAGGGCGCGGGCAAGGTCTTCGCCGGCGGTGTCGGCGAGGGCGCCAAGGGCAATGAGGGCACCTCGGCCGCGGTGAAGGGCACCAAGAACTCCATCACATACAACGAGTGGGCGTTCGCCAAGGCGCAGGATCTGTCCATCGCGCAGGTCATCACCTCGGCGAGCCCGGAGCCGGTCACCCTGTCGGTCGAGTCGGCCGGTAAGGCCATCGACGGCGTGAAGATCAAGGGTGAGGGCAACGACCTGGCCCTCGACACTTCCTCGTTCTACAAGCCGAGCCAGGCCGGCGCCTACCCGATCGTGATGGCGACCTACGAGATCGTGTGCTCCAAGTACGCCAACGCCGATACGGCCACCGCCGTCAAGGCGTTCCTGACCTCGGCCGTCACCAACGGTCAGCAAGGTTTGGAGGGCGCCGGATACATCCCGATCCCGGACCAGTTCAAGACCCGGCTGACCGCCGCGATCAACGCCATCTCCTGATCGTCAGCCAGCCATGACCGTGCACCCTGAGGTGGCCCCCGCCGGTTCGTCGAAGTCGACGAGCCGGCAGGCGGCTGGAGATACTGCGCCTATGTCGAGCGAACCCAAGCCCGAGACACCTTCTGTCAAGGGACGACAACCCCACAGCCAGCGGGCCGAAACGATCTTCCGGTCGCTGGCCACGGCAGCAGGCGCGACGATCGTCGGCGCCATCGCGCTGATTGCGCTGTTCCTATTGATTCGCGCGGTTCCCTCGGTCATGGCCAACGAGGCCAACTTCTTCACCAGCACCGAGTTCTCCACCACCGATGCCGACCATCTGCGGTTCGGTATTCGGGACCTTTTCATGGTCACGGTGCTGAGCTCGATCTTCGCGCTGGTGGTCGCGGTGCCGATCGGCGTCGGCATCGCGCTGTTCCTGACCCACTACGCGCCGAGCCGCATGGCCAAGCCGTTCGCGATGCTGATCGATCTGCTCGCCGCGGTGCCCTCGATCGTCTTCGGCCTGTGGGGCTTCCTGGTGCTGGCTCCTCAGATCGAACCGGTACAGCGTTTCCTCAACGAGAAGCTCGGCTGGTTCTTCTTGTTCGCCGACGGCAACGTCTCCGTCTCCGGTGGCGGCACGATCTTCACCGCCGGCGTGATTCTCGCGGTGATGATCCTGCCGATCATCACCTCGGTCTCGCGGGAAGTGTTCGCGCTGACCCCGGTCTCGCATATCGAGGCCGCCCAGGCGCTCGGCGCGACGAAATGGGAAGTCGTGCGGATGACGGTGCTGCCCTACGGCCGCAGCGGTGTCATCGCCGGATCCATGCTCGGCCTCGGTCGCGCGCTCGGTGAGACCATCGCGGTGCTCATCGTGCTGCGCACCGCCGCGCAGGCCGGCAGCTGGTCGCTGTTCGACGGCGGCTACACCTTCGCCTCGCGCATCGCCGCATCGGCCGCGGAGTTCAGCTCCGCGCTGCCCACCGGCGCCTACATCGCCGCGGGCTTCGTGCTGTTCGCCCTGACCTTCGTGGTCAACGCGCTGGCCCGGCTGGCGTCCGGCGGAAAGGTCAACCAGTGATGACTACCACGACGACGCTCGACAAACCGGTCAAGGCACCGACCTTCCGGCACGTGAGCACCGGCCGCCGGATCCGCAACAACATCGCCACCGGCCTGATCACGCTGTCCTTCGGCATCGCACTGATCCCGCTGGTGTGGGTGCTGTGGATGGTGATCAGCAAGGGCATCGAGGCGATCGTCGCCCCCGAATGGTGGACCAATTCACAGAAGGGCGTGCTGCCGAGCCAGACCGCGGGTGGCGTGTACCACGCGATCTACGGCACCATCGTCCAGTCGGCCGTCGCCGCGATCATCGCGGTGCCACTGGGCATCATGGCCGCGATCTACCTGGTCGAATACGGCCGGGGCCGGTTGGCCAAGGTCACCACGTTCATGGTCGACATCCTCGCCGGTGTCCCCTCGATTGTCGCGGCGCTGTTCATCTTCGCGCTGTGGATCGCGACCATGGGATTCCCGCAGAGCGCATTCGCGGTCTCGCTGGCCCTGGTGCTGCTGATGTTGCCTGTGGTGGTGCGCAGCACCGAGGAAATGCTCAAGCTCGTCCCCGACGAACTGCGTGAAGCCTCCTACGCGCTCGGCGTGCCGAAGTGGAAGACGATCCTGCGCATCGTCGTCCCGACCGCGCTGCCCGGCATGATCAGCGGCATCCTGCTCGCTCTCGCCCGCGTCATGGGTGAGACCGCGCCGGTACTGGTGCTGGTCGGCTACAGCAAGTCGATCAACTTCGATGTCTTCGACGGCAATATGGCCTCGCTGCCGCTACTGATCTACCAAGAGCTGGCGAACCCGGAACCGGCAGGCCGGCTGCGGGTGTGGGGCGCGGCGCTGACCCTGATCCTGATGATCGCGCTGCTGTACCTGGCCGCCGCCGCGGTCAACAAACTGCTTACGCGGAACCGATAGAAGCGAACGGATACCCACGATGGCCAAGCGGATCGATATCAAAGACCTGAACATCTACTACGGCAAATTCCACGCCGTGGCCGACGTATCCCTGACCGTGCTGCCCCGCAGCGTCACCGCCTTCATCGGGCCGTCGGGTTGCGGTAAGTCCACCGTCCTGCGGTCGCTCAACCGGATGCATGAGGTCACCCCGAGTGCCCGCGTCGAGGGCGCGGTCATGCTCGACGGTGAGGACATCTACGGTTCGCAGATCGACCCGGTCGGTGTGCGCCGCACCATCGGCATGGTCTTCCAGCGCCCGAACCCGTTCCCCACCATGTCGATTCGCGACAATGTGGTGGCCGGGCTGAAGCTGCAGGGTGTGCGCAACAAGAAGGAACTCGACGAGGTCGCCGAGCGCTCGCTGCGCGGGGCGAACCTGTGGAACGAGGTCAAGGACCGGCTCGACAAGCCGGGCGGTGGGCTGTCCGGTGGTCAGCAGCAGCGTCTGTGCATCGCGCGCGCCATCGCGGTCTCGCCGGATGTGCTGCTGATGGACGAGCCGTGTTCGGCGCTCGACCCGATTTCCACCCTGGCGATCGAGGACCTGATCACCGAGCTGAAGAAGGAATTCACCATCGTCATCGTCACCCACAACATGCAGCAGGCCGCACGCGTAAGTGACCAGACCGGTTTCTTCAACCTCGAGGCCCAGGGCAAGCCCGGCAAGCTGATCGAGATCGATGACACCGAGCGGATCTTCTCCAACCCGTCGCAGAAGCAGACCGAGGACTACATCTCCGGTCGCTTCGGGTAGCAGCTCGTCCGCCTCTCCGCGATTTTTGGCGGGACTCAGGTGCCACGGGAGCGGCGTTGGCGGCCGGCGGTAACGCTGGTGCTCGGGTTCGCCCGTTCCCGGTGAGTTACCAGGACCGCGCGAGATCAGTTGTAGCGGTGAGCGAAAAGGAGGGCCCGCGAATTGCGCGGGCCCTCCTTTTTTACGCTTCGGAGTCTTCGTCCGGCGGTAGGACGCCGGTGACCAGGAAGATCACCCGACGGCCGATTTCGACCGCATGGTCGGCGAAGCGCTCGTAGTAGCGGCCGAGCAGTGTGACATCCACCGCTGCCGCGACGCCGTATTTCCAGTCGCGGTCCATCAGTAGCGTGAACAGGTGGCGATGCAGATCGTCCATCGCGTCGTCTTGCTGGTTGAGCTGGGCCGCGCGCTCCGGATCGCGGGTCTCCAGGACCTCCTTGGCGCTTTCGCCCATGCTGACCGCGATCCGGCCCATCTCGGCGAAGTAGCCGTTGACCGACTCGGGCACCGCATGGTTCGGATGCCGCCTGCGGGTCACCTTGGCGACGTGCAGCGCAAGCGCACCCATCCGATTCACATCGTTGACCATCTGGATCGCCGCCACTACCTGCCGCAGATCGCCTGCGACCGGCGCTTGCAGTGCGAGCAGCGCGAACGTCCGTTCTTCGACGTCGGAGATCATCTCCGATATCCGGTCGTACTCGGTGATCACCTGTTCGGCCAACGTCAGGTCGGCCTGGAGCAGCGACTGGGTGGCCCGGTCCATAGCCGAACCCGCGAGACCGGCCATCTCGCCCAACAGCTGAGCGAGACCGGCCATTTGCTCGTTGTAGATGACACGCATGAAAACTGACACTAGTTCGCGGCGCTGTCCAAGTCACGAACAGCGGGTGAAATGCCGGGGCTGACGTCAGGAGCAGATGTCGTCGGCGGCGTTGATGTGTTCGAGATCATCCGGCAGCGCGGTCGGGGCCGCGCTTGCGGCGTCGGCGGGGACGTTGGTGATCGCCTGGCCGACGGCGGTCGGCTCATTGACAACACCCTGGTAATCGGAGCCGAGCACGACCTCGATGATGCCGCCCAACTGCTCCTCCTCCTCGGCAGGCGCGATGCTCGCGCCGGGGAGCGCACTGGCGACCGTGGCTGCCTCCGCCTCATAGCCGGCGGAGTACCGCACGATCGTGGTATCCGCCGTCCCACCGGTGTAGTTGCCGGTGTTGTAGATCGGGAAGCCCACATTGTTCAGCTTGTTGGCGGCGGTGGCGGCTTGGCCACTGATCCCAGAGCCGTTGGAGACCAGCAGCGATACGGTGCTCGGGTCCACGGCGACATAGGCGGGCGGCGCAGGTGCTGCGGGTGTATCCGCCGGGGTCGGCGCGGCCGCGCCCGGCTTCTCGCCCGGCAACGGGCGGTCGTCACGAATCGCTTTGAAAATGGCCTTGATGTCGGATTCCCGCGGGATCTCATTGCCGTAGGAATCGGTGCCCGCGGTCGGGATGGTCAGGAACGTGACCGCACCGGCATCCACATTCGCCAGTGATCGGCCGAGCGTCAGAAGATCTTCCGGCTTGACCTTGTCGACGAAGGTCGCCGCGGTGAAAGCCTTGATGAATCCGTTCAGCTTGCCCAGATCGAGCATCACCTTGGTGGACAGAGCGGTCCGCAACAAGGAGGCCAGGAACTTCTGCTGTCGGTTGATGCGGTCGTAGTCGCCGCGGATATCGCCGTAGACCTTACGGGCACGCACGTAGTTGAGCGCCGTCGCGCCGTTGATGACCTGCTTGCCGGGGTTTTCCAGCACCGTGCCGAGTTCGCCGTCGATGAGCGGTTCGGTCGTGCAGACCTGGACCCCACCCACCTCGTCGACCATGGCTTCGAAGCCGGCGAAATCAATGCCGATGAAGTGGTTGATGGTGCTACCGGTCAACCGCTGAATGGTCGTGACCAGGCAACGCGGTCCGCCGAGGGCATACACGGCATTCAGCTTGCCGCCCATCTCCGCAGGGTAGGTCTCCTCGGTGTAGTCGGCTTTCTCGTTGTCCCAACCCTCGCATTTCGGCCGACTGACATCCAGATCGCGAGGGAAGGACACAACGACCACGCGCTGGCGGTTCTTCGGAACGTGTACCAGCAGCACCGTGTCGGCGCGGGCGCCTTCGGCGTCCTCGATGGTTCCCGCGCCCAATTTCCCATTGGCGCCCGCGCGCGTATCGGTGCCGACGATGAGGTAGTTCTCATCGCCGAGTTGGGCGTTGCCGTCGATGACATCTTCTGAGTTGTCGCCGAGTGCCGAGACCTGGGTGAAGCTGTTGCCGAAGGCGCGCTCGTAGCTCCAGCCGCCGCCGGTGATCAGCAGCGCGACGGCGGCCGTTACGGCCAGTGCGGCCCGTCCGACCATGCGTGCACGGCGATGCTTGCGCAGCTTGCTCTCCGCCAGCCGGGTCCGCCGCGGCGCACCGACGGATTCGGGGGCGGCGGCGTTTTCGGTGGTCGGCCACGAACCGGTCTTGGCTCGTGCCCTGCCGGGACGTTTGGTGTCGTCGACCGGCGGAATGACGTCGGTGACGACCTCGGGAGGTTCCGCGGCGCCACGCCTGCTCGGCGCCTCGGTCGTGCCAGCGATGTCCTGGACCACCGGTGACGCGCCTGTTTTTCCGGCGCCGCGCGGTGGTGTGCTGCTCGATTGCCGACCGCGGCCAGGGGCGGGCTTCGGCGGCGCCGAATCCGATGCGACAGGTGTGGGCTGTCGGCGTTTCGGGTCCGGGCGAGTCGGGCCTGCCTCGGGCTCACCGACGCGCCGTGTGGATTCCGGCGGACGCCGGATCGCACCGGCCTCCCTCGCGCGGCGCGCTGCGTCGGCGGGAGGACGCGGCGTATCACCGGCCATGGGATCGACCGCTCGGCGCTGGGTCGTCTCACTGCGACGCTGTGCGGGCCGCATGCCCTCGTCCGACGGGGGCGGAGCCGCCTGCCGCTGATTCCCGGCGATGCGGCGCTGGGCCGGTGGCCGTTGATCGGGCTCGGGGGATGGCTGGGCAGGCCTGGCCTGCCTGGCGCCCGGTGCGGGTCGCTGGTCCGGCACGATCGGCTGTCGCGGGGCCGTGTCGGTCCGTCGCTGCGGGGTCTGCGGCTGGCGCTGGGGTGTGGAAAGCCCCTGAGGCTCGGGACCACGGCTCGGTGCGGGCTCGGCGGCCCGGCGCCTGCCGGTGCGCTCGTTGTCCACCCGGTTGACGAGATCCTGGACCGAGATCGACGCGGACTCGGTCTCCGGCGTGACGTCGGCATGGCGAGCTCTGCGGGGCGCATCGGCGCCGTCTCGTTCGGGGGAACCCGCCGCGGGATACCGCTCCCACGGGGCGCGACCTCCGGGCCGTGGCGAATGCCCGTGCCGATCGTCACCCACCAACGAACCTCGCTTTTCGTTCTGCCTCATTGCTCGGCCGGACTGTTGAATCCAGTCTTACCGCTGATCGGCCGGGTGCAGTGGTGTTGCCACCGCATCCGGCCGACCGAAGTGATTCCGCAATGATAACGATTCCGCCACGGTCGGCCACCTGACGCACGCTCGGGTCTACCGAAATGTCATATGCCGAAGCGAATGCTGGGTGGTTGCCCGGCCGCGGTCGCGACGCCGGATTCAGCCGCCGCTGTGCATCAGGTCGGCGCCTGCGGGGACAGCCGGATCGTCCGGGTCGTCCAGCCAGCCGTGCGGCAGGGCGACCTTGCCGGGCGAGCCCTGGCGGCCACGCGGGCCCTCGGCATCACGCGGGAACGGCGCGGTGGCGTCGAGCCGGCCGATGAGGTCCTCGAGCTGGCCGAGGCTCGACACGGTTGCGAACGACCGGCGCAGATCAGCCCCGACCGGGAACCCCATCAGGTACCAGGCCATGTGTTTGCGCAGGTCGCGCATGGCTTTGTCCTCGCCGTCGTGCTCCGACAGCAGTGCGCCGTGCCGGTACAGCACCTCGCCGACGCGGCCGAGGGTCGGCGGTTCGGGCAGCGGCTCGCCACGCAGCGCCGCCTGTAGTTCGGCGAACAACCAGGGCCTGCCGAGGCAGCCGCGCCCGACGACAACGCCGTCACAGCCGGTTTCGTCCATCATGCGGACGGCATCGTCGGCGGAGAAGATATCGCCATTGCCCAGGACCGGGATGGTGGTGACGGCCTGCTTGAGCCGAGCGATGGCCGACCAGTCGGCCTGCCCTGAGTAGCGTTGTGCGGCCGTGCGGGCGTGCAAAGCGACCGCCGCGGCGCCCTCGGCTTCCGCGATCCTGCCGGCGTCCAGGTAGGTCAGGTGGTCGTCGTCGATGCCGATGCGGAACTTCACCGTCACCGGGACGCCCGCCGGCTCGGCTCCGGCGACCATGTCGCGCACGATCCGGGCGAACAGCGCGCGCTTGTACGGCAGGGCCGCGCCGCCGCCGAGTCTGGTCACCTTGGGTACCGGGCAGCCGAGGTTGAGGTCGATGTGATCGGCCCAGCCCTCGCCGACGATGATGCGCACGGCCTCGCCGAGCGTGGCCGGGTCGACGCCGTAGAGCTGCATCGACCGCGGATGTTCGTCCTCGTCGAACGACATCATGTGCAGGGTTTTCTCATTGCGTTCCACCACCGCGCGGGCGGTGATCATCTCGCAGACATAGATCGAGGTCGGGCTGCCGAACTCGCGGCACAGTTTGCGGAACGCCAGATTCGTGATTCCGGCCATCGGCGCGAGCACCACCGCCGGATCGACCGGATACGGCCCGATCCGCAGCGCTGTGCTCAGCTCGCTCGTCGTCATCGTCACGCCCTCCAGTGTCTCATCCGCCCAGTACTGCTCAGTGAGACGATCGGCTCACACCCTGGGCGCCCGGCGCTCGCCCGGTCAAGTGATGTATGTGACCCTCGGTTCGAGGTACTTGTGACCAATTCGTTAGCCTCATGTGCGCAAGGCATCGCCGCCGGGGAGTTTGTGCGATGCGGTATGCGATCGAAAGAGGATCAATGACCGAGCACTCCGGAAGCGGCGCCACCGCGACCATCGACAAGGAAGCCGCACCGGCTCCGACGGCGCCGACACCTGAATTCCAACGACCTGGCACCGTCTCGGTGCAGGTCTCGACCATCGTTCGCGGCGCCGTCATCGGCGTTCTGGCGATCGCCGTCGTCGTGTTCGCCGCGCTGTGGTTCTTCGCACGCGGCGACGTCGCCGACCGCGATGCCCGCGCTTCGGCCGAGGCCCGCGCCGAACAGGTCGCCACCGAATACGCCGTTGGTGCGGCCACCGTCAACTACCAGGACATCAACGGCTGGGTCGGCAGCCTCAAAGCCGGCACCACCGATCAGCTCTCGGGGAAGATGGACTCGACGGCCCCGCTGCTGGAGAAGGTCCTGGTTCCGCTGAAGTGGACCTCCACCGCGTCGCCGATCACCGCGAAGGTGATGTCCGAGGACAACGGCATCTATCAGGTGAGTGTGTTCGTCAACGTGAACTCCACCAATGCTCAGACTCCCGATGGTGCGCAGACCACCGTCACCTACAGCGTGACGCTCGATGAGAACGCCGACTGGAAGATCACCGATGTGGGTGGGGTCGACGGTGCGCTACCGCTGAAGTAACTCGGGACCACAGCCGCTGATCACAACGAAGCGCCCCCGTCCGAATTTCGGGCGGCGGCGCTTCGTCGTCTGTGGGTCGGCGACGGTCGCCCGATCAGCTCGCCGCGGAACTCGCCAGTTCGCGTTCGCGCTTGGCGGCCTCGCGGGCCAGCATCTTGTCGCGCTGCTCTTCGAACTTGACGACGTCCTTGCCGAGCTTGTCCAGGAAGGTGGCCAGACGCTCGCGGGTCTCTTCGCCACGCGCGGTGAAGTCGGTGCGTTCGAAGATGTTCCACTTCTTCAGCACCGGCTGCACCACCTCTTCGAGGTGCTGGCGCAGGTCGTAGATGCCGTGCTTGGCCATAAGCACGCCGTTGCGGCGGAAGTTGGGCATACCGGCGCCGGGCATCTGGAAGTTCTCCAGGATCAGTGCGATCGCGTCGAGCGCCTGATCCGGCGCCAGATCGAGGGCCGCACCGCACATGTTGCGGTAGAAGATCATGTGCAGGTTCTCGTCGGCGGCCACGCGCTGCAGCATGCGGTCGGCGATCGGGTCGTCGCAGACCTTGCCGGTGTTGCGGTGCGAGACGCGGGTCGCGAGTTCCTGGAAGGTCACATAGGCGACCGAATGCAGGAAGCCGGCGTCGGCCTCGGCGGGGGAGGCGAACCCGTTGGTCATGTGGACCATGCGCGCCTCTTCGAGCGCGACGGGATCGACGCCACGGGTGACGACGAGGTAGTCGCGCATGACGATGCCGTGGCGGTTCTCCTCGGCGGTCCAGCGACCGACCCAGGTGCCCCACGCCCCGTCCTGGGAGAAGTTCTCCGCGATCTCGCGGTGGTACGAGGGCAGGTTGTCCTCGGTGAGGAGATTGGTGATCATCGCGGCCTTGGCGACCTCACTCAGTTTCGACTGCTCCGGATCCCAGTCGATACCACCGAGTGCGGCGAAATTGCGGCCGTCGTCCCACGGTACGTAGTCGTGCGGATGCCATTCCTTTGCCAGGGAAAGGTGCCGGTTGACGTTCTCTTCGGCAACCGGCTCCAACTCCGTCAGCAGCTCGAGTTGAGTCAGATCCCTTGCCATGTATCAAGCCCTTCATCTATGCGGTCTTGCGGGTCGCCCCCCTCAGGTTTGACCGTTGCCGATGCGGCCATACCTTACGGCACCGTAGGTGTGATGCGAAACGCATCCAGCCGTGGATTTGTCGGGGTGATGGACGTCATACGCCGTCGTTGGCGCTCGGCAACTACTGGCGAGTGTATGACTTCGCCCGGCAGCGAGGGGACTATCGCCATGGCCCGAATCGGTGTTAGCAGAACTGGTGATCTTGTGGGGTGTCACTCACTCCATGCGTGAGCAGTTTGCTGAGGTTGCCCCACGTGGCTCCCCATGCACCTGCTGCGTTGCCCCACGCGCCGGCCTCGACCTGCGATCGCCGAGCCGAGCAGGGTGAGGAAACCCGTGCCGTGTGTACGGATTCACCCCGTAAACGCCTCGGGCGCCCGATGGTGACCGGGCGCCCGCGCGGTGCCCCCACCAGGGCTCGAACCTGGGACCTGCGGATTAAAAGTCCGTAGCTCTACCAACTGAGCTATAGGGGCGCGGTTGGCAAGTGTAATGGCCTGGCGCGGTTTCTCGTAACCGGGGCGGGTGGTGAGTCGGCGCGGGGTGGCCGGGGTGGTCACGTGACGCGGCGTGGGTCGGGTCCGGCGGTGCGGGCGGTGGTGGGTGTCAGGGGTGTTGTC
>NZ_JAAGUY010000037.1 GCF_010868145.1 Nocardia cyriacigeorgica
CCACCCCTGTCGATCCGCCCACCCGAAGACTCCCCGCTCAGCGCCCCCTCAACCCCCTCTGACGACACGATTTGGGCCCGCACCCGCCCATACGCTAAAGTTTCACCTCGGCTCGCCCAGTACGGGAAAGCCGACAGGATAGTCCCCTATAGCTCAATTGGCAGAGCAGCCGACTGTTAATCGGCAGGTTTCTGGTTCGAGTCCAGATGGGGGAGCAGGAAAAGCCCTCTACCAGCGCAAGCAGGTGGAGGGCTTTTTGCTGATCGGGGAAGTCGCCGCAAATCCGCTACTTTCCCTCTACAAACGATCCACTCCTTCCCTCGGCTGAACTGATCGAGAGTCTTCCTGGTATCCGCTGATAGGTTGCCTGCCATGTCAGCCTCCGACGTCCCTGAACCTGGCGAGAACAAGAGTCCGCCGCGCCGTACCGGCAAGCGCATGATCGGTGGCCTCGCCCTGATCCTTGTGGCGGTGGCCCTGCTGATCTGCGGGATCCAGGCGATTGTCGATCCGACCGCTGTGATCGCCGGGTCCTCGAGCTCCCCGCGCAGTCCGGATACTGACACCGAGGCGAAGATCGGCGGATTGCTGCTGTGCTTTTTCGGGATCACGGTGCTCGGCTTCGGCATCGGCCTGTTCACCAGCAAGACCTCGCCAAAGACGAGGTGACGCCAACAGCGCCACAGATAAACACGCCTGGATTCCCGTGGACGGTTGCGACACGATCGGCCGTGAAAGTTGTTGGGACACTGGACAAATGTGGACGAAGCTAGACGAACTTATGCCGGGAGAGGCTACGAATTCACCGGCAGGTTTCTGGTTCGAGTCCAGATGGGGAGCAGAAACAGCAGGTCAGGCCGATAGTAGGGCTTGGCCTGCTGTTCTTTTGGCCGATCGCCAAAAGTGCACCAAGGTTTCTGCGCCGAACTTCCATTTAGTCGAACGATAGGCGATCGTTCTTCGCGGGTTCGTGGCCCTAAACGTGGGCCTGACGCAAATCAGTTCACATCCGGCGGCCGACGGCGCGGTGCCGAAATTCGGGTCAAGTCGGTGGGTTCAGCTGGGCTGGCCCCTCGCACGAGTCGGCTGACACTTAACCGGACCGTACTGAATGAGCTCCGTGAGCGCGGGATGTCCAGGAGGGACGGCTGCGGACGGCCCCGTGTGTAGTCGGCCATGGCAGGTTTGTGCCCCACAAAACAGGGGCAACCGGAGAAATGAGGAACGCGGGCGACCTGGGAATTGACTCTGATCGACTGGTTGTAGAAGGTCAAGCTGGCCGCCGAACTGTCGGACCCGCGCGCTGCACAGATGCATGGTGCCGACGCTGTAACCAGTGGCGGATGATCCTGGCGGCCAATCGGCTTCGCGAGAACCGCGACTCCCTGTCCGCCACAGGGCGAAGCGCAGACTGAGGCTCGCAATTCGCCTTCGCCAAGGCGTTCGAACGCGAATTCGGTCTTCCGCCTTGGCAATACCGCCAAGGGCTCGAACGACCCAACCCGGTAGCCGTTGGATGCTCGCCGCGAGGAAAGCCGAGACTTCGTCCATCGAACGTCAGATGCTCGGTCGCGCCGACCCCATCCTGTCTGAAGCGACTCCTGGTTTAGCAACTGGGCACTTCGGCAAACCTGTTGTACGGAAAGTGTGCCCGAATCAGTACTCACGGTCCGTCGACACGTGTGTATCGTGTGCGCGGGTTGGTCGATACAGACGAGCGGGTGTCCATTCGCCTCATGGGGTTCGGAGGTTTGTGCACAGATGGTTCAGGATGACTCGGTTCCGCGTCCCGCGGTACTCACCCCCGGCGTGGCAACATCAGATTTCCGTCCCGTCCTGCTCGACGCATCGAGCTCGGAAGCGCTGCGTGACCTGGAAGCGCTGGCAGCGTCGAGTTCTGTCAGTGCGGTGCACGACACGATCGAAGATCAGCTCGACGAGCTGATCCGCTCCGAGGACCCCGCTGTCGCGCATTCGACGGACTCGCTGGCAGCGTGCCGTCGTCGGATCTGTGGCGAAACTCCGTTGTGGCAGTGGGGAACATGGGTGTTCTATCCCTGGAGTGGACGCTTGGTGCATGTGCTGCCGCGCGACAGTTTCCAGCGACTACGGGCCGATCGGAATCGCGACAAGATCGACCGGGCGCAGCAGCGCGATCTGCGCGAGCGGCGGATCGGCGTGGTCGGGCTGTCGGTGGGCAACAGTGCGGCCGTGACGCTGGCGATGGAAGGGGTCGGCGGATCGTTCCGCTTGGCCGACTTCGACACCCTCGGGCTGTCGAATCTGAACCGGCTGCGGGCAGGCGTCGGTGATCTCGGGATTTCCAAGACTGTGCTGGCGGCGCGTCAGATGTTCGAGATCGACCCCTATCTCGACATCGAGGTGTTCGCGGATGGGTTGACCGAGGAGTCGATCGGGCCGTTCTTCGATGGCGTGGACGGCACCCGGCCGCTGGATCTGCTGGTGGAGGAATGTGACACGGTGTGGGCGAAAGTCGCTGCCCGTGAGTACGCGCGGCACCGAGCCATCCCGGTCCTGATGGATGCCAACGACCGCGGCTTGCTGGATGTGGAGCGATTCGATCTGGAACCCCAGCGCCCGCTCTTCCACGGCCGCGCTGGGGGGTCGACCTCGTCCGATGTCGCGAAGATGGACGGGGGGGAGCTGCTGACGTTTCTGCTGGAAGTGGTCGATGGGCCGCAGCTGAGTCCGGCGATGCGGAGCGCTATCGGTGAGATCGGCCGGAGCCTGTCCAGCTGGCCTCAACTCGCCTCGGGGGTGATGCTCGGCGGGGCCTTGGTGGCGGACACGGCTCGCCGGATCCTGCTCGGCGAGCCGATCCCGTCGGGGCGCACCTATATCGATCTCGACGAGCTCATACCCGCGGGCGGGGCCACGCATTCTCCGGCATCGGTGCTGGGGATGGAGGAAGCTCGTTGACGATCGACCTGCGCAACGTGGAACTGGTCGGCGCGCGGTTGCGGTTGCGTGATCTCCGTGCCGGCGATCTTGGCGTATATCAACGAATTTTCACCGACCCGCACCTGACCAAATTTATGGGCACCGACAGCATGGATGACCAGGCGGCCGCGGAGTCGTTCGGCGCCGCGCTGCGCTGCTGCTGCGAGAGTCCGCGGCGCAAGTACACGCTGGCCATCACCGCACCGGGTGCCGACACCATGGTCGGCACCATCAGCCTGCTGGTAGAGGAATTCGGCAGCAACGCGATGATCGGCGGTCTGGTCGTGCTTCCGGAAGGGAAGCTGCGTGCGGGTGGTAGCGAGGCAGGGCGGCTCTTGATCGCATTCGCTTTCGGCCCGCTCGGGATTCACCGAGTCTGGGCTGGGCACCGGCACGACCATCCGGCGATGCACACGGTGATGTCGGGAGCGGGCTTGACCCCGGAGGCCCGGCTGCGGCAGCTGTACCGAACCCAGGGGCAGTGGCACGACGTGTGCACCTATGCCGCACTGCGGCCGGAATGGGCTGCGACGGCGACAGCTGCCGAACATCGAATCCTGGCGTTGCGGCCCAGCTCCGCAAGGGAACACGCGACAGCAGGTCGGTGAAGGCGGTGCAGAACCGTGGCAAATCGGGGCGCAGATCGTTGACAACTCGGTGAAACCCGCAGTCACGCGTGGGCTTTACCTGTCGGATTCGTTCCGGTCTGATGCGAATCGCTGGCCCATCGCCCGTGAGGGTGTTCGGGTTGTGGAGCGTTAGGCCCACCACGAGAATTGGACCGCAGTGGCGGTGGCGTGACAGCCGACCGGGCTAGCTGGCCGCATGAGGTGTCCTACAGCACCGTCGGTCGACCCGAACACGTTGATTTGCATGAGAACCTCCAGGTGAAATGGGGATCCCGTACTTGGCGGGTCCGTTCCTGCTCGCTGCCTTGTCCTACGGGTTGGCCCGCGCTGGCCGGGCGTCGAAACCCCTGATCGGATCAAGGGTTTCGGGGAACGTCAGGACTGCGACTGCGCGGTCTCGGCGAACAGTTCCAGTAGGGTGCTCCAGCCGCCGCCGCGTTCGACGATGGTGTCCTGGATGGCCTTGCCGTCGACGAGTCGGTCGAGGTGGCGGTGTTCGAGGGTGACTGTGGTCTGCTCTGGCCCTTCGGCGGTGAAGCGGACCTCGATCTCACTTGCCCGCGCGGGGTCGGGGTCGTATTCCCAGCGGCCGTTGATCTGCCAGGTCACCACGAGTCGGTGCGGTGGCTCCCAGACCAGCACCCGGCCCCAGTCGCATTCGGTGCCGTCGACACCGCGTTCGTACCAGCGGCCGCCCTCTCCGGGCTCGAGGATCGCGTCGGCCAGCTCGGCGTTGCCGATGTGATAGGCCGCGGGCCACCAGCGGCCGAAGGATTCGGTGAAGAACTCGAACGCGCGCGCAGGCGTCATCGCGACGGTCGCTTTGCCTTCCAGGGCAGGCAGTTGCCCAGTGCTGGTCATGGTCGATTCTCCTGTTCGGGGTCGGTGGCCGCCGTCTCGGCGGCCTTCTGAAAAGCGGTCAACGCCTCGTCCCAGATGTGCTGGAAGTAGGCCTGGATCGCGGCGAGGCCTTCGGGATTGATGCGGTAGATACGCCGGGTGCCGTCCGGGGTCGCCACGACGAGACCGCCCTCTTTCAGGACACGCAAATGCTGTGACACCGCCTGGCGGGTGATCGGCAGTGACTCGGCGAGCTCGCCCACTGACGAGGGGCGCCGAGCGAGACGTTCGAAGATCGCCTTGCGTGTCGGATCGCCGAGGATCGATAGGTCCACATATGTGAAAGCCTCCACTTGCGTAAGTGTGAGCTTTCAAAATCTGAGGCGCAAGACCTCGCAGCGGATACGGCGCTGCCCTGGTCGTGCGATGGTACGAACGAGGGCAGCGGCACCGGCATGCATCAGGAGGATTGTCGATGTGCTGGGGGATGGGTTTCATACATCCGGACGCCGACGATCATCGCGGTGGCGGCGCTGATGGCGGCGGCGGCCCAGACCGCGGCGTGCAGGCCTAGCAGGTCTGCGACGATGCCGCCGAGGATCGCGCCGACGGCGTAGCCGAGGTCGCGCCAGACCCGGTATACCCCGACCGCGCGCCCCCGCCACAGCGGATGCGCGACATCGCCGATCACCGCCAGCAGTGTCGGGTAGACCATCGCGGTTCCAGCGCCGAGCAAGATAGCACCGACAGCCCACCCTGCGAACCCATCGGCGGTGGCGATGATCGCCAGCGCGACGGCTTGCAGAGTCATGCCGCCGGTGATGAGGGTTTTTCGCCCCCACCGGTCCGACAGCGCGCCGGTGGCGAGTTGCCCGGCGCCCCACACGCCGGGGTAGAGCGCGAACAACAGCCCGATCTGGCCCACAGACAGGTCGGCGGTGGCGAACAGCAGCGGGAACAGCCCCCACGACAGACCGAAGTTGAGATTGTTGACCAGTCCGGCGTGGCTGGCCGAGGACAGCGCGGGCTCGGTCAGACTGGTCGCGACCACGATCTGGCGATCGGTCAGGTCGGCGTGCAGGTGATCGTGAAGGCCATCGGCTCGCGGAGTATGCGCGGCGGCTTCCATGCGTGCGTAGTCGCGGGTTTCTCGGATGAACAGGCCCGAGATCGCCAGGGCCAGCGCGGTGTAGGCCAGGCCGAGCAGGAACGGGGCCGGGCGCAGCCCGAAGTGTTCGGCGAGATATCCGGCGAGCAAGGAGCTGATCGCGACCGCGCCGTATCCGGCGGCTTCGTTGAGGCCCATGGCCAGTCCGCGCCGGTTCGGGCCGACGAGGTCGATCTTCATGACGACGGTGGTGGACCAGGTGAGGCCCTGGTTGATGCCGAGTAGCACGTTCGCGGCCACGACCCAGCCCCAGCTGGGGGCGGTGATGAGCATCAGCGGCACCGGGATCGCGAACAGCCAGCCGATCAGGAGAACGGGTTTGCGGCCGTAGCGGTCGGAGAAGGTGCCTGCGAAGTAGTTCGCGATCGCTTTCGTGATCCCGAACGCGGCGACGTAGGTGAAGATGAATGTGTAACCGGTGAGCCCGAATTCGGACTCCGCGAGCAGCGGCAGCACGGTCTGCTGCTGGCCGACCATGCCACCGACGAGAGCGTTGACCGCGACCAGCAGGGTGAACTGCGCGGCGTTCTCCCGCAAACCAAGGACCGGAGTCCGCGCGGTCGGGCGCAGGCTCATGCTCCGGCCGCCAGATCCGCGCCGAGCGCGGTGGCGTAGTTGGCCGGTGAACCCTCCAGGACCCGGATGTCGGTGCGGCCGCTGCGTTCCAGAATGCTGGCCGCTGTCATGGCACGTTCGCCGTGTCCGCACATCACCGCCACCGGTCCGGGCGGGACATCGCCGAGATGCGAGGCGAGCGCACCGAGCTCGATGTTGTATGCGGCCGGGATGTGCCCAGCGACGTACTCGCCGTGCTGGCGGATGTCGAGCACGGTCGGTGCGGGGTGTGTGGCCAACTCATGCGCGCCGAGCAGCGCCGCCTTCTCGACGGGACCGATCCAGGCAGTCATCCCGCCGTCGAGTTCGCCGGCGAGGGTGTCGAAGCCGACCTTGGCTGCTTCCCAGGCGATGTCGACTCCACCTTGGGAGTCGTCGCGGACGATGATGACAGGCTGGTTGTTGTCGGCGAGCCAGCCCAGCCAGGTCGCGAACACTGGTCGCAAGGTGATCGACAGTGCTCCCGGGATGTGGCCCGCAGCGAAATCGGCGGCCGGGCGGGCATCGACGACCTGCGCGCCGTCAGCGATCAGTTCGCTGACCTGGTCGCCGGTCAGTGGTGTCAGTGCGGGAGTGTGGCCGAGGACAGTGGGGCCACGGTGGTTGACCTCGCCGAGGCGTAGGAAGTAGTCGGGGAAACTGCCGAGCGAGGCGAGCAGCGCCTCGACGAAGGCGTCCTCGCCGTCGACCTGCAACAGCGGATTGGTCGCTCGCTCGCGGCCGATGGTGGTGGTGCGTTCGGTGCCGGTGGCCGCCGAGCAGAACGACCCCGCGCCGTGGGTGGGCCAGACCGGGGTGTCGTCGGGCAGCTCCATGAGCCGCTGCAGCGAGTGGTACTGCGCGCGGGCGAGCGGAATGGTCTGGTCGGGGCTGACCAGGTCGGTGCGCCCGGCGGTTCCGACCATCAGCGAACCGCCGGTGAACACGCCCTGGAGCTGCCGATCCGCACTGCGCAGCAGGTAGGACAGATGTTCGGGCGAGTGCCCCGGCGTCGCGAACGCTTCGAGGACGAACTCGCCGACGGCGACGGTCTCGCCGTCGGCGAGCGCGGTCACGTCGAACCCGCGAGGCCCGACTTCGGGGGCGATGACTGTGGCGCCCTCGGTGTCGGCCAGCTCCCGCACGCCGGAGATGAAGTCCGCGTGGAGGTGGGTCTCCACGGCGTAGGCGATCCTCAGGCCGCGACGCCGGGCTTCGGCCCGCACCCGGCGCACGTCGCGCTCGGGGTCGATGACCAGTGCGCGCCCGTCGCCGAGGTCGAGCAGGTAGGTCGAGTTGCCAAGCCCCTCATCGATGACAGGGATCAGGGTGAAGTCGGTGGGCATCGCGTACTCCTGGGTGGCCGTTCGTCTGCCTTCTTTATTCCAATTAACCATGGAATACCAGTAGAGAGTATTCCATGATTTTATGGAAGACAACTACCTGCGGCGATCGTCCTACTGTCGTCCGGTCGCGTACCATATTCCATAGATGATTGGAGGAGTTGTGGGTGTTGATCGCACGGCCGCGAAGGCGGCGCTGTACGAGTCGTTCGCTGCCAGCGGTAAGGCTCTCGGTAGCGGCAAACGACTCGAGCTACTGGATCTACTCGCCCAAGGCGAGCGCAGTGTGGAATCGCTCGCCGCGGCCGCCGGATTGAACCTCACAACCGCATCGGCACACTTGCAGACACTCAAGCAAGCCGGATTCGTCGTGACCCGCCGTGAAGGCGTACGCATCCACTACCGCCTCGCCGGCGAGGACGTGGCGCAACTGTTCGCGTTACTACGCAAGGTCGCCGAAGCCCACCAGTCTGCCGTGGCACCGGCCCGCGAAACCTACCTGGGTCCCGTCGACGGTCAGGAGATGACCCGCGAGGAACTGCTGGCCCGGGCCGAATTCGGAGACATCGTGATCTTGGACGTGCGCCCCGAGCCGGAGTATCGGGCAGGCCACATCCCCGCAGCGGTCAACATTCCTGTCGACCAGCTGGCCGACCGGGTCGCCGAGCTCCCTGGCGACAGCGAAATCGTCGTCTACTGCCGCGGCGAGTACTGCGTACTCGCCCACGACGCCGTGCGCCTGCTCACCGGCCACGGACGTCGGGCGATCCGGCTCCATGACGGCATGCTCGAATGGCGCCTGGCCGAACTACCCCTGGCCTTCGCGCCCGCCTGAGGGCCGTGACCTGGCGCCGAAGCGGGCATTCAGCGGCGCCGCGCCCTGCGCAGTCGGACCGCTGCGTGCATCAAACTCGGCACGCTCACTCCGGCGACGATCGCGGCCAGCGGGACCACGACATCGACCCACGGGTCACGAATCGGGCGATAGCGAGCGATTCCGTCGCGTACCTCGATGAAGCCCAGCGCCCGGACTGTAGGCGCGGGGGAGAGCCGGGAAGCCGACGGTCGTCGCAGGTTCGTGCCCTTGGCGGGGCACACAGACGATGGGAACGCGGACGACCTGCTGTTCTTGGTCGGCCGGTTGGTTATCGAAGGCGATTACCTGCTTCAATCGGGCAGCGCCGTTCTCGTGACGCCCCGCTGGCCATGAGCTTCGCAACTATCCGTCGACGACCGTGATTTTGGCCTGATCGGCATCAACCCCCGGATCAGAGGGGTTTGCTTCGGACTTCACCGTGATGCGCGACTTGTCGATGCCGTTGGCCTCGAGTTCGGCTGCGATGTTGTCACCGCGGGCCTTGGCCACGGATTTGGCGGTGGCCACATTCGAATCCTGGGCGTAGGTCGTGATTTCGATCTTGGTGTCGTTGCCCTGTAACGCTGCCGCTACCGCTTTGAGAGTGGCGGTGTCGGTCGCGCCGAGGTCGGAGCTGCCCGGGTCGAAGGCGATCGGGGCGGCGACCAAGACCTTGTTTATCGCATCCTGAACCGTTTGCTGCACGCTGTCGCGCACAGAGGTCACCGCCGAGGATGCTGTTGCGGCGATGCTGCTACGCATGGTGCTGGCCTGGACAGTCGAGGTGGTCATCGGGGCTGATGAGTCATCATCGGAGTTGCACGCTGCGGTCATCATCAGAACCGCCGCGATCGATGCGATCCCATAGACGCTGCTTTCGAGTTTCACCGGAATCTCCTGGTCTGTGAGTGTCGGAAGGGAGGGCCTTGCGGGAGCAGCTATTCGATCAGCCGGACTTTGCTCCTGGGTCACGGGGCCAGGCTGGGCGGTGTTCTCGAATACCGGCGCCGCTGCTGGCGTTCCGAGTTCCAGCGATGCCCCTGGCCACATCGCGGTGGGCGGCGCTGACCACGTCGATGTCGGTGGCGGCAGGCCGGTCAGTCCCACCTCGTCGAGATGGGTTGTCGAGCAAGACGATGGCCACCGCGTCCATCGGCAGCACGACGAGATCGCGCAGGGACACCAGACTGATCCCGACGACCCCGGCAGCCGCCGCGGTGATCGTCACGCAGGCGGTGGTGCCAGGAGAGTCGGCCCGAGGAATTCGACCGGGTCCAGCACAGTAGTTGATCCCATAGGCGAATCGTGCGCCGGCTCCAGACCTCGCGCCTCACCCAAATCGGGTGAATCCCTGTAACACGGGTGCCGTTCGTAGCTGGGCAGACGCGTGGCCTCCGTGTTGTCATACTCGGTGCGGCGGGCACATCAGAGATGGGAACGCGGGGCGCCGTGCCGTCGCCCGAAGAAGCCGACGAGCCGGTCGAGTTCGGTGACCACCAGTTGGTCGTTGGGTCGGTTGCGCCCGGTCGCCTGCGAACCGATCCAAACCAACGCCCTGATCAGGGTAGTGTTGTGAATCTCGTTGTCCCCTCGCGTGTATCAGACCGCGATGCGGCGACGACATCGAATTTGGGATGGCGGTCGCTACCTCTTGGACTCCGTGCGGGCAAGGTCGACCGCGCACCGGATTCGAACCTGCGACACCCACTTTCAAGAGAGCGTATTACGCCGGTTTTGCCTGGTACCTGATCGACAAGCCGGACCCGAACTTCGCCATTGTGACGCTAGCGGCTAACGCTTCGCGTAGTCGGCGACGCCCTGCCAGTCGAGCATTACGCAGGCCTCCTCGCCGACGACCCACGCGTCGTGGCCGGGTGGTACCACCATCAGATCGCCCGGCCCGAATTCCACCTGCTCGCCGTCGTCCATGCGTACCACCAGTCGACCGGAAAGGCAGTAGCCCATATGGGGTGCCTGGCAGCTGTCGGTCCCGGCGATCGGTTTGACGTGCAGCGACCACTTCCAGCCGGGTTCGAACACCGCCCGGCCCACCGGGCCGCTGTCGAGCTCGACGAGGTCGAGCTTTCCCTTGCCCTGCTCGAATGGTCTGGTCTCCTCGGGTGCGTCGAAGTTCTTGCGCGTGATGGTGGACATGGCGTCTCCTTGTCGTCCGTCGGTGCTGACGTGTTGTTGTCCACCTGGGGCGCGTCTTCGCGCTCGGCCCGCCACGGCAGCCAACGCACAGTTAATGGTTCGCCGGTCCGGGACTACGCGCAAGGGGTGCAACCGTCATGCGCCAGGTCGCTGACTCGCGGCTGTCGATAGCCCGCCGGAGATTGTCGCCGCGACCGAGGAACAGGTGCAGGCCAATCGCCGTCTGCTCGAGGTCCGCGAGGCGGCTGAATACCCAGCCAGATATGGTCTCGGCCCTATTAACGCACCCAACTGGCGTCTGGCCGAGTCCAAGGGACCGGCTACGCGGTTTCGCCGGCTAGTTGCCGAGTTCCGCTGCAGCTTGTTTGATCTCCTTGATCAGGCGGTCTCGTTCAGGCTTACTCACGTGTGGCCGCAGAGGCCCGAGTTGGAGCTCGTATAGGGCCCGGTTGGTGCGGTCGAACACCGGGACGCTCAGGTAGCTGATAGGTAGCGACTCGTTCTCGTCGAGCAGGCTGAACTCATACGGCGGGCCTGCCAGCTCGCCGATCACGTCGAGTGCTCTCTTGCCGAGCGAGTCGCGTTGCGGGTGTTCTGCGAGTAGGCCGATCATTTCGTCGATCAAGCGGAGAACCAGCGGATCGGTACGTCCCAGTTCGTAGACCACGACCCCGAACTCTCGAGCTTGGACGAGCACCGTTTCGAGTGATTCTCTACTTTCGGCTGGCGCCGTGTTGAGCCATGAGCGCTGTTGTGCCGCCGGGCGGTGCGCCATCACGGCTGCTCCCAAGGGTGCCCGCAGGGGTAGGCGCGTGCCAACCCGCACGGCGGTGGGTAGGTCTTGCTGTCCTCGAGCGATACCGACGTACGTCGCCTCGGTGACACCGATCAAAGCCAGCGCGACGCCACATCCCGCGCGTTCGGCCAACTGTCGCAGCGCTCGACCATCGTCGAGCGCCGGATACGCATGATGGATCGCCTCGGCCACGCCGATGAGACCCGAGCCGAGCACGTACCGGCGATCGGATTGTCTGATCACCCATCCCGCTCGCTCGAGCGAAGCCATGATCAGCGTCGTGGTCGACCGGCTGAGCTCGAGACGTTCGGCAATATCCTTGATCGAGAAGGGCTCTGACCTGCCGGCCAGCAGCTCAACGATTGCGATCACCCGATCCGTCGGCGGTGACCCACCTCGATCAGATTTCTCCGGAGCCTTGCCTTCCGTCATCAACGCCCCTAGCATTGCCGACGCCTAATATCGGTCATGATGTGACTAATATTTGTCATCTTATCAGCCTTGCGTCACTCGACGTTGGCGCGTCGCAGCCCGGGGCGGAGGCCGTGGCGTACCCCGACCCAACTACAACAGGGCCCTGGCAGAGTTCGGCCGCACGTGACTCAGCCCGGGCGATCCCTGAAAGGAAGATCATGGCGACTTACGTTCTCACCGGGGCTGCCTCCGGGCTCGGCGCGGCCACGAAGGCACGGCTGGAGGCCGATGGCCACCGCGTGATCGGCGTCGACCTGCACAACACCGACGTGAATGTGGACCTGAGCACGGCAGAGGGACGCGCCGAGGCGATCGCGAGGGTCACCGAACTGGCCGACGGCAAGATTGACGGGTTCGCCCCGTTCGCCGGCCTGGCCGCCGCCACCGGCCGCCCGGCCCGCCTGCTCATCGCCGTCAACTACTTCGGCGCGATCGAACTGCTCGAGGGATTGCGTCCGCTGCTGGCGAAAGGCGAGAGCCCTTCCGTGGTCCTCATCAGCTCGAATTCGACCACCAGCCAGCCGAACTGGCCGATCGAGCTTGCCGACGCCTGCCTAGCCGGTGACGAGGAGGGTGCGAACAAGGTCGCTGACACCTTCGGCGATCTCGCGGCCATACAGGCTTACCCGGCGACCAAGGCGGCGCTGGCGTACTACGCGCGGACCAAGTCCGCCGAGTACATCGCACAGGGTATTCGGCTCAACGCGATCGCGCCCGGCCTCATCGACACCCCGATGACCCAGGAGGGCCGCAAGGACCCGCTGATCGGGGCGGGCATGGAGCAGTTCCTTGCCACCATCCCCGCTGGCCGCGGCGGCAAGCCGGAGGAGGTCGCAGCCCTGGTTGCGTTCCTGCTCGGCCCGGAGGCGTCGTACTTCGTCGGTTCGGTCGTGTTCGTCGACGGCGGCACGGACGCCGCTTTCCGCGGCAGGGACTGGCCGAGCGTGTGGCAGATCGACATGTGACTCCGGCACCGATTTCACCCGCATCGTGTGAAGCGTAGAAGGCCGTTGGGTCTTAGCGTCCCGACGTATGAACGGACTCGTGGTCGCAGTGGTCGGTCTGCTGTTGTGCTTCTACGGCATCCGGTCGGTGCATCTGGGGATTCTGGCGATCGGGTTCGGGCTTGGGTGGATGATTGCCGATTTGTTCAACGCGACGTTCTGGTGGTTGTTGCTGGTTGCGCTGATCGGGGCTGTGTCGTCGTGGGTGGTGACGTCGCTGATCTTTCGGTTCGCGTCGTATTTCATCGGTGGGCTCACCGGTGCGATGATCGGCACGAAGCTGGCCACGGTGCTGCAACCGGGCGACAAGAACTGGGCGTTGAGCATGATCGTCGCGCTTGCGGTGTGTGTGGCGGGTGCGTTTCTCGCGGAGAAGTTCCGTGCGCGCGCTCTGCTCTGGTTGACCTCGATCGGGGGCGCGAGCATGATCCTGAGCGGCGTCGCTCGGATGGATGACTCGCTGGAGTTTCTCCGTAGTCCGGAAGCCGGCTGGCAGCAGATCACCTCGACGCTGGCCTGGGTCGGGTTGTCGGTCCTCGGCTGGATCGTCCAGCGTCATCTCTTCGCCGAGAGACTGGGGATCGAGCACCTTGCCGGAGACGGTGAAGGCGATAGCCCTGATATGCGTCAGCGCAACGGCGGCTGGCCTGCGGGGTAGTCGACTGTCGAGGCAAGATAAGCCTATGCACGTCGGCCAGGTTCCGTTGTCCGCCGCCTCTGGTTTTCCGGTGCGCGTAGTCGCTGAGCGCCTCGGCATACCGACGGCAACGCTGCGTAGCTGGAATCAGCGCTATGGCATCGGTCCTGCGCGTAGACCCGGACGGCATCGCCTCTACAGTGCGGCCGATATCGCGCAGGTGGAGCAGATGCTGGCGTTGGTTCGGGCTGGTTCGAGTCCGGCGAGTGCCGCGGCGTCCATCGTGACGATGCGGGCGGTCCCGGAGCGGGGCGACTGGGAGCGGTTGCTGACCGCGGCTTTCGAGCTCGACACCACTGCCGTGTTCGATCTGCTCGGTGCGCACCTGGACACCTACGGTGTCATCGATACGTGGGATCTGATGTGTCGTCCCACCTTCGCCGAGGTCATCGCGCGCCAGGTGAGTGGTGAGGGCTGCGTCGATGTCGAGCATCTGCTGTCGTGGTCGATCACGGCCGCGCTGCACAACTACGCTCCGCCGGCCGCCATCGCCGATCCGCGCTCGACCCTGCTGGCATGCACGAGCGGTGAGACTCACGTATTGGCACTGGAAGCCCTGCGTGCCGCACTCGCCGAGCGGCGCGTACGGGTCCGCATGCTGGGCGCGAATGTTCCCACCGCGGCGATCGCCGACACGCTGGCGCGTCCCGATGGCCCTGCCACCGTTGTGCTGTGGTCCCAGCAGGAGTCGACCGCCTTGCTGTCGGCGATACGCGCCGCTGAAGTGGCCGGTGCGCGAGTGCTGGTCGGTGGACCCGGCTGGGAGTCGGCCATCCTGCCGCCGGCCACGATCACTCTTTCCGGGCTCGCGGACGCCGTGAACCGCATAGTCGATGACGAAGGACGCTGAGCGCGCGCAGGTCGTGGCTGCTGGCCGTCGGGAAATAAATCGACGCGTAAACGATGCATTCTTCAATGATTAGTGCCACAATCAGGGGGTGGGCACAGATCACGTGGCTTTCTCGCGATGGCCTGGCGATACCCGCGCAACCGCGGTAAGTTCGACGCGCCTCGCGCCCTGGATGACGTCTTCATCTGCGTATATGGCGGCGCGGAGTGAGTCGACTCGACCTTCGGCCGCCGTGCTTGGACCCGCGAACGCTGTGCGCGTCCAGCGCGGTCCGATGCTCGGTCGATGTGCGGTAGTGCATCGTATTCGCATCGAACAATCTCAATTCTGGCCGGCTACCTGTGGTGATCAACAATGATCCGCACCGTATTGGAAGCTGCGGGTATTCACGGTTGTGAGGGGCCTGTCAGAGCTGTCGTGAACTCAGCGATTCAGCTGCCACGTCCAACGAACGAGAGGTGGAGGAAATGAGGAGCAACGCACGAATGACAGTGGCAGCAGTTGGCGTGGGGGCATTGGCATTGTTCGGCGTAGCCGCGTGTACGACGGATGACTCATCATCCGACTCGGCGGATAGAACAACGATGCCGCAGATGACGACCGAAACGATGTCACCGACGACGACCGATGCGGCCCAGGCGAACCTCGTTGGTCCGGGCTGTACGGAATACGCCGAGCAAGTTCCCACCGGCCCTGGGTCGATCGAAGGCATGTCCGAAGAACCGGTCGCGGTAGCGGCATCGAACAATCCGATGCTGACCAACCTCACCGCCGCCGTGTCGGGCCAACTGAATCCAGAAGTCAACCTGGTCGACACGCTCAACGGTGGTGAGTTCACCGTTTTCGCGCCCGTGGACGATGCCTTCGCGAAGGTCGATCCGGCCACCATAGAGAGTCTGAAAACCGATTCGGCAACACTGGAAACGATTCTCACCTATCACGTAGTGCCAGGTCGGATCGCGCCGGACGCCCTCACGGGTACGCAGACGACGGTGCAGGGTGGCACGGTGTCCGTCACCGGGTCCGGTGACAGTCTGCAGGTCAACGGCGCTGCCGTCATTTGCGGTGGTATCGGTACCGCGAATGCGACGGTCTATCTGATCGATTCCATCCTCATTCCGCAGTGAGAATCCCGCGCTGAGTTCCCGTCGGCACTGTCTGCGAATGCTCTGGCAGGTTCGTCGCGTCATCGGCCTTCCATCGGGCGGCTGGGCCACCAGATGCGATCACCGATCGTGGCGAACAGTGCCGGGATGATGATGGTGCGCACGAGGAAGGTGTCGAGCAGGATACCCAGCCCCACGACGATGCCCAGTTGGGTAAGGGTGATCAGAGGGAGGACACCGAGTACACAGAACACGGCCGCGAGGACGAGCCCCGCGCTGGTGATCACTGTTCCGGTGGTAGAGACGGCTCGCACGATCGCGTGTGTTGTGCCGTTCTCCGGTGTTTCCTCGCGAGCGCGGACGACGAGGAAGATCGAGTAGTCGACGCCGAGGGCCACGAGGAACAGGAAGGCGAACAGCGGGACGTTGGTATCGATGGCGGGGAATCCGAACAGGTGGATGCTGACCCAGCTGCCGATGCCAAGGGCGGCAAAAGCGCTCAACACAGTCACCGCGACCAGTACCAGGGCCGCTGGAATCGCCCGCAGCACAACGACCAGGATGAGCAGGACAACGACCAGAATCAGCGGGATGATCACCGCGCGGTCCCGCTGGGCGGCGTCGCGGGTATCGAGTGCCTCGGCATCGCTACCGCCGACCATTGCCTGAGCATCGGGCACCTCGGCCAAGCCCTCGCGCATCAGGGCGATCTGTTCGAACGCGCGCTCGGACGCAGGTGCGCTGTCGATCACCACATCCCACCGCGTCATGCCGGAATCCGATGTTCCGGTCCGGTTGACGCGCTGCACGCCGGGCGATTCGACAAGCACCTGATCAACCTGCGTTGCCGCCGTCGATTGCGCCACAACCACCACTGGGTCCGCGGTGCCGGCGGGGTAGTGCTCAGCCAATGTTTCGAAGCCGGCTACCGATTCGGCCTGCACCCGGAACTGCTCGGTCTGTGATAGCCCGACGTCGACAGTGAACAGGCCGGCCGCGCAGACCACTAGACCTGCGATGGCGCTCGTCGCGACGATGATCCGCCGTTCGATTACCCACGTCGCGATGGTGTGCCAGATCCCCGACTCGATCCGGTCGGGGCCTCCGACGTGTGGAACAAAGGGCCAGAACACTTTTCGCCCACACGCAGCCAGTGCGGCAGGCAAGCCGAACAATACGAACACCACGACGACCAGCAGCCCCGCTGCCGCCGACGCGCCAAGGCTGCGGGTGCTCGGCACCGAGGCAAGCAGCAGGGTCAGCAACGCGAAAACAACCGTGAGATTGCTGGCGAGGATCGCAGGTCCGGCGCGGCGGCACGCCAGTCGCAGCGCCTGCCGATGGTCGGGCAGGCGGTATAACTCGTCGCGGTAGCGTGACACCAGCAGCAGCGCGTAGTTGGTGCCTGCGCCGAATACCAGAACGCTGGTGATCCCCGATGTGGAACCGTCGAAGCTGAGGTCGGTTACTGCCGCCAATCCGGTGCCCACACTGGTCGCCACCCGATCGGCCACTCCGACGATCAGCAGCGGCAGCAGCCACAGCACCGGCGACCGGTACGTGGCGATCAGCAAGATCGCGACAACCGCCGCGGTGACTGCCAACAATGCCGCGTTCGCACCCGAGAACGAATCGGCGATGTCCGCGCCGAACGCCGGCCCGCCGGTGACCTGGGCATCCACGCTAGCGGGCAGGCCGCTCACTGTGCTCGCGCGGATACGGTCGATCTCATCGGTGAGGGCGAACCCGCTCAATCGCGCGGGAACCGTAACGGTCCCTACTGCCGCGGCTCCGTCCGGCGCAGGAGACAGCCGCACGCTGTCTGGAGCCGTGCCCCCGGCCCGCGCGACCGCCGCACGTGCCGCAGCCCGGTCGGCCTCGGTCAGCGTCGTCCCGTCGGCGCGGGTGAAGACAATCACCGCCGCCGCGGAACCGGCGTCAGGAAACTGCGCCAACGACTGGGCGATCTGCGCGGACTGCGCTCCATCCGGTAACGATCTCGGTGCTTCGCCGGCCGATTCGTTCTCCCCGATCGCCCCGATCAGACCTATCGCGCCGATGGCCAAGACGACCAGTAGCCACCACGACCTTCGCGAACTGACCAGCGAGGCATACCGATTCCAGAGATTCACCTCGATATCCCTCCCACGCCTCCCGCGCAGAAGGAGGTCATTCATGCGAGTGTTGCCCCAGCCCGATCCCATCAGTGTGAATCGCGCTGTCGCAGCGTACGAAACTCTGCGGCCGCGTGCTCATGATCAACGATCCGAGCGGGGTAGCCGGTAGTCGCATCCTGGGTCAATCGCCAAGGTTGGTGAATGTCGCTACCGCGCAGACGAGCGAGTTCGGGAACCCAACGGCGGACATAGTCGCCCTCGGGGTCGTAGCGGTCGGCCTGCCGAATCGGATTGAGGATCCGATTCGGTCTGGTATCGGCACCGGTTCCTGCCATCCATTGCCAATTCAACTGGTTATTCGCGACATCGCCGTCAGCCAGCAGGCCCATGAAATGCTTGGCGCCCGCGCGCCAGTCCACATACAGGGTTTTGGTCAAGAAGGAGGCCGTAATCAGTCGTGCCCTGTTGTGCATCCAGCCCTGTGCGGCCAGCTGGCGCATTCCGGCATCGACGATCGGGTAACCGGTCCGTCCCGCTCGCCATGCGGCCAGCAATGCGTCGTCGTCACTCCACCGGTCGTTGCGGCTTCGATAGTCGCTGTGGGCGGCACTCGGACGCGCGGCCAGCATCTGGTGATGAAAGTCGCGCCACGCCAACTGGCGTACGAATGCCGCGCCGCCGGGCGAGGACGAATCGCTACGGTGGACAAGTTCGACGGCTGACAGGCATCCGAAATGCAGGTATGGCGACAAGCGCGATGTCGCATCGGCTGCGAGATCATCATGGAGGTCGGAGTAGGCCGCAATCCCGTCACGAAACCAATTCCGTGCGGCACGCCGTCCTGCCGACTCGCCTCCTGGTGCCAGCTCGGGAGATACCTCGCCGACTCTCAGCTCGGCCGCCGTCGGCACTCGGTCGGTGCCAACACCATCCGGCAGATGTATTCGCCGCGGCGCGGGCAGCGGGGCCCGCATCCCCATGGACGACCAGCGGCGAAAATACGGAGTGAACACCGCGAAATGGTCAGTGCCCCCACTGGGGAGGAGATGTCCTGGCGCAGCGACGGTAGTACCGCTGTCGTGAACCCGCAGTCGACAACCCAACTGGGTCAGCCGGGCGCGCAGCCGATCCTCACGCCGACGGCTGTAGCCGCTGACGTCCGCGGCCACGTGCACCTCATCGACCGAGTACTGACGAACCAGTTGACACACCTCGCGAACCGTATCGCCGCCGCGCAGGAGCAAGCACCCGCCCAAACGGCGGAGCTGATCATCCAGATCGGCCAGGGTCGCTGCCAAGAAAGTCGCCTTGTTCGGGCTCAGATAGTCTGATGCGCAGATGGTCTCGTCCACCACGAATACCGGCAACACTTCCGCCGACCGTGCGGCGGCTGTCAGAGCCGGATTATCGCGGACCCGCAAGTCTCGTGTGAACAACGCGATCGCTACCGCCAAGAGCCAGCACCCCTGTCCTTGTTCAGCATGGTGTTCCCTACTGTGCCCTCGGGTGGCGGTCGGTCTGCCGCTCGGCGGCCCCGATGATATTTCGGACCATCCCGCCGAACACGATGTGGTGAAACGGTGTGACCATCTTCCAGTACAAGTGTCCGGCCAACCCGCGTGGCTGGAAGACCGCACGCTGCCAATAGCGAGCTCCCGCACTAGTTTCGGAATCGACACCGAGTTCGAGCCAGGCCAGCCCCGGGAGCTTCATCTCGGCGCGAAGCCGTAGCAGGCGTGGGCGATCGATATGCTCGACGCGCCACCAATCCAGCGCCTCACCCTCGTGCAGACGGTGCGGATGCTTCCGGCCGCGGCGCAGGCCGACCCCGCCGCTGACACGGTCGATCCAGCCGCGCAGTGACCACGCCAGCGGAAACGAGTACCAGCCGTTCTCGCCTCCGATCGATTCGATGACGGTCCAGAGGGTGTGCGGACCGACGTCGGTGCGTTGTTCTCGGACGTCTTCGTAGAGCGAACCACCCGACCATTCCGGATCACTGGGCAGTGGGTCCGACGGAGCGCCCGCGGTATCGGCATCGGACCAGCGGGTGGGAACCTGGGCGTTACGGATCCGGGTCAAAGCGAGCTCGACGGCGCGTTCATAGCGGGTGAGTCCGCCATCCGGTGGGGGGATGTAGTAGCCGATGTCGTGATCGTGGCAAACAACCTCGTGCACAAGTGATTCGATCAGCGGAATGGCAAGCGCGCGGGGGACCGGTGTGACCACATTGACCCATTGCGCGGACAGCCAGGGGGTCAGTACCGGAACGGGAAGCACCATCCGACGTGGTAGCCCGGCGACCGCAGCGTACTTCCGCATCATCGTCAGATACGTGAGGACGTCCGGCCCGCCGATATCGAAGGCTCGGTTGACGTCGAGGGGGAGGTCGACCGCGCGCACGAGATAGTAGAGAACGTCACGGACCGCGATGGGCTGGATTCGGTTGTGCACCCATCGCGGCGTGACCATGGCGGGCAATCGTTCGGACAGATAGCGCAGCATCTCGAAACTGGCCGAGCCGGAGCCGATGATGACCGCCGCGCGCAGTTCCGCGGTCGGGACACCGGAGGTGCGAAAGATTGCTCCGACCTCGGCACGTGATGCCAGATGCCGCGACAACGTGACATCCTCGGGGACGATTCCGCCCAGGTAGATCAGGCGCCGCGCTCCGGCTGACCGCGCTGCGGACGCGACGATCCTGGCGGCACACTGATCTATGTCGGTGAAATTACGCTGGGTCAAGGAGTGGACCAGGTAGTAGACCACCTCCTGGTCCGCGACCGCGGCCCCGATGTCGTCGGCCGACATGACATCGCCACGCATCACCTCGACGCGGTTCTGCCACGGCACTTCCGCCAGCTTCGCGGGCGTCCGGGCGACAACTCGGACCTGGTGGCCGGCCCGGACCAATTCCGGCACCAACCGTCCGCCGATATAGCCGGTCGCTCCGAAAACCACACACCTCATTGTCGATCACCGTTCCTGTTCGAAACTGCGATGAGAGCGCTGGTGCGCACCGCCGGTCGTGACCATCCCGCACTACGGGTTCGCTCAGCCACCGGGATGCCTACGCTCCGGGTCGAGATTATCGCATCGTTTATGCATCATTCTAGAGTAGAATGTGACGGAGTTCGGTTCGAATGATTCTGCGGCCTGGTGGGTGCGCGATCGCCCGGTCGGCCGCCCGGTCTGTAAGGAGTCGCGGTGGGATCAGGTGGTGCGGGCGGGCGAAGGCTGCTGACGATGGCTCGGGTGGCGGCCGCTACTGTGCTCGCGTGTGCGGTGAGCGCCGGGACGGTGGCTGCGGCGCCTACTGCGGGTTGGCAGCCGTTGATGCCGGTTGCGGCATTGGACGTGCAACGCTATCTCGGGACGTGGAACCAAGTCGCGGCGGTTCCGCAGCCCTTCAACCTCGAATGCGCCCGCGACACGGTCGCGAACTACCAGCTGATCGACGCGAACAATGTCCGTGTCGAAAACAGTTGTGTTACCTGGTCGGGCGGCACGAACCGCATTGTCGGCAACGCGCGAGTGGTCGATCCGGTCAGTCGGGCACAGCTGCATGTCAGCTTTCCTCGTGTCCCGTTTCAGGATTCCCTCGACGGTCCGCCCAATTATGTCGTGACGTTTGTTGCCGACGACTATTCCTGGGCGGTCTTGGGCGATCCGTTGCGATTGTCCGGATTCGTGCTGTCTCGATCGACGGCCGTCGATGCGGCGCGGTGGCGTGAGATTCGAGCGGTGGTTGCCGACCGCGGTTACGACCCCTGCGTTCTGCTCACCTCGCCGACCGTGGGTGGCGCGGCTGATATTCGCCCGCTCTGCACGGTGTAGGCGGATGGGAGTTCGCGGCCGAGATGGGCGGGCGCGCCCGCCGGAAAGCTGAGTCTGGCCCCGCCGATCAGATGCATCGCTTCTGCATCATTTGTGCGGTAGTGTGGTACCTCACAGGCAGAGTTCCAGTCGTCCGGCGGGGGCTGCCGAGTGTCAGCGACGGGCGACATCGACATCTAGGAGAATGTCATGGTCCGTTTCACCCCGATACCTTCGATCGGTCTGCTGGTCAGCGTGGGTGCCGCATCACTGTGCGCAGTCGGAGCAACGGCGACTGCAAATGCCGCGCCGATGACGTCATGCCCAGCGCCAGGAGCTGCCGCGATACAAACGACTGATGGTGGGTCCGCGTGCGCGGCCGAAAGCGATGCTGGGGGCGCGGCCGCTGCGTATGGGCTCGGCGGTACCGCGGATGCCGACGCCGCGGCCACCAGCCTGTCGCTGGCGATCGCTGCCAATGGCGGCGCGGCGACATCGTCGTCGCAGTACCTGTCCGGTCCTGCCGCTATCGCAGTAGGTCCTGGGGCACAGGTGAATACCACCGGAGTTCGTCCGGGGCTTTCCATTGGTATCGCTGGACCGGGAGCGGTGGTGAATGTGACCGGTACAAGCACGCCGACCTGCACGGGCGGCCTGGCCTTCGCTGGAGATTTCCAGACATGGCAAGGCTGTCTTTCGCTCGGCTGAGCACACCGAAGCATCCATGGCGTCCCGGGTTCGCTGGGATGGCGAAAGGGGTGGCGTTGGCCGAGGCAGGTGGTGGAGCAGACCAAGGGGCCGAACTGACTGTCAGCGCAATGGCCCGGACCCTTGGGATTCCAGTCGCGACGTTGCGGAGCTGGATTCAGCGCTACGACCTGGGGCCCGAACGCCGACTCCCTGGTCAGCACCGCCACTTCGGACGATCTGAGGTGGCGGTACTGAGCCGTATGGTCGACCTGGTTCGCGCTGGTGTCAGTCCGGTCAACGCCGCCAAAGCCGCACGCGCGGCGGCGGACCCGGTTCCGGTGCTCGGTGAGGTGGCGCCAGTCGTTGCCGCCGCCGAGCGGCTCGATGCTACCGAATTGCTCGCACTTTTCTCCGCGCATTGTGCGCATTTCGGAGTGGTGATGACGTGGAATCTGATGTGTCGACCGGCTTTTGCCGATGTGGTCGCCGGACAGCGGCGCGGGCGCGGGCTTATCGACGTGGAGCATGTCCTGACCTGGGCCATAACTACCGCATTGCATCGCACTGTGCCGGTGGTGCGCAACACGAAAGGGCTCATTCCGGTGCTCTTGGCGTGTATCGCGGGAGAAGGTCACGTCCTGCCGCTGGAAGCGTTGCGCGCGGCATTGGCCGAAGCCGCCATCCCGGCGCTTCTGCTCGGGGCATCGGTCCCGGGTGACGCCTTGGTCGACGCTGTTGCCAAACAACCCCGCCGCCCGATCGTCCTGTTGTGGTCACACACCGGGCACTCCGCACCGTTGCCTGATTTCGACGAAGTCCGAGCACCGGCGTTGTTGCTATTGGGCGGACCTGGCTGGACCGAACCGATCGACCTCGCCCACGCTCGCACAGTTCACACCTTGGAAGGCGCGGTCGACACCATCGTGCGGACCGTGCAGGCATCCCCCGCGGCGGATACCCGTCGCCGATCGGATTGTTTCAACGGTTAGTGGTGGGGTCGGCGACGATCAGGGGGACGGCATTGTCTTCTCCGAGCCGAAGGTCGATTCGACATAGTGAATGAGGTCGTCTCGCAGGGCGGGGAAGCCGACGTAACCGAGATAGCCGTCGGGTCGGACGACATAAACAGTGCCCGGTCCCGCGTGATACATGCGGGCGAAGTCGCCGTCGCGATCACGAACGACCGGCACGTTCGCCGGCCGGACCGGAGCTTCGGGTGCGGCGATGAGGTAGGTGTCCAGTCGGCCACCGGTCACTACCCGGACCAGCTCGACGCAGCTTTCGAGCTCATCGAGCACCGACTCGTCGCAGCTCTCGTCCACATATGCGAGAACAGTGTGGTCCGGTCCGGCGAGCAGGGTGAACAGCCGGAACGGGGAGGTCACCGCCTCTCGCGTCAGTCCGGTCGCATCGGGGGCACGGCTGCCTGCGGTTGGCGTCGGTGAGCCGGGGGCAGAACGGGCCACGATCGGGCTGTCGCGGTAGTCGATCAGCAGTTGGGCCTCGCGCCGGAGGACGTAGCCGACGTCCGTTTCGCCGGCCCCGATGCCTTCCCTGGCGTCGCGCACGGTGCGGCCGACCACTTCCTCCCCGACGGGCCTGCGTTCGGCGTCGTAGCTCGCCAACAGCTCCGGTGCGGCCGTCCCGGCGACTGCCAAGGCGAGCTTCCAGGCGAGATTGTGAGCATCCTGGATGCCGGTGTTCATGCCCTGCGCGCCTGTGGGGGGATGGATATGGGCGGCATCGCCGGCGACGAAAACCCTTCCACGGCAATAGGAGTCGACGATGCGGTGGCTGATCCGGAATGTCGAGGACCAACGCAGGTGCGACGCTGTCGTCGGCTCTGGCGCCAGCCGGTCAAGCACGGCCTGGATCTCGGAGAGTCCGGGACCGGGTCCGCTGCCGATTCCGTGCTGCACTCCGTCGGTCGCGGCGGTCTCGAGCTCCGCGGGCACCCGCATCGACACCCGGTAGCGGTTGCGGCCGGGTAGCGGGATGCACACCAGGACGTCGTCGGTGACTCCGTCGGTCTGGTGCATCGCCCGCACGCCGAAACCGCGCGGCTGCGACCAGGCCAGTTCCACGTCGCCGAGCATGTACTGCTCGGCGAAGGCCGCGCCCTCGAAGGTCAGGCCGAGCGCCTTGCGGACTGTGCTGTGCGCACCGTCGCAACCGATCACGTACCGTGCCCGGACGGTGTGCTCACCATCGGGCCCGGTGAGCACAGCATCGACGCCGTCCTTGTCCTGGGTGATCCCGACGAGCTCGGTGCCGCGCTCTATGCGCGTCCCCGTCGACTCCACTCGTTGCCAGAGAATGCGCTCGGTCGCGTACTGGGGGATTCCGATGAAACCGAACGGAACATCGGGCGGCAATGTCAGATCCAGCCGCTCCGCCTCGACCCCGTTGATGTAGACCAGCTGCCCGTGCAGCCTGATCGAGGCGTCGAGGATATCCCGGAGCACGCCCATCGACTCGAACAGCTCCAGCGTGCGGGGTTGAATTCCGACCGCCTTCGCATACTGCGGTGGAACGGCCAGCTTGTCCACGATCCGGCAGCGCACACCCCGCCGAGACAACTCGACGGCCGCGGCCGATCCCACCGGACCGGCGCCGACGATGAGGACATCGGTGTCGAACATGCGCCATCACCTCGTAGTGGAGGAATCCGCGTCAGTGTCGGTTGCTGATCGTACGCCGACCGGACAGCGATCACGCGGTGTTCCCGGCTGCGGCTCACTAATTGCGGTTGAGTAGTTTTCGCATGGCGCGTGCCGCACCTTCGACGAGTCGATCGCGTGGGAAACCGCTGCGCTGCTCGGCAGCGGCATAGTTGCCGCCTGCGACCCAGACCGGACCGTCGGCGAGATGTTCGAGACCCTCACGTGCGACGTCGCCGGGTTCGGCGACGAGCATGCCAGGAATATCGAAATTCAGCCCGGCGCGTTCCATGGCCGGGGTGCGGGTGACACCGAGAACCAACTCGACGACGTGCACGCCATGTGGCCGCAGCTCGAGCCAGAGGCCCTCGGCGAACACCCGGCTGAATGCCTTGGCGGCAGCGTAGATGCTCTGATGTTCGGAACCCATATAGCCGGCCAGCGACCCGAGCAAGACGATTCCGCCGCGGCCTCGTGCCTTCATGCCCGGACCGAAGTGGTGTGCGAGCTCCAGCTGCCGGTCGATATTGAGCGTGATGACACCCCGGAATCCGGTCAGATCACCGGTGACGAACTCGTGTCCGTAGCTATTGGCTCCTGCGTTGAAGATCAGCAAGCCGACCTCGATATCGGCGGTGGCCGAACGGATTCGGTCCACCGCGTCGGTGTCGAGGAGATCCAGCGCCAGTGTCCGTACCTCGACGCCATGGGCGCGTACCGTCGCCGCGGTGTCCTCGAGCGGACCCGGCTTGCGGGCGATGAGCACCAGATTCAGGCCGGCCTCGCTCAGCTGCTCGGCACATGCCGCGCCCACGCCCTCGGATCCGCCTGCGATCACGGCCCACGGGCCGTACTGGTTCGGGTCGATCATGGGTAGACCTTTCGTTATTTGGGGCGGCGCCACGAACGCCTGTCCCGGTGGATGAGACTGAAACGAAGGCTGATCGCGAGCGTGGGCGGTGCCGCGTGGTGCGTCCGCGCCGACGAAGATCTGCGATGATGAGGACCTGACGTCCGCCCATGTCGCGAGATGTCGCGTTGAGTGGTCGGACGGCGTGATCTCACTGAGCGGACGGACCGGACCGAACGTGGCGCGAGCCGGGCAGCATCGATCCCGACGGTGAGGGGTTGGACGAGGAAGGGGAAGCGATGCCGAGAATCGCCGAAGCGCGCGATGCTGCGGCACCGAGCTCGACCGAGCAGCATGCCCGGGTCCAGCGCATACTCGAGGCCGCTGTCGCCCTCGCCACCGAGCACGAACTCGAACGAGTCCAGATGAACGAGGTGGCCAAGCTCGCGGGCGTCGCGGTCGCCACCTTGTATCGCTACTTCCCGTCGAAGACCCACCTGTTCGTCGCGGTCATGGTCGATCAGATCGATCAGATGAGCGCAGGGTTCGCGCGCCGCCCGCGTCCCGGGTTGAGCGCCACCGCCGGAGTCCACGACACCCTGGTACGGGTGGTGCGGGCGCTGTTGCGCCGCCCGCTGCTGGCCAATGCGATGATCCAGTCCAACAGTGCCGCGAAGGCCGCGCTCGTCCCCGACACGGCGCGTGTCGAGCGGAATTTCCGGCAATTGCTCTACGACGCAGCAGGTATCGAGGAGGCGACCGAGCGGGACGCCACACTGGTGCGAGTGCTGATCCACGCGGCCTTCGGTGTCATCCAGTCCTGTCTGAACGGGCGAATCACGGTCCCGGACGCCGAGCAGGACCTGCGGGTCATGTGCGACCTCCTGCTCGCCGAATGGCCGGAATCGTTCACATAGCGAACCGCGGGCGATGGCCTCGATTCGAGGCTGTGCGATCGGTGCTGGTGGTGCCGCGATGGTGGCCGTCTCCGGCAATCCCTACCACTGAGCGAGACTGCGAACCCGCCGGGCTGTGCTTCGTGGCTAGCGTTCGGGCATCACCACGAAGGACGGCCTATGACGACTCTCTCCGTCGTGCGCACGACGATCGCCGAGATGCTGCTCGATCGGCGCGGGGACGAGCACCTCGGGGTCCGTACCCGCGAACGAGACTGGACCTGGGACGAGGTGGTTCGCGAGAGCGCCGCGCGCGGTGAGCTTGCCCGAAGGCTGCGTCGTGACGGACCGTTCCACATCGGGATCTTCCTCGACAACGTCCCCGATTTCCTGTTCTGGCTCGGCGGTGCCGCGCTGACCGGCGCGACCATCGTCGGCATCAACCCGACGCGCGGCGCCGCCGAGCTGGAGGCGGAGATCCGCTATGTCGATTGCCAGCTGATCGTCACTGACAGCGCGGGTATGTCACGGCTGCGGAAGCTCGATCTGGGACTGGATGACGATCGGTTCCTGGTGATCGACGGACCCGACTATGCCGAGTCGGTCGAGCGCCATCGGGTCGCCGATCCGGCAATGATGCCCTCGGTCGATTCCTCGTCACTGTTCCTGCTGCTGTTCACCTCTGGCACGACCGGCACCTCGAAGGCCGTCAAATGCAGTCAGGGCAGGCTGTCCCGGCTGGCGTACGCCATCGGCGAGAAGTACCACCACCATCGGGGCGACGTCGACTACTGCTGTATGCCGCTGTTCCACGGGAACGCGCTGATGGCGCTGTGGGCGCCCGCGCTCGCCAACGGCGCCACCGTGTGCTTGACCAGAAAGTTCTCCGCGTCCGGGTTCCTGCCCGACGTCAGGTATTTCGGGGCGACGTACTTCACTTACGTCGGTAAGGCCCTCGGCTATCTGATGGCCACTCCGGAGTCGCCGGACGATGCCGACAACACGCTGGTGCGCGGATTCGGGACCGAGGCCTCGCCGGAGGACCAGGCCGCGTTCGTCCGTCGCTTCGGCGCGGTGCTGTACGAGGGCTACGGGTCAAGTGAGGGGTCGGGTTCGGTGGTCCTCGATCCCGCCGCTCCCGAGGGCGCTCTCGGCCGGCCAGCGCATGCGGGGATCGCGGTGGTGAACCCCGACACGCTCGCCGAATGTGCGCGCGCGATGCTGGACGAACACGGTCGAGTGCTGAACCCGGACGAGGCGATCGGCGAAATGATCAACAAAGCCGGCGCGACCGCATTCGAGGGCTACTACAAGAACGACGCCGCTGACGCCGACCGGATCAGACACGGCTGGTACTGGACCGGCGACCTCGGGTACATCGACGAGGCGGGGTTCCTCTACTTCGCCGGTCGCAAGGGTGACTGGATTCGCGTCGACGGCGAAAACATCTCGGCCTTGACGATCGAACGCGTGCTGCGCAGGCACCCGCGGGTGATCGCGACCGGTGTCTTCGCCGTACCCGATGCGCGGTCGGGAGATCAGGTGATGGCTGCTGTCGAGCTGGAATCTCATGCGGCGTTCGATCCGCAGGAGTTCGCGGACTTCCTTTCCGGCCAACCGGATCTCGGCAGCAAAGCCACGCCGCGATTCATCCGAGTGTCGACGAACCTGCCGGTGACGGGCTCGAACAAGGTCCTCAAACGCGACTTGCAGGCGCAGTCGTGGCGCTGCGACGACCCGGTATTCCGATGGGTGGGGCGGGGTGCACCGGCCTATCACCCGATGTCGCGCACGGACAAGGACGACCTCGTCCGTGAGTTTCGGATCGCGGGACGACAGCGGCTGCTGTAGACGCCGTCGCACCCGAGGAGCGGCGTCGGTGGCCGCGCTACCGCGGCGCTGGTCATGAAAGATGGTGTGCCCCATCGGTTGTGGGGCACACGATCGCTTATCTATCGCAATGTGCTGCGGCAGCCATCGGCCATGAGCGTCTGGCCGGTCATGGACCGGGTGTCGCGACCGATGTCACCGGCGCCGCCGGCGACGATCGCGACCTTGCCGTCCAGTCTCATGCCTGCGCTTCCGGATCGCCGGTGGCCATGGCGAACTTCTCCAGTTCAGCAACGCTGTACGCGGAATACGTTTCGTAACGGCCACGACCCGAGAAGTAAGGCGTCAGCTGGCTATCGAGTTCCTCCAGGGTGAACGCCCCGCCCGCGGCATCGAAGCGCTGCTCGACCTTCGGGGCGTCCATGAGCGCGACGATCTTGCCGTAGACGACGAAGACTTGGCCGTTGATCTCGTCGGACGCCGGGGAAGCCAGGTAGTTGACCAGGGTGGCCACCCGTTCGGGCGCGAGCGGATCCAGCCCGTTGGTGGTGTGGTCGGTGAAGGTCTCGGCGGTCATCGCGGTCCGGGCGCGCGGGCAGATCGCATTGGCGCGCACGCCGTAGCGGGAAAGGCCCTGGGCCGTCGACAGGGTGAGTGCGGTGATGCCTGCCTTGGCGGCCGAGTAGTTGGGCTGTCCGGCCGCTCCGAACAGGAATGCCTCCGACGACGTATTGATCACTCGCCCGTACACGGGGCCACCCGCGGTCTTGCTCGCCTGGCGCCAGTGCACCGCGGCCGCGCGGGAGGTGGCGGCGTGGCCCTTGAGATGGACGCGGATGACGTCATCCCAGTCGGATTCGGTGAGGTTGAAAATCATCTTGTCGCGCAGGATTCCGGCATTGTTGACCAGCACGTCCAGTGAGCCGAAGGTGCTGACCGCGGTGTGCACGAGATGCTCACCGAGTGCCCAGTCCGAGACATCGCCGGTGACCGCGACCGCCTGCCCGCCGGCGGCGGTGATCTCGTCGACAACCTCGTGCGCGGCCGGTCCCATGTCATTGACCACCACCGCGGCTCCTGCGGCAGCGAGGCCGAGCGCCTCCGCCCGCCCGAGTCCTGCTCCGGCGCCGGTCACGATCGCCGTGCGGCCGTCGAGGGTCAATTGTTCAGCCATATCGGGCTCCCTGATTCGTTGAGATTTTTGCCCTTCCGATGTTACCTTGGAACAAGAATTCCTTTCAGTTCTTGCCTTCTACCATCCTCTGAGCAGCGCAGTTGGAGGAATCGATGACTATCATTGATTCAGGAGATGTCACCAGGGTTCCGAAACGGGATGTGCCCCCGTCGATGGTCGAGCGCATGACGTTGATCCTCGACGCCTTCGACGGTCGCGCCTCGCGACTGACTCTGGAAGAAGTCGCCGGACGCTCCCGGCTGCCGCGTTCCACGGTCCACCGCATCCTGCATCAGCTCGTGCAACTGAACTGGGTCGAGCACGCGGCCTTCGGCTACTGCCTGGGTGGACGTGCGCTCGGATTGGGTGGTGGCGACGGTGGACGCGACGAGATCCGCGCCGCCGCAGCGCCACTGCTACACGAACTGCACCTACAGACCGGCATGGTGGTGCACCTGACGGTGCTCGAGGGTGGTGACAGCCTGTACCTCGACAAGGTCGGCGGACGATTCGCCGCCCAGTTCCCGTCGCGGGTCGGCGGACGCGGACCCGCCTACGCCACCGCGGGTGGTAAATCGATTTTGGCGTTGCTGTCCCCGGAAACCGTTGAAAGCCTCTACCGTCGTCCGATGCGTGGTTACACCGATCGCACGATTACCAGCCTCACAGCGCTGCACGTCGAGCTCAATCGGATCAGGCAGCGTAACGGCCTCGCATTCGAGCGGGGTGAATCGGCGCGCGGAGTCGCATGTGCCGGTGCGGCCGTCCGCGGCCCGGACGGTCCCGTCGCCGGCGTCTCGTTGTGCGGTGACCAGCGCACCACGCGACTCGAGCGGGTCGCGCCGCTGGTGCTGGACGCAGCACGAGAGGTGTCGCTATCGCTGTATCCCGACCAGGAGGCACGGCCCCGCAGGGGCGGCGCCGGGACATCGAACATCTCCTCGCACCCCATGCCCGTAAACCGCCTCGTGCGAGCTTGATCAACAGGAAGAAGTGACCATGGGTCAGGTATTGGACAGGATCGAGGCCTATGCGGAGGAGATCCGCGCCGAAGGCGTCGAGGGCGACAAGCTCATGAGATTGTCCGACAAATCGGCGCAGCGGCTGCGCGAGTCTGGAGCGATCCGGATGCTGCAGCCCAAGGAGCACGGTGGGCTCGAATGTCATCCGCGTGAGTTCGCCGAAACCACGATGGCGATCGCCGCGATGGATGGCGCGGCGGGCTGGGTCACCGGCATCGTCGGTGTCCATCCGTGGGAGCTGGCCTTCGCCGATACCAGGGTGCAGGAGGAGATCTGGGGCGCCGACCAGGACACCTGGGTCGCCTCGCCGTACGCGCCGATGGGCGTGGCGACGCCGGTCGATGGCGGGTACAGGCTCACCGGGCGGTGGTCGTTTTCTTCGGGCACCGATCACTGCCGGTGGGCTTTCCTCGGCGCGATGCTCGGCGATGCGGAGGGCAAGCCCGCGATGCCCCCGACGCCGCTGCACGTGATCTTGCCCAGGTCCGATTACGAGATCGTCGAGGACTCCTGGGATGTGATCGGGCTACGCGGTACCGGCTCGAAGGATGTGATCGTGAAAGACGCCTTCATCCCCTCGTACCGGGCCCTGCCGGCCTCGGAGGTCATGGACGGGACCGCCGTGCGGCGGGCAGGCCGCACGGAGACCCTGTACCGAATGCCGTTCTCCTGCATGTTCCCGTTGGGCATCACCTCCGCGGTGGTCGGGATCGCCGAAGGTGCGCTGGCATGTCATATCGCCGCGCAGAAGGAACGGGTCGCCGTGACCGGGGTCCCGATCAAAGAGGACCCGTACGTGCTGTTCGCGATCGGAGAGGCGGCTGCCGAGATCGCGGCTTCGCGCGCGGCTCTGCTGGAGACCGTCGATCGGTTCTGGGACAAGACCGATAAGGGTATCGACATCAGCTTCGAGGAGCGAGCGATCGGCAGGCGCACTCAGACCGCGGCGGCCTGGCGGGCGGCGCGGGCGGTGGATGAGATCTTTGCCCGATCAGGCGGCGGCGCACTGCACTACAAGTTCCCGATGCAGCGGTTCTTCCGCGATATCCATGCCGGATTGGCTCATGCCATTCATGTGCCCGGTTCGATCTTCCACGCGTCGGCGCTCACCCAGCTCGGCGGGGAGCCAAAGGGTATTCACCGTTCGATGATCTGACCAGGGATCACACGCCGACTATGTCTTCGCGCCGCCCTCGTCGAGCCACGCGAGAAGTGCAGGAGGTTCCAGGATCTGCTGGATCCGAGTGTCAGCATGGTGATCATGAACGGGCGTGAGGTGATCGTGGGTGGGCCGACGAGGTCGACGGCCGACGTATCGCCGCGCGAGTCGTTCGAGATGTGGGCCTCGATCATGAGCGAGTCGGTGGTGCCCTGTTCGATGGCACCACTCGGCGATGGGCCTTTCTACGGGGAACTCACGCCGACGGTGATGTCGGAGGAGTTGTCGATCGCGGTGATCACCAATTCTGCCGAGATCGCGCGGCGTAACCGCAGGCACATCGCCAGAACGGCCGCGCCCTACGTGGTCGCCGGTCTCACTCTCTCTGGTACATCTGATTTCGCGTGCAACGGGCAGTACCTCCGGGCACCCGCTGGAACGATGTTCATCGTCGACGGTGAATTGCCGCAGGAAGCCCGGACCACCGAATACCGGGGGTTGATGATCCGGGTATCGAAACAGGCCCTCATGCGGTCGGCGGATCTGGGCGAGGACGACTTCCCGGTGACGACGGTGCTGGAGCCGGTCGCGCACGGAGCGTTGGTTATCGACTATTTCCGTCGACTGGTGACCTTGCCGCCGGAAGCGCTGCGTTCCACTGCCCTGCTGAATGCCGGGGTAGAGATCCTCGGGGCCGCGCTGGCGCTCGGCGCGGGCCATTACCCGGCGGCCTCGGCCGGTCAGGTCTTCGATCGCGAACTGGTCGTGAAATTTCTCCGTGCGCGTTTGAGTGATCCGGCATTGAATACCGAACGCATCGCGGAGGCGTGCGGGGTCTCGCGCCGGAAACTGTTCCGCGTGCTCGGTAACGACGAGGGTGGTCCGATGGCGCTGCTCCGCCGGATGCGGACCGAACTCGCATGTGAACTGCTGATCTCGGCCCCCGACCGCACGGTGGCATCCATTGCCAGCGCCTGCGGGTTCACCGGTGACCGGAATTTCTATCGGGTATTCCGTGGTGAAACCGGTATGACGCCCGCCGAATACCGGGAGAGTGTGCTGTCCTCACCCGCGTGACCGTGCCGATGACCATCTGATCGGCGGAAGAGGAATTCCGTCTTGACCGGTGACACTCCCGGTCGCTGAACGGTTGCCGGTGTCAGTGGTCATGACAGTTCGATCTCATCGGGACCGTTTCCGGCGAGGCGGGTTGTACGGTTCAATTCGCAGTTCAGACGTACTTCGAGCAGGTGACCGGAGGGGCGATCATGACTGATGTTGCGCGTTTGCTGAATTCTCGTACGGAGCGTGGACGGTATGCGCCCCCGGTGGGGGAGGACCCGTTGGGTACCGTCGCCTTGACTACCGGCGGGCTGATGTTGGCGGCAGCTGCGTTGAGCATGGTCGGTCCGCTGTTCGCGGCGCTGCTGATCGTGCGCAGCGGCGGAGGTCCCTCCGACACGGCGGCGACGATGCCGCTGGTGCTGCTGACGGTGGCGGTGGTGGTGGCGGTGACCGCGTCGTTGGGCTTGTTCGTGACGGCGTGGCGCCGCGCGCACGAGCCGGTGCCTGCGAAACCGCGACGCGGCGCAGGTCCTGGCCCAGGTGGTGCGTGATGAGCATCCCCGGTACGTCGGCGCCGCCGGACAGCATCGATTGCCGGCTCCTGCAGGTACTGACGGTCGTCGAGGACGAACACCGGTGCCGAGCGGTGACGGATCTGCTGGTGGATCGGGCGGTCAGCCGCTGGTCGGGCCGCCGAGATTGTGTCCACTTCCCGCCGCTGCAACGTTGGCGCGCTGTCGAACCCGGATATCTGGACGGCACCGAGGTATTGCCCGCCGACATCATCTGTGCAGTCGCCGCTGGGCACATACCGGACACTCGCGATCTCGCGTTCGCCCTGCGAGCGATGGTGGTCCTGCACTCCGGGTGCCCGGCGCGTGTCCAGCCGACCGTTCTCCCGAACATCCGATCGGGGGCCCTGTCCGCGTCGCCGCGCCGCGGCTTCCTGCTCTCGATCTACGGTCTGGACGAGGACGATATCCGGCTTGCGGAAGGTCTGATCGAGGCGTGCACATCGGTCGGCGCGCTGGCCGAGCTCGAACGGTTCGCGCGGTGGCTGCCGGTGCCCCTGGCCGGACAGCACACCGGCGGGCTCGACCGGACGCGTCCGTCGACGGTGGCCGCGTAGGCCGCGATCGAGCGCGGCACGAACCGTCGGTGACTGCTGTCCAGCTGACGGTCCGGATGCCATTTGTATTACGACCCGAAGGGCACGGGTCGGAATTGCTGCCGTGCACACGGTCTGGTTGTAGGGTCTGGTCCGCCTCAGAATCGCGGAGTGAGGTTTGGTGACCGACGACCAGACAAGGGGACCCGGTGATTGCCATAGACCAGAGTTTGCGGACCGAACAGCGCGGTGACGGCACGTGGCGGGCCTGGTATGTGGATTCGGAATGGATGGCGGACGGTTTCTCGAAGCAAGAAGCCGTCGCCGCGGCGCAGCAGCTTCGCCGCCGAGATATAGGTGCTGCCTGACCAAGGGAACATTGGCTATGTAGCCAGAAGATCATTCCTGCCGCTGTGACTCTGTCCAGACTGTGTGGCAGCGGCCCGTACTCGCGTGCCTGCCCGGCTATGTTCGCCCGGACAACTGCACGGCGAGAGGCATACCGGGATGGCGACTGGCACCGAAACGAAGCTGGAGCAACTACGCGGGGTGCTTGCCACCGCGGCGGAGCCGGCGGGTGCAGCGGGAATCGCCAAACGCGAAAAGAAGGGAATTCCCAGCGCGCGAGCACGGGTCAAGGCCCTGCTCGATCCGGGAACCTTCTCCGAGATCGGCGGTCTGGTACGCAATCCGCGCGACCCCGACGCGATGTACGGCGACGGTGTGGTGACCGGCCACGGACGCATCGACGGCAGGCCGGTTGTGGTGATCGCCCACGATCAGACCGTGTACGGCGGCTCCGTCGGAGAGATGTTCGGGCGCAAGCTCACTCACATTCTGCGGTTCGCCTATGAGAAGGCGTGCCCGGTGGTGACGATCAACGACTCCGGTGGCGCCCGTATCCAAGACGCCGTCGCTTCCCTCGCCTGGTTCGCGCATATGAGCCGGTGCCAGGAACGACTGTCCGGGTTCGTGCCGCAGGTCTCGATCATGCTGGGCAAATGCGCTGCCGGAGCGGTGTACGGGCCGATCAATACCGACGTGCTGGTTGCCACCGAGAAAGCGCATATGTTCGTCACCGGTCCTGAGGTGATCAAGGCTGTCACCGGGGAGGACGTGACTGCCGAAGAGCTCGGCGGCGCACAGGTGCAGGCCCGCAACGGTGTGATTCACCAGGTCTGCGAGACCGAGCAGGACGCCTTCGATTGGGCGCGTAAATATCTGAGCTATCTGCCGTCGAGCTGCATCGAAACGCCGCCGATCGTCAACCCCGGCCTCGAGCCCGAAATTACCGCGTACGACCTCGAATTGGAGTCCATCATCCCGGATTCCGACCGCGAGGGATACGACATGCACGAGATCCTGCTCCGGATCTTCGACGACGGCGACTTTCACGAGATCCGAGCGGCCAGTTCACCCAATTTGATCACCGGGTTCGCCCGCATCGATGGTCGTCCGGTCGGGGTGCTCGCCAATCAGCCGCTCGTGCTCGGGGGTGCGCTGGATGCGAAATGCTCTGATAAGGCAACCTATTTCATCCGGTTGTGCGATGCGTTCGATCTGCCCTTGATCTTCGTGGTGGATACACCGGGGATCCTGCCCGGCGTAGAGGAGGAACGAAACGGTGTCATCATTCGCGGTGGCCGGGTTCCGCGCGCCATCATCGAGGCGACTGTTCCGATCATCAACTTGGTCGTGCGCAAGGTGTACGGCGGCGCCTACGGATTCATGGCCTGCAAGCAGCTCGGCGCTGATGTGAGCTTTGCCTGGCCGACCGCACGAATCGCGGTCATCGGTGCCGAAGGCGCGGTCGATATCGTCGGGCGCCGACAGCTGCAACAGGTACCGCCCGAGCAGCGGGCCGCGGTGCGCGAGTTCATGATCGAGCAGTACAACGCCACTGTCGCCACCCCCTATGTGGCGGCCGAGCGCGGCTATATCGACGCGGTCATCGAGCCGTCCACGACGCGGCTGGAGTTGCGGCATGCGTTGCGGCTGCTGCGGGACAAAGCGGCGACGGTGGAGTTCAACCCTCGCAAGCACAGCTTGTACCCCATGTGAGTGCGGCCGGTGGACCGGTCGAGCCACTACGACACGGGGCGAATACGAGCCACACCGTCGATGGGACAGCGCTTGACGTCAGACCTGATCGTCGAAGGCTTCTGCTCGTCGACCCCTCGCCTGGACATGGGTATGCCCACCGAGCGGGCAGGGCCTGTACCGCTCGGTGGGCATCCGCCGGTTCACCTCCCACGGAACGGCGCGGGTCACCGGTTCCGTTGGGGGAGCGGCGGCCGAGCTACCCGCCGGGCCGGCCGGAGTCGGTGTCGATCCGGTCCGGTGGGTGCCGGTCTGGGGGTTGGCTAGAGTGAGCCGCCGCCGCCGATGAGCCAGGGGTTGAAGGTGCATTGCAGTTGCGGGAATTGCACGGGGTCGAGGGCGTTCAAGGCGATCGACAGCGCGCGGGGAGAATACATCATCGTCAGGTGGTCGGAGATGTCCTGTTCGCAGCCGTCTTGCAGGGTGATGTTGCGGACCGTGGCTCCCGGGCCTGGGTGCAGGAACGTCAGATCGTAGGGGTTGGTGATCTCGTCGTAGCGGGTGCCGACGATGGTGTAGTCGACACCGGGGACGGTGTCACCGCTGGCGTTGAGTTGGTTGACGAAATCGGAGCCGATGGTCTGCTGGATACCTGCGTGGCCGACGAAGATCTCGATGAACCCGAGGATGTCGATGCCGAGGTTGTTGATCGCGCGCCCCAACGCGCCGATCCCGTCGAGGCTGGTGCCGTGATGGGTGGCGCCGTAGGTGATCAGGTTCTTCACCTTCGCCGCACCACCATCGAACTTGGTGTACCAGTTCGACATCGAGCCACCCTGGGAATGCGCGACGATATCGACCTCACTGGCACCGGTCGCGGCCAGCACCCGATCCACGAACACCGACAACTGTTTCGCCGAGTCCTGGATGTAGCCGGTGCCCATCACCCCGGGCAGCACCGAGCCGAGGCCGCCGCCCTCGAGGAGGTTGGAACGACCGTAGTTGAAGGTGAAGGTGCAGAACCCGGCATCCTTGATCGGCTGGCCCATATAGGCGTACCCGTTGTAGGCGTTCATCCACGTGCCGTGGATCAACAGGACCGGGCGGGGGTGTTCGGGGGTGGGTTTGCAGTTCCAATCATTGGCA
>NZ_JAAGUY010000038.1 GCF_010868145.1 Nocardia cyriacigeorgica
CGCCTAACCCGACCATCCAGCGCTACACAAAGCAGCACCCCCCACACACAAACCTCCATCCCCCGCGCCCCTCGCGACCAGCCGGTTCACGAGGGAGACGCGAGACCGGCGACGCGCCGTTGTCGCCCGCCTCATGCCTCCTTCGTAGCCGGGGCCTCGGACACAGACTGGGTCGACGTCGTCTCGACCACTGCGGATCCGCCTATCCGACTGCGGAGGGTTTCGGGCTACGACCGTCGGCGAGCAGTTCGAGTTCACCGCAACGCGATTTCCCGCTCCAGTCTTGGATGTCAATGAATTCCCAGGAGTGGGAGGATTCTCACCCTGACGCAGTGCAGGATCTTGACAGATCACGTATCGGCGGACGGTCACCGACGCCGCGAGGTGGTCGATCGATTGTGTTCTCGGAAGGAAAACTGAACGATGCGTGTGTTCAAACACGGAGCCAGGTTGGGCCTTGCCGTCGCGGCAATTCTTGCCGGATCGCTGACCATGGCCGCTCCCGCGAACGCAGCGACCCCTGCCTCGGTGTGCGGCAGCGGCTTCCGCGTCATCGACACCCACGGCCTGGGCAATCTCGCCACCATCTATCTGCTCTACAACGGCCGAACCAACTGCGTCGTCACCTGGAAGACGGCCTACATCGGCACCAAGACCGTCACGAAGGCCGAGGTCGCCATCTGGGATCAGGCCAACAGCCTCCGGATGGATATGAATATGTACGCGTACTACGCGGGTCCAGTGAAAGTGGATGCTCCCGGCAAATGCATCATGTGGGGCGGTAGTGCATCGCCGACCGACATCTCCAAGGGGTACAACTGGAATTCGGGCCGTAGCCACTGCGGCTGAGCCCCTCATATCCCGACCCTCGACCGCATCTGACGCGCCGTCATCGACAGCGCGCGAACGGCAGCACCGGACGCGGCAGATCCCTCGGCAAACGACCGCCACTGATGATCCGCGGTCGATCTTCACAGAAAGAAAATGAATAATGCGTGTGCTCAAACACGGAGCCCGACTGGGCCTCGCCATCGCGGCGATCCTCTCCGGATCTTTGGCCATGGCCACTCCCGCGAATGCGGCGACCCCTGCCTCGGTGTGCGGAAGCGGCTACCGCGTCATCGACACCCACGACCTGGGCAATCTCGCCACCATCTACCTGCTCTACAACGGCCGAACCAACTGCGCTGTCACCTGGAAGACCGCCGATGTCGGTACCAAGACCGCGACGATGGTAAGCCTCGGAATCTGGGGGCAGTACAACCCACAGAAGGATTCCGGCATGTTCGCCTACTATGCCGGACCAGTGAAAGTGGATGCCCCCGGAAAGTGTATTGGTTGGGGCGGTATGGCGAGCAGGCCCAACCCGGATACGAGCTACGGTTGGAGCTCGCCCGGCCCGAGCCACTGCGGCTGATCCGCATACGCAGCGATCACGGCGGATACCCTCACCAGCAGGGCGGGAGGCCCGCCAACATCTGTCAGTGAGACGGCCCGTCTCTCAGCCTGTTGCGGCTGAGAGACGGGCCGTTTCAATAGGGCGCGCTACCGGACCGACCGCGACAGGCGCGGCTCAGCGGTGGTCGAAGCGTCCGGCGCGGGTACGGGTCAAGAAGGTGTCCCACTCCGAAGGGGTGAAGACGAGGGCCGGGCCAGCAGGGTTCTTCGAATCACGCACGCCGACCCAACCCACGTCCAGGTGCGCGACTTCGACGCAATCGTTTCCACCCGCGCTCCGGCTCGACTTGAACCACCGCGCCCCGGTTAGGTCAACGCTCACGTTCGAACTCCTTTGCTTTCACACGCAGCAGAATCTTGCTGCCAACGGTGTCTACAGCTACATCTTGCATGGCCTTGAACGCCTTTCGGTAGCGCTCAACCGAGTCCGGTCGGTCGTAGTAGAGGTTGCCCGTATACGACTCCACGTACACCGTGGCCGGTTCACGTGATGACGGACTGAAGTCGAGGACGGTAAAGGGCCCGGTAGCCATACCCGGCGGCACGCCGACCGCAAACGGAAGAATTCGCACAGTGACGTTTGGCGGCAGGTCAGCAAGGTGCCGGAGTTGACCGGCCATTGTCTTGCGGCCACCCACAACTCGATTCAGTACTGCCTCGTCCAAGATCAGCGTCACGTTCACCGGGGTGCGCTTCCTGGTGATGATCCTCTGTCGGCCCATCCGCACTTTCATACGTCGATCCAGCTCATCTGCTCCGCCGTCAGGGAAGTACGCCACATCGAGAGCCCTTGCGTACCCGACAGTTTGGAACAGACCGCTAATCATGTCCGGACGGAAGATGGTCAAGGCCGTCGCAGCGGCCTCCAGCCCCACGTACAGTTCGAAGTCTTCCGGGATCAACTCCCCGTACTCATGCCACCACCCTCCATTCCTCGACGCTGCTTCAGCTTCCTTCGCCAGCCCGAGCAACGCACCCTGCTGCTCGATCTCGTCATACAGCTCGCACAACCCCACGATGTCCGGCACATGGATCTTCCCGGGATGCCCGGTCTCCAACCGCTGCACCGTCCCGGCTCCGCGCCCGATCTGCCGTGCCGCTTCGGCGATGCTCAATCCCGCCGCCTGACGCATTTCGCGCAGGTGTTTACCGAGCTGACGCCGAGGCACCGTGTTGCCCGCTGTGGGCATAGTGATCCCCTCCTGAAATGGCCATCCCCTGCCTAGGAACCATTGTGGCCCAATCCTGGATGCGCCACAGGGAAAACGTGAAGATCGGTGCGATCTGCCTATCACCGCAGGTGAAACAGGGTGCGGACCTGGTTCGCTCGCTTCCGGCATCGGAGTCCGGGCCCGCCGTCACCACACCCCTGCCGTGGCGGCACATCCGGCATCGGCCATGGCGGCCGCGCTGGGTGGCGATCCGTATCGCCCCGGCCTTCGATGCTCCACAGGCATGCGAGGAAGATCAGCGTCCGAGACACTCTTCACAGAGAACTTACTCAGGAGTAAGGTCGGTGCATGGCGTGGAAACCTGAGCAGATATCCGATCAGACCGGACGCACCTTCGTCGTCACCGGAGCCAATGGCGGCCTCGGTGTAGAGACCACGACGGTACTCGCGAGCAAGGGCGCGACGGTGGTCATGGCCTGCCGTAACGCGGCAAAGGCGCAAGAGATCGCCGACCGCGTCGAGGGCGACGTCAAGGTCGCGCCGCTCGATCTCGCCGATCTGGCGTCGGTGCGCGAATTCGCCGCCAACTGCGGGGAATTCGATGTGCTGATCAACAATGCGGGTCTGATGAACGTCCCGTTCTCGCGCACCAAAGACGGCTACGAAACCCAATTCGGCGTCAACCACCTCGGCCACTTCGCGCTCACCGGGCTGCTGCTGGATCGCGTCCGCGACCGGGTGGTGTCGCTGGCCAGCATCGCGCACAAGCAGACCCCGAAGCTCTGGATCGACGACCTGAACTACGAGAACCGCCGCTACCAGCGCAATCTCGCGTACGCGCAGTCCAAGCTCGCCAACCTGATGTTCGCCCGCGAACTCCAGCACCGGCTGGAAGAGGCTGGGTCGAACAAGCGGTCCTACGGCGTACATCCTGGTGTGTCGGCCACCGATCTCTTCGCGCGCACCGAGACCCCGCTCGACCGCATCAGCAAGCCCTTCATCCGCCTGATCGGCCACGCACCGGCGAAGGCAGCCCACTCCACCCTGTTCGCCGCCACCGAACCCGACGCCGACCCGAACACCTACTGGGGCCCCACGCGTCTGTTCCAATCTCAGGGCCCGGTGGAACCCTCCCCCTCGACCAAGCTGTCGAAGAACCGCGACCTCCAGCGGCGGCTGTGGGAGGAATCCGAACGGTTCACCGGCATCACCTACAAGTTCTAGCGAGCCCGCACGCCGAGCACCGGATCGGGAACACCGCGGCAAAGCCGCTCGCACAGCGGGTATCCGCCCCTCGAGGTGGGTCAGCGCTCTTCACACCGGATACAACGTCAGCGCGAAGTCCCCCGCAGCAGCGACACCGGCAACGGCGCCTCCACCTGGACCAGAACCGATCGCGCCAATGGAGGCGGCTGAACTGCAGGCCCCGAGCCAGGTATTGCTGAGACAGGCGCTACCGGCCCTCGACAGCCGCCTTGATCCCGCTGACATGTGTCTGCCACATGCCTCGCGAATGCTCGGCCTCCTGTTCACTGGCGTTGTTGTCCTGGCTCAGTGACAGGTGGGTCGAGCTCGCGTCGCCGGACAGCTCGTAGGTGAGGGTGTGGTAGTTCGCCGGCACGTCGGACTGACCGGACAGCGCGCTGAAGTGGGTCATCTTCAGCAGCCGACCGGGCTCGACGGCAAGGATCTCGCCCTTGTCGGTATAGGGCCGTCCCTGGTACTCGCCCTCCCAGACGATCGGACTGCCCACCTCCCAATCGGTGCGCACGTCGGCACCGAACATGAATCGGCGGATCTGCTCCGGGTCGGTCAGCGCCTCCCAGACCTGTTTCGGCGAAGCAGCGATATCGATGTCCGCCGTGGCGACATAGCCGGTCATTGCCATCAACTCCCATCGCTCGATCATTCGAGCGTAGGCCGAGACGGGCTGGCAGGTCTTGGAGAAAGCCGTCAGATGCCGAAGTCGCGCTTGACCTGCTGGGCGTTGCGGTGTTCCACGAAGAACGACAGCAGCGGAACGGTGCCTGCGAGCAGGGTGCCGATGGTGCGGCCCGCGGGCCAGCGGACCTTGACGGCCAGGTCGGCGGTGAGAATCAGGTAGACGAAGTACACCCAGCCGTGGACGACGGCGATCCAGCGCGGGGTGTCGACGCCGAAGCCGTACTGGGCGATCATCTCGACCGTGAGTAACAGCAGCCACAGACCGGTGGTCCAGGCCAGCACTCGGTAGCGCAACAGCGCGCTCTTGACCTTCGCGGTATTCGCGGGGGCCTTACGGGTGGTGACGGGGGTGGCGCCGTCGTCGGTCAGCGTGGTGTCGGTCGAGTTCTCGCTGGCGGTCAACCGGCGCTCCTCTCGGTGTCGCGGGCGTCGAGGCCCGCGTCGCGGACCCGTTCACCGATATCGTCGGCGTGCAATCGCGCCAGGTATTGGTTGTATTCGGTCAGCGCGGGATCGGTACCGCGCGCCGCCTCGGGCTGCTCGGGTCGAGCCTTCGGCCGCTCCGGCAGGATGCCCGTCGGGATCTCGCGTGGCGCGGCCTTCCTGGTCTTGGCCCTAGCGGGCTGCGCGGCCGGTGCCGGTTCCGCGGCGGGAGCCGACTGCTCCTCCTCGGCCTCGCTCTCCAACCGGACGAACCGGAAGTACGCGAACACCGCGAATGCCGCGAACAACGGCCATTGCAGGGCATACCCCAGGTTCTGGCCGGTACCGCTCGAGGACTCGAACCGCTCCCACTGCCACCACCCCAACGCCAGGCACGCCAGCGCGGCCACGACCACCAGCGCGATCAGCGCGGGCCGATTATGCCGAGGGCGATGCTGCGCCGAAGGGCCGGAAGGGGCGGACACGCATACCACGGTACCCGTCTACTACACGAGCCGTAGGAGCAGGTGGGCGCTCGCACGCAGCGGTGAGCGTACAACACGCAGCCACCGGTCCGCCCGACCACGCACGACGTCGCACCGCTCACGCGTGCGACTCCGCAACCATCCCGCGGTCTCGAGTACCTCGGGGCACGGCGGCGCGGGTCCGCGCCGACTCGCCCACCGAAGCAGCAGGTCGGCCCAGCGAGCCCGGCCCCGATGCCGTCTCGACTCGGTGTGCCCCCCGCCCCCGGTCGATCGGGTCAGTCGACCAGCGCGGCGAGCGCCGGCAGCAGTTGGGTCAATGCCCGTCCGCGGTGCGAAACAGCGTCCTTCTCAGCCGGCGTCAGCTGCGCCGCGGTGGTCGTCCCACCCTCGGGCACGAACAGCGGGTCGTAACCGAACCCGCCATCACCGATCGGCTTGCGCCCGATCGTGCCCGGCCATTCGCCGCGCACCACGGTCTCCGCCCCGCCCGGCACCGCCAGTGCGCAGGTGGAGACGAAGCGGGCGCCGCGGCGTTCGTCCGGGACATCGCCGAGCTGTCCGAGCAGCAGCGCATTGTTGGCGGCGTCGTCACCGTGGCGACCGGACCAACGCGCCGACAGCACGCCGGGCATGCCGTTGAGGGCGTCGACTTCGAGGCCGGAATCGTCGGCGACGCACGCCAATCCGGTGGCCGCGGCGCCGTCGCGGGCCTTGGCCAAGGCGTTCTCCTCGAACGTCGCACCGGTTTCGGGGGCTTCGTCGTAGGTGGGGACGTCGTCGAGGCCGACGATCTCCAGGCCCGCCACACCGGCGTCGGCCAAGATGCGCCGCAGCTCGTTCAGCTTCTTGGCATTGCGGCTGGCGACGAGCACACGGCGGGTCATCACTTCTTCTTCGGTTCGGCCGGCTCGGGCAGCGCACCTGGGTACGGCAGCGCGAGGGCTTCCTTCTGCACCTCGAACAGCTGCTCACAGCCTGCGAGCGCGGAATCGAGCAGCTTGTCCAGGGTGGAGCGTGGGAAGGTGGCGCCCTCACCGGTGCCCTGCACCTCGACCAAGGTGCCGGTATCGGTAGCGACCACGTTCATGTCGACCTCGGCGCGCGAGTCCTCTTCATAGGGCAGGTCCAGGCGCACCCGGCCGTCGACCACGCCGACGCTCACCGCGGCGATGGCACAGGAAATCGGCTGCGGGTCGGCGAGCTTGCCTGCGGCCGCGAGATAGGTGACCGCGTCGGAGAGCGCGACATAGGCGCCGGTGATCGCGGCGGTACGGGTACCGCCGTCGGCCTGCAGCACATCGCAGTCGATGGCGATGGTGTTCTCACCGATGGCGGCCAGGTCGATGCATGCGCGCAGCGAACGCCCGATCAGCCTGCTGATCTCCTGGGTCCGGCCGCCGACCTTGCCCTTCACCGATTCTCGGCCGCTGCGGGTGTGGGTGGCGGCGGGCAGCATGGCGTATTCGGCGGTGAGCCAGCCCAGCCCGGAGTCGCGCCGCCACGGCGGCACGCCCTCGGTGACGCTTGCGGTGCACATCACCCGCGTCTGGCCGAACTCCACCAGCACCGAACCGGCTGGATGCGTGGTGAATCCACGGGTGATCCGTACCTCGCGGAGCTCATCGTCCGCCCTGCCATCGGCTCGTCTCGACACGAGGCCAGCGTAATGGGAGCAGGTGCTCGCGAGTCGGCGGGGGCGCGAGCGCGTCTCACTCAGCGGTCACGACGGGTGACCCACAGGGCACGCGCCGCATACCGTGCTGATAAATCGCACCGAGCGTTCTGGACTATTCGGCGCTCGGTGCGGTAGCCACATTCCTCAGTGGCTGGCCATCGGCACCAGGGCCCACAACTCGAGTCACCGATGCCGCAGTCATCGCCCACACAGACGACGCGACTCAGAGGTCGAAGGTCTCCCCCGGTGCCACCGCATGCACGGGACCGGTGAACTCGGCCTTGGCTTCGGCGATCACATCTTCGCGCGAAGTCCACGGCGGAATGTGCGTCAGCAGGAGTTCGCCGACACCCGCTTCGGCCGCGATCCGCCCCGCCTCGGTGCCCGAAAGATGAATACCGGGAGGACGATTCGCCGGATCGTGGGTCCAGGACGCTTCCGCCATGAGCACATCGGCGCCCTGCGCGAGCTCCTGCACCTGTGAGCACATCGCGGTGTCGCCGGTGTAGACGAACGTGCGCCCGGCCGCGGTGACGATCCGCAGGCCGTAGGACTCCGGCGGGTGGAACATCCGGCGCGCCGTCACGGTGTGACCCGCGCCGAACTCCACCGGCTCACCCTCGACCCACGGACGCATATCGATCACGTCGGACCAGTCGTCGCATTCACCGCCGACCTCGGCCGAGGCGTTGCCGATGCGCAACGAGGTGTCCGACGGACCGCGCACGATGGCCTTACCGACCGGCGGCGTCGGGTGGTAGCGCCGCCACACCAGCAGCCCCGGCAGATCCAGGCAGTGGTCGGCGTGCAGATGAGTGAGGAAGATCGATACGTCGCCGGGGTTGGCGTAACGCTGCAATGCGCCGAGCACCCCTGGACCGAAATCGATGACGACCGGCGACATGTCCGGGCCGGTGAGCAGGTACCCCGACGCTGGGGAGTCCGGGCCGGACACACTGCCCGAGCACCCGAGGACGGTAAGGCGCATCCCACCATGCTGCCACGACGAATTCTCGCTCAAGAGCCGATCCCCCAAAAAGCCGGGCCGAGACCACTGGGACCGGAAATGCCCGCAAGCACCGGTCCGCGCCTCACGACGGTGTGGACGTTCATCACCAGAGAGTACCCAGCCGACACGCGCCGCACCCACCGCCCCGAAAAGGTCCGCTCACCAAGTCATTCCGCCTGGGTTGAGGTGGGCGTCACACAATGGACGCAGTGTGACCGCGCCGCCCGGACCGACCTGGGTTCCCCGGGCCCGAGCGCGCGCCGCGCATCGGAAACCGCGACGCCGGACAGTCAGCCCCGGCCGGGTGTGCCGGCTGGACCGAAACCGGAGGCCGGAAGCGCGGCGCGATGACGTTCGCGCTCGTCACCGGAGAGCATCCACGCGGCGAGCACCCCACCGACAGCCCCGAACAGATGACCCTGCCAGGAGATGCCCGGCTGCCCGGGCAGCACACCCCACAGCAGCGACCCGTAGACCGCGAGCACGATCAGGCCGATCACTATCTGGCCGACGTGCCTGCCGAACCAGCCGCGCAGGATGATGAACGTCAACCAGCCGAAGACCAGCGCGGACGCACCGAGGTGCACGGTGCCCGACCCCCCGATGAGCCAGGTGCCCACACCCGCGACAACCCAGATGATCGCCGTCGCCGCAAGACCTCGCCCGATCCCGGAGACCAGGGCGAGGAAGCCGAGCACCAGGACCGGCAGGGTGTTGCCGATCAGATGCGCCCAGCCGCCGTGCAGCATCGGAGCCCACAGGATGCCGGTGAGTCCGTCGAGCTGACGCGGCTCGATTCCGGCCTGATCCAGTTCGACGCTGGATACGGCGTCGAAACCTTCGATCGCGTAGAGCAGGGCGACGAAGCCGAGCACGAGCGCCGCAGCCCGAGCCCACACCTCGCGCGCGCCGGTGAAACCTGGTTTACCCGGCGGAGTCGGCGACGACCCCAGCTGCGGCGGTTGGGCACCCGGCACGGGTGGCAGTGGCTGCTGCGCGCGCAACGCCGCGATCCGTTCGGGATCGAACGAGGCCCCGATTCCCGTTCCACCGGTCACCGCCATCACCTCCACGCACGAGGCCGGACAGGGGCCCGGCATCGGCAATATCGATCGTCGGCAGCGCTACCCGCGAGCCGAGTGCACCTTCGAGCGTACCGGCGACCTCAGGCCCAGAGCTGGCCGTCGAGGCGTTCCTCTGCCTCTTCCAGGGTGCCGTCGTAGGCGCCGGTGGACAGGTACTTCCACCCGGCATCGGCCACAACGAACGCGATATCGGCCCTGGTACCGGCCTTGACCGCCTTGCGCGCGACGCCGAGCGCGGCATGCAGGATGGCGCCGGTGGAGATGCCTGCGAAGATGCCCTCCTCGAGCACCAGCTCCCTGGTGCGGCGCACCGCGTCATACGGTCCAACCGAGAAGCGGGTGGTCAGCACCGACTCGTCGTAGAGCTCGGGAATGAAGCCCTCGTCGATATTGCGCAGCCCGTACACCAGCTCGCCGTAGCGCGGTTCGGCCGCGACGATCTCGATGCCCGGCACCTTCTCGCGCAGGAAACGGCCAACGCCCATCAGGGTTCCTGTGGTGCCGAGTCCCGCGACGAAATGGGTGATCTCTGGCAGGTCGGCCAGGATCTCCGGGCCGGTGCTCTCGTAGTGCGCGAGCGCGTTGGCCGGATTGCCGTACTGGTAGAGCATCACCCAGTCGGGGTTTTCCGCAGCGATCTGCTTGGCCATGGCGACGGCCTGGTTGGAACCGCCCGCCGCCGGTGAATCGATGATCCGCGCGCCGAACATGGTGAGCAGCTGGCGCCGCTCCACCGAGGTGTTCTCCGGCATCACACACACCAGCTGGTAGCCCTTGAGCTTGGCCGCCATGGCGAGCGAGATTCCGGTGTTGCCGCTGGTCGGCTCCAGAATGGTGCAGCCGGGACTCAGCAGGCCGTCGGCCTCTGCCTGTTCGATCATGCGCAGCGCCGGGCGGTCCTTGATCGACCCGGTGGGGTTGCGGTCCTCGAGCTTGGCCCACAGCCGCACCGGATGCTCGCCTTCCCACTGTGGGGACAGGTTGCGCAAACCGACCAGCGGCGTGTTGCCGAGGGTCGCGATCAGCGATTCGTAACGCGCCACGAGGGATCTAGCCTCCGGCGACGGCTGGCAGGATGGTGACGCTCGCGCCCTCGGGGACCTCGGCCTCGAGGCCACCGGCGAAACGCACGTCCTCGTCGTCGACGTAGATGTTGACGTAGCGGTTGAGCTTGCCGTCCTTGAGCAGACGCTCCTTGAGACCCGAGAAGTTGGCGTCCAGGTGGTCGATCAACGCCGACAGCGTCGCGCCTTCGGCCTCGACCCTCTTCTCACCTCCGGTCAGGGGGCGCATGATGGTCGGGATGGACACGGTTACCGGCATCGGGGAACTCCTCGGTTGAACTAGCGAATATCGTTGGTGGTCAGTTGTTTTCGTAGCTGTCGACGATCTTCACCGGCTCTTCGGTGACCTCGCCGTCCAGGATCCGGTAGCTGCGCAGCTCGTGCCGCTCGGGATCGCGGGTGGAGACCAGCACGTAGTGAGCGTCGGGCTCGGAGGCATAGGACACGTCGGTGCGGCTCGGGTAGGCCTCGGTCGCGGTATGCGAGTGGTAGATCACCACGGGCACCTCGTCGGCGTCGTCCATCGCGCGCCACACCTTCAGCTGTTCGCCCGAGTCGAAGCGGTAGAAAGTCGGCGAGCGCTCGGCATTGATCATGGCCACGAAACGCTCCGGGCGATCCGATCCCTCCGGCCCCGCAATGACACCGCACGCCTCGTCCGGATGGTCGGCGCGCGCATGCGCCACCATCGCATCTACGAGGTCGGCCCTGATCACGAGCACAATCGAACCCTTCCGAATATCCGCACAGCCGTCACCGACCTGACACAGCCGACAACGAGTCAGGATATTCGGGTATTCCGGACGTGCTGAATCTGGCTCCCGGCGGAGCGGGGACCAGCGGAGATCGCGGGTCGGCGGTCGCAGGCCGTTCTACCGAGTGTGGGACGGGCGCAGCGGGACCAGGCCGGGCGCTGCGGCTCCGCGGCACACGTCAACTCTGGAACAGCTCGGTGAACGACGGGATCCCGGCAATCGAACGAGCCGACAGGATGGCGTCGACGATCGCGCGTTCGACACAGACCGCGGCGGCGGTACAGAGCTGGTCGAGGACCAGCAGATCCGCCGGGAACGCCGGGGGCAGTGGCGGCGCCTCCGGTGTCGTCGCCGTGCCTGTGGCGAGGGCGAAGATGGTGTCGCCGTCGAGGGGCGAATGCGCGGGTCGGATGGCGCGGGCGAGGCCGTCGTGGGCAGTGGTGGCCAGGCGGCGGGCGCCGAGGGTGTCGAGGGGAGCGTCGGTGGCGATGACGCCGATGGTGGTGTTGAGGACGGTGCCCTTGACCGGGAGGGCGTTGGCGACGGCGAGCTGTTCGGGAGTAGCGGGGGTGAGGCCGAAGTGGTCGGGACCGTCGGTGCCCGCTCCCCAGAGCAGGCCGGTGCGGGGGTCGAACACCGAGCCGACGGGGTTCGCGACCATCAACGCGGCGACCGTCATCCCGGCCGCCGGACCGTCACCGAGGACGAGGCTCGCGCTACCGATCCCGCCCTTGATCGCCCCCGCACGCGCGCCGACACCCGCGCCGACCGTGCCGCGCTCGAACTCGACGGCAGCATCGGCCGCTGCGCGAAAGCCGAACTCGGCGCTGGGCCGAATGTTCCAGTCCCCCACCGGAAGATCGAAGATCACCGCACCCGGCACGATCGGCACCACCCGGCTCGGATCGGCCGGATCCATCGGAATTCCGACCCCGTTCTCCTCGAGCCAACGCATCACCCCATCGGCCGCTGCGAGACCATAGGCACTGCCACCGGTCAACAACACCGCGTCGGCGCGGCGCACGGTGTTCACCGGATCCAGCACGTCGGTCTCCCGCGTACCCGGCCCTCCCCCACGCACATCCACGGCCGCCACCGCCCCGCCCGGCACACGAACCACCGTGCACCCGGTCGCCGCGCCCGACCCGACGGTCGCATCGTCATCGAGCACATGGTGATGCCCGACCAGCACCCCCGGCACATCGGTCACCGAATCACGCGCACCCGCCACCGCATTCACGAGAACTCCTTGTCGCCGATCCTGCCGCCGACGCTACCGCGCACACCGGACGGTCGACGCGACCAGCGGATCCTCCGACCTGACGCCACCGAATCCCGGGCAGGCCTACTGGCTCCCAGCGGCTGATTCTCGATCGGCACGTTCCGAGGCTCACCCATCAGGCGTGCCGCCGCTGGTGCCGATAGCCTCGGGCCACCGGCGCAGGACGGACCGGAGGCCATCTCACCTAGCGCTACGGCGCCAAGGCTTGCAGCAGCGAGTCCTGCATCCAGGTCAGCCAGTGGTAGACGTCGAGGTGCGGGGCTCGGGGGTCGTCGGGATCGAATTGTTCGGGGGTGTCGGCGTCGATGCCGAGGACCGCGCCGAGGGCCAGGCGGACGTCGGTGAGGGCGGTGAGCCAGGCGTCGGCCTGTTCGGGGGTGATGATGATGCGGCCGCCGCCGGTGGGGCAGGTGTCGAGGACGACGGCGCCCGCGGCGAGCTTCGCGTCGATGATCTCGGGTTCGTGCAATCCGCGCAGGGCACTGTTGAGGTCGGCGCGGTCGGCGTCGGGGGAACCGGGTTCGCTGCGGTGGAAATCGGGCAGCAACCGCATCAGGCGCGGGTCGTCGGGCGGGAGGGTGTTACCGCTGCGCAGCCCGGTGAGGGCGGCGAGATCGTCTTCGGGAGCCGAGGAGGCTCGCTCGGTGAGTAGGCCGGACACAGCACCGACCAGCGACCGCAGCACGCCCGCTTCCCTGGCGTCCATTTCGGATCGCAGTTTGAGACCGCTCAGCGAATTCTTCCGGCTCCACTTACGCACGTCGCTACGGTAGCCGTCCGAGTCAGTCGTCTCGCTGCATGGTCGCCCACAGCCCCGCGGCGTGTAGCCGGCGGACGTCCTGTTCCATTTTGTCCCGCGAGCCGGACGATACGACCGCCTTGCCCTCGTTGTGCACCTTGAGCATCAACTCGGTCGCCTTGGCTTTGCTGTAGCCGAACAGCTTCTGGAAGATGTAGGCGACGTAGTGCATGAGGTTGACCGGGTCGTCCCAGACGACCGTGACCCACGGTCGGTCTTCCGCCTCCAGGATCTCGGTGTATTCCACCGCCTCGGGCGTCGCCTGTGCGGACAGCGTCGCGTTCGCAGCGACCGCGACGGCGCCGACACGGGCCACGTCCGTCCGATAGCGGGGTGCCGTATTGCACAAGGCCATAACGTCAAGGGTACGACTAGCACCCGGATACACAACACCCGAGCATGATCGATTCGGCCGTTTCGCCCCTGACCACGGCCCTTCGGGGCTTATGATGCGCGATCGGCCCACGCACCGGAGGCGGTGCGCTCCGGTGCGGTCGGCGGGCGCGTCGCTCGGATTACAGTGACAGCGTGGATCCCCGTGACGACGGCTTCAGCACCGCGCTGCTGACCGATCAGTACGAACTGACCATGCTCGCCGCCGCACTGGCCGACGGTTCCGCGCATCGGCACTGCACCTTCGAACTGTTCGCCAGGCGTTTGCCACACGGGCGTCGTTACGGCGTCGTCGCCGGAACCGCACGCTTGCTCGAGGCACTGGGGAACTTCCGATTCGGCGAGGAAGAGCTCGAGATCGTCGGCGGATTCCTCGATGACACCACCCTCCGATGGCTGCGCGAGTTCCGCTTCACCGGCGATATCGACGGCTACGCCGAGGGCGAACTGTACTTCCCCGGATCACCGATTCTGTCCGTGCGCGGCAGCTTCGCCGAATGCGTCCTGCTGGAGACATTGGCCCTGTCGATCCTCAACCACGACAGCGCCATCGCGTCGGCAGCCGCGCGCATGGTCAGCGCCGCAGCGCGACGCCGGATGATCGAGATGGGGTCGAGGCGCACCCATGAACTTGCCGCACCCGCCAGCGCCCGCGCCGCCTATCTGGCCGGTTTCGATGCGACTTCGAACCTCGAGGCGGTGCGCCGGTTCGGTGTGCCCGGCGCGGGCACCAGCGCGCACGCGTTCACGCTGCTGCACAGCGGCGCGGACGGCGCACACGAAGCAGCCGCGTTCCGCAGCCAGATCGAGGCGCTCGGCATCGGCACCACTCTCCTGGTGGACACCTTCGACATCACCAAGGGTGTGGCCACCGCCATCGAGATCGCCGGACCGGAACTCGGCGGTGTGCGGATCGACTCCGGCGATCTGGGCGTGCTGGCCAGGCAGGTGCGCAATCAGCTCGACGAACTGGGCGCAACCAAGACCCGCATCGTGGTCTCCGGCGATCTCGACGAGTACGCGATCGCCGCGCTGCGCGCCGAACCGGTGGACGTCTACGGTGTCGGCACCTCGCTGGTCACCGGCTCCGGCGCCCCGACCGCGGGGATGGTCTACAAGTTGGTCGAGGTCGACGGTGTCCCGGTGGCCAAACGCAGCAGCCACAAGGAGTCGCGCGGTGGCACCAAGCGTGCGGTCCGGCTGGCCAGGCGCACCGGCACCATCGTCGAGGAGATCATCTATCCCGCGGCGGGCGAACGTCCCGCCACGAACGGATTCGAGATGCGTGAGCTGCTCGTACCCCTGGTCCGCGAGGGCAAGATCATCGACCAGCCGGGCCTGTCGGAGAGCCGCGGTCTCGTCGCCAACGGCTTGGTCGCCCTCCCCTGGGAAGGCCTCAAACTCTCCGCGGGCGACCCGGCCATCCCCACCACCTTCCTCTCCTGAGCGGCGGTGTGGACAGGGGCACCCGAGCGAGAGTCCTTCTCGCGAAACGCCCCAGCCAGGTGCCACTCGGCGGATGCCCGCGTTCGTGGGCAGCGCGGGGCGGTCGCGGGGGGCAGAATTGGCGGGTAGGAGGTTGTGATGGGTCGAGCTTTGGTGATCGTGGACGTGCAGAACGATTTCTGCGAGGGTGGCTCGCTGGCCGTCGCGGGTGGGGCGCAGGTGGCGGAGCGGATCAGCGCGCACGCCCGGACACGGGCCGACGATTACGCGGCGGTGGTCGCGACCCGTGACTTCCACGTCGATCCCGGTGCGCATTTCTCCGACCAACCCGATTTCGTGGACAGCTGGCCGCCGCACTGCCGGGTCGGCACCCCTGGCGCCGAGTTCCATCCGAACTTCGACACCACACCGGTCCAGGCGGTGTTCTCCAAGGGGGCCTACGCCGCGGCCTACTCCGGGTTCGAGGGCGCTGCCGACGACGGGAGCACGCTGACCGACTGGCTGCGTGCCCGGGATATCGACGCGGTGGACGTCGTCGGGATCGCCACCGATCATTGTGTGCGCGCCACCGCGCTGGATGCCGTGGCGGCCGGGTTCGACACCCGGATCCTGCTCGGTCTCACTGCCGGGGTCGCGCCGGAAACCATCGAGAAGGCGCTGGAGCAGCTGCGCGGGGCAGGAGTCGAACTCGAGGGTGCGCTCGCCGGCTGAGTCGGCGTCGGCGGGTAATCGCCAACCCCATGACCTCGCCCGCGGACCGTACGCGGGTTGTCGGTGCGGCGCAGTAGGCTGCCGGGGTGCCCGAACTTCCGCCCGTCCCGGCCCTGTTGTCGACCGCCGTTACCGCGCTCGGCGGCAAGGAACGGCCGGGCCAGGTGTCGATGGCCGCCGCGGTCGATCACGCCATCGACACCAAGGAACATCTCGCGGTGCAGGCCGGTACGGGTACCGGAAAATCACTGGCCTACCTGGTGCCAAGCTTGCGGCATGCGGTGCGCACCGGGCGCACGGTCGTGGTGTCGACGGCAACGATCGCGCTGCAACGTCAGCTGGTCGACCGCGATCTGCCCCGGCTCGCCGACGCCCTCGGTAAACCGCTCGGCCGGGTACCACAGTTCGCGATCCTCAAGGGCCGCAACAACTATCTGTGCCTGAACAAGATCAACAGTGCGATTCCGGAGGAGCCGGCCGAGGCCGAGCTGTTCGACGCGTTCGCGGTATCGCGACTCGGCCGCGAGGTGCAGCGGCTCAACGAATGGGCCTCCGACACCGAAACCGGCGACCGCGACGACCTCACTCCCGGCGTCTCCGATCGGGCCTGGCGTCAGGTCAGCGTCTCCTCGCGGGAATGCCTGGGCAAATCACGATGCCCGTTCGGCCAGGATTGCTTCGCCGAGAAGGCAAGGGCCGAATCCGCGCAGGCCGACGTCGTCGTCACCAATCACGCCCTGCTGGCCATCGACGCGATCAGCGGCATCCAGGTGCTCCCCGAACACGATGTGGTCGTGGTCGACGAGGCCCACGAACTCGTCGACAGGGTCACCGGTGTCGCCACCGCCGAACTGTCGGCCGTCGCGATCACTGCCGCGGCCCGCCGCTGCACCAAGCTCATCGACGAACAAGAGGTCGACCGCCTCGAAGCCGCGGGCGATGCCCTGCACGCCGCGCTCGACGATATGGGACCAAGCCGCTGGGACGCCCTGCCCGATGGGATCGCCCCGGTTCTCGCGCTGGTCCGGGACGCCGCATGGAACGCGCACACCGCGCTCGCCCCGCAGGGCGGCACCACCGCGCAGGGTGACGCCGATACCGCCGCCGCCCGCACCCGCGCCGTTGCCGCCGTCGAAGAGGTGCACGACGCTGCCGTCCGCGCGCTCACCGCATTCGACGAACCCGATCCCGCGGCCCGCCGCGACGTGGTGTGGCTGGCCGCCGACGAGCTGCGCGGCGTCACCCGCCGCACGTTGCGGATGGCCCCGTTGTCGGTCGGAGGACTGTTGCGCAGCAGGTTGTTCGGTGCGTCGACGGTGGTGCTGACCTCGGCAACCTTGCAGATCGGCGGTTCCTTCGACGGTCTCGCCATCACCTGGGGACTGCCCGCGCAGTCGTCCAGCCGCACCGACACCGCGGCCGCCAATGGTGCCGAGGCGCCGTCGGACAACGAGACGGTGCGCTGGACCTCCCTCGATGTCGGGTCACCGTTCGACCATGCGAAGTCCGGAATCCTGTACGTCGCCAAACATCTGCCCGCGCCGGGCCGCGACGGTCTGTCCCCCGCCTACCTCGACGAAATCGAGCGGCTGATCACCGCGGCAGGCGGACGCACGCTCGGCCTCTTCTCGTCCATGCGCGCCGCGAAGGCCGCCACCGAGGTGCTACGCAATCGGCTGGACACACCCGTGCTGTGTCAGGGCGAGGACTCCACCGGAGCGCTGGTGCGCAAATTCGCCGACGATCCGGCGACATCGCTGTTCGGCACCCTGTCGCTGTGGCAGGGCGTCGATGTGCCGGGGCCGTCGCTGAGCCTGGTGATCCTGGACCGCATCCCGTTCCCCCGCCCCGACGACCCGCTGCTCACCGCACGTCAGCGGGCCGTCGAATCGCGCGGCGGCAACGGCTTCATGTCCGTCGCCGCCAGCCACGCCGCCCTGCTCCTGGCCCAGGGCACCGGTCGCCTGCTGCGCAGCGTCGACGACCGCGGTGTGGTCGCCATTCTCGACTCTCGCCTTGCCACCGCTCGTTACGGCGGTTACCTGCGTGCGTCGTTGCCGCCGTATTGGGAGACCAGCGATCCCGAGGTGGTCGCACGAGCCCTGCAACGACTAACAGCCGCCGCCAAAGTCTGAGGGCCCAGCCGCCGCTGCCGCCAGCCATTCCTTCACCGGCCCAGGTCGACCACACCGGATACCCGGCACGAACCGCCGCCGACGCCGCCCAAGGGCCGCCATCCGCACGCACCGCCGCCTAATGGAACCGCGATCCCGACCCCCGGAGAACCGGCCGGGCACCACGCGGTCGGGCGGCGACGACGTTTGCGCGGCGACATGGCCGGCACCGGACGGCGGAACCGCACCTTGCGATCAATCCCGCACCGCGACCGCGTCTACTTCGAACAGCATCCCCGGCATGGCGAGCGCCGCGACACCGGTCAATGTTTGGGTCGGCGGCTGCTTGCCCCAGATCTCCGCGACCTTCTCGGCGAGCACGCCCAGCTTGGTCAGGTCGTGGTCGACGATGTGGGTGCGCAACTGGGCGACGTCGGCGTAGTCCAGCCCCACCGATCGCAGGGCGATACCGAGATTGCCGAAGGCCCGGTCCACCTGCGCCGCGAAGTCCTCGCTGGTGGTGTGGCCCTCGGCGTCGGAATCGTATTGGCCGGCAATGAAGACCAGTTCGCCGCGCACGCGCGCGACATGGCTGTAGCCGAAACCGGTCGGGTCGTGCAGGCCGTCGGGGTTGCTGATCTCGATCGTCACCATCGTCTCCTTCGTCAGTGTGATGTCGACGTGGAGGTGACGACACAGCCCGGACGAGTGTGACATCGCTGTATGGAGGTCACCCTCCGGCTCACGACAGCGGCAACGACTTCCACCAGTCCATGAAGTCCTCGGGAGATTTGTGCATTCCCATGGTGTAGAGCAGGAAGGTGCCGCGGGGCGGTCCGGGGAAGCTGGTCATCATGGTGTGCTGGTGCCCCATGGACTGCGGCAGGTGATAGTTCGGGTACGTCACCCCGCCAAGGGCATCGTGAGTGATATCGATCGGCTGCAATCCATCGAGCACTCGCCGCACTTCATCAGCCGTCTCGTACTCGACGAGATAGTAGGAGGTCGCGGTGAGGCCGTCGGTGCCCATACAGCCCCACGCCGCTGACCACGCACCGAAATCCGGGCCCGTGCTCGCCTGGCCGTCCCACAGTTCCTCCTCCTTCGCGGCGTCGTGTGACACGCAACCGGCCTCCGCGAAACCGTTGCCCGGCGAGGTCCGCGGCACCATCCTCGGGAACTCGGTACTGATCGCTCCGGTCGGTGCGGGGGCGGAGTCGTCGGAGGTATCCATGACGACCAGCGCGACGATCGTCGCGATGACGGCAAGCACCGCCACCACCGACAGTCCGATGGTGCGCTTCCGACGCGAACGAAGACCATCGCCATCGGCCTTACGCATCGGCGACAGTGCGCCGGTCGTCGCCGAAAGCTCCCCGGTCGGCGGCGAATACACCTGCTGCCGGGGCGGAGTGAGCGGACCGGCCATCGGTCGCATGCCCGGTCCGGTGCCGGCCGTCACGGAGCTGGTGCCGACCGAACCGTGGATGGTGCCGACGGTATGCGGCTGTGACAGGTGAGGCGGTCTGGGCTGGGGCTGCGAGTGCGGCTGTGACAGGTGAGGTGGCCTGGGCTGCGGCTGCGGCTGCGGCTGCGGCTGAATCCGCTGCCCCTGAGCGGTCGCCATCGGCGCCTGCATGGTCGTCGCCACGCGACCATGCGGCCCCGACACCGGCGCTGCCCCCGACAACGCCGCGCGCACGGCCTCGGCGAATTCCGCACAGCTACCGAATCTTTCCTCCGGACGCTTGGCCAACGCCCGCGCCATGACCGCGTCCAAGGCCGCGGGCATACCGAGCCGGACACTGCTCAGCGCCGGCGGCGAATGCTGAAGATGGCCTTGAATCACGGCCACCGGATGCGGCGAGTTGAAGGGCGCGGTGCCGGTCAGCATCCAGAACAGGCTGCAAGCCAGCGAATACTGATCGGTGCGGTGATCGAGTGGTGCGCCGGTGAGCTGTTCGGGTGAGGCGTAGGCGATGGTGGCGGTGAACGAGCCCGTCTGAGTGAGATGACCGCCGTCATCACGCAATCGCGCGATGCCGAAGTCGGTGAGGTACACCCGTTCCGGCCCGGTATGCGCGTTGGAGAGCATGATGTTGGCCGGTTTCACATCGCGGTGCAGCACACCCATGCTGTGCGCGAAGTCGAGTGCCTGCGCGGTATCGGCGATGATCCGCACCGCGCGCATGACCGGCAACGTGTTCGGGTCGAGGGACGCGGCGTCGACACCATCGATGTACTGCATCGAGATCCACAGCTGCGCGTCCTCGACACCGCGGTCGAACACGGTGACGATATTGGGATGGTCCAGTTGGGCGGCGAGATCGGCCTCCCGTTCGAACCTCGCCCTGGTTTCCTTGTCGTCGAACAGATCCGGATTCAGCAGCTTGAGCGCGGTGCGTCGCGGCAGTCGCGGATGTTTGGCGAGGTAGACCGATCCCATCCCGCCGCGGCCGAGCCTGCGTTCGATCTGATATCCGGCGAAGACCGAACCCGGTTGCACCAGCGCCCCTCCTAGTTCGATCTGTCGAGCACGCCGATCCTATCGGGCACCGACCGGTCTCGGCCCGTCCGCCCGCGCACGGCAGATGTTGCCGCAGCACAACACCTGGCCGCCAACGCAGGCATCACCACTTCGGCCTCAGCCGCCGACGCCACCGGCCAACGCAGCGATCACCGCCGCAACGTCGGCCCGCCGGCGTCCATCCCCCGAAACGCCGGTGCGGCGCGGTGATCGCATCACCGCGCCGCATCGATGACAGCTACTTGACTACAGCGCACCCTTGAGGATCAGGGTCAGCACCCCGGTCACCGCCGCGAGCACAACAACGCCGACACCCCAGGCGAATCCGACGCGGTACCACGGACGGCCGTAGTCGAGCGAGAAGCGGCCCGGCCCGGTGAAGGCAATGGCCAACGCGACGGTGCCGAACAGCAGGCCCTCCTTGTAGCCCTGGCCGGTGAGCAGCCCACCGCTCCACATCTGGTTGATGACGTTGATCATGGTGCCGAGGACGATGGCGGCGGCCAGCGGGGTCAGCAGGCCAAGGGCCAGCATCAGCCCGCCGACGAACTCGGTCAGCCCGGCGAGGGTGCCGAACAGCTCACCGGGGTTGTATCCCATGCCTTCGAACATGGCGACGGTGCCGCTGTGGCCGGGGCCGTCGAACCAGCCGAAGAGTTTCTGGGCGCCATGGGCCGCGAGCAAGCCACCGAAGACGACGCGCAGGGCCAGCAGTCCGATATCGGAAGAGATGTTGTCGTAGGGGGTCTTGACGTTCAGACGCTCGAGCGTCGATTTGGTGGTCATCAGTCTGTCCTCATCATCGTGCGGTCTATCGATCGCAGCCCGTTAGCTTCGCAAAGAAGCGGACTACGGTCCGATTGTTTCACCTTGGACACCAACTGCGCGACCCCGCGAACCTATTCCGCAAGAAAGAAGAAATATCCGAGGAAGATGACCATGAGGACCCACATCGCCGGATGGACCTCTTTGATCTTGCCCTTCGCAACCATGACGACCGGGTAGAACAGCATGCCCATGGCCAGGCCGTTCGCGATCGAGTAGGTCAGCGGCATCATGATGATCGTGATGAACGCGGGCACGGCGAACTCGAGTCGCTGCCAATCAATCTCACCCAGCGCCCTGGCCATGAGCACACCGACGACGATCAGCGCCGCCGATGTCACCGCACCGGATTTCGCGACGATCTCGAACACCGGGAAGCAGAACATCGCGACCGCGAACCAGCCCGCCGTCGCGACCGCCGTCAATCCGGTACGACCACCCGCGGACACACCCGCGGTCGATTCCACGTAGGCGGTGGTGGTGGAGGTACCGATGATCGCGCCTGCCGTGGTGCCCACCGAATCGGCGGCCAGCGCACTCGCCGCGCGCGGCAGCTTGCCGTCCTTGTCCAGCAGTCCGGCCTGATTCGCGACGCCGATCAAGGTGCCGGAGGCGTCGAAGAAATCGACGAACAGCATGGTCAGCACGACGACGATCATCTGCCCGGTGAAGGCGTCGGGCAGATGGATGATTGCCTGCCCGAAGGTCTCGTCCAGCCCACGCGGCAACGCCGCGATGCCGTCCGGCAGTTCGACCAGCCCGCTGACCATGCCGACGATCGTGGTCAGCACGATGCCGTACAGCACCGCGCCGTGCCAGCCGATAACCACGAAACCCACGGTCACGACCAGGCCGAACAGCGCGAGCAGTGTGGTGCCCTTGGTGAAATCACCCAGCGCGACGAATGTCGCGTCGTTGGCGACGACGATCCCCGCGTTCTTCAAACCGAGGAACGCGACGAACATCCCGATACCCGCCCCGACCGCGAGCTTCATCTGCATGGGAATCGCATTGAGGATGCGTTCGCGCACCTTGGTCACCGCGAGGATGAAGAAGATGACACCCGACAGCAACGTCCCCGACAACGCCACCTGCCACGGAATCCCCATCCCGAGCACCACCGAATAGGCGAAGAACGCGTTGAGCCCCATACCGGGCGCCAACGCGACCGGATACTTCGCCCACAAGCCCATCACCAGCGTGCCGAACACCGCGGCCACGGCGGTCGCGGTGAACACCGCCTGGGTGGGAATGCCCAGCTCACCGAGTACGCCGTGGTCGCCGAGCACCGACGGGTTGACCGCGAGCACATAGGACATGGCCAGGAACGTCACCGTGCCCGCCATCAGCTCCCGCCGGACGGTCGAACCGTTCGAGCTGACACCGAAATAGTTATCGATATGACCCCGGGTTCGGGTCAGCACGTCGATGGCCATGGGGGGTACTCCAGTCGGGAAACGAGTGAGCGGGTGCCCGAGCACGTTATCCGATAGTGGACCAACAAGCCTGGTCAGCCACCGAAAACAGTGATATGCGTGACGCTGGGACACCCGGCCCGTTGTTCGGTCGGTGACGCGCGGTCACGCGCTCGGCGCAGGGCTCACCGCACCCGGGCGCAGCCCTCACACATCCAGCGCCACCCTCATACGCTAGGTGCGGCAACCAATCCCAGTTCGGCGTCGGATGCGAGCAGCTCGCTGTGCGGCAGTACGCGCACGGTGTAACCGACCGCGCCCGACAGCGGCACCGGCGTCTCGATCTCGAACAGCTCGAGCCCGGAATCGGAGCCGGAGTGCTTCATCGACATGGTGGTGACATCGGACAGATCGTCGGTAGGCGAGACCCGCCCGAGGACGGCCTGCACCGCCACATCGTCCGGGGAAAGCCCGCCGAGGTCGACCCGCGCCGTCAACGACAGCGGCGCCCCGATGATCGGCGTATCCGGCAATCCAGCGCTGTCGACCTGCGCCACCCGCACCGACGGCCACGCCGATTCCACCCGGCGCCGGTACTCGGCGACAGCGCGCGCCCCGGCGAAATCGTCGGCGACGGCACTGCGGCAGGCCGCGGCGGCGGGCGCGTAGTAGTCGAGCGCGTAGTCGCGCACCATGCGCGAGGCCAGCACCTCCGGTCCGAGCGTTTGCAGGGTGTGGCGCACCATCTCCACCCAGCGCAGCGGCATACCGTCGCTGTCGTGGTCGTAGAAGCGTGGCGCGACCGAACGTTCGAACAGGTCATAGAGGGCCGCGGCCTCGAGATCGTCGCGACGGTGCTCGTCGCGGATGCCGTCGGCGGTGGGGATGGCCCAGCCGTTCTCGCCGTCGTACATCTCATCCCACCAGCCGTCCCTGATGGACAGATTGAGTCCGCCGTTGAGCGCCGACTTCATTCCGGAGGTACCGCAGGCCTCGAGCGGGCGCAGCGGATTGTTCAGCCACACATCACAGCCCCAGTACAGGTAGCGGGCCATCGACATGTCGTAGTCGGGCAGGAAGACGATGCGGTGACGCACCTCGGGATCGTCGGCGAAGCGCACCACCTGCTGGATGAGCGCTTTGCCGCCTTCGTCGGCGGGATGGCTCTTACCCGCCACCACCAGCTGCACCGGACGGTCGGGGTCGAGCAGCATCGAACGCAGGCGCTGCGGGTCACGCAGCATCAGCGTCAACCGTTTGTAGGTCGGCACCCGGCGAGCGAAGCCGACGGTCAGCACGTCCGGATCGAAAACGCCATCGATCCAGCCCAATTCGGCCTCGGCGGCACCGCGTTGCAGCCACGACGCGCGCAGCCTGCGGCGGACCTCGGCGACCAGGGTGGCGCGCAAGGTGTTGCGGGTCGACCACAGCTCGGCGGGCTCGATATCGCGCAGCTTCTCCCAACCGCGCGCCTCTTCGACGAGTTCGGCACCGATGCGTTCACGCGCCTTCTCGATCCACTCCGGTGCTGCCCAGGTTGGCGCGTGCACACCGTTGGTGATCGAACCGATCGGCACTTCGGCGGCATCGAACCCGGGCCACAGCGAGGCGAACATCTCCCGGCTGACCTCACCGTGCAGCCTCGACACACCATTGGCGCGCTGAGCAAGCCGCAAACCCATATGCGCCATGTTGAACACCGACGGATCCGACTCACGTCCGAGCGCGACGATGCGGTCCACCGATAGCCCCGGCAGCAGCGAGGACTCCGCTTCGCCGTGCGGGCCACCGAAATACCTGCGTACCATCGGCATCGGGAACCGGTCGATCCCCGCGGGTACCGGCGTGTGAGTGGTGAACACGGTGCCCGCCCGCACCGCCGCCAGCCCGGCATCGAAATCGAGCCCGGCCGACACGTATTCACGGATACGTTCCAATCCGAGGAAGCCGGCGTGGCCCTCGTTCATATGGAAGACATCCGGGTCCGGCAGCCCCTCGGCACGGGTGTAGGCACGCACCGCGCGCACACCGCCGATACCGGCCAGGATCTCCTGTTTGATCCGATGGTCCTGGTCACCGCCGTAGAGGCGGTCGGTGACCGCGCGCAGTTCGGGATCGTTGTCCGAGATATCGGAATCCAGCAGCAGCAACGGCACCCGTCCCACCTGCGCGACCCACACCCGCGCGCGCAGTACTCGCCGATCCGGCATACCCACATGAATCAGCACCGGCGAACCGTCGGTGGTCAGCAGGCGCAGTGGCAAGCCCTGCGGGTCAAGTGCCGGATAGTGTTCGGCCTGCCAGCCGTCGGCGGTCAGCGACTGCCGGAAATAGCCCGAGCGGTACAGCAGCCCGACACCGATCAGCGGCAGCCCCAGATCCGAGGCGGCCTTGAGATGATCGCCCGCCAGGATGCCGAGCCCGCCGGAATAGTTCGGCAACACCTCGGTGACACCGAATTCCATGGAGAAGTAGGCGACCCCACGCACCTGCGAACCGCGCCGCTGGAACCAGCCGGGCGTGGCCAGGTACTCGCGCAGATCGGCCGCTGCGGCGTCCACCCTGGCGATGTAGCCGGGGTCGGCGGACAGCTCGTCGAGCCGTTCGCGCGGCACCTCGCCGAGCATCCGCACCGGATCGTGGCCGAGCTCGAGCCAGCGCGCCGGGTCGAGTTCGGCAAACAGATTCTGGGTCGGACCATGCCATGACCAGCGCAGATTCGTCGACAACTCACCAAGCGCCGCGAGACGCTCGGGCAGATGGGCGCGGACTGTGAACCGACGCAGTGCCTTCACCAGCCGAACCCTACCCAACAATGCGAGCCTCGGATCGCGCTCGGTGCGCTCATCACTTCGTTCGCGCCGGCGAACGGTACGGTTGGGACGTGACCGGCCGCATCGCAATCGATGACATTGCCCCGTTCATCCCCGGAGGCCGGCCCGCCAAGGCGGTCGTCGGCGAGGTGTTCCCGGTGCGCGCCGTGGTGTGGAGCGAGGGACACGACGCGGTCGCCGCCACGCTCGCGGTGCGCGGGCCCGGGTCCTCGCGGATGGTACGCATCCGGATGACACCGGACTACGAGCCCGACGTCTTCAACGCCACCGTCACCCCGCACGCGCCGGGCACCTGGACCTTCCGCATCGAAGGCTGGCTCGATCCGATCGCCACCTGGCGGGCCGCGGTGGAGGCGAAACTGGCGGTCGGTCAGAGCGCCGCCGATCTGGCCAACGATCTGGAACTGGGCGCCCAGCTGTTCGATCGCGCCGCCCAAGCGGTACCGAAGAAACAGTTCGAACGGCTGCGCGCGGTCGCGGCCGCCCTGCGCAGCGAGGAACAGCTTCCGGCCCGGGTCGCCCCCGCCTTCACCGACGACGTCGCCGACATCCTGCGCGCCACCCCGCTGCGCGACCTGGTGACCCGCGGACCTCAGCACACCGTGCTGGTCGAACGCCAGCGCGCGCTCTACGGCGCCTGGTACGAATTCTTCCCCCGCTCCACCGGCGGCCGCACCGCCGAAGGCCACCCGGTCCACGGCAGTTTCGCCACCGCGACCAAGGATCTGCCGCGTATCGCGGCAATGGGCTTCGACGTGGTCTACCTGCCGCCCATCCATCCGATCGGCGCCGTGAACCGCAAGGGCCGCAACAACTCGCTCACCGCAGAACCCGGCGACGTCGGCTCACCGTGGGCGATCGGCTCGGCCGACGGCGGGCACGACGCCATCCACCCCGAGCTCGGCACCGAGGAAGACTTCGCCGATTTCGTGGCCGCCGCCGACCGGCTCGGCCTCGAAGTGGCACTCGATCTCGCTCTGCAATGCGCACCCGACCATCCGTGGGTCAGCGCGCATCCCGAATGGTTCACCACCCTGCCCGACGGCACCATCGCCTACGCGGAGAACCCGCCGAAGAAATACCAGGACATCTACCCCGTCGACTTCGACAACGACGCCGACGGCCTCTATGCCGAGGTCCTGCGCGTCGTCCGGCACTGGATCGATCTCGGCGTCAAAATCTTCCGCGTCGACAACCCGCACACCAAACCCGCCGACTTCTGGGAATGGTTGATCGCCACGGTGCGCCGCACCGACCCCGAGGTGGTGTTCCTGTCCGAGGCGTTCACCCGCCCGGCCCGGCTGTACGGGCTTGCGCGCCGCGGATTCAGCCAGTCCTACACCTATTTCACCTGGCGCGTCAGCAAATGGGAGCTCACCGAATTCGGCCGTGAGCTCGCAGCCAAGGCCGACGAAGCCCGGCCCAACCTCTTCGTCAACACCCCCGACATCCTGCACGAAAGCCTGCAACACGGCGGGCCTGGCATGTTCGCCATCCGCGCCGCCCTCGCCGCGACCCTCGCACCCACCTGGGGTGTGTACTCCGGATTCGAATTGTTCGAGCACCAAGCTGTGCGACCGGGCAGCGAGGAGTATCTGAACTCGGAGAAGTACGAGTTGCGCCCGCGTCCGTTCGCCGAGGCGCTGGCCCGAGGTGAATCGCTGGAGCCCTGGCTGACCAGGCTCAACGAGATCCGGCGCAACCATCCGGCGCTGCGTCAACTGCGCTGCCTGCACTTCCACCACATCGACAACGACGCCATGCTGGCCTACTCGAAATTCGATCCGGTCACCGGCGACGCCGTGCTGGTGGTGGTGAACCTCAACCCGTTCGCCGCCGAACAGGGCATGCTCTCGCTCGACCTGCCCGCCATCGGCCGCGAATGGCACGACCACCCGGTGGTCTACGACGAGATCAGCGGCGAGGAATATCACTGGGCGCAGACCAACTACGTGCGTCTCGACCCGGCCAAGGCCGTCGCACACATCCTCGCGCTGCCCCCCGTCCCCCAGGCCGCCCGCACCGAACTGGCCTTCCGCAGGAATTTCGGATGAGCAGGGTCCGGCGGTGAAGCGCCGCGACCTGATGCTGCTCGCGGCGGGCACCCACCCCGACCCGCACACCGTCCTCGGCGCACACCCGCACCCGGACGGCACCGTCGTCCGGGTGCTGCGCCCGCACGCCGACACCGTGACGGCACGAATCGGCACCGACGAGCACCGGCTCGATTCGCTCGGTCACGGAATCTTCGCCGGTGTGCTGCCGTATCCGGAGCTGATGGACTACCGCGTCGTCACCACCTACCCGGGCGGACAGACGGTCGTCGGCGCCGACGGCTACCGGTTCCTCCCCACGCTCGGCGAACTCGACCTGCACCTCATCGGTGAGGGCAACCATCAGCGGCTGTGGGAGGTGCTCGGCGCGCATCCGCGCCGCTACACCACCCTCGACGGTGAGGTGACGGGCACATCGTTCGCGGTGTGGGCGCCGAACGCCCGCGGTGTCAGCGTGATGGGCGATTTCGACGAGTGGAGCGGCACCAGCGCACCCATGCGGTCGCTGGGCAGCTCCGGGATCTGGGAGGTGTTCGTGCCCGGTGTGGGGCCCGGCACCCGATACAAGTACCGGGTGCACGGCGCCGACGGTCGCACCGTCGACCACGCCGACCCGTTCGCCTTCGCCACCGAGGTCCCGCCCGCCACCGCCTCGGTCATTACCGAATCGCAGCATGTGTGGTCCGACGATGTCTGGCTCGCCACCCGCGCCACGACCGAACCCGCCCGCGCGCCGTTGAGCGCCTATGAGGTGCATCTCGGCTCGTGGCGGCCGGGGCTCGGCTACCGCGAACTTGCCCAACAGCTGGCCGAATACGTGCGCGCGGCCGGTTTCACCCATATCGAACTGCTGCCCGTCGCCGAGCATCCCTTCGGTGGGTCGTGGGGGTACCAGGTCACCTCCTACTACGCCCCGACCGCCCGATTCGGCACCCCCGACGACTTCCGTGCCTTCGTCGACCATCTGCACGGCCAGGGCGTCGGCGTTCTGCTGGACTGGGTGCCTGCACACTTCCCGCGCGACGAATGGGCCCTTGCCAGGTTCGACGGCACGCCCCTCTACGAGCACCCCGATCCACGGCGCGGCGAACAACTGGACTGGGGCACCTACGTCTTCGACTTCGGCCGCAACGAGGTGCGCAACTTCCTGATCGCCAATGCCCGCTACTGGATCGAGGAATTCCACATCGACGGCCTGCGCGTGGACGCGGTCGCCTCGATGCTCTACCTCGACTACTCGCGTCCCGACGGCGAATGGGAACCGAACGTGCACGGCGGGCGGGAAAACCTCGAAGCCGTCGATTTCCTGACCGAACTCAACGACCGCATCCACAGCGAGCACCCCGGAGTCCTCACCATCGCCGAGGAATCAACCACCTGGCCCGGCGTCACCCGCGCCATCGAGGTCGGCGGCCTCGGCTTCTCCATGAAATGGAATATGGGTTGGATGCACGACACCCTCGGATACCTGCGCCGCGACCCGATCCACCGATCCTGGCACCACAACGAGATCACCTTCTCGCTGATGTACGCCTGGAGCGAGAACTATGTGCTGCCCATCAGCCACGACGAGGTGGTGCACGGCAAAGGCACGCTGTGGACCCGGATGCCCGGCGACGACTACGCCAAGGCGAGTGGCGTGCGCGCCCTGCTGGCGTACATGTGGGCTCACCCGGGCAAACAACTGCTGTTCATGGGCCAGGAATTCGGCCAGTTCCGCGAATGGTCGCACGACCGCGGCCTGGACTGGCACGAACTCGACAACCCGCTGCACCGGGGCGTGCAGACCCTCGTCCGCGACCTCAACACCGTCTATCTGGCGCGCCCGGCGCTGTGGACCCAGGACACCACACCCGGCGGGCATTCCTGGATCGAAGCCGACGACCGCGAGCACAATGTGCTGGCCTTCCTGCGCTACGGCACCGACGGCTCCGTCATCGCCTGCGTCTACAACTTTGCCGGCTCGGCCCACGACAAGTATCGGGTCGGTCTCCCCACGGCCGGACGCTGGACCGAGATCCTCAATACCGACGCCGTCGAATACGGCGGGTCGGGGATCGGGAACCTCGGCGCGGTCGTGGCCGATGAGGAGCCCTGGCACGGACGACCGGCTTCTGCGGTGCTCGCGCTCGCACCGTCGAGCGCGGTGTGGCTGGCCGCGGCGACATAGGCGATCCCCGCCCGGCGCGGCGTCGCAACGATCGGTCGCGGGGGGCCTGATCCTGCGGTATGGCCGAAACGAGCGAGCGCCCACACTCACGAGGAGTGCGGGCGCTCGAAAGACCTGCTGAAATTCGCGTAATGCGCTTCAGTACAGCGCGGCCGCCAGCTTGCGCCGCGCGGCCACCACGAACGGCTCGGCCTGATCGAACAGCTCGAACAACTCCAGCAGCCGGGTACGAACCTTGGTGCGGTCATCACCTGCGGTGCGCTTGACGAGGCCGATCAAGCGATCGAAAGCGGCCTCGGGGCGCTGATGGAACAGTTCGATATCGGCGGCGTCGAGTTGGGCGTCGACATTGCCGGGATCGGCGTCGGCGGTGGCAATCGCCGAATCCGGCAGATCCTGGGCACGACCGAGGAAGCGCAGCTGCCGGACCGCGGCCTTGGCCTCGGCATTGTTCGGCTCGGCTTCCAGAATCGACTCGTAGGCCGACTCCGCGCCCGCAAGATCGCCCTGTTCGAGCAGGGCCTCGGCCATGGTGAAGCGCGGATCCTCGGCGGGCTCCTGCGGCTCGCCGTCACCGCCTTCGAGCTTGCCCGCGACCGCATCGACCACGGCACCGAGCCACTGCCGCACCTGCGGCTCCGGCTGCACACCCTGGAAGTCGGCCAGCGGCTGTCCGCCTGCCACCGCGATCACCGTCGGAATGCCCTGCACACCGAACGCCTGGGCGATGCGCATATTGCTCTCGGCCTCGACGGTCGCCAGATCCCAGCTGCCATCGCCTTCACCGGCCAGCCGCTCGAGCAGCTGCACCAGTTCGACGCTGCCGGGGCTGCGCTGCGAGTACAGCGCCACCACCACCGGCACCTGGGTCGAACGCCGAAGCACCTTGGTTTCGAAGTCGGCCTCGGTCACCGTGTATCCGCCTTCGGGGGCCGCACCAGCGGGCGGCTGCTTCAGGCTGGACAGATCCACCGCGCCGGACATGGCGGCGGCAACGGCTGGCGAAGGACGACGAGCGGCTGGTCGAGTCACGAGCTCCAGTCTGTCACGAAGACACGCGAGCGGGTGCCGGGGCGTCGGTCGCGGCACCGGCGCTCAGCTCACCGAGCTTGCCCGTGCGCACCGCCCAGACCTCGAAGATCACCGTGCAGAACGGCGGAATGCTGGAGGCCAGCGCGAGCACGGTGGTCTTCCAGTTCCAGTTCAGCTCACGCGAGGCCAGCAGCGCGCTGAGCACGAACAGAATGAAGATGCCGCCGTGTACCGGGCCGAAGATCTTCACACCGATCTCGTTGCCGTTCTCGGGGATGTACTTGAATGCCATCCCGACCAGCAGACCCAGCCATGACAGTGCCTCGAGCACGGCAAAGAATCGGAACCTACCCGCGACGCTGCGCAGATCCAAGAAACCCATGGCCACCATTGTGCCGCATACACTACGACCGGTCGTAGTTGAACCGGTCACAACTGGCGCCGCCGGACGCAGTCCGCGAACTACACCTTGATGATCAGCGCATCGCCCTGACCACCGCCACCACACAGCGCGGCCGCACCCACACCGCCACCGCGGCGCTTCAGCTCCAGCGCCAGATGCAGCACGATGCGCGCACCCGACATGCCAAGCGGGTGGCCGATGGCGATCGCGCCACCGTTGACGTTCACCTTCGCCGGGTCGATGCCCAGCTTGTTCGTAGAAGCGATACCGACCGCGGCGAACGCCTCGTTGATCTCCACCAGGTCCAGTTCGGACGGGTCGATACCGGCACGCGCGCATGCCTTGGCGATGGCGTTGGCCGGCTGATCCTGCAACGTCGAATCCGGGCCCGCCACCACACCGGCGGCACCGATCTCGGCGATCCAGCTCAGGCCGAGCTCCTCGGCCTTGGCCTTGCTCATCACGACGACCGCGGCGGCGCCGTCAGAGATCTGCGACGCCGAACCCGCGGTGATGGTGCCGTCCTTACGGAACGCCGGACGCAGCTTGCCCAGAGATTCGACGGTGGTGTCGGCGCGGATGCCCTCGTCCTCGGTGACCATGATCGGGTCACCCTTACGCTGCGGCACCGCCACCGGGACGACCTCGTCGTCGAACACGCCGTTCTTCCACGCCGCGGCCGCGCGCTGGTGCGAGGCCGCCGCGAACGCATCCTGCTCCTCGCGGCTGATCGGCGCGGAATCGTTGCGGGTCTCGGTCAGCGCACCCATCGCCTGATCGGTGAAGATGTCGTACAGGCCGTCGAAGGCCATGTGATCGCGCATCGTGACATCGCCGTACTTGAAGCCCTCACGGCTCTTCTCCAGCAGATGCGGGGCCTGGCTCATCGACTCCTGACCACCGGCGACCACGATGTCGTACTCACCGGCGCGGATCAGCTGATCGGCGAGCGCGATGGCGTTGATGCCGGACAGACACACCTTGTTCAGCGTCAGCGCGGGCACATCCATCGGGATGCCACCGGCGACAGCCGCCTGCCGGGCCGGGATCTGGCCCGCGCCAGCGGTCAGCACCTGGCCCATGATCACGTAGTCGACCTGGTCGCCGCGCACACCGGACTTCTCCAGCGCTGCCTTGATGGCGAATCCGCCGAGATCCGAACCGCTGAAGCCCTTCAGACCGCCGAGCAGGCGCCCGACCGGGGTACGCGCACCGGACACGATCACGGAGTTGGTCACGACGAGCCTCGCCTTCTCAGTTCACTGCATTCGTGGATCAGCATCTGTCCGCGCGCACGCGACCCGCGCGGCGCGATGACAGCCTCGTACTCAACGGTAGCGGGTCGGGCCGCGACAGCCCCGCGCAGGTACGCGCGCTACGTTCGAAGCGTGAGCACTTCTACCGACTCGAACGAATTCATCCCCGCGGACTACGTGATCGCCGTCGATCACGTCGGCATCGCTGTGCCCGACCTCGACGCCGCCGTCGCCTGGTACACCACCAATCTCGGCATGGTGGAAACCCACCGCGAGGTGAACGAGGGGCAGGGCGTGCAGGAGGCCATGCTGTCGTGCCCGGCGGCCGCCGACGATGCGACTGCCTTGCAGTTGCTGGCCCCGCTCGACGAGACCTCCACCATCGCCAAGTTCATCGAGCGCAGCGGCCCCGGCCTCCAGCAGCTGGCCTACCGGGTCACCGACCTCGAGGCCGTTTCAGCACATCTGCGCAGCCGCGGGCTACGTTTGCTCTACGACGCGCCGCGCGGCGGAACCGCCGGGTCCAGCATCAATTTCGTACATCCGAAGGATGCTGGTGGTGTGCTGGTGGAGTTGGTCGAGCCGAACCCGAATGTTACGCACTAGTACCAAGATCGGGCCGGAAGATCTCGTCTCGATGACATTCGCAGTCGACTCACCATCTACCCCACTCAGGCTGTAGTTTGTTGGCCATGTCGTCACCTGAGTCCGATCGCAATCGCTTCGTTGCACTGCCCTTCACTGTTGTGCGCAAGGGTTATGCGCAAGACGAGGTGCGTAACTATTTCGACCGTTTTGATGCCGAACTGAGGGTCACCGCCACCGATCGTGATGCGGCCGCCGCGCAGGCTCGTAACCTTGCGAGCCAGCTCGAGGACGCGCGCGACGAGATCGATGAGCTCCGCAAGGAGGTCGATCGGCTGTCCGTGCCGCCGACCACCGCGGAAGGCATGAGCGACCGTATTTCCCGCATGCTGCGACTGGCCTCCGACGAGGCGTCCGAGGTCCGCGCGCTGGCGCAGGCCGAGGCCGCGGAGATGGTGTCGATCGCCGAGCAGCAGGCCACCGAGATGCGTGGCAAGTACGAGTCGCTACTCGCCGAGACCAAGGAAAAGCGCGAGGCGCTCGAAATCGAGTTCGAGCAAACCCTGGCGAACGCACGCACCGAGTCGGCGAAGATCATCGAGGCCGCCCAGGCCGAGGCCGACCGCCTCGGCAAGGAAGCCGATGCCAAGCGCAAGGCCACCCAGCAGGACTTCGAAGTCACCATGGCCGAGCGGCGCACCAAGCTCACCCGCGCCATGGAGGAGCTGGAGGCCACCAGCCGCGCCGAGGCCGCGCAGCGGATCAAGGACGCCACCGACGAGGCCAACCGCCTCATCACCTCCGCCACCCAGACCAGCGAGCGCAAGATCGCGCACGCCAAGGAGCTGGCCGAGGAGATGCGCGTGCTGCGCGGCCGGGTCCTGGCCCAGCTGCTCGGCATCCGTGGTCAGCTGGATTCGGTGCCCGCGATGCTCGCCGCGGTCAACCGGGAGAGCGAACTGCTCGACGGTGTCCCCGACCAGCAGCGCAAGTCGATCAGCGGTGGCGGCACCAAGTCCGTCACGGGTTCGCGCGCCAAGGCGATCCCGGAGGTCACGCCGGAAGACGACGAGGTCGTCGACGAAGAGCGTGAGAACGCCGAGATCAGCAACTGACCTCGGGCCTACGCGGCGACAGAACACATATCAGCATCGAAGGCCGTCCCTGCGGGGGCGGCCTTCCTCGTGTCCGGAGCTCAGGACCAGCGGCGCGTGATGCCCCGGGTCCGCCGACCGTTCCAGCAGCCGCGATGCCAGTGCCTGCGGTCGTCCTCACCGCCGTAAGCCGGCCAGGCGACGATATGTGCGACCCCAGGCACGATCTCGTGATCACAGCCGGGGCAGCGGTAGGTCTTGATCGCCCGTGTCCCGGGAATCGTGCGCACCACATACATTTCGTTGCTGGGTCCCGGCTCCGTGCGCCCGAAAACATCGCCCAGCGGGCGGCCGGACGACGAGTCCGCGGCCCGGCGCTCTGAGCGCGGTTTACGGCGAGGCATGGTCCCAGCTTAGAAGAGCCGGAACTCGTTGCTCTCCGTGCCGCGCAGGGCCTCGTAATCGAGGGTCAGGCATCGGATTCCACGGTCCTCGGCGAGGGTGCGCGCCTGCGGTTTGATCTGCTGCGCCGCGAACACACCTGCCACCGGCGCCAGCAGCGGATCGCGGTTGAGCAGTTCGAGATAACGAGTGAGCTGCTCGACACCGTCGATCTCGCCGCGCCGCTTGATCTCCACCGCCACCGTCGCACCGTCGGCGTCACGGCACAGCAGGTCGACGGGACCGATGGCGGTCATGTACTCCCGGCGGATCAAGGTGTAGCCCGCGCCGAGGGTCTGCACATGTTCGGCGAGCAGCTCCTGAAGATGAGCCTCCACACCGTCTTTCACCAGACCGGGGTCCACCCCGAGCTCATGCTTTGAGTCGTGCTCGATCTCCTCGACGGTGATCCGCAGCTCCTCGCCGGCCTTGTTGGTGACCACCCACAGTGCCCCCGCACCGTCACCGTCGCGCTCCTCCAACCAGCACGGCGGACTCATCCAGTTCAACGGCTTGTAGGACCCCCCGTCGGAATGCACCAGCACCGACCCGTCCGCTTTCATCAGCAACAGCCTGCGGGCCATCGGCAGATGGGCGGTGAGTCGACCGACGTAGTCGACCTGACAGCGAGCAATCACGAGGCGCACCGGGACGAGTGTAGGGGGCGCGCGGGTTAGGGCTCGACCGGCCTCGGTACGCCCGGCTCCATCAGTCCGGAAGCGCAAAGCAGTAGGTGGTTTTGGCGGCCACGATGATCGACCGACCGGCGCTGGCCGGGTAGGCGGTAGCGGCGCGTGGGCGGGCCGATCCGTAACCCGAAAGCGGACCCGAAATGTTCGGTGGCGACGTTGAATGCCCATACGCCGCAGGCTCATACGGCTCAGACGCCGTCGGCACGAACTATCGATAAGTCCATAGAAACGACGAAAGCCCCCGACCGAAGTCGGGGGCTTTCGTGAAAGGATGTTCCGGCGGTGTCCTACTCTCCCACACCCTGTCGAGTGCAGTACCATCGGCGCAGGTGGCCTTAGCTTCC
>NZ_JAAGUY010000039.1 GCF_010868145.1 Nocardia cyriacigeorgica
GATTTCTGGTGCCTGCGGGGCGTTCGGGGGTGGTCCGGGTCGGCGGGTTTTCGCGGTTGGGCGGGTTGGTTCGTGCTTGGTCGGTTGGGGTGGTTCGTGTGGGGGCGGTGTTGGCCGGCGTCGGCTCAGGGCTGCGTGTGGGGGTGCCGGACGTGGATGGCGGTGCCGGCCGGTTGCCGTTGGACTGCGGGGTGGTTGCGGGGGTCGGGCGTTGATTGGTTGGTGTGGCCGCGGGCGAGCCTGCCGGCGCGTTGTCGGAGGCAGGTGTCATGGTTCGCGCTGCCGAATCCGCGGGTGCGGCGTGGGTGGGGATCCCGGTGGACGGCGGTGTCGCCGTGGCAGTTGATGCGGCCGACGTGTCCGCCTGGGCGACCGTCGGACTCTGCTGAGTGCTGGTGGGTGATGCCGATGGGTCGGCGGCCGGATTCGTGGATCGGGGGTGGGTGCCGTTGGACGTGTTGTCCGGGGTGACAGCGGCGTTCGGGGTTTGACCCGTCGTCGGATTCGGCAGATCCAAAGAACTGGGGCCCGCGTTGGGCCCACCCGGTGGGATGGGGGTGTTGTGGGTGCCGCCGGGTGAGATCGGGGACTGCGAGGTCGTCGACGGCGTCGCATTGCCCGTCGTGTTCTGCTCGGGCGGATCGACGCGGGTCGGCGGTTGGTTGGCGGTCGGAGCGGAGTTGCTCTGCTCAGGGAGGTCGAGCGTGGACGGTCCTTGGTCTGTCGGTGTGGTCTGGGCGGGCGGTGTGGTGTGGGCCGGTGGGGTGTTCTGCTCGGGAAGATCGAGAGTGCTGGTGCTCTGAGCCGGTGGTGTGGTCTGGGTAGGCGGGGCGGCCTCGGTGGGCCGGGTGTTCTGTTCAGGGAGGTCGAGTGTGGACGGTCCTTGGTCTGTCGGTGTGGTCTGGGCGGGCGGTGTGGTGTGGGCTGGTGGGGGGTTCTGCTCAGGGAGATCGAGAGTGCTGGAGCCCTGGCCGGTCGGCGATGTCTGGGCAGGGGGCGTGGTGTGAGCTGGTGAGGTGTTTTGTTCGGGGAGATCCAGGGTGCTCGTGCCGGGGGCGCTCGGATCGGAGCTATGTGTGGCAGGGGCTCCCTGGTCGGGGAGATCGAGGGAACTAGGGGCCTGGTTGTTGCCGGTGGCGGCGGGCGTATTCGGGCGCGTGGGGTCTGCGCCTGTGCCAGAGCTGGTACCGGGAGCGGTACCCGCGCTCGCACCCATGCCGGTGCCTGTGTTGGAGCCCACTCCAGTGCCAGTGCCAGTGCCAGTGCCAGTGCCAGTGTCGCCGGACGAGGTCGGCGAGTTGTTTGGGTGGTTTGCCGGGCCGTTGGTTTCGGATGGCTGTGTGGGCGTTGGGGAATCGGTGTTGCCGGTCGGCTGGGAAGAGGCGTCGTCATCGCCATCGTCGTCCGCGGACGAATTGCTGGGCGGTGCCGGTGGTTCGTTCGGCGGAGGTGGGTTGTTGCCGCCGGTGCTACTGGAGCTGTTCTCGCCGTTGCCTTCCGCCTGGCCCTGCCCGGACGGGGACGGAGCCTGGTTGTTGCCGCTACCGGAGTTGTCGCCGTCGCTCTGGTTTCCGCCGGAGTTGGCTCCACCGCCATTCTCGGCGGGCTGAGTGTTGTGCGGCGGCTGCTGGTTCGACGGGGAAGTATTGCCGCTCTGATCACCAGCGCCGTCACCGGTGCCGCCGCTGTCGTTGTCCTGGTCGGCGGGGGCGGTGTGGTTCGGAGGTGCGTTGTTCCCGCCGGAGTTGTTGTCCCCGTTGGTATTGCCGTCTTCGCCGACTGCGGGTGCAGGCTGCGGCTGTTCACTGGCGGGAGGAGTGTTTGCGGCAGGCTGCGGCTGTTGGTCGGCTGGGGGGTTGTTGGCGTCCTGATTGCCGTCGTTGTGGCTGGCTTGGTTGCCGCTGCCATCGTGCCCGGTGGGTGTGGTTTGGGGGGATTGTTGGTTCGAGGGCGGGTTATTGCCGCCTTGGTTTTCGTTGCCGCCAGCGTTGGTGGGGTCGCCGGTCGAGGTGGGTTGAGTGCGGGCGGGAGGCTCGTTGCCGTTGCCGTTGCCGTTGCCGTTGCCGTTGCCGTTGCCGTTGCCGGAGTCGTCGTTGCTGTTGGCGTTGGCAGGGGAGGTTTGGGCGGGCTGGTTCGGGGACTGGTTGTTGCCGGAGTCGTTGTTGGCGCCGCTGTTCGGGTCACCGCCGGTGGAGGCGGGCTGGGTGCGGGATGGTGGTTCGTTGCTGCCGCTGTTGTCGTTGCCGCTCCCGGTGTTGCTGCCTGGGGAGTTCGGGCTGTTGTCGGGATTACCAGTGGAGGCCGGTTGGGTGTTGGCGGGCGGTTCGTCGTTATTGCCGCCACGGTCGTTGTTCTGGCCGCTGTCAGGATTGTCGTTCTGGCCCTGGTTGTTCTCGCCGCGGTCGTTGTTGTTTTCGCCGCGGCCGGGGTCGTTGTTCTGGGGCTCGCGGTCGTTGTTGCCGTTCTCAGGGTCGTTGCTCGGCTCGTTTTCGGGCCCGTTGTCGCCGCCCCCGTCGTTGCCGCCGCTGTCGAATTGGTTTTGTGCGGCGCCGGTGGCGGCGCTGGTGAAGGTGTCGGCGGTGAGTTCGAAGTCTTCGCCGGTGATGGCGGCCATGGCGGCTTGGGAGCCGATGTCGGAGGCGACTTCGGTGGTGTAGTCGGTGGCGAATTGTTTGGCCCGGTTGCCCAGGGCGTTGGACAGGCCTTCGCCGGCGTTGTCGCCGATGCCGTTGGTGAGTCCGCCTTCGCGGCCGAGGCCGCCGGAGATGGCGCCGCCGATCGCGCCGCCTGCGGCGGATTGCCAGACGGCGGTGAAGTCGTCGCGGGAGAGTTCGCGGTCGCCCTTGGCGGCTTGGATGAGGCGGATACCGAGGTCGAGGCCGCCTTCTTCGAGGGCGCCGAGGGCGGCTTCTTTCACCACCCGCGACAGGATCCGTTGCAGCAGCTGTTTCATCGTCAACCGGATCGCGGCTTGGGTGGCGACGCGGGCGGCGGCTCCGGCGGCGGCTCCGGCGGGCGCGCCGACACCGGTGGCCATGGCAGCCAACGCGGCGGCCATTTCGACGGCGAAGATGACCAGTTGGGCGATGATCATCAGCTTGGTGTGTTCGATGTCGTTGGCGCCGTCATCGACGACGTCGGCCTGGTCTGTGAGCAACCCGGTCAGTGCGGAGAGGGCGCCGTCGTTGTTGCCGAGTTTCTTCCAGAACGCCTCGATCGCGTCGGCGCTCTGCCCGTCCAAAGCCGACAGGAGTTGGTTGACCTTCAGTTGGGCGTCGTCGCCGAGGTCGTCGAGGGTGGTGGCGGCGGTGTTGTAGGCATCGGCCATACGCCGCATCGCCGTTTCGTCACCCTCGGGCCAATCACCGGCCCCGACGACATACTTCGCGGCCCACTGCAACGCCTCGGGAATCTCGATGCCCACCCCAGAACCCTCCACTCCACCGACTGAGCCCAGAACTTACCTACGCAGACATGGACGCGCCGGACCTGGCTTCGGTTCCATCCGGATCCGTCGAGTTCCGAGATCTGTACCAGAACGCTGGGGTCGATCCCGGCCCTCAACGCACCAGGGTGTGCAGCAGCAGCCGACAGAGTGCAGTGGCAAAGACTGGTGCGAGGGTAGGTTCTCGGCCTACGGCGGTGCCGATGATGCCGACGGTGGGCCTCGTTCAGCACACGCCGAAGACGCATCTCACACCCAGAGCCGAACCCGCCCGGTTGTCACACTGCTCACGCTGAAACTATGGCCGCGGTGAGTGGCCAGGAAACGCCCGGTAGCCCCGCCTCGCCGTGTCGCCAGCGGCGATGCGCTGACGCTATGGACGTTGGTTGGTCCCCCGCCAAGGGCGACGGTAGATTGATTCGGTGATCAGCAGCGAAGTTCGCGGATGTGCCGCGTGGGCGACCTCGGGTCCGGTCGTGCCCATGTAACAACAGCGGCCCAGCGGACAGATAGTGCCAATGAACATTTTTGCCTGATTTTTACGAGAACTGAGCCCGCAGATGTGGACGCCACGCTTGGATAGGTGAGCGTCCTGTCCGGGTGTCGTCGGGGAGCGCTTGCGTGGTGTTCCGGAAGCGAGGTTACGGTTGGACCGGCTGGATTTCGGCGGAAACGGCGAAACTGGTGGTGAGCGGGATGAGTTCTTTCCGTTGTCCCCGGCGCAGCTGGGTATCTGGTATGCCCAGCATGTCGATCCTGACGTACCGGTCAACATCGCGCAGTATGTCGATCTGCGCGGCGACCTGGATGTAGCGGCCCTCGAGCGGGCAAGCTCCGATGCTGCCCGCGAGATGGGATCGGGCTTCCTTCGGATCATCGAACGCGACGGTGAACCGCTGCAGACCGTCGATCCGTCGCTGGATGCGACCCTCGAATACGTCGACCTGCGCGACGTCGACGATCCCGAAGCCGCCGCTCAGGAATGGATGCGTGCGGAGTACTCGCACCCGCTCGATATCGTCAACGATCGCCTGATCCGCGCCGCCGCGCTGCGCATCGAGGACCAGCGCTGGTTCTGGTACTCGCGCGCCCACCACATCGCCCTCGACGGCTTCGGCGCGATGACGTTCATGACTCGGATCGCCGAGCTCTACACCGCCTATGTCACCGGCGCCGAGCCCGCGCCGAGCAAGGCGACGGACCTGCGCACACTCTACGAATCCGAGATCACCTACCGCGACAGCACGCGCTTCCAGTCCGATAAGGAGCATTGGGCGCAGCGGGTGGCTGGCCTCGAGGAAGGCTCGAGCCTCGCCGGACGTTCGGCCCCGCCGTCGCCGGTGAACGGGATCGTGAGTTCGGCTTTGTCGGAGGAGCAGGATTCTCTGCTCGCCGAGGCCGTCACCAGGCACGATTCCTCGCCTGCCGCGATGCTGATCGCCGGTTTCGCTGCCTATCTGGCGCAGCTGACGGGCACCGAGGACGTCATCCTCAGCCTTCCGGTCACCGCCCGCACCACCGCGGCGATGCGCCGGTCCGGTGGTGTGGCCTCCAATATCGTGCCGCTGCGGCTGCGTGTCGGATACGACACCTCGGTCACCGAATTGCTGCGCGAGGTGCAGGTCGAGGTGTCGGGGGCGCTGCGTCATCAGCGCTACCGGCATGAGGACATCCGCCGTGACGCGGCCGGTGACGGCGTGGTCACCACGGAGTTCTTCGGTCCGTGGGTCAACATCATGCTGTTCCACGACGAGCTGGTGCTCGGTCCGATGGTCGGCCAGCTCAGTGTGCTGTCCACCGGCAGCATCGAGGATCTTGGCGTCAACTTCTATCAGTCGGTCGCGGGCACCCGCTCGCATATCGATTTCGAGACGAACCCGAACCTCTACTCCGACGACGAGGCGCGCCGTCACCACGGCCGGTTCCTGGAGTTCTTCGACCGGTTCCTGGCCGCCGACTCCGAATCCTCGGTCTGGCAGCTCGACGTCACCACCGCCGCCGAACGCGCCGAATCGCTGGTGGAGTGGAACGATTCGGCGCACGAGGTGCCGACCACCACGCTGCCCGCGCTGCTGGACGCGCAGATTCCGCTGACTCCGGACAACATCGCGCTGGATTTCGAGGGCGCCACCCTCACCTACGCCGAGTTCGACGAGCGGGTGAATCGGCTGGCCCGGTTCCTGATCGCCGACGGTGTCGGCCCGGAGTCGCTGGTCGCCCTGGGGATGCGCCGCTCGCTCGAGCTGGTCATCGGGATGCACGCGGTGCTGAAGGCCGGTGGCGCGTATGTGCCGATCGATCCGGATCATCCGGCCGACCGCACCGCCTACATTCTCGACAGCGCGGCACCGGTGTGCGTGCTGACCATCTCGACCGATGAGCTGGAGCTGCCCGAGTCGGTGCAGCGGGTGGAAATCGACACCCTCGACGTCTCGGACTTCTCGGCCGAGCCGATCACCGACTCCGACCGCAGAGCCCCGCTGCGCCCGGACAACACCGCCTACGTCATTTACACGTCGGGCTCGACCGGTCGCCCCAAGGGCGTCGCGGTCACCCATCACGCGATCGTCAACCAGCAGCTGTGGATGCTCGACGAGTACCGCCTCACCGCCGACGATGTGTACCTGCAGAAGACCGCGACCACGTTCGATGTGTCGCTGTGGGGCTACTTCCTGCCGTTGATGGTCGGTGCGAAGCTGATCATCGCCGCGCCGGACGGGCATCGCGACCCGATCTATGTCGCGGAGATGATCGCGAAGCATCGGGTGACGTTCACCGACTTCGTCCCCTCGATGCTCACCGTCTTCGTCTCGCACGCCACGCCCGCGCAGGTCGAGTCGCTGCGTGCGGTGTTCGTGATCGGTGAGGCGCTGCCCCCGGAGACCTCGGCGGCATTCCGCGCGATCACCTCCGCGGGTCTGCACAACCTGTACGGCCCCACCGAGGCCGCGGTCTCGGTGACCTACTGGGAGGCCACGGCCGCCGATACCGTGACGGTGCCGATCGGTATTCCGGAGTGGAATGTCGAGGTCTATGTTCTGGATTCGCGGCTGCGTCCCGCGCCCATCGGTGCGCCGGGTGAGCTGTATCTGGGTGGACGTCAGCTCGCGCGTGGCTATCGCGGCCGCCCGGACTTGACCTCGGATCGGTTCGTCGCCAACCCGCTGTCACCGGACGGCGAACGCATGTACCGCACCGGCGACCTGGTGCGCTGGAACGCGGCCGGTGTCCTCGAGTACATCGGTCGTACCGACTTCCAGGTCAAGTTCCGTGGTCAGCGCATCGAGCTCGGTGAGATCGAAACCGATCTGCTCGCGCACACCGCCGTCAGCCAGGCCGTGGTGCTCGTGGTCGACACCGCCACCGGACAGCAGCTGGTCGCATACGTGGTGCCGGCGCCTGGTCAGAGCGTGGAATCGGCGGAGCTGACGCGGTTCGTCGCGGAGAAGCTGCCAAGCTATATGGTGCCCGCGTCGATCATGGTGCTGGACGCCTTCCCGCTCAACACCAGCGGCAAGCTTGACCGTAAGGCGTTGCCGGAGCCGGTGTTCGCCGCCGATGCGTCGGGGTTCCGCGCCCCACGCACCCAGGCCGAACAGGTCGTGGCGGGCATCTTCGCCGATGTGCTGAGCCAGGACCGGATCGGTATCGACGACAACTTCTTCGATCTCGGCGGCAACTCGCTGGTCGCGACGCAGGTCGTATCGCGGATCAGTGCGGCGTTCAGCACCCAGCTCGGTGTGCGGGCGCTGTTCGAGACGCCGACCGTCGCGGGAATCGCGGCACGGGCGGAGAACTCGGCGCCCGCCGACGGTGTGCGGCCGCCGCTGGTGGCACAGCGCCTGCCCGAGCGCGTGCCGCTGTCGCTGGCGCAGCAGCGGATGTGGTTCATCAACCAGTTCGATCCCACGGTGCCGACCTACAACCTGCCGTTCGTGGTGCGGTTGCGCGGCAGGGTGGACGTCGAGGCGTTGCAGACGGCGTTGAACGATGTCGTGGCGCGGCAGGAGTCGCTGCGCACCATCTTCCCGGAGTCCGGCGACGGCGGCTACCAGTTCGTCATTCCGGTCGAGCAGGTCGATCTTGGCATTACGGTCGAGCCGATCGACGAATCCGAATTGCACGGTGTGCTGGCCGGATTCGCTTCCATGGGCTTCGACGTCTCGCGTGAGCTGCCGATCCGGGTGCGCATCTACGAGGTCACCGGTGGCCGTGGTAACGGCACTCCGGAGTACGCGGTGGCGTTCGTGGTGCACCACATCGCCGCCGACGGATTCTCCTTCGGTCCGCTGGCCCGCGACATGGCAGCCGCTTACCTGGCGCGCGCGGAGGGCGAAGAGCCCGGCTGGTCTCCGCTGCCGGTGCAGTATCAGGACTTCAGCATCTGGCAGCGTGAACTGCTCGGCTCGGAATCGGATCCGGAGTCGATGGCCGCGCGCGAGATCGGCTACTGGCAGCGGGCGCTGGCAGGCTTGCCCGATCAGCTGGATCTGCCCGCGGACCGGCAACGTCCGGCGGTGCAGAGTTTCCAGGGCGGCCGGGTCGGCTTCACCATCGACGCCGATATGCATCAGCGCCTGTCCGCCTTGGCTCGCGCGCAGGGTGTCAGCCTCTTCATGGTCATGCACGCTTCGCTGGCGGTGCTGCTGGCGCGGCTGTCGGGGACCAGCGATATCGCCATCGGTACGCCGGTGGCCGGTCGCGGTGAGCAGGCCCTCGACGATCTGATCGGCATGTTCGTCAACACCCTGGTGTTGCGTTCGGAGGTCGACGGCAGCGAGCAGTTCACCGATTTCCTCACCCGTACCCGGGAAACCGATCTTGCGGCGTTCGCCTATGCCGATGTGCCGTTCGAGCGGCTGGTCGAGGTCCTCAATCCGACCCGTTCGCAGGCGCGGCACCCGCTGTTCCAGGTGATGCTGTCGTTCCAGGAGATGTCGCACGCGGCCCTGGAGCTGCCAGGGCTGTCGGTGACGGCCGACGAGCTCGAGGTCGATATCGCCAAGTTCGACCTGCAATGGACGGTCACCGAGGAACGCGGCGGCGACGGCACCCCGGCGGGCATGTCGGCGGTGGTCTCCTACGCCACCGATCTGTTCGATGCCGATACGGTCGACGAGTTCACTCGCCGTTACCTTCGTGTGCTGGAAACCGTTGTCGCCGAACCGACTACGGCCGTTCGCGATATCGAGATCCTCGACAACGCCGAACGCTCCACGGTGCTCGCGGGGTGGAACGACACCACCCACGACGTGCAGGCAGCCACCGTGTTGGACCTGTTCGCCGAGCAGGTCCGCCTGCACGCCGATGAGATCGGTGTGGTCTTCGACGGCGGCGGCAGGCTCGACGGCCTCGACGAAGAGCTGACCTACGCCGAGTTCGCTAGCCGGGTCAACCGCCTGGCCCGCAAGCTCATCGACGCGGGTGTCGGACCGGAATCGCTGGTAGCCGTTGGTATCCGGCGCTCGGTCGATATGCTCGTCGCGCTCTACGCCACCATGACCGCCGGCGGCGGGTACGTGCCGATCGACCCCGACCATCCGGCCGAGCGCACCGAATACGTGCTCGACTCCTCGGCACCGGTGTGCGTGCTGACCACCGTCGCCGACAATGTCACCGCCAGCGATGTGCCGGTGATCTTCCTCGACACCGAGGATCTGAGCGGGTATTCGGACGCCCCGGTCACCGACGCCGATCGCAGGGCACCGCTGCGCCCGGCCAATACCGCCTACGTGCTCTACACCTCCGGTTCGACCGGCCGACCCAAGGGCGTCGCGGTCAGCCACGCTTCGGTGGTCAACCAGATCGCCTGGATCACTGCCGAATACCGCATCGGCCCCGATGATGTGGTGTTGCAGAAGACGCCGGTCACCTTCGACGTGTCGGTTTGGGAGCTGTTCGGATCGCTGGCCGTCGGCGCCCGCATGCTGATCGCGGCACCGGACGGGCATCGCGATCCGCTGTACCTGTCGGAGATCATCGGACGGCATCGGGTCACCATGACCTCGTTCGTGCCGTCGATGCTCTCGGTGTTCACCGGCGCCGCGAACTCGGCCGAATGTGCCTCGCTGCGTGCGGTTCTGGTGGCCGGAGAGGCGCTGCCGCCCGGCACGGTCACCGCATTCCGGCAGTTCTCCACGGCCGCGCTGCACAACCTGTACGGCCCAACCGAGTTCACCGTGCACGCCACCGCGTGGCAGTTGACCGAGGTCGCGCCGAGCGTGGTGCCGATCGGACGTCCGGTGTGGAACGCACGCGCGTACGTGCTGGACGAGGGGCTCTCGCCGGTTCCCGTCGGGGTCCCCGGTGAGCTGTACATGGGTGGTGTGCAGACCGCGCGCGGCTATCACGGCCGCGCCGACCTGTCCGCCGAACGGTTCGTCGCCGACCCGTTCGGCCCGCCGGGATCGCGGCTCTACCGCACCGGTGACCTGGTGCGCTGGACCGAACCGCATGATCCCGAGGTCGGTTCCGCTGGCGTGCTCGAATACATCGGCCGCACCGACTTCCAGGTCAAGTTCCGTGGTCAGCGCATCGAGCTCGGTGAGATCGAGACCGCGCTGCTCGACCATCCCGCCGTCACCCAGGCCGTGGTGCTCGTCCTCGACACCGTCGCGGGTGACCAGCTCGTCGGCTATGTCGTCACCCAGGCGGGCCCGGTCGATATCGACAGCATCAAGGGCGCGCTGCATCGCACGCTGCCCTCGTACATGGTGCCGTCGGCGATCGTGGTGCTGGAAGCGCTTCCGCTCAACCCCTCCGGCAAGCTGGACCGCAAGGCGCTGCCCGCGCCGGTGTTCGAGGTGCGCGAATTCCGTGCTCCGACAACACCGATCGAGGAGATCGTCGCGCAAATCTTCGGTGAGGTCCTCGGCATCACCCGCGTGGGTGTGGACGATGACTTCTTCGAACTCGGCGGCAACTCGCTGATCGCGACCCAGGTCGCCTCCCGCCTCGGCATCGCACTGGACACCAGGGTGCCGGTGCGCATGCTGTTCGAGGCCTCCACCGTCGCGGCGCTGGCCGCTCGGGTGGAATCGCATGCCGGCGACGGCGCCCGCAAGGCGCTGGTGGCTCGAGTGCGCCCGGAAGAGGTGCCGCTGTCGCTGGCGCAGCAGCGGATGTGGTTCCTCAACCGCTTCGACACCGCCTCCGCGGTCAACAACATTCCGGTCGCCATCCGGCTCTCGGGTGATCTGGATGTCGCCGCACTTCAGGTCGCGGTCATCGATGTGATCGACCGGCACGAGTCGCTGCGCACGGTGTTCCCGGAGACGGGTGCCGGACCGGTGCAGGTGGTGCTCGACGCCGCCCAGATCGTGCCCGACCTGACCCCGATCCCGGTCACCGAGCACAACCTGATCGATCATCTGGTCGAACTCGCCTCGATGGCGTTCGACGTGACCAGCGAAGTTCCGCTGCACGCGCGTCTGTTCGAGATCAACGAGACCGAGTACGTGCTCGGCATGGTGGTGCACCACATCTCCGCCGACGGCTGGTCGATGGGGCCGCTGGCCCGCGACGTCATGGTCGCCTACGCCGCGCGCACCTCGTGGGAGGCGCCCGCCTGGTCGGCGCTGCCGGTCCAGTACGCCGACTACGCGCTGTGGCAGCGCGAGGTTCTCGGTTCCGAGGACGACCCGAACTCGTTGATCTCCAACCAGATCCGGCATTGGTCGCGTGAACTCGCCGACCTGCCGGATGAGCTGGTGCTGCCCTCGGATCGTCCGCGTCCCCCGGTGGCGTCCTACCGCGGTGGCACATATCCGTTCGTCATCTCCGGGCAGACCCAGCGGGCGCTGGTCGAATTGGGTCGCAAGCACAATGCGTCGCTGTTCATGGTGATGCATTCGGCGCTGGCCGTGCTGCTGTCGCGGATGTCGGGCACCAGCGATATCGCTATCGGTACCCCGGTCGCCGGTCGTGGTGAGGCGGCGCTGGACGACCTGATCGGCATGTTCGTCAACACCCTCGTGTTGCGCACCGAGGTCGACGGGTCCGCCACTTTCGCCGACTTGCTCGCGCGGGCCCGCGAAACCGACCTGCACGCGTTCGCACACGCCGATGTGCCGTTCGAGCGGCTGGTCGAGGTGCTCAACCCGGCGCGTTCGCAGGCGCGGCATCCGCTGTTCCAGGTGATGCTGACCTTCCAGAACACCAGGCAGGCCAGCCTGGAACTGCCAGGGCTTTCGGTCAACGGCATCGATTACGACGCCAGGCTCGCGAAGTTCGACCTGCAACTGACACTGTCGGAGACCCAGGACGAACTCGGCGAAGCGGCCGGTATGTCGGCCGAGTTCTCCTATGCACTCGACCTGTTCGACGAATCGACCGTCGCCGAATTCGCCCGTCGCCTGGACCGGGTGCTCGCCGCGATCGCCGCCGACCCGACCATCGCCATCGGCGATATCGACCTGCTCGCCGCCGATGAGCGGGCCAATGTGCTCACCGGCTGGAACGACACCGCCTACCCGGTGCCGGACGCCACGCTGGTGTCACTGTTCGAGCAGCAGGCCGCGGCGACGCCCGAGGCCGTGGCATTGATTTTCGGTGACGAGCAGCTCACCTACGCCGAGTTCGCCGGGCGGGTACATCAGCTGGCCCGACGTCTGCTCGCCGACGGCGTCGGCGCGGATTCGCTGGTGGCCCTGGCCATCCGGCGTTCGGTGGATCTGGTCGTCGCCATGTACGCGGTGCTGGAAACGGGTGCGGGCTACGTCCCGATCGATCCCGATCAGCCGGCCGACCGCACCGACTACGTCCTGGACACCGCTCGGCCCGCGGTCATCCTGACCACCACGCGTGATGATTTCACCGCCGCAACGGTGCCGGTGCTCGCGGTCGATTCGCTCGACCTGACCGAGTTCGACACGGCGCCGATCGCCGAGGCCGAACGGGCCGAGCCGATCCGTGGTGCGGCCACCGCCTACGTCATCTTCACCTCAGGCTCCACCGGCCGCCCCAAGGGTGTCGCGGTGAGCCACGCGGCGATCGTCAACCGGTTGCTGTGGATGCAGCACGAGTACCCGATCGACGCCGACGATGCGGTATTGCAGAAGACGCCCGCCACCTTCGACGTGTCGGTGTGGGAGTTCTTCTGGCCCTTGCAGACCGGAGCGCGCCTGGTCGTCGCCAAGCCCGACGGGCATCGCGATCCGGTGTACCTGGCACGCGTCATCGCCGAACAGGGCATCACGACCGCGCACTTCGTGCCGTCGATGCTGTCGGTGTTCGTGGCCACCCTCGGTAACGAGAACGGCGACGCCGCAGCCCTGCCATCGCCGCGGCTGCGGCAGGTGTTCGCCTCCGGTGAAGCGCTGCCCGCGCCGACCGCGGCCCGGCTGCGTGAGCTGACCGGCGCCCGGCTGCACAACCTGTACGGCCCCACCGAAGCCGCTGTCGACGTCACCTACCACGAGGCCACCGACGCGGATGCCGTCTCGGTGCCGATCGGCCGCCCGGTGTGGAACACCCGAGTCTTCGTGCTCGACGCCCGGCTGCGACCGGTCGCCCCTGGTATCGCGGGAGAGCTCTATCTTGCGGGCGATCAGCTGGCGCTCGGCTACCTCGGCCGCGCCGATCTGACCTCTGACCGGTTCGTCGCCAACCCGTACGGGGCGCCTGGTGAGCGCATGTACCGCACGGGTGACCTTGTCACCTGGACTTCCGATGGTGAGCTGGAGTACCTGGGCCGCACCGACTTCCAGGTGAAGCTGCGCGGTCTGCGTATCGAACTCGGTGAGATCGAGGCCGCGCTGCTGGCGCAGCCGGGGATCGCGCAGTCGGTCGTGGTGGTGCGCGCGGACGCGCATGCCGGTGATCAGCTGGTCGGTTACGTGGTCAGAGAACCGGATGCGGTGGTCGATACCGATGCGGTGAAGTCCGCGCTCGGCGCGACACTGCCCGGCTACATGATCCCGGCCGCTCTCGTCGTGCTGAGTACCTTCCCGGTGAACGCCAGCGGCAAGCTGGACCGCAAGGCGCTGCCGTCGCCGGTGTTCGAGGCCAAGAGCTTCCGCGCGCCCTCGACGCCGATCGAGGAGATCGTGGCGGAGATCTTCGCCGATCTGCTCGGCGTTCCCCGCGTCGGCGTCGATGACGATTTCTTCGAACTCGGCGGCAACTCGCTCGTCGCCACCCAGGTGGTGGCCCGGCTCAGCGCCGCGCTGAACACCCAGGTCGGCGTGCGCACCCTGTTCGAGGCACCCACGGTGGGTGCACTGGCCGCGCGCATGGAATCGCATGCGGGTACCGGTGCCAGGCAGGCGCTGACCGAGCAGGTGCGCCCGGAACATCCGCCGCTGTCGCTGGCACAGCAGCGCATGTGGTTCCTCAACCGCTTCGATGCCGACTCGGCCGCCAACAACATTCCGGCGGCGGTGCGGTTGCAGGGCGTGCTCGATGTCGAGGCGCTGCGCGGTGCGGTCTCGGATGTGATCGTGCGCCACGAATCGCTGCGCACCATCTATCCGTCGCACGATGGAATCGCCTACCAGCGGGTCCTGCCCTCGACGCGGGCGATTCCGGACCTGGACGTCATCGCGTTGAGCGAGGACGAGATCGGTTCGGCGCTCTACGAATTCGCGAGTCAGGGCTACGACGTCACCACCGAACTGCCGGTGCGGCTGCGCGTGTTCCAGTTGGGGGCGCAGGACTTCATCCTTGCCGTGGTGGTGCACCATATCGCCGCGGACGGCTTCTCCATGCGCCCGCTCGTCCGCGATCTGATGACCGCCTATGTGGCGAGGACCGCGTCGGTGGAGCCGGGTTGGCCGCAGCTGGCGGTGCAGTACATCGACTTCGCGCTCTGGCAGCGCGAAACCCTCGGCTCCGAAGAGGATCCGACCTCGCTCATCTCCGAGCAGCTCGACTACTGGCGCACGACGCTGGCAGGTCTGCCCGATGAGCTGCGGCTGGCCGGCCGGGCGCGCCCCGCCGTGGCGACCTACGGTGCGGGCACGCACCGGTTCCGGGTGCCCGGCGCGTTGATCGAGGAACTGAACCAGGTCGCGCACGCCAGCGGCACCACGCTGTTCATGGTGGTGCACGGTGCGTTCGCGGCGCTGCTGGCGCGACTGAGCGGCTCCGACGACATCGCCATCGGTATCCCGGTGGCAGGCCGTGGTGAGCAGGCACTCGACGATCTCGTCGGCATGTTCGTCAACACCCTGGTGCTCCGCACCGAAATCGATCCGGCGCAGTCGTTCGGCGAACTGCTCACCCAGGTCCGCGAACGGGATCTGGCGGCCTTCGCGCACGCCGACGTGCCGTTCGAGCGCCTGGTCGAGGTGCTGAACCCGGCGCGTTCGCAGGCTCGCCATCCCCTGTTCCAGGTGATGCTGTCGTTCCAGAACCTGGGACGCACGTCGCTGGAGCTGCCCGGCCTCACCGTGACCGAGCTCGGCATCGACCAGCCGACGGCCAAGTTCGATCTCCAGCTCACGCTGAGCGAGGTGCCCGGCACGGATTCGGAGATGGAAGCCGAACTCGTCTACGCCACCGATCTGTTCGATTCCGGCTACGCGAGCAGCTTCGCCGAGCGGTTCCTGCGGGTGCTGCGTGGGGTGGCAGACGCCCCCGGCTCCGCGGTGGGCGATATCGAGCTGCTCGACTCGATCGAACGCACCCGCGTGCTCGACCGGTGGAACGACACCGAATTCCCCGTCGACGCCGCGCTGACCTCGCCGGTCGGCGATGCCGCTGCCACGCTGGTCTCGCTGTTCGAGGCGCAGGTGGCGCGCACCCCGGACGCGTACGCGGTCACCTTCGAGGGGACAAGTCTGTCCTACGCCGAGTTCGCCGCCCGGGTACACCGGCTGGCGCGCTGGCTCAAGCAGGCCGGTGTTGGCCCGGAATCGTATGTGGCGCTGGGTATGCGGCGCTCCATCGACCTGGTGGTCGGCATGTACGCGGTCAACGTCGCCGGTGGTGCCTACGTGCCGCTGGATCCGGACCATCCGGCCGAGCGCATCGACTACATCCTGGAAACCGCGCGTCCGGTGTGTGTGCTCACCTCCGGCGCCGACCTGGACACCACGCTGTCGCAGCAGGTCCGCATCGACGAGCTGGATCTGTCGGAGTTCTCCGACGAGGTGCTCACCGATATCGACCGGCATCGTCCGCTGCGCCCCGGCAATACCGCCTACGTCATTTTCACCTCGGGTTCGACCGGCCGCCCCAAGGGTGTCGCCGTCAGCCATGCGGCGATCGTGAACCGGCTGGTGTGGATGCACGCCGAATACGGTCTGGCCGCCGACGACGTGGTGGTGCAGAAGACGCCGTCCACCTTCGACGTGTCGGTGTGGGAGTTCTTCTGGCCCTTGCAGGTCGGTGCCCGCCTGGTCGTCGCCAAGCCCGACGGCCATCGAGATCCGGCCTACCTCGCCCAGCTCATGGCCGACGAGCACGTCACCACGGTGCATTTCGTACCGTCGATGCTGTCGGTGTTCGTGAGCTCGATCGCGGGGCCTGCGGCTCCCTCCGTGGTTACACAAGCTGCCTCCTCCGGTCCCGTCGCAGGCGCCGCGGCCGAGCCCTTGGCCGCCGAATACCTGGGCCTGCGCAATGTGTTCGCCTCCGGTGAGGCGCTGCCCGCGGTCACCGCGCGGCGTTTGCGTGAGCTGACCGGCGCCCGGCTGCACAACCTGTACGGCCCGACCGAAGCCGCGGTCGACGTCACCTTCCACGAGGTGACCGACGCCGACACGACCTCGGTGCCGATCGGTGCCCCGGTGTTCAACACGCAGGTGTACGTGCTGGATGCGCGGCTGCGGCCGGTCCCGGCGGGTGTTCCGGGTGAGCTGTATCTGGCGGGCGCCCAGCTCGCGCACGGCTATGTCGGACGGCCGGATCTGACCACGGAGCGCTTCGTGGCCAATCCGTTCACCACCGCTGAGCGGATGTACCGCACCGGTGACCTCGTCGCCTGGACCTCCGACGGTGAGCTGGAGTACCTGGGCCGCACCGACTTCCAGGTGAAGTTGCGTGGCCTGCGTATCGAGCTCGGCGAGATCGAATCCGCGTTGACCGCACTGGAATCGGTCGCACAGGCCGTGGTCGTGGTGCGTGCCGATGAGCACACCGGCGACCAGCTCGTCGCCTATGTGGTCACCGATCCGGACCGTGTCGTCGATATCGACGCGGTGCGCACCGAACTCGGGCAGCAACTGCCCGCCTACATGGTGCCCGCGGCCTATGTGGTGCTCGACGCCTTCCCGCTCAACGCCTCCGGAAAGCTGGACCGCAAGGCGCTGCCGGAACCGACCTTCGCGGCGACCGCGTTCCGCGCGCCGGTGACTCCGGTGCAGGAGATCGTCGCAGGCACCTTCGCCGATGTGCTGGGCGTCGAGCGGGTCGGCCTGGACGACGACTTCTTCGCCCTTGGCGGCAACTCGCTGGTCGCCACTCAGGTCGCGGCACGTCTCGGTGCGGTGCTGGATACCCAGATCCCGGTCCGGGTGCTGTTCGAGGCGCCGACCGTCGCGGCGCTGGCCACGCGGGTGGAGTCCTCCGCAGGCGCGGGCGGCCAGATTCCGCTGGAACCGCGCGAACGCGGCGAACTGGTGCCGCTCTCGCCCGCACAGCAGCGGATGTGGTTCCTCAACCGCTTCGACAACCAGACCGCGGTCAACAACATTCCGGTCGCCATCCGCCTCACCGGCGAGCTCGACCTCACCGCCCTCAACGCCGCTATCGCCGACGTGCTGGCCAGGCACGAGGCGCTGCGCACGGTGTACCCCGAGGTGGAGGGGACCGGCTACCAGCGGGTCCTGCCCGCCGACGAGGTGCGGGTGCGGTTGAGCCCCGAAACGGTCACCGCCGAAGACCTCCCCGGGCGGATCGTCGCGCTGGCGAGCACCTACTTCGATGTGACCGCCGCGATCCCGTTCCGTGCGGCTCTGCTTTCGGTCGATCCGCAGACCCATGTGGTCGTGCTGGTCATGCACCACATCAGCGCCGACGGTTTCTCGCTGCGGCCGCTGCTGCGCGATGTGGTCACCGCCTACGCCGAGCGCACCAGGGGTGAGATCCCCGGTTGGGCGCCGCTCGAGGTGCAGTACGCCGACTACGCGCTGTGGCAGCGCGAGGTGCTGGGCGAGGAAACCGACCCGGAGTCGGTGGCAGCCGCGCAGATCGCCTACTGGACCGAACGGCTGGGTGATCTGCCGGACCAGATCGAGCTGCCAGCCGATCGGCCGCGCCCGGAGATCGCCACCAATGCCGGTGGTACGCACAACTTCTCGATCGACGCACAACTGCGCGGCGAACTGGAGGAGCTGGCCCGCGCCAATGGCGTCACCCTGTTCATGGTGGTGCACGCGGCGTTGGCGACCTGGGCGGCGCGGCTGTCCAACAGCACAGATATCGCCATCGGCACCCCCATCGCCGGACGTGGTGAGCAGGCCCTCGACGATCTGGTCGGCATGTTCGTCAACACCCTGGTGCTGCGCACCGAGGTGGAGTCCTCGGTCCGGTTCGACGCGTTGCTCGAGCGGGTCCGCCGGACCGACCTCGAGGCATTCGCCCATGCCGATGTGCCGTTCGAACGGCTGGTGGACGTCATCAGCCCGGCCCGCTCGCAGGCCCATCACCCGCTGTTCCAGATCGCGCTGACCTTCGAGGCCGCCTCGGCCGCGGATATGGGCACCATTGCGCTGCCCGGTCTCGACCTGGACGTGGTCGACTTCGATCCGGGCACGGCGAAGTTCGACATCCAGCTCACCGTCGGCGAGATCGGCGACGGCGCGCTGTCCCTGTCGTGGAACTACGCCACCGAACTGTTCGATCCGGAGACGGTGTCGTCGTTCGCCGACCGTCTGGTGCGCATTCTGCGTGGTGTCACCGAGGACGCCTCGGTCGCCGTTGGCGATATCGATCTGCTGGGCGAGGCCGAGCGGCTCGATGTGTCGCAGCGGTGGGTGTCGTCGGGCGCCGACCTGCTCGCCACCGAGCGCGCGGGCATCTTCGCCGACTCGGCAGCGACGCTGTCGACGCTGTTCGACGCGGCTGCCGATGCCCATCCGCACCGGATCGCCGCACGGTTCGGCGCCGATACCCTGACCTACGCCGAAATGGATCGGCGCGCGAATGTGCTGGCGCGCAGGCTGATCGCCGACGGCGCAGGCCCGGAGTCGCTGGTCGCGGTGATCCTGCCGCGGTCACTCGACCTGGTGGTCGCACTGCTCGCGGTGGTCAAGACCGGCGCGGGTTATGTGCCCGTCGATCCGGCCTACCCCGCCGACCGCATCGCCTACGTGCTCGCCGATGCCGCGCCGACCAGCGTCATCATCGACTCGACGGTCCAGGTGACGGTGCCGAAGCAGCTGCCGAGAGTGGTGCTCGACGGGTTCGCGGTTGAGGCGGGCAATGTCGAGGACGCCGACGACGGTCCCATCACCGACGCCGACCGGCGGGCCCCGCTGCACCCGGATCACGTCGCCTACGTCATCTACACCTCCGGCTCGACCGGCCGCCCGAAGGGTGTCGCGGTCGCGCACCGGAATGTGGTGCGGCTGTTCGCCAATACTGATCGCGACTTCGGCTTCGGCCCCGACGATGTGTGGACGCTGTTCCACTCCTACGCCTTCGACTTCTCGGTCTGGGAGCTGTGGGGTCCGCTGCTGTTCGGCGGCACCCTGGTGGTCGTCGACTACTACACCTCTCGCTCGCCCGAGCAGTTCCTCGAACTGCTGCGCACCGAGAAGGTCACGGTCCTCAACCAGACACCGTCGGCCTTCTACCAGTTGGCCGAGGCCGATCGGAATGCTCAGGACGCCACACCGCTGTCGCTGCGGTACGTGGTGTTCGGCGGTGAGGCGCTCGAACTGCGCAGGCTCTCCGAGTGGGTGGCGCGACACGGTGCTCCGTCTGATGCCCGCTCCGCGAACGGGGCGCCGGTCCTGGTCAACATGTACGGCATCACCGAGACCACGGTGCACGTGTCCTACCGTGCGCTGGACGCCGCGACTATCGCCGACGCCGCGGGTAGCGTCGTCGGTCGCGCGATCGCCGGTCTGCGGGTGTACGTGCTCGACGACCGGCTGCGCCCGGTGCCGGTCGGGGTCGCGGGCGAAATGTATGTGGCCGGACCACAATTGGCGCGCGGCTACCTCGGGCGGCCGGATCTGTCGGCGGCCCGGTTCGTGGCCAACCCGCTCGGCGATGCCGACGGCGCGGGCGCGCGGCTGTACCGCTCCGGCGACCTGGCGCGCTGGAACCGCTTCGGTGAACTCGAATACCTGGGTCGCGCAGACGATCAGGTGAAGGTGCGCGGCTTCCGCATCGAGCTCGGTGAGATCGAATCCGCCGTGCTGGCCCAGCCGGGTATCGCCCAGGCCGCGGTCATCGTGCGTGAGGATCAGCCGGGCGACCAGCGGATCGTCGCCTACGTGGTGTCGGATCCGGATACCGCGCCGAACCTGGACGAGGTGCGCGACGGCGCGGCCGAACTGCTGCCCGCCTACATGGTGCCCTCCGCGGTGGTGCGGCTGGAATGGATTCCGCTGACCGTCAACGGGAAGCTGGATCGCCGCGCGTTGCCCGCGCCGGCCGTACAGGCGCGTGCCTTCCGCGCCCCGGTCACGCCGGTGCAGGAGACGGTGGCCGCGGTCTTCGCCGAGGTCCTCGACCTGCCGCGAGTCGGCGTCGACGACGACTTCTTCGACCTGGGCGGCAACTCGCTGATCGCCACCCGCGTCGTCTCGCGTATCGGTGCGGCATTGGGCACCACGGTGCCGGTGCGCGCCCTGTTCGAGGCGTCCACGGTGGAATCGCTGGCCGCACGGGTGGAATCGCATACCGGCACCGATGCCAGGACCCGGCTGACGGCGCGTGTGCGCGCCACCGGCGAAACCGTGCCGCTGTCGTTCGCGCAGCAGCGCATGTGGTTCCTGAACAAGTACGACACCACCTCCGCCGCTTACAACCTGCCGATCGCGCTGCGGCTGTCCGGTGCCCTGGACGCCGAGGCGCTGCGGCTCGCGGTGGCCGATGTGGTGCGCAGGCACGAATCGCTGCGCACCCGCTACCCGGAGCACGGCGGCACCCCGGTGCAGGTGATCGTGCCGGCCGAACAGATCAGCTTGGATCTGAGCCCGATCCCGGTCGAGTCCGCTGAGCTGATCGAGGTCGTCACGGCGTTCGTGTCCACCGGATTCGACGTGGCCGAACAGGTTCCGCTGCGTGCCCGGCTGTACCGGGCCGGCGCGGACGAGCATGTGCTCGTCGTTGTGGTGCACCACATCGCCGCCGACGGCTTCTCCATGGGTCCGCTCACCCGCGACGTGATGCTGGCCTACACCGCGCGCACCAAGGACAGCGCTCCCGGCTGGGAGCCCCTGGCCGTGCAGTACGCCGATTTCGCGCTCTGGCAGCGCGAGGTGCTCGGCTCCGAGGACGACACGCAGTCGCTGATGTCGCGTCAGGTCGGCTACTGGCAGCGCGCGCTCGACGGCATTCCCGACGAACTGGCCCTACCGACCGACCGGCCGCGGCCCGCCATCGCCTCGCTGCGCGGCGCCACCGTGCATACCGAGCTGCCCGGCGATCTGGTCGCCGCGCTGGACGAGGTCGCTCGCCGCAGTGGTGCCTCGCTGTTCATGGTCATGCACGGCGCGCTGACGGTGCTGCTGTCACGGCTGTCCGGCAGTGATGACGTCGCGGTCGGCACCCCCATCGCCGGTCGTGGTGAGCAGGCGCTCGACGATCTGGTCGGCATGTTCGTCAACACCCTGGTGCTGCGCACCGGGATCGACCCGGCCGAATCGTTCGCCGACCTGCTCGACCGCGTGCGCCGCACCGACCTTGACGCCTACGGAAACGCTGATGTGCCGTTCGAGCGGCTGGTGGAACTGCTCGCCCCGGAACGCTCACAGGCGCGTAACCCGCTGTTCCAGGTGATGCTCGCCTTCCAGAACCTGGACCGCACCAGCCTCGAACTGCCCGGTCTGTCGGTGTCGGCGCTGGATCTGGAAGAGAACGTCGCTCGGTTCGATCTGCAGTTCACTCTCTCCGATCACGGCGAGCCCGGTTCCGGCATGGCGCTGGCCCTGACCTACGCCACCGAACTGTTCGACGACAACACCGTCACCGAGATCGCCGCCCGCTGGCGGCGGGTGCTCGAGGCCGTCGCCGCCGACGCGTCGATCACCGTCGGCGCCATCGACGTTCTCGACGCCGACGAACGCACCGATCTGGTCAGCCGCACCGGTGCACCGGCTGTCGCGCCGCGCGTGCTGGCCGACCTGCTGGCCGAGGCCGCGGCACGCGACCCGAAGGCGCCCGCGGTGGTGTTCGAGGGGACAACTGTCTCTTACGGCGAGCTCGACGAGCGCTCGAACCGCTTGGCGCGCTTGCTCATTGCCGAGGGGATCGGCGCCGAGGATCTGGTGGCCGTCGGTGTGCCGCGGTCGGCGGATTCGGTGTTCGCGGCCTGGGCGGTCGCCAAGACCGGCGCGGCCTTCGTTCCGGTGGACCCGAACTACCCGGCCGAGCGCATCGCGCATATGGTCACCGACTCCGGTTCGCCGGTCGGCCTCACCGTGGCGTCGGTGCGGGACGGCTTGCCGGAATCGGCGCGCTGGCTGGTGCTCGACGACCTCGATCTGGATGCCGTCGACGGCGGCCCGATCACCGCCGCCGACCGGGTGCGCCCGGTGCGTCCGGAACATCCGGCCTACGTCATCTACACCTCCGGCTCTACCGGCGTCCCCAAGGGCGTCGTGGTCACCCATTCCGGCCTCGCGAACTTCAGCGCGGAGCAGATCGAGCGTTATGCCCTCGACTCCGACTCCCGAGCACTGCATTTCGCTTCGCCCAGCTTCGACGCCTCGATCCTCGAGCTGCTGCTCGCGGTCGGCCCCGGCGGGGCGCTGGTCGTGGTCCCGCCGGGTGTGTACGGCGGCGAGGAGCTGTCGGAACTGATCCGTACCGAGCGCGTCACCCACGCGTTCATCACCCCGGCCGCGCTGGCCACCTTCGATCCGAGCGGCCTGGATACCCTGCGGGTGCTGGTCGCCGGTGGTGAAGCGTGCCCGCCGGAACTGGTGGCCAAGTGGGCGGTGCCGCTGGACGGCGACGCCGGACAGGTCCGTCACTTCCACAACGGCTACGGGCCAACCGAGACCACCATCATGACCAACATCAGCGATCCGCTGGTGCCGGGTGAGACGGTGACCATCGGCGGACCGATCCGCGGCATGCGGTCGCTGATCCTGGACGCCCAGCTCCGGCCGGTGCCGGTGGGTGTCGCGGGTGAGCTGTATCTGTCGGGCGTGCAGTTGGCGCGCGGCTATCACGCGCGCCCTGGGCTTACCGCCGACCGATTCGTTGCCAACCCTTATGGCGACGGCGAGCGGATGTACCGCACCGGTGACGTGGTCCGCTGGACTCGTACCGGCGAGGTGGAGTACGTGGGCCGCTCCGAGTGAAGGTGCGTGGTTTCCGCATCGAACTCGGTGAGATCGACGCTGCGCTGGCCTCGCATGAAACCGTCGACTTCGCCGTGACGGTCGGCCACAAGAATGCTGCGGGTGCGGTCTCGCTGGTGTCGTATGTGGTTGCGGCGCAGGGGCGTTCGATCGATGTCGCGACACTGACCGCGTACGTCGAGGAACGACTGCCCGCCTACATGGTGCCGTCGTCGATCATGGTGATCGACCACGTGCCGCTGACCCCCGTCGGCAAGCTGGACCGCAAGGCGCTGCCGGAGCCGGTCTTCGCGACCGAAGTCGTGTTCCGGGCCGCACGCACGCCGGTCGAGCAGACCATTGCCGAGGTCTTCGCCGAGGTGCTCGGCGTGGAGCGGGTCGGCGTGGACGATTCGTTCTTCGCTCTCGGTGGCGACAGCATCGTCTCCATCCAGCTGGTCTCGCGGGCCAAGGCGCGCGGTGTGGTGTTCACCCCGAGGCACGTCTTCGAACAGCGCACCGTCGCCGGACTGGCCGCGGTCGCCGAGACCACCGACGGCACGGGCACCGCGACGCCCGCACTGGACGAGCTCCCCGGTGGGGGTGTCGGCACCATGCCGCTCACCCCGGTGGTGCGGTTCATGGCGCAGCGGCGCGGCTCCTTCAGCCGGTTCAATCAGACTCTCGCGCTGGAACTTCCGGTCGGCATCGACCGGGCGGGCATCGCGGCCACCGCAGGCGCCGTCATCGACCGCCACGACATGCTGCGCGCGAGCCTGCGTCGCGCCGGCGGTGACTGGATCGTCGAGACCGCGGCGCCCGGCACCGTCGATGTGGCAGCGCTGATCGACCACACCGTGTTCGCCGCCGACGCCGACGATGCGGAACTGTTCGAGATCGCGGCCGACGCGCTCGATGCCTCGCTGAACCGGCTCGACCCGGCCGCCGGTGTCGTCGTCCGATTCGTATGGCTGGAACCCGATCGCACCGACCGCGCCGGACGTCTCATCGTGCTCGCCCACCATCTGGTGGTCGACGGTGTGTCCTGGCGCATCCTGGTGCCCGATTTCGTTGCGGCCTGGGGCCAGCTCACCGCGGGTCAGGAACCCGAGCTGGTGGCGCCCGCGACCTCGATGCGGGCCTGGGCCCACGCGCTCGAGCGGGAGGCGCGCAGCGCGGAGCGGGTCGCTGAACTCGACTACTGGCGTTCGGTGGTCGGAACGGCCGATCCGCTGCTGACCGAACGTCCGATGGACCCGGCGGTCGATATCTCGGGTGTCATCGAGAAGCATCAGGTCGAGGTGCCCGCCGAGGTCACCAAGGCCCTGCTCACCACGGTGCCCGCGCTGTTCCACGGCGGCGTCAACGACGGTCTGCTCACCGCGCTGGCACTGGCCACCGCGGCGTGGCGGTCCCGGCGCGCGAGCGGCGGCCGCGCCGACGACTCGCTGCTGATCCGCCTGGAAGGCCACGGCCGCGAGGAAGACATCGTCGCCGGCGCCGATCTGTCCCGCACGGTCGGCTGGTTCACCACGATCTTCCCGGTGCGCTTCGACCTGCACGGGATCGATATCGATGCCGCGCTGGCCGGTGGGCCGGCCCTCGGTGCGGCGCTCAAGGCGGTCAAGGAGCAACTGCTCGCGGTGCCGGACAAGGGCATCGGTTACGGCCTGCTGCGCTACCTGAACAGCGATACCGCCGCCGAACTGCCGAGCGAGCTGCCCGGCCAGATCAGCTTCAACTACCTGGGCCGGGTGTCCGACGGTGACGTGCCGGAATCGCTGCGCGGTTTCGGCTGGATCCCCGCGCCCGAACTCGGTTCCCTCGGCGGCGCCTACGACGCCGATATGCCCGCGATGGCACCGCTGGACGTCAACGCCATCGTGGTCGGCGACAAGCTGACCGCCAATATCGGCTACCCGTCAACCCTGCTCGACCCCACATCGGTTCGCGAGTTCGCCGACCTCTGGGTCACCGCACTGGAAGCGGTTGCCCGGCATGCCACTTCGACCGGCGCGGGTGGGCACACACCTTCCGACTTCGCGCTGGTGCGCAGCGCGCAGCGCGATATCGACGTGTGGGAACAGCGTTTCCCGGCACTGACCGATGTGTGGCCGCTGTCGGCGCTGCAGTCGGGTCTGCTGTTCCATGCCAGGCTCGCCGCCGATTCGGTAGACGTCTACACCGCGCAGTCGGTGCTGACGCTGACCGGCCGCGTCGACGCCGACCGGCTGCGTTCGGCCGCCCAGGCACTGGTGGACCGCTACGAGAACCTGCGCACCGCGTTCGTCTCCGACCACGACGGCAACCCGGTGCAGGTGGTGCTCGACAGCGTCCGCGTGAACTGGTCCGAACACGACCGCACCGGGACCGGTGACGCCACCGACCTGATCGACGCCGACCGTATGCGCCGCTTCGATCTGGCCGAACCGCCGCTGATCCGGTTCACCCTGATCCAGGTCGCCGACGCTACCGCCGAGGGTGGCGCCCGCTGGCAGTTCGTGGTGTCCAACCATCACATCCTGCTCGACGGTTGGTCGATGCCGCTGCTCATGCGGGATCTGCTGGTGCTGTACGCGGTGCACGGCGATGTGAACGCGCTGCCCGCGGTCCGCTCCTACAAGCACTTCCTGGAATGGGTCGCCCAACAGGATCACACCGCGTCGGTCGCGGCGTGGACCGACGCGCTGCGCGGAATCGGCGAGCCGACCCTGCTCGCCCGCCCGGACGCCGGTCGCGAGATCACCGCGCTGTCGGGTGAGTATCTGTTCGAGCTGGACGAGTCCACCACCGCGCGACTGACCTCGCTTGCCGCCGATCTCGGTGTCACCGCGAATACGGTGTTGCAGGTCGCCTGGGCGATTCTGGTGGGCCGGATGACCGGTCACGACGATGTCCTGTTCGGCACCACCGTGTCCGGCCGCCCGGCGCAACTGTCCGGTGTCGAATCGATGGTCGGCCTGTTCATCAACACCGTGCCGGTGCGGGTGCGTTTCGACGCCGACGAATCGGTGCGTGAACTGCTGACCCGCACTCAGGGTGAGCAGGCAGATCTGCTCGACCACCACTACGTCGGCCTGGCCGAGATCCAGTCCGCCGCCGGAATCGGTGGACTCTTCGACACCCTGGTGGTGTTCGAGTCCTACCCGGTCGACGCCGAGGGCATCCAGGCCCAGGCCGCCGATATCGACGGTATGGCGGTGACCGGCCTGGACGCGGCCGATGCCACCCACTACCCGCTCACGCTCATCGCGCAGCTCGACACAAAGCTGCGCATCCGTGCCGGCTACCTGCGCGACCTGTTCGACGAGCAGACCGTGCGCCGCATCGCCGACCGGCTGCTGCGGGTGCTCGGCACTATCACCACCGAACCCGCTGTGGCTGTTGGCGATATCGAACTGCTCGATGCCGCCGAACGTGAGCTGGTGGTGTCGGGCTGGAACGCCACCGCGCACGAGGTTGACCACGCCGCGACGCTGGTCTCGATGTTCGAGGCGCAGGTCGCCCGCACTCCGGACGCGACTGCTGTCAGCTTCGAGGGGACAAGTCTGTCGTATGCCGAGTTCGCCGGACGGGTGAACACGCTGGCCCGCTGGCTCATCGAACGCGGTGTCGGCGCGGAATCGTATGTGGCGCTTGGTATGCGGCGCTCCATCGACCTGGTGGTCGGCATGTACGCGGTGAGTGTGGCCGGCGGCGCGTATGTGCCGCTCGACCCCGACCATCCGGCCGAGCGCACGGAATACATTCTGGCCACGGCCGATCCGGTGTGTGTGCTGACCTCCGGTGTCGATCTCGAGATCGACACCGCGCAGGTCCGCATCGACCTGCTCGACCTGTCCGGCTACGCCGATGGCCCGGTGACCGATGTCGAGCGGCAGGCGCCGCTGCGGCCGTCGAACACCGCCTACGTCATATTCACGTCGGGTTCGACCGGTCGCCCGAAGGGTGTGGGGGTCTCGCATGCGGCGATCGTGAATCGTCTGGTGTGGATGCAGTCGGCGTACCAGTTGGATGCCACGGATGTGGTGTTGCAGAAGACCCCGGCGACGTTCGATGTGTCGGTGTGGGAGTTCTTCTGGCCGTTGCAGATCGGTGCACGCCTGGTCGTCGCCAAGCCCGACGGTCACCGCGATCCGGCCTACCTGGCCGAGATCATCTCGGCCGAGGGCGTGACCGTCACCCACTTCGTGCCGTCCATGCTCGCGGTCTTCGTGGCAGACGCTGCCGCTGCGGAGTGCGATTCGCTGCGTATGGTGTTCGCCTCCGGTGAGGCGCTCTCGCCCAAGCCCGCGCATCGTTTGCGCGAGCTGACGGGTGCGAGCCTGCACAACCTGTACGGTCCGACCGAAGCCGCGGTCGACGTCACCTTCCATGAGGTCACCGACGCCGACTCCGAGACCGTGCCGATCGGCGCGCCGGTGTACAACACCGAGGTCTACGTGCTGGACGCGCGGCTGCGTCCGGTGCCGGTCGGTGTCGCGGGTGAGCTCTACCTCGCGGGCACCCAGCTGGCGCGCGGCTACGTGGCGCGGCCAGATCTGACCAGCGATCGGTTCGTGGCCAACCCGTTCGGTTCCTCCGAGCGCATGTACCGCACCGGCGACCTCGTCCAATGGGTTCCTGCATCGCGAAGCGATTCGATGAGGGGTGGTGGCCGGGCGACGGGTGGGCCCTCGGACGGTGAGCTGGAGTACCTGGGCCGCACCGACTTCCAGGTGAAGCTGCGCGGTCTGCGCATCGAACTCGGCGAGATCGAGGCCGCGCTCACCGGCCTGGACGAGGTCGCCCAGTCGGTCGTGGTGATCCGCGGCGATCAGCACACCGGTGATCAGCTGGTGGCCTATGTCGTCGCCGCGCGAGCGACGGGCCAGGAGGCGGCAGCGGAGCGTAACCACGGAGGGCACCGGGAGCGCGGCCAATCCAGCACAGCGGTGGCCGGCGTGCCGATCGACACCGAGACCCTGCGCGAGGATCTGGGGCGGCAGCTGCCCGCCTACATGGTTCCGGCCGTGGTGATCGTGCTCGACGAGTTCCCGCTCAATGCCTCCGGCAAGCTGGATCGCAAGGCACTGCCCGCCCCGGTGTTCGAGGCGGCGGTGTTCCGCGCGCCGACCACACCGGTGGAAGAGATCGTGGCCACCACCTTCGCCGATGTTCTCGGACTGGACCGGGTCGGCCTGGACGACGACTTCTTCGCCCTCGGCGGTAACTCGCTGAGCGCCACCCAGGTGGCCGCACGGCTCTCGGCCGCGTTGGATACCGACCTCGGTGTCCGCGAACTGTTCGAGGCGTCCTCGGTCGCCGCACTGGCCGCCCGTGCCGAATCCCGCGCCGGTGCCGGTGCGCGCGCCGCGCTGGTGCCGCAGCAGCGTCCCGCGCTGGTGCCGCTGTCGCTGGCCCAGCAGCGGATGTGGTTCCTCAACCGGTTCGATCCCGAATCCGCCGTGGACAACATCCCGGCGGCCGTGCGGCTGTCGGGCCTGCTTGACCGGCAGGCCTTGCAGATCGCGGTCGCCGATGTGCTGGCCAGGCACGAATCGCTGCGCACCTTCTATCCGGAAGTCGACGGCACCGCACATCAGCAGGCCGTGCCCACCGCGAAGGTGATCCCGGATCTCAGCCCGGTCGATGTCACCGAGGCAGAACTGCCCGCCCGCATCGCGGAGCTGGTGCGCACCGGATTCGACGTCACCACCGAGGTCCCGTTCCGGGCCCGGCTGTTCGAGATCAGCCCGACCGAACACGTGCTCGCCCTTGTCGTGCACCACATTTCGGCGGACGGCTTCTCCATGGGACCGCTGACCCGCGACGTGATGACCGCCTACGGCGCCCGCGTCGAAGGCGGCGAACCGGCCTGGCGTCCCCTCGACGTGCAGTACGCCGACTTCGCACTGTGGCAGCGCGCGGTACTCGGCTCCGAAGACGATCCGGAATCGGTGATCGCCGAGCAGATCGGCTTCTGGTCACAGACCCTCACCGGCTTGCCCGAACAGCTCGATCTGCCCGCCGACCGGCCGCGTCCCGCGGTAGCCTCCGGTCACGGCGCCACCGAGGTGTTCGCGATCGACGCCGAGACCCACGCCAAGCTCACCGAGCTGGCCCGCACCCGTGGCGCGACGCTGTTCATGGTCACCCACGCGGCGCTGGCGGTGCTGTTGTCGCGGATGTCGGGTGAGCCGGATATCGCGATCGGTACCCCGGTCGCAGGCCGTGGTGAGCGCGCGCTCGACGACCTGATCGGCATGTTCGTCAACACCCTTGTGTTGCGGACGCCGATCGACGGCGGCGCCACGTTCACCGATCTGCTGCGCACCGTCCGCACCACCGATATCGCGGCCTTCGGGCACGCCGATCTGCCGTTCGAGCGGTTGGTGGAGATCCTGAACCCGGCGCGTTCGCAGGCGCGGCATCCGCTGTTCCAGGTGATGCTGTCGTTCCAGAACACCGGCCAGAACAGCCTGGAGCTGCCCGGCCTGACGGTCAGCGGTGTCGATCTGCCGATCGACGTCGCCAAGTTCGATCTACAGCTGGTGCTGTCGGAGAACGGTGAGGAAGGCGGCATCACCGCCGAACTGATCTATGCCACCGACCTGTTCGACGCCGCGACCATGGCTGGGTTCGGCCGCCGGTTCAACCGGCTGCTCGCGGCCGTTGTCGCCGAACCGGACCGCGCCCTCGGTGATATCGATCTGCTCGATGCCCGCGAGAACGATCGGGCCCTGCGCGCCTGGAACGAGACCGGCCGTGATCTCGGCGCCCCGACCACGCTGGTGGCCGAGTTCGCCGCACAGGCCGCCGCCACACCGGACGCGATCGCTCTCGTCGATCCGTCCACCGGAACATCGTTGAGCTACGCCGAATTCGGCGATCGGGTGCATCGTCTGGCCCGTCACCTCATCGGTGTTGGTGTCGGCCCGGAGAGCCTGGTCGCGCTCGGGCTGCGCCGGTCGGTCGACCTGGTCGTCGCCATGTACGCGGTGCACGAGGCCGGCGGCGGCTATGTGCCGCTGGACCTGGATCAGCCCGCCGAACGCATCGACTACGTGCTCGAATCCGCGGCACCGGTGTGCGTGATCACCACGGCGCGGGATGGTTTCGACGCCACCGGTCTGTCCACCGTCGTGCTCGACGAGCTTGACCTGTCCGGCTACGACGCCACCCCGGTGACCGATGCGGAACGTCGGGCGCCATTGCGGCCACAGCATCCGGCCTACGTCATCTTCACCTCCGGCTCGACTGGACGCCCGAAGGGTGTTGCGGTGCCGCACGCCGCGGTGGTGAACCAGATCCGCTGGATCACCGGCGAATACGGCATCGGCGCCGACGACGTGGTGCTGTTCAAGACCCCGGCGACCTTCGACGTGTCGGTGTGGGAGCTGTTCGGGCCCCTCGCGACCGGTGGCCGCATGGTGGTCGCGAGCCCGGACGGTCATCGCGATCCGCAGTACCTGGCCGATGTGATCGCCGCCGAGCACGTCACCATGACCTCGTTCGTGCCGTCCATGCTGACGGTCTTCGCGGGCAGCGTCGCCGGCGCCGAACTCGCCTCGCTGCGTGCGCTGTTCATCGCCGGTGAGGCATTCACCAGCGATGCGGTCGAGGCGATCCGCCGGGTCAGCACCGCCGAACTGCACAACCTGTACGGCCCGACCGAGTTCACCGTGCACGCGACGGCCGCCCCGGTCGCCGCCGAGGTCGACGGCGCGGTGCCGATCGGCTTGCCGGTGTGGAACGCACAGGCCTACGTGCTGGACGCGCGCCTGCACCCGGTCGTGCCCGGTGCCGCTGGCGAGCTCTACCTGGCAGGCGATCAGCTGGCGCGCGGCTACTTCGGTCGCGCGGATCTGACCGCGGATCGTTTCGTGGCGAACCCGTTCGGTGACGGCGCTCGCATGTACCGCACCGGTGACCTCGTCACCCGCGGCGCCGACGGTGCCATCACCTACTTGGGCCGCACCGACTTCCAGGTGAAGCTGCGCGGTCTGCGTATCGAGCTCGGTGAGATCGAGAACGCGCTCACCGCATACGAATCGGTGGCGCAGTCGGTGGCGATCGTGCGTTCGGATGCCCGCACCGGCGATCTGCTCGTCGCCTATGTGGTGCCCGCCGGCGGCGCGATCGTCGACGTCGAGGCGTTGCGTGCGCACCTGTCCGGCCGCCTGCCGTCGTATATGGTCCCGGCCGCGATCGTGGTGCTCGACGCGATGCCGCTCAACCCGAACGGCAAGCTGGATCGGCGCGCACTGCCGGAGCCGGAGTTCCAGGCTCGCGAGTTCCGCGCGCCGTCGACGCCGGTGGAGGAGATCGTCGCGGCGACCTTCGCCGAGGTGCTCGGCCTGCCCGGTGAACGCCAGGTCGGCCTGGACGACGACTTCTTCGACCTCGGCGGCAACTCGCTGATCGCCACCCAGGTCGTGGCCCGCCTCGGCGCCGCCCTCGACACCCGCGTCCCGGTCCGTACCCTGTTCGAGGCGCCCTCGGTCGCCGCGCTCGCGGTCAAGCTGGAATCGCATGCGGGCACCGGCCGCAGGCGCGAACTCGTGGCCGGACCGCGTCCGGACGAGGTGCCACTGTCGCTGGCACAGCAGCGCATGTGGTTCCTGAACCGCTTCGACAACCAGACCGCGGTCAACAACATCCCGCTCGCGGTACGACTGACCGGCGCCCTGGACACCGAGGCGCTGGCACGTGCGGTGTCGGATGTGATCGATCGGCACGAGGTGCTGCGGACGGTCTACCCGCAGACCGCCGACGGTCAGGGTGTGCAGGTGGTGCTGCCGACCGGGCAGCATCGCATCGACCTCACGCCGATCGATGTGCCACAGGCCGAGATCGCCGACCGGATCAGCGCACTGGTGCTGACCGGGTTCGACGTCACCGCCGAGGTTCCGGTGCGCGCCGAGCTGTTCCGCGTGGCGGACGGCGACGCGCACGACACCCACGTGCTGGTGTTCGTGGTGCACCACATCTCCGGCGACGGCTGGTCGGTGCGCCCGTTGGCCCGCGACGTGATGGTGGCCTACGCGGCCCGCACCCGCGGTGAAGCGCCGGGCTGGGCGCCGCTGCCGGTGCAGTACGCCGACTTCGCGCTCTGGCAGCGTGACACGTTGGGTTCGGAAGAGGATTCGTCCTCGCTGATCGCCCAGCAGGTGGCCTACTGGTCGGCCACGCTGGCGGGTCTGCCCGATCAACTGGATCTGCCCGCCGATCGGTCCCGGCCGGCGGTGGCCTCCAACCGCGGCGAGGTCTACGAATTCGGTATCGACGCCGAACTCCTGCACGGGCTGAACACGCTCGCCCGCGAGCACGGCGCGAGCCTGTTCATGGTAGTGCACGCGGCGTTCGCGGCACTGCTGTCGCGACTGTCCGGCAGTGACGACATCGCCATCGGCACCGCCGTCGCCGGACGTGGTGAGGCCGCGCTCGACGACGCCATCGGCATGTTCGTCAACACCCTGGTGTTGCGCAGCGAGGTGCGGCAAGACGAGCCGTTCACCGGCCTCCTCGCCCGCACAAGGGAAGCCGATCTCGCGGCCTTCGGGCACGCCGATCTGCCGTTCGAGCGGCTGGTGGAGATCCTGAATCCGGCGCGTTCGCAGGCGCGGCATCCGCTGTTCCAGGTGATGCTGTCGTTCCAGAACACCGGCGAGACCACCTTCGAACTGCCCGGCCTCGAGGTCGCGGGCATGCCGCTGGATGTGGTGACCGCGAAGTTCGATCTGCACCTGAACCTCACCGATGCCGGCGACGGCATGACGGCCGAATTCGCCTACGCCACCGATATGTTCGACCACGACACCGTCGCCTCGCTCGCCGAGCGGCTGCTGCGGGTGCTGCGTTCGGCGGTGACCGATCCGTCCGCCGCCCTCGGTGACACCGAACTGCTGGATTCAGGCGAACGTGACCGGGTGGTCCGGGAGTGGAACGCGACCGAGTTCGATGTGGCCGCTGCCCTGTCGGCGAGCCCGTCCGGTACCGATGCCGCGACGCTGGTGGCGATGTTCGAGGCCAAGGCCGCGCACACGCCCGACGGTCCCGCACTGACCTTCGCGGATACGACGCTGTCGTATGCCCAGTTCAGCGCCAGGGTGAACCGTCTGGCCCGCCACCTGATCTCGCTGGGTGTCGGCCCGGATACCCATGTCGCACTTGGTATGCGGCGCTCGATCGAACTGGTCGTCGGCATGTACGCGGTGACCGTCGCCGGTGGTGCCTACGTGCCACTCGACCCCGATCACCCGGCCGACCGCACCCGCTACGTCCTCGACACCGCCGATCCGGTGTGTGTGCTGACCACCGCCGCCGACGAATTCGACGCGGGCGCGCGGACCGCGCTGGAGATCGAATCCCTCGATCTCTCCGGCTACTCGGCGGCTCCGGTGACCGATGCCGAGCGAACCGCGCCGCTGCTGCCGACCCATACCGCCTACGTCATCTTCACCTCCGGGTCGACCGGTCGGCCGAAGGGTGTGGCGGTCACGCACGGGGCGATCGTCAACCGTCTGGTGTGGATGCAGTCCGCCTATCAGCTCGACGCCACCGATGTGGTCCTGCAGAAGACTCCGGCGACGTTCGATGTATCTGTGTGGGAGTTCTTCTGGCCCTTGCAGGTCGGTGCGCGTCTGGTCGTCGCCAAGCCCGACGGCCACCGCGATCCCGCGTACCTGGTCGAGCTGATCACCGCCGAGCGGGTGACCACCACCCACTTCGTGCCGTCGATGCTGTCTGTCTTCGTCGCCGAGGAACGTGCCCACGAATGCACCAGCCTGCGAAATGTCTTCGCCTCAGGTGAAGCGCTGCCTGCCACCGCCGCGCAGCGGATGCAGGAGCTGACCGGTGCTCGGCTGCACAACCTGTACGGGCCGACGGAGGCCGCGGTCGACGTCACGTTCCATGAGGTGACCGAGGCGGACATGGTGTCGGTGCCGATCGGTGCGCCGGTGTTCA
>NZ_JAAGUY010000004.1:0-121480 GCF_010868145.1 Nocardia cyriacigeorgica
GGGGCGAGGTGGGGGTGGATGACCCCCGAACACCAGCAGCGCGATCAGTGATCGCGCTGCTGGGTCGAACAGCGTGGTGCCGTGCGGCCGCGGGGCTAGCGGCTGCGGCGGCTCTTCTTACGCGGCGGCGGCAGCAGGCCCTCGGCACGCAGCCGGGCGGCGTGCTCGGCCAGCGCCTCCACCAGCGGGCCGACCTGGGCGGTCTCGGGCTGCACATCGACACGCAGACCGAACTCGATCGCGGTCTCGGCGGTCTTGGGGCCGATGCACGCGACGATCGTGCGCGCATGCGGCTTGCCCGCGATACCGACCAGGTTGCGGACCGTGGAGGACGAAGTGAACAGGACCGCGTCGAAACCACCGGTCTTGATCATCTCGCGGGTCTCCGCGGGCGGCGGCGAGGCACGCACCGTGCGGTAGGCGGTGACGTCATCGATTTCCCAGCCGCGGTCACGCAGACCCTCGGCCAGGGTTTCGGTGGCGATATCGGCGCGCGGCAGCAGAACCCGGTTCACCGGATCGAAGACGTCGTCGTAGGGCGGGAAGTCGGCGAGCAGGCCCTCGGAGGACTGTTCACCGCTGGGCAGCAGCTCCGGGTTGATGCCGAAGGAACGCACCTTGTCCGCGGTGGCCTCACCGACGCAGGCGATCTTCACACCGGAGAACGCCCGCGCGTCCAGCCCGAATTCGGAGAACTTCTCCCACACCGCGCGCACCGCGTTGGTGGAGGTGAACACCACCCACTGGTAGCGGCCGTCGACCAGGCCCTTGACCGCACGTTCCATCTGCGCGGGGCTGCGCGGCGGCTCGACCGCGATGGTCGGCACTTCCATCGGGATGGCGCCGTGGGTGACCAGTCGCTCGCTCATCTCGGCGGCCTGATCCTTGGTGCGCGGCACGAGCACGGTCCAGCCGTAGAGAGCGCGCGACTCCCACCACGACATCTTCGACCGCTGCGCGACCACCTTGCCGATGGTCACCACCAGCGGGCCGACCAGCTCGGAGGCGGCGCTGTTGAGCGTGGCAAGGGTGGCTTCGATGGTGCGCTGCTGGCGGGTGGTGCCACGTACGGTCACCGCGACCGGCGTCTGCGGGGCCATACCGTGCTCGACCAGCGCGCTCGCGGTCTCGGCCAAATGTCCCGACGTGGCATGCAGCACCAGCGGTCCGGGTGCGGCGGCGAGTGCCGCCCAGTCGACCTCGCCGCGCACATCGGCCTCGGTGTGACCCGAACCAAGTGCGATACCCGCGTAGCTCGGCACCGCCGACCCACCGGGCAGACCGGGCAGCACCTCGAACACCATGTGCGACCGGGTCACGGTGGTGACCTCGGCGATCACGGCGTCGGTGGTCAGCGGATCACCGGCGACCACGCGGACCACATCGTGTCCGGCGCGCGCCTCGGCGATCAGCGTTTTGGCGACCTCGGCCGGCTCACCGAGCGCGGGGCGCACATCGACGGCGGACTCACCGTCGGGGCCCGGCTCGACGGCGGTCCCGATCAGGGCGAGCACGCCCTTGTCGACATCGGGGTCGGTGAAGGCGAGCGTTGCCCGGCCGAGCACCTCGCGCGCCCGCACGGTGAGCAGCGCCGGATCGCCTGGACCCGACCCGACGAAAAGGATCCGACCGGGATGCTTCTTTGCGGCTCGACTCATCGGTTGTTCTCCATTGGACTGGGATCGGTGACGTCTGTGGGGGCGGCCGCCGCCGGGGCGGGTTCGGCGGCGAGCAATTCGCGCGCGCCGAGCTCCAGCAGCTCGCGGGCCAGCGCCCGCCCCAATTCGGCGGCATCAGCGGGCGCACCCACCACCGACGCGCGCAGCACGTCGGAGCCGTCGATGGCAGCCGCGCAGCCGCGCAGCGAGAGTTCCTCGACGATGCGGCCTTCGTCGTCGAGGGATTCGACCACCTCGGCGATGGCGCCGACCGGTGCGGTACAGCCGGCCTCGAGTTCGGCCAGCAACGCCCGTTCGGCGATGACGGCGGCGCGGGTGGCGAAGTCGTCCAGCGCGGTCAGCAGCTCGATCAGTTCGGCATCGTCGCTGCGGCATTCCACCGCGAGGGCGCCCTGCGCGGGCGCGGACAGCATCTGCACCGGTTCCAGCGCTTCGGTGACGGCATCGAGGCGGCCGATGCGGGACAGGCCGGCGCGGGCGACGACGATCGCGTCGAGTTCGCCCTCGCTGACCTTGCGCAGCCGGGAGTCGAGGTTGCCGCGCAGCGGCACGATCTCCAAACCGAGCCCGAGGGCACGCAGCTGGGCACCGCGGCGCGGGGCCGAGGTACCGACCACCGAACCGGAAGGCAGCTCACCGAGTACCAGGCCGTCGCGGGCGACCAGGGCGTCACGCGGGTCTTCGCGCGGCGGGATCGCGGCAATCGTGAATCGGTCGTCCGGTGCGGTCGGCAGGTCTTTATAGGAGTGCACCGCGATATCGACGGTGCCCGCGGCGAGTTCGTCGCGTAGCGCGGAGGTGAACACGCCGACACCGATCTTCTCCACCGGATCGGAGGACAGATCGCCGGGTGTCTTCACCACGACCAGTTCCGCGGGACGTCCTGCGGCGATCAGCGAGTCACGCACGGTCCCCGCCTGGGTCAGCGCCAGCAGGCTTCCTCTGGTGCCGATCCGCAACGGGGCGCGCACCTCCGAAGCCGACCGCGTGGTGGCCGTCATCGAAGCGTTCATGCCGTCTGCTCCTCTTCGTCGCCGAAATGACCGGCGGTGAAATCGTCTGCCAAAGTGACCTCGCCGTCCTCGATGGCAAGGATTACGCCATTGCGCTCGCCCGGCGCCGGGACCGCGTGAATTTCCATCGGCGTGGCAACCGCCTGCGCCGCACCGGGTTTGAGCTCGAATAGTTCGCGCAGCGCCTCGGCGTAGCTGTCGCCGCCCGGTGTCGAGGCCAACTGCTTGACCCGGACCGTCGGGGCGTGCAGCAACTTGTCCACCACCCGGCGCACGGTGCGCGCGACCTCGTCGCGGTCGGGATCGGCCAGATCGGGCAGCCGCGAATCCAGCCGCATCAGTTCGGCTTCCACCACTTCGGCGGCGCGCTGGCGCAGGGCCGCGACGGTCGGCGTGACCTCGGCCATCCGCTGTCCGGCAAGGTATTTGGCGAGTTCGTCGGCGACGATCGTGCGGGCGGCCACGGTGTCGTCGGCGGCCGCACCCGCGGCGGGATCGCGCTGCAGGGTCTCGATATCGATGACGGTGACGCCGGGGAGCCCGGCCACCGCATGCTCCACATCGCGGGGCAGGCCCAGATCGCAGAACACCAGCGGACGCTCGCCAACCCGGTCCCGATCGGCCAGCGCGGTGTGGGTGTCGGCCAGGGTGACCACGGCGCCGACCGCGCCGGTACAGGTGATCACCACATCGGCGACCGACATCGCCTCGGTTAGCCGCGACAGCTCCATCGCCTGCGCGGCGACACCGTGTGTCTCGGCGGTGGCGGCCAGGCGAGCGGCCCGCTCCATGGTGCGATTGACGACGATGATGCGGCCGATACCCGCCCGCGACAGGTGCGCGACGGCGAGTCCGCCCATCGCGCCCGCGCCGACGACGACCGCGGTCCGTCCGGTGAGCGGTCCGAGCACAGCGTTCGCGCGATCGAGGGCCACCGACACCACCGAGGCGCCTGCCCGGTCGATCCCGGTCTCCGAATGCACCCGCTTACCGACCCGAAGCGCGTGCTGGGCCAGCTCGTGCAGGGTGCGACCGACAGCCTGCTGGGCATCGGCGGTGGCGTAGGCGCTGCGGATCTGGCTGAGCACCTGCTGCTCGCCGATCACCATCGAATCCAGGCCGCTGGAGACCGCGAACAGATGCTCGGCGGCGGCTTCGCTGTAGCGGACGTAGGCGTGCTTGGTCAGATCCGGGAGCGGAAGTCCGGAGTGCTTGGTCAGCAGGTCGCCGACCTCGGCGAGACCGCCGTGGAAGGCGTCGACCACCGCGTAGACCTCGACGCGGTTGCAGGTGGAGACGATCATCGCCTCGGACACGTGGCTCGACGTCAGCAGCCGGTCGATCAGCTTGGGCCGATCGGAGTCGGTGATCGCGACCTTCTCCAGCACCGAGACCGGGGCACTGCGATGGGAGATGCCGACGAGAAGAACACTCATGGTGTGACCACCGATCCCTTGCTGGTTGGCTCCGTTGCCGAATGCGAGGTTGCCGGATGCTGTGGGGTTGCCGGATGTTGTGTGGCCGGCGCCGGGTGGGCGCGGCCGGGATGGGCGGGCTGCGGATGGGTATTCGACGCCCGGCGTGCTACTCGTCCGGACCCGAGCGCGTGGGCGACCGGGATCGAGTCACCGCGCTCGTCACCGACGGCAGCTTGCTGCTGTTCGGCATCGGCATTGCGGACCCGCTCGAACGACAGCATCTGCATCTCGACGGCGAGATCCACCCGCCGCACCTCCACCGTGGCCGGTACCACCAGCTCACAGGGGGCGAAGCTCAGAATCGACTGCAGACCCGCGGCGACCAGGGCGTCGCAGACGTCCTGCGCGGCGTCGTCGGGGACAGCAATGACGGCGATCGTGGGCTCGAGGGCGGTCACCGCCGCGGCCAGCTCGGCGGCGTCACGCACGCTGAGCCCGGCCACCGACCGACCGATCACCGCGGGATCGTTGTCGAACATGCCGACCACGGTGAAACCACGGCGCCGGAATCCGCCGTAACCGACCAGCGCACGTCCGAGATTTCCCGCGCCGACCAGCACGACGCGGTGGCCCTCGGACAGGCCGAGGACGTCTTCTATCCTGGTCCGCAGCTTGGCCACGTCGTAGCCGACGCCGCGAACACCGTTGGGGCCGAGGAACGACAGGTCCTTGCGCAGCTTCGCGGAATTGACACCCGCCGCGACAGCGAGTTCCTCACTCGATACGATGAGCACACCGTCATCGGCCAACATGGCGAGGACTCGAAGGTAGGTGGCCAGCCGCGCCACCGTCGCCTGCGGAATGTCCTTATGGGTACGATTGGCGGCCTCGTGGTTGCGCGAGCTGCCGCCGCCGGACCCGTCGTTCGACCGCAGAGCCTTGGAGACGCCACCCGGCGCCTCATGTTGCTCTGTCACGTCCTCGGCTCCTCGCCCGTCCTGAGTTCAGGTCCGGTTCGTCTGTGACCTCCGTCCCGGGCTGCTCCGGTGACGGGATCGAATGTCGGGTTGATTCACCGCGCGCCGGCACACTCGAGAACGCTGCTCGAGAAGCCTCTCGAGAATCCTCGGCCCGCGGGTCGCGTGCCACCACCGTAACCGCTTGTGAAGCCCTGCACAAAGTCGGTGAAATTGGCCTCATTTTCCCCCGCGACCAGCACAGCGCCGTTCGGCGCGCCGATCAACGGCTCAGGTCGGCCCGCAATCGGGGTTCGTCGACGTCGAAATAGCTGTGCTCACGACCGTTGAGCAGCACCACAGGAAGCCGGTCGCCGTACTCCGCGCGCAGGCCAGGGTCGGTGGCGGCGGCCTCGTCGACGTCGACGGTGGCGACCTCGATGCCGAAGTCGGCGCAGATGACACGCAACTGTTCGAGTGCTGTACCGCACATTCCACAACCCGCCCTGGTCAGCAAGGTCACCACCGGGCGCGCGCCGGATTCGGCATTTTCTGTGGGATTGGTCATGGAGGCTATTAAATCCCCTTGCGACGCGAGTGCCGCTGCGCACGGTCCTCGGGTGACGGGGCCGGAATCCGGTTACTGTTGGACGTGGCTTGCGACGGGCGGAGGTACTGGTGCCGGAACGATCGAGGGTGGCGAGGACCGGATTCATCGCGGGACGGTTCGGCGAGTTTCCTGCGCGATGGAATCTGGGTCCGCTCGGCCATGGGCTGACCGATCAGCTCGCCCGCATCTCGCGCAGCCCGTTCGGCCCGAGCGAGGAGGAGCTGCGGGCCAATCTGGCAGGTGAGGCCAGTGCGGATGCGGCGCTCGCACTGCACGATGCGGAGCTGGCCTCCGCGGCCGAGGAGGAGACCGAGGGGCCGGAGGTTCCCCGCGACCTGACCGCGGCGGCCTTCTTCGACGTCGACAACACCATGGTGCAGGGCGCCTCGATCGTGCATTTCGCGCGCGGGCTGGCCGCCCGCAAATACTTCAAGACCTCGGATCTGGTGGATATCGCCTGGAAACAGGTGAAGTTCCGGGTCACCGGCAAAGAAAACAGCACCGATATGGCCTCGGGTAAGGAAAAGGCGCTGGAATTCATTGCCGGGCGCCCGACCGCCGAACTGGCCGCACTCGGTGAGGAGATCTACGACGAGATCATCGCCGACAAGATCTGGCCGGGCACCCGCGCGCTGGCCCAGATGCATCTGGACGCCGGTCAGCAGGTGTGGCTGGTCACCGCCACACCGGTGGAGCTGGCGCAGGTGATCGCGAAACGACTCGGGCTCACCGGAGCGCTCGGCACGGTGGCCGAGAGCGTCGACGGCAAGTTCACCGGACGCCTGGTCGGCGACATCCTGCATGGGCTCGGCAAGGCGCACGCGGTACGCACCCTGGCCATCCGCGAGGGCCTCAACCTCAAGCGCTGCACCGCCTACTCCGACAGCCACAACGATGTGCCGATGTTGTCGCTGGTCGGCACGGCGGTGGCGATCAACCCGGATTCGGACCTGCGTGAGGTCGCCAAGAACCGCGGCTGGGAGATTCGCGACTTCCGCACCGGCCGCAAGGCCGCCAAAATCGGCGTACCGACCGCATTGGCCGTCGGCGCGGCGGGTGGTGCGGTGGCTGCCGCGATCACCCGGCGCCGCAGTATCTAATTGCCGCTGGCGCGGCGTGTTCGCGGCCCCTGTGTGGCTCGTGTTTCCGCGCCGGGCCGCGAACGGGGCTCCTCGGGGTCGCCCCTAACGTGACCGGCCCAGTGGTCCCTACCCCGTGAACGGGTTGCGGCGCTTGGTGAGCAGTTTGTAGAGGGTCTGCTGGATGGTTTCGCGGACCTGGTCGGTGACCTCGAACATCGTCATCGGGTCGTCGGCCGCCTCGGGCTCATAGCCGGTAGTGGCGATCGGCTTACCGAATTCGATGTACCACTTCGACGGCAGCGGCACCGCGCCGAGCGGGCCGAGGTGCGGGAAGGTCGGCGTCACCGGGAAGTACGGCAGGCCGAGCAGCCGGGCCAGCGGCTTGATATCGGCGAGCTTCGGATAGATCTCCTCGGACCCGACGATCGAGCACGGAATGATCGGCACCCCGGTGCGCACGGCGGCCGCGACGAAACCACCGCGACCGAAACGCTGCAGCTTGTACCGGTCGGCGTACTGTTTGCCGACACCCTTGAAGCCCTCGGGGAACACGCCGGTCAGCTCACCGGAGCGCAGCAGCCGTTCGGCGTCCGGCCGGCAGGCCAGGGTGTGTCCGGCCTTGCGGGCGAGCACGCCGAGCATGGGTGTCTCGAAGACCAGATCGGCGGCCAGCAGACGCAACGCGCGCTGTTTGGGGTGATGGTCGTGGATGGCGAGCTGAAGCATGAGCCCGTCCAGCGGAACCGTGCCCGCGTGGTTGGACACGATCAGCGCGCCGCCCACCTCTGGAACGTTCTCCATGCCGCTGACCTGTACCCGGAACCAGAAATCCGAGAGCGGGCGCAGCGCGGGCAGGATCACCGATTCGAGCAGGTGCTCGTCGAAGCCGAATTCGTCGACCTGATAGTCGCCGGTCAGCCTGCGGCGGGCGAATTCGGCGGCCTTGCTGATCTGTGAACCGAGCGCACCGCGCACCAGTTCCGAGAGCGATTGCGGTGCGGTGGGGGCCGCCGCGGCCAGCCGTTCGGTCAGCGACGTCACGGCGGGGACGGGTCCACTCCAGTCCCGTGGCGGCGCGGACCGCGGACGCGGTTCCACGGCGAGGTCGTGCAGCTGAATCACTTTCGCTACGTCGTTCATGTATTGGCTCCCGTACCGGCCCTAACCAGGCCGAGCAGTTTGTGTTCTGCGGCATCGATCCACGTGGGATCGACTACGGGCCGCAGCGCTGCGCCCCCGATGAAGTCGTCGAACGCCTGTACCGTCGTCCAGCGCGGCTCGAATCCGAGCTCGGTGCGCATGCGCGTGGTGTCCAGGCCACAACCGAAGTGAAAGTAGTCGAGCTGTTCGGCGCTGAAATCGCGCATCACCGGGCCCATCAAACCCCGGCCGATGGTGCGGAACAGCGCCCACGGGACCGGCATCGCGACCCGGCCCGCACGGCGAACTGCTTGGGACAAGGCCAGCGCCCCATCGCCTGCGATATTGAACGTTCCTCCGGGTGCACCCAGCGCTGCGTGCACCAAGGCGGCGACCGCGTCTTCTTCGTGCAACAACTGCATCCGTGCGTCGCGGCCGAGCACCGTCGGTGTCAGCGGCGAACGCAGGAACTGGGCGCCACGTCCGGCCAGTCTAGGCCCGACGATGGGCGCGAAGCGCAGAATCGGCGCGGCGATATCCGGGCGACGCCGGGCCAGCCCGCGCACGAACCCTTCGATCTCGATCATGTCGCGGGCGAACGCGCCGCTGGGCGGCGTGCGCGCGCCCATCTCTTCGGTGAATTTCGCGGGGTCCTTGGCGCTGCCCCCGTACACCGCCGACGACGAGCGCAGCACCACGCGCCGCACAGCGGGCGCCTTCTGGCACACCGCGAACAACTGCATGGCGCCGAGGACGTTGAGGTCTTTCATGGCGGCTCGGCTACCGCCGGCGGGCGGATGCGACAGTACCGCGGCGTGGACAACGGTATCGACGTCCTTGCCTGCGATGACCTTGCGGATCAACGGGTTACGGATATCGGCGCGGACGAACTCGGCGCGGCCCATCCGGCGGCGCAGCTCGGGGTTCGGGGTCAGCGAATCGACCGCGATGACGCGCGAGATCCGCTCGTCCTGGGCCAGGCGGGAGACCACATTGCCGCCGAAGAACCTGGCCGCACCGGTCACCATCACCACGTCGGGCAATCGTGCACCCCTACTAGCCTCAACGTCCATACGCACCGGGCCGTCCCACCATTCGAGCCCCCTCGGATTTATTCCCGTTCCAGCCTAACTGCTGCGCTACCCACTGCCGGGAAATTTAACCGGCTTCTAACGATGACTTCAATCACCAGCAACACGCCAGGTTTCAAATCTCTGTATTTCAAAATGAAAGACCCGCCACCTGATCGGTGACGGGCCCTTCTGCTGTCATCAGCGCTTACTTGCCGAGTTTGCGCCGCTGCACGCGGGTACGACGAAGCAGCTTCCGGTGCTTCTTCTTCGACATGCGCTTACGGCGCTTCTTGATCACAGAACCCATAGGGTGTTCCTCGCGTTCTCTCTACTCGGCGCGCACGCGCTCACGTACGCCAACTGTCCGGTCGCTCGGCAAGCCTCACTCCCAATGTTCGCGCCACCTGGGCTAACGAACATGCGGTAGCCGCGGTGCGTGAACACGAACCGAGGGTCCATCGTACCGGCCCGCACACACGCGCCGGTAATCGACTCATCCCGCGTCGAAGTAGGACGTCTCGAGGTATTCGTGCACCGCTTTGGCATGCACCCGGAACGACCGGCCGACGCGCACCGCGGGTAGTTCACCCGAGTGCACCAGCCGATACACCGTCATTTTCGACACCCGCATCAGATTCGCAACCTCGGCGACAGTGAGGAACTGGGTTCCTCCGCCGAGCACGGGTTGTCCCTGTGGCGAACCGCCACCACTTGGAGACATCTTGTTCGAAGACATCATCGCACCACTGACCTCCGGCACGTCCGCGCCGCCGGCTTCCCCACCGGCGGAACAGACACGCACGTGCTCCTTGAAGCTTAGCGGGACCAGTGGGATTGCTGCGACGGGAGTGAGAAATCGGTTCGTATGCTGGGAATGCGCTGTCTACTCGGCGGCCATACCCTGTTCCATCGACCGATGCTTGGCCGCATGCAGGGCCTCGAGGAACGCCGAACGCACACCGCCGCGCTCCAGTTCGCGAAGCGCCGCCGCCGTGGTTCCGGCCGGCGAGGTGACCGCGGCGCGCAGGTCGGCGGCATGCTGACCGGATTCCTCCAGCAGCGCCGCAGAGCCGACCATGGTCTGCACGACGAGCTTGGTGGCGACATCGCGGGTCAGGCCGAGGCCGACGCCCGCATCCACCATCGCCTCGACGACGAGGAAGAAGTACGCGGGGCCGGAACCGGATACCGCGGTCACCGCGTCCATCTGTGTCTCCGGCACCACCGCGACCTCGCCGACGGCGCCGAGCACCTCGGAGACCAGATCCAGCTGGTCGGCCTTGGCATAGCGACCGGGCGAGACGACGCTCATGCCCTGCCCGACGAGCATCGGAGTATTCGGCATCACCCGCACCACCGGGAAACCGGCGGGCAACTTGTTCTCCAGCCTGGCGGTGGGTACACCCGCGGCCAGCGAGACCAGCACCTGATCACGATCGCCGCCGAGTTCGGCCTTGCCGAGGTCGGTCAGCACGGCGTCGACATCGCCCGGTTTGACCGCGATGACGAGCAGATCCGCGCCGACGGACGCGTCGGTCACCGAATCGGTCACCCGGATACCGAACCGGTCGGCGAGCACCTCGCCGCGATCGGCATGGGTCTCCACGACCACCAGATCCTTGACGGCACGCCCGGACTCGAGCAACCCCGCGATCAACGCCTCGCCGATCCGCCCGCCACCGATCACAGCAATTCTGGTCATGAGCCATAAGGCTAGACGGCCTACTGGACGTACTGCCAATACCGCGGCCTATCGGCCGCTCGGTCGTACGAGCCGGTTACTCGACTCCTGCCACGCTCAGCGCGGAGTCGGCATCAGGGCGAGCTGGCGGCTCTGCGCGACAACAGAACCCGTGGAATCGATGACGAGCTGGTCTTCGTCGAACATCCGGCCACCCACTTCGTGCGTGGTGGCGATGATGCGCAGCCAACCGGGTGCGGGCCTGCGCCGCAGATACGTGGTCATCTGCACGGTCGGCGCCCAGCCGAAGCTGCCGAGGTTCGCGGGCACCGGCGGGCTCATATCGGCGGCCATCATGGCGAAGTACATGGCGACGTCCGGATCGTTCTGGTCGGCCTCGCGCGGGCGCATCCACAGCCGCAGTCGCGGCTCGCCGGTGGCGTTCGCCAGGAACCGGGCCCATTCGGAATCGATGCAGAGATCGGCACCCTGCGCGACGTGCACGATCCGGCCCATCGGCGAATCCGGGTCATACGAGACCGCGGTGGCGCCCGGCTCGGCGGGCATATCGGTGTGTGACGGGGCGTAGGCGGGCGGGGTGTCGGCGTCGTCGAGATGACCGAACGTGAACGTTGTGCGCACCATGACCCGGCCGCCCTGGCTCAGCGTGGTGTCCAGTAGGCAGATCTGGCGGCCGACCTTGCGCACGCTCACCTCGTACTCGACCGCACCGGGCTCCGGGGCGCCCAGGAAGTCCGAGCTCGCCGCGATCGGTGCCATGTCGGTGCGCTCGGGGTCGACGGTGCGCAACCAGGTGGTCGCAGCGGCGGCCGACGAGGCGACCATGGTGCCGCCGTGCACCTTGGAGCCGATCGTCCAGATCGGATCGATGGTGCCCGCGTAGCGACCGGTGTCCTGGCCCGTCGTGGTGACTTCGGTGAGGGCACACACCTGGCTGAAGGGGGCGGCGGTGGCCTGATCGGGGTCGGCGGTCAGCTCCGGCGTCATCATCACTCCTGTCGTGCGACCTATGCGTCGTTCGTACAGCGTACAAGTCAGCACCGGCGCATCGATATTCCCGGGTGCCGGAATGCGACCCTCGCTATCAGACCGATTCGCTGCGCGGCGACGTCGGTGCCGGCGCGGGGGCGAGCCCGTTGAGGTGCTCACGGGCGAAGGCCAGCGTTCGGCCGAGCATGCCCGCCCGGTCGGCGGTGGTGCGCGCGTTCTGGGTATTGATCTCGGCGACCGCGTGGCCGGTGAATCCGGACTCCACCAGCGCAGCGCACACCTCGACGCACGGTTGTGTCCCGTCACCGGGGACCAGATGTTCGTCGTGTGCCGCACCACGGCCGTCGGCCAGATGCAGATGTGCGAGGCCGGGGCCCATCCGCGCGGCCAGCGCGAGCGGATCTGCTCCTGCGGTCGCGGTATGCGACAGGTCGAGGGTGTAGTGCTGGAAACCGGTGTCGGTCGGGTCGTAGGACGGGCTGAACGCCGTCAATGCCAATCCGGGCCCACCGCGCCGTTCCAAGCGCTTGGCTGCTCCGCCGCGGCGTCCGAACAGGGTGTCGGCGCGCATGGGGAACATGTTCTCCACCGCGACCACCACGGAGCTGTCGGCCTCCAGTTCTGCCACCTGTTCGGGGAAACCCTCGGCGTAGCGGCGCTGCCAGCGGAACGGCGGATGCACAACCACGGTGTCGGCACCGAGCGCTTCCGCGGTACGGACACTGCGCTCCAGCTTGGCCACCGGATCCGGACCCCACACCCGCTGGGAGATGAGCAGGCACGGGGCGTGCACCGCGAGGACCGGCACCTCGTATTTGCGGACGTAGGCCTGCACCGTGGCGATGCTCTGGCTGGCCGGTTCGGCCCAGACCATCAATTCGATGCCGTCGTAACCCAATTCGGCGGCGTAGCGGAAGGCCGACTCGGTGTTCTGCGGGTACACCGAGGCCGTGGACAAACCGACGCGGATCCGTCCGCGCTCGGGCGAGGCATCGGAGTCCCCCACCGCGCCTGTGTGGCCCGGCACCACTCTGGGCTCGTCCGCCTGCCCGATATTCCCCACAGCCGCTCCCTACTCAGTTCGTACTGAGAAGAAAGGCTAGCGGTCCGAGCGTCACAAAGATGCCGACGACGACAGCAATCACAGTGCTGAGGATGTCGTCGGTGCGCCGCAGTATCCGCACCAGGGCGACCAGACCGAGAATCACGACCATGGCCAGCGCGAGCGCCACCCAGGGCAGCATCTCCCACATCCGCTCGAAACCCTTGAACAGCAACATGCCCGCGACCGCCGCGCCAGCGCTCTGGCCGCCGAGGATCATCCACTGCCGTTTGTTGGCGTCGTACTCGGCCTTACGAGCACTGCGCGTGCCACGCGCGGCTGGAACGGCACCAGCGGAGGAGCTCTTGCCGAGCGTCGCGGCCTTCGCCCCGGCGAGGGTCTTCACCTTGCCGAGGGCGCCTGCCTTGCGGCGCAGCGAACTCGACGTGCGGCTCAGCGCCGCGGTGCGGCGGCCCCAGGACGATTCGGCCTCGTCCTCGTCGTCGAGCTCCTCGTCGAGCAGATCATCGTCGTCGTAGAAGTCGTCGGCCTCGTCGTGGTCGAGGTCATCGTCGGCGACCGGCGCGAAGAAGTCGGTGCGCTGATCATCGGGCTCGACGACATCGCCGCGGCCGCGGCCCTTGCGACCAGCCGCGGCCCGCTCGGCGCCGTCGCGCAGCAGATCACCTGCGACGGTTTGACCGGACACCAGCTGCTGGTCCTGACTGGCCAGCGACCACGCGGACGTCGGAATGCCACCGGTCTCGGGCCCGGAACCGGGCCGATGCCTGCGCGCAGACCACGCCGGTAGCCCGTTCTCGCCCTGCGCCTCGCGACGACGCGGCAGTTCGGGACGAGTATCGCGGACGGGTGGTTCGGGTTCGGCCTTCGGACTCGGCGCGAAACCGTTGATGGTCGGCGACCAGGCGGCGGTCGCCTGGCTCTGGTCGTCGGGAGGTTGCGGGCCGGGCGAGTAGCCGTTGACCGGCGGCGGGGTCCAGGCGGCCGTGGCAGGCCCCGGATCCTGGGAGCTCAGCGGGGCGGGCGGACCGATCTGCTCGGTGGGCTGCCACTGCGGTGCCGGTGCGGGACCGTAGCCGTTCGCCGGCGGGGTCCAGGCCGCTGGGGGTGAGCCGACCTCGGGTCGAGTGGCCCTGGCCCGAGCGGCATTGGCTTGCGCCGCGGCCTCCGCTGCCGCGGCAGCCCGGGTTTGCGCCTCAGCGGCAGCCTGCGCGTCGGCAGCGGCCTGCGCCTCGGCAGCCTCTGCCGCCCTGCGGCGAGCGGCCCGGCCGCTGACGGAGCTGTCCCGGCCGTTGGGTGCCTCCGGCGCAGGCTGCCAGCTCCGGCGCATCGGGTCGGTCTCGTGGGTGGTGGCCGGCGCCTGCGGTTCGGCGTCGTACTCGTCGTCCGGATCGGCGCGTCTGCGACGTCGACCGGTGCGGCCCGAACCGGCGACGTCGGTGGACAGCGGCTGACCGTTGACGATGGGACCCGAGTCGGACTCCGGCGCGCTGTGGCGCGACCTGCGCCGCTCTTGTGGCTCGGTACCGGTCTCACCGGCGAGTGGGTCGAATCGGGTGATCGGACCCGACATCGGCGAATAGACCGGGTCCGGCTCGTAAGAAGCCGGTTGCGGCGCAGGGGATTCGTAGGACGGGGCCGGATAGTGCGTGGGGGCCGAAGCGGGTCCGTAGCCGTTCACGCCATACGAGGCGGGCGGTTCCGGCTCGGCCGCCTCCTCGTCCGGCGCGGAATGTGCCGAGCGACCGCCGTCGATCACCGGCAGATCGCCGGTCAGTTCGGCGACCGAGAGCCCGCGCCCGCCGCGACGGCGTCGCCCGCCACCGGACGAACCGGCGCCCTGCTGGCCGTTACGGGCCAGCAGTTCGGCGACCGATAGCTGTTTGGAATCCTCACTCATGAAGGCACCGTTTCGATCGGGCCCGCCGACGTGGCGCCGCCGGGTGCGGCCGCGCTGTTGCCAGAGGCCGTTCCCGGTGCGCGTGTGACAAGCGGTCCACCGTTCATATCGGTATCCAGTTTGCGCAGGATCAGTCCCTCCCGCAGCGCCCACGGACAAATTTCGATGCTATCCAGCGATAGAGCCCGCATACTCGCCTCCGCGACCAATGCACCGGCCACCAGTTGCTGGGACCGGTCCGAACTCACGCCCTCCAACTCCGCCCGGTCCGAGGCGGTCATTCTGGAGATGAAGCCGATCAGTTGACGAAGACCTGAGCTGGTGAGTGTACGTCGCACCCGCGGTCCCGCGCCCGAGGGCGCCGCACCGGTGAGGCGGGCAAGGGAACGGAACGTCTTCGAGGTGCCGACGGCCAGATCGGGTTTACCCGCATCGATCACCTGCTTGGCCGGTGCGACCAGTTCTGCATCCAGCCAATCGCGCAGCACAGCGACCCGCCGCTTGCCCGGCGGGTCCTCGTGTAACCATTCCCTGGTCAGCCGCCCCGCCCCGAGCTGCAGCGACAGTGCGATATCGGGATCTTCGTCGCCGCCGATGGTCATTTCCAGTGAGCCACCGCCGATATCGAGATTGAGGATGCGGCCCGCGCTCCAGCCGTACCAGCGGCGGACGGCGAGGAAGGTCAGCCGGGCCTCGTCTTCGCCGGACAGCACCCGCAGATCGACGCCTGCCTCGGCCCGCACCCGCGCGAGAACCTCATCGGAATTGGTGGCGTCGCGCACCGCGGACGTGGCGAACGGCATCAGTTCGACGCACCGGGAGGTTTCGGCGATACTGGCGAACTCTTTGACCGTGGCGATCAGTTTCTCGGCGCCGGCGGGGATGAGTTTCCCCTCGTCATCCATGTTTTCCGAAAGCCGCAATGTTGCTTTCGTTGAACTCATCGGCATCGGATGGCCACCCCGATGCGCGTCCACCACCAGTAGGTGAACGGTATTGCTGCCCACATCGAGTACCCCGAGACGCACATGAACACGGTACTCGTGACCGAGCGGCATGCCAGGAGGCGGTAGCCGAGCGGCACCCTATGACCTGGGACGCCGACCGCGGATTCGGTGGAGGCGAGCTTCAGGTCAGGCGACCGAACTGTTAGCGTCGACAGGTGTGACGGCAGGCGCAGCGGCAACCGGCCAGACCCGGCCGCGACCAGCGGGAAAGATGGACCCGACCCCCGAAGTCGACCTCGATTTCCCGCGTGAATGGATCGAATTCGTCGATCCGGCAAACGATGAGCATCTCATCGTCGCCGACCTCACCTGGCTGCTGTCGCGGTGGACATGCGTGTTCGGCACTCCGGCCTGTCAGGGCATCCTCGAGGACCGACCCGATGACGGCTGTTGCTCGCACGGCGCCTTCCTCGCCGACACCGACGACCGTAAGCGCCTGCAGAAGGCTGTGAAAATGCTCACACCCGAGGACTGGCAGCTGATGGATGAGGCCCGCAACGACGAGGGCAAGGTCAGCAAGAAGGGCTATCTGGAAGTCGACGACCTCGAGGACGAGCCCGCACTACGCACTCGCCGCTACGACGGCGCCTGCATCTTCCTCAACCGTCCCGGTTTCGCGGGCGGAGTGGGCTGCGCATTGCACACCATGGCGTTGCGCCGCGGCATCGAACCGCTCGAGGTCAAGCCGGATGTGTGCTGGCAGCTACCGATCCGGCGCACCCAGGACTGGGTGGACCGCCCCGACGGCGTGCAGATCCTGCGCACCGTGATCACCGAATACGACCGGCGCGGTTGGGGCCCCGGCGGCGAGGACCTGCGCTGGTATTGCTCCGGCTCTCCGGATGCCCATGTCGGTGCCCGCCCGGTCTGGCAGTCCTATGGTCCCGAGCTGACCGAACTACTCGGCAAGCCCGCCTACGACGAGCTGGCGCGGCATTGCAAGCGCCGCGCGGGGCTCGGGCTCATCGCCGTGCACCCCGCCACCGTGCACGCCGACCGGATGCGCGCCGACGCGCCGGCCACCGAACAATCCGCATAGGCCCTCGGGCTACGGCGCCGGCGAGCGGATCCGATCAGGCTTCGAGCTTGTAGCCGAGCCCGCGCACGGTCACCAAGTGCTCCGGCCGGGCCGGATCGGCTTCGATCTTCGACCGCAGCCTCTTGACGTGCACGTCGAGGGTTTTGGTGTCGCCGACGTAGTCCGCGCCCCAGACCCGGTCGATGAGCTGCCCGCGGGTCAGCACCCGGCCGGAGTTGCGCAGCAGGTATTCGAGCAGGTCGAACTCCTTGAGCGGCAATGTGACCGGCTTGCCGTTCACCAGCACGGTGTGCCGGTCGACGTCCATCCGCACCGGCCCGGCCTCGAGCACACCGTTCTCGTTGGCGCCGTCGAGTTCGTCGCCCGCGCCACGGCGCAGCACGGCCCGGATACGGGCGATGAGCTCACGCGCCGAGTACGGCTTGGTGACGTAGTCGTCGGCACCGAGTTCCAGCCCGACGACCTTGTCGATCTCGCTGTCGCGCGCGGTCACCATGATCACCGGCACGCCGCTGCGGGCACGCAGCTGCTTGCACACGTCGGTGCCGCTCATACCGGGCAGCATCAGGTCGAGCAGCACGATGTCGGCACCGGACCGGTCGAACTCGGCGAGCGCGGACGGGCCGTCACCCACGACGGTGACCTCGAAACCCTCCTTCTTGAGCAGGAAGGCGAGCGGGTCGGCCAGCGACTCCTCATCCTCGACGATCAACACACTCGTCATCTGCGTGCCTCCACACCATTGGTTCGGCCCGGCCCCGGGGGACGCGGGCTGGTTTCCTTCTTGCTCATCACCACGCCGCCGGATTCTTCTTCTCCGTCGGCTTCGTGATGTGCCGGTATACGCAGGGTGAAAGTCGAGCCGGTGCCCAACTTGCTCCACAGCGTGATCTCACCGTTGTGGTTGGCGGCCACGTGTTTGACGATAGCCAGCCCGAGGCCGGTACCGCCGGTCGAGCGCGAGCGCGCCTTGTCCGAGCGGAAGAATCGTTCGAACACCCGCTCCTGGTCTTCCTTGGCGATACCGATACCGCGGTCGGTGACGGCCATGGCGACGTGGTCGCCGCGCAACGAGCGGCTGACCGAGACGTGCGAGCCGGCAGGCGAGTAGGCGATGGCGTTCTCGACCAGGTTCGACAACGCGGTGACCAGCAGTGTTTCATCGCCGAGCACCTCGAGCCCGCTGGGCCGGTCGGTGCTGACGGTAATGCCTGCGGCTTCGGCGGTGGTGCGCGAGCGGTCGACGGCATGCATGACGACGGTGTCGACGTCGACCACTTCCAGCTGCGGCAGCTTCTCCGCGCCCTGTAGCCGCGACAGCGCGATCAATTCGGTCACCATCTTGCCGAGCCTGCGCGACTCGCCGAGGACGCGTTCGCCGAAGTGACGCACGGCGTCGGGATCGTCGGCCGATTCCAGCAGGGCCTCGGCGAGCAGGCTCATCGCACCGACGGGGGTCTTGAGTTCGTGGCTGACATTGGCCACGAAGTCGCGGCGGGTGGCCTCCATGCGGGCCTGTTCGGAGTCGTCGTCGGCGAACAGGACAGTGAAGTTGGTTTCCTCGCGCGACAGTGGCCGGGCCACCCCGCGGACCGCGATGCGGCTGCGGCCGGGCACCGGGTTCTTGGCCGTCAGATCGAATTCGGCGGACTCACCGCTGGCCAGCACCTTCTCCACCGCGGCCCAGGCCCGTTCGTCGAGCAGCCGGTTGCGGACCAGGCCGAGTTCCTCGGCGCGCGGGTTGACCAGCACCACGTCGCGGTATTCATCCACGACCGCGATACCGCTTTCCGAAGCCAGCACGATGAGGTCGAGCACCTGGGACATGGTGAGCCCCGACTCGGCCTGCCTGCGAGCGGCCTGCCTGGCATTCATATACGGGATGAGCAGCCCTCCGATGGCCAGTCCGACGACAGCCGCCAGAACTGCCAGCAGCACGGCCTGGGGAACACTCACACCTTGAATCGTACGGTCGCCAGGATCGCTCCCGACGGCAGGTCCGGGAAGTTTCACGCAGGTCACAGCCGCTTACAGCGACGTTAGCCAGGCGTTCACTTGCTGTTCGGCCAAAACCGCGGCGGTCTGGTCGCGGCCGTGGATCGCGGCGTGTCGTCGATCGTCGATCACGACGTGTGGTCGTGCACCGCGGCGTTGACCGCGGCACCGTGCTTGTCGACCCAGGCGCCGAGCGCATAGATGGGGCCGAGCAGATCGTGGCCCGCGTCGGTGAGGGCGTATTCCACCCGCGGCGGGGCCTGTGCGTATTCGCGGCGCTCGACCAGGGTCATGCGCTCCATCCGGCGCAGCGTCTGCGTCAGCATTTTCTGGCTGATGCCACCGATCGCCGCCCGCAGGTCGCGCGGACGCATCTGCCCGTCCCGCAGCATGTACACCACGACCGGCAACCACGAATTGCCGAAGATATCGACGGCCATGCGCGCCGGGCAGTCCGATTCGAAATCGCCGTACGGGGCGAACTCCACCTCCACGGCTCCAGAGTGCCATCCGGCTCGGGCACCCGAAGGTGCCTATCGGAATGCCTAACGTCGGCGCAGGCAGATCTTCGAGCAAAGGGAATCGGCATGCGAATCGGAATCATCGGCGCCGGGCAGATGGCGCAGGCACTCGGCGGAGGTTGGGCCGCGGCCGGGCACGACGTCCTCATCGGAGCAAGAGACCGGGCAGCGGCAGCCGCGGCAGCACATCGCATCGGCCACGGCGCGGACAGCGGCGATATCCGCGACGCGGCCGGATTCGGCGAGGTAGTGCTGCTCGCCGTCCCGGTCGGCGCACTCGACGACATCCTCTCGGCGGCCGCCGACGAGATGGTCGGCCGCGCCGTCATCGACTGCACCAATGCCTTCGCCCCGGACACCGCGGCCCCCGAGGGTGTCACCGCTTTCATCCTCTCCGAGGACGCAGTCGCGGAGCGGATCGCCGCGGCCGCACCGGGCGCGCAGGTGGTGAAGGCGTTCAATGTGTGCGCCGCCGAGGTATTCGCGAGCCCGACAAGGGTTTTCGAGAATCGGCCGCTAGCCGTGCCGATCTGCGGTGACGATCCGGCCGCCCTGCAACTGGTCAGTGGGCTGGTGGAGGACCTGCGGCTGGTCCCGGCGCTCGCAGGCCGCCTGCACCGCGCCCGCTACCTGGAAGCTACTTCGGTGTTCACTGTCGGGATGTGGTTCGCCGGGTATGACGTGCGTGCCGTGTTCCCGCCTGTCGAAGCTGCGTTCGCGGTGACCGACTGATGCCCCCGGGGTGCGGGCGGACGTGTCAGCGATAGGCCCTGGCACCGCCGGGCTGAACGAGGCGATGCGCGCAACCCCCCGTGGCCCGGGGTTCACCGCGTGAAACGAGCAACGGGGCCGCGCGAGTGCGAACACTCACGCGACCCCGCTGGGCCGCAGGCCTGTCGGCGCGGCGATTCCCCTCCGATGATCGCCGCGCCCGATTCGGGTTCGGTCGACGGGCGGGCACTACCAGCCGGTGTTGCCCCGCACCGGGATGTTGACGAAACTCGGCCGCTGCGGATCCAGCTGGACGTGCTGGGGCTTCAGCCCCGTGTCGACCAGCATCGGCAGGACCGGAAGGCCCTTCGGGAAGTTGCCCGCATAGACGTCAACGCGCAGGCGGTGGCCGGGCTTCAGCAGGGCTTCGGTCGCCGGGAGGCCGATATCGAGGGTGGTGGCCTCGCCGGGGACGGTAGGCTCGCGCTTCTCGATCGAGGTGAACGGGCGCGGATCGGTGTAGTCGCCGTTGGCCGAGCGAGTGCTGTTGGCCTGGTCGACCTCGCGCAGCGAGGCCATCAGCTGCCCGGACGACAGCACGGTGGACTGGCCGTCGGGCGCCACATCGTTCACGGTCACCACCCAGTAGCCGTCGGCCGCGTCCTGAACGGTGTTGAGCCGCACTGCGATCGGACCGGAGATGGTGGTCGCCTCCGCGACCGGCGCACTGGTGAAGGTCAACCCGTTGAGCTCTTGGATGCGGGAGTCCTTCGCGCAACCGTCGATCACGGACAGCACGCCCGCACTCCCCTGCGCGGCGTCGTTGGAGCACAGGCTGGTCAGCCCGGGCGCCACCGACAGGCGGGCGGTGTCGCCGTTGGCGGCGGCGGTCAACGAACCGTCGTGCACGCTCTGCGCGGTTCCGCTCGGAGCGGCCGACAGATACATCCGCCGGTGGTCGGCGCGCTGATCGGCCGGAGCCGAGGCGCCGAAGCCTTCGCGGGTCACCCAGCCGCCGCCCTGCTGACGCAGCGTCACCGGACCGTAGCTGTCGATGCCGTTGTCGATGCCCTTGAGCCACTTGTCGAACCATGCGCGCTGCAGTACATCCAGGCGCGGCGGCAGTCCGGGCTTGCCGTACTCGTTACCGGAATTCAGGTGATAGGTGTTGCCCATCAACAGCTGCTTCTGGCCGGGCGGCAGCGAGATCTTGTTGTAGATCTTGGATTCGGAATAGGTGAACAGGTCGTGCCACCCACCGACCACGAAGGTCGGGGTCGTGATCTTCGCCGGATCACCGAGCCACGCCTGCCGTTCCGGGCTGGTGTGGTCGAGCATGCCGTGCAGGCGCGGGTCGATGTCGTCGATGTTCACCTTGGTGTAGGCGTTCAGGAAGACGTCGAGGTAGGTGAAGGGCGACGCCATCCGGTCTGCCAGCCACTTCTGGTCGAAGTTGCCGAGGGCGAGTGAGGACACATCGGGCACCCATTTGAGGCCGTTGATGGCGGTCAGCCACAGCGGGATGAAGTTGAAGCCGAATCCGCCGCCCGGCATGAGGACGTCGTTGGCCAGGTCGCTGCCGGGCACGACCGGGAAGATCGCCTTCAGTGCGGCGGGCTGCTTCTCGGCGGCCTGCACTTGGTTGATGCCGGAGTAGGAGATGCCGTTCATGCCGATCTTGCCGGTCGACCACGGCTGGCGGGAGGCCCAGTCGATCACCTCGACGGTGTCGCGCTGTTCCCGATCGCGCAGCATGTCCCAGACACCCTGGGAGAACCCGGTTCCCCGGACATCCACCACCACCTGCGAGTAGCCACTCTTGACGAGCTGGCGGTCGACGGCGAAATTGCGCAGCTCACCACCGGCGAAGGCCTTGGTCAGGTCGGTGACGCCGGACAGCGGCGTACCGCTGAGGTCGATATCGCGCAGCAGTTGCAGCAGGGCGTCCGACAGGCCGGGAATCGAACCCGCATGATCGGCCAGATTCGACACCAACTTGGTGTAGGGCGTCATGTTGACGATGGTCGGGGTTTTCGTGTCAACGGGCCGCCCGGACTCGTCGGCGGGCCGATAGACGTTGCCCTTGAGCACCGTCCCGTCGTCCATCGTGATGGGCACGTCCCATTCGATGTGGATCTTGGGGTACTGCTGGGGGCCGTCGTGGTTCGCCGCCCAGCTCGCACCCGCCGCACCACCGTCCGGGCCTGCCGCTACCGGTGCCGCGAATGCGCTCTGTCCCAGTAGGGGAAACAGCAGCACCGCCGACACCATCATCACAACGGCCCGTAAGACGTACTTCATCGGACGTGACCCACCTCTCGCACTGGTCAGACGCTGAGCAGCCTACACACCACTTACCGGGGAGTAATAATCGTCAGTCACTTAATGTGCTCACGGCTGGTCACGCGGCGGATTCGCGGGGCCGCCCGCGCCGAAGAACACTGACCGACCCAGACGGAAGGGTGCGGGCATCGGGCCGAAACGCTAGCGCGCCGCGCCCCTGAACGGGACGCGGCGCGCTGATCGAAAGGTAGTGCCCGGGCTCTATTTCCCACCCTGGCTCGCCACGGCGGCCGCGCCGGCAGCGGCAGCCTCCGGGTCGAGGTACTCGCGCGGACGCACCGGACGAAGGTCGTCGTCGAGTTCGTAGCGCAGCGGGATGCCGGTGGGGATGTTGAGGCCGGCGATGTCGTCGTCGGAAATCTGGTCAAGGTGCTTGACCAGGGCGCGCAGCGAGTTGCCGTGCGCGGCGACCAGCACGGTCTTGCCCGAAAGCAATTCCTTGGAGATGGTCGACTCCCAGTACGGGACCATCCGGTTCACCACATCGAGCAGGCATTCGGTCTGCGGAACATCGATACCGGCGTAGCGGGGGTCGCCGGTCTGGCTGTACTCGTTGTCGGCTTCGATCGGCGGCGGCGGGGTGTCATAGCTGCGACGCCACAGCATGAACTGGTCATCGCCGTACTTGTCGCGGATCTGCGCCTTGTTCTTGCCCTGTAGCTCGCCGTAATGCCGCTCGTTGAGACGCCAGTCGCGCACGACCGGGATCCAGTGGCGGTCGGCGGCGTCGAGCGCGATATTGGCGGTGCTGATCGCGCGACGCAGCAGCGAGGTGTAGACGATGTCGGGCGCGATGCCGTGCTCGGCGAGCAGCTCGCCGGCCCGCTTGCCCTCGGCGATGCCCTTGTCCGTCAGATGGACATCCACCCAGCCGGTGAACAGATTAAGGGCATTCCATTCGCTCTCGCCGTGGCGCAGCAACACGAGGGTGTACGTCATGCGGGCCATCCTGCCATGGTCGGATCGACGCCGTGCGTGCACCTCGAGCGGCTGACCCGCCGGTCAGGGGGTTGGGTGGAGATACGTCGCGGCGAGGGTTCGCGGGGCAGGCGGCCGTTCGGCGGGGACGGACCGGTTCAGCGCGCGGGCGGACCGGTCCAGCGCAGGCCGGGCGGGCAGGTTCAGTCCGGCGCGGGCAGGTCGGCTGCGAGGATGGCGGCGCCGACCAAGGTCGCACCGTCGGCCAGCGCGGACAGCTCGACCCGCAGGTCTCGGATGAAATTCAAACCCGCGTGCCGGGTAATGGCCGCGCGCATCGGCGCCCACAGCGGTTCACCCGAATCGGCGAAACCGCCCCCGATGACGACGGTGTCGACGTCGAGCAGCGCCGCCGCGGAGCTGATGGCCTGACCGAGCGCCGTCCCGGCACGTTCCAGCGCGGCGCGCGCGATCGGATCGCCGGCAGCCGCCGCCTGCGCCAACTCGACCCCGTTATCCCCCACCCAGCCCTGTTCCCTCGCCCACCGAACCGACGACAATCCGCTGGCGACCGCTTCGACACAACCGACCCCACCGCAGGCGCAGGGCACCTCGCAGCCCGGCACCACGATGTGGCCGATATGCCCGGTGTTGCCGGTCCGGCCCGAGGACACTCGTCCGTCGACCAGCAGCCCGCCGCCGATTCCCGATGACACCGTCATCGCCAGCGCGTTCCGCACACCACGCAACGCACCCGAATGTTGTTCGGCCAGTGCCAGACACGCACCGTCGATGGCGAATCGCACTGCGGCACCGGGAAACAGCTCGCCGACCGCAGCCACGAGGGCGAACCCTTCGCGCCATTCGGGGATATTGAGCGGCCCCGCGATCCCGCCCGGCACATCCACCGGCCCCGCCGATCCGATCCCGACCGCCGTCACCGGCTTCCCCTCGGCGACCTCGAGCAACAGCTGTCGGCAGGCCGGCCACACCCCAGCCGCCGGCACCGGAACCTTTCGCACCGCACGCACCCTGCCCGCGCTGTTGACGAGCCCCGCGGCGAACTTCGTCGCCCCGATATCGAGTGCCAGAACCGCCACCGAGCCTCCCTGATCGTCGTCGCTCGGGAACGATTGTCGCCCAATGAGCCGCGGTCGGCCGGCGCCACGACCTCGAGCGGCAGTGCTTGCCGCGCCCGGGTCTGTCCGCCGATCTCGAAAATCACTGGTGCTCGGTCATCGGCCGACGCATGCTCAGGAACGTGACCGACGACGACCCGCAGATAGTGACCATCTTCCGTTCGCGCCTGCGCCCCGACGCCGAAGCCAACGGCTACTCCGCGATGGCGGACCGCATGGAAGAACGCGCCAGGACCATGCCCGGTTTCCTCGACATCAAATCCTTCACCGCCACCGACGGCGAGCGCGTCTCCATCGTCGTCTTCGACAACCGCGCCCACCACGACGCCTGGCGTGCGGACCCCGAACATCGTCGCGCCCAGCATCTCGGCCGCACCGATTTCTACAGCGAATACTCCATCACCGTCAGCGAACAGTGCCGTCACCACAGCTTCCGGCACATACCGGAACAGGCCTAGGAGTCGCACCCAGCGCGGGTGATTCGGTGGCAGCGGACGCTGACCCGGCGGGCCGCTCGCCCGCGACCCGCCGGTTCACCTGCGCTTCACCGAACTCGCAGAACCCCTTACGCCATTTCCGGCACCCGCAGATGCGCCAACGCCAGTTCGAACTCACGAACGTCGAGTGCCTCGACACCGGCCTCCCGAGCGGCGTCGACCCGCAGGGAAGCCGACTGCTCACGGCCGCGCCGCATGGCCTCGGCGTTGTCGTAAGTGGTGCAGGAGACGGCTCGGCCGGACTTGCGGTTGATCATCAGGCTCGCGCTGCAGAACCCGTCGAGTTCCTCCATCGCGGGCAGTGTGCTGGCCTTGTAGACCTCGACGGCCGCATCGACGCGGCTCGGATCGGTCTTGACCCAGGTTGCCCTCACACAGGCACCTTCGCGGGACAGATGGGCCCGGTGCAGACCGGCGATCTCCCATTCTTCTACGTGCGCGCTCCCGCCGAACAAGGCGATCGCGCGTTCGCGAATCGGACCGACCCGCTCCATGCTGTCGCGCATGGCCGCTTCCGATTCCCAGGAACTCGTGGCGATGCACCGGCCGTTGGTCCGGTCCACCATCAGCGACAATCCGACACACCCTGGTATTTCGTGGAGTTCAGGCAGCACGACATCACGCATATGCGCGATCCCGGCGTCGATAGCGGAGGGTTGCGCCTGAATCGTGGTAGATCGCGCGAACACGACCCACCCCCTCTCTGCTCAGGGCAGCGCCCGGCGGCGCCACCGGTGCCCTTCACGATGCTCCCTCGTGGTCGCGGAGGCAAGGGGCGAAGCTGATCTTCCGGTGACGCCGAAAACCGGCAGGCTAGCTGTTCGCGGGATAGTGCTGGTCGAGCCACTGCTCGAAGGTCGGGCCCGCGATGATCGCGCCGGGACACGGCAGCAGGGCACCCGCGGCCTGCGGGTCCCGGTTCGGATCCTCGTTGTCGGTTATCTCCTGCACCCTGGCCGGGGCACCGCGACGGGCGGCGAGGCGCGCCGTGGCCGCGGCCAGGTTCAGTTCTTCCGGGCCGGCGATCTCGGTCATCTCGAGGGCAGAATCCGCCGTCGCCAGCTTCGCCAGTTCCTCGGCGACCGTGCGTGCGGCGACGAGCTGGGTGCGCGTCGCCGGGACGTAGGCGGTGTCACCGCGGGTCGTCCACTCCACCATCATCTCGGTGAACTCATGGAACTGCGCGGCCCGCAGAATCCGCACCGGCACCGGACCTTCCCGGTAGGCGCGCTCATGGGTGAGCTTGCCCGCGTAGTGGCCAGCGGTGAACGCATCGATGCCGATGATCGACACCAGCACGATCCGTTGTACGCCCGCCGGCGCCGCCCGCTGCACATTCCGGGCGATGGTACGGAAGAAGTCTTGTACCGCAGCGGTTTCCGTCGTCGACGCATTGGTCGCGTCCACCACCGCGTCCACCCCGGTAAGCGCCGATTCCAACCCGGCACCGGTGTAGGCGTCGACCCCTGCCGCCCGAGTCAGTTCGGCAACCTCATGCCCCTGATTCTTCAGCACATCCACGACCTCACGGCCGATCCGTCCACTTGCCCCGAGCACCGCAACCCGCATCATTACCTCCTCCATCCGATGTCCTTCACCGCATCGACGACGTAGGACAGGCGAGTGTGACAACGCTGCGTGCCGCGGCGGAGTTCGGCTCGGGTCAGGCGGCTGGGACCGGGGTGTTGTGACGGGTGGCGACCCACCAGCGGTTGTTCTCCTTGACCAGGACATAGAGGGCGACCATCGCGGGGTCCTCGTCGATGAGGGTGCCGTCGGCGGTGGTTGCCCTCGCCGCCTTGTGCGCGATAGCGATATCGGGGCGGAGGAAGGTGATATCGGTGACTTCGTAGTGGACGTACTCGTTCTTCAGAAAGCCGGCGAGCCCGCGGCGGCCGGCGTCGAGCAGGGCGTCGCGGCCGGTGATCACCGTGCCGACCGCATTGCCCGCCGACGCGTTCGCGGTGAATCCGCTGATCATCAATTCGGCGTCGTTGGTGTTGTAGCCGGTCTCGACATCGGCGACCAGTTGTTCGATCGCGGCGATATCGGCGGTGTGGTCGACGGAGGTGTCTTCGACGACCGGTGGCTCGGATGTTGTTGCGCTCATGATGAACAGCGTGATATCTGAACCATTCTTCAGGTCAAGCGCCACTCGTGCCGGTATCAGGAGGTGCGGCGGGCGAAGCGGCCTGGGTCGGCCTGGTCGCGGGGTTTGACGATGATCTGGTCGAGATTGACGTGGGATGGGCGGGACGCGGTGAAGGCGACGATCTCGGCGATGTCCTGGGCGACCAGCGGGTCGATGCCCTCGTAGACCTTGGCGGCGCGCTCCTCGTCGCCTTCGAAGCGGACGAGGGAGAACTCGGTTTCCACTGCGCCGGGAGCGATTTCGGTGAGGCGGACCGGTTTCCCGAGCAGCTCGCCGCGCAGCGTGCGGTGCAGGACGGCTTGGGCGTGCTTGGCCGTGGTGTAGCCGGAGCCGTTGTCGTAGGCGTGGAAGGCGGCAACGGAGGTGATGGTGACGATGAGTCCGTCGCCGGAGTCGATGAGCTTGGGCAGCAGCGCCTTGGTCACCCGCAGCGTGCCGAGGACATTGGTTTCCCACATCCAGCGCCAGTCGTCGAGATCGGCCTCGGCGACGGTCGCGAGGCCCTTCGCGCCGCCGGCATTGTTCACCAGCACGTCCACCCGCTCGATCGCGTCGGTGAACGCCTGTACCGAATCCTCGGAGGTGACATCGAGTTCGAGCGCGGTACCGCCGATCTCGTCGGCGAGCCGCTGCAGGCGGTCGAGCCTGCGGGCACCGACGTATACGTGGTAACCCTGCTGTGCCAGCTCCCGGGCGGTGGCCTCCCCGATTCCCGAGCTGGCTCCGGTGACGACGGCGGTGCGTTGGCTCATGCTTCCACCTCGCTAGCGCTCGGCTCCAGCACGAGCAAACTCGGGGCTGTGGTGAATGTTCGCTCGCTGCGCTCGCTCATGCGCCAAGCCTAAAGGGATGGATTTCGCCGGCGACCGCCCCGGCCCGAGCCCGACCTGTCCACCGGGGGGAACGCTAGCCTGACGGGCATGGCTATTCGGGACGTCGTCAGTGCTGACGGAACAAGCATCGTCTACCGGGTCAGCGGCCCGGCCGAGGGCAGGCCGCTGGTGCTGTTGCACGGCTGGTCGGCGAATCTGCGGTGCTGGGGTCGGGCTGCCGACGATCTCGCCGAGCGGTACCGGGTGATCGCGGTCGACCTGCGCGGGCACGGGTACTCGGAGGCACCGGAGACCGGCTACGACGACCCGAAGAACTGGGCCGCCGATCTGGCTGCCGTCCTTGCCGCCGAATCGATCGAGTCGGGCGCGGTGCTGCTCGGCTGGTCCTACGGCGGCATCGCGATCAGCGATTACCTGACCGCCTGCGGTACGGCCGCGCTGGCGGGCGTGATCTACACCGGATCGCTGGCCAATATCGGCCCCGACATCCCCGGTGCGGGAGTCGGCCCGGCGATGCAGACCGCGATTCCGTCGGTGTTCGAGGAGAGCGCGGGCCGGGCCATGCGCGGATTCGCGGCGTTCGGCAACTCCAATACCGGACCGGGCGCGGACAAGGGCGCCGACGCCCAGCGTTTGTTCGGCGCGAGCCTGTCGACCCCACCGTTCGTGCGCAAGGCGCTGTTCTATCGCACCGTGGACAACTCCGAGACCCTGCGCAACCTCGATATTCCGGTGCTGGTGCTACACGGGACCGCCGACCCGGTGGTGCCGTTCGACAACGGCCGATACATCGCCGAACTGGCCCCGAAATCGCGCACGTCGTTCTGGGAGGACGCCCAGCACGGCCTGTTCATCGAGGATCGCGAACGCTTCGTCCGCGAGGTCGGCGAGTTCATCGACGACCTCTGAACCACCTGAGCCGAGCACTGCACGACCCGGGCCCGAGCGTCCGCCTCGGATCGGGTGACCACCCTCACGGCCGCTTTGTGATGGCTGTCACTCGTCGGGAAGCGGGCGCCTGAACGCAGCGTTACACCATGCAGTATGGACATCGTGAGTGAACGCCCGGAACCACCGCCCCGTCGGATCGCGGTGTTGTCGGTGCACACCTCACCACTCGCGCAGCCCGGTACCGGCGATGCGGGCGGCATGAATGTCTACGTGCTGCAGACCGCCATCGAGCTTGCTCGTCGCGGCACCGAGGTGGAGATCTTCACCCGCGCTACCTCTTCGAATGTTCCGCCGGTGCAGGAAGCCGCGCCGGGCGTGCTGGTGCGCAACGTGGTTGCGGGCCCGTTCGAGGGCCTGGACAAGCACGATCTGTCCACCCAGCTGTGCCCGTTCACCGCCGAGGTGCTGCGCCAGGAAGCTCGGCATCTGCCCGGCCACTACGACCTGGTGCACTCGCATTACTGGCTGTCCGGTCAGGTGGGCTGGCTGGCCCGCGACCGCTGGCGGGTGCCGCTGGTGCATACCGCGCACACCCTCGCGGCGGTGAAGAACGCCGCGCTGGCCGAGGGCGACTGTCCGGAACCGGCGACCCGCGAGATCGGCGAGAAGCAGGTGATCGCGGAGGCCGACCGCATGGTGGCCAATACCGGTGAGGAGGCGCGTCAGCTCGTCGAGCTCTATGGCGCCGATACCGACCGCATCGACGTGGTCCCGCCGGGCGCCGATCTGAGCCGCTACTGTCCTGGCGACAAGGCCGCCGCCCGCGCCGAGTTGGGACTGTCGACCGATGAGCAGGTCGTCGCGTTCATCGGCCGCATCCAGCCGCTGAAGGCTCCCGACGTCCTGGTGCGCGCCGCAGCCGCGGCCCTGCAACGCGATCCACACCGGAAGCTGCGGGTGCTCATCGTCGGCGGGCCGTCGGGTAGTGGGCTCAAGCGCCCGGATGCTCTCATCGAACTCGCCGCCGAACTCGGCATCGCCGATCGGGTGACGTTCCTGCCGCCGCAGTCCGCGGACCGGCTGGTGCAGATCTATCGCGCCGCCGACCTCGTCGCGGTCCCGAGCTACAACGAATCCTTCGGCCTGGTCGCGCTGGAGGCGCAGGCCAGCGGCACCCCGGTGCTCGCCGCCGATGTGGGCGGGCTCGGCACCGCGGTCCGCGATCAGCACACCGGTCTACTCGTTCCCGGCCACCGCACCGATGATTGGGCCGACGCCCTCACCGGCCTCCTCGACGCACCCGTCAGGCTCGAGCAGATGGGCGCCCGTGCCGTCGAGCACGCCGCGGAATTCTCCTGGGCGCACACCGCCGACGGCCTGCTGGCCAGTTATTCGGCGGCGCTGTCGCGGTTCGCCGGCGAACGCGCCGGGCTCGGCGGCATCACCGCCGCCGCGGGCAGGCCCACTATCCTCGGCGACAGTCAGGCCAGATCGCGGGCGCTGTGGCGGCGCCGGACAGGAGCACGCCGATGAGCCGGGCATCCGAGGCAGCGGCCACCGCGGACGTGATCGACGCGACGCTGGCCGACCGCGAGATCGAATACACCCGGCCCGCCCACGACACCTTCGTCGTCGTCCTGCCCGGTGAGCGCAAGCTGAAGACCACGCTGATGCTCACCGTCGGCAAGCACGGTGTGCGCATCGAATCGTTCGTCTGCCGCAAGCCCGACGAGAACTTCGAGGGCGTCTACAAATACCTGCTTCGCCGCAATCGCAAGCTCTACGGCGTGGCCTACACCCTCGACCGAGTCGGTGACATCTACCTGGTCGGCCGGATGTCCACGCACGCCGTCATTCCCGACGAGCTCGACCGCATCTTCGGCCAGGTGCTCGAAGCCGTCGACTTCGACTTCAACACCCTGCTCGAACTCGGATTCGCCGAATCCATCCGCAAGGAATGGAAATGGCGGGTCTCGCGCGGGGAATCATTGAAAAACCTGCGCGCGTTCGAGCATCTCATCGAGGAGTCTCCCGACACCTGAACCGACCGGGTCAGCGCCCGCCCGCCGGTTGCGGGGGTACCGGGGTCGCGGAGACCGTCGTCGCGGGCTTGCCGGTGAGCGCCGACATCGACTTCCACGTCGCCCAATCGATGGTCCAGTCGTAGAGATCGCCATCCGCGGCCGAGAGTTCGATCCTGGTGCCGGTGACCTCGACGGGATCGCCGTAGCGCGCGGTCGGGAAATACGCCTCCGCATCGCCGGGTGAGAGGTTGATGCAGCCATTGGTGACATTGGCCGCGCCCTGTGCCGATAGCGACGCCGGGTTGGCATGAATGAATTCGCCGTTGTTGGAGATGCGCACGGCCCAGCGTTCACGAACGTTCTCGTAGTACGGCGGATTCGACATCATGAAGTCCTCGTACTTCTCGGTCACCACATGGATGCCCGAGCGGGTGACATTGCGCGCCTCGTTGCCCTCGCCGTAGCTGACCGGGAAATCGAAGACGACGGCACCGTCGCGCACCACCTGCATGCGGTGGCTCGGCGCATCGGCCTTGACGATCTGCGCCCGTCCGATGGTGAAGTCGGAGGTGATGTCGGAGTCGCCGTAGGTGCCGTTGCCGAGGTCGAGGCCATAGAGCATGGCCGAGACATGCACGGTGGTGCCGGGCGCCCAGTACTCCTTGGGGCGCCAGTGCAGCCGGGAGCCACCGTTGTCGTCGGGGAACCAGGCCCACGCGCCTTCGGTGGGCGGATCGGTGGTGACGGTGAGCGCCTTCTCCACCGCGGCCTTGTTCTGCACCGACCCCTTGAATTGCAGGATGATCGGCGCGGCGATACCGACTTCCTGACCGTCGCCGATATTGAGCGTGGCCGGGACGGTCGCCTTCGGAGCGAGCGTGCTGAAGGTGCCGTCGATGGGGACGGGTTTGCCGTCGGTGCCGATCGCGGTGCCGGTCCAGGTGTAGGACGAGTCGTAGCCCAGCGGTTCGGTGGTGCGGTAGCTGCGCTTGTCCGGTGACACCTCGCCCGTGACCTGCTTGCCGTTGGCGTTGGTCAGGGCGATCTGATTGATGGTGCCGTTCTCGACGGTCACCGAAACGGGGGCGGTCGGGCTGACGTCGGCGGCATCGTCGTCCGGTGTCATGGTGACCGAGGCGATCGGATCGTCGGCAGCCGGTCCGGAACCCGCACCCCGGTCGATCGTGCACCCGGCGACCAGCGCCACCACCGCGAGCAGCACGCCCGCCACAGCGACAGCCGGCCGGAACGTGTCTGGTCGGTTGCTCACTCCATCGAATCTACGCTCGGCAAACCGCCCGCCCGACCACACCCGCGCCGGATCGCCTGCGTACGGGTGTGTGATCGACCACGTCGGCGGGAAAGTTTGCTACCGGCAAACCAGCGCGACAGCAATCTGTCAGCTATCGACCCGGGTGAGCTGTCAGAGGGTGATCCCGACGGTGACCGGCTCGGGCACCAGCCGGATGCCGAACCGTTCGGCAACCCCGTCCCGGACGATGCGGGCCAGCTCGACCAGGTCGGTCGCCGTCGCCGCACCCCGGTTGGTCAGCGCCAGCGTGTGCTTGGTCGACAACCGGGCAGCCGCGCCCGGGCCCGGGAACCCCTTGGCGAAACCGGCGCGCTCGATCAGCCACCCGGCCGACAGCTTCACGCCATCCGGCGCGGGATACGTCGGTATGGCGTCTCCGCCGACGTATGCGCTGATCTTCCCGAGTACCTGCTCCGCCTCGGCCTGCGGCACCACCGGATTGGTGAAGAACGAGCCCGCGCTCCACGTGTCGTGGTCGGCGGAGTCGAGCACCATCCCCTTACCCGCGCGCAGCGTCAGCACCGCCTCCCTGACCTGCACGGCGGGCCGGGTCTGCGCATCGGTCGCGCCGAGCACCCGAGCGAGCTCCCCGTACCGCAGCGGTGCACTGGCACCACTGGGGTCCAGCGCGAACTCCACCGCCAGCACCACCGCACGATCGCTGTGCTTGAGCACACTGGTTCGGTAACCGAAACCCAGTTCGGCCGGATCGGCCCAGCGGACCCCGCCGGTGGTGCGGTCGAGCAACTGGACCCGGCGCAGCAATCGGTCGACCTCGACGCCGTACGCGCCGACGTTCTGTACCGGCGTCGCCCCTGCCGAACCCGGAATCCCGGACAGGCATTCCAGCCCGCCGAATCCGGCGTCGACGGTGGCCGCGACCACCGAGTCCCAGTTGGCCCCGGCCTCGGCGAGCACACTGTCGGCACCGAAAGTGACCGCGTCGTTGGCCACCCGCACTACCACACCGGCGAACCCGGCATCGTCGATGAGCAGATTGGAGCCACCGGCGAGCAGAAGCAGCGGCACACCGGCGCTATCGAGGGCACGGACAGTCGCCACCAGGGCATCGGTGTTCGCGCAGTCGGCGACGGTGGCCGGTCCGCCGACCCGCAGCGTCGTCAGGTCCGCGAGGCGTACCCCATCGCGGACCGCCGCACCGGTCCCCGACAGCAGGTCACGCACTTGTTCCGATGACACCAACCGTGAAGTTCGCACAGCCAGACGGTAGCGTGTCCGACCATGGCTACACCCCTGGCGTATACGGCCCGCTACACCCATCCGGTCGCTGCCGTGCGCGCGGCGTTCGGCGACGAGCAGTACTGGAAGGACCGGATCGCGGCCGTCGGCGGGCCGAATGCCCGGCTGGAGTCGGTCACCGTCGAGGGTGAACAGGTGCACGTCGAGGTGGTGCAGGCCATCGCCGCCGAACTGCTGCCCGCAGCGATCACCGCGGTTCGCCCCGGTGACCTGATCATTCCGCGTACCGAGAGCTGGACCGGCAATTCCGCCACGTTCGAGGCCCGCGTGGAGGGTGCGCCCGCTGAAGTCCGCGGGACGATAACCCTCAGCGATGTCGACGCGGGCGCTACCGCTGTGGTCGACGGCGGGATCGAGGTCAAGGTTCCACTGTTCGGCGGCAAGATCGAGGCCGCGATCGCCGAACGCCTCACCGAACTGCTGGCCGAGGAGACCGAGTTCACCAACGCTTGGCTCTCCGAGAACTGACGCGCTGCGACGCCGACGGCGTCGCCGGGGACCGGTGTGTGGCCGGTCCCTTCTTCCACCGCCCGGCGATGCCGTGGCAACCGGTCCCGGTAACGTAATCGCCCATGGCTCGACGACTGGACTACTCCGCCCGCTACCCGCTGCACACCACCAAAGAGCTGTACGCGGCGCTGTCGAACCGGGATTACTGGGAGGCCCGGATCGAGGAGATGCGGAAGTACTCCCCCAACGACGTGGTCAGCCTCGAATCCGATGACGACGGGATCGAGGTGGTACTGCACCACATCCTGCCGCGCGACACTCTGCCCGAGATCGCGCAGACGGTGATCCGCAAGGACATGGTGATCACGCGTAAGGAAAGCTACGGTCCGTTCGGACCCGAGGTCACCGGAAAATACTCCGCCTCCATCCCCGCGGGCCCTGGCAGCCTCACCGGAACCATGCACCTGTTCCCCACCGAGACCGGCTGCACCATGCGCTTCTCCTCCGAGGCGAAGGTGTTCATCCCGATGGTCGGCCCGCGCCTCGAGCAACTGATGCTGGTCAACCTCGTCGACCTGTTCCGTGCCGAGGCCGAGGTGACCCAGACGTGGTTGGAAGAGCAAAACCCCACGCAATAGGCGTGATCACTCGCGGCACCACCGGCGTCAACCGGTTGCGTCGCAGTGACCGCTGGCTGATCAACGACGACCTGGTCACCGCAAGGCTCGGCGCGGCCACCGACCCGCTGGTGGTCGATCTCGGCTACGGCGCGAGCCCGTGGACGACCTTCGAGCTGGCCGAACGACTGCGGACGATACGGCCGGACGTGCGCGTGGTCGGTCTGGAGATCGACCCGGAGCGCGTGGTGCACGGACGCGACGGCGTGAGTTTCGCCCGCGGTGGTTTCGAACTCGCCGGACTGCGACCGGTGCTGGTCCGCGCGTTCAACGTCTTGCGCCAGTACCCGGAATCGGCCGTCCCCGACGCCTGGTCGACGATCCTGTCCGGTCTGGCCCCCGGCGGCCTGCTGGTCGACGGCACCTGCGACGAGCTCGGGCGACGGAGTGCATGGGTGCTGCTTGACCGCGCCGGCCCGCTGTCGCTCACCCTGGCCTGGGACCCGTTCACCGTCGAGCGTCCTTCCGATATCGCCGAACGTCTCCCGAAGGTGTTGATCCACCGCAACATTCCCGGCGAAGGCGTGCACGCGCTGCTCACCGCCGCCGACCGCGCCTGGTCGCATGCCGCGGCGCTGGCACCGTTCGGCCCGCGCGTGCGCTGGCGGGCCGCCGCGAAACTACTGCGCGAGCAGGGCTTTCCGGTCCGGGACTATCGCAGGCGGATGCGCGACAACGTGTTGTCGGTGCCGTGGCAGACGGTCGCACCGTCGTAGCACAGGGACCGGATCAGCCTGCGGCGAGTGCGCGCCGGACCCGCACCGTCGCCCAGGTGCCGAGAGTTTCCCCCGCCGCACGGATCTCGTCGGCATCGCAACGGTGAATGGCGAGCGCATCGGCAACCACCTCGTCCAGCGCCGACTGAGCGATATCGGATTCGGCGAGATCGAGCACCGTGCGTACGGGTGTGGTCACCAGAAACGGGCCGGCCGATTCGAGGTCGGCGCTCGGTAGCCGCCTGCGCAGCACCACCACCCGCTGAGTGACCGGCGGACGACCGGCGGCCGCGGACAGATGCAGGAAGTTCGGATGCAACCGCCCGATCCCGTGCAGATCCGCGGCACTCTGATGCGATACCGCCACCGCACCGTCGAACCAGGCCGCCCACATCGCGCATTCGTCCAGGGGACCCTCCGGCCAATTCGCCATCCGCAGCATGCCGACGCCGGTCCTGGTCACCGAGCCGTTGCCGAGGCAGGCACGCACGCGATCGGCGCAACCGGTGCGCAACACCTGACGGGTGGTGAAGAAGCCTGCGTGACGCCCGGCCAGCCGGCACAACACCCGCCAGCCGCGACCGGAATCCCCGCTTGCGGGCGCGAGAGGATCGGGAAGGAAACCAGGACTGCGCCTCGCCGCTTCACCGGCCATGGGAACCAGGCTACCGGGCAATCTTGTGGCACATGTCACAATCAGTGCGGCTCGCCTACAAGACATCCCTCACCGCACCCTCAGAGCCGACACAGAAACGTCGGGAAGAATCTGCTGCATGCCCACGAAGATCCGCTCCGCACTGACGGTCAGTCGCCGCACCCTGGTGATCGCCCTGATCGCGGTGACCGCGTTGCTGGCCACCGTGCTGGTCGGCGGTGAGGCGTATGCGCGCCATGCGGTCTCGAGCTGTGTCAGCAGCCAGTTCGAGAAGGAGATGGGCTCCAAGATCGACGTCGGGTTCGGCGTCAAGCCGATGCTGGTGACCTGGGTCGACGGCAAGCTGCCCGAGGTGAACGTCAACAGTGACGACGTGAAGTTCGGCCCGGCCGTCGGCATGCGGGTGCATGCGAAGTTCCATGACATCGAGGTCACCGACAACGGCCGCGGCGGCGCCGCGATCGGTCGCTCCACCGCCGACGTCACCTGGAGCAACGACGGCATCCGCCGGACTCTCGGCGGACTGGTGAGCGATGTCAGCTCCTCCTCCGCCGACGGCAAACTGACCATGGATGTGCTCGGCGGCCTCGCCCAGGTAGCGGTGCAGCCGCGGATCGCCGATGGCACCGTGCAGGTCGATATCGAATCCGCTCATGTGCTCGGCATCGGTTTGCCCACAGACCTGGTCCAGGACATCGCCGATCTGCTGTCGCAGAGCCTGCAGGTCTACCCGTTCGAGATGCAGCCGACCGGCCTCGAGGTAACCGACGACGGCCTCCGGGTGCAGCTGGCCGGCGGCCCTGCCGAGCTGCCCGCCGGGAACGAAGGCAGCTCGTCCTGCTGAGCGACGCGGCCGCGCACCGATGCCGCATCAGCGCTGCGCACCTGCGTTCAGACCGCGAAACCCTCCAGTACCGCACGGGATTTGGACAAGCCGAGACGGGTGGCGCCCGCCGCGATGAGTTCGGCGGCCGCCGCCGCGGTGCGGATACCACCGCTGGCCTTGACGCCGAGCCGTCCGCCGACGGTCTCCGCCATCAGCTCGACCGCATGCACGCTGGCACCGCCGGCAGGATGAAATCCCGTGGAGGTCTTCACGAAATCGGCGCCCGCCCGTTCGGCGGCCCGGCAGACCTGCACGATCGCCTCGTCCGGCAACGCGGCGGATTCGATGATCACCTTCAGCAGCGCCCGATCCCCGACTGCTTCACGCACCGTCACGACATCGGCGAGCACGGCCGTGTATTCGCCCGCGACGGCGGCACCGACGTCGATGACCATATCCACCTCGGCCGCGCCCTGATCGACGGCGAGCCTGGCCTCGGCACCCTTGACGAGCGAATGATGTTTGCCGGATGGGAATCCCGCGACGGTGGCCACCGCGAGTCCCGGCGCCCGCACCGGCAACATCGACGGCGACACACAGATCGCGTACACGCCGAGCTCGCGGGCCTCGCGCACCAACTCCGCCACATCGTCGGCGGTCGCCTCCGGCGCCAGCAGGGTGTGGTCGATCATGTCGGCCACTTCGGCACGGGTCAGCGACGCGGAATCTGGCATGGGCAAAGTCTGGCACATCGGCGCAGCGCCCCGCCCCGGGCAGGAATCGGATTGCGCGCCAGGGACAGTTCACGCACACTTCTACTGGTCGCGAAGAGAGGACAACCGTGCTGATCCGACGCGAACGCGCCGGCGACACCGACGCCATCGCCGCAGTCCACCGCAGCGCCTTCGGCCCGCAGTACTCCGGCCGAGACGCCGAAGAACCCCCCGAAGTCGATCTCGTCGAGCGCCTGCGCAGCGATGCCGGCTGGATACCGACGCTGTCGATGGTCGCGGTGGAGCACGATGCCGTCATCGGACACGTCTGCCTGACCCGCGCGGCCGTCGGTCCTTTCCCGGTGCTCGCCCTCGGCCCGATCGGAGTGCTCGGCGACCATCAGGGCGATGGTGTCGGCGCGGCGCTCATGCACGCCGTGATCGGCGCCGCCGACGCACTGGACGAGCCGCTCATCGGCCTGGTCGGCCATCTCGACTACTACCCGCGCTTCGGCTTCGTCCCCGGCACCCGCGTCGGCATCGCGCCCGACGAGCCGAGCTGGGCGAGCCACTTCCAGGTCCGCGCACTCACCGCGTACGACGCGCAGATCCTCGGCGAGTTCCACTACGCGGAACCGTTCTACAGCTGATTACCGATGAGGTGGCGCACTCGGTGCGGGTGAGACTTTCTCACCTGCGAGGATGGGCGCATGAGTGCTGCACCCTCCGTCTCCGACGAACGTCGCTATGTGCTGACCCTCGGCTGCCCGGACCGCCCGGGCATCATCGCCGAGATCACCTCGTTCATCGCAGGTTTCGGTGGGTCGATCATGGAGGCCGGCTATCACTCCGATGTGGAGACCGGCTGGTTCTTCACCCGTCAGGCGATCAAGGCCTCGACGGTGCCGTTCGACCTCGGCGAGCTACGCACCCGCTTCGCCGCTGTGGCCGCGAGCCTCGGCTCCGAGACCGACTGGCAGTTGCACGATTCGGGGGCGCGGCGGCGGGCGGTGCTTCTGGTCAGCAAGGACGGGCACTGCCTGCACGATCTGCTCGGCCGGGCGGCCTCCGGTGAGCTACCGGCCACCATCGAAGCCGTCATCGGCAACCACCTCGATCTGGCCGAGATCACCGAGGCACACGGGGTGAAGTTCCATCACGTGCCGTTCCCGAAGAATCCGGCCGAACGCGGTCCAGCCTTCGAACAGGTCCGCACCCTGGTCGACGCACACGATCCGCATGCGGTGGTCCTGGCACGCTTCATGCAGGTACTGCCCCCGGAACTCTGCGAGCACTGGGCCGGCCGGGCGATCAACATCCACCACAGCTTCCTGCCGTCGTTCGTCGGCGCGCGCCCCTACCACCAGGCGTTCGTGCGCGGGGTCAAGCTCATCGGCGCCACCTGCCACTACGTGACGCCGGAACTGGATGCGGGCCCCATCATCGAACAGGACGTGATCCGCATAGATCACGCCGACGAGGTTCGCGACATGGTGCGTCAGGGCCGCGATATCGAGCGGGTCGTGCTCGCGCGCGGGCTGCGCTGGCATCTGGAGGGCCGGGTGCTGGTGCACGGCCGCAGGACCGTGGTGTTCAACTAGGAGAACGTCCCGCCATCGCTTCTGCCGTGCGCGGTCTGACGACGGGCTTGAATCAGCCGACGGCTTCGACCGGCTGATGCACCGCGTCGAGGACGCGCGCGAGTTCCTCGTTGAACCGCTCATGGGCCTCGACGTTGCCGAGGTGACCGGTCGGCAGGACCTGGTAGCGGACCAGGCTGCCTGTTTCGGCGAGGATGTCGGCGAGCTGGTCGGAGTGCACCACCGGGGTCATATCGTCGAATTCGCCGGCCAGCAGAGTGGTCGGAACGACCAGGTTGCGGGCGGAATCGGCGAGGTGCATATCGGCGAGCAGGAAACCGAACTTCGCGCGGACCGAGGCCGGGCATGAGCGCACGACTGCCATGCTGAAATCGACCAGTTCGCGCGGCGCCGCAAGACTCATGATCTGGCGGGCGAAGACCCAGCGGACCGGGGCGATCGGCGGGAAGAGGACGGGGGTACCGAGACCGAGGCGGCCGAACCAGAACGGCAGCGGGATGGTGCGGCCGCCCAGCCAGGACAGCGGCTTGTTGAACGGCGGCACCACGGTGGTCTCGGCGACCAGCGAATGTGGGCCGGTGTTGGTGAGCAGCACGGCCTCGGCCTGTGCGGTGACGCGATCGGGGTGCTTACCCGCCCATGCTTGCAGCGTCATACCGCCGAGGCTGTGCCCGACGAGCACCGCGCGCTGCCCCGGACGCAGAGCGGCATCGAGCACCGCGCACAGGTCGTCGGCGAGCAGATTGCAGTCGAGGGGGCTGGACCCGAGCTCGCTCTCCCCGTGCCCGCGCTGGTCGTAGGCGACCACGCGGTAGTCACCGGCAAAGGCGTTGATCTGCGGGTACCAGTACTCGATGGCGCAGGTCCACCCGTGCACGAGCACGATGACGTCGCCGTCGGCAGGTCCATACGCGTGCACGCGCAGCCGAGCACCGTCCGAAGCCGTCACCGGGATGACGTCGTGCGGGACGGTCGGCGGATTCAGCGCGGCGTTGTCATAGGTGCGCGACCGCAGGTTCGCACGGTGCACATCCAGCAGGCCCCGAAGCTGGGTCGAGACGCTCGCCAACGCATTCGGCAACATTGCACGCATTGGACACTCCTTTGTGTTACTGCGAGATACAGTAACCAATGGAGCGCGCGCTAGCTAGTGCTAGCACCGAGGAAAATCGGGAGAACAGTCGTTCACCAGCGGGGACGGCGCCGAAATTCTCTTCGACCCGGCCGGATCTCGAATGGGCACTGCCGGAAGAGCCCGCCCGCAGACCGTGCCTGGCCGCAGCGAATGGGGAGGTACGGACCGCGCATGGCCGCCGCGACGGCGGAGGTCCGCTTACCAGCGGGGACCGCGCTGGATCTCGTCCACCTTCGGACGCACATCGGCGAGGTAGATACCGGTCGCGATGATGGCGATGAACGCGAACAAGCCGAGCCCGGCAAACGACAGCAGCAGAAGTAGCACCGCTACACCGAGGATGGCGAGCCAGATCGGCTTGGTCAGCTTGTCTACCGCCGTAAACGCGTCAGGGCGCTGACGTAGGGCATGGATCAGCGCGAATATGGTCGCGCCGAAAGCCAGCAGCCACAGCACGAGCACGATCAGGCCGGTAACACCCTGCGCAATTTCCACTCCACCATGATAGGAGCAACGGCCGCCGCTCAGCCGGATCCCGCCGCGGTCGGCACTGAAAAGGCAGCGACCCCGCACACCAGTGGTGTACGGGGTCGCCGGAAAGCAAGCCCGGTCCGCCCTCAGCGGGCGTCCGGCATGCGGATCAAGCCTTCTTGGCAGCAGTCTTGCGCGCCGGGGCCTTCTTCGCCGGGGTGGTGGCCTTGGCAGCCGCGGTCTTGGCCGGAGCCTTCTTGGCCGGCGCCTTCTTGGCGGCCGGGGCAGGAGCGGACTCGGTGGTGACCTCGACGACCTCGGCGTCGACAACAGCCTCGGCGGCAGCGTCGGCCTCGTCCTCGATGGCATCGGCCGAACGACCGATCAGGTCGTTGACCCGGCCGAGCACGTCCTCGGCCCGCTCGGCGGCATCCTTGTACAGCGACTCGACCCGCCCGACCTGCTCCTCGACCAGGTGGTTGGCGCGCAGCCGGTCCACGGTCTCCTCACCGCGCGTTGCGAGGTCGGAGTACAGGTCGACGACCTGGCGGTAGTACTGCTCGGCCAGTTTGCGCAGCTCATCGGAGGTGAACTTCTCGCGCAGCTCTGCGAGGTCCTCTGGCAGCTCGGACGGCAGGCCCGACAGCCGCTCGCGCAGCGAATCGAACTGGCCCTGCACGTCGGCAGGCAGGTTGGCGATGCGCTCGCGGGCCTCGTCGACCCGGCCGGTCACATCGGCGGACTGAGCGCGCTCGCGCACCTGGGTCACGGCATCGAGGACGGCGGTGTAGACGGCGTCACCCGCACCGACGGTGGCGTAGAGCGGCTTGGTGGTGGCGTTGTCGGTCATGTTTCGTTCTCCTGGCGTGGCGGAGTGTCGGTCGTAATATGCGGAACGGCGCTGTCCCAGTCATCCCCCCCTGATTCGTTCCCTCCGTTTTCCCGGCGAAACGATTCATAGATCTCCAGCAAGACCTGCTTCTGCCGTTCACTGATCGATGTGTCGGCAAGCAGGGCATCCCGGACCGGGCTGTGCGGCCGTTGCTCGAGATAGCCGGCCCGGACGTACAGCACCTCCGAGGACACTCGTAGCGCCTTCGCGATCTGCGCGAGGACCTCGGCGGACGGGTTACGCAATCCGCGCTCGATCTGACTGAGATACGGGTTACTCACCCCCGCCAGCTGCGCGAGCTGCCGCAGCGAGACCTGAGCGGCCTCACGTTGCGACCTGATGAAACCTCCGATGTCGTGCGCCGCGTTGGTTACGCGGCCCGCCCTTTCCCCGAGTCCGGAACCATCGTCCGGCTCCTCGGCGTGCTGGGCGGAAACCTCGGGCTGGTCTGCCATCACTCACCTTCTGGCGGTAGTACGTAACCAATGCTAGGACAGGGTGCTAACTATTGCAAGCACTTGTGTTAGCACCCTTCGGGCAAACGTCCGGCGTATCTGTCTCAGCCGCCGAACATCAGATGCGAAATCGTGTAGATCGCAAGCCCGGCAAGCGATCCAACCACCGTGCCGTTGATCCGGATGAACTGCAGATCGCGACCGACCTGCAACTCGATTTTCTTACTCGCCTCTTCCGCATCCCACCTGGCAACGGTATCGCTGACGATGGTGGCGATCTCGTCCGCATAGTTGGCCGCCAGATACCGCGCACCGCGCTCGATCCATCCGTCGACCTTGGCGCGGGTCTGCTCATCATCGCGCAGTTGCTCGCCGAGCGCCTGGACGTTCTCGGCAACCTTGCGCCGCAATGTGCTGTTGGGATCATCGGCCGACTCCAGGATCAGCCGTTTGGCCGCGCGCCAGGTGGCCTCCGCCATCCCGGTGATCTCCTCGCGGCCCATGATCTGGGACTTGATCCGCTCGGCCTTGGCGACCATCGCCTCGTCGTGCTGCAGATCGTCGGCGAACTGCTCGAGGAAGCGATTGGCCGCGAGCCTGACCTCGTGATCCGGTGTCGAGCGCACCTTCCAGGTGAATTCGACCAGTTCCCGATAGATCTTCTCCGACAGCAAGATGTTGACGAACTTCGGCGCCCACTGCGGCGCGTCGCGCAACACCACCCGGTCGATCGTCTCCTGGCTGCCGAGCGCCCATTGGTGCGCGCGCTCGGCGAGCAGATCCAGCAGCGGCAACTGACGGTTGTCGGCCAGCAGTTCCGCGAGCACCCGCCCGATCGGCGGACCCCACTGCGGTTCGGCGATCCGCTTGACGATCGTGTTGTCGATGACCTGCTCGACGTCCTCATCGCGCAGCACCCCGACCACCGCACGCAGGATCGTCGAACTCTCCTGCGCCACCCGCGCGGCATTGCCCGGATCGGCCATCCACCGTCCGACCCGCCAGGACACCTGCGCCGAATTGACCTTCGCGGTCACCACCTCGGGAGAGAGGAAGTTGGTGCCGACGAAGCTGCCGAGGCTGGCGCCGAGCTGATCCTTCTTCCGTTTGATGATGGCCGTATGCGGGATGGGCAGGCCGAGCGGATGCCGGAACAGCGCCGTCACCGCGAACCAGTCGGCCAGTGCGCCGACCATGCCCGCCTCGGAGGCGGCCCGTACATAGCCGACCCAGTCACCGCCACCGCCACGCGACTCGAGCCAGCGGCAGCCGAGGTAGATCGCGGTTGCCACTGCGAGCAGGCCGGTGGCCAGCGACTTCATCTTCCACAGGTCGCGCCGTTTGCTCGCGTCGTCGGTGAAGGACGCGAAGCTGCTCGGCATCTTCGCCTGCGCATCGGCGGCGTCGGAGCGGCGGTCACCGATGACCGCGGTATCGCCGGGAGCGTTCTGCATGTCCTCCATTCTGCTGGCGTTTTCCGGTTCCGGACCGCTGCCGTGACCAAGTGGAGGGTCGCGAGCGGCAGCCTGCGGGCGTGACTTAGCTCGCATCGACCCCCCGAATGCGGTGATCGGCACCCCCAAACCGGCCTGCCGGGGAGTAATGGGACCTAAGCTGGACCCACGGATCCGTAACGAACGAGGGAGCCCACCCTGTCCACCGAAGACCTTGTCGACGTCGGCGAGCGCGCCGAGCGACCGGCGGCGGTGCGCACCGGCCATACCGATGGCCGCAAACGCCGGTGGCGACAGCACAAGATCGACCGCCGCGAGGAGCTGGTCGACGGCACTCTCGCCGCGGTGCGCGCCCGCGGCAGCAGCGCGGGTATGGATGAGATCGCCGCCGAGATCGGCGTCTCCAAGACCGTGCTGTACCGCTATTTCGCGGATAAGAACGATCTGGTCCACGCCACCATGCAGCGGTACATCGAGATCACCCTGATGCCCCGCGTCTACGGCGCGATCAGCCTCGACGCCGACGAGTACCAGCTGGTCCGCACCGCACTCGGCGAATATGTCGGCGCGGTCGACGAGGACCCAGAGGTCTATCGATTCATCATGGGCAACGGCTCGGCCGACCAGTCCTCGCTGGCCGAGTTCGAGAAGCTGTTCGCCGAGGTCGTCGCGGCCGCCATCATCAGCAGGGCCGCAGATCTCGACCTCGAAACCGAGGGCGCGATGCTGTGGTCGTATGTGCTCGTCGGCGGAATCCAGCTGGCGACGCACTGGTGGACCACCGACAAGACCATGTCGCGTGAGGCTGTCATCGACTACCTGTCGATGATGGCCTGGAGCGCCATCGAGGGCATGGCGCGCGCCGGCGGTTCCCGCACCAAGTTCAATGCGATGTCGCATGTGCTGCCGGAGCAGGCAGCCACCACCGAGGCCGCTGCGGAAAACACCGAAGGCACCGTCTGAGCCAGTACCCGCGCCGACGCGTTCCCGATGTGCCGCGGGACTCGACATCGTCGCGCGTTTGGTTAGTCTGAACCCCTAGCGGGGCGCTGCAGAGGGGTTGCGTCTCCGTTCGCGCGTCGGCACCAACGGAGGTACCTCGATGGCGAAGCAAGTGCCGACATCCCGGCTCACTCGCGGGACGAAACTCGGCGCGGTCGCAGCCGGATCCATGCTGCGCACCCAGCGCGCGCGACTGTCCATGCGCGGACGCTCGGAAGCGGTGCGCGCGAAGATGGCCGAAGAGTCGATGATCCGCACCACCGAACAGGTGGTCATGGTGCTCGGCACTATGAAGGGCGTGGCCATGAAGCTGGGCCAGATGATGTCGGTGCTCGATATGGATCTGGTGCCGCCCGATCATCGCGAACGCTTTCAGAAACGCCTGGCAGTGCTGCGCAATGCCGCGCCGACGGTGTCGTTCGAGGCCATGCGTGCGGTGATCGAGGAGGATTTCGGCCGCCCGCTCGATAAGGTATTCGCCGAATTCGAGTCCGAACCGGTGGCGGCGGCCTCGATCGGTCAGGTCTACCGCGGACGGCTGCACGACGGACGCAAGGTCGCGGTGAAAGTGCAGTATCCGGGCATCGATATCGCGGTCCGCGCGGATCTGAAGAACCTCGCGATGTTTCGCCGGGTGCTGCAATCGGCCATGCCGTGGGTGACGCCAGCTGTGCTCGACGAGTTGCGGCTCAATATGGAGGCCGAACTCGACTATCACGCCGAGGCCGAGACCCAGCGCCAGATCTCCGAGCTCTACGCCGGACATCCGTTCATCGTGGTGCCCCAGCCGGTGCTGGAGTTGAGCACGCGGCGGGTGCTGGTCAGCGAGTATCTGGAAGGCAGCGGCTTCGACGAGGTCAAGGAAATGCCGCGGGCCGACCGGGACCGGATCGGCGAGATCATCTACCGCTTCTATGTCGGTTCACTGTTCGTGTTCAACGAGTTCTGCGGCGATCCGCATCCGGGCAATGTCATGCTCACCACCGACGGTCGGGTCGGATTTCTCGACTTCGGCCTGTTCAACCGGATGGACCCCGAGCACGTCCGGTTCGAAGCGGCCTGTCTGCGGGCGGCCGCTGAGGATCGGGCCGAAGACCTGCGGCAGTTGATGATCCAGCGCGGCGTGATCGACTCCCCCGACGAGATCGGGCCGGACGAATGCCTCGAATACGTGCTCGCCGCCTCGGAATGGTGTCTGATCGACGAAGATCTCACCATCACCCCGGAGCTGGCCAGTGGCGCGTTCCTGCTCGCCGTCGACCCGAGGGCCAGTGAGTTCACCGGGATGAAGCAGCAGAATCTTCCGCCCGAGCATCTGTTCTCGCGGCGCGCGGACTTCCTCACCTTCGGGATGCTCGGCCAGCTCGAAGCGACGGCGAATTGGCATCGCATATCCCGTGAATGGCTGTATGACGAGCCTCCGGTGACCGAACTCGGCAAGGAACATCAGCGTTGGCTGGCCGTGCGCACCGGCGGCGACAAGTCCGGTAAGACTCGACACAACAAAGCGTGAGGGCACCCATGGCGGACAACCGCGAATTCGATCTGATTCTCTTCGGTGCGACGGGCTTCGTCGGAAAGCTCACCGCGCAGTACTTGCTGGATGCGGCGCCCGCAGGCGCGAAGATCGCGTTGGCCGGGCGCTCGGTGGACAAACTGTCCCTGGTGCGCGATGAGCTCGGTCCCGCGGCCGCGGGCTGGGAGCTGGTGGTCGCGGACGCGGCCGATCAGCCGGCCCTTGACGCACTCGCCGCCCGCACCACCGTCGTGGTGACGACGGTGGGTCCGTACTTGCGTTACGGTCTGCCGTTGGTCGCGGCCTGCGCCAAGGCAGGTACCCACTATGCCGATCTCACCGGTGAGCCGCTGTTCATCCGGGAGGCGATCGACCGGTCCGGCGACGAGGCCGCACGCACCGGCGCAAAAATCGTCAATTCCTGTGGCTACGACTCGATTCCGTCGGATCTGAGCGTGTATCAGCTGTACCGGCGTTCGGTCGAGGACAACACCGGCGAGCTCACCGACACCACCCTGATCGCCTCGTTGAAGGGCGGGGTCAGCGGCGGAACCATCGATTCCGGGCGCGCGATGATGGAAGCGGTGGCCGCCGATCCGTCCAAGCAGTCCGTGCTCAGCCACCCGTATTCGCTCAGCCCGGACAAGTCGATGGATCCCGATGTCGGCAGGCAGTCCGATCAGGCCTTGCAGCGTGCCAGCGCCATCGACCCGAGCCTGGACGGTTGGGTCGGCACGTTCGTCATGGCGATGCACAACACCAAGATCGTGCGCCGCTCCAATGGTCTGCTCGGTTGGGTGTACGGCAAGAACTTCCGCTACCGCGAAGTGATGAGCGCGGGCAAGTCCGCGGCCGCACCGCTGGTCGCGGCCGGTATGTCCGGTGGGATCATGGCCACCATGGCGGCGGGTGCGCTGCTGTCGCGGGTGAGTGCGGGCCGCAAGCTGCTGGATCGGGTGTTGCCCAAGCCGGGGACCGGACCGAGCGAGCAGGCACGGACCAGCGGCTGGTTCACCATGAAGACCTATGCGCACACGACCTCGGGTGCGAAGTACGTCGCGACCTTTGCCGCTCAGGGAGATCCGGGGTATCAGGCGACGGCGGTGCTGCTCGGTGAGAGCGGCCTGTGCCTGGCGTTCGACGGCGCGAAGCTGCCGGAACTGGCTGGCGTGCTCACTCCCGCCGCGGCGATGGGTGACGCGCTCACCGAGCGTTTGCGCGCAGCCGGGATGACCATCGCGGTGGACCGGGTCTGAATGTAGATCACTGATGACGGATCTACTGCGGACAACGGAGTCGGCACGATGAATCTCGCTCGGCGCACCATGAACAATCCGGCCCTGGCCGCGGTGTACGAGCGGGCGTGGCGGCCTGCGTTGTTCTACCTCGCCAGTGGTCGTACGACCGATTCGGATCGTCGTTTCGCGGCCGAATCGCTGCGGTTGCCGAGCGCGCACCGGGTACTCGATATCGCGTGCGGGCCCGGCAATTTCACTCGCTATCTGAGCGAACAGTTGCCCGGTGACGGTTATGCGGTTGGTGTGGATTTCTCGCCGCCGATGCTGGCCAGGGCCGTGGCCGATAATTCGGGCCAACGCGTGGGTTATCTGCGTGGCGATGCACGGTTTCTGCCGTTCGCGGACGGCTCCTTCGATGCGGTGTGCTGTTTCGGTGCGCTGTATCTGATCCCGGATCCGCTGGCTGCGGCGCGGGAGATGATTCGGGTGTTGGCGCCGGGTGGGCGGATCGCGATCACCACGAGCCATCGCGGTGATTCGGCGTTCGGGCAGGCGACGCGGATCGTCGGCGGCTGGTCGGGCTTACGGGTGTTCGACACCGATACCTTTCCCGCGCTGTTCGCCGAGCACGGGTTGATCGAGATCGATCAGGAGGTCCACCGGTTGTTGCAGTACGTATCGGCGACGCGTCCAACCTGACGTCCGGTGCGCTGAATCGGCCAGAGCCCTGGAACGTCCGCGCTTCGATCAGCCAGGGAGGCCGTCCGGCCCGGCGGCTGCTCGTTCGCGCACCGCAGCGCGCGGCAACCATCGGAGACAGTAGCCGCCGCTATCGTGCGCGACATCACAGCCGGGCCTCGATACCGGCCCACGAACGGGCAGCCGCAAGGCATTTCGGACCGGTAGAGTCCGAATCGAACCGGTGGGGACGTGATGGACCGAGCGGAAGGGGGAGCCCAGGTGGCGGTACCGGAAACGGGGCAGAGCCGGGCTCGGCAGTTGTATATCGCGGCGGTCGACGGAGGTGCGGCGGCGTTCGAACTCGCGGAGGACGTGGCATCGAATCTGGCCGCGGCCTGCGACGTCCTTGTCGACGATCTGCAACGAGCCAGAGCCGAATCACACCTGATCACCGAGGTCTCCGGCTTCCCCGATCTGCCGACCGGCCATGGGCTCGCCAGGGGATTCGGCACCAAGGGCCGCGAGTACCTGGACACGCTGACCGCGCTGCAGGAGACCGCGCTGCTCTACAAAGCGGCCTATCTGGCGGCGGGCAAGAAGTTCGTCGACGCCGACGCCGCCAACAAGGCCGCGATCGACCTCGTCGCCGCACATCTGGCGCCGCGATGACGCCGGGCATCGAGTGAGGAGCGCCCCATGGCAGATCACGCCGAACCCGAAGGCCTCCCCGGTGACACCGACCCCGCCTACGCACCGGAGCGCGAACACTTCATCGGGTACACCCATCAGGAGATCTGGGATCGCGTGCACGAGGTGATGGACCCGGCCCTACTCGACCGGGCTGCGGCCGTGTGGCGGGCGAATGCCGTCGCGCTGGGCGAAGCGTTCCGCGTCTTCGGCGATGCCACCAATCGCGAATTCGCACGATGGTCGGGTCACACCGCCGACGCCGCGGCGCGGGCCACCGGCGAGTTCGTCCACGCGGGCACCGACACGCACGAGGTCTGTGCCGCGGTCGCCGCGCTACTGGAGCTCGATCGCGATGCGGCACAGACGGTTCGAGCTGCGATTCCGCCGCCGCAGCCGTATTGTCCGCTCGATGATCCGGCCGCCGAAGCGATCCACGGCGGACAACGACGAATGGATCACGACATCGCGGCGGCGGCCGTCACCGCCGACGTCCAGGACCTCATGACACACGTGTACTCCCCCGCCATCCCCGCGTCAGGAGATCGGGTACCCCGCTTCGCGGTCACCCGCACCGACCCCACCGGCGGCGGGGGCCTGCCACTGTGAAATGGGTACTCACCCCGGACGAATTCAGCTACGTCTGGCAGAACGAAACCGATCTCGATCGACGGCCTTACCCGGTCAATATGGCGGCCGGCGCCACCGCGCGCACCGAGACCGAATACCTGGACCTGCGATTACCGCAGCGGTTCGCCAGACAGGCCGATCCCGATCTGGCTGCCGCGCTCATGTTGTGCGCCCGCGCCGACGCCACCACCATCACCGTGTCCGGTGAGCGCACCGCCTCCACCGACGAAGGCTGCCCCGAACGGATCCTGGCCTTCGCCGCCGTGGTGCATCAGCACGCTGCCATCCTGGTGGCCGCACCGAGCAACGTGTCGGTGCTGATGTGTCACGCACGTGGTCTCGGTGAGCACCTGGTCGAGGTGATCGGACCGGCGCGACCGGGCCGGTCCGGCACTCTGCGCGAACCGCAGGATGCCGTACTCGGCGCCACCGACCACTCGGGCAACGGCCAGACCCTCTCCGCCAATGGTGAGCGCGGCGCCGCCCGTTTCCGCCGTGCGCTACGCAAACCGGTCGACGGCCGCGGCTTCATCACCGTCACGGTCGAGCCGGACAATCCGATGTCGCCGCCCACCCGCCATCGGACCTGGCTCGATGTCACCGGCGACGGCCGCTATCTGCTCACCACAGCCGACGAGCTGACCCTCACCCCGGTCACCGATGCCGATTTCGCCTGCCAGCTGCTCCGACTGGCGCAGATCCGCTGATCGCAGCCACGGATGTGGTAGGTCTGACGGATGGTGAAGCACTGGTCGGTTCCAGCACGGCAGGCACTGAAGGCAGACGGCCTGCGCATCGCCGATCTGGACACCTCGGCCCGCCCCGGTTTCGACGGCGATAAAAAACTCGGTGAGGCGCTGCTCGCCGAGCGCGGCACGGTGCTGTCGGATCTGCAGGAAAAGCTGTACGCCAATGGCCGATCCGGCGATTCGCGCAGCGTGCTGCTGGTGTTGCAGGGTATGGATACCGCGGGCAAGGGCGGCATCGTCCGTCATGTGATCGGTTCGGTGGATCCGCAGGGTGTCGACCACGCCGCCTTCGGTGTGCCGACCGAGGAGGAGAAGCGCCACCATTACCTGTGGCGCATCCGCAAGGCGCTGCCACGCGGTGGGCAGATCGGCGTGTTCGACCGCTCGCACTATGAGGACGTCCTGGTAGTGCGGGTACACAATCTCGTTCCCGCCACGGTCTGGGGTGAGCGCTACGACGAGATCAATGCCTTCGAGCGCGAACTCACCGACGAGGGCATCACCTTGGTGAAGGTCGCGATGTTCGTCTCCCTCGAAGAACAGAAGAAGCGGCTGCGCCAACGCCTCGAACGCCCGGACAAGTATTGGAAGTTCAATCCCGCCGATATCTCCGAGCGTGCCTTCTGGCCCGCCTATCACGATGCCTATCAGGCCATGCTCGACCGCACCTCCACCGAGAACGCCCCCTGGCACGTCCTGCCCGCCGACCACAAATGGTATTCCCGCCTCGCCGTGACCGAACTGCTCATCGATGCCCTGCAAAGCCTCGACTTGGACTGGCCACCTGCCGATTTCGACGTCGAGGAGCAGTTGGCCCGCCTCGACAAGGCTTGATCACACGGAGCAGCAGGCTGCTCGACTGTTTCCCAGCGCCGAACAACACGACAGATCCATACATACTTGTATGGAAGTGGGACGAGCGTCTACCATTTACTGAGACTTCGGGTCCCAGGTAATTTGCCCGGAAGCTGGAACAAGGGAGACACCGATGACGCTGTCCGCTGTATCGAAGCCGGAATCCGCAGAACAGGCGTACCGCGAGGTCCTACAGGGACTGTCCGAGGGGTCGGTCAACCGGCACTTCGACCCCTATGTGGATATCGACTGGGACTCCCCCGACTTCGGGGTCGACAAGAACGATCGGCGCTGGGTTCTCCCCGAGGCGGATCCGCTGGGCCGCCACCCCTGGTACAAGGCGCTGCCCGTCGAGAAACAGATCGCCATGGGGATGTGGCGCCAGGCCGGGATCGCGAAGGTCGGGCTCGACTTCGAACAGCTGTTGATTCGTGGGCTCATGCAGTACGTGGTGTCGCTGCCCAACGGTGATCCGGAGTTCCGCTTCATCACCCATGAGGCGGCCGAAGAGTGCAACCACACGCTCATGTTCCAGGAGATGATCAACCGTATCGGCGAGGACGTCATCGGCATGGGGTCGATCGACCGCAAGCTGACAATGGTCATCTGGCCCGCGGTGAAGTACTTCCCGGAATTCTTCTTCACCATGGTGCTCGGCGGCGAGGAGCCCATCGACCACCTGCAGAAGTCGATCCTGCGTGGTGGCGACGAGATGCATCCGATGGTGCAGCGGGTCATGCAGATCCACGTGGCCGAAGAAGCGCGCCATATCTCGTTCGCGCACGAGTACCTGCGCCGCAACGTACCGAAGATGCACCCCGCCACCCGATTCGCGCTATCGCTGCTGTTCCCCGCAGCGATGCGCATCATGTGCGAGATGATCGCGACTCCTCCGAAGGAATTCATCGAGAAGTTCGATATCCCGCAGTCGGTCATCAAGGACATGTACTGGCGCAGTGAGGAATCCAGCTCCGCCCTGCGCGATATCTTCGCCGATGTTCGCGCGCTGGCCGAACAGAGCGGGTTGATCAACCCGGTGTCGAAACTGGTGTGGAAGGTGCTCGGAATCGACGGGCACGCGTCGCGTTACCGCAGCGAGCCGGCGCGTCGCGCGGCTGCCTGAGCTTCGGCTCTGACCGAGCTTCGGCGCCCGTCGATCACGACGGGCCGGTCAACGGCCCGATGCGCCGATTTCCAGATTCGCGAGGACGTCCCACCGCCAACGAAACAGCGGTGGGACGCCACGTTCAGTCGGCGACGAGCCGGGTGCGGGAATGGGAATGCTCACGCTGCCGCCGGATCACATACGTCCCCGCCGAACTCCCGGTCGCACCGTGCTCGGGGTGCATGAGATAGGCGACGGCATTCGCGGAGAATATGCCGAGCGCCAGGCCGGTGGGGTCGAAGACCTCTCCGGTCCAGCGGCAGGTACCGGGTTCGGCGACGAGCACATGCGGGTTACCGCCCGCGGCGCCGCGCAGCACCTCGATTCCGTCCGGCGGGACCTGACGCCAGCTCGCGTCGGAACGCGGCTCGACCGAGTCGAGCATGGACAGCGGAATGACGATCAGATCGCCTTGGGCGTGGATACCGTCGATGACGGGGCTGCGCACGGACTGGTCGAGTTGTTCGAGGACAAGGGATTCGGTCATATCGTCACCTCAGGTGCGGTGGAGGAGTTGGGAGTACTGCGCGCCGGTCAGGCCATAGGTCCAGGCCGCGGCGTCGACGGGGTCGGTGAAATAGCCGGGGACGGTCAGGCCGTACCGGCGGCGCGTGCCATCGCGTTCGATGGAACCGTTCACCGCGACCAGGACCCGCTGATTGCGCGGAGCCTCGTAGAGCATCAGCTCGAAGCCGTGATTTCCGGGATCGGGAGCGGTCGCCATCAGCTGCGTCCCCGCTTCTTCGAGATATGCGGGCCAGCCTAGTTTTTCGATAGCGCACCGTCTGACCTCGACATTGGTTTCTCGGTCGATGGCCTCGGCGGTGGGATCGGTGATCACCCAGGCGGGCACCTGAGTGCCGTGCCAGAAGTACAGTTCCCAGCCATCCGCGTAGCGAACCGCAGGGCCGTCGGCACAGTGCAGCCGTACCTCGTCAACAGTCTCATCCACCAGTTCGGTCGCCAGTAGTTGCGGCCGTTCGGAGACGACGCACACTCCATCATCGGGCCACCACGGCCCGCACGAGTCCGCCACGGTGGCCCACAATTCCCACAGCCGTGCCGAATCGCCGTGCCGAGCAGGCGAGCAATCGGCCCATGCCGAACCCCAGCAGCTCTCCATCCGATACCGCGACTGGAATCGACGGTCGTCTGCCGCACCGAGGATCCTTTGCGTGACCGCGCTCCATGAGCGCGCCAACAGCCAGGACACCTGGGGCTCGTACACCCGGCAGGACCTGCCCATATCGAGCGAAGCATCGACATGTATCGACGAAAGTTTCCGGGCGACCGGATGTTTCAGCGGAGGAATCTTGTTCACCGATCCGCTGACCACCGATCCCGGATCTCCGGTAGTCAGAGCGATGAACGGCGACGAGGCCCACCGGAATCGCGGCGGACTCAGCCCCACCAACTCATAGATTTCAGAAATGGCCGCTTGGGCGACCGAACGTTCGGCTGGTTCGGTGCACAGCATCCGACCGAGCCATTTTCGACGGGTTTCCGCAGCTTCCCGCTGCCCGAGACCACTCACCGGATGACGGTGGTGTCGTCCTTTCCAACGATCATGGGAATCAGCGTGACAGATCTACCGGGAATCAGCAACCACGTCCACCGCGCCCGAGTAGGAACTCGGGTGCGCTGCACGGCGTCGGTGGGAGCCGACGCGCCGCGAGGTGCGCCGGTTCTGCGCCGGTCGGGCGGCGCGGGATTCAGCCGACGCGAGCCGAGCCGATCAGGTCGAACAGCTCCGAAGCCACGTGCTCCGGTAGTTCCAGCCCCGGGAAATGGGTTTCCCCGTTGAGGCGCGTGTAGCTGAACCATGGGTTGCGGTCGGCGAATTCGGCGTGCAGTGCGTCGTATTCGGGCGAACTCGGATGGGAGAAGACGTGTCGGATCGGGCGTGGCTCCTTCATCCGTTCCATTCGGCCCATCGGTGAACCCCAGGTCTGATAAGCCTTTTCCACCTCGCGCCCAGAACGCGCCCACATGTCGTAGCCGTGGCCGCCGGCTTCGAAGCGAACATGGTTGAGCACTGTCTCGTTGGTGCTGCCGTCGAGCCATGAGCGCAGCAGTTCGTCGCGGGCGGCCTTCCAGGTGGCGGGGTTCTGCAACGCCGCCACACCGGCGGCGAATTTTGGCGGTGGCGGGGTCATGATGAGGTCGAGTAGCAAGACGGCGGGAACTCTTTCGATGCCGAGTTGGTCGGCCATATCCAAACTCACCCAGCCGCCATGGGCGTGTGACAGCGGCACGAACGACTCGACCTCGAGCGCGTCGAGCAGAGCGATGGTGTCGGAAACTTGTTCGGCTACACCGAAATCCGCGACGGGTGTTCGATCCGGTCCGTGGCTGCGCCAGCATACTCGAATGACGCGATGCTTCGCACGTAGGAATGGCAGCAGCGGATTCCACGCGCGAAGGTCGTGCGCCCACCCGTTCAGCAGGACGATCGCCGGGGTCTGCGGCGCATAGCCCTGGTCGTCGAAGGCGATCTCGACGCCGTTGATCCGCATGGTGTTGATCATGTTTGTCTCCTTCTACCGAGTCCCGCGACGCTCCGGGAGCGGAATATCTGCGTCGACACCGCTGGTGGCCGGTCGCAATCTGGTGGCAGCCAGCTGTGAATGGGTGAGGCCGGGCAGGCGGCCTGCCGTTATGAGCAGTGGGTCGCGGACGCGGTCGGGCACGCTGTTCAGCAGCCGCATCCGGTACGAAGTCTTCTGGGTGCGTTCGATTCCTGGACGTTGCTCGCGTTCCCAGCGGGCGAGGGCGTCGGACAACGGCAGGTCGTCGCTGACGGTGGCCGCCAGCGAGACCGCGTTGATCATCGCCGTTCCGCCGCCCTGCCCCAGATAGGGCGGCTGAGCGTGGGCGGCGTCGCCGAGGAAGGCGACCTTTCCTCGTGACCAGGTGCTCAGCCGGATGAATTCGAAATTGTCCCAACGGATCTGCACCTCGGGCGCGGCCCGCAATATCGGCGCCAGGTAGGGGAAGCTGCGTACCCAGGAATCCACGTCGATGCCATCGCCGCGCGTCGCGGGGTCATCGGCGTCGGCGACCAGCGCGAGGTACACCGACTCCGGTGTGCACGGGGTGTAGAGCAACCGGCGGCGGCCCTGGAAATGCTCGAGATGTTTGACGCTGTCCTCGGGCGGCAGATAGTCCACCGACGCGGGCACCATGAGCCGTGCGGCGCCTTCGCGCATTCGCACGCGACGAGCGGTGAGGCCGAGACGGTCGCGCAACCGAGAATGCACGCCATTGGCGACGACGATCAGATCGGCTGTGATGCTGCGTCCGTCCTCGAACTCCACCCGCCCACCCGGATCGGCGGCCACCGCCGCAGAATCGGCGATCAGCTCGACGCCTGCCGTCGTCGCGGCTCGAACCAGTGCCGCGATCAGCCGGTCCCGTAGCAAGGTGTAGCAGCGCGGCCGGCCCTGTCCGTTGATATCGATCCGGTACAGGGTGCGGCCGGTGCGTGAGCGCGCCTCGATCGCGGGGCCGATATGCGCGCCTCGGGTGGCATCCGCAAAGGCACCGATCTCTTCGAGCGCTGACAACCCGTTGTCCCACACGTAGATTCCGGCGCCGATCGCGCGGATCGCCGACTGACGCTCATGTAGCCGTACGGTCCAGCCCCGCTGGGCGAGTGCGGTGGCGGCGGTGAGTCCGCCGATGCCGCCGCCGATTACTTCAGCATGCCGCTCGACCATGGGCTGCTGTCCTTTCTGCTGATCTTGCCGTCACGGAATCGGGTACACGACCGTCGAGCCGGGATGATGACGCGCCCAGCCCGGATCGCCGGTGCGCACGAACGTTGCCCAGCGGGTGCGCGTCGGTGCCCCGAGTGCGCGAAGGTCGTCGCGTGCCAGCGGTTGCACCATGGCGGCATCTCGCCAGGCGTTACCGTCACCGAACAGCAGCGGCAGCTCCAGGCAGTGGCAGGCACCGAAGGGGTTGTCCGGGTGCAGAGTGTGCACTCGGTAGCGGTAGACCTCGGCTCCGTTGACGGCGAGCAGATCGGCGAATTCTGTGGTTCCGTCCTCGAAGGCTTTGCGCCCGACGAACTGTTGCAGTCCGGCGGCAACCCGCTGGCCGAGCCACGGCACGCCGCGGATTCGGGCGAACACCGGATGCTGGCCACCATAGAACGCGCCCATCTCGTCGGCGGTCGCACCGATGATCACCTGTAGCCCAGTGGCACGCGCGAGTACTTCATTGCGCCAACGTGTTTCATCAGGCAGCGGATCGACGCCGGCGATCGGCAGGAACGGCGGTGCGGAATTCAGCCCGCCGGGGCCGGCCAGTTTCTTCGCAGCGGCGGCCTGTGCGGCAAGTACCCGATCAACCGGTGCGGTCCGCGGGTCACCGCCGAGCGCGGACAGAAATGCCTGCGCGGCACGGCTCGCCTTCGCTTCGCGCTGGAATCCGATGCCGAACGGTGCGCTCTGCACGATGGCACGACCGAACAATCCGCGCGTCGATTCGATACCGAGCATCGCGACGATGGAGTGCGCGCCGGCCGACTGCCCGGCCACGGTGACCCGATCCGGATCTCCATCGAAATCCCGGATATGCGCACGCACCCATTCCAATGCCGCGATCTGATCACGCACGCCCAGGTTTCCCGGTGAAACGGCCGGCATCCGGAGGTAACCGAGCACTCCGAGGCGGTAGTTGATCGACACCACGACGATGCCGGTCTCGCGCACCAGGTCGGTGGCGTCGTACAGATTCCACGCACCGCCGCCGGCCAGATACGCCCCACCGTGAATCCACACCAGCACCGGGCGGCCGCGGGGCTGCGGGACGGCGGGGGCGGTAACGGTCAGCTCGAGGCAGTCCTCCGACTGTGGCAGCCGCGCGGGCGCACCCATCACTGGCTCCAGCCGGCCGGGCAGCTGTGGTGCGGTGACCGGCTGCTCGCCCGGTTCCACCGGGCCGCGATACGGCACCGGTTCGGGCGGGCCGAATCGGGTGGCCCGGGCGAACGGGATTCCTCGGGTCACCACGACGTCGCTGTCGGTCATATCGCTCCTCTTACGCGATAACGCAAGTCCACTTGCGTTATCGCCACGGTAAGCCCCGCTGCCCGATAACGCAAGAGGACTTGCGATAATCGGGAGATGGCGGATGAGGCACCCCACACCCCACAGCTACGTGGCGCTCGGCTGCGCACAGCCGTACTCGACGCGACCCTCGCCCGGATCGAGGCCGTCGGCATCGATGAGGTGCGCGTCGCCGATATCGCGGCCGCGGCAGGCGTGCACGAAACCTCCATCTATCGCCGATGGAAAACCCTGCCCCGACTGCTGCTGGACGCGCTGCTGTCACGGATGGAAGCGCAGATCCCCATCCCGGACACCGGATCGGTACAGGCCGACCTGGTGGAGTTCATGTCGGTGCTGATCCGATTCGCGCGCACCCCGTCGGGTGCCGGACTGATCCGCTCGACCGTGTTCACCGACACCGACACCGAAGCCGATACCGCCCGCCGCGAGTTCTGGTCGGTCCGGCTGTCGGCCTCACAGGAGATCGTGCGCCGGGGAATCGAGCGCGGCGAGGTCGACCGCTCCGTCGATCCGCGACTCACCCTGCTGACCCTCGGCGGGCTGGTGCACATGTACACCACCCAGCTCGATGGCGACTTCCCCGACGATCTGGCCGAACGCGCGGTCGACCTGCTGATGAGCGGACTCGCGCCGCGCTGAGCGCCGGCCGCGGGCGGCAATTGTCCTCGATCCCGAGACCATGCGCACCCGGCCGATCGAGAACACGCCGCGTATTTCGGAAACTCTCAGGTTCACCGACCATGATGTGAGCCGTGCCCACTGAGGCCGGAATCCCGCGTCCGGCTCTACCATCAGGGCAGCAGGCAACGCGAAAGCGAGCGAAAGGCGTGGTGAACGCACGGTGAGCAACAAACCGGGTCGGAAGAATCCGCTGGCGGCAGCCGAGCGCGCCGACCGCAACCGCAAGATCGCGATCCAGGTGGGCGTCGCGGCGGTGCTGGTCGCCCTCGTCGCCGCGATCGGCGTCGGAATCGCCATGCGCGGCTCCGACGACGAGGATCTCGGGGCCATCCCCAGCGTGATCGCCGGAAACCCGACCGCGACGAGTCCGGGCGCCGCGCCGGTGGAGGCTCAGGACCCGGTGGCCTCCACCGGAGCAATCCGCGTCGGCAATCCGGACGCGAAGGTGACCGTGCGGGTGGTCGCCGATATACAGTGCCCGATCTGCAAGCTGTTCGAAGAAGCCAACGGTCAGGTGCTCGCCGACGGCGTCGCCAACGGCACCATCAACGTCGAATACAACATCGCCTCGTTCCTCGATCAGATGTCGACGACCGACTTCTCCTCCCGCAGCGCCAACGCGGCCTACTGCGTCACCGACACCGGCGTCGACAAGTTCCAGGCCTGGTTGCAGGCCATGTTCGCCCAGCAGCCGCCCGAGGGTGGCGCCGGCCTGCCGGATGAAAAGCTGATCGAGATCGCGCAGTCGGTCGGATACACCGATCCGAGCATCGCGCAGTGCGTCACCGACCGTAAGTACGACAAGTTCGTACAGGCCAAGTCGAAGAAGCTGCTCGACGAGGGCATCGAGGGCACGCCCACCATCTTCGTCAACGGTGAGCAGGTCCAAACGCGTGAGGCGTTGTTCACGCCGGCCGGGTTGGCTCCGGTGATCGCGGAGGCCGCGGGCCAGTGATCGCGGCCGCCCCCAGATCCGCCTGGGTTCTGCTGATCAGTGGTCTGGCCGGCTGGATCGCGTCGTTCACACTGACCGTCGAGCGGTTCAAGCTGTTCGTCGATCCCGCTTATCAGCCCTCGTGCAGCCTCAACCCCGTCCTGTCCTGCGGTTCGGTGATGACCACCGACCAGGCCGCGCTGTTCGGGTTCCCCAATCCGATCATCGGCGTGGCAGGGTTCGCGGTGGTCGTCACCCTCGCAGTGCTGTCGGTGGCCAGCGTGGCGATGCCGCGCTGGATCTGGATCGGACTGTGGCTCGGCACCATCGCGGGCACGGTCTTCATCTGCTGGCTGATCTTCCAGAGCCTGTACCGCATCGGCGCACTCTGCCCGTACTGCATGGTCGTATGGGCGATCATCACCCCACTGCTCGCCGCGGTCACCCAGACGCTGTGGGGCGGTTCACGAGGACCCATGCGGGTCGTCGCGGAATGGCGGTGGACGTTCGTCGCGCTGTTCTACGCGATAGTCCTGCTCCTGATCTTCCTCCGCTTCCAGGACTACTGGCTGTCGCTGGTCTGATCGGTCGTTCGACGCGCCGACCCCCGCCGGAGCACGTGGCACCGCGCGGTGGGTGAGGCGGCGCCGTCAGGGCATGTCCAGCACACTGGCCGGAACCCCGTAGGGCAGAAACCGCACGCGACGGTGCGTATCGGTGTTGTCGCGGTGGGCACGCAGTGCTTCGAGCTCACTTGGAAAGACCTGGTCCACCCTGGCCTCGCCGTTGTCGTCGATGCCGTAGATCGCCCACACCCCGCTGCCGGTCGCACCCGTGGTCTCGCCCTCCGGCTTCGGCGGATGCGATGGTTGCGGCTGCACGAACTGACCGAGCAGCGACGCCAGTGAGCCGAGGCTCGCGTTATCCGCCCGATCCAGGTATTCGCCCGCTTTCCCGAGCAGGTCGCGCAGCTCGCTACCCGCCCCGCGCAGTGCGCGTTCGAAATCTTCCGGATCGATTCCGAAAGGCCCGTTGGCTGGCATCAGATGTGCTCCTTCGGACTAGTTGAGCGCTGAGTCCTCAGTGTCCTCGCGAAACACCGTCTTCGCCAGGGTCGCCCGCCGGCACGCTCGCTAGTTGGGCGTGCCCGCCGCAAGGACGACACGGACCGTGCGCTCGCCGCCGGGACCGGTGACCCGCAGTTCGATGACATCGTTGGGTTTGAGTTTGTTGATCGCCGCGCGCAGCGCGCGGGCCGTGGTGATGGCGCGGCCGTCAATCGCGGAGATGATCTCGCCGTCGGCCAGCCCGGCGTCGTGGGCGGGCAGGCCGTAGATGGCGACGTCGACCCGTGCGCCGCTCGGACGAGCATCGGAGATCAGCACGCCGAGAGTGGCGGTGGGGCCGATATGGACGGTCTCGGTGGGTGTGCCCGAACGGATCTGGCGGACCACCCGCATGGCGGTATCGATCGGCACGGCGTAGCCGACCGGCGGGCGCTGGGCTTGCGTAGCGGGGTCGTCGTCGTCATGGTCGCCGGAGGCAGCCGCGATAACGCCGATCACCGCGCCCGCGTGGTCGGCCAGCGCGCCACCGGATTGACCCGAACTCACCGCCGCGGTGATCTCCACCATGCCGGTCAGCGCTTTGCGGGACAGGTCAGCGGAATTCAACGCCAGGATGGTGCTGTCCAGATCCGAGATGCGCCCGGCTACCGCAGTCGGTGCGCCGGTACCGCCGGCATTGCCGATGGCCAGCACCTCATCGCGTAACCGCACCCCCGACGAAGTGCCGATCCGGGCCGTGGTCAGGTCGGCCGCGCCCACCAAATCGAGCAGGGCGATATCGGTGCTGGAGTCGTATCCGAGCACCTCCGCTTCATAGACCAGACCGTCGGAGACCCGGGTGACCTTCACCGTCTCGGCGCCCTTGACCACATGGTGGCTGGTGAGTACCTGACCGTCTGCGGTCAGCACGATGCCCGAACCCGCCGCCCCTGCCCCGAACGGCCTGGTCGAGGCGTTGATATTGACCAGCACCGGTTCCATTCCGGCCGCTACGGCCACCGGGTCCAGCGGTGGACGCGGCTCGACCACGGCGGGCGCTGCGGCGGGTACCCGTTCCAGCGTCGGCCAGCCCGGCAGCTCGCCGCGATATCCCAGGAAGGCCGCGGCTGCCAGGATTGCCGCGACGATGGCTGCGCCGACCCGGCCCGCACCACCCCGCCGGCGGGGACGTTCATCCCGCCGGTAATCGCGCGAATCATGCCAGTCGCCGTCCATGCGCCTCCGCTTCACCCGCAGCCGATCAACCTATTGTCTCCCGAGCGTCGCCATTGAGGCCCGCTAATTCCGGTGGTACAGCGGTGAGCTGCGGGAATCGGCTGAGATCGCGGGATTCCACGCGCGTGATCGGCCGGCTCCTCGCTGGGGTCCGAGGTCTCCGGCAACCGGGCGGGCGGCGATCGACCCCTGGGCGGGCGGAGAACAGCAATCAACCGGATTTGCCGCGACGCAGGCGGATCAGCCGATGATGCGGCCGTTCGGGCTTGGGCAACGGCGGTGGGGCGTTCCCCGTCGGAACCTCGACGTCGTAGCGGCGGATGTATGCACCCGCGAACGCCTGCAAAGTGGCGGTAACCGGGATGGCCAGCAATGCCCCGGTCGGCCCCAGGATGGCGGCGCCGGCGAGTACCGCGCCGAAGGCGACAGCCGGATGCATATCGAGGGTGGTGGCGGTGATCCTCGGTTGCAGCACGTAGTTCTCGAACTGCTGGTAGAGGATGATGAAGCCGAGCACCCACAGGCCATCCGGCGGGTTGTTGACCACGGCGACGATCACCGGCAGCGCACCGGCCAGATAGGTGCCGACGGTCGGGATGAACTGTGAGACCACACCGACCCACAGCGCCAGCGCGAACGCCGACGGTACGTCGAACACCCGCAGCATGATGTAGTGCGCCAGCGTCGACACCAGCGCGAGCAGCCCACGCGAGTAGATGTAGCCGCCGGTCTTCTCCACCGCGATATCCCAGGTCCGCAACACATGCCGTTGTTTGCTCGGCGGCAGCAGCGAGCAGACAGCGTTGCGGAATCGCGGGCCGTCGGCAGCGAAGTAGTAGGTGAACAGCAGTACGCCCAAGGCCTGGAACAACGCGGCCACCGCGGTGGTGCCGATGCCCCACACGTTCCCCGCCAGCCCGACCGCATAGCCCTCGAGGTTGGAACTCCACTCGGTGGCGTACTTCTCGATATCGTCGCCGGACATATCGGTTTTGAAGGTCTTGTTGAAAAGATCGACCGCTTCGTCGGCGTACCGCGGAGCATTCTCGACCAGCGTGGTGACCTGCTCGACCAGCAACGACCCCAGCGTCCACACGAATGCGACGACCACGAGCAGCAACGTCATAAACACCACGCCGGTGGCCGGGCCGCGCCGCCAGCCATGCCTGGCCAGCCAATTCACCGCCGGCTCGATGGCGAAGGCCAGGAACAGCGACACCATCAGCACCGTCAGCAGCCCCTGCAACTGCTGTAGCAGCCAGAACGTCGCGACGAATCCCGCCACCGTCGCCGCCGCGAGCAGGAACGCACGCAACAGCCACGGGGGCGGATTCAGCTGACCCGCGGAATCGGGCCTGTCTGCTTGCTTCTGGTCGTCCTCGGCAGCCACCCCGACAAATTACCCAGGCGCGAGCGGCAGTACCGTCCGACGCGTCACATGGTCGCGACGTCGATCACGAAGCGATACCGCACATCGCTGGCGACCACGCGGTCGTAGGCGCCGTCGATTTCGTCGGCGGCGATGACCTCGATCTCGGCGCCGATACCGTGCGCGGCACAGAAATTCAGCATCTCCTGGGTCTGGGCGATGCCGCCGATCATCGAACCCGACAGCGAACGGCGGTAACCGGCCAACGTCATCGGCCGGACCGACAGCGGCTGTTCCGGCAGGCCGAGGATCACCAGGGTGCCGTCGAGGGCGAGTAGGCGCAGGTAGGAGTCGATCGGCAGATCGGCAGAGACGGTATTGATGATCAGGTCGAATTTCCCGCGCAGTTCGCGGAAGGTCTGCTTGTCGCTGGTGGCGTAGTAGTGGTGCGCGCCGAAACGTTTGCCGTCGTCCTGCTTGCTCAGCGAATGGCTGAGCACCGTGACCTCGGCGCCGAGAGCCGCCGCGATCTTGACCCCGACATGCCCGAGCCCGCCCATGCCGATGATGGCGACCTTCTTGCCCGGACCGGCCTGCCAGTGCCGCAACGGGGAGAACAGCGTGATGCCCGCGCACAGCAGCGGCGCGGCGACATCGAGGTCGATACCTTCCGGGATGGCGAGCACGAAGTTCTCGGTGACCACGACCTGGGTGGCGTAGCCGCCGAGGGTGAACCCGCCGGGCTGCACCGTCTCCGGCACCGTCGAGTTGTAGGTCATGGTCGACCCGCCGGTGCAGTACTGCTCTTCACCGGCCAGACAGGCCGCGCAGACGCCACAGGAATCCACCATGCAGCCGACGCCCACCCGATCGCCGACCTTGTGCCTGGTCACCGCCGACCCGACCGCCGCGACGATGCCCGCGATCTCATGCCCTGGCACGCACGGATAATTCGCCCCACCCCACTCGTTGCGCGCGGTGTGGATGTCGGAGTGACAGATCCCCGCGTACTTGATGTCGATCAGCACATCGTGCGGGCCCAGCTCACGACGTTCGATGGCGACCTTCTCGAACGGCGCGTCCGGACCGGCCATTGCGTAAGCGGTAGCAGTACTCATGCGTCCATGCCTACCGCCGCATGCATGTGTTTGCCAACCTCACCCGTCCTGCGACGGCGTGGGTCGGGACCTTATCGGCACAAGAGCGCGGCAGGCACCGAGCAAAACCCTGTGGGTAGCCGACCTACCCTGCCGCGCGGGTGGCGCGGCGGGGGCGACGCTGACGAGTGCCGGCGGCCGGGGCCGAGTCCTCGAACCGGCGATGGTTGTCGGCAGTGTGGCCGCGGGCGTTGGTACCGCGCGCGGCACCGGACCGGTCCGAACGACCGGGCGCGCGGTGGCTACCGGCGGCGTCGTGGGAGTGGTCGCTGTGGCGGCCCGGTTGCCTGGTGCGGCCCTGTCCGTCGGCGTGGCGGGCTTCCCCCGCACCGCGGGCACCACCGCGCCGGTTGCCCTGTCCGGCGGCGCGGTTGCCGTGGTCGGTGGAACGATCGTCGTGCACGCCGGCTTGGCGGCCACCGTTCACCCGGTGCTCGGTGGCCGCCCGTCCTGTCGCCGGGCGGCCCCGGCGGGCACCGCCGTTGCGTCGTCCGGAGGCCGCGGCGCCACCGCCGCGCTGTTCGGTGACGTTCGCGGCAGCCGGACGGCTACCTCGGCGCGAACCCCGGCCACCGGAGGTCCGGTTATCGTCGCGATCATCGGTCTGGGCCGCGATCCGGTGCTCGGGCGCGGCAACGGCGCCGATCAGCGCCGTCACGGCCGGGGAATTCGCGCTCGCACGCTGCGGGGTTGCGGTGATTCCGGCCTTGCGCAGCAGGACGGCGACATCCTTGCGCTGGTCGGGCAGGACCACCGTGACGACGTCGCCGGAACCGCCCGCGCGCGCGGTGCGGCCGGAACGGTGCAGGTAGGCCTTGTGTTCGGCGGGCGGATCGACGTGCACGACCAATTCGACATCGTCGACGTGCACGCCGCGGGCCGCGATATCGGTCGCGACGAGCACGCGGGTGGTGCCGTCGGCGAAGGCGCTCAGGTTACGGTCGCGGGCCGCCTGGGAGAGATTGCCGTGCAGGTCTGCGGCCGGAATCCCGGAGGCGGTCAGCTGCTTGGCGAGCCTGCGGGCATGGTGTTTGGTCCGCATGAACAGGATGCGCCTGCCCTCGCCGGACGCCAGTGCGCGCACCAGCTCCTTCTTCGCGTCGGCACCGTCGACCTCGAAGACGTGGTGGGTCATCGTCGGCACCGGGCTCGCCGCGGTGTCAACGGAGTGAGTGACCGGCTGGCGCAGGAACCGCTTGACCAGCCGGTCCACCTCATTGTCGAGGGTGGCCGAGAACAACAGCCGCTGCCCATCGGCGGGCGTCGCGGTCAGGATGCGGGTCACGGCGGGCAGGAAGCCGAGGTCGGCCATGTGGTCGGCCTCGTCGAGGATGCTGATCCGCACGGCGTCCAGCGAGACGACGCCCTGTCGCATCAGATCCTCGAGCCTGCCCGGGCAGGCGACGACGATATCGGCGCCCGCGCGCAGATCACGGGTCTGCCGGTTCACCGGCACCCCGCCGAACACCGTGACCACCCGCAGCCCGCACGGCCGAGCCAGCATCTCGACCGTGGCCGCGATCTGGGTGGCCAGCTCACGGGTCGGGGCGAGAATCAGACCGGCCGGATGCCCGGGCTTGCTTCTGCCGCCGGCGAGCCGCTCGACCATCGGAATGCTGAACGCGAGGGTTTTGCCGCTGCCGGTCTTACCGCGCGCGAGCACGTCGCGCCCAGCCATGGTGTCGGGCAGCGTGGCCGCCTGGATGGGGAACGCCCCGGTGATACCGGCCGCGTTCATTGCGTCGACCAGCGAAGCACGCACACCGAATTCGGTGAACGAGGAACTCGCGGGCACGGCAGCAGAAGGTGTGTCAGACATGGAGATAACAGGTGCCTTTCCGGCATCGGAGCGAGCCGCAGCGTCGCGCAGGACAGGAGTCCTCACCCGATGGTGGCAGCGCCGCGATGACCGGCGCGAAAGGTTGACATCCACGACGGAGTTGGGATGTGCGCGAACGATCAGCGCACAGAACCCCCGCAACCCTACCCCATCCGCGCCGCCGCTCGCTCCGCCCGAGCCGCGCCGCCTCGCACGCAGGTTCGGCGGGTGGGCTCCGTCAGGTCAACCCGGTTCCGTTGTCCCGTCGAAGATTTGGGCGATGCCTACCTGCCCTGTGCACATCGCCGCGTTCCAGCTTGCCCGCACTCAGAGTGACATCAGTCACCCACGCAGCGCTCCCGACTCGACGCCGATGCTCTGCAACACCTGAGCCAGCGCCGTCCGCAGCCGTGCTTGCCGCACCGTGCTGTACAGCGCGGTATCGAATTCGACCTGAACGGTCATGCGATCACCGACGGTGAAGACGGTCAGTTTGGGCGGGATCGTCGGCGCCATCGCGAAGATGTCGTCGCGAACGAACGTCAGGCCGGCGGGCAGCGAATGTGCAGGCAGCCGACCGATATTCGACACCGTGAGGCTCGGTCGAGCAGACAGGAGAGCGGCCATGACCGAGTCGTCGCCGATCGTCTGCGCGGCCAGCATCACCAGGGCATGTTCCCGGCGATCCAGGCTTGCCCGCACCCCGGCCCCCACCGTTCGGCCGAGTTCGTAGGGATCGGCGCCCGCATCGACCGGCATCACAGTTCCGATGCCGGAAGCCCAGTTGGCGACTGTGCCGACCGGCAGCGGCGGAACCAGCTGTGAACGCAGATCGGCGGCGTGTCCGAGACTCAGCAGCAGCGGGCCTTCGCCGTCGAGTACCGCACGAAGCGCGACCATCGCAGCCCCGCTGAACAGGCTGTTGACCGAGATGCGATGCGCGCGGGCGGAGTTGACGAATGCCGCTGTTTCGTCGGGGTCGAGTTCGATACGCACCATCGCGAAGCGGTCGAGTGGATCGATCGCGCCGACTCGGTCGTGCGGCACCGCGGCGGGAGCGGAATCCGGCCCTGCCATCGCCACCTGCGCGGCAACGGTCGCCGACCACTCCGCCACGGCGGCGCGATCGACAATATCGGCCATTCGCACATCGGCCGCCGGAGGCAGGTCGCGCTCAGGCGCGGGTCCCGGAGACGACGAACCGGTCAAGTGAGCGGTGTAGCGCCGCCACAGCTGATCGAGCAGCGCGAACACGGACCGGCCATCGGAGATGCCGTGATGGATGACGAGCACGATCTGCTCGCGGTCATCCTCGCGCAGCAGTCGCGCCGAGAACAATCCCTCCGACCAGGTCCGTTCCTCGTTGACCAGACGGAAGTACTCGCGCTCACCACCGGCGCACACCTCGAGCTGCGGATGGAAGCCGTCATCGACGACGAATTGCTTTGCTCCTCCCGCATCGTGCACGACCCTGCTGCGCAGCAGTGGGTGTGCAGCCGCCAGCTCATCGAGCACGAGCCGGAGTATCCGTTCGTCCACCCGGCCGGTGACGGTGGTTCCGATGTAGAGGGGCATGCCACCGGTGACGACGCTGCCGAATGTGGCACCGGCGGTGAAGTAGGCGGCTTCGAAGTGTGACAGCGGACGTTGAGCGGTCATCGTCGGTCTCGTTTCCGTGCGCAGGGTTGGCTCCCCGACTCAACATACAGATGTTTCAAACAGTTGTCAGAAACATGTGTTTGAAACATCTGTCGCAAACGTCTGTACGAGAGTTGCTAGGGTGCGAAGGTGGGAACACGCGAGGATCTACTCGATGCGGCGAAGAAATGCCTGGCCGAACGCGGTTACGCGCGCACAACGGTGCGCGATATCGTCGCGGCATCCGGCACCAATCTGGCCGCCATCAACTACCACTTCGGCACTCGTGACGCCCTGCTCTACCAGGCGATGATGGAGTCCAGCGGTGATGCGGTACAACAGATTCTCGACTCATTGCCCGCCGACGATCCGGACGACCGGACCGCGCGGCTCGATGCGTTCCTTGCCGCGCTGATCGGCTCGTTCCGGACGAATCCGGGACTGTGGTCGGCCAACATGGAAAGTCTCGCCCAGGCCCTGCACTCCCCCGAACTGCGCGCCGAGATCAGCTCGGCACAGGACCGGGCCCGCCGCGGGCTGGCGCAGTTCGGCGGCGGCGACAACGATGACGCCGTCGGCGCCGTCCTCCAGACCTTGATGTGCGGCCTGCTGGTGCAGTGGGTGATCGACCCGGACGGCGTACCCGCCCCGGATGAGCTCACCACAGGCCTGCGCGCCCTCACCGATCGGCTCGCACCGGCTCCGCCGCAGTGAGCCCGTGCCGACCGCGGCCCCCTGAGTCCGCACCGCTTCTCGCCGCCGCAGGCTCGGCGCCCCCGCACGACAAAGGCCGCCTCTCCGCAAACGGAAAGGCGGCCTTCGGGTTTCGACTATTCGGCCGCAGCCGCCTCAGCGCGCCGCCGGACGCGTCGCGCCGCAGCGACCATATTCCGCAGCGAAGGCTCCAGCTGCCAGTAGTGCCGGGTCTTCAAACCGCCGTCCGGGTTCGCCCACAGCCGCTCCGGGGTGACGGCTTCGGCTGCGGCGGTGAGCAGTTCGTCCAGCTCATCGATATCAGGGATGCGCGCCGAACGGCTTTCGTACACGCCGGGTCCGACACCGTGGCTGAGCCCGTGACCGGAGGCGCAGTCCTCGTTGAGCGCTTTGAGCACCCATTCGATGGAGCGGGTGGCCACGATCGCGGTGACGTCGGCATCGAGCTGTTCGATCGCCTCCACCACTTCGGCCCGACCGGAATACCCGATGTGCGTGTGGATCTGGGTCTCCGGCTGGACACCGGAGGTCGCCAAGCGGAACGCACCGACGGCCCACCGCAGGTACTCGGCGCGACCTTCGGGACGCGGCGGCAGTAGTTCACGGATGGCGGGCTCGTCGACCTGGATGATCGAGATCCCGGCCTTCTCCAGATCCACCACTTCGTCGCGAATGGCCAGCGCCACCTGGTCGGCGGTCTCGTACAGTGGCTGATCCTGACGCACGAACGACCGCGCGATCATGGTGACCGGACCGGTGACCATGCCCTTGACCGGTCGATCGGTGAGCGACTGCGCGTAGCTGATCCACTCCACCGACATCGGCGCCGGGCGGGAGACATCGCCGTAGATGATCGGCGGCCGCACACAGCGAGAACCGTAGACCTGCACCCAGCCGAAATGCGTGGTGGCGAAGCCGTCCAGCAGTTCGGCGAAGTACTGGATCATGTCGTTGCGCTCGTGCTCACCGTGCACGAGCACATCGAGGCCGATGTCCTCCTGCAACCGGATGGTCGCCTCGATCTCGGCTTCGATCTTCTTGCGGTATTCGTCGTAGGACAGCCGGCCCTCGCCGAGGTCGTAGCGGGCCTGGCGGATCTTGGCGGTCTGCGGGAACGAACCGAGCGTGGTCGCGGGCACCGGCGGCAGGTTCAGCTTCTCCTGCTGGGCGGCACGACGCTCGGAATACGGTGCGCGCTCACGCATTTCCGGCGTGATCGCGTACACCCGTTGCCGCACGGCGTGCTTCTGCTTGAAGTGCACCTCGGTCGGGCGCTTGCGCCATTTGTCCGACGGGCCCTCAGTGAGCGCCTTGGCCAGCGAAACGACCTCGCCCACCTTCTGTTTCGCGAACGCGAGACGGTCGGCGACATTGCCCTCGATGTCGTACTCGGCAAGCACGTCGTAGGGCACGTGCAGCAGTGTGGTGCCGGTGGAGACGACCAGGTCCGGGCAGACCTTGGCCAGCTCGTTGAGGTATTCCAGCGTCACGTAGCGGTCTGCGCGCCAGACGTTCTGGCCGCTGATCACGCCTGCGTAGAGTCGCTTGCGGCGGATGCCCGGCACCTGAGCCAGGTCGTCCGGACGCATGCGGAACGAGGCCAGGTCCAGACCGATCGCCTCGACGTTGGTGCGCGCCAGAATGGTCAGCGCCTCACCGAAATCGCCGTACTGACCGGTGACCAGGATGCGCGGACGCAGCGGCGCCTTCGACAGCCGCTCATACGCACGCTCGAACAGCGCCAGCTCGGCCTCGGACCGTTCACTGGTGAAGCACGGCTCGTCCAGCTGAACGCAGGTGGACCCACGCTTGGCCAGGATCTCGAACAGCTGCTCGTACACCGGCAGCAGCTTGTCCAGCAGGGTCAGCGTGTCGAAGCCGCCCGACTCGCCGGGGATGTGACCGGCCTTGGACAGCAGCAGCAGCGACATCGGGCCGAGCACCACCGGCCGCAGCTCGATGCCGCGGGCCATGGCGCGATCCCATTCGTCCAGCAGCGCCTCGGGGTGCAGCGAGAACTCGGTGTTCTCGTCCAGCTCCGGCTGGCGGTAGTGGTAGTTGGTGCCGAAGAACCGCACCAGTTCCAGCGGCGGCAGATCGGGACGTCCGCGCGCCATCAGGAAGTAGAAGTCGAGGGGGTCCATACCCTCCTGCAACTCCCGGAATCTGGCCGGGACGGCACCGAACAGCAGCGCGTTGTCCAGCACGTGGTCGTAGAAGGAGAAGGTGTTGCCCGGCACCTGAGTAAGCCCGGTGGCGGCCAGCTCGTTGAACTGGCGCTCCTGGATATCGCGGCCGACGGCGAGCAGCTCGTCACGGGTGATGCCGTCGCGCCAGTAGGCCTCGAGCGCTCGCTTCAGCTCCCGGTGCGGGCCGATCCGCGGATATCCGAGGACGCTCGACCCGAAACCATCGGTGACGTTGACCATGAGCTGGAACTCCTTTTCGATCAGCTGGTCCGCCTCCCCGCGATTTCTGCGGGCGGCCGAGTGCCGTTGTCCATCATGTACCCGTGCCGCCGGTTTGGGCGTCGAACCGATTATGGGCGTCCCCGGCGAGTTACCCGGCCCTCACGAGATCAGTCGTCGCTTCGGCCGGGCCAGCGGGGTCGCAAGAGGCAGCCCGGAGAGGTCGGCTCGCATTTCCGATACCGCTAGCGGTCGTACACAAGCGGCAGCCGAAAACGCGAGCCTGATACCTCTTACTTGTTGTTGTACTGGTAGAAGCCAGCGCCCGACTTCTTGCCGAGCAACCCGGCCTCCACCATGCGCATGAGCAGCGGCGGGGCCGAGTACAGCGGCTCCTTGAATTCGGCGTACATCGAGTCGGCGATGGACTTGACGGTGTCGAGGCCGACCAGGTCGGTCAGCGCCAGCGGGCCCATCGGGTGGGCACAGCCGAGCACCATGGCCTTGTCGACGTCTTCCTTGGTGGCGAAGCCGGACTCGACCATGCGGATCGAGGACAGCAGGTACGGCACCAGCAGTGCGTTGACGACGAAGCCGGAGCGGTCGGCCGAACGCACGACCTGCTTGCCGAGCACCTCACCGGCGAACGCCTCGGCCCGCGCGGACACCGACTCGCTGGTCTTGAGCGTGGTGACCAGCTCGACCAGCGGCAGCACCGGAACCGGGTTGAAGAAGTGCATACCGACGACCCGCTCGGGGTTGTTGGTGGCGACCGCGATCTTCATGATCGGGATGGAGGACGTGTTGGAGGCCAGCACCGCATCCGGATCGGTGACGACCTTGTCCAGCTCGGAGAAGATGGCGGTCTTGACCTTCTCGTCCTCGAGCACAGCCTCGACGACCAGCTGGCGATCGGCGAAATCGCCCAGGTCGGAGGTGAAACGCAGCCGCCAGGCGGCCTGCTCGCGCTCGCGCTCGGTGATCTTGCCACTGCTCACACCGCGATCGAGCGAGCGCAGGATGCGCGCACGACCGGCGGCGGCCAGCTCCCGGGTCTGCTCGTAGACCAGCACGTCGACGTGCGCCCGTGCACACACCTCCGCGATTCCGGCACCCATCTGTCCGGCGCCGATGACTCCGACACGTTGAATCTTCTCGCTGCTCACGTCCAGCTCCTGGGGTAGGTCTTGGCTGTCGGGTTTGGCTTGGGTGGCGTCCGGGGTGACCGGCACCTTCAAATGATCAAGGTATAGGGATGCCCTCCCGCCCGGGGCTGTTCGGGCGGGAGGGCGGTACACCCCTACCGGGGTAGAGGACTCGCTATGGAGTTGCCCTCGCGGCGCCACCCGGGGGCGGCGCCGTCAGACACAGATCAGTGGAACTGACCCTCTTCGGTGGAGCCCTTCAGGGCAGCCGTCGAGGTGTTGGGGTCGACGGTGGTGGCGATGCTGTCGAAGTAGCCGGCACCGACCTCACGCTGATGCTTGATGGCGGTGAAGCCACGCTCCTCGGCGGCCTTGAACTCGCGCTCCTGCAGGTCGACGAAGGCGGTCATGCCCTCGCGGGCGTAGCCGTGGGCCAGGTCGAACATGCCGTAGTTGAGCGAGTGGAAGCCGGCCAGGGTGATGAACTGGAACTTGAAGCCCATGGCGCCGAGCTCCTTCTGGAACTTCGCGATGGTCGCGTCGTCCAGGTGCGCCTTCCAGTTGAAGGACGGCGAGCAGTTGTAGGCCAGCAGCTGGTCCGGGAACTCGCTGCGGACGGACTCGGCGAACTTCTTGGCGACCTCGAGGTCCGGCACGCCGGTCTCCATCCAGATGAGGTCGGAGTACGGGGCGTAGGCCTTGGCACGGGCGATGCAGGGCTCGATGCCGTTCTTCACGCCGTAGAAGCCCTCGGCGGTGCGGGTGCCGTCCAGGAACTCGCGGTCGCGCTCGTCGACATCGGAGGTCAGCAGGGTGGCGGCCTCGGCGTCGGTGCGGGCGATGACGACGGTCGGCACACCGGCGACGTCGGCGGCCAGACGGGCCGAGGTCAGGGTGCGGATGTGCTGCTGGGTCGGGATCAGCACCTTGCCACCGAGGTGGCCGCACTTCTTCTCCGACGCGAGCTGGTCTTCCCAGTGCGAACCGGCGACACCGGCCGCGATCATGGCCTTCTGCAGCTCGTAGACGTTCAGGGCGCCACCGAAGCCGGCCTCACCGTCGGCGACGATCGGGGCGAGCCAGTTCTCGACCGAGGTGTCACCTTCGACCTTGGCGATCTCGTCGGCACGCAGCAGGGCGTTGTTGATCCGGCGCACGATCTGCGGCACGGAGTTGGCCGGGTACAGCGACTGGTCCGGGTAGGTGTGGCCGGACAGGTTCGCGTCACCGGCGACCTGCCAACCGGACAGGTAGATGGCCTTCAGTCCGGCGCGGACCTGCTGCACGGCCTGGTTACCGGTGAGGGCGCCGAGCGAGTTGATGTAGTCCTCGTTGTTGACGAGATCCCAGAGGATCTCCGAGCCGCGACGAGCGAGCGTGTGCTCCTCGACGACGGTGCCCTGCAGCTTGACGACCTGCTCGGCCGTGTAGTTGCGGGTGATGCCCTTCCAGCGGGGGTTGGTGTCCCAATCCTGCTGGATTTCGGCAGCGGTCTTCGGGGTGCCGACAGTCGACATCTGTGACTCCACTTCCTCGTTCGGTCGGTGCCGCGCCGTCCGTGCTCCACCTGAGGTGGTTTCGCTCGAACTGCTGGAGCGGCAATTTGCAGGCTTGCTAGGCCCAAGGGGTGTACTTCCACACGATGGCATATCCAGAAATAGCCGTCTACCTGTTGAAACTGTGAATCTCAGCTAGGTTTCACCCACACGTTGCTAACTCTGCGAAATTTGCGGGCTAATTGCAAGCGTGAAATCTACTCACGAGTAGCGCTGACATGCGGTTTTAGCGTAACGCTTGTACTGTTTGCGATCGGACGGTGACACAGCGCTTCACACAGCCGACGCGCCGGGCTGTGAGCACACTCACAGGGCCTACGGCCGCGACATTGTGCGACCCATCACGCCACGACACACGCGTTCCGCGAGGCCAGGAATCGACGGCTCGCGGACCCGTGCGCCCACTCGCCGAAATCATCCGACCCGTCGCCCGCACAGGGGTCGCGGCGCGCCGACGATCGCACGAACTGCGACCAGCGCGGATGCCGGTCGGGCAGGATTTCGGGCGACCGATCGGGCAGACTCGACACCAGCCATTCCAGGACAAGCGTCCAGTTACGTTCTCTCGCGACGATGCTGAGTTCTTCAGACAGGAGCACCATGCCGACCACCAGGATCACCGCCGCCATCGCCACCGGCTGCGCCACGGCGGCACTGCTGATGCCCAGTGCGAACGCCACACCCGCCGGTACCGGCGTCGTCGATTCGGTGCAGCCCTTGGCGCCCGCGGCGACCCTGCCGGGTTCGGTGGGTTCGGTCCGCATCACCTATTCCTCCACCACCGCGGGCGAGGTTCCGACCCAGACCAGCGCCGCGGTCTACTTCCCGCCGGGCAAGGCGCCCGAGGGCGGCTGGCCGGTCATCGCGTGGGCGCACGGCACCGTCGGCCTCGGCGACGACTGCGCCTACAGCGTCGCAGGGCCGGGCGCGGTGGAACGGGACTGGGCGTACCTGGGGACCTGGCTGGATCAGGGGTACGCCATCGTGGCCGCCGACTACGCCGGACTGGGTGGCCCGGGCGAGCATCCGTATCTCAACGGTGTGGTCGAGGCCCATAACGTTGTCGACGCCGTAAAGGCCGCGACCAGGCAATTCGATGCACTGTCGAACAAATGGGTGGCCGTCGGCCAGTCCCAGGGCGGCGGCGCGGCCGTGTTCACCGCGCGCTACGCCACCGAGTTCGGCGGTCCGGAACTCGATTACCGCGGCGCTGTCGGCACCGGCGTGCCCGCCTACATCGAGGACATCCTGCTTCCGCTCGGCCCCGGGATGCCACCGATCGAGCTGAGCCCGCATACCACCGCGTATGTGCTCTACATCCTCAACGGCCTGCGCACCACGTATCCCGAGCTCGATATCGAGTCCTACCTGACCGACTCCGGCCGCGACTGGCTCGCACGGGCCCAGCAGGCCTGCATCGGACCATTCGGTGACGAACTGAGCGCGAACAACGTCGTCGTCGGCGACCTGTTCACCCGCCCGCTCAACCAGATCCCCGATCTGCACGGTCTGCTCAGCCGCTTCATGGGCCTGCCCGAGTCCGGCTACGACAAGCCGCTGTTCCTCGGGCAGGGTCTGCGCGATACCGATGTCATCACCCCGCAGACGCTGCGCTTCGCCGCAACCCTTGCCGCAGCCGGCGAACCGGCCACTCTGCACACCTACCCGACCGACCATGACGGCGCCGTCAACGATTCCCTCCCTGACTCACTGCCATTCGTGCGCAATCTCTTCGCCTGATCGACCCGTCCCGGCGAATGAAGCCCGATCCGTCGGGCGTGACGAGGATCGGTAAGACGTGTCGATGACGCGACCGGCGAGACCGTACTGTTGCGCGTCGAGCTTTCCTGAGTTCGCACCCGCGGGCGGCTTCGATTCATCGATGCCGCCCACCGAACTGTGGTGTACGCCACTTCCCGCCAGTGGTCGCACTGTGGCGAAAACCACTCCGCACCCACCGAGCATCCAGAACGGAATTCGGCGACCGCACCGTAGTGCTTTCCATGGTGTGAAAACGCTCCGACCAGGGCATTAATCCGTTGATATGTCTCGCATTTCATAGCGAACAACGGCGCCCATGGTGAACACACACAACGATTGGAGCGGCGTTCACGCGAGCGCTACTCGAGATTCCGGCAGGCCCACCTATTTGCATGCCGGGGACGATATGGTGTGCGTCACGTGCGCCGGGTTCGGCGACGGGCGTCGTCCGGTGAACGCCCGCGCGACCTCGCACGGTGGATCGGAGCTGTGTGATGCGGGACATCGTCGACGACCTGTTGCGGGTATGGCATTCGGGCCGGACCGGCGGACTGGCGACCATTGTGCGCACCAATGGTGCGACCGATCTACCGATCGGGGCGGCCATGCTGGTCGACCCCGACGGCGGCGTCTTCGGCTCGATCACCGCGGGCGGAATCGAAGAGGCCGCCTATGAGGCCACAGCGACCTCGGCCCGCACCGGCCAGCGCGGAATGCACCGGTTGACCGTTTCCAATTCGCTCGAACCCACTCGCGAGGGCGGGGTGATCGACGTATTCACCGAGCCGTTCTCCCGAGACCACTTCCCGGAGTTCCCGACCGTCGCCGCGGAAGTCGCCGCGAATCGGCGGGTCACCGTATTCACCGTGGTCTGGAATCCGGAGCCGGAGGTGATCGGGCAGCATCTCATCACCGATAAACGGCACAACACCGAACTGGTATCGCTGCCACAGTCCGATATCTTCGTCTCCTCGTTCGCACCCGCGCCGCGCCTGATCATCTTCGGCGCGAATTCGTTCGCGGCGGCGCTGTCGATTCAGGGACAGCTGCTCGGCTATCGCGTCACCGTCTGCGATCCCCGGCCCAATTTCGCTACGGCGGAGTCGTTTCCGGGTGCCGAGGTGGTGGCCGATTGGCCGCACCGGTACCTCAATACGCTTTCGGCGGCCGGTGAGATCGCCGCGGACACCGGCATCGTCGTGGTCGCTCAGGACCCGAAGTTCGAGATCCCGCTCCTCACCGTCGCGCTGCGGCTGCCCGAGGTCGGCTACCTCGCCGCCCTCGGTTCGGCGCCGGTGCACGCCCGCCGCATGGACGACCTGCGGGCCGGCGGCTTCGACGAGACGCTGCTCGCGCGCCTGCACTCACCGGCAGGCCTTGGCATCGGTGCGCGGACACCGGCCGAAACCGCCGTCGCGATCGCCGCGGAGCTGCTGTCCAACCGCAGCAGCCGAGCAGCAGGCCGCTCCGCCGACCTGCGTCACTCGTTCGAGCCGTTGACGCGGCAGGCGATCTGACCCGCCGCCTCGAGGCGGGAGCCTCGACGAGCCAACGGCGGAGTTCGCATCACGCCGAACTGAACGCGGCCCGGTGGATGAGATGAGGACCGTCCCCGGTTACATCGAGGGTGAACCCGTTCCTCGCCCTGCTCGACGCCAAACTGCATATCGCCGGCTCGGAGCTCCTGTGGCGAGAAATCGTCGGCAACGGGTTCGGGATGGCCTCGGCGATCGGCGGTATGCGGCGGCGGGTGTGGGCGTGGCCGATCGGTATCGCGGGTAACGCACTGCTGTTCACGGTGTTCGTCGGCGGCGTATTCAACACCCCGCAGCAGCTGAACATGGCCGGTCAGGCCGGGCGTCAGCTGATGTTCGTCGCGGTCAGCGCCTATGGCTGGTGGAGCTGGTACCGCTATGCGCGCGCCGAAACCGGGCTCGAGCATCGTGGCGTCGATCCGCGCTGGGCGACGGTGCGCGAGCGCTGGCTCCTCGTCGCCGCCATGGCGTTCGGCACCCTCGGCTTCGCGCAGGTCTTCGCATGGATCGGTTCCTACGGGCCATGGGCCGAGGCATGGATCTTCACCGGCTCGGTACTGGCCACCTACGGGATGGCGCGCGGCTTGGCGGAGTTCTGGTTGATCTGGATCGGCGTCGACATCGTCGGCATCCCGCTGTTGGTTCGCGCCGGGTATTACCCGTCGGCGGTGCTATATCTTGTCTACGCCGGATTCGTGGCGTGGGGGTTCATGGTCTGGGTGCGGACACTGCGCGGCCCGGCCGTCCCGGAAATCACCGTCGAGACTGCCGCGCACCGCTGAATCGCGGTCACGCCGTCGGGCCATCGCACAATGCGCGCGGGGAAACTTCGGGACCGCTGATAAACCGGCCGGGAACCTACCCCTGAGGTTGCGCAACCCGCGTAGACGTGGACAGTGGGTGTCGTGATCCTCACCGTGACAATGAATCCCGCCTACGACATGACCTATCGGGTAGAAGAACTCGAACGTGGTCGGGCGCACCGGGTGCGATCGGTCGAGCAACGGATCGGGGGCAAGGGAATCAACGTCACCAGGGTCCTGAACCAGCTCGGCAAATACGCACGCGCCACCGGTTTCGCCGACCACGCCTTCGCCGCCGCCGCCGAACTGGAGTTGCCGGTCGATTTCGTGCACGCCCTGCCCTGGGTGCGCAGAACCGTGGTGATCAGCGAATCCGGTTCCGGCACCGCCACCGCGTTGTGGGAGCCGGGGGCGCGAATCACCAATCCCCATGCTGCCGAACAACTCGCCGTGCGCGTCGCCGGACTGCTGCCCGATATCGCGGGCCTGGTGATCGCCGGATCCCTGCCCGGCGGCATCGATCCTGAACTACCCGCGCAGATCGCGCGCAGCGCACTCGACCATGGCGTGCCCACCATCTGCGACCTCGACGGCGAGGCCATGCGCCTCGCCGCCCGACTGCCCGGTGTCGTGCTCACCCCCAACCGCGGTGAGCTGCGCCGACTCACCGACTCCGACCCGCACACCCCCGCCGAAGTGGTCGAGTCGGTACGCCCATTGATCGACAGCGGCGTGGCGGCGGTGCTGGCGAAACGCGGCGCCGAGGGCATGGTCGCGGTGACAGCGGAAGGCGCCTGGTCGGCGGCGCTTCCCGAACCGCTGGCGGGCAATCCGACCGGCGCGGGCGATTCCGCGACCGCGGCCATTATCGCGGCGCTGTCGACCCGCGGCACCCCGGATTGGACAGCGATCCTCACCGACGCGGTCGCAACGTCCGCCGCGGCCGTCGTCATTCCGGTCGCGGGTGAGATCGACCGCAGGTTGCGCAATCATCTGGCGCCAACGGTGCGCATCGAGGAGATCGCCGGGGACAATGCCGCTGCTGTCGCTGTGGAATAGGTTCTGCCACAGGGCAACTGATCGCTATTTGAGAACGTAAGGGGAGACCGAGCTTCGGTGCTCGCTGATATCGAGCACCTTGCCCAACGGGGGAAACGCGCGCTGGGGGCAATTGGTGCGTTCACAGACCCGGCAGCCTGCGCCGATGGGGGTGGCCTTGGCTTCGCCGAGATCGATACCGTCGGCATAGACCACACGTCCGGCATGACGTAGTTCGCACCCGAGCCCGATGGCGAAGGTTTTGCTGGGCTGCCCGTAGGCCGTGGCACGGCGCTCGACGGTGCGTGCCACCCACAAGTACTTGCGACCGTCGGGCATCTGCGCGATCTGGGTCATGATCTTACCCGGATAAGCGAAGGTCTCGTACACATTCCACAGCGGGCAGGTGCCACCGCTGGATGAGAAGTGAAAACCGGTGGCGGACTGCCGTTTCGACATGTTCCCCGCGCGGTCCACCCGAACGAACGAGAACGGCACACCGCGCAGTTCCGGCCGTTGCAGCGTGGACAGCCGATGACAGATCGTCTCGTAACTCTGGGTGAAGAACGCGGAGAGCCGTTCGATGTCGTAGCGGAAATCCTCGGCGATGTCGTGAAAGTGCGTGTAGGGCAAGACCGTCGCCGCGGCGAAGTAGTTCGCCAGGCCGAGCATGGCCAGCTTCCTGGTGTCCTCGGCGGCGAAATTGCCTTCGTCGACCAGCTTCTCCAGTAGCGAACCGCATTCGAAGTAGGCGAGTTCGGCGGCGAGTTTGAATGTGCGCTGACCACCGGACAGATGTGGGGCGATCTCCAGCCGCATGTTGTCCGGATCGTAGCGGTGCAGCACACCGTCACCGAGATCGATGCGTTCGAGAATGCGCACACCGTGTGCCCGCAACATTCGCCCGATCTCACTGTTGACGTCACCGCCGTGGAATCGGATTCGGTTGGCGAGTTCCTCGGCGGCAGTATCCAATTCGTGGATGTAATTCTGCCGCTGATAGAAGTAGTCGCGCACTTCCTCGTGCGGTTTGCTGATCGTCGCGCTGCCCGCTCCGTCGGCGAAACGGTCCTCGGTGGCGGCCGCCAGCTGGGCGCTGGTGTTGCGGTAGCGGCTGTGCATACTGACCAGCGCACGAGCCATACTCGGATGCGCGGAAACGATTTCGGCGATCTCCTTGGCATCGGCCTCGATACCGAGTTCGGCGTCCATCACCACTTCTTGGAGTTCGGCGATGAGCCGGGTGTCGTCCTGAGACGAGAAGAAGGTGGCATCGACACCGAACACCTCGTTGATCCGCAGCAATACCGGGACGGTGAGCGGGCGCACGTCGTGTTCGATCTGATTGAGATAACTCGCCGAGATCTCCAGTTGCTGAGCGAGTGAGACCTGGCTGAGCCCGCGTTCGGTCCGCAGCTGACGAAGCCGCGCCCCGACGTAAGTCTTGGCCATATGTCCAGTTTATGGCTGTTTTCGCAAACCTGCCAATAGCAGAATTAGCAGCGGGTTCGAGCGATATGTCACACCGGCGGGTTACCGTCATCAGGTGCTGTTCACCGATGTCGTGCGAGCCTCGGAGACCGTCCGCGCCACGCGATCCCGGAAGACGAAGATCGCCGCCTTGGCCGAGCTGCTGAGCGCCGCCGATCCAGGTGAGCTCGCGGCCGTGGTCGCCTGGGTGTCGGGGGAATTGCGGCAGGGCCGCATCGGCACCGGCTGGCGTACCCTCACCGCGCTCGGTGAGACCGCAGCCGATACCCCCACCCTCACCGCGTCCGGGGTGGACACACTGCTCGACGAACTGGCCACCACCTCGGGGCCCGGCTCGGCGAACCGGCGCAAGGAGCTGCTGAGCAGCCTCTGGCGTTCAGCAACCGCCGATGAACAGGCGTTTCTCCTGCGGCTGCTCACCGGAGAGCTCCGCCAGGGTGCGCTCACGGCCGTCGTCACCGAGGCCGTCGCCCTGGCCGCCGACGTCCCGCTCGAACTGGTGCGCCGGGCCTACATGCTGTCCGGGAAACTGCCCGTCACCGCCATCGCGGCACTGACCGGCGGCGAAGCGGCGCTGCGCGAATTCCGGCTCGAGGTGGGCCGCCCGGTCCAGCCCATGCTCGCCTCCCCCGGCACCGCGCTGGACGAAGCCCTCGCCGAATTCCACGGCGAGGTCAGCGTGGAACACAAACTCGACGGCGCCCGCATCCAAGTCCACCGCGACGGCTCCGACGTGTGGGTCTTCACCAGAACCCTGCGCGATATCACCGCCAACGTTCCCGAACTCGTCGAGCTGGTCGCGGGCCTGAACTGCACCAGCGTCGTCCTCGACGGCGAAACCCTTGCCCTCACCGACACCGGCCGGCCGCGGCCCTTCCAGGAGACGATGGCGCGGTTCGCCTCCGGTGAGCCCGGCCTGGCCGGCGTGGCGGCGCCACCCGCGGAGATCCGGCCCGTCCCTATGTCCACCCGCGAGCTGCTGCTGCACCCGTATTTCTTCGACTGCCTCCACCTCGACGGCCGCGATCTGCTGGACGAGCCCCTACTCGAACGGCGCGCCGCGCTCACCAAGGTTGCCGGCGAACACAGCATTCCGGCATTGGTCCGCCCTGCCGCCGAGACTGCGGCGGAGTATTTCGACGGTGCGCTGGCGGCAGGCCATGAGGGCGTCATGATCAAATCGCTCGACGCGCCGTACGCGGCGGGCCGCCGGGGACGCTCCTGGTTGAAGATCAAGCCCACCCACACCCTCGACCTGCTGGTGCTCGGCGCGGAATGGGGTTATGGCCGCCGCACCGGCTACCTGTCCAACCTCCACCTCGGCGCCCGCGACCCCGATTCCGGCGAACCCGTGATGGTCGGCAAAACCTTCAAAGGTCTCACCGATGCCCTATTGCACTGGCAGACCGCCGAATTCCCCCGCTACGAACGCCACCGCGACCAGCACACCGTCTACCTCTGGCCGAAACTGGTCGTCGAAATCGCCCTCGACGGTGTCCAGACCAGCACCCGCTACCCCGGCGGCGTCGCCCTGCGCTTCGCTCGCGTCGTCCGCTACCGCCCCGACAAAGACCCCGACCAAGCCGACACCATCACCACAGTCCGCGCCCTCCTTCCATGAACGGCCGCCGAGGGACTCTCGCGATATGTCTCGCCGGGTGCCACTCGATCAGGGCTCGGGCCAGGTGGGTGGGTCCAGGCGGGATTGGATGCGAGCCACGTCCGTTTCGGAGGGCATCTCGTTGGTGATCTTGGTGATCAAGACCTGGATGTCGATCCGGTCGGGGTGGTCGCCCGAACGTAGCAGCTCGGTGGCGATCTGACGCACTTCCTCGTCGGAGAGGCGACGGCGCAGCAGGGCCAGCAGCGGAATGTAGTCCGACTCCGGGACACCCTCTGGATAGCCGGCGCGCAGCCAGTCGATGATGGCGTTCAGGAAGGGAGGCATCTCGACATCAATCGGAGTCCGTGAGTGGTTCGGCCAGGGGCCAGCCACCGGCCGCCAGATGCGACGCGACGCGCGAGATATCGTCCGTCGCGGGCTGTTCCTTGGCGATCCGGGCGATCGCGTCTTCGATATCGGCGAGGGTGATCTCGCGCTCCGGATTCTCGCGCGCCAGTTCCTCCGCGACGGCGGCCACCTCGTAGTCGGTCAGGTGCCGGTGCAGGACCGCGAACAGCGCGACGTAGTCGGAGCGGGGCACACCCTGCGGGTAACCCGCGCGCAGCCAGCTGATGATCCGGCCGAGCAGCTTCGGCCGCACCGGTCCAGGCTGGGTGAGGTTGGTCGAATCGGTCACTACACGCCCTTCAGGACTCGCCGAACAGATGGATGCCGAACCGTGCGGCGAGGAACGCCTTCGCCGTATAGAGGACACCAGTCACCACTGCGGCGATCACCAACCCAAGGCATACCAGAGCACCGGCCAGTGCCGGATAGTTGCGCTGGACGACGCCACCGTCGGTGCGGTTTTCCGACGCCGTCCAGAACCGGACCCCGAAGGCGAAGATCATCGGCAGGCCCGCGCCGAACACCAGGCCGGCCGCGACCACCTTCCACAGCGAGTTCAGATTCGTGACAAGGGTGTGCACTGTTCTCCTAAACCTGTGCCGAGCGATTGTGTCCGGCGTCCGGGCCGGGTGAGGCACTGTGGTGCACATCGTCGACGATCTCGGTCTGCACAGCTCCGACTTCACCACCGGGACCGTCACCAGGCCACTCGTTGACATTGCTGGTGTCGACGGGGTTGCGTCGCGACCGCAGGTAGATCAGTCCGGCGAGCCCGATCAGCAGCGCGAACACGACGAGCACGCCGGGCAGTCCACCGATGAAGTGGGCGATGGCCCAGCAGACGGCGCCCATGATGCCGGCGGCGGGCAGCGTAAGCAGCCAGGCCACGACCATCCGGCCCATCACACCCCAGCGCACCTCGGCACCTTTGCCGAGGCCGGTGCCGAGAATGGAGCCGGTGGCGGTCTGGGTGGTCGATAGCGGCAGACCGAAATGCGCCGAGGTCAGGATGATCGCCGCGGAAGACGACTCGGCGGCGAGGCCCTGCGGTGAATCGATTTCCACCAGCCCTTTGCCAAGGGTCCGGATGATGCGCCATCCGCCGAGGTAGGTGCCTGCCGCGATGGCGACCGCACACGCCGCCATCACCCACAGCGGCATTTCGTCGTCTTGGGTGAGGCTGCCGTGCGCGACCAGCGCGAGGAAGATGACGCCCATCGTCTTCTGCGCGTCGTTGGTGCCATGTGCCAGTGACACCAGCGACGCCGAACCGACCTGGCCCCACCGGAAACCCTCGTTGACCTTGCTGCCTTCGGCGCCGCGGGTGATCCGATAGACCAGCCAGGTTCCGGTCGCCGAGACCAGTGCCGCGATGATCGGCGCGAGTACCGCAGGGATCACGATCTTGGCGAGCACGCCGTTGGAGCCGTCGGCCCAGATGACGCCGCTCCAGCCGAGGGCGGCAAGCGTGGCACCGATGAGTCCGCCGAACAGGGCGTGCGAGGAACTGGAGGGCAGGCCGAACAACCAGGTCAGCAGGTTCCACAGGATGCCGCCGACCAGGCCGGCGAATACGATGATCAACAGGTCGTGCCCGGACACCGCGTCGAGTTGCACGATTCCTTTGGCCACTGTCGCCGCAACCGCCACCGACAGGAACGCACCGATCAGGTTCAGCACCGCCGAGAGCGCGACCGCGATCCGCGGGCGCAATGCACCGGTCGCGATGGAGGTCGCCATTGCGTTAGCGGTGTCGTGGAAGCCATTAGTGAAATCGAATACGAGTGCCGTGACGATGACGATGAGCAGAACCAGCAATTCAACGGTCACGCCGTCCAGTGTGCGGTATCCGTTTTGACGATTTTCATACGGATGCCAAATCGCGGCCTTGTCGTGTTCATCTAAGATTGCTGCACCTCGGCCACGGGCAACCCGACCGGGTGTCTACGTTCGGGCAGGACTCAGCATTCGGCGCGACGGGGCAACCGAGGCCGTCCGGCGCCGAGCACGGTGGCGAAACTGCCGGCCGACTACCGCTGTCTCAGAACGCCGCCTCGTCCAGCGCCATGATGTCGGTGTCCAGCGACCCGATCACGTTCTTGACCGCCGTCAGCGTGGGCAGCACGTTCCTGGCGAAGAACGTTGCGACCGCGACCTTCCCCGCGTAGAAGACGCGATCCTTCGCACCGACCTCACCGGAGAGAGCGGCCGCAGCGATTTCGGCCTGGACCAGTAGACGCCAGCCGATCAGCAGGTCGCCGACGGCCAGCAGGAAGCGCACCGAGCCGAGACCGACCTTGTAGATCTCGGCCGGTTCCTGCTGCGAACTCATCAGGTAGCCGGTGAGGGTCGCGGCCATGGCCTGGACGTCGGCGAGCGCGGTGCGCAGCAGCTCACGTTCGGTATCGAAGCGGCCGCTCTTCGCGTCGAGATAGGCACTGATCTGGCCGGTGAGGTGGCCGATGGCCACACCCTTGTCCCGGACGATCTTGCGGAAGAAGAAGTCCTGCGCCTGGATGGCAGTGGTGCCCTCGTACAGCGAGTCGATCTTCGCGTCGCGAATGTACTGCTCGATCGGGTAGTCCTGCAGATAGCCCGAACCACCGAAGGTCTGCAACGATTCGGTCAGGTACTGGTAGGCCCGCTCGGAACCGACACCCTTGACGATCGGCAGCAGCAGATCGTCCACACGATGGGCCAGGTCTTCATCGGCGCCGGAGACCAGTTGCGCCACATCGGCATTCTGATGTGCGGCCGTGTAGAGGTACACCGCGCGCAAGCCCTCGGCGTACGCCTTCTGCATCATCAGCGAACGCCGCACGTCCGGATGGTGGGTGATCGGGACGCGCGGCGCGGTCTTGTCGGTCATCTGGGTCAGGTCCGCGCCCTGCACTCGGTCCTTGGCGTAGGCCAGCGCGTTCAGATAACCGGTCGACAAGGTTCCGCTGGACTTGACGCCGACCATCATCCGCGCGTTCTCGATGACCTGGAACATCTGTGCGATACCGTCGTGCACCTCGCCGACCAGCCAGCCGACCGCGGGTACGTCGCCGCCGAAGGTCACCTCACAGGTGGGCGAGGATTTCAGGCCCATCTTGTGTTCGAGGTTGGTGACGTAGGCGCCGTTGCGGCCGCCGATCTCCAGCGTTTCGGGATCGAAGAGATACTTCGGCACGTAGAACAGCGATAGTCCCTTGGTTCCCGGTCCCGCGCCCTCCGGCCGCGCGAGCACCAGGTGGAAGACGTTCTCCGAGACGTCGCCGACGTCACCGCCGGAGATGAACCGCTTCACGCCCTCGATATGCCAGGTCCCATCGGGCTGTTCGATCGCCTTGGTACGCCCGGCGCCGACATCGGATCCGGCGTCGGGCTCGGTCAGCACCATGGTGCCCTGCCAGCCCTTGTCGTATCCACGGGTCGCCCAGTGTTGCTGCTGTTCGGTGCCGATGTTGTAGAGCACCGCAGCCATCACCGGGCCCATGTTGAAGAACGAGGCCGACGGGTTCGCGCAGGTGATCATCTCGTTGACCGCCCACACCAGCGCTGACGGCGCGGGAGTACCACCCATCCCCTCGGGTAGGCCGAGCCTGCTCCAATCGGCCTCGCGCACCGTCTCCAGTGTCTGCCGCAGCGCGTCGGGCACCGTGACGCTGTGGTCCGCGGCGTCGAACCCCACCGGGTCCCGGTCGGCGGCCGCGAACGATTCGGCTACCGGCCCCTCCGCCAGGCGTTTGACCTCGGCCAGGATCTCGCGGACGGTGTCGGAGTCCAGGTCGCCGTAGGCCCCGGTGTCGAGCAGTTTGTCCAGGCCGAATACCTCGAACAGGTTGAACTCGATATCGCGCAGGTTCGCCTTGTAATGCCCCACCGCGTCCTCCTCGACTCACCGCCCCGGTCGTCCGACCGTGAAGGGTTCCGGCTGCTGACAACTACGAATCGAAGCTTTCCGCACCCCTGAGAGCTACGCAACCGTAGGCGCGGGCGACCTCACGGCACCTCCCCGAGCCGCTGTGCGCAAGGTTTCACCTCACGGCAACGCACGAAACGGACTCGTCATCGAGAGATATTCCGGCGCAACAACTTCTGTCTAACGTTCCGCAGCACGGATACAGGCTCTGTATACAACCCGGTCGACAGCTGTGACCGGCGCGAACGGGCAGGTATTCGGTGCGGCGCCCGCGGGTGCCGCCGCCACAACTGATGAGTGAGAAGGGTTCGCCCATGTCCGATTCCTCCCGATCCGGCCGATATCGCGGTTCCGTCCGATCACGCACATTCAGGGCGTTGGTAGTGCCCACCGCGGTGGCGTTGACCGGAGTGCTGCTCAGCGCATGCGGCGCCAGGGACGACGCCACCGCGGACGGCGCGAACGCCGTCTCCTGCGTCGACACCACCAAGGACTCGATCAAGATCGGTTCACTGCATTCGCTGTCGGGCACCATGGCCATCAGCGAGGTCACCGTCGCCGATTCGACCAAGCTGGCCGTCGATCAGATCAATGCCGCAGGCGGTGTGCTCGGCAAGCGGATCGAGCTGGTCCTCGAGGACGGCGCGTCGGACCCGAAGACCTTCGCCGAGAAGGCGGAAAAGCTCATCAGTGCCGACTGTGTGGCTGCCGTTTTCGGCGGATGGACCTCATCGAGCCGCAAGGCGATGAAACCGAAGTTCGAGAGCCTGAATTCGCTGCTGTACTACCCCGTCCAATACGAGGGTCTGGAGGACAGCAAGAACATCTTCTACACCGGCGCCACCACCAATCAGCAGATCGTGCCCGCACTGGACTACCTGAAGCAGAAGGGCATCAAGTCGCTGTACCTGGTCGGCAGCGACTACGTGTTCCCACAGACAGCCAACCGCGAAATCAAGGCATACGCGGCGGCCAACGGCATCGAGATCAAGGGTGAGGATTACACCCCGCTGGGCTCCACTGATTTCTCCACAATCATCAACAAGGTGCGCACGGCCGACGCGGACGCGGTCTTCAACACCCTCAATGGTGATTCCAACGTCGCGTTCTTCCGCGAGTACACCAATGCGGGCTTGACCGCGGCCGGTATGCCGGTGGTTTCGGTTTCCATCGCCGAGGAGGAGGTGGCGGGTATCGGAGCGCAGAACATCGCGGGCCAGCTCACCGCCTGGAATTACTACCAAACCGTCGACACCCCACAGAACAAGGCCTTCGTCGACGCCTACAAAGCCGCCTTCGGCGCCGATAAGCCGACCTCCGACCCGATGGAAGCCGCCTACGCCTCGGTGTACCTGTGGAAGAACACCGTGGAGAAGGCGAATTCCTTCGCAGTAGCCGATATTCAGGCCGCTGCCGACGGCGTGAGTTTCGAAGCTCCCGAAGGCCTGGTCACCATCGATGGCACCAACCACCACATCACCAAAACCGCCCGCATCGGCGAGATCCGCCCGGACGGTCTCATCTACACGGTGTGGGATTCCGGCCAACCCATCGAGCCCGACCCGTACCTCGACACCTACACCTGGGCCGAGGGCCTGAAGTAGACCGACGGCGGCCGCGGCTGATGCCGACCGCCGCGGCGGTCCCGCGGGACATGGTTCGCGGCCTTGACCGCACCGATGTCCGAGCGGGAGGCAGCGACGCCTTCCGCGAGGACCTTCGGGCGAACACATGAGGGGGCCGCGAACCCACCGATCAGATACGGAGTTTCGATGGAAATCGTTGTAGGCCAGCTTTTCACCGGGCTGAGCCTCGGATCGATCCTGTTGCTCGCCGCGCTGGGTCTCGCGCTGACCTTCGGTCAGATGGGCGTGATCAATATGGCGCACGGTGAGTTCATCATGGCCGGTTGCTACACCACCTACGTTGTCCAGCAAGTATTTTCCTCGGCCGGGGTGTCGCTGCTGGTGTCATTGCTGGTCGGGTTCCTGGTCGGCGGCGCGTTGGGGGCGGCGCTGGAGATGGGGCTCATCCGCTGGATGTATCACCGCCCGTTGGACACCCTGCTGGTCACCTTCGGTGTCGGCCTGGTGTTGCAGCAGCTCGCCCGCGACATCTTCGGTGCGCCGGCCAAGAACGTGCTGGTGCCGGAATGGCTCAGCGGCGGTGTCACGATTCTGGACGCCGTTGTGCCCAAGACCAGGATCTTCATTCTGGTGCTCGCGGTCGTCGCGGTGACGGCGCTGGCGATCGTTGTGAAGACGACGCCGCTCGGTCGCCGCATTCGCGCAGTGGTGCAGAACCGCGATCTCGCCGAAACAAGCGGAGTGTCCTCGCGTTTCACTGATATCAGCACCTTCTTCATCGGATCCGGTCTGGCCGGTGTCGCCGGTGTGGCGCTGACATTGATCGGTTCGACCAGCCCAACCATCGGCCAGAGCTATCTGATCGATGCGTTCCTGGTGGTGGTGATCGGCGGGCTCGGACAGATCAAGGGCACGGTGATCGCGGCGTTCGCGCTCGGCCTGCTCAATTCCTTCATCGAATACTCGACGACAGCCTCGATCGCGAAAGTGATCGTCTTCGTGATCATCGTGATCTTCCTGCAGGTCCGTCCGCAGGGCCTGTTCATGGTCCGGACAAGGAGTTTGGCATGACCACGTCGACACCTCGGTGGTTCGCGAATTCCTCGGTGCGCGTGTGGGGCGGTTTCGCCATTGCCGCGATCCTGCTGTTCGCCGTGGCGCCGGCGGTGCTCAGCGATTTCCGGCTGAACCTGCTCGCGAAGTTCCTGTGCTTCGCCATCGTGGCGGCAGGCATCGGATTGGCCTGGGGGCGGGGCGGAATGCTCACCCTCGGTCAGGGTGTGTTCTTCGGCCTCGGCGCCTACATCATGGCGATGCATCTGCAGATGGCGGACGCGGCGCGGCTGGGAAACGATGTTCCCGACTTCATGGATATCGCGGGCATCCGCGAACTACCCACGTACTGGCAGCCTTTCGCGTCGGCGCCGGTGGCGATCATCGCGATCGTTGTTCTGCCCGCACTGGTCGCGGCGGTGCTCGGCTATGGGGTGTTCAAGCGGCGGGTCAAGGGCGCGTATTTCGCGATCTTGAGTCAGGCGCTGGCCGCGGCGCTGGCTATTCTGCTGACCGGTCAGCAGACCATCGGCGGATTCACCGGGCTCTCGGATTTCCGGGCCTTCTTCGGATTCAAGCTGACCGATCCGGTCAACCGCCACACGCTGTTCTTCATTGCGGCGGGCACTCTGCTCGCGGTGGTCGCGGTGGTGCGTCAGCTCATGTACAGCCGGTATGGGGAGCTGCTGGTCGCGGTGCGTGACCAGGAGGAACGGGTGCGTTTCCTGGGGTACGACCCGGCCAACGTCAAGATCGTGGCCTATGTGGTCGCCGCGTTCTTCGCGGGAATCGCCGGTGCGTTGTTCACCCCGATCGTCGGCATCATCTCCCCCGCCGATATCGGTGTCGTTCCCTCGATCGCCTTCCTGATCGGCGTGGCCATCGGCGGCCGAACCACCCTGCTCGGGCCGGTACTCGGCGCGATCGGCGTGGCATGGGCGCAGACCGCGCTATCGGAGCAGTTCCCGTCGGGTTGGACCTACCTGCAGGGTGTGCTGTTCATCGTTGTCGTCGGGTTCGTGCCCGCCGGGCTGGCCGGATTGTGGCCGATGCTGCGTCGGTTCGTTCGCGAGCGCACGTCGATACGCGACGACAGCGCGCCACCGCCACCCGATCTACCGGCGCAACCGTTGCCGGTGCGCACCGCAGAGAAGGTGGAATCGCGATGATCGAGCACGAACCGAAGCGCGGCGGCAATGCGGGCATGTCGAGCGAATATCTCGAAGTTCGCGGCCTTTCGGTGAGCTTCGACGGCTTCAAGGCCGTCACCGATGTCGACCTGACCGTCCTACAGGGCGATCTGCGATTCCTCATCGGCCCGAACGGCGCCGGAAAGACGACCCTGATCGACGCCATCACCGGCCTCACCTCCGCGACCGGATCGGCGCAGAAATCGGGCGTCGAACTGCTGGGTAAGAAGGTGCACCAGATCGCCAGGCTCGGCGTCGGGCGCACATTCCAGACCGCGAGCGTCTTCGAGCAGTTGAGTGTGGTGCAAAATCTCGATATCGCGGCCGGCGCCGGACGTTCCGCGCTGACATTGCTGCGGCGGCGCACATCGGTGCTGCCGAGCATCGAGGAGGCGCTGGAGATCACCGGCCTCAGCGCCCTGCGCGACGAGCCAGCGGGCGTTCTCGCGCACGGTCAGAAGCAGTGGCTCGAGATCGGCATGCTGCTGGTGCAGAACGCCTCGGTGCTCCTGCTGGACGAACCGGTCGCGGGCATGAGCGCGGAGGAACGCGAGCAGACCGGAAACCTGCTGCACCGCATCGGTGGTGAACGTGTCGTCGTGGTGGTCGAGCACGATATGGACTTCATGCGCTCGTTCGCCACCTCGGTGACGGTGCTCGCCGGCGGGCGGGTGTTGAGCGAAGGCACCGTGGAGCAGGTGCAGGCAGATCCGAAGGTGCAGGAGGTCTACCTCGGCACCACCGCGACCGCCGCCGAATCGAACGACGAGGAGAGCGCCGATGCTCGAATTAGCTGATGTCCATTCCGGTTACGGACGCACCGAGGTGATCCACGGCGCCTCACTGACGGTGCCCGACGACAGCGTCGTCGCCATTATGGGACATAACGGCGCGGGGAAGACGACGCTGCTTCGCACCGCAGTCGGGCTGCTGACCAGCAAATCCGGCACCATCACGTTCAATGATGAGGTGATCACCACACTCTCCCCGTCGCGACGGGTGCGTCGCGGGATCGCCTATGTCCCGCAGGGGCAGCAGAGTTTTCCACAACTGACCACAATGGAGAACCTTCAGGTCGTGGCCGACGGGCGCAAGCGCGGCAAGGCGCTGATCGACGAATCACTCGATCTGTTCCCCGCGCTGCGGGAGCTGCTCACTCGCAAAGCAGGCCTGCTGTCGGGCGGGCAACGTCAGCAGCTCGCCATCGCAAGGGCGCTGATCACCGAACCGAAGCTGCTCATCCTTGACGAGCCGACCGAGGGCATCCAGCCGTCGGTGGTCGCGGAGATCGAACGCACCATCATCGACCTGACCAGGCGCGGCGGGTTGAGTGTGCTGCTGGTCGAGCAGCACATCGGGTTCGCTCTGCAAGCGGCACAACGCTATTACGTGCTGCAATCGGGCCGGATCACCTCCTCCGGCGAGGGTGGCGCGGGCGCCGAGAGCGTCGTCCGTTCGGCGATGGCGATCTGAGCCGCCGTGACGCGACAGGGGCGGGTCCCGCTGAGTGCGCAGGTGTATGAGGCGGTACGGCGTGATTTGGCGGAGGGCGCGCTGGTCTCGACCGAACGGCTGGGCGAGGAACGCCTCGCGGACAGTTACGGGGTGTCACGTACCCCGGTGCGCGAGGCACTCGCGCGGCTGCTCGCCGACGGGCTGGTGGAGCGGCGCACCGACGGGCTGTATCCGTTCCGGCCGCGCCTGGAGGAACTCGATCAGCTCTATGAGCTCCGCAATGTGCTGGAATCCAGGGGCATTCACCGGGCGCTCGGGGAACCGACACACGATCTGGACATGGTCCGCGCCGAGCTCGATATCTGGCGCCGGCTGGCCGAGAACCCGCCCGAACCCGGCCCTTCACTCATCGCGGCCGACGACCAGTTCCATACGATGCTGCTGCGTTCGGCAGGCAATGCGGCCCTCGCCGACGCGCTCGTCTCGGTGCAGGTCCGGGTCCGTCCGGTCCGGACCATGGATATGCCGACGCCCGACCGGATCGCCGCGATGACAGCCGAGCACATCGCCATCGCCGAACAGCTCCTTGCCGGTGATCGCGCGGCAGCCCTTGATACGTTGACCACACATATCGATTCGTCCCGGTCTCATGTCATCGCGCGGGCCAAAGCCGCTCTGCATCTGACCAGGTTGGCCCAGGTGGTGCGCGACTGATGGGCTGCGAGTGCGCCGAGGGCACCGGTAGCGAGGATCAGCATCCGGCCTGAAATGGCCAGCATTCCGTCGAAGTCCGCGGTGACGCCGCCTGGTCGGTCGAAGGCGGTGACGATATGTCCGCCCGATTCTGCGGCGGCGCGGTTGCCACGGAGGTCGTGGTGGCAGTCGGTTCGACGTCGGTTCGGTCGGTGAGCATCGCACGCACGATGACGCCGAGCACCACCAGCGTCCCGAGCACGGCGGCGGTGAACACCACCCACGCGGCAGCGGTCTGCCTGCCGCTGGCTTCCGGTTTCCGGTCCACAGGGGGTGCGGTGCGCGCCGGTATCGGCTTGGGTTTCGGGGCGGCGACGTCGAAGCCCGCGGTGAGCAGTTCGTCGCGCGTCGGGCAAAGATCAGCACCCGAGGATCGAGTCAGCGCCGAGGCCGCCGCCAGCACTCGATCCGCGGTCCAGGTGCGGGGAGCAGCGGCGAAATTCTCCAGGTAGATCCGGAACTCGGTGGTGTCGGAAGTATTTGCGACCACTACGTCCAGGCCGGGACGCAGGGTGGTGCGCGCGGGCCGAACGACCGCACCGCGGAACGGTACAAGCACCACGGCGCCGCAGAGGTGGCCTGGATCTTGCAGCGAGCGTTCCAGCGCCGACTTCACCTCGTGCACCGCGTTTTCCAGCTGGTCGGAGACGCTGCCCCCGTCGGGTTGGTCGAGGTCGACGGGCTGGGAGCTGATGGTCCACGGCCCGCCGGTGCCGACCTCGAGAATGCCGCTCTGCCTGCGCCGGAACCCGCGGGCCTCGAGCACGGTGACCCCGCGCGGCGTCCAGACGACCGCGTCCACCTGTCGCTTCCCGCGTTCGGCGCCCACCCGTAGATCGATCATCGCCAGACCGGTGGTCGGGAGCCTACGCAGGCATTCGACGAATTCCCGTTCGGGCGCGGAGAGTTCCGCACCCGTCTCGATCTTCACCAGCATCGTGCAGTACCCCTGACGCGCGTCCCGATCCAGTCACCGCCATGCCCCACTCGAGTAGATAATGACGCGCAACCGCCGCCAACACCACCCCAACGGGATACGACGGCCGCGAGTGGCACCTCAGCGCGGGGCGTTTTCGCAGTTCGCCGCGGCCAGGTGCCACTCGCGGGCGGTCAGACCCACTGGACGAGTTGGAAGATGATGCCGTTGGGGTCGGCCATCTGGAAATAGCGTTCGCCCCACTCCTCGGTCTCGATCGGGGTGACGATCGGGACGCCTTCGGACTGTACGCGGGCGTACTCCGCGTCGATGTCCTCGACGACGAACGCGACGAGCAGTCCATCGCCCGCGCTTCCCGCCGCGCTGGCCGGTTTGAAGCTCTTCAAACCGGTGCGCAGAAAGACGATGTTCATACCCGCGTCAGGGTGGGCCAGGGAGACGAATCCGTCGGCCGACATCTGCTCGGCGAACCCGAGGTGGTCGATGACGAACTTCGCCGAGGCCTGCGGATCGGCGACATTGAGCGAGATGACGGAATCGGTGATACGCATGCGTGCTCCTTCGGTTGCGTTTCTCTCTACTAAGTACGTTATACTTTGTAGAGAAATTTCCAGCAAGGCGCACTGTGATGTAAGCCACTCACATTGGAGGCGGGATGGCGGGACCGAAAGAGCGCAGCAGCGCGGGAGATACCGCGCGAACGCTGGAGTTGCTGTGGCGGGTCCCCAGCGCATCCGGTCGCGGACCCAAACAGCGCAGCAGCGTCGACGCAGTGGTCGCGGCGGCCATCGAAATCGCGGACACCGACGGGATCGGCGCGGTCACCATGCGCGCGGTCGCCACCCATCTCGGGCTCACCCCCATGGCGACCTACACCTATGTGCCCGGCAAAGCAGAGTTGATCGATCTGATGCTCGACGCCGTCTACCTGGCCATGCCGCGCGCCGACCTGAGCGGACTGCCGTGGCGGGAGCGCGTCGCCGCCATCGCGGCAGTGAACCGCACCATGCTGACCGAGCATCCATGGGTGGCCTACATCCCGACCACCCGCCCTCCACTGGGCCCCGGCCAGACCGCCAAATACGACCACGAGCTACGGGCCTTCGATGGGCTCGGTCTCGACGACGTCCAGATGGACGCCGCCCTGACCTACCTGCTCGGCTTCGTCACCTCGGTCGCGCGCATCGCGAGCGACACCGCCCGCGCCGCCGCCGACAGCTCCCGATCCGATACCGAATGGTGGGAACGGACGGCACCACTGCTCGATACCCTCATCGACCCCGAGCGATATCCGCTGGCCACACGCGTCGGAGCTGCGGCGGGACAGGCACACGATGCCGCCTACAGCGCGGATCATGCGTATGAGTTCGGATTGGCGCGAGTGCTCGACGGCCTTGGTGCGCTGATCGAATGCCGCTGACAAGTCGCGGCATTCACCGGCTGTCGCCGGGGACGACCGCGCAGCGAGCGGCTACATCTGATCGCGTTGGATACGCAAGGCGGTGATCGTCGACGCCAGACCCTCGTATTGGTTTGTCAGCAGGACGATTTCGATGAGATGGCGGTCGTCGTAGTAGGTGGACAGACGTTCCCATGCTGTGTCGTCGATGTCGCGGGTGGCGACCAGTTGATCGACGACGGTGAGCAGAGCGCGGTGCTTGTCGGACCATCCATCCGCGTCCGGACCGGTGCGCACCCGATCCAGGATCTCCGCGGTGACGCCCGCGCGTTTGCCGAGCTTGATGTGATGGTCCATCTCGTAGTCGCACTCGCGCAGATGAGCCACCCGAAGGATGACGAGTTCGGACTCGTGCCTGGTCAGCTTGCCGCCGGGCATGAGCTTGCCGGAGTAGTGCAACCAGCCCCTGAACAGTCCGCCGGTGCGGCCGAGCGTGCTGAACAGGTGCGCATCGGCCGTCCCCGCCGCCCGCGAGAGCACCTGCCACACCGCCCAGTTGATCGGTCCCAGCTGACGCATTCGTCCCGGGGAAACACGTGGTTGCGACGTCGAAACCATCCTGCTCGCCTCTTTCGCGAAATGGGCGTGCCTTGTCGCGGTATCGGCACGACCGGGCACGCTGGCCGTGGCCGAGCCTACCCGTGCCGGGTGAAACACTCCGGTGTCGTCCGGCGCGCACGTGGCGTGCCGGACGACACCGGATTACTCAGCGAGGCTGTGTCGCGTTGAAGAACTGGATGGCAGCCGCCACGCCGACCGGCACACCGATCGCGATCATGCCAGCGGCCGCACCCAACGTGATCCCCACTCCGGCACCAGCGATACACAGGCCGACCGGTCCGGCGAAGAACGTCGGCACCACCAACGGCGCACCGATGATCGCGCCGGCCACACACCCGAGCACGCCACCGACCAACGAACCGAGCAAGGTTCCGACCGCGGTCGCCAAACCGAACTGCGTCGCAGCCGTGCCCAACGCGGTGTTGAAGTCGACCGGCTCATCCGCGACCGTCTCGAGCATTGCCGCGGGCCGGGCCTGCGCCGGATCGGTGCTCGGCGTGAAGGTGGCCGTATTCCCTTCCACCCGAGCGGCGATCGGCCATTCCATACCGTCCTTCAGATAGGTCAGCGGCATACCGGCGACCAGACGGCCCTGATCGTCGAGCACCTGGAACTGGGACCCCTGCGTGGTCAACGACCCGGCTTCGGTCCGCAGGACCACCGAGTTGTCCACGACACTGGCCGTGTACTTGATCCCTGGCAGCACATCGGTTTGCACCACGGTGCCCGGCTCGGGTGCGGGGGCGGGTACCGCACCCGCACTCGCCCCGGTTGCCACCACAGCAGCGACAGCCAGAGCGGAGACAGCTAGTACCGACTTAATCGACATGGTTCGAACGCTTTCCCTCGGTGAATCCCCAAAACTCTGCGGACAGAGAATCGGTCGTGGCCTCGACCGGGCCGGAACACATGACAACATTCGGATTGATTCGCTTTGTTTACACGATGCTAAATCGGTGTCAACGTATGTGTCCGTCAGGTGAACTCGCAGGAAACGGTGAGAGTTCGACACCCTGGATCCCGCACTACCGCGCAATTGTGGAGTCGCGACCGGCACCGGGCACGAGCACATGAGACCGACCGCGAACAGCGGCAATCGCTGCGGGTGCGAGTCGCGCACCGGACGACGGCAGTTCACCGAGCACCGAATAGCGCTGCGCGCGATGCGAAACAACCGGCCATGACCGAGGTCGCCGCCGATAGTGCGCGCGGCCCTACTGCCCGAGTAGTTCCGACACCGTCACGAACCGGTACCCGTCACTCCGCAGCGCGGCGACGATGCCCGGTATCGCTGCCAGCGAGTTCGCGCGGTTCCCATACATGACGTGCAGCAGGATGATCGAGCCAGGACGCACCTCGGCCACGGTGTGTTCGACGATCTGCTCAGGGCTCTGCGCACCGGCGGAGTCCGGCTCGACGTCCCACATAACCGTGGTCCGATTCCGGTCGGAGAGGTACTTCGGCAGCGTCCACAGCTTCTTGCCGTAGGGCGGGCGGAAGGTGATCGGTCCCTGATACCCGGTCTTGCGGATCTCGTCATCGGTACGTCCGACCTCGTCGGCAACGGTTCCCGGCGAGACGAAAACCATGCGCCGGTGCGAGTAGGTGTGGTTGCCGATCTCGTGGCCGGTCATCGCGATCGCCGCTCCGAACTCCGGGTGTGCGGCGAGATCGCGGCCGTTGAGGTAGAAGGTGGCGGGCACGTCGGCCTCGGCCAGCACCTTCAGCACTTCCGGCGCGTTGGCGGTCGGCCCGTCGTCGAGGGTCAGCGCGACCACCTTGGCGTCGGTGTCGACGCGATCGACGATCCGGCCGGCCAGCTGGAACGTCCGCGAGTTCATCAGGTAGTAGCCGCCGACGGCCAGCACCACGACGACCACCAGCGCCACCGCCGCCCCGACGAGCACGCGACGTTTCATATCCGGGTGTTCATCGTTTCGGCCACACCTCTTTCAGCCGCGCGACCGCGTCCGCGGATCGGCACGCCGGCCCCGTAGGCCGGTTGCAGGGCGGCGCCGCTGAACAGGTCGGTGCCGAGCACCAACGCAATCCGGTTCCGTTCGACCGCCGCATCAGACATATGGGCAGGCTAACCAACATGGGCCGTACCCGCTGTGGAACAAGACTCCGGCCGCTACCGCGCACCGAGCGCGAAAGCCTCCGCGTAAATCGTCGCCAGCAGCGAGTCCGCGTCCGGTGCGGAGTGTTCGTCCGATGCCGGGGTCGCGGTCGCCGCATGCGGTGTACCGGCCACGGCAGGAGAGATCATTTTCATCCACGAGGTCCACGGCGTAGTGGTGAGCTGCGGCGACGATGGCGGCATCGGCGCAGACACGGCGGGCCACCGAGCGTCGGGCGGCACTGTCGCCGCAGACCACGGAGTGACGGGCACAACCGTTGTGGCCGGTGGTGAAACGGACTCGGGCGCAGAGACAATCCATTCCTGCGGCGGTGAATCCCTTTCCGGCGTGGACCCGGCCGATGCCAACGGCGGCGTGCCCGCCTCGGGTGCAGACGGAACCGGTACCGGCGACAGTGGAACAACTCTGGGCGGATCGGCAGTTCGACCGGGTTGCCATACGACCACCGGCGCCTCGTGGGACAGGCGCGGCGACGCGGATTGCCGCGGTAACGAAACTGGGTCGGGCGCAGGAACAACCGGCTCACTCGGCGGTGGAGCAACGGCAACCGGAGGCGGCGCTGGAGCCGGAATCGGAGTCGGAGCAGGCGCTGGAACCGGAGGTGGAGCAGGCGCGGGAACCAGTGGCGGCGCTGGCGCGGGAACCGGAGGCGGAGCAGGCGCAGGGGCGATCACGATCGGCCCCACAACCGCACCACCGATATCAATGGACACTTCGGGAGTTCTCGCAACGTCGTCGGGCTCCTGCCGCTGCGGCGGTGTCGAGGCCGACGGCTTCCGATGCGATGCAAAATGCTCATCGAAATCCGCACGCAACTTCCGGAGCTCAGCAGTGAGCCGGTCGGCGCGCCCTGCGGTGTCGCCGGTTGCCGTGATCGCGTGGGTGAGGATCTGACTACCTGCGGTGAACGCGTTGTGCAGCAGGTCGAGGGCGTGTTGGTCGGCGTTACCGCTCGGGGTTTCGGCGGCGGCGCGGTTCGCGTTCGCGATCACCGTTGACACCGCGTCACGACCCTGCTCGGCCACCTCGGCGCTTTCCGCGACGATGCCCGCGACCTTGCGGTCGAGCGCGGCGAACCCGGCGATCGCAGTATCGAGCGCACGGGCCCTGTCGGCATACGTGGCGATTCCGCCATGAGCAGCATCACCGATGAGCGGTGGCGGTACCGGCGCCGGTGTGGTGCTCGGGGAGCCCGATCCGAAGTTGCGCCAGACATCGCACAGGTAGCCGGGCAAGCGTTGATAGGAATCGGCGATCGGCCGGGACAGCTGGAGTGGCATCTGCAATCCACCCATCGCCACCGGACAGCCGCCGTTGCCGATGTCGATGGTGTCGATCGTGACGGGTGGGCGGGCCTGCGGCGAGACCTCGTAGCCGCCGAAGCCACCAGCCAGCGCACCGAGCAGACTGCCCTCGTACTTGTTCCAGGGGAGCAGGGTTTTCGCGGCACCGGTTTCCACGCGACGGGCGGCAGCCGTCGGCAGGGCTTTGGTCGCCGCGGCGGTGATCCCGTCTTTGAGGAGTTTGCCGCCGAGGTTGGCTGCCCATGCGCCGCCTGCCGCACCGATCCCCGCGACCACTGCTTCTTCTGCCGCGCTGCCTGCGTCACGATCGTCGCCGACAACGCCGCCGAGGAATGATCCGGCCGTCGATCCGAGCATCGCGCCGGGCGGACCGAGAACAGCCGCGCCGACCATCCCTCCGACGAACGATCCGGTGTCGGCCCACGTGAATCCGAGAAAACCCACGAGATGACGCTAAGTTCGATTTTCCCCGCTCCGCCCGTCCATTGCGGCCTTGATGCGCATCTGGGCGATTTATTTACGCTTCGATACCGGAACCAAGAAGAATGGGCGTCGCCCACACGGACGCCGCCCATTTCTCGACTACTTCAATCTATTACGCGCACACCTCACCGGGGAGCGGTCGCATTGAAGAACTGAATCGCAGCAGCCACGCCGACCGGCACGCCGATCGCGATCATGCCCGCGGCCGCACCTAGCGTGATCCCCACTGCGGCACCACCGATGCACAGGCCGATCGGCCCGGCGAAGAATGTCGGCACCACCAGCGGCGCACCGATGATGGCGCCCGCCACGCATCCGAGTACGCCACCGACCAATGAGCCGAGCAGGGTTCCGACCGCTGTCGCAAGGCCGAACTGGGTGGCGGCGGTGCTGAGCGCGGTATCGAAGTCGACCGGCTCGTCCGCGGTCGGCTGCAACATCGCCGCAGGCCGGGCCTCCGCCGGGTCGGCACTCGGGGTGAACACCGCGGTATCGCCCTCGACCCTGGCCGCGATCGGCCACTCCTTACCGTCTTTGAGGTAGGTCAGCGGCATGCCAGCGACAAGACGGCCCTCATCATCGAGCACCTGGAACTGCGTCCCCTTGGTGGTCAGCGAACCCGAATCGGTCCGCAGCACCACCGAGTTGTCGACCACGCTCGCCGTGTAGTGGATACCGGGCAGCACATCGGCCTGCACGGCGCTGCCGGGCGCGGGAGCCGGATCGGGCGCGGGCGCGGCGCCCGCGCCCGACGCTGACGCGACCAGGGCGGCCAAAGTTAGAACGGAGACAGCAGCCGACTTTATCGTCATGAATTCGAACACTTTCCTCGAGGCGGAACCATGGGCCCGAACAGCCGCACCAAGGCGCCTGAACAGACGACTTAAATGACAGCACAACGGAAATCGAGAATTGGTATGGAAAACGATAATTCGGCGGCCCGGAGCGTCAAGATGACATCAAGAAACCCTGGCCCGGTGTCTACCGCCCACCGAGGAAGGATTGCGCGGGAACGAAAATTTCATGGCCGGACTCGAACCGGGCCGATACGCCATCCGGCCGCCACTCCACTGAGCGCAGCACCAGATCGGAACTGCCGGTGATGGTCAGGCTCATCGCGTGCGAGTACACCAGACCCGGATCGCGGCTCACTCGGATCTCATCGGGGAGCCGCCGATGCAGCAGCCCACTCTCTCGCTGCACCACCCCGAGGTAGTACGTCAGGCCGTCGGGATAGCGCAGGCTCGCGGGCAGCGCTCGGGTCTGCCGGATCTCGGTGTGGGAGAACGTTGTATCGATGAGCACGCCCGCCACCGACGCCGCGAACACACAGGACACCGCCAGTAACGACCACGCAGACGCGCGCGACCCGGCGCGGTGGGGTGACACCGGCGCCGGGTCGGCGGACATCGATCGGTGTGCGATCAGAAGTTGATCATGTGCCCTGCGAGGCCGTGGATGGCTTCCTGCAAGGCCTCGCTCAACGTCGGGTGGGTGTGGACGTTGCGGGCGAGTTCGTTGACGGTCAGGTCCCACTTCTGGGCCAGGGTCAGCTCCGGCAGCAGTTCGGAGACGTCGGGGCCGATGAGGTGGCCACCGAGCAGTTCACCGTGGGTGGTGTCGGCGATGAGCTTGACGAAACCGGTGGGGTCGCCGAGGCCGTGAGCCTTGCCGTTGGCGGTGAACGGGAAGGTCGCGACCTTCACGTCGTAGCCTTCGTCGCGGGCCTGCTGTTCGGTGAGACCGAAGCTGGCGACCTGCGGCTGACAGAAGGTGGCACGCGGCATCATCCGGTAGTCGCCGAGGGTCAGGGTCTCGGCGCCGCCGATGGTCTCGGCCGCGACCACGCCCTGCGCCTCCGCGACGTGCGCGAGCTGCAGCTTGGCGGTGACGTCACCGATGGCGTAGATATGCGGCACGTTGGTGCGCATGTACTCGTCGATGGCGATGGCACCGCGTTCCAGCGCGACACCGGTGTTCTCCAGGCCATAGCCCTCGACCCGCGGCGCGAAGCCGACGGCCTGCAGCACCTTGTCGACGGTGACGGTCTCCACCGAACCGGACTTGTTGTCCTTGATGCTGACGGTGACCTTCGAGCCGTCATCATCGATGGACTGCACGGCCGCACCGGTGGTGATGGTGATGCCGAGCTTCTTGTAGGCCTTGGTGATCTCCTTGGAGACGTCGGCGTCCTCGTTGGGCAGTGCGCGGTCGAGGAACTCGACGATCCGCACATCGACGCCGTAGTTCTTCAGCACGTAGCCGAACTCCATGCCGATGGCGCCCGCGCCGACGATCAGGATGGATCCGGGCAGGTCGCGGGTGAGGATCTGCTCCTCGTAGGTGACGACGTTCGCGCTCAGCGAGGTGCCGGGCAGCAGCTTGGTGACGGTACCCGTGGCGATGATCACGTTGTCGAAGGTGACGGTGTCGGTGCCGCCGTTGCTCAACGCCACCGAGAGGGTGTTCGGGTCGGTGAAGGTACCGAGACCGTCGTATTCGGTGATCTTGTTCTTCTTCATCAGGAAGTGGACGCCCTTGACCCGGCCGTCGGCGACCTTGCGGCTGCGGTCGAATGCCGCGCCGAAGTCGAAGGACGCCTCACCCGAGATACCGAAGGTTTTGGCTTCCTTGGTGAAGATATGAGCCAGCTCCGCGTTGCGCAGCAGCGCCTTGGATGGGATGCAGCCAACGTTCAGGCACACGCCACCCCAGTATTTCTGCTCGACAATCGCTGTTCGCAGGCCGAGTTGAGCGGCACGGATCGCAGCGACGTAACCGCCGGGACCAGCGCCGAGAACGACGACATCGTAGTGGGAAGTCACGGCACCGAGCCTAACGCTGTTGCTGGATGTTCACTCACCTATCCCCCGCAATGGTGAGGACTCCGAAGCTACCCGCGAGTAGGAATTTCGGCGGCCGCCGAGTGGTTACGGTGGTCCCCGTGGTCACCGGGCGATTCGGCAGCATCGAATCCAGCGATGCGGCGCTGTCCGGCGCGGCCACTGCCGACGCCCTGACCGGAACCGTCTCCACCCAGCTGATCCGTCTGGTCCGCGACACCGCGCTGCGAGCGGGCGTCGCTCCCGAGCAACTCGCGGCGATCCACGGCGTCTCCGATGACGCCCTGCGCGGTGAACTCGACCGGGTGCCGATGCACTCGCTGATCCAGCTGTGGGAGCTACTCGCGCGGACCGGACCGAGCGCAGGCCTCGCGGTGGTCGAGCACGCACCGCTGGGCAGGCTCAGCACATGGGACTATCTGGTCACCACAGGCGCGACGCTGGCCGATTCACTCACCGCCGCCCAGCCGTATCACCAGCTGGTCACCGCCGCGACCGAAGGCTTCGACCTCCGCACCGACGGGGGGCTGACCATCGGCTATCGGACCGGCGCGGGCGATCCCGCTGTCTCGTCGGTCATCAACGAGTACGTGCTCGGCTATTACCTGCGACGGGCCCGCGAAGGACTCGGCCGAAGGGTGGTCCCGGCACGAGTCACCTTCAGTCATCCCGCACCGAGCGAGCACCGGAGGCTCACCGAAGCATTCGGCACCCGCCAGATCGAATTCGACGCCACTGCCGACACCATCACATTCACCGATGCGGACGCCGAAGCCCCGCTCACCCGCGGCGATCCCGCCCTCGCGGACCTGCTGCGCAATCACGCCGACCTGGTACTGGCCTCGGCGAAACCGATCGCGGGGCCGCTGGAGGAATTCCGCACTGCTCTCGCCGCCGCGATCGACACGGGCGCACCTACTCTCACGGAGGTCGCCGCTCGGGCGGCCATGAGCCCGCGCAGCCTGCAGCGACGGCTCGCCGAGAACGACACCACCTGGCGGCATGAGCTCGACCTGCTGCGCTACCGGCGTGCCGAGGAGCTGCTGGACTCCGGACTGACGACCGCCACGGTCGCGACCCGGCTCGGCTTCACCGATGATCGCGCGCTGCGCAAGGCATTTCGGCGCTGGAGTGGAGGACCGCCGGGCGCCGCGCGGAATCACTGATCGCTGCCGCCACCGGACCGGGGACCTGACAGGCGAGCCGATCGGACCGAGCTCAACGGTGGGCAGCGCTGGGCGGGCCCGACCGCAACCGAGCGCTGCGATGCGCGCCGGCCAGAGCGGGCCACACACGTCGGCGCACCGTGTCGTGTAAGGACCGGTTCGTGGCACGCACGGACCTGGGACCCGGTGCGAAACCGCCATAGCTTCTACGTATCCGGACACACAGTCCGCAGAACGAGAGGCAGAACCGTGCAGATCCACGCACAGCAAGACCAGCCCGTCCAGCCGGCAACCCGGGTCGACGACACGGACGCATCACCGCGCCTCACCGGGCCGGGACGGCAGGGACTACCGACCACGACGCGCGAGATCCACTTGGCCGCACGCCCTTCCGGCGCGCCAACGGCCAAGAACTTCGAGCTGGTCACCACACCGATCCCCGACCTCGCAGACGGTCAGATCCTGGTCCGCAATACCTGGATGTCGGTCGACCCGTATATGCGCGGCCGGATGGACGACAAGCCGTCCTACATCCCGCCGTTCCAGCTGGGTGCGGCATTGGGGGGTTCGGCGGTGGGTGAGGTCATCGCCTCCCGCTCCGCCGATGTCCCGGTGGGCGCGACTGTCACCCACTTCGCGGGCTGGCGCGAGCATGCGGTGATCGATGCCGCGACCGCGACGGTCATTGATCCGGTCCTCGCCGAACCACATCACTACCTGGGCGCACTCGGCACCACCGGCCTCACCGCCTACGCGTCATTGACCGACGTGGCACCGATCCGGCCGGGCGACACGGTGTTCATTTCCGCTGCGGCCGGTGCCGTCGGCAGCGTCGCCGGGCAGATCGCGCGGATTCTCGGCGCGAGCCGGGTCATCGGTTCGGCGGGCGGACCTGCCAAAACCGAACTGCTGACAACGGAGTTCGGCTTCGACGCCGCCCTCGACTACCGCGCGGGCGACCTGGCCGGTCAATTGGCCGTGGCCGCGCCGGACGGGATCGATGTCTACCTCGACAGTGTCGGCGGCGAGCACCTGCGTGTCGCCGTCGAGGCCATGCGGCCGCACGGTCGCGTCGCATTGGTCGGCGCCATCAGCGGTTACAACGGCGACTCGGTTCAGCAGGGCCCCGACCTGTTCCTTGCCGCGACCAGGGAGGTGACGTTGCGCGGAATGCTGGTGAACAGCTACTTCGGCAGCTTCGGTGAGTACATCGTCAAGGCGGCCGCCTGGCTCGCCGACGGCACGATCCGGACCAAGGAGACCGTGTACGACGGGCTCGACCAGGCACCGGCTGCCTTCCTCGGTGACCTCGCCGGCGCCAACACCGGAAAGATGCTCGTCCGGCTCGGATGAGGCGGATCCCGGCTGCTCGCCGCTGCTACGCGACGAACCCGGTGAGCAGCCGGCGGATCTGGGACCGCACGTCAGCGGCATCCAGCGGCGCGTGCTCGACGAGCAGCCGGTACCAGAACGGCCCGAAGATCAGGTCGACCGCGTACTCGACATCCAGATCGGCCGCGAGTTCACCGCGCCGCATACCGCGGGTCAGAATCACGGCGACGATCTCACGGCGTTCGTTCACCCAGGCGCGAAAGTGCTCGCCGAACTCCGGATCCAGCTGGGCGTCGGCCATCATGCCGCGCAGGGCAGCGACTCGGCGCGGATGTTCTGTCACGCGGTAGAGCTGTTCGGTGAATTCGATCAGGTCGGATTCCGTTGTGCCGGTATCTGGTTCGGGCATGCGCTGAGCGACCGCCGCGCCGTGCGCCTCCATGACGAGGGCCGGTTTCGACTTCCACCAGCGATAGATGGTGCTCTTGGCGACCCCGGAACGGGATGCGACTCCCTCCATGGTGATCGCCGCGTAGCCGCGCTCATCCAGTAGGTCGGTCGCAGCCCCGAGCACCGCCGCGCGCGCCGACTCGCTGCGAACGCGACCCCCTACGCGCCCGGATGGAATGCGACCAGCCGCTGCGTTTCCGTCCGCCATGGACACGAGACTACCGATCTGCTACAACTTATCAAAACGCTACGGAGCGTTTTGATAAAGGAGCACCGCAATGAGCACCATCGTCGTATCCCACGGACTGAACGCACGCAGCGACAGCGTGTGGTTCCCCTACCTCACCGAGCAGCTCACCGCGCTTGGTCACCGCACGATCGTGCCGAACCTGCCCGAACCCGCCGCCCCGGACCGTGACGCCTGGACCAAGGCGTTGGCCGAGGCAGTCGCCGAACTCGGTCCGGCCGAGGACATCATCCTGGTGGGCCACAGCATCGGCAGTGTGAACGTCCTGCGCATGCTCGAACAACACGACCCGGCGACCGGCGGCCGGTTCGCAGGCGCAGTGCTGGTCTCCACCTCGGCCTTCGAAGTGGGCTACGACCTACTGGCCTCGTTCTTCGACGGTCCGTTCGACTGGGCGCGGATCCGTGCTGCCGCCGGCGATTTCCGGCTGCTCAGCGCCATCGACGACCCAGTGAACGCCGCTGATCCGATGGAACACATCGCCCAGCTGGTGCGTGGCCTCGATGCGGCAGCCGTTGTCCTGCCGACCGGTGAGCACCTGGGGAACTTCGCCGAGGATCACATCGAACTCCCCGAAGCCGTTGCCCTGGTGCGCGATATCGCGGCGGCACGCCCATGACCGGGCCGGTCCGGTGGAAGATGTGGGTACTCACGCTGGCCGGGCTCTATCCCCTGCTGTGTGTGCTGCTCACTGTCACCGGGCCACTGCTCGACTCCCTGGCGACGCCGGTGCGGCTGGCGCTCATCCTGCCGATCGCGGTCGCGGCGATGACCTGGATCGTGATGCCTTTCCTCACTCGGCGCTGCGACGGGTGGCTGGCGCGCTGAATTCAGGCCCGCCAGACCTGCTCGGCGATACGACGGAAATTCCCGCCGAACACCGCGGCTCGATCGGACTCCGTGAGACCGCGGGCGGCGAGCACCTCGTCCAGTCCGGAGATCTCGGACGTGCCGAGCAGGTCTTCCGGTGGGGTCCACTGCAGTGGGCCCCACCGTGTGTACGCCTCGGAGAAGGCGCCAGGGTTGGTACGGAGTTCGTGGTTGAAGTCGTCGGCGTCGAAGGAGTAGTCCGAGCCGATGCCGATGTGCTCGATGCCGACCAGCTCGGCGCCGTACTCGATGTGATCAGCCATCGCTCGCACCCGCTCGGCGCGTTCGTGCTCGCCGTTGTGTCCGAGGAAGATGCCGACGCCGTTGATACCGATGACACCGCCCGTGTCCGCACAGGCCTTGGCCTGCTCGTCGGAGATATTGCGCGGGTGCGCCCACACCGTGTCGAAGTTGGCATGGCCGTAGATCATCGGGGCATCGGTGTGCTCGGCCAGGTCGAGGCCGGTGCGGCGGGAACAGTGCGAACCGTCGACGAACACGCCAGCCACGTTGAGCGCACGCACCAGATCACGGCCGTAGGCGGTGAGCCCGGTGTCCTCGGCGTCGAGGCATCCGGCGCCTGCGGCGTTCGCATGGTTGTAAGTGGGTAGCAGGGAGCGGACGCCGAGATCACGGAAGCGGGCGACATTGTCCAGATCGCCGTCGAGCGGGCCCGCGTCCTCCAGATCGAAGGCGAGCGCGATAGTATCCGGGTCGCCGATCTCGGAAACCTTCGTGACCAGCCGGAACCGGCCATCGGCCAGCGCATCATCGCGGAACTTGTGCAGCAGCGCGAGGGAGTCGGCGCTCGACTGCGGCGAATAGCCGACGTTCACCGACAGGTACGAGCCGAGCGGATACCGCGCGAGCTCGGTGATGTCGGCGGTCGGTAGCAGCGGCAGGCAGCTGTGCTGCTCCCACAAGAACGGCGGCACGGCAACCTCCTGGATCGTTCAGCATCCGAGCAGCTCATCCTATGTCTCGGAGCAGGCCGCACCGGGTAGCCGCGTGGCGGTCGTCACCACTCGGCAACAATGTGGGGATGAGCGGTGTTGAGGAGAAGGTGACCGATCCCTATCTGTGGCTGGAAGAGGTGACCGGCGAGGCTGCCATGGACTTCGCTCGGGCGCACAACGAGACCGTCGTCGAGCGTTTCGCCTCGACCGACCGGTTCACCGAGTTGCAGCACCGCATCCTGGATATGCTCGACACCGACACCAAGATCGCCTATCCGGGCCGTCGCGGTAGCTGGCTGTACAACTACTGGCGCGATGCCGAGCATCCGCGCGGGCTGTGGCGGCGCACCACCTTCGCCGAATACGCCACCGACAACCCGGACTGGGATGTGCTCATCGACCTCGACGCGCTGGCGGCCGACGAGGACGAGAACTGGGTGTGGGGCGGTGCGGGCGTGCTGCGCCCGTCGCAGAGCCGCGCCCTCATCTCCCTCTCGCGCGGCGGCGCCGATGCCAAGGTCGTGCGCGAATTCGATCTGGAGACCAGGAAGTTCATCGCGCCCGAGGACGGCGGATTCTTCCTGCCCGAGGCGAAGTCGCAGATCAGCTGGATCGATATCGACTCCGTGTATGTCGGCACCGACTTCGGCCCCGATTCGCTCACCGACTCCGGTTACCCCCGCATCGCCAAGCGCTGGCAGCGCGGCACTGCGCTGCCGGAGGCGGAGACGGTATTCGAGGGCGAATCCGGTGACGTCGCAGTGTCGGCAGGCTACGACCGCACTCCCGGTTACGAACGCCACTACCTCGGCCGCGCCACCGACTTCTTCAACGAAGAGGTGTATCTGCTCGAATCCGATGGCACCTGGCGGCATCTGGAGACGCCATCCGATGCCAGTGAGTCCTGGTACAAGGACTGGCTGCTGGTCCGATTGAAGTCGCCGTGGGAGCTCGGGTCGACCACCTATCCGGCCGGTGCGTTGATCGCCATGAACTTCGAGGAGTTCCTCGCGGGTGGGCGCGATTTCGAGGTGATCTTCGAACCCGACGCACACACCTCGCTGCACGGCTACGGCTGGACCGAGAACCATCTGCTGCTGGTGACTCTGGAGGACGTGCAGACCAAGCTGTACGTGCTCACGCCCGGCTCCGACGGCTGGCGCAAGGAATCGCTGGCCGATACTCCGCCGATGTCCACCACCGGCGTGATGAACCTCGATCCGCTCGAGGGTGGCGATGAATTCATGCTCACCACAAGCGGATTCACCACACCGACCACACTGCTGGCCGGTTCGGTCGGTGGTGCCACGACTCGCCTCAAGCAGGAACCCGGGTTCTTCGACTCCGATGGTGTCGAGACCGAGCAATTCTTCGCCCGCTCCGATGACGGAACCATGGTGCCGTACTTCGTCATCCGCCATCGCGTCCACAAGGACTCCCCACAGCCGACGGTGATGTCCGGCTACGGCGGCTTCGAGGTCTCCCGCACCCCCGCTTACAGCGGCGCCTCCGGTATGGGCTGGTTGGAACGCGGCGGTACCTGGGTGATGACCAATATCCGCGGTGGCGGCGAGTACGGCCCCGAATGGCATACCTCGGTACAGAAAGCCAACCGGCACAAGGTGTACGAGGACTTCTCCTCCATCGCCCGCGACCTCGTCACTCGCGGCATCACCACCGCCGACCAGCTGGGCGCCGTCGGCGGCTCCAATGGCGGCCTGCTCATGGGCGTCATGCTCACCCGCTATCCGGAACTGTTCGGCGGCATCGTCTGCCAGGTCCCGCTGCTCGACATGAAGCGCTACCACCTGCTGCTGGCCGGCGCCTCCTGGATGGCCGAATACGGCGACCCGGACAACCCGGAAGAGTGGGAATACCTCGGCAAGTACTCCCCCTACCAGAACGTCCGAGCCGACAATCCCTACCCGCCGATCCTGCTCACCACCTCCACCCGAGACGACCGAGTCCACCCCGGGCACGCCCGAAAAATGGCAGCCCTACTGGAGGAAGTGGGGCACAAAGTCTGGTACCACGAGAACATCGAAGGCGGACACGGCGGCGCGGCCGACAACAAGCAATCCGCGTTCCAGGCGGCATTGATCTACGAGTTCTTCACGCAGATGTTGGTGGAGAAGAAGGGGTAGGTTCGGGCGGGCGCCGGCTACTTCTCCGGCGCCACGAACTACCCTGCTACCGGGAACCGCTCCGCAACGACGTGCCCGGTCCGGTGCCATCGACATCGGTGAAGCCGTAGCGCGAGGCGAGTTCGGCGGTTGTCACGGTTGTGCCCGAGTGTGCAAACACCTCGGGATCGCCCGCCAACGCCGCAATGCCGCGACCGACGAATCGTGGCGACTCGGCATGTGCGACGTCGAAGGTTCCTTCGCCCGGTATGGCGATGACGGTCCGTCCGTCATCGGTGGTTGTCGCCTGGCCTGCGAGTAATTCGGTGAATACCAGGCCAGGCCACACCGATCGCACCGCGATTCCGTGCGGCCGCAATTCGACTGCCATATCCGCGGTCATCTTGTCCAACGCGGCCTTTCCGACCCCGTACACCACGTTGTGTCCGTAAGACGTCGCTCCCGAGGAGGAGATATTGACGATCAGCGGACTCGGCCGGTCGGTCTTGAACAACAGTGGTGCTGCGTACACTCCCGCAACGTAATGGGAACGGAGCCCTATCCCGAGGACCTGGTCCCACGCCTGCAGCGGCAACTCCCAGAACGGCCGATGCAGCCACTGAGCCAGATCCGGGGACGAGAAGACGTTGTTCACCAGAATGTCGAGGCATCCCTGTTCCGCCTCGACGCGCGCGAACAACTCCGCCACCTGGTCGTCGGCATGGTGGTCGCAGCGCACAGCGATCCCGGTGCCGCCGAGTGCGTTGATCTCGGCGGCCGTATCAGTGATCGTGCCGGGCAGCGGGCCCGGGTCGACGGTACGACCGGTCAGATACACGGTCGCACCACTGGCGCCGAGCTCCAGCGCAATGCCCTTGCCTATGCCTCTGGAAGCGCCGGTGACCACGGCGACCTTCCCCTTCAGTGGCAGCGACATCTATTTCCTCCGAATGAGATCAGGACGTATGAAGTTCGGGATCTCGCGTGCATATCGGACACTCGATGACCTACTCCCTGGCCCGGCCGACCATCCGTTGACCAGGTCTGGTGAAGTATCCGACCGGCTGGGACGAGAAGTATCGTCATTGATGGGAAGGGGACGCACCCGTACCGGTTCACCATTGTGATCGCACTCACAGCGTTCAGGGCGCCGTGGAGCAGGCCCGATCCGGTCCGCGGATCTCGTCCATCAGCATGCGCAGTGTGAGCGAATGCTTCTCCGGAGGCAGGGCATCCAGGGCAGACCGCGCAATGCGGACGCCTTCGGCACGGTCGCCCGCGCGCACCAGCATCAGCCCACGATGCATGTCGAGATGCGTGGCAAACCGCGGTAGTTCGGGCGGAAGTGCCGCGCGGGCATCGTCCTGCGCCTCGAGCGCTGACTTCTCATCGCCGAGTCGGGCAGCGAGCAGAGACAGGAAAACGTTGACTCGCCACCATGGAACCGCATAGTCCGAGGTCTGCTCCTCCGAGTACGAGAGGTCGAACTCGCGACGACCGGAGTCGATCAGGCCGCGAGCAGTACTCTGATCGCCTTGCATCGCCGCCGCGTGGGCCTTACCCCAGATCGAATTGAGCCGGGCGAGACTGTGTCGATCGGAGATCGCCAACGCCTGGTCGGCGAACGTGTGCGCAACCGGAAGCGCCGCTCCCTCGTAACCGAACGCGATCGCGGCTCGTCCGCGCACCCAGATACGGATGTCGGTGTCACCGGACCGGTCGGCAGCCCCAGCCGCCATCCGGTACCACGAAATCGCCTTGTTCCCATCACTACCTGGGTAGGTCTTGGCGTACAAGGTCATCAGACGAGCCGCAATCGCCCACATGCGGGGAGAATCCAGCTGCTGTTGTAGCACGACGAGATCCGCCGCCAAGCGCTGTTGGATCTGCGCCGCGCCCTGGCTCATGTAGTCGGCGCCGTATTGCGCCAACGTGGCTTCCCATTCGTCCACGTTGGGCCCGCTGGAATACAGTCGAGTGGAAAAGCCTTGCGACAGTAGCTCTGACGCAACCACCGGCGTGATCGAGGTGGCAGCCAGATGCGATAGGAACTCGCGACGCTTCACGTCGGTCTCCAATAGTCCTTGGGGGCAAGCCAACGCCGCCGCGAGGTGACGCAACCAAAACGGAGAGGGTTCGGTCCGGCCCGACTCCCAATGGCGCGAGATGTATTCGCGAGTCATGTCGTACCCAGACGACCTCGACAGCTCACCGGCCAGTTTGCCCTGGCTCCACCCCTTGGCGGAACGAAGCTGTTTGATCAGTCGTCCCGTGTCCGCTGACATGCATCAGGCCTGACACCACCTCCATGTTCTTTGCACCCTTTGGGGTCGCTTGCCACTCCCGGTGCCACTAGCGGTGTTCGACACGGTCGGCGCGGATGCCAGCTGAATGATGCCACTCCCTTGCCACTCGTGTGACTCCTGAGGTGCCACGCAACCTGGAAACACCGGGCGGCCAACGGGTCCGGTTCATCGTCTTTGTATGGAGAACAAGGAGCACCCATGAATTTCGGACCAACGTCGGCCGAGCTCGAGGTGTTGAACGTGCTTGCACCGGGCGGAACGTTGACCGCCGATCAGATCGCGCGACATGCGCGGTTGACCAGGTGGCGCGCTCGCTGGGTGTTAGCCCACCTGGAATCACGCTCGCTCATCGTTCGCACGCCCAACGGCGCCCGCTGGTCGGTGACATCTCGCGGTCGATACGCCACCGCCACGCGGCGTCGGAGGTGAAGCTCGAGTGGACCAGGGTCGGGTTCATCGTCGCGGTCGGCCTACCGCTGCTGTCGATCCTCGCGACGATCGCGTTGCCCCCTCGCGTGTCATTCGCGTGCTGGTCCAGCGTCGGTGGCAATTGGTGACCCCGATGCCGTCGCAACACTCGAAAGCTCTAGCAGGTGGCGGATCGGATTAGTTGCCAAGGCGAACCGCGCGATGGCCGAGGAAGTCTTCGCCGAAGAACTCCCCTGGCTCACCTGGCTTCCCGAACCGGCGCGACCACAATGCGTCGGTGAGCTACTAGACCACCTTCTGGCAGGCGCGGAGACCGGCCTACTGCTGCCGTTCTCTCGCGCTCTGCGGGAGTGGCAGTCGACAGCAGAGGTCTACTCGGACCCTGAACTTGCGCGCCGGTTGCGCGGCCCGTTTGGCGCCTATGAAGCCACGGAATTGCCGCGCCCAGGCAGGGCCGATGGCTGAGAAGCTCGGGCGAGGCGATGAGGCGAGAAGGCCGACCAGATGGATGGTTCGATTGATCGACCGTCAGGCGGCGATCGGGTGGAATTGTCTACTCGCGCAGGCCGAGAACAATCTCGACCGAGCCTGGGTGGCGATAACGACCGATCCCCGGTCCCGCGACGACCCAGCGCGACAGCATCCGCTGAAATTCGACCTTGGCCGAGTTCAGGTCGATGGCGCCGTGCTGGACCAATAGCAATACGAGGTAACCGGCGGTGGTCGGATCTGGTATGCGATCGATGATGCTCGCAAGACGTTGTGGATCACTCAGGCCGGAACCGCCCATCCGCGTCAAACGGACAAACGCCGTCGATGACCCTCAGAGCGCCGGTTCGGCGGCTGCCGATCGATCTGGCTCGAAATCACCGATCCCGCAACCACTTCTCGATCCGATCGATGGTGCTGTTCGGATCCTGGATCCACCCGTTGTGCCCCAGGGGTCTCGTTTCGCGCCAGGTTGTGATGTCGGCGTTGAGGAGTTTCTCCAGCAGGTGGCGGGCCGACGGCTCGGGGGTGAGTTCGTCGCCGGTCATGGTGATGGACAGGACCGGGAGTTTGAGGCGGGCGATGCGTTCTTCGTAGTCGATGTCGGCGCCGACGGGGACGAAGCGGCCGGTGCGGGCCAGGCGGGCCCAATCGGAGATCAGGACCTTGGATTGACGGCCGAAACCGTTCGGGCCGAAACGGTCGCCGGGCCAGAAACCGGCCAGGTTCGCCGTCAACGAGACCGCGGCGGTGCCGACGAGCATGCCGGGACCGGTGAGCCCCCGGTAGCCGCGGTAGTACGGCGTACCAGAGGCGATCAGGATGAGTCCGCCGAGCCGTCCGCGGATGCGTGCGGCGTACATGACGCCGAGCTGGCCGCCCATGCTGTGCCCGAGCAGATACGGCGTGCTGTCCGGGAAGCGGTCGCGCACCACCTCGAACATCGCCGGGAAGTCCACCGACACCAGCTCGTGGTAGCCGTAGGTGCTCGACGCGTCCGGTTTGGGGCTGCTGTCGCCGTTACCGCGAAGCTCGACGATCGCCACGTCGAAGCCGCGTTCGGACAGCAGCCGGGCGAAGTAGCCGTAGTACTCGGCCGGGACGCCGAGCCCCGGCACCATCACCACGACCGGGCGCGGCAGATCCGGTGTCACGGGGTGACGATGCGAACCCGTGGCCGAGAGCAGCCGCACCGGGACGGTGCTGCCGTCGAGCATCTGGATCGGTACGGTCTCCACGCGCCAAGGCTACGCGGAGTGCGGGCCTTCGATCACGCCCCGACCGCACCCATGATGACCCGGCTGAGCACCCTGATCACGTCGTCGAGCGGACGGCGCGGATCCGCGCCGCTCCATTCGTCGACCACGTAGTTGACCGCACCGATGATGGCCAGCATCCGCATCTCGTAGTCGCCGGGCGGGATCTCGCCGTGCATGGCGGCGTCCTCGGCCGCGCCTGCGAGCAGCGAACCCCACATGCGGCGCAGTTCCAGCCGGAACTTCTCCACCTTCGGTCCAGCGCCGACCACCTCGACCAGTGCCACTCTGGCCTTGCGCGGATCGGTGCCGATGGATTCCACGTACGCGCGGACCGCGGCGTCGATGCTCTCCACCGCGGTGGCTTCGGATCGCTCCGCGAGCGCGGCCTCCACCGCAGCGCGCGATTCTCGGTGTATCTGCTCGTACAGCTCTATGAGCAAGGATTCGCGGCCGGTGAACTCCTCGTAGAACTGACGGGAGGACAAACCCGCATCCTTGCAAATAGCGCCCACTGAGCTGTTCGCGTAACCGTCGCGCGCGAATACGGTCAGACCGGATTCCAGAAAACGCGCACGCCGCTGGCGTTGCCGGTCCTCTACGGGTTGCCCGGCATACATTCGTCCCGTATTCGCATCCTGTGACATTGGGGCAGACAATACCGAAGGGCCCGATCCCCTCGTCATGGATCGGGCCCTTCGCCGCAACTGGCGGCCGACCGCGCGTCAGCCGAGTTGGCAAGTCTGCGTCGGCTCGTTATTCGCTCATGGCGCCGGGGCAGGCGAGATGTTCGACACTCACCGGCCTTCCCCATCGCCGACGACACGCGAGCGATCGTCCGAGCACGTCGGATGGAACACCTGTCAAACACGAACTCCGATCTGGGATTACCTGGCCAATGTCACTGGCTGTTTGCCGAATCGGACGATACCTACGGCTCCGCGGCGCCGGGCGATTTTGAAGGGAATTTCTAGAATTATTTCTGGGCATTCGGCGCGGAAACTCCGCGGACGACGCCCGCCGGCCTAACGTGACCGAATGGGCACCGCACTGCTCTACGGACTGGGTACGGCTGTGCCGCTGGTGCTCGGCGCCATCATCGGCTTGCGCTGGACCCTCCCGAATCCGGTCCTCGCTTCACTCATGGCCCTCGGTGCGGGCACCATGATCGCCGCGGTGACCAACGAGTTGTTCGAGCCCGCCTTCGTCCAGGCCGGGGTGTTGATCGCGGGCACCGCGCTGTTCGCGGGCGCGACGATCTATGTGGTCGCCGACCGGCTCATCGAAAAGCGGCTCGGCCCCGCCGCGATCGGCTGGGCGCTGATGCTTGGCACGGTGCTGGACGGCGTTCCCGAGAACACCGCGCTCGGCGTCTCGTTGGCCAGTGGGGGCAGCGTGGTGCTGCTTGTCGCGGTGGCGGTGGGCAATGTGCCCGAGGCCATCGGCGGTTCGGCCCTCATGCGCGACCGCCACGGGTTCGCGCCCGGGCGAGCGCTGGCGCTGTGGACCATCACCGGCGTTGTACTGGTCGCGGTGACCGTGCTCGGAAACCTGCTCTCGGACAACCTTTCCGCGACCCAGATCAGCAGTGTCCAAGCGTTCGCGGGTGGCGCGACGATCGCGGTGCTGGCGGATTCACTGATGCCCGAGGCCTATCGGGAAGGTGGGTGGTGGGTCGGGATCGCGACTGCGGCAGGGTTTCTCGTCGCGTTCATGCTCGGCTAGCCGCCCGATTCGGACACCTCGAGCAAGCCGGGCAGATCCGCCACCGAGTCGATCACGTGATCCGGTTGCCGCGCCGAGGATTCCAGCACGCCCGCCCGGAACTTGCCGGTGCGCACCAGGACGCCGGTCATCCCGACGGCTTGGGCGGCGAGTACATCGGAGTGCAGATCGTCGCCGGCCATCAGCACCTTCTCCGGCGCCAGATCCATGGTCGCGGCACAGGTTTGGAAGCCGGTGGCCGATGGTTTGCCGACGACGGTGATCGAGGCGTTGCCTGCCGCCTCGAGGCCCGGCAGGTAGGCGCCGGTGTCGATCCGCAGCCCATCCTCGGTCGCCCAGGTCATCCCGCCTTGCATCGCGACGACCGGGACACCGTCGAGCATCCACTCGACCACGCGGCTCAGCGCGCGATGGGTGAATTCGGGCCCCGCGCCGCCGATGACGACCACTTCGGGATCCTCGTCCACCAGCCGCAGGTCGGCGAGATCGACGTCGATATCGCCGTGGTTGAGCACCAAGGCGCGGGCGTCCGGATGATCGCGGCGCAGGTATTCCACGGTCAATCGGGCGGCGGTGACGATCTCGGCGGGAGATACCTCGATGCCCGCCGCGCACAGCCGGTCGGCGATCTCGGCCTGGGTGCGCGAGGTGGTGTTGGTCAGAAACGCTCGGTGCAGGCCTTGCTCGGCGAGGCGCCGCACAGCGTCGGGCGCGCCGGGGAGCGCCCGCCATGAGGTCACCAGCACTCCGTCGATGTCGTAGAGCACTCCGGCTATCCGATTCGGATCGGCCATAGTGTCACTGTAGACCCGATGCCTGGCCGCGCAGGGCTGTGCGGACACCGAAGCCGGGCGTCGAAAGACATGGGAGCGGACCGCGGTTCGGCTGCGACACGCTCAGCGGGTGAATTGGCTGCGGAGCCACGCGTGCTGGTCGTCCAGCGCGGCGGCGGCCATGGGCGTCGCATGGCCGGTGAAACCGTGCGGCGCGCCGGGGTAGACCCGCAAGTCGATGTCGACGTCGGCGGCGGACAGTAGGGCGGCCATGGCAAGGTTGTCCCGCAACAGGATGTCTTCTTCACCGACGATCATCAGCACCGGAGGCAGACCGGCGGGGTCGGCGTAGATGGGCGAGATGTCCGGGAGGGTGCGGTCGGGCGCACGACCCGCGTAGGCCTCGATGAAGTACTCGTCGGCGATCAGCCGACCGCTCGGTGTCAGACCGCTCAAGTCATAGGTCCCGAACTGCAACACGGCACCGCTGAATGCGGCGATGCCGCGATCACGGAGGCGAAGCAGGGTGGTCATCGCGAGGGTGGCGCCCGCGGAGAAGCCGCCGATGGCGAGGCGAGAGGTTCCGAACCGAGTCGAGGCGTGTTCGGCGAGCCAGCGAGCTGCTGTTTCGCTGTCGTCGGGAGCGGCAGGCCACGGGTTTTCGGGCGCGAGCCGGTAGTCGACACTGACGACCGCGATGCCCAGCGTGTCGGCCAGTTCGCGGTTGCGGACATCGCGTGCTGCCGCCGATCCCATGTAGAAGCCGCCGCCATGGATATCCAGGAACACGCCGATCGGCGCCGAACCAGGGAGATGGATTCGCACCGGGACAGTGCGGTCGCCCTGCCCGACCGACTCGACGATCGCCGGGGGATTCGCCGGAGCAGGATGTTGCGCTCCCGCTCGAACCGACCGCAGCTCGCTCCAGTTACTCGGGCCTCGGCCGGTTCCGCGTTCGGCGTAGAAGTCGCGGGTCGCGCCGATCAGTGGGGTCAGCCGAGGGTCGACCAACTGTGAGAGCCCGAGCCGCACGATTCAGCTCCGCTCTTGCGCGGCGGGTGCTTCGGTGCGCGTCGCATCGAAGAGGTCGGCGCAGCGGGTGAGCAGGTCGATCAGGGTCTGCCGCTCGTCGTCGGTGAATCCTGCCGCGACGGCTCGCTCCACCGCGATTGCGCGAGCGTCGGCGGCACGCATGGCCACCTCCCCGGCCTCGGTCAGCCGGGTTTCGAGCACGTTCTTGTGCCAGGCGTGCGGGGTGCGTTCGATCAGCCCGCGGTCGACGAGGTTGGTGAGCACCGTGTTCATGGTCGGCGGTGTCACCCCGCACAGCCGGGCGAGTGCCGCGGCGGAGATGCCGGGATTCTCAACCAAGTTCAGCAAGGCGGCGTACTGCGCCACAGTGACGCCCACCGGCTTCAACGCGGCGTTCTTGGCCGCGTTCAACGCCTGCTCGGCGCGTTTGACATACGAACCGATGCGTTCGGCGGCGGGCATGGGCGTCATACGGGCATCGTATCCAGCCTTCCTGCCATTCGAGCCTTGACTAATATTAGAACTCTAATCTACATTCGTGCCCATTGATACATTCGACTACGAACTAATGCTCCGGAAAGAGGTCCGAACCATGTCCAATGCGCTGCCCCGTCGCTGGTCGGCGGCGGTACTCGCCGCAGCCGCCACGCTGGCCGTCGCCGGATGCGGCGGTGACGCGGAATCTGCCGAACCCGCCCCGCGAATCGACACCGCGTTCGAACTGCCCGGTGATCGGGTCTACCCGGAGGGCATCGCGGCAGATGAGCGCAACGGCGACGTCTACGTCGGTTCCTTCGCCGACGGGACGATCTATCGCGCCGCGGCCGGGACCGAGCGAGCCGAAGTCTTCCTGCCCAGCGGGACCGATGGTCGCGAGACCGCGAACGGGCTACGAGTAGATGCGGACAGGCGGTTGTGGGTGCTCGATTCGACCACCGGCGTCGCGGTCTACGACATCGCCTCGCGTGCCCTGATCGCGCGATTCGACGTCGCCGGTGACGGGGACCGCTTCGTCAACGACATCGTCGTGACCGCCGACAGCACCGCATACCTGACCGACAGCAGGAGCGCCGTCGTGTACCGCGTGACACCCGACGACCTGACACGCGCGATGGGCCAAGGCGGACGCGGCGAACTGACACCCGCCTTCGATGTGAATCCGGCGCTCGAACCGCACGCCCCCGACGCCTACACCCTCAACGGCATCACCGCCGACTCCGCAGGCACCTACCTGCTCGTCGTGGACTCCACCGGCGGCGACCTCTACCGTGTCGACCTGACCGCCGAAACTCGCAGCCCCATCCGCAAAGTCACCCTGAACGGCGGCGATGTGTCGATGGGCGACGGCCTCGACCTGCACGACACCACTCTGCGAGTCGCCCACAATGTTCACAACACGCTCAGCAGTTGGACGCTCACCGACAACGGCGCCACCGCGACCCGAACCGATATCCTCACCGACGAATCCCTCGCCACCCCAACCACACTGGTTCATTTCGACGAGCGCACCCTGGTGGTGTCGTCGCAATTCGACAAGGGCGGGCCACTCGGTTCCGGAACTCCCACCACGCCGTTCCGCGTGGTCACCGCCAGCGGAATCTGAGTCCGACAGCGGCGAGACGGCCGATCACGCGTCGAGTTCGGTGAACGGAATCTTCACCGGGAACTGCTCACTCAGCACGAGCACATCCTGGTGTGGTTCGGCGCGCCGATCGGGGGAGAAGCCCGGGGGTCTTCGGTTGCGTCCTTTGGCAGCGCATCTCGAAATCTGTGACCACCCGGATGCACGGCTCGTTCGGGCGCGCGGCATCGAATCCGTTCGCCAACCGCCGCGCGACGATAACGTGCTCCGCGCTCCCGCTCCGGCAGAAGATCGCGCTCACCGACGCCGAAGGCCGGCCCACCATCTGGTGGACCGGCCTTCGGTTCGAAATATGTTGCCGGGAGGCTGGACTCAGAAGTCCATACCGCCCATGCCGCCGGTCGGGTCGGCGGGCGCAGCCGCGGCCTTCTCCGGCTTGTCGGCGACGACGGCCTCGGTGGTCAGGAACAGGGCCGCGATGGAGGCCGCGTTCTGCAGGGCCGAACGGGTGACCTTGACCGGGTCGGCAACGCCGGCGGCCAGCAGGTCCTCGTACTCGCCGGAGTCGGCGTTCAGGCCGGAACCCGCGGGCAGGTTCGAGACCTTCTCGGCGACCACGCCGGGCTCGAGGCCGGCGTTGAAGGCGATCTGCTTCAGCGGAGCCGACAGCGCGACGCGCACGATGTTCGCGCCGGTCGCCTCGTCACCGGTCAGGTTCAGCGCGTCCAGCGCCGGAGCCGACTGCAGCAGGGCCACGCCACCACCGGCGACGATGCCCTCTTCGACGGCAGCCTTCGCGTTGCGGACGGCGTCCTCGATGCGGTGCTTGCGCTCCTTGAGCTCGACCTCGGTCGCGGCACCGGCCTTGATGACCGCAACACCGCCGGCCAGCTTGGCCAGGCGCTCCTGCAGCTTCTCGCGGTCGTAGTCCGAATCCGAGTTCTCGATCTCGGTGCGGATCTGCGCAACGCGGCCCTTGATGGCCTCCGCGTCGCCCGCGCCCTCGACGATGGTGGTCTCGTCCTTGGTGACGACGACCTTGCGCGCGGTGCCGAGCAGCTCGATACCGGCGGTCTCCAGGTTCAGGCCGACCTCTTCGCTGATGACCTCGCCACCGGTGAGGATGGCGATATCGGCGAGCTGGGCCTTGCGGCGGTCACCGAAGCCAGGGGCCTTGACGGCGACGGACTTGAAGGTGCCACGGATCTTGTTCACGACCAGGGTCGACAGGGCCTCGCCCTCGACGTCCTCGGCGATGATCAGCAGCGGCTTGCCGGCCTGGATGACCTTCTCCAGCAGCGGCAGCAGGTCCTTGACGGTCGAGACCTTCGAGCCGACCAGCAGCAGGTACGGGTCCTCGAGGACCGCTTCCTGACGCTCGGGGTCGGTGACGAAGTAGCCCGAGATGTAGCCCTTGTCGAAGCGCATACCCTCGGTCAGCTCCAGCTGGAGGCCGAAGGTGTTGCTCTCCTCGACGGTGATGACGCCTTCCTTGCCGACCTTGTCCATGGCCTCGGCGATGAGCTCACCGATGGACGCGTCGCCGGCCGAGATACCGGCGGTGGCAGCGATCTGCTCCTTGGTCTCGACCTCCTTGGCGGTGTCGAGCAGCTTGGCGGTGACGGCCTCGACGGCCTTCTCGATGCCGCGCTTCAGACCCAGCGGGTTCGCGCCGGCCGCGACGTTGCGCAGACCCTCGCGCACCAGCGCCTGAGCCAGCACGGTGGCGGTGGTGGTGCCGTCGCCCGCGACGTCGTCGGTCTTCTTGGCGACTTCCTTGACCAGCTCGGCGCCGATCTTCTCGTACGGGTCCTCCAGCTCGATCTCCTTGGCGATGGAAACACCATCGTTGGTGATCGTGGGGGCGCCCCACTTCTTCTCCAGCACGACGTTGCGACCCTTCGGGCCCAGCGTCACCTTGACCGCGTCGGCGAGGCTGTTCAGGCCCCGCTCGAGGCCGCGACGGGCCTCTTCGTCGTACGCAATTGTCTTGGCCATTGCGGTGAGATCCTCCAAGTAATGAGGCTGACACACAGGATGACCGCATTGTCGGGCCACCCTATTTACGCTGGCCAGGCTCGGTGCCCGCGACGGACGACCAGGGGTGTCTCGGATACCCGATCTCACCGTCCCGACCTGGCACTCACGGGTAGAGAGTGCCAAAGCCCTTTTTAGCACTCGAGGATGACGAGTGCAAGGTCAGCCGGAACGATCCCTACATCCGGTCGGTGACGCGCAGCGCCAGCGCGAGAAACGCATCGGCGCGCCGCTCCTCCGGCGACCGCGGCTCACCCTCGTCGACGGTGACCAGCTCGGCGTCATTGATCAGCAGTTCGGCCTCGACCCGCATGATGGCCCGGATGAACGGCGGCGCCACCTCCGGCGGCAGGTCACCGTTGACGACGTAGCTGCCGTCATCAAGGGATTCGGTCGAGACATACGACAGCGCGCGCAACAGATCGTCGCGCCGTTCCCCCGCGATCAGGTCGGAGTCGGTGTCATCCGCCATTGCTATAGGTTACCGGCCACACAGATGGGGCGGCGGCCCCACGCCCGAGCCGCCACTCCGTCGCGATGATCCGGTAACCGATCCGGTGATTCCCGAACCCCGTTCAGCCCGCGCAGACCTGCGCGTGAGCCCGCACGGGTGCGGCCGGACGCGGGAGGTGACCTCGCACTGCCACTCAGGATTTGTTGTCGATGATGCCCGCGAGCAGCTCGATCAGGTGAGCCTCCGCGGCCGATTTATCGATGCCGAGCCCCGACAGCACGCCTGCGCCGTTTTCCTGCTCGAGCAAAGCCAGCAGGACATGCTCGGTGCCGATGTAGTTGTGACCTAGGCGCAGCGCCTCACGGAAGGTCAGTTCCAGCACCTTCTTGGCCTCGGCGTCGAACGGCACCAGCGGAGGCACCTCGTCGTCGCCGGGCGGCAGAGCTGCGACCGCGGCGGTACGCACCGATTCTTCGGTGGCCCCCTGGGCGAGCAGTTCTTTTGCGGCGAGCCCGTCGGGTTCGGAGAGCAGGGCGAGCACCAAGTGCGGCGTCCCGATCTGCGCATTGCCAGCGGTGCGAGCAGCCTCCTGCGCCGCCATCACCACGTTCTTGGCACGCGGTGTGAACCGAGCGAAGCCGGAGGCGGGATCCATCGCCGCCGCGTCACCCGGAGTTTTGGGCACGAACCGCTTCTGCGCGGCCTGCTTGCTGACGCCCATACTGACGCCGATATCGGTCCAGGAGGCGCCGGAGCGGCGAGCCTGGTCGACGAAATGGCCGATCAGATGATCGGCCACCTCGCCGAGATGATTGGCGGCGACCATCGCGTCGGCCAATTGCTCCAGGACGTTGTCGGGGCGGGCCTTTTTGATGCCTTCGATGAGGTCGTCGAGTTTGAGCGAGGAAGTCATGCGTCAACCATAGGTTGACGATCCGGAAGTCGTCAACCGTTAGTTGACGCAACTCTACTTCGCTCCCGCACCCGCCGCGGCGAAGCGGACGATGCCCTCCTTGAACCGGGCCGCCGTCCGCCCGGTCAGCACCATCCGCCCCGGGGTGTCATCGGCATGCAAGAACTGAATGACGCCGTCGTGGCGCCCCATGCTCAGACACTGGAAGTGGTACCTGAACTTCAGCTCGCCCGGTCCCCTTCCGCGCAATCGCGCGGAGATCACGTCTGCGGCATAGGCGCCGGTCGGCAGCGCGGTCGCGCAGGCCATCCGCAGCTCGCGGTCGCCGGGGGAGCGGCGCGCCGATGCGTTTCTCGCGCTGGCGCTGCGCGTCACCGACCGGATGTAGGGATCGTTCCGGCTGACCTTGCAC